>NZ_JALDVP010000009.1:0-48325 GCF_023110115.1 Streptococcus sp. oral taxon 431 | reverse complement strand
ATGTCAGTCATGTGATTGATGATTGCTTTGGGGATGATTAATTAGTAAGATATACGAAAAAGTGTTCACTTCTACAATATTTGAATATCCGCCTGGATTAGTTTATAGAATGTTAAATTTTATGCTCTCAATATTTAAGCCATAAAAACTATATCGTTTCACGTTAGTCTTAGAGCCTATACAAGAATAAAAATTTTCAATTTCTAGTAGTTGATATTTTGTTTTTTGTATTTCCCCTATTTCAATCAAACTCATTCAGTTTTTTTGACATAAAAAAGCAGATAGAATTTAGTGAGCGCTTGATATTACGCTGTTTTTAATTCAACTGAAATCCAGACTTTTCCAACCAGGTCTTAAAAAAACTCTAGCTATCAGGTAGTTGATAGTTAGAGTTTTTTCTATTCATATGATTTAATGAGATGAAATAAGGCTTCTGCTTCTGATGACAGTGTAGCTGATTTGAGATAAGCATAATAAACTGTAAATGTGATCTGGTCCTCCGGTATTAGAGGGATTTTTATTAAATCATCATCTTCATCAGAAAGTGCGATATCAGCCAGTAAACTAAGGCCAATCCCTTTCTTTAAAAGTTCTTTAATGATGACAATGTCGTCACTCTTAAAGAATATTTCTGCCTTGTTTTGATACTTTTGATTAAGTAGTTCAAAAGCTTTCAGGTGAACAAAGTGTTCGTCTAAAAGTATAAAGGATTGATCTACTAAATCTTCAAAAGTGAGGGAAGGAGCAGTAGCAAGAGGGTGGTTCTTAGATAAAACGACATACAGTTCTTTATGAAAGAGTTCATGTGTCTCTATTGAAGGATGATTGAGTGGTTCAATCAAGCCGAGTAGGCTTGCATCAAGGTCTCCCTTGAGGAGAAGATTTAATAACTCTACGGAGCCACCGCGGATAGGGCGTACCTTTTTTAAAAAATCGAATTTATCTTTTTCGTTTAAGGCAGCAAAGAGATACTGAATGATAATAGGAGGAAATCCTACAGTAGAGTATTGGGCCAAGGAACGATTGATTTCTTTGCGAGTAGAAATGACCTCAGGTAAGATCTTTTCTGTATGCTTTAGAAGGATTTGCCCTTGAGGAGTTAGTTTGAAGGAACGATGCGAGGGATCGTGGTGAATCAATTTGCAATTAAAAGATTCCTCTAAGCGCTTGATGGCATAAGAAATAGATGGTTGGCTGACTTTGTGTTGTTTTGCTACTTCCGTATAGGATTGAAGCTGGCAGAGGTCATAAAAATATTGTAGATCCTTTAAATTCATATGGGCTCACTTTCATTAGTTGGAGAAGGAAAATAAGTGGAAATCACCAGATAAATAATTTTTATCCGTATCCTACAATTTGACTATACGAGTATTCGCCGGTTAAAATGTAAGTGAGTCAGGGATATCAAAGGTTATCTAAGATACTTTCAAAAATGACCAACATCTTTTCTCGTTTATCAATAGGGAGCTGTTTAATCTTCATGTTGATTCTTTTGAGTGAAAGATTGTCGGTCTTATCAGAGGTTGATTCAAGGCTATCAAAATTGAAAAATTCCTCTGGGGTCATCTTTAGGGCGACAATCACTTTTTCAAGACTGTGAATGGTCAGATTCACATTTTGGTTTTCAAGTTGATTGATATACTTAAGCCCGAGACCCGCTTGTTCCGAAAGTTCTTCCTGGCTCATTTTTTTCTGTGTTCGAAAATATTTCACTTTTTGGGAAATATATTGTTGTAAATAGTTTTTATTCGTCATATAAATAGAATACAAGTTTTGCATGACAAAAAAACATCTTAAAAAATACAAAGTATTGTATAACAAACTTATATAATATTTATTTTAATTCGGATTGCCAATTTGTATGATTAGTTTCTTTCACTCGAAACTTTTAGTAAAGAGTGATCATCGAGAGTTTCATGAGTTCAGGACTTTATAAAATTTAACAACTTGAAATATCATCAATAAAAGTGTTTTAAGTAAAAAAGAGCTTATTAGAAAATTGTTCTCGTAGACTCATTATAACATATACGTACATAATCGTATTTTTTAAACGACAAAGTTTTCCAAACAATTCATTTAAGTAGTATAATAGAAGTAAAAAGGAGGTTGCACTATGACTGCACATGATATTTTAAACAATCCTTTCCTTAATAAGGGAACTGCCTTTACCTTAGAGGAGCGAAAGGAACTAGGCCTTATTGGTTTACTTCCACCGTATGTTCAAACGATTGAAGAACAAGCGGCGCAAACTTATGCACAAATGCAAACAAAAGCCAATGATTTGGAAAAGCGTCTTTTCCTAATGGAAATTTTTAACACCAACCGAACTCTTTTCTATTACCTCTTTTCTCAACATTTGGAGGAATTCAATCCAATTGTATACGATCCAACCATTGCAGATACCATTGAAGGCTATAGTGACCTCTTTGTAGATCCCCAATATGCTGGATATCTTGATATTAATCATCCTGAAAATATTGAAGCCACTTTGAAAAATGCTGCTGGGGAACGCGAGATTCGTCTCATTGTTGTAACAGATGCTGAAGGAATTCTTGGAATCGGTGACTGGGGAACAAATGGTGTCGATATTTCTGTTGGGAAATTGATGGTCTACACGGGTGCTGCTGGAATCGATCCTTCTATGGTTCTTCCTTTAGTTATTGATGCAGGGACTAACCGTGAAGAACTTCGTAACAACCCTAATTACTTAGGGAATCGTCACGAACGGGTTCGCGGAGATCGTTACTACGACTTCATTGATCAATTTGTTCAAACAGCAGAACGTCTCTTTCCTAAACTCTACCTTCACTGGGAAGATTTCGGTCGCTCGAATGCTGCCAATATTCTTGAAAAATATCGGAAACAAATTCCAACTTTTAATGATGATATTCAAGGTACAGGAATCGTTACCTTAGGTGGTATCTTTGGTTCACTGGATATTAGTGGTGAAAAATTAACAGATCAAGTTTATCTCTGCTATGGTGGTGGTACTGCGGGCGCAGGAATTGCCGCTCGTGTTCTTCGTGAAATGGTGAGTGAAGGTCTTTCTGAAGAAGAAGCCTATAAACGTTTCTTTATGGTTGATAAACAAGGTCTTCTCTTTGATGACATGGATGACCTAACCCCTCAACAAAAACCATTTGCTAAGAAACGTGCTGACTTTAGTAATGCAGACAAATTGACTGACCTGCTTGAAGTAGTGAAGACTGTGAAGCCAACCATTCTTGTAGGAACTTCGACTCAACCTAATACCTTCACTAAAGAAATAGTAGAGGCTATGTGTGAAAATACAGAACGTCCAATGATTTTCCCTTTGTCAAATCCAACCAAACTGGCTGAAGCTAGTGCCAAAGATTTGATTGAATGGTCAGATGGCAAAGCTTTTGTCGCAACAGGAATTCCTGCTGATACAGTTTCTTATAAAGGTGTCGACTATGTGATTGGTCAAGCCAATAATGCCTTGATTTACCCAGGTCTTGGTCTAGGTATGCTGGCTTCTGAAGCAAGTCTTTTGACTGATGAAATGATTGGAGCAGCGGCTCATTCATTGAGTGGTATTGTCAATCCAGGCCAACCAGGAGCTCCTGTCTTGCCACCATTCAAGTATGTAGCAGATGTTTCTATTAAAGTAGCAGAAGCAGTCGCTAAAAAAGCACAAGAGCAAGGTCTTGCGCATGCTAAGGAAACAGATATGGCTAAAGCAGTTCGTGATTTGAAGTGGTATCCAGAGTATAAATAATTCACTGCTGCTGCCTATCCTTCACTAGCGACAGATTTGTATGGGCTGTGGACTTAAGTAATTTAGAAAGGATGCCTATGTCACTCTTTTTAACCTCGATTACGAGTATCATTCCGATTATCGCTATTATTGTTTTGGGGTATATTCTTCAGGTGAAGGGATGGTTTGGAGATGCCTTTGGACCTAACCTATCTCGTTTGATCATGAATGTAGCCTTGCCAGCGTCAATCTTTGTGTCGGTAATGAAATACCTGACACTAGATAAACTAATCAGTCTTTCTGGAGGTCTCCTTTATACATTTGTGGCCTTTATCTTGGGTTATATCGTAGCTTATATTGCAGTTGTGGTTTTCAAGGTTCGTCCAGGACGGCGAGGAACCATGATGAATACCTTTGTGAATGCTAATACTATTTTTATTGGTTTACCTTTAAACGTTGCTCTTTTTGGGGATCAGGCTCTTCCTTATTTCTTAATTTACTATATCACCAACACGATTTCCACCTGGACATTGGGCGTGTATTTGATGACGAGCGACAGTAAATCGGGTCAAAGTAAGGAGACAAGTAAATTTGACTGGAAGAAATTGCTACCAGCTCCGCTTGTAGGTTTTCTTGTAGCTCTGCTATTTTTGATTCTCCGAATCTCTATTCCAGATTTCGCAACGAATACCTTAACCTATGTTGGAAATATCGTTACTCCCCTATCTCTGATTTATATTGGTATCGTTCTTGCAAAGGCAGGCTTGAATACTATTACTTTTGATAAAGATACAATTGTCACTTTAGTTGGACGCTTTATCCTAGCTCCTCTAATCATGCTTCTTGTATTGAAGTTCTTTGCACCAAATATGGAGACAGTAGAATTTAAGACCTTTATGATTCAGTCCGCGACACCAGCTCTAGCTGTTCTCCCGATCCTTGCTAATCAGGGCAAAGGAGATGTGGAATTCTCTACGAATGTGGTGACTCTAAGTACGGTTCTATTTATCGTTGTTATTCCAATATTACAAACTTTGTTAGGATAAGAAGAAAGAGGATAGGATTGAAGAAAGCTCGTAAAGCATTACAGTTTAGTAAACGTTCTTCGAAAGAATGACTATACTTACAAAGAGCACCTTTCGGGGTGTTCTTTTTTAATCCTCAATAAGAGAGTTCACCCCCAAAATTCTCACCACTAGTCTTTGTCTTATACAATTTCTTCCTAGTATCAGTTTAGTATGATATAATTAAATACGAATAATTTAAAGGAGTTATAAATGAAAATAGGAAAAGGTATCAATTGGATTTTGATTCTGTTAAGTTGCTTAATTGCTATAGTACTGATAAGTTTTATGTTCTTCTTTAATCATAAGAAGCAAGATGCAGAAGCAGTAAGTACTCCAACAGAACAAGTTTCTACTACTAGTACGACATCAACTAGTACAACAAGTGCAACAACGACCACTAGTTTAACAACTACTCAAGATAGTATTACGACTACGGAGGAAAAACCTTCGATACAAGAAGAGCAAACGAATGCTAAATCACAAAAAATAGATGAGCAAGCTATTCTCAATGGAGATTTCTCGACTCTAGTTGGAACTTGGAGAAATGGACTCGGGCAAGAGTTTACATTCGATAAAAATGGACTAGTAAACAGTGGGAATATTGAAAAAGTGCGCATGGGTAGCCATGGAACGATTGAATTCAGCATTAGAGATGGTATCTCAGGCTATGGAATGAGTATTTACCCTGCTGGACTTATTATGGATGGGTTAGATACTGATTTAACTCAAAATAGGCTGATTGCTGGTCAAGCTGCTCCAACTAGTTCAGAACAAGTTTTTTATAAAGTAGACTAAATGATAAGAGGTTGGGACAAAAGATCCCGACCTCACTTTTTATTAGCAATCAAACTTTGACGCGGTAGCTGATTGAACTTTTTGTTCGTCTTTTAGACTCCAAAAAGCTCCTAATCATCCTCGCGGGGCTGGGACTACGAAATCGAGACTTTGTCTATCGATTTCTGTCCCACCGCCTTTCTTCTTTATTTGTGAGTCATGATCATTTTATGAAGATGAAGGAAGTAGGGTTTAAAGTTGGATTTTTCCACTAGACATTCATCTACTTTTTTTATATAATAAAACTAAACCAAAATGGTTGAGTTTCAGAAATAGAGTCAACCGATGATGAAAACATCAAACTAGGAGGTAAATCATGTACCAACCAGAAAAACTTAAGGCTCGGAGAAAAGAGCTAAAGCTAACACAAAAAGAGATTGCAGAGCAGCTTGGTATTAGTTTTCAGGCCTATTCAGCTTGGGAACGTGGAGTTAAAGAGCCTTCTGAAGAAAAGGTTCGTCAGCTAGAGAAAATCTTAAAAGTACCAAAAGGCTATTTTACTCAAATCGAAATTGTCCGCCTCTATAATAGCCTTTCCAATAAAGGAAAAGAGAAGGTGGTAGTCTATGCTCGCAACTTGGCTCAAGAAGAACAAGCCAAGAAGGTGACGCTTATTTCGGAAAAACTCTACGAGTATCATGTCTATGAACGCATGTCGGCTGGTATTGGTGCTTCAGTTTATGATGATCGTAACTTTGATACGGTTTACTTTAATGAGGAACTGGCTCACGATTTTGCTTCATGGGTGTCTGGAGATTCCATGGAACCCAAATATCAAAATGGTTCAGTGGCTCTGATTCGAGAGACCGGATTTGATTATGACGGAGCGGTCTATGCAGTGGTTTGCAATAACCAGACCTATATCAAACGGGTCTATCGAGAAGAAGATGGTCTGCGTTTGGTCTCCATCAATCCTAAATATAAGGATATTCACATTTCTTACGAAGAAGATCCGCGGATTGTGGGAATTATCGTAGGTAACTTTGTGCCAATGGAGGGATAGTCTATGGGCTACTTTGATTATTCCAGAGAGCCCCAAAGTGATATTGCCTTTGTCGATATGAAGTCCTTTTATGCTAGCGTTGAGTGTGTAGAAAGAGGACTCCATCCCCTCAAAACCTCCCTTTGTGTCATGAGTCGGGCGGATAATTCTGTTGGGCTTATTCTTGCCTCCTCGCCTATGTTTAAAAAGGTTTTTGGGAAAGCAAATGTAGGCCGTGCCTATGACCTCCCCTTTGATATCAAAACGCGTAAATTTTCCTACTATAATGCCAAAAAACAAGGCTTACGGACAGACCCGGACTATGTGAAATTTATCGAAGATTGGGCTCGGGTGACTGTCATTGTCCCTCCTCGGATGGATAAGTATATCGCGGTCAATATGGAAATTCAGCGCATTTTCCAGAATTATGGCAGTCCAGATGATATTTATCCTTATTCAATTGATGAAGGCTTTATTGATCTAACCAGTTCGCTCAATTATTTTGTCCCAGATCAGCAGATTTCTCGCAAAGATAAGCTAGATATGCTTTCGGCTCGGATCCAGAGAGATATCTGGCGGCAGACGGGGATTTACTCGACGGTCGGCATGTCTAACGCTAATCCTCTGCTTGCTAAGTTGGCCTTGGATAATGAAGCCAAGCACACACCGACCATGCGAGCCAATTGGTCTTACCAGGATGTGGAAGACAAGGTCTGGTCCATTCCAAAGATGACCGACTTTTGGGGGATTGGGCATCGGATGGAGAAACGCTTGAATAGCCTGGAAATCTATTCGATTAAGGAATTAGCCAATAGCAATCCTGATGTCCTGAAGAAGGAACTTGGCCAAGCTGGACTACGCTTGTGGTTTCATGCCAATGGGATTGACGAGAGTAATGTTCACAAGCCCTATAAAGCCAAATCTCACGGCTTGGGCAATTCGCAAATTTTACCGAGAGACTATGTCAAACAGCGAGATATCGAAATTATCCTTCGAGAGATGGCTGAGCAGGTGGCTATCAGGCTTCGACGGGCCAGAAAGAAGACGACAGTGGTGTCTATTCATCTTGGATTTTCTAAGCAGGAACAAAAACGCTCCATCCATACCCAGATGAAGGTGGAGCCGACCAACAGTACGAGTCTTTTGGTCAGTTATGTACTGAAATTATTCCATAGCAAATATACTTCTGGGGCTGTCAGGAGTGTTGCCGTTAGTTATTCAGGATTTGTGGATGAATCCTTTGCGATGATTTCCCTTTTTGATGATGTTGATAAAGTAGAAAAAGAAGAAAGGCTCCAGACTGCCATTGATTCTATTCGAGAGCAATTCGGCTTTACTTCCCTTTTGAAGGCGACTTCCTTAGAGGATGCATCGAGAAGTATTGCCAGAAGTAAGCTGATCGGAGGACACTCTGCTGGAGGATTAGATGGACTAAAATGATTGATCGCTCTTATTTGCCCTTCCAATCCGCGAGGGATTATCAGGATCCAGGCATGCAGAAGTGGATGGGCTTTTTTCTATCGGAGCATACCAGTTCACTCAGTGCAGAAAAAAATCGTGTTGATTTATCGACAGATTTGAATCCAGTCGAGAAGTTGTTGCTACTTTCTCAGCTCTACGTTGGACGACTAAAAGGCTCTTTTATGGTCAAGGAGAAAAATCATAAAAGCACCATATTGGGTGAAGTAAGAGAATTATCTCCTCAAGAAATCTCTATTAGAACGGATGAAGGTTATCGATTAATAAGGGTTGATGATATTCTCACAATCCAACTGTGTCAGGAGGAAGTTGATGACTAGAAAAGAGTTATATGAAAACAGATTGCAGATGGATTACTTCTCAGATGATTACATCCGCTTTGAAGAAGATTTCCAAAAATACTCTGCCATGAATGTACCTCTGACTTTCTTGATTGATGATATTCTACGAACCATGGCCATTAACCAAAAGGACTACTTTGTCTTGAATAAGGAAAATGCCACGGACGGAAGGGAACATCGGTTTTATTTTAGAGTGAAGATGGAAAAAGATTGTCCACGTACTCGAACCTATACCTATCTCGGACTGAAACAAAAGTGCCCGTAGATTGCATAGGAAATACCGAAACATTAGTAAACATGGTATAATGAAGAAAATTCATGAAGTATTACCTGGGAACAGGAGAAAAACTTCTAGGAGGTAGCTTATGCTAGGAGCAGTTATTGGAGATATTATTGGTTCCCGATTTGAGGCGGATAATCATAAGAGTAAAGAGTTTGATTTGTTCACCCAGGATTCTTGTCCGACCGACGATAGTATCATGACGTTGGCGGTTGCTAAAGCCTTATTGGCTAGTAGGGAAGACTGGAGTCAACTCTCGAAAAATGCAGTGAAATACATGCAAGAGATAGGGAGACAATATCCAAATTGTGGCTATGGCGGTCATTTTTTCTACTGGATCTTTTCAGAGGATCCTCAACACTATTGTAGTTATGGCAATGGCTCTGCCATGAGAATCAGCCCTGTTGGTTTTGCGGCAGATAGCATAGAGCAGGCAAAGGCTTTGTCCCAAGCAGTGACAGAAGTCAGCCACGACCATCCTGAGGGGCTAAAAGGTGCAGAAGCAGTTGCAGTAGCTATCTTCTTGGCTAGAACTGGTTCTAACCGCCATGAAATCAGAGACTACATCGATAAAAATTATTATCCCATGGACTTTACCTTGGACCAAATCCGTGAGGACTATAGCTTTGATGTGACTTGTCAAGGGTCAGTTCCTCAGGCCTTCCAAGCCTTTTTCGAGTCACAAGATTTTGAAGATGCTATCAGAAATGCTATTTCCATCGGAGGAGATAGCGACACCATCGCTGCCATCTGTGGAGGTCTTGCGCAAGCCTACTATGGAATTCCTGCTCCAATCAGAAATCAAGCTATGGCCTATTTGGATGATCATTTAGTAGAGATAGTGGATACTTTTGAAAGTACTTATCCCATCCACCCTAATAAATAATTGGCTACGAGGGGTGAGAAAAGATAAACTATGATATCTAGTGTTAGATAGGGTATGGATATCAGTTGATTAGCTATATTTCTAAGCCGTTCAAGAGCTATTTCTTGAATGGTTTTTTTGTTTGCTGTTTAAAAACAATTGAGCTATACCAATTTTTATTCTTGACAAGTGAAAGAAACAAGTATATACTGTTTTCACTGATTCTAAAAACAGAAAATCAGACTATACCAATTTCGATAAGGAGAAAGCGCAGCCTGCCTGTGTCGTATATACTATGTGTGGAATTGTTGGTGTTGTTGGAAACACAAATGCAACTGATATTTTGATTCAAGGGCTTGAAAAGCTCGAATACCGTGGCTATGATTCTGCGGGGATTTTTGTTCTAGGTGGTGCTGAAAGCTATTTGGTGAAAGCAGTTGGCCGTATCGCAGAATTGTCTGCTAAGACAGCTGACGTTGAGGGGACAACTGGTATTGGACATACTCGTTGGGCCACTCACGGTAAACCAACAGAAGACAACGCTCACCCACATCGCTCTGAGACAGGACGTTTTGTCTTGGTCCACAATGGGGTGATCGAAAACTATCTTGAAATTAAGGAAGAATACCTTGCAGGGCACAACTTCAAGGGACAAACAGATACAGAAATCGCCGTTCACTTGATTGGAAAATTTGCGGAAGAAGACGGCTTGTCAGTACTTGAAGCCTTCAAAAAAGCTCTTCACATCATTCGTGGTTCTTATGCTTTTGCCTTGATTGACTCTGAAAATCCAGATGTCATCTATGTAGCCAAGAATAAATCACCACTCTTGATTGGTCTTGGAGAAGGCTATAACATGGTCTGCTCAGATGCTATGGCTATGATTCGTGAAACCAACCAATACATGGAAATCCATGATCAAGAGTTAGTAATCGTGAAAGCTGATAGCGTTGAAGTTCAAGACTATGATGGCAATCGTCGTGAGCGTGCTAGCTACACTGCTGAACTTGATTTGTCTGATATCGGTAAGGGAACTTACCCTTACTACATGCTCAAGGAAATCGATGAGCAACCAACGGTGATGCGTAAGTTGATCCAAGCTTACACAGATGAGGCTGGTCAAGTAGTGGTAGACCCAGCTATCATCAAGGCTGTTCAAGAGGCAGACCGCATCTACATTCTTGCAGCTGGAACATCTTACCACGCAGGGTTTGCTTCTAAGAAGATGTTGGAAGAATTGACAGATACACCAGTTGAACTCGGTATCTCTTCTGAGTGGGGTTACGGTATGCCACTTCTTAGCCAGAAACCCCTTTTCATCTTTATCAGCCAATCTGGTGAAACAGCTGATAGCCGTCAGGTTTTGGTTAAGGCCAATGAAATGGGAATCCCAAGCTTGACAGTGACAAACGTGCCTGGTTCAACTCTGTCACGTGAAGCCAACCATACTATGTTGCTTCATGCAGGTCCTGAAATTGCCGTAGCATCAACTAAGGCTTATACTGCGCAAATCGCAGCCCTTGCCTTCCTTGCAAAAGCAGTTGGTGAAGCAAATGGCAACGAAAAAGCTCAAGACTTTGACTTGGTTCACGAGTTGTCTATCGTGGCTCAGTCTATCGAGTCAACACTTTCAGAGAAAGAATTGATTGATGCTAAGGTTCGTGACCTTCTTGAAACAACACGGAATGCCTTTTACATTGGACGTGGTCAAGACTACTATGTGGCTATGGAAGCTAGTCTCAAACTCAAAGAGATTTCTTACATCCAATGTGAAGGCTTTGCGGCTGGAGAACTCAAACATGGAACGATTGCTTTGATTGAAGATGGAACACCAGTTTTAGCTCTCTTGTCAGACCCAGTCCTTGCCAACCACACTCGTGGAAATATCCAAGAAGTGGCAGCGCGTGGCGCTAAGGTCCTCACCATCGCAGAAGAAAATGTTGCTAAAGATACAGACGACATCGTTCTTACGACCGTACACCCTTACCTCTCACCAATCTCAATGGTCGTACCAACGCAACTAGTCGCTTACTTTGCAACCCTTCACCGTGGCCTTGATGTGGATAAACCACGGAACCTTGCTAAGTCTGTAACGGTGGAATAAGGAAGTCCTGTTACTGAATTCCAACATTTCTTGTCAACCTATAAAAATCTTGTTATACTATAGAAAAGTAGTTAATAGTGAAGTATAAGGAGATTGGGGCGGAAATGAAAAAGGGGAAAATTTCATCTATCATAGGACTCTTGTTTGCAAGTTCGTTTTTGATTCGGACTGTAGTGATTCATCAAATGAGAGCTTCAAAGAAACAAGAGAGTGAAAAGATTGCTGCAGTTCAGGAATTTATCAAATCCCAAGAACAGGCTGAGGCAGAAAAGCAAAAGGATACTTTTAAGGATATCCTTGGAAACGGATCAGGAACTTCTGAACCAAGACCTAGCTACGACAAAACCATATTTGTTAATAATCAATACAATATTGGTGTTCGAGACGGAGCCTATTATCTACTGACACTCAGTAGCAACAAAGAACTCTTGCTAGAAGGGGTCGATGACGCCTATGCCTTGGCTGTTAAGAATGAAGATAAAAACAAACAAGAAGTTGCTATGGTGGTTCATAAAGATGGAGCTTGGCATATTATAAATGGTGAAGGGGAAATTACAACAACCCTTGACCGACAATATATAACAGCTCATACCAAGCTTGTGATTAAGAATAATACTGTTGATTTTGAATAATGTGATTGGTTCATGATTCTTTAGAGAAAACATAGATTATTAAAAACCTCCTAGATATTTTCTAGGAGGTTTTTAAATTTATAAATCTTGCATAGAAATCTTATTGAGTTCGTTGACAACTTGCAGGATAGATAGTCGACTGATATTAATGACGAGCATGTCTTCGAGGCCTTTGATATCAAAATTAGTGACAATAGCATCGTAGTCACTATCCATGATTTCTTCGATGTTAAGGGTTTCTTTATCCCAAGTTTCATACTGGATATTATTTGAAGTATGGAATTCGTAGAGAGAAATCAAGAATTCTGGGTGGGCAAAGTCATACTCACTCAGAACTAATACCTTGACTTTCTTTTTATGTTCAAATAATTGATCTGTAAGCCCTTCAGCGTGAGTGAACAGCGTGTAGATCAGGTGAGAAAGGGCAGGAGTTTTCTCATTTTGTCCCATAATGTTTTTGTATCGCATCATTTCAAAGACGGTTGCTTCATAAAATTTAGGGAAGAATTTTTTAATTTTTCCAAGCGTATAATCCTTGTTTTGTGAAATGATCGATTCGGAGTTGATTTCTCTTCGCTCAAGCAAGGCAGTGTTGTGCAGGTTCCAAATCAAGGTATCCGTATTTGAAAATTGAACACCAAATCTTCGAGTTAAGTTGTCTAGGATGTCTCGCGCAGCATGATAAGAACGATCGACTTGTTCGTAAGACTGACGAGCCTCTAGGAAATCTTCGACTGTAAAGAAAAGACCAGGTTCAGCAAAGGGACTGAAAATCTGATTAAGGTTTTCAGGGGTGACTTCAACATTGAGCCCTTGGGCCAAGTTTTGTAACTGATGCTGAAAATTAGAGAGTTGGTCGTAGATAGGGCTCAACCAGGAAGTGGTTTGTTTTGGGAAACGAACAAAATAACCTCTCTTCATTCGGTGCAAATCGACTGTAGCCTGAGTTCTGATTTGGTAGAGGTTTTGATATTTTGCAGGGAATTTTGCCAAATTGATAAAGAAGGAAACAAAGCTATCAATGTCTGCTTCTTTGATTTCTGTGAAGGGCCATTCTAAAAAGCTATATGCTTCATGGAAATATTGGGAGAAGAAAAATCGAATATCTTTTTCATCACCAATAATAGAGATAGGGGTTACCTTGAGCTTGAAGCGGTAGGTTCCGTCAAGAATCTTATTGATATCTGCAACCTTCTTACGCAAAGAAGGAAGGGAAATATCCAAAGATTCGGCAAGATGTTCATAGGTAAAGGGGCTGTTCAAGAGGAAGAAAGCTTTTAAAATTTGGAAATAATCGGATGTCTGTAAGAAATATTGGTAGATTCGCTCAATACCATTATTTTGTACATTCACCATCATAATCCCTGCAGTTGAATGTCTGATATCAAAGTCTGGGAAGACTTCGCGTAAATCCTTGATATCACTCTTGATGATACGAGCATTGTAGCCAATGGTCTTAGATAAATCATCTAGGTAAATCCAGTCAGGATTTTCAAACAAATATTCTAAAATCTTTAATTGCCTTTGCTCTTTTTGGCTGAGTAATTCTCTCATTATAAATAAACTCCCGAAGTAATGTTAGAATAATTAGAAAAGAAGATAACCGAAGATTATCATAATTCTAGCATAAAAGAAAGTCACCCCTTAAGAGAGATTCGAAATCTATCGAAGAGGGGTGATGCTTGATAAGAAGTTCCTACGAGTCTTCAATCTACTTACGATATAAACGATCGTATTGGTAGTAGGGATCAAAGGTTACGTTAATTCCCAATTTACGGAGAACGTTCTTGTCTTCATCTGTTAAGATAATCGTAGAATGAGCTTCGCTACCTTTGAGATTTCCGAGTTCTTTCATAGCGCGGTCTGCATCAGGATTCTGCATAGCTGTGATTGCCAGAGCGATAAGAATCTCATTAGAATGAAGACGTGGATTGCGACTACCTAAGTGATTGATTTTCAAACCTTGGATTGGTTTCACCACTTCTGGTTCAATTAACTTGGTTTCAGCATCGATATTCGCTGACTTCTTGATAGCATTGATCACGGCAGCAGCTGTCGGACCAAAGAATTCTGAATTCTTACCAGTGACGATTTCACCAGAAGGTAACTCAAGTGCTAGAGCAGGTCCATCTGTTTCTTCAGCTTTTTGTCGAGCAGCAACAGCAACCTTACGGTCAGCTGGCGTAATGCCGAGATCATTCATGAGAAGTTCGATTTTCTTGACAGCAGACTCAGCAACTTTTTCAGCCTTGAAGTCGAGAACTGTTTGGTAGTAGCGACGGATAATCTCTTGTTTCGATGCTTCAATTGCAGCATCGTTATCAGTGATTGCAAAACCAACCATATTTACACCCATGTCAGTTGGAGATGCATAAGGAGATTCGCCCAAGATACGTTCGAGCATACGCTTGAGAACAGGGAAAATCTCGATATCACGATTATAGTTGACGGTAGTTTCTCCGTAAGTTTGGAGATGGAACGGGTCAATCATATTGACATCATCAAGGTCTGCTGTGGCAGCCTCATAAGCCAAGTTAACTGGATGATGGAGAGGTAGATTCCAAACTGGGAAGGTTTCAAACTTAGCATAACCGGATTTGATACCATTCAGTTGGTCGTGGTACATGTTAGACATACAAGTTGCCAACTTACCTGATCCAGGTCCAGGAGCAGTCACGACAATTAAATTGCGACTCGTTTTGATATAGTCATTTTTCCCCATACCTTCAGGAGAGATGATATGGTCCATATCTGTCGGATAACCCTTGATTGGGTAGTGGAGATAAGAGTCAATCCCATTTTTTGCTAATTGATTACGGAAGGTATCTGCAGCTGGTTGACCGGCGTATTGAGTGATAACGACAGAGCCAACAAAGATACCAAGTTCGTTAAATTTGTCAATCAAACGAAGCACTTCTTGGTCGTAAGAAATACCCAAGTCACCACGAGCTTTTGAGTGCTCGATATTGCTAGCGTTAATGGCAATAACAACCTCGACTTGTTCTTTCAACTCTTGCAAAAGTTTGATTTTGTTATCTGGCTCATATCCAGGAAGTACACGGGCAGCGTGGAAATCTTCCAACATCTTGCCTCCAAACTCCAAGTATAGCTTGCCATCAAACTGGTTAATACGCTCCAAAATATGGTCGCGTTGTAAATTTAGATATTTTTCAGAACTAAAAGCTTGTTTTTTCATTTTTTTACCTCTATTTTCTATTATATAAAAAAAATAGAAGATAAGAAACTAGAGAGTAATAAAAGTAAGAAAAAAGATAACGCAAACGCTTGCACAAATGATAAAAAAAGTCTATGATGGAGTAAAGTGAATTTAAAAGAGGTGAAAATATGCAAGAAAAATGGTGGCATAATGCAGTTGTCTATCAAGTCTACCCTAAAAGCTTCAAGGATAGTAATGGAGATGGGATTGGTGATCTACCTGGAATTACTAGCAAGTTAGATTATCTAGTTAAGCTTGGAATTACAGCAATTTGGCTTTCGCCAGTTTATGATAGCCCTATGGATGACAATGGCTATGACATTGCCAATTATCAAGACATCGCTTCTATCTTTGGAACTATGGAAGATATGGACCAGCTCATTGCTGAAGCCAGAAAACGAGATATTCGAATCATTATGGACTTGGTTGTCAATCATACATCCGATGAGCATGCTTGGTTTATTGAAGCGCGTGAAAATCCTCAAAGCCCCGAACGTGGCTACTATATTTGGCGAGATAAACCCAATGATTTAACCTCTACTTTTAGTGGTTCTGCATGGGAATACGATGAAAAGTCTGGTCAATATTATCTGCACTTTTTCAGTAAGAAACAACCAGACCTTAACTGGGAAAACGAAGAGCTCCGTCATAAAATCTATGAGATGATGAATTTCTGGATCGATAAAGGGATTGGTGGATTCCGTATGGACGTTATTGACATGATTGGGAAGATACCTGACCAGAAGGTTGTCAACAATGGTCCCATGCTTCATCCCTACCTTAAGGAAATGAATCAGGCTACTTTCGGCGGCAAAGACCTTTTGACAGTAGGGGAGACTTGGGGAGCAAATCCAGAAGAGGCCAAGAAATATTCGAATCCTGAAGGTCAAGAGTTGTCTATGGTCTTCCAGTTTGAACATATCTGTCTTCAGTATCAGGAAGGACAACCGAAGTGGCACTACCAAAAAGAGCTAAATGTAGGGAAATTAAAAGAGATTTTCAACAAGTGGCAGACAGAATTAGGAGTTGAGGATGGCTGGAATTCCCTTTTCTGGAATAACCATGACCTTCCGCGCATCGTCTCTATCTGGGGAAATGACCGAGAATACCGTGAAAAATCCGCCAAAGCCTTTGCAATCTTGCTTCATCTCATGAGAGGAACACCTTATATTTACCAAGGTGAGGAGATTGGGATGACCAACTATCCATTTGAAACACTGGATCAAGTAGAAGATATTGAATCTATCAATTATGCCAAAGAAGCGCTAGAACAAGGTGTACCGCTAGAGCAAATTATGGATAGCATTCGTGTGATTGGACGCGATAATGCGCGTACCCCAATGCAGTGGGATACTACAGACTACGCTGGCTTTTCAAGTGCGAAACCATGGTTAGGAGTCAATCCAAACTATGCAAAGATTAATGTAGAAGAGGCTTTAGCAAACCCAGATTCCATCTTCTATACTTATCAAAAATTAGTTCAGATTCGCAAAGAAAACAGCTGGCTGGTTCAAGCTGACTTTGAATTATTAGAAACGGCTGAGAAAGTCTTTGCTTACATCCGTAAAGATGGCGACCGTCGATTCCTAGTTGTGGCTAACTTGTCCAACCAAAAGCAAGAGTTTGCAGTTGAAGAATCAATCAAATCTGTCTTGATTGAAAATACCTCAGTAGAAGCAGCTTTAGCTACACAGACCTTGGCTCCTTGGGATGCATTCTGTGTCGAATTAGCCAAATAAACCTAGAAACTCAAGTATCCAAAGATGCTTGAGTTTTTTCTAAAATAAGTGTAGAAATTTCTTAAAAAAATATTAGTTTGAATTTTCTAAAAAATTGCATGAAAACCCTTGCTTTTATAAAAAAATAGGGTATAATGGTGAAAAATAGTATTTTAAAGGAGAATACCGATGAAATCGAAAAAGTTGCTCGCAGTAGCAGGGATAACGATGAGTGCAGCTCTTCTTTTAGCGGCTTGTGGAAAGACAGAGAAAAAAGCAGATGCTCCTACAACATTTTCATACGTATATGCCATCGATCCATCAACATTGGACTATAGCGTTACTAGTAAAAGTTCAACATCGGACGTCATTGCTAACTTGGTCGACGGACTCTTGGAAAATGACAAATACGGAAACTTGATTCCATCTCTTGCTGAAGACTGGTCGGTTTCACAAGACGGTTTGACCTATACTTACAAACTACGTAAAGGTGTCAAATGGTATACTTCTGAAGGTGAGGAGTACGCCGAGGTCAAGGCTCAAGACTTTGTGACTGGTTTGAAGCATGCTGCTGATGGTAAGTCAGATGGCTTAAGTCTGATCCAAGATTCTATCAAAGGTTTGGCAGAATATGTCAGTGGTGAAAGCAATGACTTCTCAACAGTTGGAGTTAAAGCAATTGATGACTACACTGTTCAATACACCTTGAACCAACCAGAAAGCTTTTGGAATTCTAAGGTAACAACAGCGACTATGCTCCCAGTTAATGAAGAATTCCTGAATTCTCAAGGTAAAGATTATGGTGCAGCAACACCTTCAGGTATTCTCTATAATGGACCATATATTTTGAAGAACTTCACTTCAAAATCAGTGATCGAGTACGAAAAAAATCCAAATTATTGGGATAAAGACAATGTTAAGATTGACCACGTTAAACTTACTTTCTACGATGGATCTGACCAAGAATCATTGATTCGTAGTTTCTCATCAGGAGCCTATACAACAGCTCGTCTCTTCCCAACAAGTTCAAACTTTGATTCAACTAAGCAAGAATACGGGGATAAGATTGTCTATAGTCCGCAAGAAGCGACCAGCTATTACTTTACTTTCAACGTGAATCGTCAGTCTTACAATAAAACAGCAAAAACAGATGAAGCACAAAAGACTTCTACAAAAGAAGCGCTTCTCAACAAAAACTTCCGCCAGGCAATCAACTTTGCTCTTGACCGTCATGCTTACTCTGCTCAGATGAATGGTGAAGAAGGAGCAGACAAGATTATCCGTACCAGTCTTGTACCTTATGACTATGTTCAGGTCGGTGAAAAGACCTTCGGTGAATTGGCTCAAGAACAATTGGTAACATACGGAGACCAGTGGAAAGATGTAGCTTTGACAGATGGTAAAGATACCCTTTACAATCCAACAAAAGCAAAAGCTGCCTTTGAAAAAGCCAAGTCGGAATTGCAAGCTAAAGGTGTAACCTTCCCAATCCATTTGGATATTCCAGTTGAACAGACAGATGTCATTGCTGTTCAACAAACCAACTCCCTCAAACAATCTGTCGAAGCAGCGCTTGGAACTGAAAATGTTGTCATCGATGTGCTTCAAATGACAGATAATGAGAAAATGAGCATTACATCTCAAGCTAAAGTTCCTTCTCAAAAAGACTATGACTTGAATGGAACTGGTTGGGGACCAGACTATCAAGATCCAGCTACCTATCTAAACATCTTGGATGCTAAGAAGGGTTCTGCCCTTAAACACTTGGGTATCACAAAAGGTAAAGATCCAGAAGTCATGGCACAAGTTGGTCTTGATGAGTACAAGAAACTCTTGGATGATGCAGCATCAGAAACAACTGATCTTAACAAACGCTATGAAAAATATGCTAAAGCACAGGCTTGGGTATCTGATAGTTCGCTTCTCATTCCTGTAGCATCTTCAGGAGGTTCTCCTACAGTTAGTCGTACAGTACCATTTTCGAAAGCCTACTCTCAAGTTGGTATCAAGGGAGATCCGTTTGTATTTAAAGGTTTAGAGTTGCAAAATGATATTGTAACCACTAAAGAATACGAAGAAGCTCTCAAGAAATGGCAAAAAGAGAAACTTGAAACAAACGCTAAATATCAAAAAGAGTTAGCGAACCACGTTAAATAATCTTAAACAACGATGAAAGAAATCCTGATTTTATGCGGGATTTCTTTCTTTTTTCGTCTTAGTGACGGTGTGCAAATAATTAAATAACTTTACTTTTGGGGCGAAATTTGATAAAATAGACATATGTCATAAAACCTAACATTTAAGGAGAAAATGAATCATGAAACTCAAAAAACGACTGATTGGAGCGGGGTTGACGCTTGCCGCGGCGGTCTTATTGACAGCGTGTGGGAAGTCAGCATCAGATGTTAAAACCTACTCGTCAACATTTGGTGCCGACCCGACAACCTTCAACTACCTGTTGGACTACTCTGGTGATAATACCGCTGTTGTAACCAACTTGGTAGATGGTTTGCTTGAAAATGACAATTATGGGAATCTCATTCCTGCTCTTGCAGAAGATTGGAGTGTTTCAAAGGATGGTTTGACTTACACTTATAAACTTCGTCAAGATGCAAAATGGTTCACTGCTGACGGGGAAGAATACGCCCCAATTAAAGCACAAGATTTCGTCACAGGTATCAAGTATGCAGCTGATAACAAGAGTCAAGCTCTCGATTTGATTCAGAACTCAATCAAGGGATTAGATGATTATGTGACAGGCACAAATACTGACTTTTCAAATGTTGGTGTGAAAGCTGTAGATGATTACACTGTCCAATATACTTTGACGCGTCCAGAACCATTCTGGAACTCTAAAACAACCAATAGTATCCTCTTTCCAGTCAATGAAGAGTTCTTGACTTCTAAAGGTAAAGAATTTGGAGAATTGAAACCAGACAGCATTCTCTACAGTGGTCCTTATTTGTTAAAAGATTTCACATCAAAATCATCACTTGAGTACATGAAGAACCCTCATTACTACGACCAAGAAAAAGTGACCATTGAAAGAGTTAAGTTGGCTTATGTTGATGGTTCTGACCAAGATATGACGATCCGTAATTTCGAAAGCGGAGCCTACTCGTCTGCGGGTGTTTACCCAAATAGTTCAAACTTTGCTAAGACTAAGGAAAAATACAAGGACAACATCGTCTATAGCTTGCAGGATGCGACTTCTTGGTACTATAATTTTAACGTTAATCGCCAAACATACAATCATACAGCTAAGACTGGCGATGAGCAAAAACAAGCTACCCAAGCTGCTGTTTTAAATAAAAATTTCCGTCAAGCGATCAACTTTGCAATTGACCGTACAGCCTATTCGGCTCAGTCTAATGGAGAAGAAGCAGCTAAAAACACTCTTCGTAACACACTTGTGCCACCAACTTTCGTGCAAGTAGGTGACAAGACTTTTGGTGAGACAGTTTCATCTAAGTTGGTAAACTATGGTACGCAGTGGTCAAATATGAATCTTGAAGACGCTCAAGACGGATACTTCAATAAAGAAAAAGCACAAGCTCAGTTTGCAGAGGCTAAAAAAGAACTAGAAGCACAAGGTGTGACCTTCCCGATTCATTTGGACTTGCCTGTAGACCAAGTTAATAAAACCTTGCTTCCAAAGATTCATTCGCTTAAACAATCTGTCGAATCAACTCTTGGGTCAGAAAATGTAGTGATTGATGTCGTTCAAATTTCAACAGAAGACTATGCCAATGCGACATTTCAAGCGCCAACCACAGCTGATCATGATTATGACTTGAACTTGGATGGTTGGTCTGCGGACTACCAAGATCCATCGACTTATCTTAATCCTTTCAATGCTGAGGATGGATTCTATCTCAAGATTTTAGGACTTGATCCAAGCAAGGATACTGATAAGATTACAAGTATCGGATTGGACCAATATACTCAAAAATTGAAAGCGGCAGATGCAGAAAATACAGACGTATCCAAACGTTATGAAAATTATGCAGATGCACAAGCTTGGCTGATTGATAGTTCGCTATTGCTCCCTGTGAATTCAAACGGTGGTGGAGCTTCAGTAACACGTGTGACACCATTTACACGAGCTTACTCACTTGTCGGAATCAAAGGTACTGGAAGTAACTATAAGTACATGAAATTGCAAACCGAAGTCGTAACAACTGCTCAATTTGACGAAGCTAAAGCCAAATGGGAACTAGAACGTAAAAATTCAGTCGAAAAGAATCAAAAAGAGTTCGAAAGTCACGTTAAATAATTAAAAATAGAGCTTTTTAAGAGCTCTATTTTTTTATTTCAGCTGTTTTTTAAAAACATAAAATGTAGTAAAAATTCTAATAAATATACACTCATTAAAAACATTTTCAAAATTAAACGCTTCCTTGACTAATGTAGATAGCCTTTAGAGATACTTTGTGATATAATTAAATTAAAATGTTTTGAAGAGGTGTTCCATGAAAAGTAGACGCATAAAAAAAAGTAAATCTAGTAAATTTCAGCAGAGTTTAAACATAGGTTTGTTGCTAATCTATGCTATTCTAGCTTCTTTTTTATTGTTTTTGATTTTTAAATATCAGATTTTAGCGGTCAGCTATTTTAATATTATCCTGGCAGTAGTTTTAGTGCTCATAGCATTATTATCCCTCTTGTTGATCGTTAAGCGCAAAGCCAAGGTGTTCACCTTGATAGTCCTATTGCTCTCAGTTTTATTTAGCTCTGTAGCTTTGGTAGCTGTAAATCGATTTATAGGGCTCGCCAATCAATTCAATGCAACTTCAAATTATTCAAGCTACTCTATGAGTGTGGCAGTGCTAGCAGACAGTGAGATTAATAACGTTTCTCAACTTTCTAATGTAACTGCTCCAACAGGAACAGATGCTGAGAATATTCAAAAATTGATAGATGACATTAAAACAACTCAAAGCAAGGAATTGACAGTTGAGGAAGCTTCTTCTTATCTAGCAGCCTATAAGAGTTTGTTAGATGGAGAAACCAAAGCAATCGTCTTAAACGGTGTTTTTGAAAATCTGATTGAGCAGGAATATCCCGACCACGCTAAAAAGATCAAGAAAATATATACCAAGGACTTGACCAAGAAAGTGGAAGCGCCTAAGGTAGCTACAGGAAATTCTTTCAATGTCTACATCAGCGGGATTGATACCTATGGTCCTATCAGTTCTGTTTCGCGCTCAGATGTCAATATCATCATGACAGTGAATCAAGATACCAAGAAGATTCTCTTGACGACAACTCCTCGAGATGCCTATGTCCCTATTGCAGATGGTGGAAACAACCAAAACGATAAGTTGACGCATGCGGGTATCTATGGCGTAGATGCTTCTATCCATACCTTAGAAAATCTTTATGGTATCGAATTGAACTACTATGCTCGCCTTAATTTCACCTCTTTCTTGAAGTTGATTGACCTTCTCGGAGGCGTGGATGTATACAATGATCAAGAGTTCACATCGCGTCATGGGCAATACCACTTCCCAGTCGGTAATGTCCATCTGAATTCTGAACAAGCTTTGGGATTTGTACGTGAACGTTATTCGCTTGCGGATGGTGATGGGGATCGCGGCCGTAACCAACAAAAAGTCATTGCGGCGATTATCCAGAAATTAACCTCGGCAGAATCCCTGAAAAACTATGACAGTATTATTCAGAGTTTGCAGGATTCAATTCAGACCAATATGCCACCAGAAACAATGGTTGGCCTTGTCAACACTCAGTTGGCAAGCGGAGGAAAATATACCGTTACCAATCAAGATTTGAAAGGAACTGGTCGTATGGGTCTCCCGTCTTATGCTATGCCAGATAGCAATCTTTACATGTTAGAAATCGACCCAACCAGCTTGGAAGCTGTTAAAACGGCTATTAAAGATACCATGGAAGGAAAATAAGATGATTGATATTCATTCACATATTGTTTTCGATGTTGACGATGGACCTAAAAATAGAGCTGAGAGCAAGGCTCTCCTAGAGGAAGCTTACGCACAAGGTGTTCGAACCATTGTTTCCACCTCTCATCGTAGAAAAGGAATGTTTGAAACACCAGAAGACAAAATTGCAGCTAATTTTAGCGAAGTTAAACAGTTAGCTCAAGAAATTGCACCGGATTTGAACATCGTGTACGGAGCTGAGATTTATTTTTCAAGTGATGTTTTAGAAAAACTTGAACAAAACATCATTCCAAAACTCAATGGCACTCGTTATGCTTTGATCGAGTTTAGCATGAATACACCCTACAGAGATATTCATAGCGCCTTGACCAAAGTTCTCATGTTAGGGATTACACCAGTGGTTGCTCATATTGAGCGCTATCACACTTTGGAAAATGATGAGAAAAAAGTTAGAGAGCTCATCAATATGGGCTGCTATATGCAGATTAATAGCTCGAGTGTCTTAAAACCGCGACTTTTCGGAGACACCTACAAGTTTATGAAAAAGCGTGCTAGGTATTTCTTGGACAAGGACTTAGTACATGTAGTGGCTAGCGATATGCATAATTTAGATAATCGCCCGCCGTATATGAGAGAAGCTTATGAGCTCATTGCTAAAAAATACGGATCAGGAAAAGCTCGTGAACTTTTTGAAACAAATCCATCAAAAATAATAAATGACAAACTAATTTAGGAGAAATGATGAAAGAACAAGATAAATTTGAAATTGATGTATTTCAATTGGTAAAAGTGCTATGGAAACGAAAATTCCTCATTGTCTTAGCTGCACTAGTAGCAGGTCTAGGGGCTTTTGCTTATAGCTCATTTGTGATTAAGCCTCAGTATGCTAGTACCACCCGTATCTATGTTGTCAATCGTAACCAAGCAGATAAGCCTGGTTTGACCAACCAAGATTTGCAGGCGGGTGCTTACTTGGTAAAAGACTACCGTGAAATCATCCTCTCTCAGGATGTTCTTGAAAAAGTAGTGGCCGACCAAAAATTAACTATGGATGCAAAAACTCTTGGAAGAAAAGTTTCAGTAACAGTTCCAGCAGACACTCGTATTGTATCTATCTCGGTTCGAGATGGAAATCCTGAGGAAGCAAGTCGTATTGCCAATGCACTCAGAGAAGTAGCCGCTCAGAAAATTATTTCTGTAACACGGGTGTCAGATGTAACGACACTTGAAGAAGCAAGGCCGGCAACATCACCATCTTCTCCAAATATTCGTCGCAATACAATGATAGCCACTATAGCAGGTGTAGGATTCGTCACGATTATCGTGCTTTTAGTTGAATTGTTGGATGATCGAGTGAAGCGTCCAGAAGATATCGAAGAAGTGATGCACATCTCACTTTTAGGTGTTATTCCAAATCTTGAGAAATTAAAGTAAAGAGGGAAATATGGCAAAGTTAGAATTATCAGAACAACGATTACACTCTGTAAAAAAAGCTGAGGAGTATTATAACGCACTACGGACCAATATCCAGTTGAGTGGAGATGGTCTCAAAGTGATTGCCCTTTCTTCAGTTAGACCTGGAGAAGGGAAGTCGACTACTTCAACCAACATAGCTTGGGCATTCGCGCGTGCAGGCTATAAGACACTCCTTATCGATGCCGATATTCGTAATTCGGTCATGTCAGGTGTCTTTAAATCTCGAGAAAAAATTACAGGTTTGACAGACTACTTATCAGGAACCAAAGATTTATCTCATGGTTTGTGTGAAACAAACGTAGAAAACTTGTTTGTCATTCAATCAGGAGCTGTTTCACCAAACCCGACTGCTCTTCTTCAAAGTGACAAATTTGAAGCAATGATTGAGACTTTACGCAAATACTTTGACTATATCATTGTGGATACAGCCCCTATCGGTGTTGTCATTGATGCGGCTATTATCGTACAAAAATGTGATGCCTCTATCCTGGTAACTGAAGCTTCTGCAACAAAACGGAGAGAAGTTCAAAAAGCTAAAGACCAGTTAGAGCAAACAGGAACACCATTCTTAGGAGTTATTCTGAATAAATTTAATATTCAGCTTGAAAAATATGGATCATATGGTTCATACGGGAACTACGGTTCCTACGGGAAGAAATAAGTAGGAAAAAAAGGGAGTAAAAAATGGAAGGAAGGGGTTTCTACAACGTAACTCTAGCGTTTTTGCAGAGTATACTGGTCAGCATATTGGCTTATATACTAATCTCTGTATCTGAAACAGAAATTGTTGCAAAAACGGTTTTTGTTCTGTATTTTCTTCATTTTGCAGCCTTCTATATCAGTGGCTACGGAAAGGATTTTTTCAAACGCAGTCAATCCGTCGAATTGATAGAGATAGTAAAATACATCATCTTTTTTGCATTGCTGATTAGTTTTTCTAGTTTTTTTCTGAAGGATCAATTTGTAATTTCTAGACGGGGTATGATTTACTTCCTATCTTTGTACGGAGTGTTTAATTATTTCCTGAGTTTTGTTATCAAAAAATATTGGGTCCATTTTAACCATAATTTAAAGGGGAGTCGTAAAATCATTTTGATCACTGCGACATCCCGAATTGAGAAGGTTATTGACCGTTTGTTAAATGCAACTGATGTCGGTGGGAAACTTGTCGCTGTGAGTGTACTAGATAAACCAGATTTTAAACACAATAAAGTAACGGTTATTCCTCGAGAGAACCTCATTAATTATGCAACTCATGAGGTTGTGGACGAAGTTTTTGTGAACCTGCCTAGTGAGGATTATGATATCGGTAGCATTATTTCACAATTTGAAACAATGGGAATTGATGTTACAGTCAATCTAAATGCTTTTGATAAAAATTTAGGTCGCAACAAACAAATTCATGAGATGGCTGGTTTGAATGTAGTAACTTTTTCTACAAATTTATATAAACCTAGTCATATCATTGCTAAACGAATCATTGATATTTTAGGGGCAATTGTTGGGCTAGTCATCTGTGGACTGGTAAGCATAATCCTTGTTCCAATGATTCGAAAAGATGGAGGGCCGGCAATCTTTTCTCAAACCCGAATAGGAAAAAATGGTCGTCATTTCACTTTTTATAAATTCCGGTCTATGCGAGTGGATGCGGAAGAATTCAAGCAGCAATTGATGAACAAAAATACCATGCAGGGTGGGATGTTTAAAATGGACAACGACCCTCGTGTTACAAGGATTGGACATTTTATTCGAAAGACAAGTTTGGATGAATTACCCCAATTTTGGAATGTGTTGATTGGTGATATGAGCTTAGTAGGAACTCGGCCTCCAACGGTTGATGAATACGAAAAATACACACCTGAACAAAAACGTCGATTGAGTTTTAAACCAGGTATTACTGGTCTGTGGCAAATTAGCGGTCGAAGCAGCATTACTAATTTTGATGATGTTGTCAAACTAGATGTGGCCTATATCGATGATTGGACAATCTGGAAAGATTTTGAAATTTTATTAAAAACAATAAAAGTAGTTGTGATGAGAGATGGAGCAAAATGATTCTATGAATAAAGTGAGAGAAATTCAATTAGGAGAGTTAACACTTTTAGAAAGTTATATCGATCTTTGTAAAAGACATGATTTGCGGTATTATGCATTGGGTGGGACTTTACTCGGTGCTATTCGTCATAAAGGATTTATCCCATGGGATGACGATATGGATTTAGGAATGCCTAGAAAAGATTATGAAAAATTCTTGTCAATCTGTGAGAAAGAGCTTCCTGAAAGTGTTATTTTAAGACTTCACGACGATAATCTTGGTAATACTTCGATTATGGATACTTCAATTCAAATTCAATTTGGTAATGAATGGTGTAGTCCTTTTATTGATATCTTTCCTTTAGATGGTTATCCAGAAGATGGAATCCATTACTGGTTGCATACGAATAAAATAAAATTGTATCGTGCCTTGTCTAAAATTTCTGTCATCGATCGCATACATGAGAGAGATAGAGGTTCGTTCGAAAATGCGATTGTGAAAGTTTCAAGAGCCTTAAAACTAAATAAACTCTTAAACACTTCAAAAATTAACAAAAAATTACAAAGTGTCATTAAACAATATGATTACGAGACTAGTAACATGGTCGGAAATGTCTTGGGTTCCTACCGCGAACGAGAACTAGCAAGAAAAGAAGTGTTCGGGGAACCACAACTACTAGAGTTTGAAAACTTAAAAATTAGTTGTCATGCAAATCCCGATGAATATTTGACAAAAATATACGGTGATTACATGCAACTGCCAAAAGAAGCTGAGCGTAAGGGTCATTTTGAGTCTACGTGGGGAGATTAAATTGAATAGTTTTAATTTAATGGGGGTCAGAATTGACCCCTTAACAATGGACGAAACTGTCCAAACTGTTGAAAAATTTGTTCTTGACCAACGTCCACTCCACTTAATGGGAGTGAATGCAGACAAAATTAATCAATGTCAAACAGATGAATCTATTAAAAAGATTGTTAACGATTCTGAAATTATTAATGCAGATGGGGCTTCAGTTGTTCTTGCTTCCCGTTTTTTGGGTTATCAAGTTCCTGAGAGAGTCGCTGGAATTGATTTGATGCAAAAATTGCTTCATTTAGCTAATGAAAAATCTTATTCGGTTTATTTTTTTGGTGCCAAAGAAGAAGTTTTAGTAGATATGTTGGAAATCTTTAAGAAAGATTATCCAAATTTACGAGTCCTTGGGCATCGCAATGGTTATTTTTCTGAAGAAGATGAAAATGGCATTCAAGAAGACATTCGTGAGAAAAATCCTGATTTTGTTTTTGTTGGGATCACCTCTCCTAAGAAAGAATATATCATTCAAAAATTTATGGACCAAGGTGTTAATTCTGTCTTTATGGGAGTTGGAGGTAGTTTTGACGTTTTATCTGGCCATATTAAACGAGCTCCTCTCTGGATGCAAAATGCACATCTTGAGTGGCTGTTCCGAGTGGCAAATGAACCTAAACGTCTCTTTAAACGTTATTTCGTAGGAAATGTCACGTTTATTAAGCGAGTATTAGATGAAAAACGAAAATCAAAAAAATAATATTTTACATATTTCACGTACCATGGATATTGGTGGTGCAGAGAGAATTGTCTACCAATTGAGCTCAGATTTGAAAGATGAGTTTGATAGTGTCCATGTGGCGTCTACTGGTGGGCTTTGGGAGAGCGAACTGGCTGCTCAAGGGATTCAACATCATAAAATTTTAGATATTGATAGTAAAAATCCCGTGACGGTATTAAAGCTTCTATATTCTATTCGCCAGATTATCAAAAATAATGAGATTACTATAGTTCATACTCATCATCGAATGGCTGCTTTTTATATTCGATTATTAAAATTTGTTTGTCCAAAATTGACACATGTTTATACAGCTCACAATGTCTTTAAAGATAAATTGCCCTTATATAGATTTGCTTTAGGAAATGCTAAAAGTGTAGCAGTAGGAGAAGCAGTAAATAAAAACCTAAAAGAAGACGTAGGAATTACTGATAGTAAGGTTATCTACAATGGAGTTATCTTAAAGAAAACGGATAATCAAGTCGATGATATTGTCGGTTATGATGGGACTAAGCTTGGCTGTATAGCTAGATTGTCTGAACAAAAAGGTTTGACTTATCTTATTGAAGCTATGTCTTTACTTACAACGAAGGATATTCGGTTGTTTATCGTTGGTGATGGTGAGCTTAGAAATGAACTTGAGAATAAGGTTGAAGAGCTACATCTTCAAGATTCGGTAACATTTTTAGGATATCGCCAGGATATAGTAGAATGTATCAATAGTTTTGATTTTCTGGTTTCATCGTCTTTATTTGAAGGTCTAGCTCTAAACATCATTGAAACTTTTATGAATGGGAAAACGATGGTTGCTACGGATATTCCAGGCATAAATGAAGTAGTTAATGATGAAAATGGAATTCTTGTTCCTGCCAAAAATCCAGGTGCATTAGCTGGTGCCATAGACAAATTAGCAACAGATGTACTGCTAAGAAATCGTCTTGCTTTTCATGCCCAAAAAACTTATGAAGAAAAATATAGTTATCCAATGTTTTTGGAAAACTATCGAGCATTGTATAGAGAAATACAGGGAGAACCAAAATGAAAAAAGTAATGCTAGTATTTGGGACGCGCCCAGAAGCAATCAAAATGTGTCCTCTAGTAAATGAATTGAAGAGTAATGATTCAATCAAGACCATCGTCTGCGTGACTGGACAACATAAGGAGATGCTTGAGCAAGTTTTGGATGTCTTTAAGGTCGTTCCAGATTATGATTTGGGGATTATGAAGGCCAATCAAACTCTCTTTACAATTACGACTAGTATTCTAGATAAGATTCAAGCTGTGCTTGAACAAGAAAATCCTGATATTGTTTTGGTCCATGGGGATACAAGTACGACATTTGCTACAGCTTTAGCTGCCTTTTATATGGGCATCAAAGTTGGGCATGTGGAAGCAGGTTTAAGAACCTACAATCTTCAAAGTCCATTCCCTGAGGAGTTCAACCGTCAGACTACTTCTATTATTGCAGATTATCATTTTGCGCCAACAGAAGTGGCTAAAGACAATCTTCTAAAAGAGGGAAGAGAGAATATTTTTGTAACAGGTAATACGGTTATTGATGCTTTAAAGACAACTGTTCAGGATGATTACAATCACCCAATTTTAGAGTGGGCTAAGGATAGTAAGTTGATTATGTTGACAGCTCACAGACGTGAAAATCTTGGGGAACCAATGGAAAATATGTTTAATGCTGTTAATCGTATTTTAAATGAATTTGAAGATGTAAAAGTTGTTTACCCAATTCATAAAAACCCTAAAGTTCGTGAATTGGCAAGTAAAGTCTTTGGGGATAATGAACGCATGAAAATCATTGAACCTTTAGAAGTTATTGATTTCCATAATTTCATGAATCAAAGCTACATGATTTTAACAGATTCTGGTGGAGTTCAAGAAGAAGCTCCATCGTTAGGGAAGCCTGTTTTAGTCATGCGTGATACAACAGAGCGTCCAGAGGGGATTGCGGCTGGAACATTAAAATTAGTGGGTACGGAAGAAGAAAATATTTACTCTAATTTTAAACTTCTTTTAGAAAACCAAATAGAATATAACAAGATGAGTAAGGCTAGCAACCCTTATGGAGATGGAAAAGCTTGTGAAAGAATCGTCAATATCATTTTGGAAGGATAGGGATAATGGATAAGGTTTCTATTATTGTACCAGTATACAATGTCGAAGATTGCTTAAGCTATTGTGTAGACAGTCTAAGACAACAGACCTATAAAAATATAGAAATTATACTGGTAGACGATGGTTCTACAGATTCTTCAGGAGAAATTTGTGACCAATATGCTCAAGAAGATGACAGAATAAAAGTTCTGCATATTGAAAATGGGGGATTATCCAATGCCCGCAATACTGGGGTAAAAGAATCTTCAACAGATTGGATTGTTTTCATTGATTCAGATGATTATTATGACCATAGAGCCATTGAATATTTAGTAGAACTTAGAGATAAGTATAGAGTTGATCTTGTAGCAACTCCAGTGATTGAAGTTAGAAACTATGAAAATAGCGATTTCCTAGGAGATTTCAGAGAGAAATATTCTGGAAAATTAGATCGTCGAACAGCTTTAGAACAAATGTTTTATGGAAATTATGTTGGGACACATTCAGGTGGTAAACTATATAAGAAAGAAATTTTATTAAGGTTTCCATATCCTAATGGGATGTTGTATGAAGATTTAGCTCTTGCTTATGAGCATATTGCTTCCTGTGAAAATATTGCTGTTAGTGATCTAAATCTTTATAAATACTATCGAAGACCAGGAAGTATTGTAAATTCTAAGTATAGTGATCGTCTCTTAGATTTTTACAAGGCAATGGAATGGAATATAAGTTATGTTGAACGAGACTATTCAGGTGATAGGGATATGAGAAGAGCCTTGAATGTTCGCTATGTTTTTAATGGTCTGCATATTGTACATGCTATGCTTAGTTCAGATATGTATGCTGAAGTTAATAAAATTAGAAAAGAATACATTCAATATTTCAAAGATGTTATTCTGAATTCAAATGTTACAAGGAAAAATAAAGTGAAATACTTGATGCTTTTGGTTTCTCCAAAACTGTATGAAAAAATTAGAGAGAAGATGAGTTAGGTAAGAATGAAGGTTTTAAAAAATTATGCATATAATCTCTCTTACCAGCTACTAGTGATAATTCTTCCTATTATAACAACACCTTATGTAACTAGGGTATTTAGTTCAACTGATTTAGGTACTTATGGTTATTTCAATTCAATTGTTACCTACTTTATTTTATTGGCGACATTGGGCGTGGCCAATTATGGTACAAAAGAAATTTCAGGCCATCGTAAAGATATCAGAAAAAACTTTTGGGGCATATACACCTTACAGTTTGGTGCGACCATTCTGTCGATATGCTTATACATTCTCTTATGTCTGTCCTTGTCATTTATGCAAAATCCCGTTGCATATATTTTGGGCTTGAGTCTGGTATCTAAAGGGATGGATATCTCCTGGTTGTTTCAAGGGTTAGAGGATTTTCGCAAGATAACAGTTAGAAATATTACTGTTAAACTGGTCGGTGTCATTTCAATCTTCTTATTTGTAAAATCAGCAAATGATTTATATCTTTATGTGTTTTTGCTAACAATATTTGAATTATTGGGGCAGTTTAGTATGTGGTTGCCAGCTAGAGAATTTATCGGAAAACCACATTTTGATTGGTCCTATGCTAAACAACACTTGAAACCAGTTGTTCTCTTGTTTTTGCCACAAATAGCTATTTCGCTATATGTTACTTTGGATCGTACTATGCTAGGGGCATTATCCTCAACTAAAGACGTCGGAATTTATGACCAAGCCTTAAAATTGGTCAATATTTTGCTTACACTAGTGACTTCGTTAGGAAGCGTAATGCTTCCTCGTGTTGCCAATCTCCTATCAACTGGAGATCACAAGGCTGTAAACAAAATGCATCAGATGTCTTTCTTAATATACAATTTAGTCATTTTTCCTATAATAGCAGGAATGTTAATTGTTAATGATGATTTCGTGCAATTTTTCTTAGGACAGGATTTCCAAGATGCTAAATATGCGATAGCAATTATGATTTTTAGAATGTTCTTTATTGGCTGGACAAATATTATGGGTATTCAAATCTTGATTCCACATAATAAAAATAAAGAATTTATGATTTCGACTACTATTCCAGCTGTTGTGAGTGTCGGTTTAAATTTATTATTACTACCTAAATTAGGTTATATCGGAGCAGCCATTGTTTCTGTATTAACAGAAGCCTTAGTATGGGCTATTCAACTGTATTTTACAAGAAACTATTTAAAGGAAGTGCCTCTTCTAGCTTCGACAGTTAAAATTATAGGAGCATCAGCTCTCATGTACGGTGTACTATTCGTTGTAAAAATTACAGTGAATTTTACGCCTGTTATAAATGTTATGGTATTTGCTACAATAGGAGCGATACTTTACATTTTTCAAATACTATTCTTAAAGGTAATTAGTCCAAAAGAGTTGAAACAGCAGTTATTGAATAAGTGAAATTGAATGGAATAAATAGAAATTTCAGTAGCTTATAGTCTTATTGTAAAATGAACTCTTGTATAGATTAAATTCGCTTTGGTTGATTAAATAGTTAGGAAAGGGAGGATAGAAGAGTATAAGTGAACTAGAAGATTAAAGAAATATTATTTTTTCTCATTCAATTCCATATTTCTTTTTCTTATAAATCACTCTGTATGATTCTTTTTCAAAAAATATGATAAAAATTAAATTTGAAAACCTACTAGTCAGCATTGTTGTATCTGTAGTGGTATTTTTTAATACCATATCAACTACGATGCTGGATAGGACTTTTTTTCAAGTCAAAGTAAATTTCCTATTTTTTGTTGTATTGCTTTTAGGTCTTCGTTTTTTGTATAAAATGCGGGTCTCATACAAATATCTAATACTTTCTATTCTATTGTTGCTTTCGGGGGTTTTAGTGTATTTTCAAACGAATAGGCTTAATTTTCTAGTCTATTCGATGCTACTAATCCTCTTGGTTAATGTAGATATGAAAGTAGTTTTGAGGAACTATGTAATTGTAGCTGGCATCCTCGTCGTCGGAGTTTTTCTTCTATCACTTGTTGGTATGGTTCCTAATCTACAATATAATCGTGCGGGTGTTATTCGAAATTCGTTTGGGTTTATTTATCCTACGGACTTTGCATCACATTGCTTTTATCTATTTTTAGCAATTTCCTATCTTCTAAAAGATAAATTTATATGGACCAGATCCCTGTTTGGTGTCTTGCTATCAGCTTTCATTATAAAATACTGTGATGCACGTTTAAATGCTTTGTCAATCTTGTTAGCGACAGTTATTTTCATTTATTTTTATTACAGTAAAGAGAAAAAACTAAAGATATTTGCCTTGTTCCCATATTCGGCTGTTGTATTCGCATCAATTGTTACCTATTTGTCATACAAGTTTTCTTGGTCTAATCCATTTTTGGTATCGGTAAACAAATTAATCACGGGAAGGCTAGCTCTAGGTAGGAATGCATTTGATACATTTGGAGTTCATCTATTTGGGACGAGAAACGTTCAATTTATAGGATCAGGTGGAAAAACAGAATCTGTAATAGGGTATAACTATGTAGATTCCTCTTATGTGCAGATGTTATTTACATATGGAATAGTGCCTGTAGTTCTATTGATAATAATTTATGTTGTCGCCTCAAGGAAACAGTATAAGGATGGTCAATATTTATTAGTTGCGATTTTATCATTGATTGCTTTTAACTGTATGATTGAAGCCTTCTGGTTTGTTCCTACATATAATATATTCATGTTTTTACTATTTACAACAAATACTTTTAGCAAAAAAGAATCAAATGATATTGTTGCAATAAATGAGACCTAGCTCTAGTACTAGATTTTAGGTGGGTCTAATATATGATATGATACCTTTCTAAAAAACAACTAACTTTTGCTGATCCTGAGTCGGCAATAATAAGAAATATAAAGTTCATTAACGGAGTTTTAATTTAATATGTATGACTATTTAATTGTAGGTGCAGGTTTGTCTGGAGCAATCTTTGCACATGAAGCTACAAAACGTGGAAAAAAAGTAAAAGTGATTGACAAACGTAATCACATCGGTGGAAATATCTACTGTGAAAATGTTGAAGACATCAATGTCCACAAGTATGGTGCCCACATTTTCCATACTTCTAACAAAAAAGTGTGGGACTATGTGAACCAGTTCGCTGAATTCAATAACTATATCAACTCACCAGTAGCTAACTACAAGGGCAGCCTCTACAATCTTCCATTCAACATGAATACCTTCTACGCTATGTGGGGAACTAAGACACCACAAGAAGTCAAGGATAAGATTGCCGAGCAAACGGCTGACATGAAGGATGTTGAGCCTAAGAACTTGGAAGAACAAGCTATCAAGTTGATTGGCCCAGATATCTATGAAAAGTTGATTAAGGGCTATACCGAAAAACAATGGGGCCGTTCTGCTACAGATCTTCCACCATTTATCATCAAACGTCTACCAGTTCGTTTGACCTTTGATAACAACTACTTTAATGACCGTTACCAAGGAATTCCAATCGGTGGATACAACGTCATCATTGAAAATATGCTTGGTGATGTGGAAGTAGAGCTTGGCGTTGATTTCTTTGCTAATCGTGAAGAGCTTGAAGCATCAGCTGATAAAGTTGTCTTTACAGGGATGATTGACCAGTACTTTGACTACAAACACGGTGAGTTGGAGTATCGCAGTCTTCGTTTTGAACACGAAGTCTTGGATGAGGAAAATCATCAAGGAAATGCCGTGGTCAACTACACCGAGCGTGAGATTCCTTATACTCGTATCATTGAGCATAAGCACTTCGAATATGGTACACAACCTAAGACAGTTATCACACGTGAATACCCAGCTGATTGGAAACGTGGAGATGAACCATATTACCCAATCAACGATGAAAAGAACAACGCTATGTTTGCTAAGTACCAAGAAGAAGCAACCAAAAATGATAAGGTTATCTTCTGTGGACGTTTGGCAGACTATAAATACTACGACATGCACGTGGTTATTGAGCGTGCTTTGGAAGTCGTAGCAAATGAATTTGATTGAAAGAAATAGTGATTCATGAAGTATTTTCTAAAAGAAGAGTTTTTAAAAGATTCTGGTGCTCGAAACGCTGGAAATAAGGCCAGAAATGATGTCGAGGAAATTGTCAAACGAGAAGGCTATCAACCCTTGTTGTTAACAGTTGAGGATTGGTATCAAATGGGAACCGTTAAAGCCCAACGACACAAGGCAAAAGCTCTAGCTCAAGCTTTTTCTCAGTTGAAATCAGGGGATCAATTATTGATTCAATTCCCCATGCTCCATCATAGTTTTTTCACCACTCGCTTGGTAAGAAAAATCCAGCGAAGAGGGGTACAAGTCTATTTTATTATCCATGATTTGGAAGCTTTGCGCTATGCCAATCTGGATACAGTACCTTTGAAGCATAAGATTCGAGTCCATCTTCAAGAATCAAGTTTGTTGAAGATAGCTGATGGAGTGATTGCCCATAATCCAATCATGAAATCTGTTTTAGTGGACAAAGGGATTGCAGAAGATAAGATTGTTAGTCTTGGAATTTTCGACTATTTGATTCCAGATTTTCAAGAAAAGAGTGGCCAAACAAAAGATCAGCCCATTATTGTCGCAGGTAATTTGGCTCAGGAAAAAGCGGGTTATCTTTATAAACTTCCTGCAGAACCTTCTTATAATCTCTATGGTGTCGGCTTTGATGAGAATAGAGCTCTTTTAAACGAAACCTACTTTGGTTCCTTCCTGCCTGATGAGTTACCTTCAGTTCTTGAGGGAGGCTTTGGACTTGTCTGGGACGGTGATAGTGCTGACACGTGCAGTGGTGTCTTTGGTGAGTACCTTCGCTTCAACAATTCTCACAAGGCATCCCTTTATTTGGCATCTGGATTCCCACTTGTAGTGTGGGAACAGTCTGCCTTGTCTCATTTTGTGCTTGAGAATGGCTGTGGGATTGCAGTAGAATCGCTTCATGATTTAAAAAACACGATCGAAAATCTATCAGATGCCGATTATCAAGAATTGGTTGCAAATGCAAAAAGAATTGGTAAAAAAATACGAGATGGTTTTTATCTAACCAGTGCTCTTGAACAATTAACAAAATAAGAAGTCTATTTGGACTTCTTATTTTTGTTACAAAGTTAATCATTCTAGTATATAAGTTAGTGAAGAAGTGATTTATTTTTAGGGACAATTTAAGTATTTCATCTTAACGTAAAATTGAAATAAACTTGGCATGAAAATACTTGAAAAAATACAATAAACTACACCGCATTTTTCAGCTTTTCTGACATTTTTACACTGTTTTTCATAGAAAAAATAAAAAAGAGGGACTTGTAATGGAATATTAAAATAAATTTAATGAAAAACCTTCGATAAAATCACAAAAAATTAGGCACGAATCGGATTTTTGTGATATAATATTCTGTGAATAGCTATGCCTTCTTGTAGCTGTTAAAAAAATCAAAGTGTGAAACTTGGAAGATAGAGAGGACGCAATGTAATGACTAGAAATGGTTTCTTTACAGGCTTAGATATTGGAACAAGCTCAATTAAAGTGTTAGTTGCTGAGCTTGTAGATGGTGAAGTAAATGTAATCGGTGTTAGCAACGCCAAAAGTAAAGGTGTCAAGGATGGGATTATCGTTGACATCGAAGCCGCGACAACGGCTATCAAATCTGCTATTTCTCAAGCAGAAGAAAAAGCAGGGATTTCAATCAAATCAGTAAATGTTGGACTTCCAGCAAACTTGTTGCAAGTGGAACCAACTCAAGGAATGATTCCTGTAACATCAGATACAAAAGAAATTACAGATCAAGATGTTGAAAATGTTGTCAAATCCGCTTTGACTAAGAGCATGACACCTGATCGTGAAGTGATTACGTTTGTACCAGAAGAATTTGTAGTAGACGGTTTCCAAGGTATTCGTGACCCTCGTGGTATGATGGGTGTTCGTTTGGAAATGCGTGGACTTCTCTATACAGGTCCAAGAACCATTCTTCACAACCTTCGTAAAACTGTAGAACGTGTTGGAGTTCAAGTCGATAACGTGATTATTTCACCGCTTGCAATTGTAAATTCTGTTCTTAACGAAGGCGAACGTGAGTTTGGAGCGACTGTTATTGATATGGGTGGTGGCCAAACAAGTGTTGCTACTATCCGTAATCAAGAACTTCAATACACAAATGTATACCAAGAAGGTGGCGATTACGTCACTAAAGATATTTCAAAAGTTCTTAAAACTTCTAAGAAGATTGCAGAAGGTTTGAAGCTTAACTACGGTGAAGCTTATCCGCAACTTGCAAGCAAAGAAACTTTCCAAGTTGAAGTGATTGGTGAAGTAGAACCTGTAGAAGTTACAGAAGAATACTTGGCTCAAATTATTTCAGCTAGATTGAAACACATCTTTGAACAAATCAAACAAGATTTGGAAAGAAGACATTTGTTGGACTTGCCAGGAGGTATTGCTCTGATTGGTGGGAATGCTATTCTACCAGGTATTGTTGAGCTTGCCCAAGAAGTACTTGGAGTTCGTGTGAAACTTTATGTTCCAAACCAAGTAGGTATCCGCAATCCTGCATTTGCTCATGTGATTAGTTTGTCAGAATTTGCTGGAAGTCTTACAGAAGTGAATGTTTTAGCTCAAAGAGCTATCGGAGGAGATCAAGTTCTACGTCAACAACCAATTGATTTCAGAACTTCAAGTCAGGAAAAACCTGCAGCTTCTCAACGTTCAGTCTTTGGTACAACTTCAACTGAATCAGCAGAACCAACTTATACTGCTGAATCAGCAACTCCAAATCAATCAGAAGAAAAACCAAAATTGACTGAACGATTCCGTAGCTTAATCGGAAGCATGTTTGATGAATAGGATAGAGGAATAAAATATGACATTTTCATTTGATACAGCAGCAGCACAAGGTGCAGTAATTAAAGTAATTGGTGTCGGTGGTGGCGGTGGAAACGCCATTAACCGCATGGTTGACGAAGGCGTTTCAGGTGTTGAGTTCATCGCAGCCAACACAGATGTACAAGCCTTGAGCAGTACAAAAGCTGAAACAGTTATCCAACTTGGTCCAAAATTAACTCGTGGACTTGGTGCTGGAGGACAGCCTGAAGTTGGTCGTAAGGCTGCTGAAGAAAGCGAAGAAGTAATTACTGAAGCTATCAGTGGTGCAGATATGGTCTTCATCACTGCTGGTATGGGTGGTGGTTCTGGTACAGGTGCTGCACCAGTTATCGCTCGTATCGCTAAAGGTTTAGGTGCTTTGACTGTCGGTGTTGTGACACGTCCATTCGGTTTCGAAGGAAGCAAACGTGGCCAATTCGCAGTCCAAGGGATCAACGAACTTCGCGAACATGTTGATACTCTCTTGATTATCTCAAACAACAACTTATTAGAAATTGTTGACAAGAAAACGCCACTTCTTGAAGCTTTGTCTGAAGCAGATAACGTTCTTCGTCAAGGTGTTCAAGGGATTACAGATTTGATTACAAATCCTGGTTTGATCAACTTGGACTTCGCAGACGTGAAGACAGTAATGGCAAACAAAGGAAATGCCCTTATGGGTATCGGTATCGGTAGCGGAGAAGAGCGTGTTATCGAAGCGGCTCGTAAAGCTATCTACTCACCACTTCTTGAAACAACTATTGATGGAGCAGAAGATGTTATCGTTAACGTAACTGGTGGTTTGGATATGACATTGATTGAAGCAGAAGAAGCTTCTGAAATCGTCAATCAAGCTGCTGGACATGGCGTAAATATCTGGCTCGGTACTTCTATTGATGAATCAATGAAAGATGAAATCCGTGTAACTGTTGTTGCTACTGGAGTTCGTCAAGATGCAGTCGAAAAAGTTGTAGCGCCACAACCAAGACAAGCTTCATTCCGTGAACCAGTAAAATCTGGACATACACACACTTATGACCGTCATTTTGATTTGGCAGAAACAGCTGAACTTCCAACTCCTTCACAACGTCACACTGAAGCGCCTAAAGCATCAGCTTTTGGTGACTGGGACTTGAGACGTGATTCAATTGTTCGTCAAGGTGAATCAGTCGTATCTCCAGTTGAGCGTTTTGAAGCACCAGCTTCTGACGAAGATGAGTTGGAAACACCACCATTCTTTAAAAACCGTTAATAGAGATGGATTTAAAAGAAAATACAAATCAGGTATTTCAACAGGTTACAAAAGCAATTCAAGAAACCGGCCGTGAAGACGGTTCGGTTTCTGTAATTGCCGTAACAAAATATGTTGATATTGCAACTGCAGCAAATTTGATTGACCAAGGAATCAAACACATCGGTGAAAACCGTGTTGACAAATTTCTTGAAAAGTATCATGCCTTAAGTGATAAAGATGTTACTTGGCACTTGATTGGTAGCTTACAAAGAAGAAAAGTCAAGGATGTTATTCCTTATGTTGATTATTTTCACGCTTTAGATTCTTTGAAATTAGCCCAAGAGATTCAAAAACGTGCCGATCGAACAGTTAAATGTTTTTTGCAGGTCAATATTTCTGGAGAGGAAAGCAAGCATGGTTTTTCAAAAGAAGAACTATTGACAGTCTTGCCAGACTTGTCTAGCTTGGATCAAATCGAGTATGTTGGTCTCATGACCATGGCTCCCTTTGAGGCCCAAACAGAAGAGTTGCAAAAAATCTTTAAAGAAACGCAAGAGTTGCAACAATACATTCGTGAACAACAATTCCCCAATATGCCAATGACAGAACTAAGTATGGGAATGAGTCGTGACTACAAAGAAGCGATTCAGTGTGGCTCAACTTTTGTTCGAATTGGTACAGCATTTTTTAAATAGGAAATAATCATGTCATTAAAAGATAAATTTGATAAATTTATAGATTACTTTACAGAAGATGGAGATGAAGTTGCTTCAGAAGTTGTAGCTGCACAACCTGAACGTTCACTAGCTTCGGTTCCTCAAAAAAGAGAATTGCCACAGCAAGCTGCTGCTCAAGAATCTTCTCCAGTTGAGGCAAAAGAGAAAAACATTACAAAACTTCATGCACGTCAGCAACAACTAGCAATTGAAAGCCATCGCTCTACTGAAAAAGTAACCATCGATGTTCGTTACCCACGCCGTTACGAAGATGCAACAGATATTGTTGATTTGTTGGCTGGAAATGAAAGTATCTTGATCGACTTCCAATATATGACAGAAGTTCAAGCTCGTCGTTGTTTGGATTACTTGGATGGAGCACGTCATGTCCTTGCTGGTGAGTTAAGAAAAGTAGCGAACACAATGTATCTTTTGACACCTGTTGGTGTTGTTGTAAACATTGAAGATATTCGTTTACCTGAAGAAGCTCAAAGCGAAGAATACGACTTTGACATGAAGAGAAATAGAGTACGTTAATGTTTCTAATAATTCGTTTTATCCAAAATGCTACAGATATCTATTCACTGATACTTGTAGCTTTTGCTCTATTATCATGGTTTCCAAATGCCTATGACACACAGTTGGGAAAATTTTTAGAGACTTTGTGTAAACCAATTCTTGAGCCTCTAAAACGTCTACCTCTTCAAATCGCAGGTTTGGATTTCTCTGTTTGGATAGCCCTAATTCTCTTGCGGATGATTAGTCGCTATCTCATCAATTTGCTGGTCATATTATGAACAAGGAACTTTACCAACATTTCGCAACGGAGGATATTCCATTCATCGATAAGGGGTTGGAATGGTTGAGTCAAGTCGAGGAGCACTATGCACCGATTTTATCTCCTTTTATAAATCCTCACCAAGTATTTATCTTGGGAACTTTGGGAAATAATAGAGGGATAAAAGTCTTCTCTAGTACGAGTTATATCTCTTCGGAGTATGCTAGGGTTATTTTAGCGCCCGATTACTTCACGCCAAGTTTGGGAGATTTTGAAATGACCTTGCTTGAGATCGTGTATCCCAGCAAGTTTCAGCAACTGACCCATTCAAAGATATTGGGTACAGTTCTCAATCGACTAGGTATTGACCGTAAGTTATTCGGAGACATTCTGGTGACAGAAGATAAAGCCCAAATTATTGTCGATCGAAGATTTACCACTCTTTTCCAAGATGGAATTCAAAAGATTTCCAAGTTGCCTGTAAATTTAGTAGAACGTCCTTTTTCAGATATGATAGAATCCAAAGATGACTATCAAGAAAGAGAAGTCTTGGTTTCAAGTCTTCGTCTGGATACCTTCTTATCTAGCATATTGAAATTATCTCGTTCCCAAACTTCGGCTCTGGTTGAAAAAAAGTTGGTTCAAGTCAACTATCATATAGTTGAAAAGTCGGACTATCCGGTAAAAATTGGTGATTTAATCAGCGTCAGACGCTTTGGTCGAATTATCTTACTTAAAGAAAACGGTCAAACCAAAAAGGATAAGAAAAAATTAACAGTCCAGCTACTATTAAGCAAGTGAGAAAAATATGTCAATTACACCACAAGAAATTAGTGATAAAGAATTCTCAAGAACATTCAGAGGCTACAATCAGGAAGAAGTCGATTTATTTCTAGATAAGATTTATTTTGAATTAGAGGAATTCATCCGAAACAAAGAGGAAACTGAACTCTACATCAAAAAACTAGAAGAACGTCTTTCCGACTATACGACTGATATTCCTAAGAGAACAGTAACAAACGAGCAAGAACCAGAAGCAATTAATGATTCTATTTTTTATTAAATAAGTGAGGAAAAATATGCCAATTACATCGTTAGAAATTAAGGATAAAACCTTTGGTGTTCAGTTTAGAGGTTTTAACCGTGAAGAAGTTGATGAATTTTTAGATATTGTTGTTCGTGACTATGAAGATTTAGTTCGTAGTAATCATGAAAAAGATCAGCACATTAAAAATTTAGAAGACCGTCTATCGTATTTTGATGAGATTAAGGATTCATTGAGTCAGTCAGTATTGATTGCTCAAGACACAGCTGAACGTGTGAAACAAGCTGCGAATGACCGTTCTAATAACATCATTAAGCAGGCTGAGCAAGATGCTCAACGCTTGCTTGATGAAGCAAAATACAAAGCCAATGAAATTTTGCGACAAGCAACAGATAATGCTAAAAAAGTTGCTGTGGAAACTGAAGAGTTGAAGAATAAGAGCCGTGTCTTCCACCAACGTTTGAAATCAACTATCGAAAGTCAGTTGGCTATTGTTGATTCATCAGATTGGGAAGAAATTTTGCGTCCGACTGCAACTTATCTTCAAACTAGCGACGAAGCATTCAAGGAAGTCGTCCAAGAGGTTCTAGGTGAAGATGTATCTTCATATCATGATGAAGAACCAATTGACATGACTCGTCAATTTTCTCCAGAAGAAGTTGCAGAACTTCAAGCGCGTATTGAAGCAGCTAACAAAGAATTGTTAGAGGTTGAACAAGCTGCTGAAGAGTCAACTGAAGTTGAACTTCAGCCAGTTGCTGAAACTCCTGTTGAGCCAGCACATGAGGAAGGACCTCAAGATGATGCTGACACTCAACAAGAGTCAGTTCTAATTTTATAAGAATCTCATTAGAGAACAAGAATTTATCAAACACATTTCTAGCGAGTAGGAGATGGTGGAAGTCCTACAATCCCTGTTGGTAAATTTATCCTCTCTTAGTATCAAATCTGAAAATAGTAAGATTTGACGTTGCCCACGTTACGGGAAAAGAGGGAAAGAGACTAGGTCTTTTTCCGAACAAAGGTGGTACCACGATTTTCGTCCTTTTTGCGAGTCGTGGTTTTTATATTGTCAATTTACATTAAAGGAGTAAACATGAAACTTAAAGAAACCCTCAATCTTGGGAAAACAGAATTTCCAATGCGTGCCGGTCTTCCGACCAAAGAGCCAGTTTGGCAAAAGGAATGGGATGAAGCTAAACTTTATCAACGTCGTCAAGAATTAAATGAAGGAAAACCGCATTTTACGCTTCATGATGGCCCTCCATACGCTAACGGGAACATCCACGTTGGACATGCCATGAACAAGATTTCTAAAGATATCATTGTTCGTTCTAAGTCTATGTCAGGATTTTATGCACCTTACATCCCAGGTTGGGATACTCATGGTTTGCCAATCGAGCAAGTTTTGGCAAAACAAGGTGTTAAACGCAAAGAGATGGACTTGGTTGAGTACTTGAAACTTTGCCGTGAATACGCTCTGTCTCAAGTAGATAAACAACGCGAAGACTTTAAACGTTTGGGTGTTTCTGGTGACTGGGAAAATCCATATGTAACCTTGACGCCTGACTATGAAGCAGCGCAAATCCGTGTCTTCGGTGAAATGGCTAATAAAGGTTATATCTACCGTGGAGCGAAGCCTGTTTACTGGTCTTGGTCATCTGAGTCAGCTCTAGCTGAAGCGGAAATTGAATACCATGACTTGGTTTCAACATCACTTTACTATGCCAACAAAGTCAAAGATGGCAAAGGTGTTCTAGATACTGATACTTATATCGTCGTTTGGACAACAACTCCATTCACCATCACGGCTTCACGTGGTTTGACTGTTGGTGCGGAAATTGATTACGTCTTGGTGCAACCAGCTGGCGAATCTCGTAAGTTTGTGGTTGCTTCAGAATTGTTGAACAGTTTATCTGAGAAATTCGGTTGGTCTGATGTTCAGGTTTTAGCTACTTACCGTGGTTCAGAATTGAACCAAATTGTGACAGAGCACCCATGGGATACAGCAGTAGATGAACTCGTTATCCTTGGTGACCACGTTACAACTGATTCTGGTACTGGTATCGTCCATACAGCTCCTGGTTTTGGTGAGGATGACTACAATGTCGGTGTTGCCAATGGGCTTGAAGTTGCTGTGACTGTTAACGAACGAGGGATTATGATGGCCAATGCAGGTGCAGAGTTCGAAGGTCAATTCTACGACAAGGTTGTGCCAACGGTTATTGAAAAACTTGGTGATTTACTTCTTGCTCAAGAAAAAATCTCTCACTCTTACCCATTTGACTGGCGTACGAAAAAACCAATTATCTGGCGTGCAGTGCCTCAATGGTTTGCTTCTGTATCTAAATTCCGCCAAGAAATCTTGGACGAAATTGAAAAAGTGAAGTTCCACTCAGAATGGGGTAAGGTCCGTCTTTACAACATGATCCGTGACCGTGGTGACTGGGTTATCTCTCGTCAACGTGCTTGGGGAGTTCCTCTTCCAATCTTCTACGCAGAAGATGGCACACCAATCATGACAGCTGAAACCATCGAGCATGTAGCCCAACTCTTCGAAGAACATGGTTCCATCATCTGGTGGGAACGTGATGCCAAAGACCTCTTGCCAGAAGGATTTACCCATCCAGGTTCACCAAATGGCGAGTTCAAGAAAGAAACAGACATCATGGACGTTTGGTTCGACTCTGGTTCATCATGGAATGGTGTCGTGGTTAATCGCCCCGAACTTAAATATCCAGCAGACCTCTACCTAGAAGGTTCAGACCAATACCGTGGTTGGTTCAACTCATCTCTCATCACATCTGTGGCTAATCATGGTGTTGCACCATACAAACAAATCTTGTCGCAAGGTTTTGCTTTGGACGGTAAAGGTGAGAAGATGTCTAAATCTCTTGGAAATACCATTGCCCCAAGCGACGTTGAAAAACAATTTGGTGCAGAAATCTTGCGTCTCTGGGTAACCAGTGTAGACTCAAGTAACGACGTACGTATCTCTATGGATATCTTGAGCCAAGTCTCTGAAACTTACCGTAAGATCCGTAACACCCTTCGTTTCTTGATTGCCAACACATCTGACTTTAACCCAGCTGAGGATTCAGTCGCTTACGAAGAACTTCGTTCTGTTGATAAGTACATGACTATCCGCTTTAACCAACTTGTTAAGACTATTCGTGACGCTTATGCTAACTTCGAATTCTTGACAATCTATAAAGCCCTAGTGAACTTTATCAACGTTGATTTGTCTGCTTTCTACCTTGACTTTGCCAAAGATGTTGTCTACATCGAAGGTGCAAAATCTCTTGAACGCCGTCAGATGCAAACAGTCTTCTATGACATCCTTGTGAAAATTACCAAACTCTTGACACCGATTCTTCCTCACACTGCTGAAGAAATCTGGTCATATCTCGAGTTTGAAACAGAAGACTTTGTTCAATTGTCAGAATTACCTGAAGCTCAAACTTTTGCCAACCAAGAGGAAATCTTGGATGCTTGGGCAGCCTTTATGGACTTCCGTGGACAAGCTCAAAAAGCCTTGGAAGAAGCACGTAATGAAAAAGTGATTGGTAAATCACTTGAAGCTCACCTGACAGTTTATCCAAATGAAGTGGTGAAAACTCTTCTTGGAGCTGTTGATAGCAATGTAGCCCAACTCTTGATCGTCTCTAAATTGACAATCGCTGAAGGTCCAGCTCCAGAAGGTGCAGTTAACTTTGAAGATGTAGCCTTCACGGTTGAGCGTGCGGCTGGTGAAGTTTGTGATCGTTGCCGTCGTATCGATCCAAGTACAGCAGAATGTAGCTATAATGCAACCATCTGTGATCACTGTGCAAGCATCGTTGAAGAAAACTTTGCGGATGCAGTAGCAGAAGGATTTGAAGCTAAATAGTCTAACAAAAATACAGGAGAAATTCCTGTATTTTTTTTAAAAAAATAAAAACTTTAATAAAAATATGGTATAATAAACCTTATTAAAATAAAAGGAGATATTTATGAAGACAAAAACACTAGCACAAGTAGATGGCTTTATTGGTATTATTGCAGGGGCAATTTTAGCTTTCTTACCAGTTTTTATTGTTTTTCTTGCAGCCATTTCCGAAGATGAAGATTTTGCAGGAGTAGTATTGGGAATTATTTTCGTTGTATTTTCTTTAGTGAAAATTGCAACCCTCATTCTTGGAATCCTCTCACTTGTCTACTATAAGGATGACAATCGTATTTCACTAGCACCATCGATTCTATTTATCGTTGGTTCTGTAGTTGCCTTGATTCCTTTCTTTGGATGGATTGGTGGAATTGTCCTTGTGATTGGTGGGGCTCTTTACCTAGCAAGTTTGAAACAATTCAAAATTGAAGGATAAGTTATTCTAGGAGAAGAGTCAAAGAGCTCTTCTCTTTTTCGTTGATTTTAACTAGCTTTTTTGTGAAAAATCGTGTAAAATAGAATAGATAAACGAGGGCAACCTCGAAAAATAAAAGGAGAATCCAACTAATGGTAAAATTGGTTTTCGCTCGCCACGGTGAGTCTGAATGGAACAAAGCTAACCTTTTCACAGGATGGGCTGACGTAGATCTTTCTGAAAAAGGTACTCAACAAGCTATCGATGCTGGTAAATTGATCAAAGAAGCTGGTATTGAATTTGACCAAGCTTACACTTCAGTATTGAAACGTGCAATCAAAACAACTAACCTTGCACTTGAAGCATCTGACCAACTTTGGGTTCCAGTTGAAAAATCATGGCGCTTGAACGAACGTCACTACGGTGGTTTGACTGGTAAAAACAAAGCTGAAGCTGCTGAACAATTTGGTGATGAGCAAGTTCACATCTGGCGTCGTTCATACGATGTATTGCCTCCAGCAATGGATCGTGATGATGAGCACTCAGCTCACACTGACCGTCGTTACGCTTCACTTGATGACTCAGTAATTCCAGATGCTGAAAACTTGAAAGTGACTTTGGAACGCGCTCTTCCATTCTGGGAAGATAAAATCGCTCCAGCACTTAAAGATGGTAAAAACGTATTCGTAGGTGCACACGGTAACTCAATCCGCGCCCTTGTAAAACACATCAAACAATTGTCAGACGACGAAATCATGGATGTGGAAATCCCTAACTTCCCACCATTGGTATTCGAATTTGACGAAAAATTGAACGTTGTAAAAGAATACTATCTTGGTAAATAATGTAAAATAGAGTCTAGGATTATTCCTAGGCTTTTTTATTTTGAAAATAGGAAAATGTAGAGTGCAATTTAACTTGTCAAAGACAAGGATTCTTGTTATAATAGATGGGATGGAGGCGCTATGGCACTTAAAAAAGCAAGTTTAGCCTGTGCGGTTTGTGGTTCAAGAAACTACTCAATTAAAATTAGTGGGAATCCAAAACCGACTCGCTTAGAAGTAAATAAATTTTGTAAACATTGTGGTAAATACACAACACATCGAGAAACGAGATAGGAGATAAGAATGGGTTTTATTAAGGATATCTTTACACTTCTTAAAGATACAACTTGGCCAACTCGAAAACAAAGTTGGGTAGATTTCAAATCTATCATGGAATACACTGCCTTCTTTGTTGTCATCATTTATATTTTTGACCAGTTAATCGTTAGCGGATTAATCCGATTCATTAACATTTTTTAAGATAGTATAAATAGGCTGAAAGAAGTTTACCATTAAGAAAGGAAAAAAGATGGATAGTTTTGATAAAGGATGGTTTGTCTTACAAACATATTCTGGTTATGAAAATAAAGTAAAAGAAAATCTCTTGCAACGTGCACAAACATACAATATGTTGGATAATATCCTACGTGTGGAAATTCCAACTCAAACTGTGCAAGTTGAAAAAAATGGGAAGAAAAAAGAAGTTGAAGAAAATCGCTTCCCAGGATATGTCCTTGTGGAAATGGTTATGACTGATGAAGCTTGGTTTGTAGTTCGTAATACACCAAACGTTACGGGATTTGTCGGCTCACACGGGAACAGATCTAAACCAACTCCGCTTTTGGAACAAGAAATCAGAGATATCTTGGTATCAATGGGACAAACGGTTCAAGAATTCGATATCAATGTTGAAGTTGGTCAAACAGTTCGAATCATTGATGGTGCCTTTGCTGATTACACAGGAAAAATTACTGAAATTGATAATAACAAAGTGAAAATGATTATTTCAATGTTTGGTAATGATACAGTAGCAGAAGTAAACTTGAATCAAATTGCTGAATTGTAATCTCAGTTACTCATCTACTTGTGAATCTAGAATACTGTCAACTAATTTTTAAAAAAACTAGTTGACAAGATTCTAAAAGTGGGTATAATAGAAAGAGTTGAAAAAGCTCAGGTCCG
>NZ_JALDVP010000008.1:22681-67144 GCF_023110115.1 Streptococcus sp. oral taxon 431 | reverse complement strand
GAGTACTTGGTTTGGGACCAAGGTGTCGCAGGTTCGAATCCTGTCTTCCCGATTGGTCAATACTTAAATTGAGGCGATTGCCTTTTTTTTTATTTTTATATTTGATTTTGATTATTACTATCTGAAATTTCACATTGCATTTTCTTAAATGTTTTGTTACTTTTTTATGTCAAAACTAATAAATATGTAAAGAACTATCTTATCGATAGTTCTTTTTTTAAAAATTTGATATCCTAGACATATGAAAAGAATCAAAATTGATGTTGTAGTAGTTCCTTTAAGTGGACATTTGTACCCAACAATGAATTTATTAATACCCTTACTTAATAACCCTCGGTATGATATTCGCTTATTCACTGGTCCTCAAAAAAAAGCCGTTGCTGAGTCTGCAGGTTTTCATGTAGTTCCAATACTAGAAAATCACATTAAGGAATTTGAACGTGCAGCTAATAATGATCAGCAATTAGGGATATTATCAGCTTATCAACAACTTTCTTACAGTATTGATTTAATTAATGTAGTTTCAGATCAATTATTGGAAGAGTGGCAAATGAATCGCCCTGATATCGTCATTGCTGATTTTATAACCTTGTCTGGAGGTTTAGTAGCTAATCAACTTGGAATTCCTTGGATAACCACCATGGCTACACAATTTGTTTTAGAGACTACTGACGGCCCGCCTTGTCTAATTGGTGGAATGGGAAGTCCCAAGAATGGCTGGCAAGTTTCAGTACAATTTTTAGGTAGAACAGCAACTCGTTTAGTAAAACGAATTGTATCTTTTCTGCTTCGTGATCGCTTAAAAAGATATCATTTTAAATTGTATAATCAACTCGGTCATGAGACCATTTATTCTCCATATTCAATTCTTGGTATTGGTATGAAAGAAGTAGAATTAAAAAAGGGATTTCCAAAACACTACAAGTGGATTGGTCCTTCTGGTGCTTCAGTTGAGGCAGGAGAGGATTATTCTTTAGATTTGTCTCCTTTTATGGAGCGAAAGAAAGTTTTGATGACTTGTGGGACACAACTAGCTTGGGCAAAAGAAAATCTTATTTATCAAGCTACGCAACTTGCAAAAGCTCATCCTGATTGTCACTTTTTTGTAACTCGTGGTGTAGGTGGAGAGGCCTTCCAATGTGAAAATCTCATGGAAAACCTTTCTGTAGTTTCCTATCTCCCTTATAAGGAATACATTCCTCAGATGGATTATGTCATTCATCATGGAGGAGCTGGTATTTTTTATCAATGTATCATTTATGGTAAACCAGCTTTGATATTGCCTCATGATTATGACCAATTTGATTATGCCGTTCGTGGGGTTGAAGCCGGTGTTGCTTTCTCAGCTAAAAGAGATAATAGAGAGGCCATTGGACAAGCCTTTGAGGAGCTGTTAGCTAAAGAAAATTGGCCAGAATTAGAGACTTTGCGCCAAGCAGCACAGTCTTATCATCCGACGGAAATCTTAGAGAGCGAAATCCATCGTCTGCTGGCAAATAAGGAGAAGGAAAAATGAAAACAGTTTTAGTAACTGGAGCGACAGGTTTCTTGGGTAAATATGTCATAGAAGAATTAGTCGAGCATGGCTATCAAGTAAGAGCCTTTGGTAGAAATAGTCAGGTAGGGCAATCCTTGGAAGAATCTTCTGTCAGTTTTTTTCAGGGTGATTTGACAAAGGCAGAAGATTTATTAGAGGCTTGTCAAGGGATGGACATGGTTGTTCATGCTGGGGCTCTTTCAACTATTTGGGGGCCATGGGATGATTTTTATCAGACCAATGTTTTAGGAACCAAATATGTTCTTGATGCTTGTCGTCAAGTAGGTATGCAACGTTTAGTCTATGTATCCTCACCAAGCATCTATGCTGCTCCAAAAGATCAACTAGGGATCAAAGAAAGTGCTGCACCAGAGGAAAATAATCTCAATAACTATATACGTAGTAAATTGGCTTCGGAGAGACTCTTTAAAGATTATCCAGATGTTCCTAGTATTATCTTGAGGCCTAGGGGACTGTTTGGGATTGGAGATACCAGCATTTTGCCACGGGTGATCAATCTTAGTCAAAAAATTGGTATTCCTTTAATTGGAGATGGGCGTCAGCTCATGGACATGACTTGCGTGGAAAATGTTGCTCTCGCAATTCGTTTAGCCTTAGAAGTACCAGAAGCAAAAGGTGAGGTCTATAACATTACTAATGGCGAACCGAGGGCTTTTAGGGATTTGCTAGAGGAAAGTTTGAAAGGTTTGGGTTACCCAATCAAATATAGAAAAATTCCAGCATCTCTATTAGCAGGGATTGCAAGTAGTTTAGAGTTTCTTTACAAGTCTTTGAATCTGAAAGGGGAACCACCTTTAACACGATATACCTATTATCTACTTCGTTATAGTCAAACTCTAGATATTAGCAAGGCTGAGAGGGAATTGGGGTATCGTCCGAAAATTAGTATTTCAGAAGGGATTGAACAATATGTCCAAGATTATCGAAAGCATTGAGTATTTCCCAGCGGGATATTGTACGAGTTATGCCGGTTTGCTCTTTAAAGGTGTTAAGAATAGAAAGATGATTTTCCCAGCAGGCGTCTTTTTGATCAAACATAGGGATAAGGGCTATGTACTTTATGATACTGGCTATCACTACAATATTAAGACAAAACTAAGATATGCTTTATATCGCTTGGGGACGCCCGTTCAAATGACAGAGCAGGATCAGATTTCGCATTTGCTGAAGGCTAAAGGAATTAAACCAGAAGAAATTAATTATGTCCTGCTGTCTCATCTACATCCAGATCATTTAGGAGGGGCTAGCTTCTTTCCGAACGCAAGCTTTATTCTAACCCAGGAAGTGTATGATGTTTACAAGAAACCAAAACTAAAAGATTTAATTTTTAAAGAATTTTTGCCGAGTGACTTCGAGGAAAGATTGACAGTCATCAAGGCAGATCAGCAAAACTCCAACTTTTCTTATCGTCCGACCTATGATCTTTTTGGAGACGGAAGTATCCTGGTAGCTTCTATTGATGGGCATGCCAAGGGACAAGCTTGCCTCTTTATTCCAGACTATCATCTCTTTATCGCAGCAGACCTCTGTTGGGGCATTGATCTTTTGCCTTACACTAAACAGATGCATCTGATTCCTTCCTTGGTTCAAGATAGTAAGGAAGACTATATCAAAGGAACAGAGCTGTTAGAGGAAGTTTTAAACGATGGTATAGAGGTCCTAGTCAGCCATGACCCTGTAGAAAGGATTGAGCGAATTTTGTATGAAAAAAATAACCTTTCTTAAAACATTTATTCAAACTCGTTGGCTTCATAATTTTAAATCTCGAGAAGCCCTGGAAAGCTATCAGAAAAAGCAACTAGATGCCTATATGGAATTTCTAAAACGTAAATCACCTTATTTTAAAAATGGTGTACCTAACGACTTTGACCATATGGATAAAGCATTTATGATGACGCATTTTAATGAGCTTAATACTCAAGGTGTGGATCGAGATGAGGCCTTAGCTTTGGCTATCGAAAGTGAAAAGACTCGAAATTTTACAGAACTCAAAGGAGAAATAGCTGTTGGGCTGTCTTCTGGGACATCTGGACACCGGGGACTCTTTATCACAACTGAAAAAGAGAGAAGTATGTGGGCAGCAGCTATCTTGGCAAAGATGTTGCCCAAGGGCCAACTTTTTGGGCACCGCATAGCCTTTTTCCTCAGAGCGGATAATGAACTCTATCAGACCATCAATACGGCACTTATTCGTTTAGAGTACTTTGATATTTTTAAGAATACAGATGAACATATCGAGCGTCTCAATAGTTATCAACCGACCATTGTGGTGGCACCTGCTTCTATGTTGATTGAATTGAGTAAGCGCCTAAAGATAGGAGAATTAAGGATTCGTCCACAAAAAATCGTTTCGGTGGCTGAAATCTTGGAAGATAGTGATAAAGAGCGAATTTTGAGCGTTTTTGAGTTGCCGATTATTGACCAAGTATATCAAGCAACGGAAGGTTTCTTAGCTTGTACTTGCTCTGCTGGGAATCTTCATCTCAATGAAGATATCATATTTGTAGAAAAGCACTACTTGGATGAACGACGTTTTTATCCAGTCATTACTGATTTTAAGCGGAGCAGTCAGCCTGTTTATCGCTACCAGCTCAACGATATCTTGGTTGAGAATCCTGAACCTTGTCCATGTGGATCTCATTACACAAGGATTGACAAGGTCGAAGGGCGTTCTGACGACATCTTCTATTTTGATGGACAAGATGGAGGTCAGGTAACGATTTATCCTGACTTTATCAGACGTTGCATTCTCTTTGTGGAGAATGTTGGAGATTACCAAGTCAAACAACACTCTGAGAAGCTAGTGGAAGTTTGTTTGAGTCGAAGAGATGAGCAAGTAGAAACAGCGATCACAGAGCAGTTTCGATTTTTGGCGCAACAAAAAGAGTTTAAAGAACCTGAAATACAATTTTCAGATTATCATTGGGATACAAGTCGTAAGCTCAAACGTATCCAACGTTTATGAAAGGACAAAAAATTATGACAGAAGTAAAAAGACATGTAGAAATTGCAGGTTATGGAGTCTGCCTTCCAAAAAATACGGTGCAATTTAAAGACCAGACCCGTCATCGTGTGGTTGAAAATGAAGAAACGCAACTAGATTTGGCAGAAGCAGCTATCCAAGCTGCACTTGAAAATGCAAATTTGAGTATGAAAGACATTGATTGCCTGGTATCAGCTAGTGCGGTTGGTGTTCAGCCGATTCCTTGTACGGCAGCTTTGATTCATGAACGTGTGGCAAAAGGGCTCTCTATCCCGGCTATGGATATTAATACGACTTGTACAAGTTTTATCTCTGCTTTATCAACCATGTCACATTTGATTGAAGCTGGGGAATACCGTCGTGTTTTGATTGTATCCAGTGAAGTTGGTAGCTTGGGCCTCAATCCAAAGCAAAAAGAAAGTTATGAACTCTTTAGTGATGGAGCGGCTGCCTTTATTTTCCAAAAAAGTAGTCAGGACAAAGGAGTTATCGCTAGTCTTCAACGTACTTGGTCAGAAGGGGCTCACGATACTGAGATTCGTGGAGGCTTAACTTCTTATCAGCCAAAAGAATACTCTGAAGAGACCAAAACAAATTTTATGTTTGATATGAAAGGCAAGAAAATCCTCTTGCTTTCTGCTCGTGTCATCCCAGAAATGTTCCAAGAATTCCAAGAGAAATCAGGTATTTCTAAAGATGCTGTAGACTATATTATTCCCCACCAAGCTAGTCGCGCTCTTCCTTTGGTCATGGGAAAACTGGGTGTAGACGAAGACAAGTACCTTAATCTCGTTACGGATTATGGAAATATGGTCTCCGTTGCTGTACCTTTTGGTTTGGCTTATGCACTCGATCACGGATATGTGAAGGAAGGAGATACCATCTTCTTAATGGGAACTGCAGCTGGTATGACGGTCAATATGTTGGCTTTGAAATTGTAAAATAATAGCAGGCACCTATAAGTGGCCTGCTTTTTAAATTAATTTTAAACGTAGAACTATCGGCCTATACAGAAAAAGCTTGATAACTTTTATGAAACTAAGTATACTAGAATGTAACAAGCGTTTTCAGACAGTATATTAGGGAGTATACTTAGAAATTGAGAGGGAGATATGGGAATCAGAAAATTTCGCTTATTAATGTCCAAGTATGGCTTTAGTATTGCGATTATACTTATAGAATTAGTTCTTATTTTCGGAATTATTCTTTACATGAGCCAGATTGCTCCGATTATTTGGGTGACTCTTGTATTTTTGATCAGCGTAGCAACCGTTATAGCGATTGTCAATCGTTCGATGTCACCTGAAAGCAAAGTGACTTGGTTGATTGTGACCTTTGTACCGGTGTTTGGCCCACTGCTTTATCTCATGTTTGGTGAGAGAAGACTATCAAAAAAAGAACTGAAACAACTCCAGGAATTGAATTCTATTGCATTTCATGAGAATAATGGGCGTCAACTCCATTTGCAACTACAGGAAACAGACAAACCAGCTTACGGAATTATCAATGCCTTGCTACATATGGATAGTAATGCAGAAGTCTATGACCAGACAGATTCACAATTTTTCGCAAGTGGTGAGGAAATGTGGCAACAGATGCTGGAGGATCTTAAAAGAGCAGAAAAGTTTATTTTTCTTGAATACTATATTGTCGAAGAGGGCTTGATGTGGGACAGCATACTCGAAATTCTGGAAGAAAAGGCAGCTCAGGGAGTCGAGGTCAAGATGCTCTATGACGACATCGGTTGTATGGTGACTTTGCCTGGGGATTATACTGTTCATTTGCGTTCTAAAGGGATTGATGCTCATAAATTTAATAAGGTGATTCCTCGTATGACAGTGGCCTATAATAACCGTGACCACCGGAAAATATTAGTGATTGATGGACAAATTTCCTATACTGGAGGAATCAACCTTGCAGACGAATATATCAATCATATTGAACGTTTTGGACACTGGAAAGATAGTGGAATTCGGATCGATGGTCCGGCGACTCAAGCTTTTACCAGACTATTTCTCATGAACTGGTACATCAACCGTGGGGAAATCAGTGACTTTGATCAGTATCATTTGGAAAATCAGACACGATTTGGTAGCGGTCTTTGTATCCCATACGGCAGTGGACCTAAGCCAATCTATAAAACTAAGGTAGGGAAGATTGTTTATCAAAATCTGATTAACCAAGCAGAAGATTTTGTTTATATCACAACGCCTTATCTCATTATCGATTATGATTTAACAGAGGATATAAAAAATGCGGCGATGCGAGGCGTAGATGTGAGAATAGTCACGCCCCATATACCGGATAAAAAACTCATTCAACTTGTAACACGGGGAGCTTATCCAGATCTTTTATCTGCGGGTGTTCGCATTTTTGAATACACACCTGGTTTTATCCATAGTAAGCAAATGATTGTTGATGATCGATTTGCGGCTGTCGGCACTATTAACTTGGATTATCGTAGCTTGGTTCATCACTATGAAAATGCAGTACTACTCTACAAAACAGAGTCAATAGCGGATGTTCGCAAAGACTTTGAAGGAATCTTTGAACAATCTCAGGAAATCTTCTCGGATACCATAAATCCTACATGGTATCAAATGATGATTAAAGAAGTAACACAGTTATTTGCACCTATGCTTTAATTGAAAGAATTAACTGAGAATAGATGATTAGAGGAGAGGTTGGGACAAAAGTCCTAGCCTCTCAATTTTCTTTGGATTGTCGAGCAAGACGCAGTGGTTGAGTGGGCTTTACTACGCTGATTTCATCAGCTTTTACAGCCCTACTCAACTGTGCGGAGGTGGGACGACGAAATCGAATTCTAACGAATTACCGATTTCTGTCCCACTCTCTTTTTCTGTAAGCAGTTTCCTTGACATCTTATTTATTTTTCGTTATCATATGTCCATATAATATATGGGAGTCTGTGTACAGTCTGAGAGGAAGTGTTAAACTTCGACCGCACCTGATCTGGGTAATGCCAGCGTAGGGAACGATACTTGGCCTAATATTGCACCTTTTTCATATATGGAAGAGGTTTTTCTTTTTTTACAAAGAAAAACTGTAACTTAGAAGGAGGTTTGAATGAAAGCAAGCATTGCTTTACAAGTCCTGCCCCTATCACAAGGGATTGACCGCATAGCTGTGATTGATAAGGTCATTGCTTATCTGCAAGCTCAAGAAGTGACCATGGTGGTGACACCATTTGAAACGGTCTTGGAGGGGGAGTTTGATGAGCTTATGCGCATTCTCAAAGAAGCGCTAGAAGTGGCAGGTCAGGGAGCAGACAATGTTTTTGCCAATGTGAAAATAAATGTAGGAGAGATTTTAAGCATCGATGAGAAACTTGAAAAGTATAATGAGACGGCATATTAGTCTGCTAGGATTTTTGGGTGTCTTATCCGTTTGGCAGGTGGCGGGATTCTTAAAACTCTTACCAAAGTTTATCCTGCCGACACCACTTGAGATTCTCCAGTCTTTTGTTCGTGACAGAGAATTTCTTTGGTACCATAGTTGGGCGACCTTGAGAGTAGCCTTACTAGGTTTGGTCTTGGGTGTCTTGATAGCCTGTATCATGGCAGTCCTTATGGATAGCCTGAGTTGGCTCAATGACTTGATTTACCCCATGATGGTAGTTGTCCAGACCATACCGACCATTGCCATGGCCCCTATCCTAGTTTTATGGTTGGGTTATGGAATCTTGCCCAAGATTGTCTTGATTATCTTGACGACAACCTTCCCTATTATCGTTAGTATTTTAGATGGTTTTAGGCATTGTGACAAGGATATGCTGACCTTATTTAGTCTGATGCGAGCCAATCCTTGGCAAATCCTGTGGCATTTTAAAATCCCGGTCAGCCTGCCTTACTTTTATGCAGGACTTAGGGTCAGTGTCTCCTACGCCTTTATCACAACAGTGGTATCTGAGTGGTTGGGAGGCTTTGAAGGACTTGGTGTCTACATGATTCAGTCCAAAAAACTGTTTCAGTATGATACCATGTTTGCAATTATTATTCTGGTATCACTGATTAGTCTTCTGGGTATGAAGCTAGTCGATATCAGTGAAAAATATGTGATTAAATGGAAACGTACTTAAAATAGAGCGTTTTAGAAAAAGAAAAGAGGAAATAAAAATGAAGAAAACATGGAAAGTGTTTTTAACGATTGTAACAGCTCTTCTTGCTGTCGTGCTTGTGGCTTGTGGCCAAGGAACAGCTTCTAAGGATAACAAAGAAGCAGAACTCAAAAAAATTGACTTTATCCTAGACTGGACACCCAATACCAACCACACAGGGCTTTATGTTGCCAAGGAAAAAGGGTATTTCAAAGAAGCTGGAGTGGATGTTGATTTGAAATTGCCACCAGAAGAAAGTTCATCTGACTTGGTGATCAATGGTAAGGCGCCATTTGCTATCTATTTCCAAGATTATATGGCTAAGAAATTGGAAAAAGGGGCAGGCATTACTGCCGTTGCAACAATCGTTGAGCACAATACATCAGGAATTATCTCTCGTAAGTCTGACAATATCAATAGCCCTAAAGACTTGGTTGGGAAGAAATACGGAACTTGGAATGACCCAACTGAGCTTGCGATGTTGAAAACCTTGGTAGAATCTCAAGGTGGAGACTTTGAGAAGGTTGAAAAAGTACCAAACAACGACTCAAACTCGATCACACCGATTGCCAATGGAGTTTTTGACTCTGCTTGGATTTATTATGGTTGGGACGGTATTCTTGCTAAATCTCAAGGAGTGGATGCCAACTTCATGTATTTGAAAGACTATGTAAAAGAGTTTGACTACTACTCACCAGTTATCATCGCAAACAACGACTATCTAAAAGACAACAAAGAAGAAGCTCGTAAAGTCATCCAAGCTATCAAAAAAGGTTACCAATACGCTATGGAGCACCCAGAAGAAGCTGCAGATATCCTCATCAAGAATGCACCAGAGTTAAAGGATAAACGTGACTTTGTCATCGAATCTCAGAAATACTTGTCAAAAGAATACGCAAGCGACAAGGACAAATGGGGACAATTTGATGCTGACCGTTGGAATGCCTTCTACAAATGGGATAAAGAAAATGGTATCCTCAAGGAAGACTTGACTGATAAAGGTTTCACGAACGAATTTGTAAAATAATGACAGAAATTAGACTAGAACACGTAAGCTATGCCTACGATGATGAAAAGATTTTAGAGGATATTAACCTACAGGTAACTTCAGGTGAAGTGGTCTCTATCCTAGGCCCCAGTGGTGTAGGGAAGACTACTCTCTTTAACCTGATTGCAGGGATTTTAGAAGTCCAGTCAGGACGAATCATTCTTGACGGTGAGGAAAATCCCAAGGGGCGCGTGAGTTATATGCTCCAAAAGGATTTGCTCTTGGAACACAAGACTGTCCTTGGAAATATCATTTTGCCCCTCTTGATCCAAAAGGTGGACAAGGCAGAAGCCATTGCCAAAGCAGATGAAATTCTTGCTACCTTTCAGTTGACGGCTGTAAGGGATAAGTACCCTCATGAACTCAGTGGCGGGATGCGCCAGCGTGTTGCTTTACTCCGTACCTACCTTTTCGGGCATAAGCTCTTTCTTCTAGACGAGGCCTTTAGCGCTTTGGATGAGATGACAAAGATGGAACTCCACGCTTGGTATTTGGAGATTCATAAACAGCTAGGGTTGACGACGCTCATCATCACGCATAGTATCGAGGAGGCCCTTAATCTTAGTGACCGTATCTATATCTTAAAAAATCGCCCTGGTCAGATTGTTTCTGAAGTCAAACTTGATTGGTCTGAAGGCGAAGACAAGGAAGTTCAAAAAATTGCTTATAAACGCCAGATATTAGAAGAATTGGGCTTGGAACTATAGATAAAGAACTGAAAACAACTTAAACTACAAAAAAACTTCGGTACACTATTAATGATACCGAAGTTTTATTTTTCTATTTTATAATTCACTAATGTAAATCAATGATTTATTCTAATCCCATTGAGACTTTAGAAATAAGTAAGTAAGAGCCGTCCTCTTGTTTGTCAAAAGTAAGAGTAACAGACTTGATGTTATTGCCGGGTGCTACATAAGAAATTACTTTGTTTTCACGGTCTTTTTTCTTAGTCGTGCTTTCTTTAGATGGTTGGCCGTGTTCTTTTGTGACATCATCGTAATTTGTACCACCAGCTCCGCGTTGAAGAATATCTCCTTGTTTGAGAGCATCGAATTGTTCCTTGGTCCATGTAAATTCTTCTTCGGCTTGATTAGTAGACACGGTATCTTGAGCAGCATTCTTTTGGATTTGATTATAGATAACTTGACTACCCACAGCAAAAACAATAGATGCTACAGAAAGAACAGTACCAATAATAGCTAATACTTTTTTATTTTTACGGTTTAAGCATAAGCCAACAATACCTAGGATAAGTGCAAGGATAGCGATTAAGAATGAAATTTGATTGATACCAGGAATCCAAGAACCAAGGAGTGCAATAGCTCCTAAAACAATAGCTAGGATACCAAAAATTTTATTTTCTTGTTTCATAGCGAAACCTTTCTCAGCTTTAATTGTGAATCAGTATTTGCACATATTTGATACTTATTAACATACTTTCAAAGGATTTGAAAGCTAGCTGTAACTTCTTTATTATAACATAAATGTAGAATAGAAAATGAAATGGGAATTGCTTGCTATCAGTAGCTATTTTTTAAAACTCAGTATTTCCAAGGACTTAGCCTTAAAAATTTGACTTATAGAGTCTTAAATGATAGTATAGTCAAAGATAGTCAAAGTTTAAGAAGGAGGTAGCAAGCTATGAAATTTAAAAACACGTCAGACCATATCGAAGCCTATATCAAGGCGATTTTAGAACAATCTGGTATCGTAGAATTGCAACGAAGTCAGCTAGCGGATACCTTTCAAGTCGTACCTAGCCAGATCAACTATGTGATTAAGACTCGTTTTACAGAGAGTAGAGGATATCTAGTTGAGAGTAAACGTGGTGGTGGGGGCTATATTCGCATTGGTCGAATCGAATTCTCTAACCATCATGATATGCTCCGCGATTTGTTGTATTCACTGGGTGATGAGGTGAACCAAGTCATCTTTGAAGATGTCTTAAGACTCTTAGTCGAACAAGAACTCATGACCCGCCAAGAGATGAATCTATTATTAGCTATGGGGACAGACCGAATTCTAGGTGAGGAAGCTAATTATATTCGTGCCAATATGCTTCGTCAGTTGTTGCATGAAGTAGATAGAAAAGGAAAATAAAACGACATGAAATATTCAAAAGCATTGAGAGAATGCATCGATAGCGCCTTTTTGGTAGCGAGTCGCTTTGATGCAGATTACCTAGAGTCTTGGCATTTGCTGATTGCCATGGCCAATCATAGCTACAGTGTTGCTGGAGCAACTTTAAATGAATTCCCGTATGAGATTGATCGTTTAGAGGAAGTAGCTGTAGAATTAACAGAAGCAAACTTTAACCATAAGGAAGATTATAAGGAGCTCCCATTTTCCTATCGTTTGAACGTCTTGATGTTGGAGGCGGAACATGTTGCTTCGGTTGTACATGCCAAAGCATTGGGAACAGAGCATCTTCTCTACGCTATCTTGCATGATGGCAATGCCCTAGCTACTCGCATTTTGGAAAAAGCAGGATTTTCTTATGAAGACCAGAAAGATCAAGTCAAGATTGCTGGGCTTCGTCGTAGTCTTGAAGCGCGTGCTGGTTGGACAAAGGAAGATTTGAAGGCTCTGCGTCAGCGCCACAGATCAGTAGCAGATAAGCAAAATTCTATGGCAAATATGATGGGTATGCCTCAAACTCCAAGTGGTGGTTTGGAAGATTACACTCATGACCTCACAGAGCAAGCTCGTTCAGGCAAGTTGGAACCAGTCATTGGGCGTGACCAAGAAATCTCTCGTATGATCCAAATCTTGAGTCGAAAAACAAAAAATAATCCAGTTCTAGTTGGAGATGCAGGTGTTGGTAAAACAGCTCTGGCACTTGGCCTTGCGCAACGAATTGCCAACGGAAATGTGCCTGATGAGATGGCTAAGATGCGAGTCCTAGAACTTGATTTGATGAATGTGGTTGCGGGAACCCGTTTCCGTGGAGACTTTGAAGAACGTATGAACAATATCATCAAAGATATCGAGGAAGACGGTAAGGTTATCCTCTTTATCGATGAGCTTCATACCATTATGGGATCAGGAAGTGGTATTGATTCGACCTTGGATGCGGCCAATATCCTGAAACCTGCCCTAGCGCGTGGAACTCTGAGAACTGTTGGGGCAACCACTCAGGAAGAATACCAAAAACACATCGAAAAAGACGCAGCCCTTTCTCGTCGCTTTGCAAAAGTGATGATTGAGGAACCAAGTGTGGCTGATAGTATGGCTATCTTGCGTGGCTTGAAAGCAACTTATGAGAAACACCACCATGTCCAAATTACAGATGATGCAGTCGAAACAGCTGTCAAAATGGCACATCGCTATTTGACTAGTCGTCACTTGCCAGACTCAGCGATTGATCTTTTGGATGAAGCGGCAGCAACTGTCCAAAATAAATCAAAGCACGCTAAAAAAGATGAGTCAGGTTTAACAGCAGCGGACAAGGCCTTGATGGATGGCAAATGGAAACAAGCAGCTCAGCTCATTTCAAAAGAACAGGAAGTTCCAGTCTATAAAGATCTAGTAAAAGAGTCTGATATTTTGACAACACTCAGTCGCTTGTCAGGTATTCCAGTTCAAAAATTGACACAAACGGATGCCAAGAAGTATCTCAATCTCGAAACTAAACTTCATAAACGTGTTATCGGGCAGGAACAAGCGGTATCAAGTATCAGTCGTGCCATTCGCCGAAATCAATCGGGTATTCGCAATAACAAACGTCCAATTGGATCCTTTATGTTCCTTGGACCAACAGGTGTTGGTAAAACTGAATTAGCCAAAGCCTTGGCAGAAGTTCTCTTTGATGATGAGTCAGCCCTCATTCGTTTTGACATGAGTGAATACATGGAGAAATTTGCAGCCAGTCGTCTCAATGGCGCACCTCCAGGTTATGTAGGCTACGAAGAAGGTGGAGAGTTGACCGAGAAGGTTCGTAACAAACCGTACTCAGTCTTGCTCTTTGACGAGGTAGAAAAGGCCCACCCAGATATCTTTAATGTGCTCTTGCAGGTCTTGGATGATGGTGTCTTGACAGATAGTAAAGGTCGCAAGGTTGATTTCTCAAATACCATTATTATCATGACGTCAAACCTTGGTGCGACAGCTCTTCGTGATGACAAGACAGTCGGTTTTGGAGCTAAGGATATTCGTTTTGATCAGGAAAATATGGAAAAACGGATGTTCGAAGAGTTGAAAAAAGCTTATCGTCCAGAGTTTATCAACCGTATTGACGAAAAGGTGGTCTTCCACAGCTTGTCAAGTCAAGATATGCAGGAAGTGGTTAAGATTATGGTCAAACCATTGATTGCAAGTCTCGCAGAAAAAGGCATTGACTTGAAACTTCAAGCATCTGCCCTTAAGCTTCTAGCTCAGAAGGGATATGATCCAGAGATGGGAGCTCGCCCACTGCGCAGAACTCTGCAAACAGAAGTAGAAGACAAACTTGCAGAGCTCCTTCTTACAGGTGAACTGAAAGAAGGCAAGACCCTTAAGATTGGTGTCAAAGCTGGTCAATTGAAATTTGAGATTGTTTAAAATTGTGAGGTTGGAACAGATTGTTTCAGCCTCTTTTTTTGGGAAGTTGTTACTCAAATAAGCATTTGAATTGTGCATTTAGTTTAAGGAGTTCAAAAACGAATTTCTACTGATCAAGTTTTGTATATCAAGAAAAAATCCGATCATGTAGAAAATATTTTTATAAAAATTAATAAAAAAGTGTTGACAAACAATAGAAGGAGTAGTATGATATAAAATATAAAAAGTTATAAAAAGGTTGAAAAGACATGAAAAAAAGGATAGCAGTGGTTTTTGGAACCTTTGCTCCCTTGCATCAGGGACATATTGATTTAATCCAAAGAGCAAAACGACAATGCGATGCTGTATGGGTGGTAGTTTCAGGTTATAAGGGAGATCGTGGTGAACAGGTTGGACTTACACTACAAAAGAGGTTTCGCTATATTCGTGAAGCATTTCGAGATGATGAGTTGACCTCTGTTTGCAAACTTGACGAAACCAATATCCCTCGCTATCCAATGGGCTGGCAGGAGTGGTTGAAACAGATGTTGCAGGCCATTTCCTATGACCAGACTGGTGAGGAACTAATCTTTTTTGTAGGAGAGTCCAAATACCAACAAGAATTGTCAGAACGTGGTTTCGAGACTGTTCTACAGGGAAGAAAATTTGGAATTTCGGCTAGCATGATTCGTGAAAATCCAAGCAAATATTGGAAATATATCGCTCAACCTTTCCGCCGTCAGTTTACGAAAAAAGTGTTGATTATGGGAAGTGCTAGTAATGGGAAAACGAATCTAGCCAAGGATTTAGCTCGCTTTTATGATGCGCCAGTCAGTCTGGAGTATGCTCGTGAGTATCAGATAAAAAATAATGTCCGAGATGATGAGCTTACCCCAAAAGATTATTATTACCTTCTTTTAGGCCAATATGATCAAACTTCCAAGTTAATCGATAGCAATGCCAATCGAGGCCTAGTCATTGCAGATACCAACTCACTAGTAACCAAGGGCTACTACGATTACTACATGGAAAGCGAAGAGCAGGAGGACTTGTCCGTAGAGACCTTTGATAATCTCTTTGTTTCCATCTTAGCCAAGGAAAAGTGGGATTTAATCCTCTTTGTGCAACCTATTGGCTCCTATGTCAATGATGGTTTTCGCGACATGACCATGGCAGAAGACCATATCCGTCACAGTTTTTCTCAGCATTTGGATATGATGATGGAGCAATATCTAGGCAATATCCCTCATATTTATCTAGCTGATGACTATCTAGGAAATTATGAAGCAGCAAAAGTAGCTATTGATGCCATTTACCAAGCAGATTAGGAGAAGAAAATGAAAAAAAGAACTGAAAAAATCACACGATTTATTGAAAACTTTAAAAATGTTCACGCAGAAGCTCGTAAAATTGGTTTTGCAGGAGTTATGCGTTTGATTTGGAAAGACCTCTTTGTGGGCCGTAGTCTTTTCCAGTGGCTCTATTTGATTGCTTTATCAAGTGTTCCTCTTATTCTGGAGTTTACACAAAATACAGAAAGTCATGACTGGATTGGTCTCTTGGCCTCTTGGACAGGGATTGTCTGCGTTATCTTAGTAGCTGAAGGTCGAGCTAGTAACTACCTTTTTGGAGCTATTAACTCTGCAATCTATTTGGTCCTAGCTATGAATGCGACTTTCTACGGTGAAGTTTTGACAACAGTTTATTTCTTTGTCATGCAGCCTATTGGTCTCTATACTTGGTTGTCTAATCGGATCAATGAGCAGGGAAGACCAGAGGAATCTCACTTTGAAGCTAAGAAACTCGGTCTGATTGATTGGCTCAAGTACTTGGCCTTGACTGCTATCATCTGGATTGGCATGGGATTAGCCTACCAAAGTATCAACAGTGCTCGTCCTTTCCGTGACAGTGTTACCGATGCGACCAATGGTGTTGGTCAGCTCTTGATGACACGTCTTTATCGTGAGCAATGGATTTTCTGGATTGCAACCAATCTCTTTAGTATCTACCTCTGGTGGGGTGAAAACATTCATATCCAAGGAATGTACTGGGTCTACACCCTCAATAGTCTAGTCGGTTGGTACCAATGGACTAAGGCTGTCAAGGAGGGATAAGATGACTGAAACGATAATCCCGGCTGGAATGACAGAGAGAGAATATTTTGAGATTCATGCGACTGAGAAGGAATTTTTAGACTGGTACTGCAAACAGGATCTTCCTCAGTATGAAAGACCGAGCGTGACGGTGGATATGGTAGCTTATTGCTTTGTGGAAGGGAAAATCAAACTCTTACTAATCCGCCGTAAGGCCCATCCTTATCAGAACTGTTTGGCCTTGGTCGGTGGTTTTATGGATAAAGGGGAAGATGCTGCCCATGCTTGTCAGCGTGAAGTGAGAGAGGAGGTTAACCTTGACCTTCCTTTGGAAAAAATCGAACAGTTGATGACAGTATCTACTCCAGGTCGTGATCCGCGGGGCTGGACGGTTACTATCGCCCACTTGGTGTATCTACCTAGCCACGCACTTGATCTCGTTCAAGCTGGTGATGATGCCAAGGATGTGGTTTTTGTCGATGTTGATTTTCAGACGGGCAAGTGCTTCCTAGAGGGACTAGAGCTGGGGGAGCAAGCCTTCGCCTTTGACCATTATGCCATTATCCAAGAGTCTATTAAACGAATCCAGGGGCGTCTTGACTGGAATCCGACCTTTCTCTATCTGCTAGAGGAGGAATTCACTGTCTATGAAGGAACCGAATTAGTCAATCTCATCAACCCAGGACGACCAATCGTCAGCAATAACTTTCTCGTAAAATACGGTGAGTATGTAGAAGAAGTTGGGCTCAAACGAGTGCCTAAAAAGAAACCAAGAAAAACCTATCGCTTGAAATAAAAATCTTGAGAGCAGAAATCGATAGCCCAAGTTTTGGTTTCCTAGTTTTAGTCCTGAGAAGTTTCAACAAGTCCGATGACTGGTTGAGCTTGAGAATGGAGAAAATAAAGTTTGTATCAAAAGTCAATTCAGCCATCGTGTCAAAGACTTATTAGTCATAAAAAAGTGAGGTCGGGATTTTGTCCCGACCTCTTTTTGTTTAAGGATGTTTATCTTTATTAGAATTGCTCATGATTCGAATGAATAAATCTTTGTATTTATATTTTAAATAATGTTCGTGTAAATACAATAAAGCCACGTAGACAATCATGAAAATGGCAGTTAGGTAGAACAAATCAAATGTTGTTTGAGCGTAATGAGTAGCACCCCCATAAGAAACGAAAGCAGCTAAAATCAACCAAGGAAGATACTTGTAATAGTTTCTTAACATAAGCCTACACCTCCAATATCCTATTTCAATTTTATTATAGCCCTTCAAGAAAAAAATGCAAGCGATTACACTTGTAAAATATAGTATTTTTAGTAGGAAAAATTTCCTGTTTTTTAAATTTTTAACGAATAATAGAGATAGGAGGATTAAAAAGAACAAATATAAACCAAAACCATATATAAATAGTTGACAAACCCTAAAACAAATATTACAATAACATTACAGAAGTATTTCATAACATTTCAAAAAGATTACACAGGAGGCGCATCATGAAAACAAAACATTCAATTCGTTTACTAGCAGTAGCAGTATTGGCTTCAACTTTGCTTTTAGGAGCATGTGGTAATAAAAAAGAAGAAGCTAAAAACGACAATGCCAATAAAACAACACAAACCACGTCAAGTTCAAAGGCAAGTTCTTCAAACAAAGAAAGTAAAACTCAAGCTTCAACAAGTACTACGACTTCAGAAAAAGCTAAATCTTCCTCTGAACAAGCTTCAAGTCCAACAACTCAGAATCAAGAATCCAACCAAGCTGCACCAACTCCCCAAGCTCCTCAGCAACAGGAAACTCCATCTCAACCATCTTCTAATCAGCAAGCTTCACAAAGTCAATCTAATCAAGCAAGCCAGTCAACTTATGACCCAACGACTGACCGCAAATTACAAGACCAACAGGCGGAGCATAATAAACGTTACAAAGGCGTTTTAACCATGGTCGATGGTGATTTTTCAGCAGCAGCAGGAAGCTGGAAGGGGGCCAATGGCGAGACTATCACTGTCTCATCAGGAGGTCAATTTACAGTGGAATCTGTTGATGGCAAGAAAGAAAACTACTCTATCCAAGGCTATGCCTATACTCTTGATGATGGTAAATATAATGCCAAAATTGGTGGTGGAAAAATCATCCAGATTACAACAGGAGCAGATGGTACAGTTTCTAGTGTTGTCTTGATTCAACCATAGAATCTGGCGGTAAAACTTTTCTCAAAACAAATGCAAACCCGTAACTCAGTTGAAGTTACGGGTTTTTGTAGTCTTTTATACTTTCTTTAACTGCAAGAGGGCTTCAATCTCAGCCAGAGTGCTGGCTTGTGAAATGGCTCCACGGAGTTTAGCAGCACCAGATGTGCCTCGAAGGTAGTGAGGAGCCAGTCCACGGAATTCACGAACGGCAATATTCTCACCTTTAAGGTCAATCAAGCGTTTCAAGTGCTCGTAGGCGATTTTCATCTTGTCTTCGAAGGTCAGATCAGGAAGGATTTCTCCAGTTTCAAAATAGTGATTGATCTGGTTAAAGAGGTAAGGATTTCCCATAGCTGCGCGCCCAATCATAACGGCGTCAGCACCGACTTCCTCGATGCGTTGTTTAGCTTCTTGGACCGTACGGATGTCGCCGTTGGCGATAAATGGAATCTTGGTTAGAGCTTGTGCAACCTTATGAAGGGTCTCTAGGTCCGCGTGACCAGTGTACATCTGTTCACGTGTACGGCCGTGCATAGCGAGGGCAGAGACACCTGCAGCTTCGGCAGCTAGGGCATTCTCAACTGCTAGGGATGGGTCAGACCAGCCCGTACGCATTTTGACAGTGAGGGGGATATCAAGGACAGATTGGACCTTGTTGATGATAGAGTATATCTTATCTGGGTCCTTGAGCCACATAGCCCCAGCTTCGTTTTTCACGATTTTGTTAACTGGACAGCCCATGTTGATATCGACGATATCGGTCTTGGTGTTTTCTTGGATGAATTCTGCTGCGCGAGCTAGGCTATCTTCATCGCTACCAAAAAGTTGGATGGAAACAGGGTTTTCGCCCTCGTCGATATGAAGCATGTGTAAGGTTTTTTCGTTGTTGTATTGGATACCCTTATCAGAGACCATTTCCATAACAACGAGGCCTGCACCCAGCTCTTTTGCGATAGTACGAAAGGCTGAGTTGGTCACACCTGCCATGGGTGCGAGGACCGTCCGGTTTGGGATCTCGACGTTCCCAATCATAAAAGGTGTATTAAGATTTGTCACGAATGAGTTCCTCCAGGTCGTTTTCATCAAAGTTATAAGTTGTTTGGCAGAATTGACAAGTGATTTCTGCCCCGTGGTCTTCATCCTTCATTTCCTGTAAATCTGAGCTTGGGAGGCTAGCGAGAGCATCCATAAAGCGTTCTTTGCTACAGTCGCATTGGAAACGAATTTCTTCTTCGGACAGACGTTTGTAGGGCTCGTCACCATAGATTGCCTTGAGGAGGGCTTCAATATGGTCATCGCTTTCCAGAAGAGTTGAAATGGCTGGCATCTCTTGGATGCGTTTTTCAAAACGAGCGATTTCTTCCTCTTTGGCATTTGGCAATACTTGGAGCAAGAAACCACCTGCAACTTCGACCTTGTCATCTTTGTCTAAAAGGACATTGAGGCCGACTGCTGAAGGCGTTTGTTGACTTTCTGTAAGATAGAAAGCTAGGTCTTCACCGATTTCTCCAGAGATAAGAGGAGTCATGGAATTATAGGGATTTCCAGTGCCATAGTCTGTAATCACTAGAAATTGACCGTTTCCGACAAAAGGTCCAACGAGGACTTCTCCTGTTGCAGTCTTTTTAATGTCAACTCCAGGGTTTTGAACATAGCCTTTGACGTTACCCTTAGTATCTGCAACTGTGATAATAGCACCGAGGGAGCTCGTTCCAAGAACCTTGACGGTTAGCTTGGTATTTCCTTTTTCGTTGGCAGCGAGAATTTGGCTGGCAATTAAAGTACGACCAAGCGCTACAGTTGAACTAGCTTGGGTTTGATGTTTTTCTTGAGCAGTTCGGACTGTTTCTGTGCTGTCAAGGACAAAAGCACGAAAAGCCCCGCTTTCTGATATAGTTTTAATAATTTTATCCATAGCTACTATTTTAGCATAAAAATGCCCAAAGAGGGAGTGGTGTGTTTGCTATCGCTTTAAACTAATTTATTTACATCAGTGAAATAATGAAGAAAGAATTAAATTAAGCTAAAATGTGCTTTTTAAAAATGGTAAACAGTTGAAAATGAAGAGAATAAAGTGGTAAAATGGGAGAAAGATAAAATAGTAATTGTATATTGTGAAAACATAATGAAAATTTACAGAAAAGAATCTAATATGAATAAAAAGAAGCCATACTATGTTTTTTTTGGACAAACTGTCCTGTATTTTATTATTTTACTTGGTTTGCTTTACTTCTTTAGCTATCTTGGTCAGGGTCAAGGCGGCTTTATTTACAACGAATTCTAAAGGAGATCCTTACCGTGTCAAACCAACCAATTACTGATATGATTGAGGCGATTGAGCGATACGCCCAACTGCAACCAGACTATCCTGTCTACAATGTCCTGGGAGAAGAGTATACCTATGGCCAATTGAAGGCTGATTCAGATAGCTTAGCAGCCCATATTGACCAAATGGGACTTCCTGAAAAGTCACCTGTTGTGGTCTTTGGTGGCCAAGAATATGAAATGTTAGCAACCTTTGTGGCCTTGACCAAATCTGGTCGTGCTTATATCCCAATTGATAGCCATTCTGCCTTGGAGCGCGTGTCTGCGATTGTTGAAGTAGCAGAGCCAAGCTTAATCATCGCCATCAATGAGTTTCCAATTGAAAACCCAGCTGCTCCAATCATGTCTTTTGAGCAAGTGCGTGAAGCTTATGCTGCTCAGCAAGCCTATGATTTGCAACATCCGGTCAAAGGGGATGATAACTACTACATCATCTTTACTTCGGGGACGACTGGGAAACCAAAAGGGGTACAAATTTCGCATGATAACTTGCTCAGCTTCACCAACTGGATGATTACAGACAAGGAATTTGCGACGCCAGAGCGTCCGCAAATGTTGGCGCAACCACCCTATTCCTTTGACTTATCTGTTATGTACTGGGCACCAACTTTGGCTCTTGGAGGAACGCTTTTTGCTCTCCCGTCAGCAATCACTCAAGACTTTAAACAACTCTTTGCGACCATCTTTTTACTTCCGATTGCTATCTGGACTTCAACACCATCTTTTGCAGATATGGCCATGCTATCTGAAGATTTCAATGCTGAAAAGATGCCAGGCATTACCCATTTCTACTTTGATGGGGAAGAGTTAACGGTTAAAACGGCTCAAAAACTGCGTGAGCGTTTCCCGAATGCGCGCATCATCAATGCCTATGGGCCGACGGAAGCAACGGTTGCTTTGTCGGCGGTTGCTATCACAGATGAGATGCTAGCGACACTTAAACGCTTGCCAATTGGTTATACCAAAGAAGATTCTCCAACCTTCATCATTGATGAGGAAGGAAACAAATTGCCAAATGGTGAGCAAGGTGAGATCATCGTGTCTGGACCGGCTGTTTCAAAAGGTTATATGAATAATCCTGAGAAAACAGCAGAAGCTTTCTTCGAATTTGAAGGTCTGCCAGCCTACCATACGGGAGATGTTGGAACCATGACGGATGAAGGTCTTCTTCTCTACGGTGGACGGATGGATTTCCAAATCAAGTTTAACGGTTATCGTATCGAGCTAGAGGATGTCTCTCAAAACTTGAACAAATCGAAGTATATCGAATCGGCTGTCGCAGTTCCACGTTATAATAAAGATCACAAGGTCCAAAATCTCTTGGCTTATGTCATCTTAAAAGAGGGCGTCAAAGAACAATTTGAGCGTGAAATTGATATCACGAAGGCCATTAAGGAAGATTTGGAGGATATTATGATGTCTTATATGATGCCATCTAAGTTCCTTTATAGAGAGGATTTACCACTAACTCCAAATGGGAAGATTGACATTAAAGGATTGATTAATGAGGTGAATAATAGATGATGGATTTCCTGAAACAGCTACCTTATATTGAGCCGTATGGGAATCCGCAGTACTTTTTGTATGTGATTGCTGCAATTTTGCCAATCTTTATCGGTCTTTTTTTCAAAAAACGTTTTGCCTGGTATGAAATATTGGTTAGTCTCTTCTTTATCGTCACTATGTTGACGGGGGGTAAGACTAATCAAATAGCTGCCTTAGGAATTTATCTGATTTGGCAAATTGTACTGGTTCTTTTTTACAAGCAGTATCGAAAAGGTCGAGACGGTAAATGGACTTTCTATCTAGTGAGTCTATTATCATTGCTTCCCATCATCTTTGTCAAGGTGCAACCAGCTATTAATGGCACACAGTCTCTACTAGGATTTGTAGGAATCTCCTATTTAACCTTTCGTTCGGTAGGAATCATCATTGAACTTAGAGATGGAGTCATAAAGGATTTGAAAATGTGGGAATATTTGCGTTTTCTTCTCTTTATGCCGACTTTCTCAAGTGGTCCCATTGATCGTTTCAAACGTTTTAATGAAAATTATAAGACGATTCCAGAACGCGATGAATTGATGGATATGCTAGCTGAGTCCGTTCGGTATATCATGTTAGGATTTCTGTATAAATTTATCCTAGCTCATATTTTAGGTGAAATCTTATTACCTCCGCTAAAAAATCTAGCTTTGCAGACAGGTGGTCTCTTTAACTATTATGTGGTCGCAGTCATGTATACATTTGGTTTGGAGCTCTTCTTTGATTTTGCGGGTTATTCTATGTTTGCTTTGGCGATTTCAAATCTGATGGGAATTCGTAGTCCAATCAACTTCAACAAACCTTTCTTGTCGAGAGATTTGAAAGAGTTTTGGAATCGTTGGCACATGAGTTTATCTTTCTGGTTCCGTGACTTTGTCTTCATGCGTATGGTTATGTTGATGACGAGAAAGAGATTGTTTAAGAATCGAAATATGACTTCAAGTGTTGCATATATCCTGAACATGCTCCTTATGGGATTCTGGCATGGGATAACATGGTTTTACATCGTCTACGGACTCTTTCATGGAGTAGGCTTAGTCATTAATGATGCCTGGGTCAGAAAGAAAAAAACGCTCAATAAAGAACGTAAGAAAGCAGGGCGACCTCCCTTGCTTGAGAATCGTTGGGCTCAGTTGCTTGGCATGGTGATAACCTTCCATGTCGTAATGGTTTCATTCTTAATCTTTTCTGGATTTTTGAATGATTTATGGTTTAAAAAATAAAAGGAATTAAAAAATGGATATCAAATCAGAAGTTATTGAAATTATTGATGAACTATTTATGGAAGATGTTTCTGGCATGATGGATGAAGATCTTTTTGATGCAGGTGTCTTGGACAGCATGGGAACAGTTGAATTGATTGTAGAAATTGAGAATCGCTTTGATATTCGTGTCCCAGTTACAGAATTTGGTCGTGATGACTGGAATACAGCCAATAAAATCGTAGCCGGAATTACGGAGTTAAAGAATGCTTAAACGCTTGTGGTTGATTTTTGGACCACTCCTTGTAGCGGGTGTATTGATTCTACTACTCATCTTTTTCTATCCAAGTAGCAAAAGTCACAATCTTATGGAGGAAAAATACTCTGCGGCCTCTATAAGTGCAGAGAGCTTCAAGGAGAGAAGTCAAAAAGTGAGAGCTCTTACAGACCCTGACATGCGTTTTATCCCTTTCTTTGGGTCGAGTGAATGGATTCGTTTTGACAGCATGCATCCAGGAGTGTTAGCTGAAAAGTATAATCGCTCCTACCGTCCTTATTTTATGGGGCAGGCAGGAGCAGCGTCTCTTAGCCAGTACTTTGGGATGCAACAGATTACGTCTGAACTTGAAAATAAACAAGCAGTGTTTGTAATCTCTCCACAGTGGTTTACAAAGGAAGATCAAGATTCAGTTACTTTTCAAACCTATTTTAACAATGATCAGTTGACTGCCTTTTTAGAGAATCAATCTGGGGATGCTGCCTCTCAATATGCGGCTAATAGACTCTTAAAGCAAAATCCAAGAGTCCCGATGAAGGGGATTGTTGAGAAGATAGCTAAGGATGAACAATTGTCAGACTTTGATCAAACGATGGTTAATCTCTCGTCTGAGTTCAATGAAAGACAAGCTGCTCTCTTTGGTCGATTCTCGATTCGGGGTCGATTGAAGTATAAAGAACATATTGAAAAATATTTAAGTAGCCTCCCGGATCAATTTTCTTATGAAGAGTTGGAAAATATTGCACGTAAGGATGCAGAAGAAAATACGACCAATAATGATTTGGGGATGGATAACCACTTTTACAATACTCAACTAAAGAAAGATTTAAAAAAGTGGGAAGGGTATCAAAAAAATTACAACTTTCTCCAGTCAAGGGAGTACAATGATTTGCAGTTAGTGCTTGATCAATTTGCTAAGTCTAAGGTCAATGTGCTCTTCGTGTTTCAACCTGTCAATAGAAAATGGATGGACTATACAGGCTTGAGTGAAGAAATGTATCAACACTCTGTCGAAAAAATTCGTTACCAATTGGAGAGTCAAGGTTTCACCAATATTGCTGATTTTTCAAAAAACGGTGATGAACCATACTTTGTCAAGGATACTATTCATATCGGTTGGTTAGGCTGGTTGGCGTTTGATAAGGTTGTAAATCCTTTTTTGAGTAATCCAACAACAGCTCCTAATTATCAAATGAATGATCGATTCTTCAGTCAGGATTGGGCAAATTACGATGGGAATATTAAAGATTTTCAATAAAATGAGCTAAAAGTTTGGGATTGAACCCAAGCTTTTTTGTTTAAATGGCGAATATTTAAGATGCAAATAGGTCAAAAGTTTCATAATTTTTAGAAATAGCGTATAATATAAAAGAGAAAAAGAAAAGAAAAGGATTTCAAAATGAAGAAACAGTTCTTATTACCCATCCTATCTACAGCTTTATTAGCTCCAGCCTTCTTAGCTGGACAAGTATACGCTGAAGAAGCAACAACTCCTGCAGAAAGTTCAGCTGTCGCAGCAACTCCAGCTCCGTCGGCGACTCCAGCTCCTGTTGAGAGCCCTGCGGTACCGGAAACTTCGGCAACTTCAGAAGCGATTGCACCTGCAGAAGCTCAGTCAGCTCCTGCTGAATCTCCTAAAAGCGAAGAAAAGGACACTGTTATCTTACACACCAATGATGTCCATGGTCGTATTGTAGAGGAAAAAGGAGTCATTGGAGACGCTAAGTTGGCTACAGTCATTGAACAAGAGCGTGCAAAAACCAACCAGACCACCTTGGTAGTGGATGCTGGTGATGCTTTCCAGGGTCTTCCTATCTCAAACTCATCAAAAGGTGAGGCACGTGCTAAGATTCTTAACGAGATGCAGTATGATGCCATGGCTGTAGGAAATCACGAGTTTGATTTCGGACTTGATGAAGCTAAAAAATACAAAGAAATTTTGAAATTCCCCTTGTTAAGCTCAAATACTTATGTAGATGGAGCTCGTCTCTTCCAAGCTTCTACTATTGTTGACAAGAATAAGGATGTTGAAGGCGATGAGTTTGTAGTGATAGGTGTGACAACGCCGGAAACAGCAACGAAAACTCACCCTAAAAATGTTAAAGGAGTAACCTTTACTGAGCCAATCGAAGAGGTTAATAAGGTCGTTGAAGAAGTTCAAGCCAAGGCTAAGGCGGAAGGTAAGGATTATAAGCATTATGTAGTCTTAGCCCACTTGGGTGTTGATACAACAACGCCAGTAGCTTGGCGTGGCTCAACACTAGCAGAAGCCCTGTCTAAGAACCCTCTTTTGAAGGGGAAACGTGTAACAGTCATTGATGGTCACTCTCATACAGTAGAATCAACTACTTACGGAGATAATGTGACTTACAACCAAACTGGAAGTTATCTCCATAACGTTGGTAAAATTACTTATAAATCTCGTCAGCTTTTGGGCAATCCAACTCAGATTACTGCTGCTGAAGCCAAAAAATTAGAAGCAAATCCAAAAGTTGCTAGTTTAGTTAAAGATATTAAGGCAAAGTATGATGCTGAAAATGCTGTTGAGGTTGTGTCTAACAGTCCTGTTGAACTAAATGGAGACCGTGAAAATGTTCGTGTTCGTGAAACGAATCTCGGAAATGTCGTCGCAGATTCTCTCTACCAGTATGGTCAAACAGGATTTAGTCATCCAACAGATATTGCTGTAACTAATGGTGGGGGATTGCGTGAGACAATTGCTAAAGACAAACCAATTACAAAAGGAAATGTCATTGCAGTCTTGCCATTTGGGAACACAATCTCACAAATTCAAGTAACTGGCCAGCAAGTTCTGGATATGTTTGAAAAATCACTCGGCTCTATCTTGCAGGTTGATAAGACAGGAAAAACTGTCTTGGATGAAAATGGTCAACCATTGCTCGAACCAAGTGGTGGATTCTTACAGATTTCAGGAGCCAAGGTCTACTACGATACAAACCTAGTCGCAGGTAAACGCGTCTTGGCTATTCAAGTGAAGAATCGTGCAACTGGTCTTTATGAAAAACTAGATTTGGCGAAAATCTACTACCTAGCAACCAATGACTTCCTTGCAGCAGGTGGTGACGGTTATACCATGCTTGGTGGTGCGAGAGAAGAAGGTCCTTCAATGGATGCTGCCTTTGAAGACTATCTCAAAACAGCTGATTTGACTCAGTATGAAAAGGTAAATCCAAATTCACGCACGATTTCTGTGGACTCAAAAACATTTAAACTTCCTGAAGAAGGTAAAGAGCAAGATCCAGCTAAACCAGTAGAAGACCAAGCAACAAAACCGACTCAACCTTCTACTGTAAAAGTTGATTATAAGGTTGCAGATAAGTTTGCTAAGAAAACAGTAGTCTCAGAGAAAGTACTTCCAAATACAGGTAGTGAGCAATCTATTTTCATGATGCTACTTGGTGTGATTCTTGGAGCGACAGCTCTCTGGACTAGCCGTAAACAAGAAAAATAATTCTAAAGGATGAAAACATCTCAGGTGTTTTCATCTTTTTTCTTGATTCTTTTTTGGTTTATGATATAATTAACCAGTAAACAATCTGTGGTAATCTATATTGTTTTAGGAAAAAGATGACTAGGAAAGGAGAAGTTCATGAGACAATTAGCAAAAGACATTGATCATTTTTTAAATGAAGTAATCCTGAAAGCTGAAAATCAGCATGAAATTTTGATTGGTCATTGCACGAGTGAAGTGGCTTTGACAAACACTCAGGAGCATATTCTTATGCTCTTATCAGAGGAATCATTAACGAATTCGGAGTTGGCTCGCCGTCTCAATGTCAGTCAAGCAGCCGTCACCAAGGCCATTAAGTCCTTGATTAAAGAGGGGATGCTGGAAGCTTCTAAGGATCCAAAGGATGCTCGAGTGATTTTCTATCAATTGACAGATTTAGCTCGACCGATTGCTGAAGAGCATCACCATCATCATGAGCACACCCTCTCGACTTATGAACAAGTTGCCAGTCAATTCTCGGCTGAGGAGCAACAAATTATCCAGCGGTTTTTAACTGCTTTAGTAGGAGAAATCAAGTAATGAGATACATCACAGTAGAGGATTTGTCCTTCTATTATGACAAGGAACCTGTTCTTGAGCATATCAATTACAGTGTTGATAGTGGGGAATTTGTCACCCTCACTGGAGAAAATGGAGCTGCCAAGACGACTCTTATCAAGGCCAGTCTTGGTATTTTGCAACCAAGATTTGGCAAAGTTACCATTTCAAAGACCAACACTCGTGGGACAAAACTAAGAATCGCCTACCTTCCTCAACAGATTGCAAGTTTTAATGCAGGTTTTCCAAGTACCGTTTATGAATTTGTCAAATCAGGTCGTTATCCAAGAAAAGGTTGGTTCCGTCGTCTAAATGCTCACGATGAGGAACATATCAAGGCTAGTTTAAACTCTGTTGGTATGTGGGAACATCGGGATAAAAGGATTGGTTCCCTTTCTGGCGGGCAAAAGCAAAGGGCTGTTATCGCACGTATGTTTGCTTCGGATCCTGATATCTTTATCTTGGATGAGCCGACGACAGGGATGGATGCGGGGACCAAGGATGAGTTTTATGAGCTCATGCACCATAGTGCCCACCATCATGGCAAGGCTGTTTTGATGATTACTCACGATCCTGAAGAAGTCAAGGACTATGCAGATCGCAATATTCACCTGGTCCGAGACCAAGATTCGCCATGGCGTTGCTTCAATGTCCATGAAAGTGACCAGGAGGTGGAGCATGCTTAATCTACTGTCTTATGATTTTATGCAGCGAGCCTTTTTGGCAGTTATTGCCATGAGTCTCTTTTCACCAGTCCTTGGGACCTTCCTTATCTTGCGTCGTCAGAGTCTTATGAGTGATACTCTGAGTCACGTCTCGCTTTCGGGGGTTGCCTTTGGCTTGGTTTTAGGAATTTCTCCGACCATTTCAACCATTGTGATTGTCTTGATTGCGGCGGTCTTCCTTGAATACCTACGTACGGTTTATAAAAGCTTTATGGAGATTGGGACAGCCATTCTCATGTCTACAGGACTTGCAGTTTCACTTATTGTTATGAGTAAGGGGAAGAGCTCTAGTTCTATGAGTCTGGACCAATACCTTTTTGGTTCTATCGTGACCATTAGTCAAGAGCAGGTCATTGGCCTCTTTGTCATTGCGGCGGTTGTTTTAATCTTAACCTTCCTCTTTTTAAGACCCATGTATATTCTAACTTTTGACGAGGATACAGCTTTTGTCGATGGTCTTCCAGTGCGTACTATGTCTATTCTCTTTAACATGGTAACGGGTGTGGCTATTGCCCTCATGATCCCAGCTGCGGGAGCACTTTTGGTATCGACTATCATGGTTTTACCAGCAAGTATTGCTTTGCGTCTAGGTAAAAACTTTAGTTCAGTGATGATACTTGCTAGTGTTATTGGTTTTCTAGGCATGGTTGCGGGGCTTTATATTTCCTATTATGCAGAGACACCACCAAGTGCAAGTATTACCATTATCTTTGTAGTTGTCTTTTTAGTAGTCAGCTTACTCAAACGTTTTATCAAATAGGAGAAGTACATGAAAAAACTAAGCCTACTTTTGGCAAGTCTTGTGACCTTATTCTTAGTCGCTTGCTCCAATCAAAAACAAGCAGACGGGAAATTAAATATCGTTACAACTTTCTATCCTGTCTACGAATTTACCAAGCAAGTAGCAGGGGACACAGCCAATGTCGAACTCTTAATCGGGGCTGGAACAGAGCCGCATGATTATGAACCATCAGCTAAGGCAGTCGCTAAAATCCAAGACGCAGATGCCTTTGTTTATGAGAATGAAAATATGGAAACTTGGGTTCCTAAGTTATTAGAATCCCTAGATGCGAAAAAAGTAAAAACGATTAAAGCTACTGGAGACATGCTGCTCCTTCCAGGAAGTGAAGAAGAGGAAGACCATGACCATGGTGAAGAAGGTCATCATCACGAGTATGATCCTCATGTATGGTTGTCTCCTGCGCGTGCAATCAAACTTGTAGAACATATCCGTGATAGTCTTTCAGCTGACTATCCGGATAAGAAGGCGACTTTTGAACAAAATGCAGCAGCCTATATCGAAAAACTGCAAGCCTTGGACAAGGCCTATATTGAAGGACTTTCTAGTGCAAAACAAAAGAGTTTTGTGACTCAACACGCAGCCTTCCGTTATCTAGCCTTGGACTACGGACTCAATCAAGTCTCTATCTCAGGTCTTTCACCAGATGCGGAGCCTTCAGCAAGCCGTTTGGCAGAATTGACCGAGTACATCAAGAAAAATAAAATCTCTTATATCTACTTTGAAGAAAATGCCTCTCAAGCCCTAGCGAATACTCTCTCAAAAGAAACAGGAGTGAAGTTAGATGTTCTGAATCCTCTTGAAAGCTTGACCGAAGAGGACATGAAGGCTGGAGAAAACTATGTCTCTGTCATGGAGAAAAACCTCAAGGCACTCAAGCAGACAACTGATCAGGCAGGAGCAGAGATTGAACCAGAAAAGGCAGAGGAAACTAAAACCGTTCAAAATGGCTACTTTGAGGATGCAGATGTTAAGGACCGTACCCTAAGTGATTATGCTGGCAACTGGCAGTCTGTCTATCCTTTCCTTGAGGATGGGACTCTTGACCAAGTATTTGACTACAAGGCTAAATTGACTGGTAAGATGAGCAAGGATGAGTATAAGGCTTACTATCAAAAGGGCTACCAAACAGATGTGACCAAGATTAACATCACGGATAATACTATGGAATTCATCCAAGGTGGCCAAAGTAAGAAATATACTTACAAGTATGTCGGCAAGAAAATCTTGACTTATAAGAAAGGGAATCGTGGAGTACGCTTCCTCTTTGAAGCGACTGATGCAGACGCCGGGCAATTCAAGTATGTTCAGTTTAGCGACCATAATATTGCTCCAGTCAAGGCAGAGCATTTTCATATCTTCTTTGGAGGCACTAGCCAAGAAGCCCTCTTTGAAGAGATGGACAACTGGCCGACCTACTATCCAGATGGCTTATCAGGTCAAGAGATTGCTCAAGAAATGTTGGCTCATTAAAGCGAAACAATCCTTCCTACATGGGGAGGATTGTTCTTGTTTTATCAGCGTTGAGCATCTGGATTGACATTGTCAGATAAAGACGGTATTGTTACGAGAGTCAGAGTGGAGAACTAGGAGGTTTTATCTTTAAGATAAGTGCTCTTTTTGACAAAGGTCTGTATTAGAGATATAATGTAGAAAAATCGTTTAAGGATAAAGATATGACAAAATCAAAGTACATTACACGTCTCAAACGCTCAGAGGGTCAATTGCGAGGTATTCAAAAAATGATGGAGGAAGAGCGTGATTGTGTCGATATCATTACTCAATTAACAGCAGTGCGATCCAGTGTTGATCGTATTATTGAACTGATGATAACGGAGAATTTAACAGCTTGTATTAACGACCCTTTAGGCGACCCTCAAGCGCAGAAGGAAAGATTGGAAAAGGCAGTTAAATACTTGATTAAACGGAAGTAACAGAATAAAGGCTTACTTGAAAAGTTGATAGAATACAAAAAGAGCAGTTGGTTTTCTTTAGAGTAAACCAACTGCTCTTTTTGTATTTGATTTATTCTACATCACCTAGCCAGGCATTCATGCCACCTTCTACATTGGTAACGGTGAGGCCTTGGGCGCTGAGAAATTGACAGGCAGAGGCAGAACGCACTCCACCTTGACAGATGACATGGTATTCATGGTCAGGTTTGAGTTCTTTGTAGCCTTGCTCCAAGGTACTTAACGGAAGATTTTTGGCACCTGGTGCATGTCCTGCTTGGAATTCATGTACTTCACGGACATCGATAAAATCTAGATTTTCATTTTGATATTTTTCATAAAAGTCAGCCATGCTGATATTAGTTAGCATATTCTACTCCTTCTGGATTAGCCATTTTGTATAGTGAATAAGCGCCGTCAAGGTTTTGGACGGTAAATCCTGCTTGCTTGAGGATACGCTCTGCGATATAGCTGCGTAAACCACTGTGGCAGCTGACGATGTAGTTTTGATTTTTGTCTAGTTCATCCAAGCGTTCCCGTAGTTCGTTTAGGGGAATATGAATGGTATCGACTTTGAGTCGACCACTCTGGAATTCGCTACTGGTCCGTACATCCAGGAATTTCTTGCCAGTAGCTATTTCATCTTCTAGCTGGTACCACTGTATATTGTCGCTCAGACCTTCGATAAGGTTCAAGGCTGCGTAACCCAGCATATTGACGGGATCCTTGGCAGATCCAAAAGGTGGCGCATAGGTAAACTCTAACTCTGGTAAGTCAAAGACGGTGAGATTTTCCTTGATAGCAGTTGCTAGGATATCAATTCGCTTGTCAACACCTTTAGCTCCGACACCTTGGGCACCATAAATCTTACCACTGGTTGGGTCAAAGAGGAGCTTTAAGGTCATATCAGTAGCACCTGGATAATAACCAGCGAGGTCTTTCCCGCTGACATGAATTGCCTTGTATGGGAGTTGATTGTCACTAAGAGTGCGCTCGCTAAGACCTGTCGAAGTAGCGGAATACCAAAAGCACGAACGATAGCAGTACCGATACTACCCTTGTTTTTGCGCTCCATTCCAGCAATTATGTCTGCCACTTGACGTCCTTGACGGTTTACAGGAGAAGCTAGTGAGATGATAGTATCTTCCATGAGACGTCTGAGACGAGTCACCACTGACATACCACCTGCAACTCATCCAACAATGATAATCTTCATTGAGTTTCTTCCTTTTAGTTCTATATAGTTTCGCCTGTCCAAGAGATCATACCGCCTCGGACGTTGATAACATCATAGCCTTTTTTCTTGAGCTTTTTAGCAGCCATCTTACTTCGAACACCAGAATGACAGATGACATAGAGAGTTTCTTTTGTCGCAGGTGTGTAAGATCCGATTTCGGTTAGAGGAATATTCTTTGCGTTTTTGATATGACCTCTACGGAATTCCGTAGGCGTCCGAACGTCCAATAGCTGAATCGGTTCCTTGAGTTTAGCTTCTAATTCGCTGGTAGAAATACTATCAATTTTTGTAAATAAGTAAAACATAGGCGCCTCCAAATATACCTCTATAGGGTATATTAAACCACTAAGAAGTGCTTTTGTCAAGCAAGTTGAATTGATCAGCATTCTTTCTTACTTAGAAAATTTTTTGTGCTTTTCCAGTATGTTAGATGATACCCTACAAACAAGGGAGAAGCGTTTTTTCAGTTGGTTGGCAAGATATATCATACAAGTGATTCTAATTATTCAAGAACGAACCTCTGAAAACATTCTTTTCAGAAAACGAAGACCATCTATACTAAAGCAAGAAAAATCCTTCAAAGGACTTGAAAAATTAGAGAAAATCGGGTATAATATGAGTAATCATTTGTCGTAGGTTTTGTCTGAAATATTGTCCGGACAAGGCTCACAGCAGTTAAATCTCCTGAAAAAAGTCAGATTTAACTGCTCTTTTTGTGCTTTTTTTCGGTATTTTTTGCATCTGTAACAGAGATTTAAAGATTCTGAAAAATTAGTCAAGGGGGATAAGTTGATAGGGGTTTTAGAACCATTAAACGATAATTATTAGCTTAGGCGACTAAGCTTGGAACTTTATTTACAAAGGAGAATCATCTTGGCAGGACATGACGTTCAATACGGGAAACATCGTACCCGTCGTAGTTTTTCAAGAATCAAAGAAGTTCTTGACTTACCAAATTTGATTGAAATTCAAACTGATTCATTTAAAGATTTCCTAGACCATGGTCTGAAGGAAGTGTTTGAAGATGTATTGCCAATTTCAAACTTCACAGAAACAATGGAGTTGGAATTTGTTGGCTACGAAATCAAAGAACCTAAATATACGCTTGAAGAGGCTCGCATCCATGATGCTAGTTATTCAGCACCAATCTTTGTAACTTTCCGCTTGATTAACAAAGAAACTGGCGAAATCAAAACTCAAGAAGTCTTCTTTGGAGATTTCCCAATCATGACTGAGATGGGTACTTTCATCATCAACGGTGGTGAACGTATTATCGTATCACAGTTAGTGCGTTCTCCAGGTGTTTACTTTAATGATAAAGTAGACAAAAACGGTAAAGTGGGCTACGGTTCAACTGTAATCCCTAACCGTGGAGCTTGGTTGGAACTTGAAAGTGACTCAAAAGACATCGCCTACACTCGTATCGACCGTACACGTAAAATTCCATTCACGACTTTGGTTCGTGCTCTTGGTTTCTCAGGCGATGACGAAATCTTTGATATCTTTGGTGACAGCGAGTTGGTTCGCAACACTGTTGAAAAAGATATCCATAAAAACCCAATGGACTCTCGTACAGACGAAGCTTTGAAAGAAATTTATGAGCGTCTTCGTCCAGGTGAACCAAAAACTGCTGAGAGTTCACGTACCTTGCTTGTGGCTCGTTTCTTCGACCCACGTCGTTATGACTTGGCAGCTGTTGGACGCTACAAGATTAACAAGAAATTAAATATTAAAACTCGTTTGCTCAACCAAACAATTGCTGAACCATTGGTGGACCCTGAAACTGGTGAAATCTTGGTTGAAAAAGATACTGTTATGACTCGTGATGTCATCGAAAGTATCGAAAGTCACTTGGATGGCGATTTGAATAAGATTGTCTACACTCCAAATGACTCAGCTGTTTTGACAGAACCAGTTGTTCTTCAAAAATTCAAGGTTGTGGCACCAACTGATCCAGACCGTGTTGTAACAATCATCGGAAATGCAAATCCAGATGATAAAGTTCGCACTATCACTCCAGCAGATATCCTTGCTGAAATGAGCTACTTCCTTAACTTGGCTGAAGGCATCGGTCGTATCGATGATATCGACCACCTCGGAAACCGTCGTATTCGTGCCGTTGGTGAATTGCTTGCCAACCAAGTACGTCTTGGACTTTCACGTATGGAACGTAATGTTCGTGAACGTATGTCTGTTCAAGATAACGAAGTATTGACACCTCAACAAATCATTAACATCCGTCCAGTGACTGCAGCGATCAAAGAATTCTTTGGTTCTTCACAATTGTCACAGTTCATGGACCAACACAACCCACTTTCTGAGTTGTCTCACAAACGTCGTTTGTCTGCCTTAGGGCCTGGTGGTTTGACACGTGACCGCGCTGGATATGAAGTGCGTGACGTGCACTACACTCACTATGGTCGTATGTGTCCAATCGAAACACCTGAAGGACCAAACATCGGTTTGATCAATAACTTGTCTTCTTACGGACACCTCAACAAGTATGGTTTCATTCAAACACCATACCGTAAAGTTGACCGTGCAACTGGTAAAGTTACCAACGAAATTGTTTGGTTGACTGCCGATGAAGAAGATGAATACACAGTAGCTCAAGCTAACTCTAAATTGAACGCAGATGGAACTTTTGCTGAAAAAGTTGTCATGGGACGTCACCAAGGGGTTAACCAAGAATATCCAGCATCAAGCGTTGACTATATGGACGTTTCTCCTAAACAGGTAGTTGCCGTTGCGACAGCATGTATTCCTTTCTTGGAAAACGATGACTCCAACCGTGCCCTCATGGGTGCCAACATGCAACGTCAGGCTGTTCCGTTGATCGATCCTAAAGCGCCTTTCGTTGGTACTGGTATGGAATACCAAGCAGCCCATGACTCAGGAGCTGCAGTTATTGCACAACATGGTGGTAAGGTTACCTATGCGGATGCGGACAAAGTAGAAGTTCGCCGTGAAGATGGTTCCCTTGATGTTTATCACATCCAAAAATTCCGTCGTTCAAACTCAGGTACTGCTTATAACCAACGTACCCTTGTTCGAATTGGTGATGTCATCGAAAAAGGTGACTTTATCGCTGATGGACCTTCTATGGAGAAAGGTGAAATGGCGCTTGGACAAAACCCAATCGTTGCCTACATGACATGGGAAGGTTACAACTTCGAGGATGCTGTTATCATGAGCGAACGCTTGGTGAAAGATGATGTTTACACATCTGTTCATCTCGAAGAATACGAATCAGAAACACGCGATACAAAGCTTGGGCCTGAAGAAATCACTCGTGAAATTCCAAACGTTGGTGAAGATGCCCTTAAAGACCTCGACGAAATGGGTATCATCCGTATCGGTGCTGAGGTTAAAGAAGGGGATATCCTTGTAGGTAAAGTAACACCTAAGGGTGAAAAAGATCTTTCTGCTGAAGAGCGTCTCTTGCACGCTATCTTCGGTGACAAGTCTCGTGAAGTGCGTGATACTTCCCTTCGTGTACCACACGGTGCCGATGGTGTCGTTCGTGATGTTAAAATCTTTACACGTGCAAACGGTGATGAATTGCAATCTGGTGTGAATATGCTTGTTCGCGTATACATCGCTCAAAAACGTAAGATTAAGGTCGGAGATAAGATGGCCGGACGTCACGGGAACAAAGGGGTTGTCTCTCGTATCGTTCCTGTAGAAGATATGCCTTACCTTCCAGATGGAACTCCAGTCGATATCATGTTGAACCCACTTGGGGTACCATCACGTATGAATATCGGTCAGGTTATGGAGCTTCACCTTGGTATGGCGGCTCGTACTCTTGGTATTCACATCGCAACACCAGTCTTTGACGGAGCAAGTTCTGAAGACCTTTGGGACACTGTCAAAGAAGCAGGTATGGATAGCGATGCTAAGACTATCCTATACGATGGTCGTACTGGTGAACCATTTGATAACCGTGTGTCAGTTGGTGTCATGTACATGATCAAACTCCACCATATGGTTGATGATAAATTGCATGCTCGTTCAGTCGGACCATACTCAACCGTTACACAACAACCACTCGGAGGTAAAGCTCAGTTTGGTGGACAACGTTTCGGTGAGATGGAGGTTTGGGCACTTGAAGCCTATGGTGCGTCAAATGTCCTTCAAGAAATCTTGACTTACAAGTCTGACGATATCAACGGACGTTTGAAAGCTTATGAAGCTATTACAAAAGGAAAACCAATTCCAAAACCAGGTGTTCCAGAATCATTCCGAGTTCTTGTAAAAGAATTGCAATCTCTTGGTCTTGACATGCGTGTCCTTGACGAAGACGATCAAGAAGTGGAACTTCGTGACCTTGATGAAGGAATGGACGAAGATGTCATCCACGTAGATGACCTTGAAAAAGCCCGCGAAAGAGCAGCTCAAGAGGCTAAAGCAGCCTTTGAAGCAGAAGAAAATGCAAAAGCGGAAGCAACAGAAGAAGCTGCTGAACAAGAATAAGCAGTTCACTTATAATAGAAAGGGAAGAAATAGTGGTTGATGTAAATCGTTTTAAAAGTATGCAAATCACACTAGCTTCTCCAAGTAAAGTCCGTTCATGGTCTTATGGAGAAGTCAAAAAACCTGAAACAATCAATTACCGTACGTTGAAACCAGAACGTGAAGGACTCTTTGACGAAGTGATCTTTGGTCCTACAAAAGACTGGGAATGTGCTTGTGGTAAATACAAACGCATTCGTTACAGAGGGATTGTTTGTGACCGTTGTGGTGTTGAAGTAACGCGTACAAAAGTTCGTCGTGAACGTATGGGACACATCGAGTTAAAAGCTCCTGTATCTCATATCTGGTATTTCAAGGGGATTCCAAGCCGTATGGGCTTGACCCTTGACATGAGTCCTCGTGCCCTCGAGGAAGTTATCTACTTTGCTGCTTATGTGGTGATTGATCCGAAGGATACTCCACTTGAGCACAAGTCTATCATGACAGAGCGCGAATACCGTGAGCGCTTGCGTGAGTATGGTTACGGATCATTCGTTGCCAAGATGGGTGCCGAAGCTATCCAAGACCTCTTGAAGCAAGTAGATCTTGAAAAAGAAATTGCTGAACTCAAAGAAGAGTTGAAAACAGCTACTGGACAAAAACGTGTGAAAGCTATCCGTCGTTTGGATGTTTTGGATGCTTTCCACAAGTCTGGAAACAAGCCTGAATGGATGGTTCTTAACATCCTTCCAGTTATTCCACCAGATCTTCGTCCAATGTTGCAGTTGGATGGTGGCCGTTTTGCCTCATCTGACTTGAACGACCTTTACCGTCGTGTTATCAACCGTAACAATCGTTTGGCTCGTTTGCTTGAGTTGAACGCGCCAGGTATCATCGTTCAAAATGAGAAGCGTATGCTTCAAGAAGCGGTTGACGCTTTGATTGACAATGGCCGTCGTGGTCGTCCGATCACAGGGCCAGGTAGTCGTCCACTGAAATCATTGAGCCACATGCTCAAAGGGAAGCAAGGACGCTTCCGTCAAAACTTGCTCGGTAAACGTGTTGACTTCTCAGGACGTTCTGTTATTGCCGTTGGTCCAACTCTTAAGATGTACCAATGTGGTGTGCCACGTGAAATGGCAATCGAGCTCTTTAAACCATTCGTTATGCGTGAAATCGTTGCGCGCGATATCGTTCAAAACGTTAAAGCGGCTAAACGCTTGGTAGAACGTGGAGATGAACGTATCTGGGATATCCTCGAAGAAGTGATCAAAGAACACCCAGTACTTCTTAACCGCGCACCTACCCTTCACCGTTTGGGTATCCAAGCCTTTGAACCTGTCTTGATTGACGGTAAAGCCCTTCGCTTGCACCCGCTTGTCTGTGAAGCCTACAATGCCGACTTTGACGGTGACCAAATGGCCATCCACGTACCACTTTCAGAAGAAGCCCAAGCAGAAGCTCGTATCTTGATGCTTGCTGCTGAGCATATCTTGAATCCTAAAGATGGTAAACCAGTTGTTACGCCATCTCAGGACATGGTTTTGGGTAACTACTACTTGACTATGGAAGAAGCTGGTCGTGAAGGTGAAGGTATGGTCTTCAAGGACCGTGACGAAGCTGTCATGGCTTACCGTAATGGTTATGTTCACCTCCACTCACGTGTTGGTATTGCAACAGATAGCCTTAACAAACCATGGACAGAAGAGCAAAAACACAAAATCTTGCTCACAACTGTAGGTAAAATCCTCTTCAACGATATCATGCCAGAAGGACTACCTTACTTGCAAGAGCCAACAAATGCTAACTTGACAGAAGGTGTTCCGGCTAAGTACTTCTTGCCATTAGGTGGAAATATCAAGGAAGCTATTGAAGGACTTGAAATCAACCCACCATTCAAGAAGAAAAACCTTGGAAATATCATCGCTGAAATCTTCAAACGTTTCCGTACGACAGAAACATCTGCCCTACTTGACCGTATGAAGAACCTTGGCTACCACCATTCAACTCTTGCAGGTTTGACAGTGGGTATTGCCGATATTCCAGTCGTTGAAGACAAGGCTGAAATCATTGAAGAATCACACAAACGTGTAGAACAAATCACAAAACAATTCCGTCGTGGTATGATCACAGATGACGAACGCTACAATGCTGTTACAGCTGAATGGCGTGCTGCCCGTGAAAAACTCGAGAAACGTTTGGTTGCCAACCAAGATCCTAAGAACCCTATCGTTATGATGATGGACTCTGGAGCCCGTGGTAACATCTCAAACTTCTCACAGCTTGCCGGTATGCGTGGTCTGATGGCTGCTCCGAACGGACGTATCATGGAATTGCCAATCCTTTCAAACTTCCGTGAAGGTTTGTCAGTACTCGAAATGTTCTTCTCAACTCACGGTGCCCGTAAAGGTATGACCGATACGGCCCTTAAGACAGCCGACTCAGGTTACTTGACTCGTCGTTTGGTTGACGTTGCCCAAGACGTTATCATCCGTGAGGACGACTGTGGAACTGACCGTGGTCTCTTGATCCGCTCTATCACTGAAGGTAAAGAGATGATTGAGTCTCTCGAAGAACGTCTCAATGGTCGTTACACTAAGAAAACTGTTAAACACCCAGAAACTGGTGCAGTTATCATTGGTCCAAATGAATTGATTACAGAAGACAAGGCGCGTGAAATCGTCAATGCTGGTGTTGAAGAAGTGACTATCCGCTCTGTATTTACATGTAACACTCGTCATGGTGTCTGCCGTCACTGTTACGGTATCAACTTGGCGACTGGTGATGCGGTTGAAGTTGGTGAAGCAGTTGGTACAATCGCTGCCCAATCTATCGGGGAACCTGGTACACAGCTTACAATGCGTACCTTCCACACGGGTGGGGTTGCCTCAAATACCGATATCACTCAGGGTCTTCCTCGTGTCCAAGAAATCTTCGAAGCCCGCAATCCTAAAGGGGAAGCGGTCATCACAGAAGTCAAAGGGGAAGTTACAGCAATCGAAGAAGATGCTTCAACTCGTACCAAGAAAGTCTTCGTTAAAGGTGAAACTGGAGAAGGCGAATACGTGGTACCATTCACAGCACGTATGCGTGTAGAAGTTGGCGATCAAATCTCTCGTGGTGCAGCATTGACAGAAGGTTCTATCCAACCAAAACGTCTCCTTGCTGTACGTGATGTCTTGTCAGTTGAAACCTACCTCCTCGGTGAAGTACAAAAAGTTTACCGTAGCCAAGGGGTAGAAATCGGTGACAAACACATCGAGGTAATGGTTCGTCAAATGATCCGCAAAGTTCGTGTCATGGATCCAGGGGATACAGACCTTCTCATGGGTACTCTCATGGATATCAACGACTTTACAGATGCTAACAAAGATGTTCTTATCGTAGGTGGTGTGCCAGCGACTGGTCGCCCAGTCCTTATGGGAATTACCAAAGCCTCACTTGAAACAAATAGTTTCTTGTCAGCTGCTTCCTTCCAGGAAACAACTCGTGTCCTTACAGATGCGGCTATCCGTGGTAAGAAAGACCATCTCCTTGGTCTCAAGGAAAATGTTATCATCGGTAAGATCATCCCAGCTGGTACTGGTATGGCTCGCTACCGTAACCTTGAACCACAAGCAGTCAACGAAGAATCCCTCCTTGCAGATTCACAAGAAGAGCAAGTGGATGCCCAAGTCGAGACTGTTGAAACAAGTGAATAAACCGATTTATCCAAAAGAGGGGATTTCCCTCTTTTGGTGTGTATAGGTAATGAAAACGTAATGCATATTTTCTTGAAAAAATGGAATAAATGCATATTAGTTTCAACTTTCAAAATAATAAGCATAATGCTTGGTTTTTAAGTACAATAGTGCTAAAATAGAAGCGTTGCATGTTTAGGGTTTTGAAAAAAACAATGCATAAAATATAACAATATATACACTCCCGAAAGGGTGATGGAGGTAAATCATGAAAAATGATCTGTTTAACGACCGAATTAGTCGATTCTCGATCCGTAAGCTTCATGTAGGAGTTTGCTCGGTCTTACTCGGAACGTTGGTAATGCTCGGAACTGCTACAGGTGTCGGAGCTGATGAAGTAACTGAAGAAAAACAAGCTGACGGAGTTGCAGCTACAACAGAAGTAGACAAAGCTGAAGCTCCTGTAACTACAGAAGCAGCACCTGCTAAAGAAGTAACTTATAAAGCAGAAGCAGCACCTGCAGTTTCTACTGAAGTAAAACCTGAGCTAAATAGCGACAAATTGGCAGCTTACGTTGCTGAAATTGAAGCAAACGTGGCAAATGGTAAATACAGCAACAAGACAGACGAGAGTGTTGAAATTCTTAAGGTAGGTCTTGCTAATGCTAAAAATGCACTTACTTCTGCTACAAGCCAAGCTGAACTTGACGCAGCTTACCAATCACTTGTAACTATTGTCAATTCTAAGCTTAAAAACAAAGAAAAAGCTGTAGCCGAAACAGAAGTAGCAGCTACAGAAAAGACAGAAGCCACTACAGGTAAATCTGCAGAAAACACAAAGCCAGCTGAAGGTACTAACGCAATCGCAAATACAGGGAAAAACGACCCTCGTAATGGTAAAGAGATTGACAAGAATACTGCCTTCCGTGCAGATACTGCAACAGCTACTGGAATTGGTGCAGACGTTGAAGACGCAACTTCAACTCCAAAGGTAGAAAAACCAGGCTTTACAACAGATATTGATCCCAAATCTATGACTAGCCAGATTACATGGTTGGACTTTGGAGATGTAGCCAACTGGACAGGGGCAAAAAAAGTCATGGTTCCTAAAAATGACCAACATCCTGATCAAGATTTAGAAGAAAAATTAGCTCTTCAAGTTGGCGCTACCTATACCAAGGAAATCATGCCTGGCTATGTGGTCACTGTAAAAGTTAAATCCTTGAAACCTTTCCAAGCGACTGAAATCTATAAAAAGCGTATGGAAGACCAAGGGGCTACAGAAGCTGAAAAAGCAACCTATGATCCAAATGCAAAAAATGGATATGTAAAGGGTGTTACTTCAACAGGGGCTCAAAAAGCTTTTACCGATGGCAAAGAAGCCGACGTTGTCGCTGATGCTCAAAACGGTTGGACTGAAGTTAGATTTGAAAACGTTGATACGAAAGCCAAGAGGACTACCATGGGTTCAGCTATGAATGGTGGAAATATTGGAGTTCAGTTTGAAATCTCTGCAACCTTCCGTGGAAAGAAAGTTAAGCCAGCTATTGTTATGGCTGATGGTGAGTCTGCTAACCCTGGTGAATTTGTTATGTTCACTACCAACGGACAAGGTTGGCAACACCTTGGGGAATGGAAAAAGTCTACCAGACCAGCCACCTCTGTTCCTTATGAACCACAAGATACAGAGAATCTTTTTGGTTCTAAACCTAAATATAATAACATTAACCTAAGACAACTTCGTGATAATTCTCCTGTAGCTGGACCAGATAAGAAACCAGTAGCATGGAAGTACTTTGGAAATCCTGACCAAGTTACGGCTGGACTAGGAACCGGTGTCTTTGGACCAAACATTTCTGCAGGAAATAGCGCAGTTCCACTCGTGATGACACGTGGAGCATCTGAAGTGGGTCTTTATATCGCTTCAGCTGGTAAACAGTCAGCAATGCTAGGATTCTTCCCACTTGATGAAGGGGATGCTCCTGAGTCATATGGTAAGGCAGTTCATACCATTGCAACCGTAGACGGTGTTACTGGAGCTAAAGTAAATCAACCGTATCTTGGTAGCGTAAGCCCAGATATGGATGAAAATACAACTCTCGACTGGTTCGGTGATGATAACTCAACGACAGCCGATGAAGGAATTAACCAATTGCTTCCGGATAACCTCAAAGGGACAACCAATGAGATGATCAAGATGGACCGTACACGCCCAGGGAACTACAAGATGTCAGTTCAAGCCCATTTGGATGGAGCTTCAGAAGCACATATCTATGGTTGGGTAGACTTTAACCAAAATGGTAAATTCGATGAGGATGAACGCTCAAATCTCGCTACAATCACACAAGATGGCACAGTCGAGTTGACCTTTGCAAACAGCAAGACTTATATCGACCCTAGCGTTAACGAACTAGGTGCTCGTGTCCGTATTGCCAAGAAAGCGAACGAGATCGAAAGTCCAACTGGTATGGCCTTTTCAGGGGAAGTAGAAGACTTCAAGACTCAAATCACCCACCCACCAAAAGGGGAATTTAAGGAAACTTCTGGTCCTCAAGCTACTAAACAAACAGCAACAGTAACCTTTACAGCTCGTGGTGAACACAAGTATCAACGCAACTCTAAGGCAGTTATCGACGAAACAGTAGCACCATACATCGTTGACAAAGATGGGAACCGTGCGACTCTTGATGCAGATGGTTACTATGTCGTTCCAGGTCAAGGGAAATACAAGATTACTGCCAATGGTAAAGACGTAGACGTTGAGTTTATCCCAGAAGATAACTTCCTAGGAACTGCAGATGGTATCTCTATCCGTCGTGTAGATAGCAATGGCTACGATACGGGTTGGTCATCAAAATTCCCAGACAAAGAAGCAAACATTAATGGTCAGTTGAATACTATGGATGGTCAATACGTTCCAACAGTCACTCCGATTGAAATCGAAGGGGTTGACAAGACATCGACTGATGTGCAAGGAGCGACTCAAACAGGAACACCAACCTTTAACACAACTGCTACTAACTTAAATGGTGACAAGATTGCGGTCACTCCAAGCGCAGAATATCCTGCTAAATTAGTAGATCCAGCTACAGGTCGCACGACTGATGCGACATCTGTAACAGTGGCTGGAGAAGGAACATACACGATCAATCCTTCAACAGGTGAAGTAACCTTCACTCCAGAACCAAGCTTTGTAGGAACAGCTAAAGGCATTGAAGTTACATTGTCAGCACCAGTTGGTCGAAACAAAGATGGTAAGGTTCAAGAGGAGTACGTTAAGACTGCTACGGCTAAGTACACTCCAACTGTAGTAGGAGTAACACCAACCGCAACACCAGCAGAAACAAAAGACATCCAAGGTGCAACACAAACAGGTAAACCTGAATTCAAGGGTGGTACAGTTGAAGTTAATGGTGTTGAAAAGACTATTCCAATCAACGAAGATGTTCCAGCAACATTTGACGATGGTTCAACAACTAAGACAGTAGAAGGCGTTGGTAAATTTACAGTTGCAGCAGATGGGACAGTAACATTCGTTCCAGAACCAAACTTTGTAGGAACTGCACCAGCAGTGACAGTTGTCCGCGAAGATAAGAACGGAACAAAAGCTTCTGCGACATACACACCAACAGTTGTAGGAGTAACACCAACCGCAACACCAGCAGAAACAAAAGACATCCAAGGTGCAA
>NZ_JALDVP010000008.1:22167-22581 GCF_023110115.1 Streptococcus sp. oral taxon 431 | reverse complement strand
CAATCAACGAAGATGTTCCAGCAACATTTGACGATGGTTCAACAACTAAGACAGTTGAAGGTGTTGGTACTTACACAGTAGCACCAGACGGAACAGTAACATTTGTTCCTGAAAAATCATTTGTTGGTAAAGCTCCATCAGTTACAGTTGTTCGTGAAGATATGAACGGAACAAAAGCTTCTTCAACTTACACACCAACAGTAACACCAGTAACACCAACAGCTGAAGATGCTACTTCAACTGATAAACAAGGTCAAACACAATCAGGTAAACCAACATTCACACCAGGTAACTCAAACGTACCAATGGATGATGATGTTCCAGCAACATTCGAAGATGGTTCAACAACTAAGACTATCCCAGGTGAAGGAACATACACAGTAGCACCAGACGGAACTGTAACCTTCGTACCAG
>NZ_JALDVP010000008.1:0-22067 GCF_023110115.1 Streptococcus sp. oral taxon 431 | reverse complement strand
AACCTAAGTTTACAGAAGGTAATCCAAGTGTACCAATGGATGACGATGTTCCAGCAACATTTGAAGATGGTTCAACAACTAAGGTAATTCCAGGTGAAGGAACATACACAGTAGCACCAGACGGAACTGTAACCTTCGTACCAGAAAAATCATTCACAGGAACAGGAACAGGCGTGACTGTTAAACGTGTAGATAAGAATGGTACACCAGTAACAGCTAAGTACACACCAACAGTAACACCAGTAACACCAACAGCAGAACCAGCTACAACTATTGGACCTAAAGGTAAAGAACAGTCTGGTAAACCAACATTCAAGGAAGGTGATAGCCGTGTTCCAATGAATGATGATGTTCCAGCTACATTTGACGATGGTTCAACAACTAAGACTATTCCAGGTGTTGGTACTTACACAGTAGCACCAGACGGAACAGTAACCTTCAAACCAGAACCTGAATTTACAGGAACAGCTCCATCTGTTACAGTTGTTCGTGAAGATATGAACGGAACAAAAGCTTCTGCAACATACACACCAACAGTAACACCAGTTACTACATTTGTAGATAAAGAAGGTAAAGCAATTCCAGGATATCCAACAGAAGACGGTGAAAATCCTAAGAAAGACATTCCAGGATACCGCTTCGTAGAGACTAAGAAACTTCCAAACGGCGACACAGAACATGTCTACGAAAAAGTGAAGACTAGTCACAAGGATAAAGACGGAAATGAAATTCCAGGATATCCAACAGAAGACGGCGAAAATCCTAAGAAAGATATCCCAGGTTACCGCTTCGTTGAAACTAAGAAGTTGCCAAACGGTGATACAGTACATGTCTACGAAAAGATCACAACAACTCATGTTGACGAAAACGGAAACCCAATTCCAGGATATCCAACAGAGGATGGAGAACAACCTAAGAAAGATATTCCAGGATATGAGTTTGTGAAGACTGTTGTAGATGCAAATGGTAACATCCAACACATCTACAAGAAAGTTGTAACTCCAGAAAAACCAGAAGCTCCAGTTAAACCAGCTCCAGCTAAGGAAAATGCTCCTCAATTGCCAAATACTGGTACTGAAGATCATGCTAGCCTTGCAGCTCTTGGTTTAGTAGGTGTCTTGAGTGGATTTGGACTTATCGCTCGTAAAAAGAAAGAAGACTAATCAACTCTGTAAAGTAGTGGAAAAGTCACCTTTCTAATTAAAAACTAGTACATCCAAAGATGTACTAGTTTTTTATCGTTTTGCTTTGTGGCTTGTTTTAAGGATAGAACTATGCTACAATCTTGTAAAATAAACAAGGATATCAAGATATGAAAAGTGAATACCAAAAAATGATTGCGGGAGAACCCTATCACCCGTTCGATCCAGAACTTCGTGCTCTAGCACAATCAGCACGACAAAAGCAAGCTTCCTTTAATGAAGAAGTCGATCCAGTAAAAGGTATGGAAATCATCAAAGGCTGGTTTGGTTCAACTGGTGAAAATCTCTATGTCAATACTCGTTTGGTAGTGGATTATGGTGTCAATATTCATTTGGGAGAAAATTTCTATTCCAATTGGAATCTGACCATGTTGGATGTTTGTCCTATTACCATTGGCGACAATGCTATGATTGGTCCTAACTGCCAATTTTTAACACCCCTTCATCCACTGGATCCAGATGAACGAAATTCAGGTTTAGAATTTGGGAAACCAATTACAATCGGCAAGAACTTCTGGGCAGGTGGTGGGGTTATTGTCCTTCCAGGTGTTACACTAGGTGATAACGTTGTTGCAGGAGCAGGAGCTGTCATTACTAAATCTTTTGGTGATAATGTAGTTCTGGCAGGCAACCCAGCACGAGTTATCAAAGAAATTCCAGTCAAAGAAAATTAAAAGAAACAGCGAAATGCTGTTCTTTTTTGTACCATAAGCAATGATTATTAAAGAAGTTCGGATGGGCTTAAGAAAACTTTCAGAAAAAGTTTAGGCTTCTTTTAGGAAAGTCCCGTAGACTAGGATCATGTAAATGAAAAATGAGGAAATGAGCATGAAAGCAAAAAAATGGACATTCTTATTAACGAGTATAGCAACTCTAGCACTGGTAACAGCTTGTACCCAGTCAACTTCAAATACAACAGCTAGCAATACTGCGACAACGAAAACGACATCAACTACAGAAGCTAAGAAAACTAGCTATTTTACAGACAAGGACTATGATACTTCTTATGATGAAAAGACAGCAGCAACTGTAACCTTGTCAGGATCAACAGCGAAGGTATCAGGTGACGGAGTTGCCGTATCAGGATCTACCGTTACAATCTCTAAGGCAGGAACCTATGTCATATCTGGTCAATCCGACGGAGTTCAAATTAAGATTGAAGCCGAGAAGACTGATGATGTACATATTGTTCAAAAGGGTGTGACCATGACCAATACCAATGCAGCTATTTCCGCTACATCAGCTGGCCATGTTTACCTAACTCTAGCAGATGGCACAACCAATAGCCTCTCAGATTCAGCTACTAATAGTGACGAAAAAGCGGATGCAGCCCTCTTCTCCAAAGTGGACTTGACCATCAACGGTAAAGGAACTCTCAATGTAGACGGCAAGAAAAATAATGGTATCAAAGCCAACGATACACTTCACATCACGGGTGGGACCTACAACATCACAGCAGTTGGAGATGCCTTTAATGTCAATGATGAACTCAACATTACCGGTACAACCATGACTATCGACGCCAAGGAAGACGGAGTTAAGGTCGACAATGATGAAGATACTTCTGTTGGAACCATGTATCTCTCTGACAATACCATCACTGTTACTGCTGGAGATGATGGTATCCACGCATCAGGTGATTTGGTTATTGATAGTGGTACCTATACCGTTAAGAATTCTACAGAAGGGCTTGAAGGTAAGTCAATCACTATCAACGGTGGAGACATCACCATATACTCAACAGATGATGGTGTCAATGCGGCCAACAAAAACGCCCAACAAAGTGAAATCTTCTTTACTATGAATGGTGGGAATTTAACCGTTGAAGTTGGTCAAGGGGACACGGATCCAATTGACTCAAATGGTAACATTACTGTTACGGGAGGAACCATCAAAATGACTGGTCAAACTGGTTTTGACTTTGATGGAACAGCGACTTACACAGGCGGAGACATCTATTTCAATGGTGAAAAACAAACTGAGATTGTCAATTCGATGCCTGGAGGCGGAGGAGCACCTGGCGGTGGCCCTCAAGGAAATGGAGATCCTGGTGGACGACCATAAAAGAAAATCTCCTTTCTCGAAAGAGAAGGGAGGTTTTTTCAATTTTCAATTTTCTACTTAACAAGTGAGTGTTCACTCACTATAATAGTCTCATGGTCATAAAGTGAGTGCTCGCTCACCTAGGAGGAAGTAAATGAAAACATTGCTACATTTACAAGATTTAGAAAAATCTTTTGGTCGTCAAATGGTCTTAAATCATGTTGGTTTTGAATTACAGGCAGGAGAAATTATTGGCTTAATCGGTCCTTCAGGTTCTGGCAAATCGACCATGATTAAAACCATGTTAGGGATGGAAAAGGCGGATGCGGGTATCGCTTTAGTCTTAGACCGCACCATGCCCAATCGTCATATTCTGAGAGATATCGGCTATATGGCCCAGTCCGATGCTCTTTATGAAGCTTTGTCAGGACAAGAAAATTTGGAATTTTTCGGTCAGCTAAAAGGTCTTTCCAAAAAAGACTTAAAGGATGAAATTGCCCATGTGGTTCAAGTGGTAGATTTGACAGAACACTTAAATAAGGTCGTAGCTGGTTATTCTGGAGGTATGAAGCGACGCTTGTCACTAGCCATTGCGCTTTTAGGAAATCCGCAACTCTTGATTTTGGACGAACCGACAGTTGGAATTGACCCTTCTCTTCGAAAGAAAATCTGGCAAGAGTTGATGGCGCTTAGAGACAAGAGGGTAGGGAACTTGGTCACAACTCACGTTATGGATGAGGCAGAGCTGACAGATAAGGTCGGTCTTTTGTTAGGCGGGAAAATCATTGCCTTTAACACCCCAAAAAATCTCAAAGAAAGTTATGGTGTGTCAAGTATTGAAGAAGTCTTTTTGAAAGCCGAAGGAGAGTAAGATGAGAACCATTGCCATTGCAAAAAAAGTCATAAAAGAATTGCTTCGTGATAAACGAACGCTAGCCATGATGTTTGTGGCCCCAGTCTTCATTATGTGGTTGATGAACCTTATGTTTTCAGCTAGCACAACCGTGAATATTAAACTAGCGACACAAGATCTCCCAACTAGTTTGGTGACGAAAATGGATGATTTGGACCATGTTAATGTACAGACTTACAATAATCTCAATCAAGCGAAGAAAGACTTGGCTGATGAAAAAGTAGATGCGGTGGTTTCTTATAAAGATGGGGAATATCAGGTCGATTATGCCAATACAGATGCTTCTAAAACATCTACGACTCGACAAGTATTGCGGACTAGTATCGCTAGTGAAGGAAGTAATCAATTACTGGCTCGTGTTAAGCAAGTTCTCCCGCAGTTGAATTTGGAGGTGAAAGCGCCAGAAATCAAGGAGTCCTACCAGTATGGTGATGAAAATACAAGCATTTTTACAAGTATGATCCCAGTTTTGATAGGCTTTGTAGTGTTCTTCTTTGTTTTTTTGATTTCAGGTATGGCACTTTTGAAAGAACGCACCAACGGTACACTAGAGCGTTTATTAGCAACACCAGTCAAACGTTCTGAGATTGTTTATGGTTACATGTTGTCTTACGGTCTCATTGCGATTCTTCAAACAGCAGTCGTAGTCCTAGTAGCCATTTGGTTATTAGATGTAGAAGTTGTCGGAAATCTATTTAATGTTATAATAGTTAATGTAGTACTGGCTCTTGTTGCATTAGCCTTTGGAATTCTCTTATCCACCTTGGCCAAATCAGAATTCCAGATGATGCAATTTATTCCTCTTGTGATTATGCTGCAGCTCTTTTTTTCAGGGATTATTCCATTGTCATCTATGGGAGACTGGGCTCAAACGGTAGGAAAATTTTTGCCATTGACCTATTCTGGTGATGCGATGAGTCAGATTATTCTTTACGGGCGAGGACTTGGGGAAGTTTTACCTAATATCGGTGTTTTACTACTTTTCCTTGTCGCTTTGACAGTTCTCAATATTGTAGGTTTGCGCCGTTACCGTAAAGTTTAAAGATGAATACAAAAAAGCAATAAGGTATGAATGTTAAATGGATAAGACTATTTTTGAATCGTTTGAAGATTATTTAGAGGAAGCAGATTATCCTCAAGGGAAGAAAAAAATCATGCGGTCAGCAGTGGATCTCATGTCGACCAAGGGATATAATGGAACTTCGACTCTTCATATAGCGGAGCATGCTGGACTCAGTCAGGCTACCTTGTTTAAGTATTTTAAAACGAAAGTCGATTTGTTAACGGCTATTCTACACCCTGTAGTTCCAGGACTCTTCGGAAGTTTTTTTGACGAGCTTTTAACTTTTGAAACGACAGAAGAAAAGGTACATTATCTCGTCCACAATCGCATGACCTATCTCAAAAAAAATCGTGCCTTGATGAAAATTATTTTGCATGAAATATTCTCTAATAAGAAACTGAGAAATGAACAGATTTTTATCTGGAATACTATCCAGGATAAACTACTGGCACTCCACAAAGAATTGCTTACCGATCCACGTATTAATCCTGAAATCACAATTCCTCAAATGGTTCGCATTTGTGTAGGCCCCTTGTTAGCTTACTTCTCTCAACTATATATTGTTGGTGATAATGGCGAAATCAGGGAAGAGGACTTAGACTTGTTAGAAAAACAAATCTTAGGTGGATTGTGGAAATAGGAGTTTATTGTAATCATATTTCTTGAATAGAACACAAAAAGGACATAATTTGCTTGATGTCCTTTTGTTGTTGGATTTAAAATTTTTATTATAATTCTTCAATCACCTGGCACAAAGTCTCTACATCTTCCTTTCGAGTGGACCAGGAGGTTGCAAAACGAATAACGGTATACTTTCCCCAGAAGGAGAAGAGGACTTTCTCAGAGAGTTTTTCCATCTGCTTTTTTGTCATCAAGCAAAAAATCTGGAAACAGAAGATTTTATTCATACCTTACCTGGTCAAGATACGGACCAAGACCGCTTAATCAAGAAAGAAGGACACACTTTGCAGACACGATTCACAACCAAGGACGGCTTTACGACCTATCAGATGGTCAAGGCTGGTCTAGGAGTCAGCTTCAACCAAGCTATGATTGCAAGAGACTGGAAAGAAGAAGTGGTGCAAGTTCCGCTCAGTCCGAAGCGCTTCGTTTCCCTTGGGATGGCCCTCCCTAAAAAAGAAAAGATATCTCCAGCTGTCCAACGGTTTATGGATTGCCTCGAGCAATGGATGGTAGAGTTTTTGAAATAGAGATTGAAAAAGGCCTAATCAGATGATTAGGCCTTTTTCAGGTTAGTCTTTCTTTGTTTTACGAGAGAGGCCAAAGGCAGCACCCATGCTAAGAAGACCAAGGCCAAGAGTTGTCAAGGCAGTTGAGGTCTTGCTTCCTGTATTTGGAAGACTTGCTTCTTTTTGAGGAAGAGCTGCTGGTGCGATATAGACTGCGGTTTTGGCAGGCTCGTTTTTAGCAGGTGTGAATACGGTCGGTTTTGCAGGCGTTTGGATGCTAGGAGTTTGTGGTTTTGCTTTTGCCACACGGTGGGTTTTTGAGATCAACTCATACTTGTCTGTTTGTACCTTGAAGACACGACCTTTTTGGACGGTTTCAACGACTTTATTGGCAAATTGAACGTTCAACAAGTCAGCAAAGTTTTTGTTAATATTTAGGTAAAGACCATTTGTCCCATTGACCAATGAATCAAAGTCTTTTTTGTCAAATGTTGTACCAACCACTGTCAAAGAGATACCGGCATCTTGAAGGGCCTTTAGTGTCGCTTCTTTGGTTGGTGTATCTTTTGTAAGATCAATGTCTTCGTCTGTGATCAAGAAAGCAAAGCGATGATTGTTTGCTCCAGTCCCCCAGTTGTAGTCCGCTGAAGTAGCGATGTGGTGCAATGGAACAGTAGCATTTTCATCAGCACCACCGGTTTTGATAGTTTTCAGGGCAGAAATGAAACTTTCTGGATCAGTTGTGAATTTTGATCCGTTAAAATCATGGTATTTCGTATGCTCTGAGTCTTCATATTCAACCAATCCCAAGCGTGCTTGGATATTTTTTGCAGATAAATTACGGACGAATGTCTCAACATTTTTCATCGTATCATTGATGTGGGAATCCATTGAGAACGATTTATCAATGACAAAGACGATGTCGGATGTTCCTTGAACTTCTTTTTTATTGACCACATCGGCTTCTTTTGTAACTTCGACTAGGCTTGTTTTGTTGACGGTTTCAGTTGTTGTCTCAGTGTAGTCAGCTGTTTCTTTGGTTGATGTAGCTGTCTTGGTAGAAGAGACTGGTTTTGAAGTGCCAACAGGTGTGTCTTGATCGGCTAAGCTAGTCGTTTTGATGGTTGCTGTTGAAGTAGTGGTTGTATCTGCACCGTCTGTTTTAGCAGATGGGCCAGTTTTTTTTACGTCCACAGCGATAACATCGCCAGTTTTTGCTTTATCAGCAGGAACAACTGGTGTATTGGCTTTGGCGTTGATTTCTTCTGTTGCAGCCGTGATAGGTGATTTTGCGGCTGTAGTAGCCGCAGGAGCAGCTTGGGTTGTGCTAGGAGTAGCTTGGGTTGTGCTAGGAGCAACGTCATCAGCTGAAACAATAGTCGTTCCTGTGAAGATCGTTCCTAAAACAACGGATGCTAAAGTTAAAGTTTGTTTACGTGAAATAGTAAATTTTTTCAAAATACGTCCCCTTTTTAATAAAGTTTTTTCTATTATACAGGTTTTTGAAAAACTTGTCAACGGTATAATAATCAAGGGTTTTGCCGACCTTTATATCCCTAATTATTGATAAAAAACCGAACAAGAAAAATATTTACAAAATAATTTAAATAAACAAAGTGTGCAAAAGAAAATAGGATTCCCACAAATTTGCAGGAATCCTTATTTTATCGGCATTTCTACTATATTTTTTAGTCGTAAAAAATACTAGCTAGTCACTTTATTTATGTTTCTAAATCAGGACATAGGTTTCAACCGCTTTAAAAACCTAATAATTTAAAGAAAAAATTCTTATCCCTAGCATTATTACAAGCTTGGAATAAGAGTTTTTAGGATATTAGGACGAGAAAGAATTATTCTCCATCTTTTTTAAAGATGTTTTTCACGCCAGATACTGCACCTTCGACAGCTTCTTTAGCATCTTCAGCAACTTCTTTAGCTTTTGAAGCTACCTTTTCTGCAGCTCCTTCTGCTTGAGTTTTTGTATCGCCAGTTAGTTTACCAAAACCTTCTTTAACAGAACCTTTAGCTTGGTTGAATTTTTCTTCGATTGACATGGGGGATACCTCCGTTAATTTTTTGTATTATCTAAATTACATCAGATACTAATTTAAGTATATACCCTTCTCTGCTAAAAAGCAAAAAACTGATACGAAAAGTATCAGTTTATTTTTTTAATAGGTTACAACATTCAATTGACCTTTATCATATTCAGCAATAAAGATATTTGAGACTTCTTCGAAACCTTCTTCTTTCAATTTCTCAGTTAGCCACTCCTCGGATTTGCCAATGGTTTCTAAGATTTCAACTTGGACAACACCATCTGTAATCACTGGGTACTTAGGATTTTCGTCACCCATTCTTACGACAATCAGCTGTCCATTTTGCTCAATCACAGCTCTCTTGACATCCTTCAATTGGAAAATTCCTTGAGCGCGTAGTTTAAGAGCAACATCAGCAGCTGCAAGACCTTTTGAGCGGCAGGCTTCAGGATCTAACTTACCATTTTTAATGATAATAGTTGGTTTCCCGTCAATTAAGTGTTTGAAAAAGGAAATATTGGTATTCAACCATTTAAGGAGCAGGATGAGAATAGTCCAGATGATGAGGATAACAATGTATTGGATGATAGTGATGGAACTATTGTAGATAACCCCACCGATAATACCCCCGAGAACAAAGTTCTGGATTTGATCTACTGCAGAACTTGGTGCTAAATTTCCTTTACCTGTTACGTTAATAACAAAAACAAGAGAAAGTAGCCCCAAGGCTAATTTAATTGCAATTGTAGCAAAAAAGCTTATCATTTTTCAACCTCCACGAGTTCCACATCTGATTTATAGAGTTCCATCTTTTCTAATAAATAGCTATCTTGGTCAGTCCCACTAATGGCACGATAAAAATTGTCACCTACTTTAATAATCGCCCCATCAGTCACTGCTGATGTGTTGACATAAACATTTTTCTTATCAACACCTAACTCTTTTGATACAATTTCGATGAAGTGCAAGGAACTACGAAATTGATTATCATTGGATTGGTTGTTTTGAAGATTCGTAATGCTAATCAATACAAAAGCAATTAACGTCAAAATAGAAATGAGCGATAATTCACGGAACTTACTCCCTCTTTTATCTTTGAAAGCCTTAAATGCAAAGAATCCAGTCACAATCACTAAGAGCGTCGACACAATAATCATGACCCAATCCTGTTGACTGATTTGGCTTAGAACATAGTCGTATGAATAGAATTTCATAAGATTTCTCCCTTTTTCAAATTCAATCTATTATAAACTAATTCCTAAGTTTTAGCAATTTTGTTAGTAGAGGAAAAAGCATTTAATTGTTGTTTCCTACTTAAGATAAGTTTTTCTCCCATCTTGACTTTCGTTTAGCTTTTGTTATAATAGTACAAATTTAGAGGGGGTGCTCTATGATTCAAAAACACGCTATTCCTATTTTAGAGTTTGATGATAATCCTCAGGCAGTCATTATGCCGAATCACGAAGGCTTGGATTTACAGTTACCAAAGAAGTGCATCTATGCATTTTTGGAAGAAGAGATTGACCGCTATGCTCAGGAAATAGAAGCAGAGTGCGTAGGGGAGTTTGTTTCTGCCACTAAAACCTATCCAGTTTATGTCATAGGCTACAAAGGCGAAAAAGTGTGTCTAGCCCAAGCTCCTGTCGGTTCTGCTCCTGCAGCTCAGTTTATGGATTGGTTGATTGGCTACGGTGTGGAGAAAATCATCTCTACTGGCACTTGTGGCGTGTTAACGAATATAGAAGAAAATGCCTTTCTGGTTCCAGTCTGGGCCCTGCGTGATGAAGGAACTAGTTACCATTATGCGTCACCTTCTCGTTATATGGATGTTCATGTAGAAGCGATTTCTGCTATCGAGCAGGTCTTGGAACAACTATGCATTCCTTATGAAGAGGTTATGACTTGGTCGACAGATGGTTTTTACCGAGAAACAGCTGAAAAAGTTGCCTATCGCAAGGAAGAAGGCTGTGCAGTTGTGGAGATGGAGTGCTCCGCTCTTGCGGCAGTAGCCCAGCTTCGAGGGGTCGTTTGGGGTGAGTTGCTGTTCACGGCTGATTCATTGGCAGATCTTGATAACTATGACCAGCGCGATTGGGGCGCAGAAGCTTTTGACAAGGCCTTAGAACTCTGTCTTGAAATTGTTAGTCATATGTGACTGCTTTAACTGTTTTATGGTACAATGTAACTATGTTATTCAAATCATTTTCGGAAAAAATAAACACGACCTTGGGGCGTTTATCACCTGCTCGTCGAATTTTTTTAAGTTTTGCTTTGGTTATTTTCGCAGGCTCTCTTCTTTTGAGTCTGCCATTTGTGCAAGCAACAAGCTCCCAAGCGACCTATTTCGACCATCTCTTTACAGCAGTATCTATGGTCTGTGTGACAGGACTCTTTACTCAACCAGTAGCTACTACATATAACATCTGGGGTCAGTTAATCTGTATGTTTTTGATCCAGATTGGTGGTTTGGGTCTCATGACCTTTATAGGGGTCTTTTATATTCAAAGTAAGCAAAAGCTAAGTCTTCGTAGCCGTGAAACAATTCTGGAGAGCTTTAGTTATGGAGAAACTCAGTCTTTAATGGTTTTCATACGTTCGATTTTCTTGACGACTTTTATCGTTGAAGGGCTCGGAGCCTTCCTGTTAAGTTTTCGTTTTGTTCCGGAATTTGGTTGGGGCCGAGGAATTTTTACCTCTATCTTCGTAGCTATTTCAGCTTTCTGTAATGCTGGTTTTGATAATTTTGGAAGTACAAGTTTAGTAGCTTTTCAAACTGATCCTTTGATTAATCTAGTGCTTGCTGCTTTGATCATCACAGGCGGTCTAGGGTTCATGGTTTGGTTTGACCTGGCCACGCAGTTGAGCAAGAAAAAACGTCGGCTTCGCTTCCATACCAAGTTGGTTCTCTTCTTGACAGCTGGAATTTTATTTACTGGAACAGTTTCAACCCTCTTGATAGAGTGGAACAATCCGGGAACGATTGGCAATCTCAGCATCCCTGATAAATTGCTAGTCAGTTTCTTCCAAACAGTTAGCATGAGAACGGCGGGTTTTGCTTCTATTGATTTTACTCAGGCTAGGCCTGTTACCTTGATGATCTATATTTTGCAGATGTTTCTCGGTGGGGCGCCTGGTGGAACAGCCGGGGGGCTTAAAATCACAACCTTTTTTGTATTATTAGTATTTGCACGCAGTGAGCTTTTAGGCTTGCCTCATGCCAATGTAGCTCGAAGAACAATTTTACCTCGGACAGTCCAAAAATCATTCAGTGTCTTTATTATCTTCTTGCTAACTTTCTTGCTGGGCTTGATCCTGTTAGGGGTAACCGCAGAGGGGAATCCGCGCTTTATCTACATCATGTTCGAGACAATTTCAGCTCTTGCTACGGTCGGAGTAACTGCAAATTTGACACCAGAGTTAGGCAGATTAGCTCTTAGCATTATCATGCTACTGATGTTTATCGGACGAATTGGGCCACTGACTCTATTAGTTAGTTTGGCTGAGTATCAACCAGATAAGAAAGATATGATCCACTATATGAAAGCAGATATTACCATAGGATAAGAAAGGATAAACTATGTCAGATCGGACAATTGGAATTTTAGGTTTGGGTATTTTTGGAAGTAGTGTACTTACTGCTCTCGCTCAGCATGATATAAATATAATCGCCATTGACGACCATGAGGAGCGAATCAATCAGTTCGAACCAGTCTTGGTACGTGGAGTTGTTGGAGATATTACCGATGAAGAGCTCTTGCTCTCAGCAGGAATTGATACCTGCGATACAGTTGTGGTGGCAACTGGAGAAAATTTAGAATCTAGTGTGCTTGCAGTCATGCATTGCAAGAGTCTAGGAGTACCAACTGTTATTGCTAAGGTTAAAAGCCATACAGCAAAAAAAGTCCTTGAAAAAATTGGCGCAGATTCAGTCATCTCACCAGAGTTTGAAATGGGGCGCTCATTGGCACAGACTATTTTATTTAATAACAGCGTTGATGTTTTTCAGTTGGACAAAAATGTCTCTATTGTTGAGATGAAAATTCCACAAACGTGGGCAGGTAAGAGTCTAAGTGAACTTGACCTTCGAGGACAATACAATCTCAATATTCTTGGTTTTCGTGACTATGAAAATGCTCCCTTGGATGTTCAGTTTGGGCCGAATGACTTATTAAAACCTGATACCTATATCATGGCGGTGATTAATAACCAATATTTGGATACCTTATCTAAATTTAACGAAAAATAAAATAGATAGAAAATTCTCTTTACAAATGCAGTATTTCATGGTACAATAGCCTTTGTGTGAAATAGCAGCAGGAAAGCATGAAGCTCGTCAACAGGTGTCTTATAACAAGTAACCTTGGCTGTTTAGGCGAAGGGCATCTGCACGAATCAGGGCTTTCTAAGTGACTATTTCCGCCGAAATTATATTTATATTAGGAGGACATACATATGTCACGTTATACAGGACCATCTTGGAAACAAGCTCGTCGCCTCGGCCTTTCACTTACAGGTACAGGTAAAGAATTGGCACGTCGTAACTACGTACCAGGACAACACGGACCAAACAACCGTTCTAAATTGTCAGAATACGGTTTGCAATTGGCTGAAAAACAAAAACTTCGTTTCACTTACGGAGTAGGTGAAAAACAATTCCGTAACTTGTTCGTACAAGCTACAAAAATCAAGGGCGGAATCCTAGGTTTCAACTTCATGCTTCTTTTGGAACGTCGTTTGGATAACGTAGTTTACCGTCTTGGTCTTGCGACTACTCGTCGTCAAGCTCGTCAATTCGTAAACCACGGTCACATCCTTGTTGACGGAAAACGTGTTGATATCCCATCATACCGCGTAACTCCAGGTCAAGTAATCTCAGTTCGCGAAAAATCATTGAAAGTTCCAGCAATCCTTGAAGCGGTTGAAGCTACTCTTGGACGCCCAGCATTCGTATCATTCGATGCTGAAAAATTGGAAGGTTCATTGACTCGTTTGCCAGAACGTGATGAGATCAACCCAGAAATCAACGAAGCACTTATCGTTGAATTCTACAACAAGATGTTGTAATATTTTATTGGATAAGATAGGCTGTAAAGCCTTGAAACTAAGCACTCTAGGCCTCTATTCTAGAGTGCTTTTTTTGATTTTACTACCCTTTTAGTTACCCATAACTAATTTTAGGTATAGTAATAGGGTAGCTCCAAAACGGAGCACCCTTTTTTATTTATAAATTGCTGATAGCTGCCTCGAAGATTGAGACGGCTTTTTTTGCACCCTCTTTGGTAGCATGGACATAAGTATTTAAAGTCATTGAGATATTAGAGTGTCCTAGTCTATACTGTAAATCTTTTGCCTCTATGCCAGCGTATAGCATGATCGTAGCGTGAGTATGTCTGAAACCATGGAAACTAATATCAGGAACGCCAGCAGCTTTAAAATGGACTTGTAGCCTCTTTCTCAGTAAGCAAGCGTAGGCGTATTTTGTGGTAAAAGGAGTAAAGACAATACTCACAGACCGCCCTAGTTGCCATGCCTGGATTTGTTGGCGCTTTTTATATTCCTTAAGAAGTGCTACTGTAGCTGTATCGATGTCAATCTCTCTTAGTCCTGATTTAGATTTAGGCGTGTTTGTTTCCTGGTATCTATTCAAAGTCTTAGAAATACTGATAATGCCTTTTTTAAGATCAATGTCAGACCACTCAAGAGCTAAAGCCTCTCCTATACGGCAACCACTAGCAAGCAATGTCTTATAAAGAACGTAGTCAAAGAAATTTTCATAGCTAGACAAGTCTAGGTTATCCAGGTAGTCTAAAAACTGTTTAAGTTCCTGGTTGCTGAAAAATTTGACTTTGTGCTCTTTATTTTGTTGCTTACGTGGGATAATGACATCTCTAGCTGGGTTGTGTTGGATCGCTTGCATTGTAACTCCATACTGGAGAATACGGCGATTTATATTGTTTAGAAAGCTATAGTTTGCATATGCCCCTTTTTCGCCCTTATTGGCCTTGTCAGCCCACTTATTGACTTGTTGCTGAATAATGGGAGTAGTAAGTTTATCTAGCTTGTAATCGCCAAAAACAGGCAAAATATGAATTCTTACGATACCCTCCATAGTTTGCTGAGAGTTAGGCTTAATTGTATTCTTGTAACTCTCCCACCATAAAGCGACTAGCTCTCTATAGGTTGTAATGGTTGGTTTTTCCTTTACGCTATATCCATTAGCTGCAAAAGCATTGACAGCCTCTCTAGCTTTGATTTTAACGCCCTTTTTAGTGTTGGCCGTGACTGTTGTCCTAGCCTTTTTCCCTGTAAGTTTATCAACGCCTAAATAAACACTTGCACGGTACACTGTAGCACCGTTTTTCTTTTTGTATTCTGTAATATTCATAGTCATACCTTTCTAACATCAGTAAGCAAGTATGGGATTTAGTTAAGTATTTATGAATATTGTTTTTATATGGTGCTGAGAGCTACGAGAATAGCCCTATTTTCGTTTGTTTTAGGTGTGATGATAAATTGTACCACTAATCTATAAAATCGCTTAGAGAGCGTTTTAGAGGTTATTTGCTTTGTTGAAATCTTCTAAGGCTTTCAAGTCTTTGGCGTAAGCTAATAGTTTTTGTTTGCTATCTTCTGAAAGTAACTCTATCAAATCTCTTAATTCTGAGTGAGCAATGGAATATCCTATTATTTCAGGGATAGGAACTTCGAAGTATTCTTCTAATTTTTCTAACTGTTCAGCTGAGTAACTACCGTGATTATTCTCCCATTCTTTTATAAGTTCTAAAGGGATAGAAGTCTCTTTTGAGAGTGTTTCTTGGGTTATACCTTTTTCTTTTCTTAGTTTAGGTATATTACACTCCCAAGAAAGGTGTTTAATAGGTTCTTGATACCCATAACCAAGTAGTATAGGAACAGATACTCCTAACAATTTTGCTAACTCTTCTGCTTTATTAGGCTTAATATCTGTTTCTAAGTTTTCCCATCGTGAGACAGTTTTTACAGATATATTGAGCTTATTTGCTATGTCTAATTGAGACAAGCCTGCTTTTTTTCTAAGCTCCTTAAGTTTATTTTTTATCATTTTGTTGCTACCTTTCAGAAACGATTATAACACAAAAGGAGAAAAAAGACAAAAAAGTCTGTTTTTTTAAATAAAATACTTGACAAAGGACAAAAAAGTCTGTATTATAAACTTGAAAACGGACAAAAAAGTCTGTTTAGAAAGGAGGGCAATATGTTTATTTCAACGGAATTAGCTGAAAAGGTACGTGTTAAACGTGCTAAAGTTCAGCAGACAAAAAAGGCTGTAGCTGAGGAATTAGGTATTAAACCACAAACCTATACCAAAGTTGAAAATGGAGACTATGACGCTCCTAAGCGTATCTATGAGGCAGTCATGAACTGGCTAGTAGAAGATTTATAAGATTTCTTGCTACCTTTCACTAAAAGAAATCTGAGCAACAAAAAAAGCCTAAACAGTCGGCAAACTAGCAAGGCTTTTCACTTAAACAACTAAAACCAAAATAGCAAGTATGGGATTTAGTTAGGTATTTATTTAATTATATCACAAAATAGTGATTTGTGCCCAAACGAGAGAGCACTAACTCTTTAAACTGGTTCTTATTCATGCTTTCAATTTGGCGACTCAGAGCATGAATAAGAGTGGCAGGAAAGGCATTAAAAAGGTTCTATGACTTTTTCCCAATTTTGGAAGAAAGTCCTGGAGCAACTATACAAATAAAATATAATTGAGGTAAACAAGATGACAATAACAAAAGAAACATCAAGCCAACAAGTCCTGTTATCAGCTAAGAAAATAGCAGAATTAGGGAACGAATTAACCGATATCATGAACATTTTAAAAATGAGTAACCTAGCTCTTGAGGGACTAGAGTTTTCACTACAGGAAGATACAACCACATTCTTATGGCTTGCTAAAAAATACATCGATACAGCATACGCCCAAAATGAAAACCTATGTGACCGTCTAAACGAAATATCCTTTTTGCTTTTGAACAATGACAACGCTAAAGAGCTGGAGGCGCAACATGAATGAATTAGATATAACCAATACACAGGCAATCATTCTACTTTTAGCTATCGGCTTATTATTCCTTTGTTTAAATCGAATAGAGAGGCATAAACGCGATTTTTTAAAGCAGACAACAGAAACACCTAGCAAAGATTTAAACCCTTGCTATGGGCGTTATATTCAGCTTGCAAGCGAGAAAAACAATTAGAAAGGGGTGTAATATGCAACTATTATCAAGAGAGGCAGAGCTTGAGCTATTGGAAAAAGTGGGAGACCACTTAGAGAAAAGGCTTGAGCTTGAGCAGCAACACAATGACGGCTGGGATTTAATCGCTAGAGCTGATTTACTAGCTAAGCTAGGAATTAGTGGGACTACGTTGAATAATTGGGAGAAACACGGTTTAAAGCCGTATCAATCGCCTTTTGAAAACAGCAAGAAAATTTATTATCGCAAAAGTGATATATACAACTTTCTTGCAGTAGACTAGGGGGTAAGCGTGGGAAATAGAAGAATGATAAGCAAGACGATAACCCAAACTCAGAGATTTTTAATGTTACCACTAGAGGCGCAAGCTCTATACTTTCACTTAATTCAAAACTCAGATGATGATGGGATAGTAGAGGCTTTTCCTGTTGTTAGGATGATAGGAGTTAGTGAGGATAATCTGAGATTACTAATAATCAAGGATTTTATAAGGCCTCTAAATGATGAGATGGTTTATTTTATTGTGGATTTTCATGAACAAAATACAGTTAGAAAAGATAGATATAGTCCTAGTATCTATAAGCATTTATTAGAAAAACCACCTGAAGAATTTACTGGTTTACCAAGTGACAACCAAGAGGAAACCGTAGGTTTACCCAATATAAGTCAATATAAGTCAAGTCAATATAAGTCAAGTCAATCTAGGTCAAGTCAGAAAGACGAGGACGAAAATCCAATCTTTGAAAAATTAAAGTCTGCTTTTGGTCAAATGTCAGTCAATGGGACAATGATGGAAGAAGTGAGAGACCTGCTAGAAATCCACGGTAAAGAGCTAGTTATCTATGCTCTTGAGGTAACTATCCTGAATGCTGGTAAGTCAATTAGATATACCAGGTCAATTCTTTCAAATTGGCAGGGGCTAGGACTTAAAACAGTAGAGCAAGTTAAGCAGCATGAGGAACAAAGGCAAAAGCTGAAACAGTCACCTAAACAAGCTGAGCCTACTAGCCGTGAAGAATGGCTAAAAACACGAACAGAGGAAAACCCATTTTAGGAGGGTATGCAATGGAAGATAAATTTGAGCAATATAACAACAGAAAAATTAGTGACAAGGTGTGTGAAGTGCACCACGTTAATTTTTGGCAAATTTCAACACCTATTAGAGGGAGCAAGGAACGGAACACACAAGAGTTTTGTCCTGAATGTACACAGGAGCTAATAGAAAGACAAAAACAAGAGACGGTGGCCAATGAACTAAACGCTGTGACATATCTGAAAACCTACAATGTCCTTATGCGTGACAGTACAATGCCTAGAGAGCTGAAAGAGGCTAGTTTTGAGAATTTTATAGCTGAAACAGCCGAAGAAAAGCAACTACTGGAGTTTGCTAAAGGACAAGTGACTAAATACCTAGACGGTATGACAGGGAATACCTTATTTACAGGATCTACAGGCATAGGGAAAAGCCATTTAAGCGTTGCTATTGCTAAGGCTATAAACGAGGGCTACAAGGCCAAAGGAGAGCCTAAAAGCGTGCTATTTGTCAATTTAACAGAAATCCTTAGACGAGTTAGAGAGAGCTTTAGCTCTCCTACTAGCCTAGAGGGACACTACTCAAGAATGTTAAAAGAGGTTGATTACCTGGTACTGGATGATTTAGGTATAAAATCAGATAGCCTAAACAATAAGGGTAAGTCTGCCTGGGAAGAAGAGTTTATCTTTGATATTCTCAGCAACAGAGAAAAAACCATCATCACTACAAACTTGAGTAGCTCAGAAATCGCTAGTATGTATAGCGACAGAGTGGCCAGCCGTGTCAGAACAGGTCTAGAGGGTAACTTTTTCAAGTCATTCACGATTAAGGATAAACGATACTCAATTAGCAGCCTAAAAGATAAAGTCGCTCAAGGCTATTACTCAAAAAAGAGTAACAGCTCAAAGATGAGTATGCACTGGGTGCAGGTGCACCCTTAAAAGGTGCAGGTTTTGCATTCCAAAAATGGAACTCAAAAAAGCTCAAAAATGAGCTAAAGTACACTAAAAAGGGTAGTAAAAAGCGTTGAATAGTTGAAAATATCAGTTATATCAACGCTTTAGGGCTACAAGTATTACAACATTTACTTATCTTTCAAGCTATTAGTCATTTTTGCTTAACAGATTTGTGACTCAAAAATGAGTAGCAAACAAAACTAATAACGCTGATACAGGAACCGAAGACTTTTCGACATTTTTGTCGCTCAAAGCTAACCCATTTTAGGGTTAGCTTACAATCGTACCTGTTTGTACACTTGTTGTAGCGTAGTTATAACTACAGGCCAAACTATTTAATGTTTACGGGTGTACCTGTAAGTACACCTGAACTAGAGGGGGTTTAATATGGCACTAAATGCAGAACAACTTAAAAATATGTTAGATAAAGGGTTTGTTTTATTCTCAAAAAATGGTATAATTAAGTCAGCCAAGTTACCAGAGTTTGGTAGTCTAATCATCAAAACACAAGATGGTAAACCCATTCAAAAGGAAACTAGGCAAAAAGAAAAAATTTAGCTGCTGACTAGAAAACTAGAGGCATGATATAAGAGTTTAAACACTCTTTGTCATGTCTCTTTTTGTTTTAGTCAAAGCAAAAAAGAAAGAGGTATAATACCATGACACTACAACAACTTAAGGCTCAAATTGATAGCCTAGGAACTTATAAGCAACAAAAGATTGAAGCTTATGGAGCAATGCAAAAAGACCTTGCTGAGAAAGTCAAAAAAGGGCTTATGTATCAGTCTGAGGCAGAGCTACGCTTGAAGAACTATAAGCAAGAGGCAGAGCAGCATTTGAATGCTGAGTATGCAAACATTCTAGCTAAGCTGGACAGTATTGAAAAGACAGAGCTAGAAAAAATCAAGTCAGAGTATGAACCAGTGACGGCTGATACAGTCGCTGAGTTGAACTTGTTGAGCACGATGAAAGTATCAGAGCAAGAGTTAGTAGGCTACCTGGAGAAATACAAGCGCAGCCCATTGGCTATTAAGAAACTGCATGAAATCGGAGCAGCTAATAATATTGCTTTACCTAGCTATATTCTGAAAGAGGATAGATTAACTGAACTATTAAAGCTATTCAAGCAGCATGCTGAGTTTTATCACGATACTCCAATTATTGACAGCCTAGGCTCTGCTAGTGACCTAGCTTTCACGCTAGTTTTAGCCTATGAAAACATGGATGAGGCCTTGAAAAATTACTCTAATCATTTTGATACAGCTTTAGGGCTATCTTAAGGCTTATAAAATCAGTTTAAAGTGTATCAGTGATAAAATACCTGGTACACTTTTTAGGACTGTTTACAGAGCGTTTAGAGCGTTATATAGTGGTGCTTTTTTCCAAACGAACACCGATAAGAGGGGGACAAGATGGAGAGAGATAACTTAGGTAGGTTTTTACCAGGCAACCAGGTAGCAAAAGGCAATAGAGGCAACAGGCAACCTAAAACTGGCAATAAAAACGCCTTTAAGCATGGGCTACGCCAAACTTACACAGGCCTTTTACCTAGTAGAAGTGGTAGCCTTTCAATCTATAAAAACGGGGTATATTTAGGCTCTTTACATAAGAAATACTATCACATAACAGAAAAGGGCGAGATAATGATAGACGTACAAGTAGTACAACGCCTAATAGATGTTTGTGGATTGCCAGAAAGTCTTTTCGGAGATCCTGAGTACGTTGAATACTATGAGTAATGTCCGTTTTTGGACTTAACTAAAACAAAAAAAGCCAAGACACTCTCTGTCTCAGCTATAATCTCAATAATATTATTATACCACAAAAGGAGGTCAAGGCATGACACCAGAGCAGGTAAAAGAAAAACTAGAGGGCGTCAAGTGGATCAATAAAGAAATAGAGAGCTTATATTTGGAGCTTGAAGCTCTAGAAAGTGGCATTATCAAAAAGCAAGAACTGAGCACTACCAGAGTACAAACAAGCAGGGTAAATACAGCAGAGAATAATCTTATAAGTGTTCTAAAACTAAAAGAGGATATACTACAGAGAATTGAACGCCTTACTAAGGAAAGAATGGAAGTATCTGAGCTAATTGATAAGCTGATCAATTCTTTTGAGCGTTCTATTCTGAGGCTTTTTTACTTGAATGATCTCGACGCTTGGGAGGTTGCTGAGGAAATAGGTAAATCTACATCCTCGATCTATCGGGCGAAACAGGCAGCTATAGAAAACTTAACAGGTATAGTAAATGGGGATTGATTTATACCTATGTTAAAACCCTAAGATTACCCTAAGGTAACATCTTTAAAAATAGCAAGATTTTAGCAAGGTACAGGGCTTTTTTAGAACCATAAAACGGTAAGGTTACGGTAAGGTATCGAAGTTTTCTAATGGTGAGGTTTTGGTGAGGTTGTGTATTTAAAAATACTAAGGTTTTACTAAGGTACAAGAGTTATGGTAAAATTAAGGTAGAACAATGACTGTAAAGCAAAGAGTTTGAACTAAGGGCAGGAGGAATGCAATGAAACTCTGGGAATTTAACCGTACAGATGTAGTTATCACACTTAAAGATGGCGTGGTAGTTAGAGGATTTGTAGAGGACTATTGTGACGCCTTTGACAATGCAGAGGAGATGGACTCCTTACTTGTAGATGTTGATGGTACTCTTTATGAGTATTTTGAGGATGAAATTCTTAGCATTTCAGTAGCATAGTGCTTGGAACAACCTAGGCACTCTTGCCTGCCTTGTTTGGAAGAAAACACTACGGAAAAGGATTTAGATTTATATGGCAATATTAGATGATTTACAAGCGTTATATGATAACGGTTGGGACGCCTCTTTTGTCTACAAAGGACAAGACTGTGCTATCTTACCCAATTCTACAACAGATATACAGGTCTCTATAGGAGCTAAAACGTATGTAGTATCCTCTCTTGATGACTTAATAAACCTATATATTGACGGCCAAAAATTGTCAGATGTCATGTCTAAAACAGAGGTACAGTATTATTAAAATAAAAAGCACCTATAACAGGTGCAATTTACTTGCTTACTGAACTCATCAATTTAATCCCCTTTTAGTTACCCTTTGTGTTTTCTCTACTTATTTATAAATAATAAACTTTGGTAAAAACAGGGTAAAAAATAGAGCAGGCTTAGGCCTGTTTTTATGTACTCTATAATAGGAAGATAACAAGATGCTTTAATTTTAAGAAATATCTTACAGAAAGCCTACAACAGTGGGCTTTTTTCTTTGTAAAAAACAAAAAATAAGAAAAATTTATCTCAATATCTTGACAAGATTCAAAAAGTAGGTATAATAGAAAGAGTTGAAAAAGCTCAGGGTCCGTTGGTCAAGGGGTTAAGACACCGCCTTTTCACGGCGGTAAC
>NZ_JALDVP010000007.1:0-76535 GCF_023110115.1 Streptococcus sp. oral taxon 431 | reverse complement strand
AGTAGCGCATGACTGTTAATCATGATGTCGTAGGTTCGAGTCCTACTGGCGGAGTAGTTAAACGTTCTAAGGAACGTTTTTTTGTTTTCTTGGGTTTATTTTTTTGGATTTTTCATAGCATTTTTCTATCTATTTTTACTTTTTTACTTTATTTTAAGTTTGTTCAGCTTAAAATTTTTACTTTATAGAAATATTTATCTATTTAGTTAGCCTTTCTGATAAACTTATTTTATCAATAAGAAAGGTTTTTTATATGCTTCAAAAATATTATGATCGATCTTTGGTTTTTCTAAAGCAAATCGAAAATGAATATTCAATTTTATTTCAAAGTACTGATGAATGGGAATTACTTCATCTTAAATTTTTACTTTATTATTTAATTCGTTTTAAGATTAAGAATGAGAAGGATTTTCTTCTCTATCATTTTAGGGCTGCTTATCGTTTCTATCTTAATCGTTTACTTGGACAAACATTCAATTATTGTTAGTAGATACAGTTATTTTCATTTATTACGAACAATATTAAGTAATCTATAAAAAATATTTAGATTATGCTAATTTTTTGTATTTTTTTAAATCAAAAGTAAAAGAATTCCCTAATCTTTTCTAGTGTTAATTCTTGATAAAATAGGCTTTTTTTCTTATAATAAATTGTAAGATATTATTGTGGGTGAGAGTCCCACCATGTATATGAGAAAGGACGAGCCTTTTGGCTCAGACGAAAATTTATTATGACTTCAGTTGTTGTTGTAGGTACCCAATGGGGTGATGAAGGTAAAGGAAAAATTACAGATTTTCTTTCAGCTAATGCGGAAGTGATTGCTCGTTACCAAGGCGGAGATAATGCAGGTCACACAATTGTTATTGATGGAAAGAAATTTAAATTGCACTTGATTCCTTCAGGTATCTTCTTCCCAGAGAAAATCTCTGTTATTGGTAATGGGATGGTTGTCAACCCTAAATCTCTTGTAAAAGAATTGTCTTATTTGCATGAAGAAGGTGTTACAACAGATAATCTTAGAATTTCTGATCGTGCGCATGTTATTTTGCCTTATCACATTGAGTTAGACCGTCTTCAAGAAGAAGCTAAGGGTGATAACAAGATTGGGACGACAATTAAAGGAATTGGTCCAGCCTATATGGACAAGGCAGCTCGTGTTGGAATTCGTATTGCGGATCTTTTGGATAAAGAAATCTTCCGTGAACGTTTAGAACGTAATCTTGCTGAGAAAAATCGTCAATTTGTAAAATTGTATGATAGTGAACCTATTTCAATTGATGATATTTTTGAAGAATACTATGAGTATGGTCAACAAATCAAGCAATATGTGACTGATACTTCTGTTATCTTGAACGACGCGCTTGATAATGGTAAACGGGTTCTCTTTGAGGGTGCACAAGGTGTCATGTTGGATATTGACCAAGGTACTTATCCATTTGTTACTTCATCAAACCCAGTGGCTGGTGGTGTGACAATTGGATCTGGAGTAGGTCCAAGCAAGATTGACAAAGTTGTCGGTGTATGTAAGGCTTATACAAGTCGTGTAGGTGATGGTCCTTTCCCAACGGAGCTATTTGATGAAGTTGGTGATCGTATTCGTGAAGTGGGGCATGAGTATGGGACAACTACTGGGCGTCCTCGTCGTGTAGGTTGGTTCGACTCAGTTGTTATGCGTCATAGCCGTCGTGTTTCTGGTATCACAAATCTCTCTTTGAACTCTATCGATGTTTTGAGTGGTTTGGATACTGTTAAAATCTGTGTGGCTTATGATCTTGATGGTCAACGTATTGATTACTACCCAGCTAGTCTCGAACAATTGAAACGTTGTAAGCCAATCTACGAAGAATTGCCTGGTTGGTCTGAAGATATCACTGGAGTACGTAATTTGGAAGACCTTCCTGAAAATGCACGCAACTATGTTCGCCGTGTTAGTGAATTGGTGGGTGTTCGTATTTCAACATTCTCAGTAGGTCCTGGTCGTGAACAGACAAATATTTTAGAAAGTGTTTGGTCATAGGAGATTTTTTAAGATTTGTTTAAGACAGGTTGGATATACTATAGACAGTTACAAGAAGACCTCCTAACTTGTTGTAACAAATTTCCTAAACTTTTCTTTTTCATAATAATCTCCCTATAAAGTCACCGCATTCGGTGGCTTTTTTTGTGTTGAGAAAGATGGTATAATGATAGAATTGATAGCTAGGAAGAGAGAAGAGATGAATTACACGCTTGAAGAAAAAGAAGCTTTTATGAGAGAGGCCTTAAAAGAGGCAGAGATTGCTTTAGAGCATGATGAAATCCCCATTGGTTGTGTCATTGTTAAGGACGGACAAATTATTGGTCGTGGGCATAATGCTCGTGAGGAGTTGCAACGGGCAGTCATGCATGCGGAAATTATGGCCATAGAGAATGCTAATTTGAGCGAAGAGAGTTGGCGTTTGCTCGATTGTACGCTTTTTGTGACCATTGAGCCTTGTGTTATGTGTAGTGGGGCAATTGGTCTCGCACGGATTCCAAACGTGGTCTACGGGGCTAAAAACCAGAAATTTGGCGCCGCTGGGAGCTTGTACGATATTCTAACAGATGAGAGGCTCAATCACCGTGTGGACGTTGAAACAGGTGTTTTAGAGAATGAGTGCGCAGAGATTATGCAAGACTTTTTCCGAAATCGACGTAAAAAATAATTTCTCTTTAAAAATAGAGGGGAATGTGGTATAATAACTAGTGGAGCAACAGTTCTGCGTGAAGCGGGTCAGGGGAGGAATCCAGCAGCCCTAAGCGAGTGTGAATTGTGTGCTCTTTTTTCGTGCTTTTTTCGAATAAATAAGATAAAATAGCCTAGAATAAAAGATTAAAAAGAGGAATAATATGAAAATTCGTGGTTTTGAATTAGTTTCTAGCTTTACAGATGAAACTTTGTTACCTAAACGTGAGACAGCGCACGCAGCTGGCTACGACTTAAAGGTTGCGGTGCATACGGTTATCGCTCCAGGAGAGATTGTTCTCGTCCCAACGGGTGTTAAGGCTTATATGCAGCCGACTGAAGTGCTCTATCTTTATGACCGTTCATCAAATCCTCGTAAAAAAGGTTTGGTCTTGATTAACTCTGTGGGTGTTATTGATGGCGACTACTATGGTAATCCAGGAAATGAAGGCCATATCTTTGCTCAGATGAAAAATATTACGGACCAAGAAGTGGTTCTTGAAGTTGGTGAACGCGTGGTTCAGGCTGTCTTTGCACCATTTTTAATCGCAGATGGAGATGAGGCAGACGGAGTTCGTACTGGTGGGTTTGGATCGACAGGGCACTAAGATGAAGATTGTCTTTGTACGTCATGGAGAGCCAGATTACCGTGAGTTAGAGGAGCGTTCTTATACGGGATTTGGGATAGACTTGGCCCCTTTATCGGTGAAAGGAAGACAACAAGCTCAGGAACTTTGCAAAAATCCTTTGTTTGGCTCAGCTGATATACTGGTGTCTTCTGCAGTGACGCGAGCATTAGAAACGGCTTCTTATTTATCTTGTGCTACTGGGCTTCCTTTGAGAGTGGAGCCATTATTGCATGAATGGCAGGTCTATGAAAGTGGCATAGATAGATTTGAAGAAGCTAGAAAACTATTTTTAGAACATAATGGGGAGTTGCTCCCAAATTCTCCTGTTCAATATGAGACAGCTGTAGAGATGAAGACTCGTTTTCTAGAATGCATGGTTAAGTATCGGGAACATCAAACTGTGGTAGTTATAGCCCATCGAATGCTGATACGGCAGTTTGTGGTAAATGAGAAGATTGATTTTTGCCAAGTGATTGAGTGTGAGATAGAGATATAGAAAGAAGAATAATGAATGAGCTATAAGGATTTTCAGGCTTTTAGCGCCGAGAATTGTCGAGGGTATAAGAAGATTTATGAGATCAGTATTGGAGGATTTCTTTACCTAGCATTTCTCCCTGGTGCCTATCATAAAATTCTTTGCATTTCTTCAGACTACATATCAATCATTGACAGCGAAAATGGGCAAGTAACACCGATAGACGGAGATTACGATGAGATAGAGTTAGTAGCCAAGTGTGAGGGTTATGATTCTCCTATTCCTATTGCTGGTCAATATGGTGGAAGTCTCCCTCTGGATAATGGCAAAGACATCAGAGTGACAATGGATAAAGACCAATCTGAAGAGTATCCCATTTTAACTATTTATTGGGGGAAAGATGAGGAAGCTAAAAGTCAAATTTATAAAGGTTATTTACCCTATATTTTTGGATTTAGTCCTGATGGTCGGTATTATGTCCATGCGGATGATGGCGGCCTTACTGTTCTGAAACAAGATAGTTGCTGACGTGAAAAGAATAAGAGATTTTATAATGAGAGGATTAGAATTATAGCTAAGAAAAAAGCGACATTTGTGTGTCAAAATTGTGAATATAATTCACCAAAGTATTTAGGACGTTGCCCCAACTGTGGAGCTTGGTCTTCTTTTATTGAAGAGGTCGAGGTTGCAGAGGTCAAGAATGCGCGTGTGTCCTTGACAGGTGAGAAAACCAAGCCTATGAAATTGGCTGAAGTAACTTCTATTAATGTCAATCGAACCAAGACTGAGATGGAGGAATTCAACCGTGTACTCGGTGGGGGTGTGGTACCAGGGAGTCTCGTCCTAATTGGTGGAGATCCAGGTATTGGAAAATCAACCCTTCTCTTACAAGTATCAACCCAGTTGTCTCAAGTAGGAACAGTTCTCTATGTCAGTGGGGAGGAGTCTGCTCAACAGATTAAACTCCGTGCAGAGCGCTTGGGGGATATTGATAGTGAGTTTTATCTCTATGCTGAGACCAATATGCAGAGCGTGAGAGCTGAGGTGGAGCGAATCCAACCAGACTTTCTTATCATCGATTCGATCCAGACCATTATGTCTCCTGAGATTTCAGGGGTACAAGGGTCGGTTTCCCAAGTACGGGAAGTAACTGCAGAGCTCATGCAGCTGGCCAAGACCAATAACATTGCTATCTTTATCGTAGGGCATGTGACCAAGGAAGGAACCTTGGCGGGACCTCGTATGTTGGAGCATATGGTGGATACGGTGCTTTACTTTGAAGGGGAACGCCACCATACCTTCCGTATCTTGAGAGCAGTCAAAAATCGTTTTGGCTCGACCAACGAGATTGGGATTTTTGAGATGCGGTCAGGTGGTTTGGTTGAAGTTCTCAATCCAAGTGAGGTATTTCTGGAAGAACGCTTGGATGGAGCGACTGGTTCGTCCATCGTTGTGACAATGGAAGGGACACGTCCAATTCTTGCTGAAGTACAGGCATTGGTGACGCCGACCATGTTTGGAAATGCTAAGCGTACGACGACAGGGCTTGATTTCAGTCGCGCTAGCTTGATTATGGCTGTTTTGGAAAAACGGGCTGGTCTCTTGCTTCAAAATCAGGATGCCTATCTCAAGTCAGCTGGTGGTGTCAAATTGGATGAACCTGCTATTGACCTGGCTGTTGCAGTTGCTATTGCTTCTAGCTACAAGGACAAACCAACCAATCCACAGGAATGTTTTGTAGGAGAGTTGGGCTTGACGGGAGAGATTCGGCGCGTAAATCGTATCGAACAACGGATCAATGAAGCTGCTAAGCTTGGATTTACAAAAATCTATGTACCAAAAAATTCCCTAACAGGTATAAAGCCACCTAAGGAAATTCAGGTGATTGGGGTGACGACTATTCAGGAAGTCTTGAAAAAAGTATTCTCCTAATCGTTTTACTCAGGTTTAGATTACTAATTATTTTATTGCTAACATTTATTAAAAGTAAGGAGGAATTTCTGATGAAATTTTCTATGGATAGTCACATGCAGTTTCCTTTGGTAGAGTTGTCGCTCAATCAAGGAGAAACCGTCTTTATTCAGCGTGGTAGCATGGTCTACCACACACCTAATGTAAGTCTCAATACCCAGCTCAATGCAAGCGGTTCTGGTTTGGGACGTTTTGTCAAAGCTGTAGGGCGTTCAATGGTTTCTGGTGAAAGCACCTTTATCACTCAAGCTGTTGCAGAGTCTGACAACGGCAACCTTGCTTTAGCACCAGACACTCCTGGTCAAGTGATTGCTCTTGAGCTAGGCGAAAAGCAGTATCGATTGAATGATGGGGCCTTTTTAGCTCTTGATGGTACAGCTTTCTATACAATGGAGCGCCAGTCTATTGGGAAAGCTCTGTTCGGAGGGCAAGGCGGTCTCTTTGTGATGACAACCCAAGGTCAGGGAACTCTTTTGGCTAATGCTTTTGGATCTATTAAGAAAATTGAGTTACAAAACCAAGAAATAACCATCGACAATGCCCATGTGGTGGCTTGGAGTCAATCTCTGGACTATGATATCCACTTAGAAAATGGCTTCTGGCAGTCTATCGGTACGGGTGAAGGAGTGGTGAATACCTTCCGAGGTACCGGTGAGGTCTATGTACAAAGTCTCAATCTTCAGAGCTTTGCAGGCTCTCTTAACAAGTATATCCAAAAAGGTTCATAATATTAAAAAAACTAGGACAGAAACCCAAGCTAGTTGCTGGATGTCTCTGTCCCAGTTTTTTTATATGAAAGTTGACAGCTGACAAGACAAAGAAAAGATGGTAAGATAGGAGATAAATAATTTGGTGTTCAAATTATCTGGCAGACTAGAAAGTGAGTTGTCATGTCCTATTTTGAAAATTTTTTAAAAGCCAATCAAGCTTATGTAGAACTACATGGAGATTTGCATTTATCCATTAAACCCAAGACCAAGGTTGCAATCGTAACTTGTATGGATTCGCGTCTACACGTTGCGCCAGCTCTGGGGTTAGCTCTGGGAGATGCCCATATTTTACGGAATGCGGGTGGTCGAGTGACTGAGGATATGATTCGTTCACTTGTAATTTCCCAACAACAAATGGGGACAAGAGAAATTGTGGTTCTTCATCATACAGACTGTGGGGCTCAAACCTTCAATAACGAGGATTTTCAAGAGCACCTAAAATGTGAATTGGGAGTTGATGTATTTGGGCAGGACTTTTTACCGTTTCAAGACATCGATGAGAGTGTTCGAGAGGATATGAAATTGCTGCGAGAATGCCCCTTAATTCCAGATGATGTTATTATTTCAGGAGCTGTTTACGATGTGGATACAGGTAGTATGAGGGAAATATACTAACTTTCTAATCTAAAGCTTCTGGAGTAGCATGAAGTAGGATGAGAAGGTTGACAAGTTTTACCTTTGATATCACTAATATAAGATAGTATAAGATAAGAGTATAAAAGTCTACTCTTGTCTTATTTTTTATTGAAAAATCGAGAAAAAAGCGCTACAATGGTAGATGGAAAAATGTTGTAAAAAACACAAGTGATACATAAATACCGGAGGAAATCATGTCTTTTTCTGATTTAAAGCTGTTTGCCCTTTCTTCAAATAGAGAATTGGCAGAGCGTGTGGCGCAAGAGATTGGGATAGAGTTGGGAAAATCGACTGTTCGTCAATTTTCAGACGGAGAAATTCAAGTTAATATCGAAGAATCGATCCGTGGGAAACACGTCTTTATTCTACAATCAACTAGCTCACCAGTAAATGATAATCTACTTGAGATTTTGATTATGGTAGACGCTTTGAAGCGCGCCAGTGCAGAATCTGTCAACGTTGTTATGCCTTACTATGGTTATGCACGTCAGGATAGAAAGGCAAGAGCGCGTGAGCCAATCACTTCAAAACTCGTTGCAAATATGCTTGAAGTAGCTGGAGTTGATCGTTTGTTGACGATTGATTTGCACGCTGCACAGATTCAAGGTTTCTTTGATATTCCGGTGGATCACTTGATGGGCGCTCCATTGATTGCGGATTACTTTGAGCGTCGTGGCATGGTTGGTTCCGACTACGTTGTTGTCAGCCCGGACCACGGTGGGGTGACTCGTGCTCGTAAATTAGCAGAATTTTTGAAAACTCCAATTGCCATTATCGACAAGCGTCGTAGTGTAGACAAGATGAATACTAGTGAAGTTATGAATATCATTGGTAAGGTAGAAGGTAAGACTTGTATCTTGATTGACGATATGATTGATACAGCTGGAACCATTTGTCATGCGGCTGATGCTCTAGCAGAAGCAGGAGCTGTTGAAGTTTACGCAAGTTGTACGCACCCGGTTCTTTCTGGTCCAGCAATGGAGAATATCCAGAAATCAGCCATTAAAAAATTGGTTGTTTTGGATACTATCTATCTTCCAGAAGAACGTTTGATTGATAAGATTGAACAAATTTCTATCGCTCATCTCCTAGGTGATGCTATTGTACGTATCCATGAAAAACGTCCTCTTTCTCCATTATTTAGTATCGAGAAAAAAATCTAAACTTTCACTTGAATAAACGAATTTCCTAGCAGACTCTTCTCTTGCTAGGAAATTTTTTGTAGCCAATAACTGCAAGCCTTTTCAAAATGTGCTATACTGATGAAAAAGGAGGGTTTTTATGACTCAAAAATTTATCAATCCAAGCGATGGAGTGGTCCGTCAGTATCTAGCAACCAGTAAAACTCTAGCTGTAGTAGGCTTATCCGATCGTGAGGAAACAACTAGCAATCGAGTGACTAAAGAAATGCAGGCTCGTGGCTATAAAATTATTCCAGTTAACCCTAAAGCTGTAGGTAGCGAGATTTTGGGAGAAAAGGCTTATGCCAGTCTAGCTGAAATTCCGTTCCCTGTAGATATCGTCAACGTATATCGTCGCAGTGAATTTTTACCTGATGTAGCACGAGACTTTCTCAAGGCGGATGCCAAGATTTTTTGGGCACAACTAGGACTTGAAAGTTTGGAAGCAGCAGAAATCTTGCGTGCTGGGGGATGCGATGACATCGTGATGAACCGTTGTATTAAGAGAGAACATACACGCTTAATTCTTGAACAATAAAAAGGTAGCTTGCGGGCTACCTTTTGTGTTATACTCAATGAAAATCAGAGAGCAAACTAGCCGCAGGTTGCTCAAAACACTGTTTTGAGGTTGCAGATAGAACTGACGAAGTCAGTAACCACACCTACGGCAAGACGACGTTGACGTGGTTTGAAGAGATTTTCGAAGAGTATTAGAAAATACCGATGAGTGTTTGCATGCCAAGACTAGTCAGAATGATAGCAATCCAGCAAAGGGCTCCAAGAAGAATGGATTTTCCACTGGATTTGATCATAGCAACGAGGTTAGTTTTGAGACCAATAGCACTCATAGCCATGATGATGAGGAATTTGGAGAGTTGTTTGAGAGGTGAAAAGAAGCTATTGCTGACACCGAAAGATGTGAGAAGAGTAGTTAGCAGAGAAGCTAGGATAAAGTAAAGGATGAAAACGGGGAAGATTTTTTTAAGCTTCACTCCTTGGTTGTTGCCTTGTTGACGGCTTTGCCAATAGGAGAGGAAGAGAGTAATAGGGATAATAGCTAGGGTGCGTGTCAGTTTGACAATAGTGGCAGACTCAAGAGTGTTTGTATTGTATAGACTATCCCAGGCACTAGCAGTAGCTGTCACAGAGGAAGTATCGTTGACCGCAGTACCCGCAAAGAGAGCAAAACCTTCGTTGGAAAGATGGAGCCAAGAACCTAGAGTTGGAAAGATAAGAGCCGCCAGGACATTGAAGAAAAAGATAACTGAGATGGCTTGGGCCACTTCTTTTTCCTTGGCGTGAATAACAGGAGCAGTCGCTGCAATGGCAGAACCGCCACAGATAGAAGAGCCTACACCAACCAGGGTAGCTAGCTTTGTATCAAGGTTAAAAAAGCGTTGGAAAAAGAAAGCTATAATCAAAGCGATCGAAATAGTCGAAAGGATAACAGGGAGGGAAGATTTTCCAACTGCGAAAACTTGTGAGATATTGAGCCCAAATCCAAGTAAGATAACGGCATATTGAAGCAGTTTTTTGGAGCTATAAGTCAAACCGGCATCCAGTTGTGTATAAGAAGTGAGAAAGGGATGGAGAATCATTCCGATAAAAATGGCAAAAACAGGTGCTCCCACAACAGGCAGAAAGCCTCCTAAAACCCAAGAGATGATAGAAATGATCAGACAGACTAACAGTCCTGCCCAATTTTTTGATAGAAATGACATAAAAACCTCCGAAAATAAATACTACTTATTATAATCTTATCTGTCAGAAAAGTAAAATAGAAAGTAGGAATAAGGTTGTAAACTAACGGAATTTTGCGGTCAGAGAGCTTTTGTAGTATAATAGATATATGTTCTTTGATCAAGGAGGATATATATGGACTTAACCAAACGCTTTAATAAACAATTAGATAAGATACAAGTTTCCTTGATTCGTCAATTTGACCAGGCTATTTCAGAGATTCCTGGTGTCCTGCGATTGACCTTGGGAGAACCAGATTTTACAACGCCAGATCATGTCAAGGAAGCTGCAAAGCGAGCCATTGACCAAGACCAATCCTACTATACAGGAATGAGTGGCTTATTGACATTGCGTCAGGCGGCGAGTGATTTTGTAAAAGAGAAATATCAGCTAGACTACAATCCAGAGAATGAAATCTTGGTCACAATTGGTGCGACAGAGGCTCTATCAGCCACTCTGACAGCTATTTTGGAGGAAGGAGACAAGGTTCTCTTGCCAGCTCCTGCCTATCCTGGCTATGAGCCAATCGTTAATCTAGTTGGTGCAGAGATTGTCGAGATTGATACAACTGAAAATGGTTTTGTTTTGACGCCTGAGATGCTAGAAAAAGCGATTTTAGAGCAAGGGGACAAGCTCAAGGCAGTTATTCTCAACTATCCAGCCAACCCCACAGGAATTACTTATAGTCGCGAGCAATTAGAAGCCTTGGCAGCTGTTTTACGTAAGTATGAGATTTTCGTAGTCTGTGATGAAGTCTACTCAGAATTGACCTATACAGGGGAAAATCATGTATCTTTGGGAACTATGTTGAGAGATCAGGCAATTATCATTAACGGTCTTTCTAAATCCCATGCCATGACAGGTTGGCGTTTAGGTTTTATCTTTGCACCAGCAAACTTCACAGCTCAACTCATCAAGAGTCATCAGTATTTGGTAACTGCTGCAAACACCATGGCGCAACATGCTGCGGTGGAAGCATTGACAGCTGGTAAGAACGATGCAGAACCCATGAAGAAGGAATATATCCAGCGTCGGGACTACATTATCGACAAGATGACTGACCTCGGCTTTGAGATTATCAAACCAGATGGGGCTTTTTATATCTTTGCTAAGATTCCGGCAGGCTATAATCAAGATTCCTTTGCTTTTCTGAAGGATTTTGCCCAGAAGAAGGCTGTTGCTTTTATCCCTGGTGCTGCCTTTGGACAGTATGGAGAAGGCTATGTTCGCCTATCTTATGCAGCTAGCATGGGAACCATCAGAGAAGCTATGAAACGACTTGAGGAGTATATGAGAGAAGCATGATTCAATCGATTACGAGTCAGGGTTTAGTACTTTACAATCGAAATTTTCGAGAGGATGATAAGCTTGTTAAAATCTTTACAGAACAGGCAGGCAAGCGCATGTTTTTTGTCAAACACGCCGGCCAATCCAAACTAGCTCCTGTCATTCAACCTTTAGTCTTAGCCCATTTTCTCCTAAAAATCAATGACGATGGACTTAGTTATATAGAAGATTATCATGAGGTGAAGACTTTTCCGAAAATCAATAGTGACCTCTTTGTTATGGCTTATGCGACTTACGTTGCAGCCTTGGCAGATGCGAGTTTGCAGGATAACCAAGAAGATGCTCCCTTATTTGCTTTTTTGCAAAAGACTTTAGAGCTGATGGAAGAGGGTCTGGATTATCAAGTTTTGACCAATATTTTTGAAATTCAAATATTGACACGTTTTGGAATCAGTCTCAACTTTAATGAGTGTACCTTTTGTCATCGTGTGGGGCAAGCCTTTGATTTCTCCTTCAAATACGGGGGTTGTCTTTGTCCCGATCATTACTATGAAGATGAGAAACGATGTCATTTAAATCCCAATATTCCTTATCTGCTCAATCAATTTCAAGCCATTGATTTTGAGACCTTGGAGACTATCTCACTTAAGGCCGAAATCAAGCAAGACTTGCGCAAGTTTATGGACCAAATCTATGAGGAATACGTCGGCATTCATCTGAAATCAAAGAAATTTATTGATTCCCTAGCCGACTGGGGACAACTACTGAAAGAGGAAGACAAATGAAAAAAATCGCAGTTGATGCAATGGGTGGCGATTACGCACCACAAGCTATTGTAGAGGGTGTCAATCAAGCCCTTGCTGACTTTTCAGATATTGAGATTCAACTTTACGGAGATGAAAGCAAAATCAAGCAATATCTAACAGCTACAGAGCGCGTTAGTATTATCCATACTAATGAAAAAATCGACTCAGATGATGAGCCTACAAAAGCCATCCGCAAGAAGAAAAATGCCAGCATGGTATTGGCAGCTAAGGCTGTCAAAGATGGAGAGGCAGATGCAGTTCTTTCTGCAGGAAATACAGGTGCCTTGTTGGCAGCAGGATTTTTCATCGTTGGTCGTATCAAAAATATTGATCGACCAGGTCTTATGTCAACCTTACCAACTATTGATGGAAAAGGTTTTGACATGCTTGACCTTGGTGCCAATGCAGAAAATACAGCCCATCACCTGCATCAATACGCTATCCTAGGTTCCTTCTATGCTAGAAATGTTCGTGGTATTGAAAAACCTCGTGTAGGTTTGCTTAATAACGGGACAGAGAGTAGCAAGGGAGATCCACTCCGCAAGGAAGCCTATGACCTATTAGTGGCTGACGAGAGTTTGAATTTCGTCGGGAATGTGGAAGCACGTGATTTGATGGATGGTGTTGCTGATGTAGTCGTAACAGATGGTTTCACGGGAAACGCTGTGCTCAAAGCTATTGAAGGGACTGCTATGGGTATCATGGGCTTGCTCAAAAATGCTATTGTAGGTGGCGGCCTTAGAGCCAAGCTAGGGGCTTTCCTTCTTAAGGATAACCTCAGAGGTTTGAAAAAACAGCTCAACTATTCAGATGTTGGAGGTGCGGTTCTGTTTGGTGTTAAGGCACCAGTAGTTAAGACTCATGGCTCAAGTGATGCCAAGGCTGTCTATAGCACAATACGCCAGATTCGTACCATGCTTGAGACAGATGTAGTTGCCCAAACTGCGCGTGAATTTTCAGAGGAATAAGGAGAACAATATGACAGAACAACAAATTTTTGACCGTATCGTAACCATCATCCAAGAACGTCAAGGAGAAGACTTTGTCGTAACCGAAAACTTGAGCTTAAAGGACGATTTGGATGCTGATTCAGTAGATTTGATGGAATTTGTCCTAACCATTGAGGATGAATTTGGAATCGAAATCGATGATGAAGAAATTGACAACCTCCAAAGTGTCGCAGACGTATTAGCAATCATTAAAAATAGAATATAAGAAAAAGCAACATGCTGGTCATGTTGCTTTTTTGGTTGTGTGGAATATTTATTTTAACGGATTTATCAATCCATATGTTTGATTAAACTTCTAAAAGTGCTATTTGGGTGTAGATTTTGTTTTTTTAGAAAGAGTTATCTATTTCTTACTTTGTTTGGCTAAAATAATCTTACAGAACTTTTAATTAGATTGTTAAGAAAAAGGGTAAGAATATGAAATTTAGGAAAAAACACTATCGCTCACAGATGGATCAGAAGGACTGCGGAGTGGCTTCGTTGGCCATGGTGTTTGGCTATTTTGGAAGCTATTATTCATTAGCGCGTCTTCGTGAATTAGCCAAAACGACTATAAATGGGACGACAGCTTTGGGTCTGGTGAAGGCTGCGCAAACATTAGGTTTTGAGCCACAGGCTATTCAAGCAGACATGACTTTATTTGATTCTCCAAATTTAATCTTTCCTTTTGTGGTTCACGTGCTTAAGGACAAAGAATTATTTCATTATTACGTAGTGACAGGAAAGGATAAACAGAATATCCATATAGCTGATCCAGATCCAGAGGTTAGACTGACCAAACTATCGCGTGAAAGATTTGAAGAAGAATGGACAGGAACAACTATCTTTGTGGCTCCCTCCCCAAATTATCAGCCACATAAGGACAAGAATCAGGGTCTGACTTCTTTTCTGCCTATTTTGATAAATCAGAAAGGTTTGATCATCAATATCATTTTAGCGACAGTTCTAGTAACCTTGATTAATATCATTGGTTCATACTATCTACAATCTATTATTGATACCTATGTACCAAATCAGACATCTTCGACCCTAAGTGTTATTTCTATATGTCTTGTTATCGTGTATGCCCTTCAGCAGATTTTGTCTTTTGCTCAAGATTACCTATTAATTGTCCTTGGGCAACGTCTATCGATTGATGTTATTTTATCTTATATCAAACATGTTTTTCATCTACCTGTGTCTTTTTTTGCGACTCGACGGACGGGGGAAATCGTGTCTCGATTTACAGATGCCAATAGTATCATAGATGCCTTAGCTTCAACCATTATTTCAATTTTTTTGGATATATCTACGGTATTGATTATTTCCATAATCTTGTTTTTGCAAAATAGTAGTCTCTTTTTCATAAGCTTATTGGGTCTTCCCATTTATGCTGTAATTATATTTGTTTTTATGAAACCTTTTGAAAAGATGAACCGGGATACCATGGAAGCAAATGCAACTCTATCATCTTCCGTTATAGAGGATATCAATGGGATTGAAACGATTAAATCATTGACTAGCGAAAAAACACGCTACCAAAAGATTGATAGGGAATTTGTGGACTATCTGAAAAGATCCTTTACTTATAGTAGAGCAGAAAGTCAGCAAAAAGCTCTTAAAAAACTTGCTCAACTGTCGCTAAATGTCTGCGTATTATGGATAGGGGCTAATTTCGTTATGACTGGTGAAATGAGTTTGGGCCAGTTGATTACGTATAATACACTTCTTTATTATTTTACTAATCCTCTAGAAAATATCATCAACCTTCAGAGTAAGCTTCAAACAGCTCAAGTTGCTAATAGTCGTCTCAACGAGGTGTATCTGGTCAAATCCGAGTTCGAAGAACAGAAAATGGTAGAGGATTTGAGTATGGTTCAAGGAGATATGACTTTTAAGGGAATTCACTACAAGTATGAATATGGTCAAGATATCTTATCAGATATCAATTTGACAATCAAACAGGGCTCTAAAATAGCTCTTGTAGGGATTTCAGGATCAGGGAAGTCGACCCTAGCTAAGATGATGGTTAATTTTTACAACCCAAATCAGGGAGAAATCAGACTGGGGGATATGAATTTAAATCAGATTGATAAAAAGTCTCTGCGCCAACATATCAACTATTTACCTCAACAACCCTATGTATTCAATGGAACAATTTTAGAAAATCTTCTCCTTGGGGCCAAGGAGGGTACGACTCGGGAGGATATACTACGTGCAGTTGAGCTAGCAGAAATTCGTGAAGATATTGAGCGTATGCCCTTGAATTACCAGACAGAATTGACTTCTGATGGGACAGGAATTTCTGGTGGTCAACGCCAGAGGATTGCTTTGGCGCGCGCTCTTTTGACAGATGCCTCTATCTTGATTTTGGATGAGGCGACGAGCAGTTTAGATATCTTAACAGAGAAACGGATAGTAGACAATCTCATGAATCTAGATAAGACCTTGATTTTCATCGCTCACCGTTTGACTATTGCTGAACGGGTGGAGAAGGTTATCGTTTTGGATCGGGGTAAGATTGTAGAGGAGGGGAATCATGCTGACTTGCTTGCTCGAAATAGTTTTTATACTCATTTAGTTAACTGTTAGAAAGGAGAAATAATGCACCTTGAATTTTTAGAAAGTGCGGAATTTTATAATCGACGTTATCATAATTTTTCCAGTCGAGTGATTTTTCCCATGTCACTTCTGGTAGTGTTTACGTTAGGATTTGCAATGTTTGCAGAAAAGGAAATTAGTTTATCTTCGAAAGCTACAGTTGAACCTAGTCGTATCATTGCTAATATCCAGTCAACTAGTAATAGGCGGATGGTAGTTAATTATCTGGAAGAGAACAAACAAGTGCAACGAGGAGATTTACTTGTTCAGTATCAGGAGGTTGGAGATGTGATTCAGTATGAAGCCAATGTTAATCAGTTGGAGAGTTTTAGACATCACCAAAGTAAAACAAGTAACCTTAAGAACAGTACTACACGGCCAAATATAGGTCTCTTTTCTCAGAATTCTTCGACTGTACAAGAGCAGATAGCTGTAGAGCAAGATGATTTAGAAAGAGAAATAGGCAAAAAAAATCAAACTAGCTTACTTGAAAAAGGAACAATAAGAGCCCAGGAAGACGGAGTTCTTTATCTCAATCCTGAAAGGAATCAATCTGCAGTCGTCACAGAAGGAACATTACTGGCTAAATTATATCCACTATTAGATAGAGAAGGGAAAATAAAATTGACGGCCTATCTTAGTTCAAAAGATATTGTGGGAATCAAGATTGGAGATTCTGTACGCTTTACCACGACTAATGGCGCTAATGGTCAAGTGAGGCTTGTTTCTACTATCACTAGTATTGATACAATTGCAACGAGAACTGACCAAGGAAATTTCTTTAAAATAGAAGCGGAAACAAAAATAACTCAAGAACAAGCTGAAAAGCTTAGGTATGGTTTAGAAGGCCACTTACAAATAATCACAGGCAAGAAAAGTTATTTACGCTATTATTTGGATGATTTTTTGAAATGGGAATAATGATCACTTTTTCTTAAATAATATTTAAAAACTGTAATCCTAAAACGATTTACAGTTTTTATAAAACTCAGAAGGGAATACGTTTACGTTCGTAAAACATTTGATTTCTGCTTATTTTTGTGTTAGAATGAGGCCAAGTAATACGAAAGGCGAATGATAAAATGTACAGTAAACTTATTTATACGGGAAAAGCTAAAGATATCTATACTACAGAAGACGAACATGTGATTAAGTCGGTCTATAAGGACCAGGCTACCATGCTGAATGGTGCTCGTAAAGAGACCATCGAAGGCAAAGGTGTGCTCAATAATCAGATTTCGTCTCTTATTTTTGAAAAATTGAATGCTGCGGGTGTGGCTACTCACTTTATCGAACGTATCTCTGATACAGAACAATTGAACAAGAAGGTTGCCATCATTCCTTTGGAGGTTGTGCTTCGTAACGTGACTGCGGGTTCTTTCTCAAAACGTTTCGGTGTTGAAGAAGGTTTGGACTTGAAAACTCCTATCGTTGAATTTTACTACAAGAACGATGAGTTGGACGATCCATTTATCAATGATGAGCATGTGAAGTTCTTGGATATTGCCAATGATGAACAAATTGCTTATATCAAGGAAGAAACGCGTCGTATCAATGAATTGCTGAAAGATTGGTTTGCACAAATTGGTCTTCGTTTGATTGACTTCAAATTGGAATTCGGTTTTGATAAGGATGGCGAAATTATCTTGGCAGACGAATTCTCACCAGATAACTGCCGCCTTTGGGATGCTGAAGGGCACCATATGGACAAGGATGTTTTCCGTAGAGATTTGGGCAGTCTAACGGATGTGTATAAGGTTGTGTTAGAGAAGTTGCAAGACTTGAAATAAGTTGTTTGAAACGGAAAACCTTCGTCTTTCAAGTAAAATGACTCAGGCTGAAAAGGTCTACTAGACCTTTTCACTCCGTCGTGATCTTGGTAGCTTGACAGATGTTTATAAGGTTGTGTTAGAGAAGTTGCAGGGATTGAAGTAAAGTTTTACTTGGTCGTCACTACAATCTTTAAGTAGAAATAGATAAAGGAACTAAAATGGATAAACGTATTTTCGTTGAGAAAAAAGCTGATTTTCGTGTCAAATCTGACTCTTTGGTAAAAGAATTACAACATAATCTTCAGTTGAAAACTTTGAATGATCTTCGAATTGTTCAGGTTTATGATGTCTTTGATTTGGCAGAGGACTTGTTTGCACGTGCAGAAAAACACATTTTCTCTGAGCAAGTGACCGATACTGTTTTGGATGAAGCTGAAGTGAAGGCTGATCTTGAGAAGCATGCTTTCTTTGCTATCGAAAGTTTGCCTGGTCAATTTGATCAACGTGCAGCATCTTCACAGGAAGCTTTGCTTTTGCTTGGTAGTTCAAATGATGTAACGGTGAACACTGCACAACTTTATTTGGTCAATAAGGATATCGATGCGACTGAACTAGAAGCTGTCAAGAACTACCTTCTCAATCCAGTTGATTCTCGTTTCAAAGACATCACTGTTGGTATTGCGAAACAGGATTTCTCTGAGTCTGACAAAACGATTCCCAATTTGGATTTCTTTGAAACTTATACAGCAGAAAATTTTGCACAGTATAAGACAGAGCAAGGATTGGCAATGGAAGTGGATGACCTTCTCTTCATTCAAAACTATTTCAAGTCTATTGGTCGTGTGCCAACTGAGACTGAGTTGAAGGTTTTGGATACTTACTGGTCTGACCACTGCCGTCATACAACATTCGAGACTGAGTTGAAGAATATCGACTTCTCAGCTTCTAAATTCCAAAAACAATTGCAAGCGACATATGACAAATATATCGCTATGCGTGATGAGTTGGGACGTACAGAGAAACCTCAAACCTTGATGGATATGGCCACTATTTTCGGCCGTTATGAGCGTGCCAATGGTCGTTTGGACGACATGGAAGTGTCTGATGAAATCAATGCCTGCTCAGTTGAAATTGAAGTGGATGTCAATGGTGTCAAAGAACCATGGCTTCTCATGTTCAAGAACGAAACCCATAACCACCCAACGGAAATCGAACCTTTTGGTGGAGCGGCTACTTGTATCGGTGGTGCCATTCGTGACCCATTGTCAGGGCGCTCATATGTTTACCAAGCTATGCGTATCTCAGGTGCTGGCGATATTACAGCTCCAATTGCTGAAACTCGCGCTGGTAAATTGCCACAACAAGTGATTTCTAAAACAGCGGCCCATGGTTATTCTTCATATGGAAACCAAATTGGTCTTGCAACGACCTATGTTCGTGAATACTTCCACCCTGGTTTCGTTGCGAAACGTATGGAGCTAGGTGCCGTTGTCGGTGCGGCTCCTAAGGAAAATGTTGTCCGTGAAAAACCTGAAGCAGGTGATGTGATTATCTTGCTCGGTGGTAAGACTGGACGTGATGGTGTCGGTGGTGCGACAGGTTCTTCTAAAGTTCAAACGGTTGAATCTGTTGAAACAGCTGGTGCTGAGGTTCAAAAAGGGAATGCCATCGAAGAACGTAAGATTCAACGTCTTTTCCGTAATGGGGAAGTGACACGTCTTATCAAGAAATCAAATGACTTTGGTGCTGGTGGTGTCTGTGTGGCTATCGGTGAATTGGCTGATGGTCTTGAAATTGATCTAGACAAAGTGCCATTGAAATATCAAGGGTTGAACGGTACAGAAATTGCCATTTCTGAGTCTCAAGAACGGATGGCTGTAGTGGTTCGTCCAGAAGACGTAGATGCCTTCATTGCAGCATGTAATAAAGAAAATATTGATGCGGTTGTCGTTGCGACAGTGACCGAAAAACCAAATCTTGTTATGCACTGGAATGGCGAAACCATCGTTGATTTGGAACGTCGTTTCCTTGATACAAACGGTGTACGTGTAGTTGTGGATGCTAAAGTCGTTGACAAGGATGTCAAGCTTCCAGAAGAACGTCAAACATCTGCCGAAACCCTTGAAGCTGATACTCTTGAAGTCTTGGCTGATCTTAACCATGCTAGTCAAAAAGGCTTGCAAACCATCTTTGATAGCTCAGTTGGTCGTTCAACAGTCAATCACCCACTTGGTGGTCGCTACCAAATTACACCAACGGAAGCTTCTGTACAGAAATTGCCAGTCCAACATGGTGTGACAACAACTGCTTCTGTTATGGCGCAAGGGTTCAACCCTTATGTAGCAGAATGGTCTCCATATCATGGTGCTGCTTATGCGGTCATCGAAGCAACCGCTCGTTTGGTTGCTGCTGGTGCAAACTGGTCTAAGGCTCGTTTCTCTTATCAAGAATACTTCGAGCGTATGGACAAACAAGCAGAGCGTTTTGGTCAACCAGTAGCAGCTCTTCTTGGATCCATTGAAGCTCAGATTCAACTTGGTTTGCCATCTATCGGTGGGAAAGACTCTATGTCTGGTACCTTTGAAGAATTGACAGTACCACCAACCTTGGTTGCTTTTGGTGTCACAACTGCAGATAGCCGTAAGGTCCTTTCTCCAGAATTTAAAGCTGCTGGTGAAAATATCTATTACATCCCAGGTCATGCTTTGGCACAAGAAATTGACTTTGAACTGATAAAGTCTAACTTTGCTAAGTTTGAAGCCATCCAAGCAACTCACAAAGTCACAGCAGCATCAGCTGTCAAATATGGTGGTATCCTTGAAGCCCTTGCCCTTGCAACATTTGGTAACCATATTGGTGCCACTGTAACTCTTGAAAATCTTGAGACTGCCTTGACAGCCCAATTGGGTGGATTCGTCTTCACATCTCCTGAAGAAATTGCGGGAGTTAAGAAGATTGGACAAACAGCAGCTGACTTTACACTTACTGTCAATGGTGTAACGCTTGATGGACACAAACTTGACAGTGCCTTCCAAGGTAAATTGGAAGAGGTCTACCCAACGGAATTTGCACAAGCAACTGAGTTGGAAGAAGTACCTGTGGTGGCATCAGATGCTGTGATCAAAGCTAAAGAAACAGTTGAGACACCCGTGGTTTACATCCCAGTGTTCCCAGGTACTAACTCTGAGTACGATTCAGCTAAGGCCTTTGAAAAAGAAGGTGCAAAAGTCAACTTAGTACCATTTGTCACATTGAATGAAGAGGCAATTGTCAAGTCTGTTGACACAATGGTTGACAACATCGAAAAAGCTAACATTATCTTCTTTGCAGGAGGGTTCTCAGCAGCCGATGAACCAGATGGATCAGCTAAATTTATCGTTAATATATTGCTCAATGAAAAAGTGCGTGCAGCTATCGATAGCTTCATCGAAGGTGGTGGTTTGATTATCGGTATCTGTAACGGATTCCAAGCTCTTGTCAAATCAGGTCTTCTTCCATACGGTAACTTTGAAGATGCAAGCAGTACTAGTCCAACCCTCTTCTACAATGATGCCAACCAACACGTGGCTAAGATGGTTGAAACACGGATTGCTAACACCAACTCACCATGGCTTGCTGGCGTGAAAGTTGGTGACATCCATGCCATCCCAGTATCACATGGTGAAGGTAAATTTGTCGTGACAGCTGAGGAATTTGTAGAACTTCGTGACAATGGTCAAATCTTTACCCAATATGTTGACTTCGAAGGCAAACCAAGCATGGACTCTAAGTACAATCCAAATGGTTCTGTTAATGCGATTGAAGGTATCACAAGCAAGAACGGTCAAATCATTGGGAAGATGGGACACTCAGAACGTTTCGAAGACGGTCTCTTCCAAAATATTCCAGGAAATAAAGACCAATATCTCTTTGCATCAGCGGTTAAATACTTTACTGGAAAATAGGCTTTGCAGATTTTCTAATAGATAACCATCAGTAAATGTAAAATCAATTAGATCTAACTTACGACAATTGCAAATGATTTATTGTTGCGAGTGAAACGAGCTTCTGCCGTATCATTCCGCTCTAGTATCGTTAAGGAATGATACACAAATAAAAATTAGGTATATAAAATGACATACGAAGTAAAATCTCTTAATGAAGAATGTGGTGTTTTTGGTATCTGGGGTCACCCAGACGCTGCCAAATTGACCTATTTTGGACTCCATAGTCTTCAGCACCGTGGTCAGGAGGGGGCAGGAATCCTCTCCAATGACCAAGGGAAATTGAAGCGTCATCGTGATATGGGGCTTTTATCAGAAGTCTTCAAGAATCCTGCGAATTTGGATAAATTGACAGGAACTGGAGCTATTGGACACGTGCGTTATGCGACTGCGGGAGAAGCTTCTGTAGACAATATCCAACCTTTCCTTTTCCGCTTTCACGATATGCAGTTTGGTTTGGCTCATAATGGGAATCTGACCAATGCAGAATCGCTCAAGCAAGAATTGGAACAAAGAGGAGCGATTTTCAGCTCAACCTCTGACTCTGAAATCTTGGCTCACCTTATTCGCCGTAGCCACAATCCAAACCTGATGGGTAAAATCAAGGAAGCACTCAGTCTTGTTAAAGGTGGTTTTGCTTATCTCTTGATGTTTGAAGATAAGTTAATTGCAGCGCTTGATCCAAATGGCTTCCGTCCTCTGTCAATCGGGAAAATGGCTAATGGAGCAGTAGTGGTTTCATCTGAAACCTGTGCCTTTGAAGTAATCGGTGCTGAATGGATTCGCGACGTAAAACCAGGCGAGATTGTCATTATTGATGATAGTGGTATCCAGTATGACAGCTATACAAACGATACTCAGTTGGCTATCTGTTCCATGGAGTATATCTACTTCGCACGTCCTGACTCCAATATCCACGGAGTCAATGTCCATACGGCCCGTAAGAGAATGGGAGCTCAACTGGCACGTGAGTTCAAGTATGAAGCCGATATCGTAGTCGGGGTGCCAAACTCCTCTCTTAGCGCAGCTATGGGATTTGCGGAAGAATCAGGTCTACCAAATGAAATGGGTCTGATAAAGAATCAATACACCCAACGTACCTTTATCCAACCGACTCAAGAATTGCGTGAACAAGGGGTTCGGATGAAGTTATCTGCTGTTTCTGGTGTGGTTAAAGGAAAACGCGTTGTCATGATTGATGACTCGATTGTACGAGGAACAACATCTCGTCGCATTGTCCAACTTTTGAAAGAAGCGGGGGCATCAGAAGTGCATGTCGCCATTGGTAGTCCTGCTCTTGCCTATCCATGTTTTTACGGGATTGATATCCAGACACGTCAGGAGCTGATTGCGGCCAATCATACGGTCGAAGAGACTCGCCAAATCATTGGTGCGGATAGTCTGACTTATCTTTCTATTGATGGCTTGATTGATTCTATCGGCATTGAAACAGATGCGCCAAATGGCGGTCTCTGTGTGGCTTACTTTGATGGGAAATATCCAACTCCTCTCTATGACTATGAAGAAGAATATCGTAGAAGTTTGGAAGAAAAAACGAGTTTTTACAAATAAAATTCCCCATTGAAGGAAAGGAAAAGGAATAAACAAATGACAAATAAGAATGCGTATGCTCAATCGGGAGTGGATGTTGAAGCGGGTTATGAAGTTGTTGAACGGATCAAAAAACACGTAGCACGTACAGAGCGTGCAGGTGTCATGGGAGCTCTTGGTGGATTCGGTGGCATGTTTGACCTTTCAAAAACAGGTGTCAAAGAGCCAGTTTTGATCTCAGGGACAGATGGTGTCGGTACCAAACTCATGCTGGCTATCAAGTACGACAAACACGATACTATCGGACAAGACTGTGTGGCTATGTGTGTCAACGATATCATCGCTGCAGGCGCGGAGCCCCTCTACTTCCTAGACTATGTGGCGACTGGGAAAAATGAACCAGCTAAACTAGAACAAGTGGTTGCTGGTGTGGCTGAAGGTTGTGTACAAGCAGGTGCAGCCCTCATCGGTGGTGAAACGGCTGAAATGCCTGGTATGTATGGCGAAGACGACTATGACTTGGCTGGTTTCGCAGTCGGTGTGGCTGAAAAATCTCAAATCATCGACGGTTCAAAAGTAGCAGAGGGAGACGTCCTTCTCGGACTTGCTTCAAGCGGTATCCACTCAAATGGCTACTCCCTTGTTCGTCGTGTCTTTGCGGATTATACAGGTGAAGAAGTTCTCCCAGAGTTGGAAGGTAAAAAACTCAAGGAAGTCCTTTTGGAACCAACTCGTATCTACGTCAAAGCTGTTTTGCCTCTTATCAAAGAAGAATTGGTCAATGGGATTGCCCACATCACAGGTGGTGGTTTTATCGAAAATGTACCACGTATGTTTTCAGATGACTTAGCTGCAGAAATTAAGGAAGACAAAGTGCCAGTTCTTCCAATTTTCAAAGCCCTTGAAAAATATGGCCAAATCAAACACGAAGAAATGTTTGAAATCTTCAACATGGGGATTGGTCTCATGCTTGCAGTGAAACCAGAAAATGTGGAACGTGTCAAAGAACTTCTTGACGAACCAGTCTATGAAATTGGTCGTATCGTCAAGAAAGAAAACGAAAGTGTTATCATCAAATGAAAAAAATAGCGGTTTTTGCCTCTGGTAATGGCTCAAACTTTCAGGTGATTGCGGAACAATTTCCAGTAGAATTTGTCTTTTCAGATCACCGGGATGCCTATGTACTTGAGCGTGCAGAAAAGCTAGGGGTTTTATCTTATGCCTTCGAACTCAAAGAGTTTGAGAGCAAGGTAGACTATGAAGGAGCCATCGTCGAACTCTTAGATGAGCATCAGATTGACTTGGTTTGTCTCGCAGGCTATATGAAAATCGTTGGTCCAACCTTGCTAGCGGCTTATGAAGGTCGCATCATCAATATTCACCCAGCTTTTCTCCCTGAATTTCCAGGCGCTCATGGGATTGAGGATGCTTGGAATGCAGGTGTGAACCAGTCTGGCGTGACTATTCACTGGGTGGATTCTGGTGTTGATACCGGTAAGGTCATCAAACAAGTTCGCGTGCCACGCCTTGAAGGGGATACCCTTGATACTTTCGAAACTCGCATCCACGAAACAGAGTACAAACTTTATCCAGAAGTCTTGGATAGTTTGGGAGTGGAGAGGAAGTATGAATGATAAATAAAATTAAATCGTCCCCTTTTTGGAAAACAATTGTATTTTTTTCGATGTTTTCAATTTTGTTGTTTGTTGTTGATTCTCTTGACTTGATAACAAAAATATTTGGATTACTTGGTATGAAACCGAATCATATGAATAGTTGGTTAGCATACATAGGCTCTATATCGGGATTGTTGATGACCTCTTATATTTATACCGCTTCTCTCAAGAAGGATAGCGATATTAGAGAGATAGAACAACGTTATAATAATTTACCAAAATTAATAATGGAAGTAGAATTAATAGATAATAAACTTCAGTTATCAGCAAAGAATATTGGATTAAATCATGCAATTCTACAATCTTGGAAATTGAATGAGTCTGAAAATCAGAGTGAGAATACTCAATCTTTATATAAAACAAAAGGGAAAATTGAACAATTTCCAATTGTGGAAAGAAATGATATAAAAATTATAGATATTCCTCTTGATAAAGGAATAGAAATTTCAAATATTAAAGAAATAAAAATCCTATATACTGACATTTTCGAAAAAAATTATTATTATAATAAATTTGAAAATAAAAATGGTAAATTTAATCAAGTTGGTGAATGTGCGATATTTGATCAAAATAGAACTGAAAAAAATAAAGTAAAAATAAGTAAATGAAAGGAACAAACATGACTAAACGCGCCTTAATCAGCGTCTCAGACAAAGCGGGCATTGTTGAATTTGCCCAAGAACTTAAAAAACTTGGTTGGGATATCATCTCAACAGGTGGTACCAAAGTTGCCCTTGATAATGCTGGTGTTGATACCATTGCTATCGATGATGTGACTGGTTTCCCGGAAATGATGGACGGTCGTGTCAAGACCCTCCACCCAAATATCCACGGTGGTCTCCTCGCTCGTCGTGACTTGGATAGCCACTTGGAAGCAGCCAAGGATAACAAAATAGAATTGATTGACCTTGTTGTGGTCAACCTTTACCCATTCAAGGAAACCATTCTTAAACCAGACGTGACTTATGCGGATGCCGTTGAAAACATCGATATCGGTGGTCCATCAATGCTTCGTTCAGCAGCTAAAAACCACGCTAGCGTAACCGTTGTTGTAGACCCTGCTGACTATGCTGTTGTTCTTGACGAATTGGCAGCTAATGGCGAAACAAGCTACGAAACTCGTCAACATTTGGCAGCCAAGGTTTTCCGTCACACAGCGGCTTATGATGCCTTGATTGCAGAATACTTCACAGCTCAAGTGGGTGAAAGCAAACCTGAAAAACTCACTCTGACTTATGACCTTAAACAACCAATGCGTTACGGTGAAAATCCTCAACAGGATGCAGACTTCTACCAAAAAGCTTTACCAACGGATTACTCGATTGCATCAGCGAAACAGCTTAACGGTAAGGAATTGTCCTTTAACAATATTCGCGATGCGGATGCTGCTATCCGTATCATCCGTGATTTCAAAGACCGTCCAACCGTTGTGGCGTTGAAACACATGAACCCATGTGGAATCGGTCAAGCTGATGAGATCGAGACTGCTTGGGACTACGCTTATGAATCTGATCCTGTGTCTATCTTTGGTGGTATCGTCGTTCTTAACCGTGAGGTAGATGCTGCGACAGCTGAGAAGATGCACGGCGTTTTCCTTGAAATCATCATTGCACCAAGCTATACGGATGAAGCTCTAGCCATTTTGACTAACAAAAAGAAAAACTTGCGCATTCTTGCCTTGCCATTTGACGCACAAGATGCTAGTGAAGTGGAAGCAGAATACACAGGTGTTGTCGGTGGACTCCTCGTTCAAAACCAAGACGTGATCAAAGAAAGCCCAGCTGACTGGCAAGTGGTAACCAAACGCCAACCAACTGAGACAGAAGCGACTGCCCTTGAGTTTGCTTGGAAAGCTATCAAGTATGTCAAATCAAATGGAATCATCGTGACTAATGACCACATGACACTTGGCGTTGGCCCTGGTCAAACCAACCGTGTGGCTTCAGTTCGTATTGCGATTGACCAAGCCAAAGATCGCCTTGACGGTGCTGTTCTTGCTTCAGATGCCTTCTTCCCATTTGCGGATAACGTGGAAGAAATCGCTAAAGCAGGTATCAAGGCCATCATTCAACCAGGTGGGTCAGTACGTGACCAAGAGTCTATCGAAGCTGCTGATAAATACGGCTTGACTATGGTCTTCACAGGCGTGAGACATTTTAGACATTAAGAAAATAAAAGGGAAGAAAACAGTTTCTTTCCTTTTTTTGAAATTAAGTAATAGATTAATAAAAAATTATGAGAAAGGAAACTTGTTGGTAAGTTAGAAAAACATCATAATTTTAGAATAAAGGTGATAAATAAAGTTATGATAAATCGTGTTAGAAGTAGATATTTTTGATATAATGAATGTTAGAAGGGCGAAATTAAGGAGGGGATTAATTTGGAAATTAAAAAAAATTATTTAATAAATAGATTTTTTTCCAGAAATACTATAAAAAACCTCGTACAAAATAAAAAAGATCCAATTTTTGAGTGTGTATCGCAACATCATAAATTAGGTAATAATTTGTCTATAATTCAAAATACTTATATGAAACTCTCTCAATCGTATAGAAATGAATATTTTTATAAAAATACGTTGTTAAATAAATTATTATTAGGGGTACATAGTATAAATACTACTACTGCTTTGACTGAAATACCTGTTGGAAATGCAAAACCAGATTTTATTTTAATAAATGGAAAAGCTGTGGTATATGAAATCAAAACTGAATTTGATAATTTTGACAGGTTAGAAAATCAAATCACAGAATACTATAGAGCATTTAATCATGTTGCAGTTGTTACTCATGAAAAAAATGTAAATTTAGCTTTGGAGAAGATTAAGTTGTTAAAAAAACCTGTAGGTCTTTATGTGCTCCAAAGAAACAGCAAAATTAAAACAATAATTAAACCAGAGAAGTACAATACTGATTTAGATAGGGAAATAATTTTTAAAATACTTCGTAAGGGGGAATATGAAAACATTATTGAGAAACATTTTAATTCGTTACCAGATGTGTCTCAATTTGAGTATTATGACGTTTGTAAATTATTAACCAAAAAGATTCCATTAGAACAGTTTTATTCGGATTTTCTTATGGAATTGAAGAAGAGAAATTCAATAGATAAAGATTTATTTGCAGATGTTCCTTATGAGCTTAAATTTTTGGTGTATTTCATGAATTTTAAACCTAAGGATTTTAAGGCATTAAAGCAGTTTTTAAATGAATAAAGGAGTATTTATATGTATTTTCCGTATTTGAGAGGAAGACAGTATGAGTTGATTGCTCTTAGAGAATTGTTAGAAAATAATAAATTAGGAAGCGCTGTAATTCCAATTATTGAACCGGTAAGATTATCTCCTACACTGGTAAGTACTTTGGAGGGTTTTAAAGATAAGAGGCAGAAATGTTCTATTGTAATGAATCCAGGTGTAGGCTCTTTTTTGGAGGAATATAGCGATTTTTCTAAAAGTAATCTTGCTACTCGATTGGATAGTTTGATTGATGAAAGTGAGAATTTTTATTATGTTTCGTTGATGAGTAAGGATTATAGTTTAGAAGAAAATTTTAAGTCTATTGCAGATATTGGCAAACAAATAACAGTATGTAAGAAGCCCGATGATTTACAAGGATATAATAAAAATTATAGGGAACAAGAGACGGCGTATAATTTTATTTCAGAAATAGGAAGACTAAAAAGAGAAGTTCAGGGAAATAAAGTCAAGATTAGTGACAATTTTGTTAAATTAGCAAGAAATACAGATTATTCAGACAAAGATGATGAATTCTTCTCAGATGATCATAAATATTTTATAGAAGATGAATATAAGGGATTTTCTGACTATTCCATTGTAGGAGAGGAGTATAGTGAATCAGGTTTTGCTCCTTATGCTGTTGCTATCCACATCGTTTATTTTGATTCTGAAGAAAATCTAAGAATTCACCATTTTGTATCAGAAACAAACCAAGATCCAACAAATCCAGCTGGTAAGTTTAAGGAAGCACTTGAAAAATTAATTATATTTGTCAACGAGGGCCTAGTGGAAAGGACACTGGCTATAAATGAATTTGAAAAATTGTATAAAACGGGTTCTTATCCAGGTCTTGGCACAGTAAAGAAATTGTCCATTATGCATCATATTGAATTGGTTAGTAAGTATCTTGACCGGAGCAGTGGAGACAGTGAATGAAAATTTGTAAAGATTGTTTTGCAGATGAGATTCTTAAAAACGAAGTTAATATAGCTGGAAGGCAAGCTAGCTGTGATATTTGTTCAAATAATAATGTTTGTGTTTATGATACACAGTATGATGACTATTTAATTCCATTTTTGAGCTCTCTCGTTTCCATTTTTTCTCCAGTAGATAAAATAGAAAATTTCCCAGTTGGGCAAGAAACGCTTCTAAAAACAGAAATAGCTGCAAATTGGAATATATTTACTACTAAAGAGGAGTTCAAGATTCACCAAATGCTTTCTGAGATTTGTAAAAATATATTCGAAGAAAGTCCTGAATTGTTAACACACCCTGTTGGAGTAAAGCAGATGTATGACCCAAACTATTTACAAGAACATTCATTGTTCAGTAAGAGTTGGGAACGCTTTGTTGATGATATTAAATATAACAATCGTTTTCATTCAAATCAAATTAATAAATGTATTTTAAAAAAGTATTGCGAAGCGATCCAAAAGACTTATTCAGAAGGAAAACAATTTTATAGATGTAGGATTTCAAAGGACGGGAAACAATTTGAATCAGAAGATATAGGGGCGCCGCCTAAAGGTAAATCTGCTGACGGAAGGGCTAATTCTAAAGGAGTTGCTGTGCTTTATTTAGGTGATTCAGAAACGACAACAATACATGAAACAAGAACAGGGCTATATGACCATGTATGTATTGGAACTTTTAAGTTAAATTCTTCCATAACGGTCATTGATTTTAAAAAAATAAATGAAATTAGCCCTTTTCAAGATGGAATTATTGATGATATTGCTGAATTAGCGATTAATAAAAAACATCTAGAAAAGATCGATTCTGAGATGGGGAGAGTAATGAGAAAGTCTGATGACATTCTAGATTATATACCTACTCAATACATAGCTGATTTTGTGAAATCTCTAACCAAACCAATTTCTGGAGAATTAATTTATCAAGGAATTGAATTTCGTAGCGTTATGAATCCCGAAGGATTCAATTTAGCTATATTTACGCCAGATTGTTTTGAGGTAACTGATATAAGGATGAAACGAATAAATCATATTTCTTATAGCTGGTAAGCTTAATGCCTAACGAAGCTTTTATACATGTTTTAGAGATATTCCGCACTCAATACCGCCTTGTTTTATAATGAGGCGGTATTGAGTGTTTAAAGACTAAAAATGGAATAGACTCAGTAAGTTTACTCGATCTTGTATTTTTTTCTCGCAAATAGAATTAGATTAAAACGAACGTTTATGGTATAATATTAGTAAATAATTCGCAAAAGAGGTTGAAAGATGAAGCTGTTAGTTGTCGGCTCGGGTGGTCGTGAACATGCCATTGCTAAGAAGTTGCTTGAGTCAAAAGACGTTGAAAAAGTCTTTGTAGCTCCTGGAAATGACGGGATGACTCTGGATGGTCTGGAATTGGTGGATATCTCTATTTCCGAACATTCTAAATTGATTGAGTTTGCAAAAGCCAACGATATTACTTGGTCCTTCATTGGTCCAGATGACGCCCTTGCGGCTGGGATTGTGGATGAGTTCAATGCAGCTGGTCTCAAGGCTTTTGGTCCGACCAAGGCTGCGGCTGAGCTTGAGTGGTCTAAGGATTTCGCTAAGGAAATCATGGTCAAATACGATGTTCCGACAGCAGCCTATGGGACCTTCTCAGATTTCGAGGAAGCCAAGGCCTATATAGAAGAAAAAGGCGCTCCAATCGTAGTCAAGGCAGACGGTTTGGCCCTTGGGAAAGGTGTCGTCGTTGCTGAGACAGTCGAGCAAGCAGTAGAAGCCGCTCACGAGATGCTTTTGGACAATAAATTCGGGGACTCAGGTGCGCGTGTGGTTATCGAGGAGTTTCTTGCAGGAGAGGAATTTTCTCTCTTTGCCTTTGTTAATGGGGACAAGTTCTACATCATGCCAACAGCTCAGGATCACAAACGTGCCTATGATGGGGACAAGGGGCCCAACACTGGTGGGATGGGTGCCTATGCGCCAGTTCCTCACTTGTCACAGAGCGTGGTTGACACAGCGGTTGACACCATTGTCAAGCCAGTCCTCGAAGGCATGATTAAAGAAGGTCGCCCCTATCTTGGTGTCCTTTACGCAGGGCTTATTTTAACAGCAGATGGACCCAAAGTTATCGAGTTTAACGCTCGCTTCGGAGACCCTGAAACGCAAATTATCCTGCCTCGTTTAACATCCGACTTTGCACAAAACATTACTGACATTTTGGAAGGCAAAGAGCCTAACATCACTTGGATGGACAAGGGTGTGACACTGGGTGTGGTTGTAGCTTCAAATGGCTACCCACTCGCTTATGAGAAAGGTGTCAAGCTTCCTACCAAGACAGAAGGCGACATCATCACTTACTATGCCGGAGCTAAATTTGCTGAAAATGGGGAAGACCTCCTCTCAAACGGTGGACGTGTCTACATGCTCGTCACAACAGCAGACACCGTCAAAGACGGCCAAAACATTATCTACAACCAACTCAACAAACAAAACACAGAAGGCCTTTTCTATCGTACGGATATCGGAAGCAAGGCAATTCGATAAAGATATAAGAAAAGGCGACGCAGTCGCCAAACCCGATAATGGTCGCGTAACTTGCGAGCGTTAGCGAGCTGATATAGAGCAATCACCGCCGTTGTGAAAGAACGATTGGATGATAAGCCAATAGTTCAGGGAAATCGGAAGACCTTGGGCTTCCGATTTAGGCATGAGACACCTTTGGTGGCTGCTGCCGTCCCTCACAACCTAAGGTGATTGTCAAAAAAAGGAAGAAAAAGGATTAAAAATGAAACCAATTATTTCCATCATCATGGGCTCCAAATCTGACTGGGCAACCATGCAAAAAACAGCAGAAGTCCTAGACCGCTTCGGTGTAGCCTACGAAAAGAAAGTTGTCTCTGCCCACCGCACACCAGACCTCATGTTCAAACATGCGGAAGAAGCACGTAGTCGTGGCATTAAAGTCATCATCGCTGGTGCGGGTGGCGCTGCTCACTTGCCAGGGATGGTTGCTGCTAAAACAACCCTTCCAGTTATCGGGGTACCCGTCAAGTCTCGTGCTCTTAGCGGTGTGGATTCGCTCTATTCGATTGTTCAGATGCCAGGTGGAGTGCCAGTCGCAACCATGGCTATCGGTGAAGCAGGTGCGACTAACGCTGCCCTCTTTGCCCTTCGTCTTCTCTCAGTAGAAGACCAGGCTATCGCGACAGCTTTGGCAGATTTCGCAGAAGAGCAAGGAAAAATTGCAGAGGAGTCGACAAATGAGCTCATCTAAAACAATCGGAATTATCGGTGGCGGTCAGCTGGGTCAGATGATGGCCATTTCTGCTATCTACATGGGGCACAAGGTTATCGCGCTGGATCCTGCGGCGGATTGCCCGGCCTCTCGCGTAGCGGAAATCATAGTGGCGCCTTATAATGATGTGGATGTCCTTCGTCAGTTGGCGGAGCGTTGCGATGTCCTCACCTATGAGTTTGAGAATGTAGATGCAGACGGTTTGGATGCGGTTGTCAAGGACGGTCAGCTCCCACAAGGAACATACCTACTTCGCATTTCCCAAAACCGGATTTTTGAGAAGGACTTTCTTTCCAACAAGGCTCAAGTCACCGTGGCACCCTACAAGGTTGTGACCTCAAGCCAAGACTTGGCAGATATCGACCTGTCGAAAAACTATGTCCTCAAGACTGCGACTGGTGGTTACGATGGCCATGGTCAAAAGGTTATTCGTTCAGCAGACGATTTGGAAGAAGCCTATGCACTAGCCGATTCAGCAGACTGTGTCCTGGAAGAATTTGTCAACTTCGACCTTGAAATTTCTGTCATCGTGTCAGGAAATGGCAAGGACGTGACGGTTTTTCCAGTTCAGGAAAATATTCATCGCAACAACATTCTTTCAAAAACCATTGTCCCTGCTCGCATTTCAGAAAGTCTAGCTGAAAAGGCCAAATCTATGGCGGTGCGAATTGCAGAACAACTTAACTTGTCTGGAACTCTTTGTGTGGAAATGTTTGCGACCGCTGATGACATCATTGTCAATGAAATTGCTCCGCGCCCACATAACTCAGGGCACTATTCAATTGAAGCTTGTGGCTTCTCTCAGTTTGACACCCATATCTTGGGTGTTCTCGGAGCACCATTACCTACTATCAAACTACATGCGCCAGCCGTCATGCTCAATGTCCTTGGCCAGCACGTCGAGGCCGCTGAAAAATATGTCACAGAAAATCCAAGCGCCCACCTCCATATGTATGGTAAAATAGAAGCGAAGCACAACCGCAAGATGGGACATGTCACTTTGTTTAGTGATGTACCGGATAGCGTGGTTGAGTTTTAAATATAGACAATATGAGTAAGTTATATTATCTATCTAAATCCAATTTCTTAATCAATTTTCTGATACATGATTTAACGAGTTATTAAGATTGATATAAAAATGGACTATTTAATAATTGACCTGACTATGTAAAAAAATTACGAAGAGCTTCATCTAGGCTCAATTTCTAATGTATATAGATAATCTGATTTTAAAGATAGAGTTATCTGATTTTACTGTTCTACTTTTCCAGAATAAAAGATAAATATAAATTATATAAACAAATATAATTTATGAATTATTAATATGTGGGATTTAGAAAGGATATTTAATGCAGTATGGTTATAATCAAAGATTCAAAATTTAAAAAAGTAGACTTAGATATAGATTTTACTGATGTTGATTTTAGAACAATTGATCCAAAATGTATGTCAGGTTACCAATTGGAAGTCGTTGAAGAAGAGATTATAAAAAAGTTTAAATTGTTTATTAGTAATGTTAATTCTAGCGATTCATTTTTTACCTATTATAGAGGTACTCGATTAAAGCATATATATCCAGATGTAAGCTATATTTTAAAAAACGGATTAAATAAACTCTTTATTGTTGGGGACAAAGGAGTTGATTTTATTAAAAATCAACTTGGGAATAGTCAAAATCAAATACTCTCAGAACAATTTAATAATGAGGAGTACTTATTGAATGAGATTAAAACAAAAATAAATATTGATGAATTCTTTTTACCCTCAGATAAAAAGATGAGGTTGAGGTTATTGCAAGCAATTGTTCATAATTGTGGGAAAGAAACTTTCTCTGATTTTAAATCTTATGTTTCCCATTATGTTTCAACTACAGTTGGAACTGGGAATTATAATATTGCAAAAAGTTTTATTGATAACGAAGGTTTTATTATTTTTGGATTTGAAAAAATCGGTAAATATTTTGTTAATTCGAAGGAATTGCAACTACTACTGAATAAGTCAGAAGAACATCAATATATCATTGATGTTGAGCAAGAAATTATGATTGAGAATGTTTTGTGGCCTTCAAATATTTTTGGATTATTTTATATACATAATGATAAAAGGATGTTTATCATTAATCCTTGGTTGGTCGTGAAATTGCAACAAAGTGAAACTATGGAAATTGTTGCTAAAGATTCTTTTGATCCTTTAATTTATGTAGACCAAAGCAATTTTGATAATATTTATAAGGAGTTGGGATACGGAGAATATCTATGTAGACCATATTAAGCAATAGATATTTAACCGATGTTAATTTTTCGTTTGAAAAAGAAAGGGAAAAGAGGCCGGTATTCGCTTAGCTAGATACAAGTTAGAGTAATATTTATGATTCAAATTATTGTCAATGCTTTGGTTGAAAAAGATAAGACTGGAGCAGTCGTCGAAATCTTGTATGCTAGTGGTGATCACGAAAAAGTGAAAGTCAAATATAAAGAGCTAGTTGCTCAATACCCCGAAAACTATTTGGCAATTTATAATGTCCCTCTGGATACGGATTTGAATACACTAGATCATTACCCGTCTGTATGGATTGGGAAAGAGGGATTTGAGTTGTAAGTGAGGATTTTAATTATAAAATTTGCTATCTTTCCCCTGTAAGGAAGGCTAGTAGTGCTGAGAGGGTAATTATCGCTAAATGTAGAGAATATTCATATTTTTAATTATTTCAAATGAAAGTAAATGAATAGGAGATATACATTCTTATATAAAATAAAATTAGAGAGGTGGTTTATGGAGAATAACAATCTGCAGCTTACTCCGAAACAATGGATAAGTATTGGTTCATTTTCTTTAATAATGGTACTGAATTATTATTTTAAAAATCCAGAATTATTATTTATTTTATTCAGCGGATATTATTTCTTTATGTTAGTACTTTGGTGGAGAAAAATTATAAAAGAGTGGACAAATACAATAAAACTTAGAAAAAGGATTCGGAAGCGTTTCTATTTTTACGTAACAGAATTAGGATATAAAACTGATATTATCAAGAGACGAAAAATTGGCAAAGTCATTGTGATAACTGCATACGGAATATTTTTTGCATTGGGAATATCATTCTATTTATTTAACAGAATTGGATTAAATTTACATAAAATAAAAATTTTAGGAGTTGGTATAGATGTTGTAAGTCTGATAGTTATGTTATTGGTACTGATTGCTGTTCTATTAAATATGAGATACTATTGGACGAGTTTATATTATTATGTAATTCCCATAGTTTCTCTGGGGCTGTCATCAGTTAAAATTGATGATATTGGATCTACAGAATCAATTATTAGATATTTTTTCTTTTTAATAATAATGTATTTGGTTTTTACTTTGTTGTTACCGATTCCTTATCTTAGAAAAGTGACTAGTTCAACACTAATTTTTGGAGCATTATTATCAATTATAATTCCAACCTTAATGGAGCATATACTATCTAATTATATTATAGGTCAGTTTAATCAATCAACCATGATAATGCATAAATTTTCAAATGTTTTACCTAATGAATTTAATGATATGTTGCACAAAAGTGGATATATTGATGAGATTAATGAAATTATTGAGTTAATATTTTTAGTAATTTTAAAAAGCAAACTAAAAATATTTTCAACTATTAATTTTTTATGGTTATCTGGATATGTACTTGGTAGTTTTATTATTAATATTAAATTGAAATTAGGTGAAATAAGGGCCTCTAGTATATATGATAAAATAATATATGGCAAAAAAGTTACATATAATACTTTAAGAGACGTAGTGTATTTTGGAGGAGACTCCTATAAAAATCGTATTATTGATAATGTTGTCTTTAGGACGATTATATATAACAAGGAATCAAAAAAAGAATTCTTGGAAGTAGAGCATCATTGGATTATAAAATTATTATTAGATTTTTGGAGATGGTGTTTAAAAAATTTACAGCAGTGCATTCAATAAGATATGGAATAATCTTGCGGCATCATACTTAATAGAATATGTTTTGTTTCCAATGTTTATAACAGAAAATAGATAATTAATTTTAAAGTAAGGAAGGGAATCAAATTCCATTAATTTGATCTTGGGCGTCTAATCTTTGATAGATCAAAAAATAAAGTAACAAGAGTGTTGTATTCAATAAAACTGAATGCGAGCCACGAACTTAATCGATTGTTATGATTCAACCCATAGTCAATGCATTTATAATAAAAAGAGAAGACTGAGGCAGTTGTCGAAGTCTTGTATCTAGCAGCAATTACGAGAAGGCAAAAGCTAGATTTGGTGAGCTAACTACTCAATATCTTGAAAACTCTTTAGCAGTTTATGATTTACCGCTGAATACAGATTTGAATACATTAGTTCACTATCGATCTGTGTGGATTGGGAAAGAGGAGTTTGAGTGAATGATAAAACTAAAAAAATAGAATCAGCCTTTCGAAGCCTTGGCTATGATGTTAAAAAAAGATTTAAAGAAGGTGGCGAAGGCATTATATATCAGGCGGAAAAAGAACAAAATCTTTATGCTATCAAAGTTATTAAAGATTTAAGAACGGAAAAGGTTAAAAGATATAAACAGGAAATTGAAAGTGTTCAAGAATTAGATCATCCCAATGTCATGAAACCTAATTATGGAGAGTTATTGATTGATGGTGAAAAAGTTCAGTACAGTATCATGCCATTCTATGAAAATGATTTAAAAAAGATTATTCCCCAATTATTAGATTATGAGCAGATTTTTAACATTATTATTAAACTTGGAGAAGCTTTAAAGTACATTCATAGCAAAGGTATTATACACAGGGATTTAAAGCCAGAAAATGTATTGATTGCGGACGACGGACATCTAGTTTTAACGGATTTTGGTATTGCACATTTCAAAGATTCTAATCTAACTAAGAAAAATGATTTGTTAAATAACAGAGTATATCTGGCTCCTGAACAATATATTAAAGGTAATGCCCAAAATGTGACTCAAGCAGCAGACATTTATTCATTTGGATTAATTATTAATGAGTGCTTTACTAAGAGAGTCGCGCACGGTGACAATCCCTGGTTAATAAGTGATGAGTATCCATTTTTATTTGAATTTGATAATATAGTCAAAAAGATGTTAAGGCAAGATGCTGACAAAAGAATAAGTATCAATTGTGCTTTAAGTTTATTGAAAGAAGCTAGAGAAACTCTATCTGAAGGCTTAGATTTCCTTAGTTGTGATTTGATGGATGGATCTCCAGAAGATTTATCTCCAGAGGAACTAGGAAGTGTTTTAAGTCAAGCTAGCAAAGATGTTTATTTTGCGACTAAATTTAAGCTAGATGATATCGCTAAACAATATGAGTTGAATTACCATAAAAATATTGGATTTAGTGTCTCGCCTTACTTAAAAAAATTAGCTGCAGGTTATAAAATTTTAGATATTTGTCGTGAAAAATTTATCTATGAAGCTAAATATGAAAGTGGTCCATCTCTTTCATTTCTTGACGAAAGAGAGCATCAAGGTCTTTATGATAGACTAGAAAGGGTTCTTGATACATATATGGTTTCAGGAAATAAGCTCTATGGACAAATAAAAAAATATTTTTCAGCATGTTTATACTATCATGCTGAAGAGATTCTAAAACAAATTGAAGATGAACAATGGATGTATGAAAAACTGTTTTATCACATAGAGGATGCACCTATACTTTGGTTAAGGACGTTTTTATTAGAACTGGGTATTGAACAGAGTGAATTAGAAGATAATATTGTGATAAATTGGGATAGAACATTGACATATTCAGACAATGAGACAGAGTTGTCTTTATTTAAAAAAGATACTGAATTTGAAAGAATTCAATATGATAAGATTGAATCAATTTGTCAAGAGGTTATAAACCAATGGGCTGTGTCATATGATTATCTTGATGATAAGACTATTAGATTTATATTTGCAGATGAACATCAATTTGAAAGATTTAAAGATTTTGCAATAAACAAAATAGAATCAAATCGTAATTTATTGTTATATTTCAATGATGATATTATTCGAAAATCTAAAGCCATTGATGATGAAATAATTGTGGATTTAAAAATTTCTTGGGATATTGATTCAATTTTGGCAAAGGTACTTGGTTTTAAGGAAATATATTAAAATTGTCAGCAATTGTTTAAAAACTCAAAATAAACTAAAAATATAGAAAGGAACAAGGGTTCACGTATTCACCAAAACTGAATATGGGCTACGGATTTTATCAATTATATGATACAACTCATTGTTAACGCATTTGTCGAAAAAGAGAAAACTGGAGCAGTCGTCGAAGTTTTGTATGCTAGTAGCGATCACGAAAAAGTGAAAGTGAAGTATGAAGAGCTAGTTGCACAATATCCTGATAACTATTTAGCTATCTATGATGTTCCACTGGATAAGGATTTGAATACACTAGATCATTATCCATCTGTGTGGATTGGGAAAGAAGAATTTGAGTAAAGTGACTGTTGCTTGCTAACTGATGTGAAACATCAAAAGAAAGGAAAATTAAACATGATTGATAGATATAGCCGCCCAGAGATGGCGAACATTTGGAGTGAAGAAAATAAATACCGTGCTTGGCTTGAGGTGGAAATCTTGGCTGACGAGGCATGGGCTGAGTTGGGAGAAATCCCTAAGGAAGATGTGGCTTTGATTCGTGAAAAAGCGGACTTTGACATCGACCGTATTTTGGAGATTGAGCAAGAGACTCGCCACGATGTGGTTGCCTTCACACGTGCGGTTTCTGAGACTCTTGGTGAAGAGCGCAAGTGGGTCCACTATGGCTTGACTTCTACTGACGTGGTGGATACTGCCTACGGTTACCTTTACAAGCAGGCCAACGACATCATTCGTCGTGACCTTGAAAACTTCACCAACATCATCGCTGACAAGGCTAAGGAGCATAAGTTCACCATCATGATGGGTCGTACCCACGGTGTGCACGCTGAGCCGACAACTTTTGGTCTTAAATTGGCAACTTGGTATAGCGAAATGAAACGCAACATCGAGCGTTTCGAGCATGCGGCTGCAGGTGTGGAAGCTGGTAAGATTTCTGGTGCGGTTGGGAACTTTGCCAATATCCCACCATTCGTTGAAAAATACGTCTGCGACAAATTAGGTATCCGTGCTCAAGAAATCTCTACACAGGTACTTCCTCGTGACCTTCACGCTGAGTACTTTGCAGCTCTTGCTAGCATCGCAACTTCTATCGAGCGTATGGCAACGGAAATCCGTGGTCTTCAAAAATCTGAGCAACGCGAAGTGGAAGAATTCTTTGCCAAGGGGCAAAAAGGGTCTTCAGCAATGCCTCACAAACGTAACCCTATCGGTTCTGAAAATATGACAGGTCTTGCGCGTGTTATCCGTGGTCACATGGTAACAGCTTATGAAAACGTAGCCCTCTGGCACGAACGTGATATCTCTCACTCGTCAGCTGAGCGTATCATCACACCAGATACAACTATTTTGATTGACTACATGCTCAACCGTTTTGGCAACATCGTTAAGAACTTGACAGTCTTCCCTGAAAACATGATCCGCAACATGAACTCGACTTTTGGTCTTATCTTTAGCCAACGTGCTATGTTGACCTTGATTGAGAAAGGGATGACCCGTGAGCAAGCCTATGACTTGGTGCAACCGAAAACAGCCTACTCTTGGGACAACCAAGTAGACTTCAAACCACTTCTCGAAGCAGATCCAGAAGTAACATCACGTCTGACTCAAGAAGAAATCGATGAAATCTTCAACCCAACATACTACACCAAACGAGTGGATGAAATCTTCGAACGCATCGGTTTGGGAGACTAATCATAAAATAAAAAAGCGAGATTCAATCTCGCTTTTTATTTGTGCTTATACTCAATGAAAATCAAAGAGCAAACTAGGAAGCTAGCCGCAGGCTGTACTTGAGTACGGCAAGGTGAAGCTGACGTGGTTTGAATTCGATTTTCGAAGAGTATTAATCTTTTTTCTTGCTAAGTCCATATGCTGTGAGTGCAGCCATCAAACCTGTAGCAATCAACCATTCTGAACCTTGGCTTCCTGTCTCAGGAAGTTTATTTTCTTTTGCCACAGGAGCTGGGGCTTGAGGAAGAGCTTTGTTTTCCTCGGCAGGAACAGTTGCTGGAGCTGGTTTACTTGGAATTTCTAATTTTGGTTTTTCTTCTGCAACAGGAGCTGGCGCATTTGGAATTTCTAATGCTGGTTTTTCTTCTGCAATAGGAGCCGGTATATTTGGAATCTCTAGTGTTGGTTTTTCTTCCGCAACAGGAGCTAGTCCTTTTTCGTCTCCCACATGCGTTACAGGAGTTCCGATTTCGATGATTTGAGTAACTGGTTCTTGAGCAACGACACTAGTAACCAATGTTTTCACTTCGCTTCCGTCAGCAGCAGTAGACACAGAGTAGAAATGACTACGACGTCCCTTAACGCCTTCAGTTACGACACGAGTTTCTCCCTTAGGCAATGCATCAGTTTCACGAGTGATAGTTGTAAACGGAATTTCTTCGTCCTCGATCACAACACGTGGTTTGGCATCCGCAACAGGAGCAACTCCTTCTTCGTCGCCGACATGAGTGACAGGAGCTCCAACTTCAACCACTTGATTGACAGCTTCTTTTGTGACTTTTTCTTCAAGAACGGTTTCAGTTTCCTTACCATTTTCAGTAGTAACTGAGATATAGATTGTACGTTCACCTTTTGCACCTTCAGTGACAACTTTTTCTTGTCGTGCTGGAAGGTTAGGGTTTTCCTTCTTGACAGTTTCAAATGGAATTTCTTCCGTTCTTGTGATAAGCTCTGGTCGGTTTTCAACGTTGGCAGCAACTTCATTTTCATCAAGGCTTCCTGAGTGAGTTGCAGCTGGTTTGAGACCAAGTCTTGCTGCTTTAAGGTTAGCTACAAGTGTATCCAACTCAGCTTGTTTATTACGGTTGAGATTGTAGTTCAGTGCTTCTTTAGCAGCCTTGAGAGCATCGAGACTTTCTGTGCTATATCCTTCTAAGTTTTCAGGGATTTGAGCAAGTTCCTCGCGTAGAGCCTTATAATCGGCACGGAAGTAGTCTTTGTTGTGATCTGCAAATGCAGTCATGAGCTCAAAGATTTCTTCTTCTTTGTACTCAGCGCTTGGTCTATCTGCCCAGATAGCTACCATACTACCAACAGTAGGTAGATCAACCTCAGGATATTTAGTTGAAGCTAGCTGGTTGAATGGAGTTTTTTCAGTGTTTTCGATAGCTTTCTTGAGGAAGCCTCCACCATCTTCAGGTTTTTGACCGAGGATATAGTACCAATCTCCGTTAGTGTTAAGGAACTTATACCCCTTGCTTGCTAGATATTGAGGAGATGCAAGGTTATAACCCCACCAACCTTTAGACCAGTAAGAGATGATAACATCTTTATCAAACTCAACATCGTCCTTATCTTCATAGTAGAAACCATCGTTAAAGGCCATTGGTTGAAGACCTTTTTCTTTAGCCATGGCAGCTAGACTATTAGCATAATCTGCAAACTTACCATAGAGTCCATACCACTTGAGGTAGTACCAACCTTGAGCGTTGGTAGCATCATTGGCATACTCATCTGTACCATAGTTAAAGATCTTAGTCTTGCCTGCAAAGAAGTCCATGTATTTGCCGATAAGGGCTTTTGTAAAGTTCATTGCTTCTTCGTTTTCAAGGTCCATTGTTGTTTTTGAAACCTTGTCAAAGTTAGCTTGAGGGTTTGCAATGCCCAATTTTTCCATAGCGACAAGCATAGCATCCATGTGGCCAGGACTGTTGATAGCAGGGATAATTCCAATGCCTCTATCCTTAGCATATTGGATAAGCTCAGTGATTTCAGCCTGGTTCAAAGTTGTTCCGTTTGGATCGTCGTAGTAAGACTTTGTTCCTTCAATGATGGCGTTTTTCACATCGTCACTTGCATAGGTCTTGCCGTTTGCAGTGATTGTCATGTCATCCAAGAGGAAGCGAAGTCCGTCATTTCCAAGGAGGAGATGAAGGTCAGAGTAACCAAGTTCGCTGGCTTTATCTACGATACGTTTGAGTTGGTCTAGAGTGAAGTATTTACGTCCAGCATCGATTGAGATAACCTTGTTTTTGGCAAGTTTTTCAACTTCACGTTTGGCATCTTCTTCTTTTTGAGCTTCTGGTGTGAAGGCTAAGTTGCTAACGGCTTCTTGGAGTTTTGCAATTGCTTGGTCAATGCTATCTTGTTCAGCACGGCTAAGGTTGCTATCAAGAGAACGAATGGCTTTTTCAGCTTCTTTAACGGCAGCAATACTTTCTGCAGTATAGCGACTAAGGTCAGTTGGCACTTCTTTAAGAGCTTGTTCAGCAGACTCGTAGTCAGCGGCGAAATATTCAGCATTTGAGTTCGCGAATTGACGCATGAGTTTGAAAAGGCGAGATGGAGAGTAGCGGGCAGATGGAGTATCGGCCCAAGCAGCTACCATACCACCGATGATAGGGATATCGGCACCTTCAGTTTTTGGAACAGAAGTAATCGGTGTGCTCTTAATACCATTCAAACCTTGATCAAGGTTGTACCAACCCTGTCCATCAGCATTACGGCCGAGAACGTAGTACCAAGCATCATTAGTGTTGAGGATTTCGTGCCCTTTTTCAACTAGTAGTTTAGAAGAAGCGACATCGTAACCGCCCCAGCCACCAGTCCACATAGACACGATGATGTCTTTGTCAAAGGTACCAAAAGTAGTATCGCTATTATAGTAGATACCATCATTGAAAGCCATTGGTTTCAGACCGTGAGATTTGACGATACGAGCTAGGTCATTAGCATAGGCGATGAATTTATCATAACCCTTGTCTGGGAAACCATCTTCTGGATACCATTTATAGGCTTGAAGTACACTCCATCCCTTGGCATTAGTAGCATCATTAGCATACTCATCCAAACCGATGTTAAAGATTTCAGACTTGCCAGCAAAGTAAGCAGCATATTTATCAATCAAAGCTTTTGTGAAGGCAACAGCCTTTTCGTTGTCAAGGTCTACTGTACGTTCTGATTCTTTACCAAAGTAGTTGAAGTTAGGCTTTTCAATACCAAGTTCTTTCATGGCATTGAGGATAGCATCCATATGACCTGGGCTATTGACTGTTGGGATAAGTCCAATACCTTTATTCTTAGCATAACCAATCAAGTCAGTCATTTCACTCTCAGTTAGATGATTACCGTTTGGATCATTGTAGTAGGCATTGGTTCCATTTTCAACAGCACGTTTGACATCATCGCTTGCGTAAGTTTTGTCACCTACAGTTAGAGACATATCATCAAGCATGAAGCGCAAGCCATCATTTCCGACTAAAAGGTGAAGATCAGTATAACCATAGTGTTTGGCTTTGTCGATGATTTCTTTCAGTTGGTCTGGAGAGAAGTATTTACGTCCAGCATCGATAGAAACAATTTTCTTTTTAGCCAGTTTTTCATTCACTTGAGCTGCTCGTTCTGTAGCGACTGCGGGTGCTTCGACCTTAGCAACTTCTTTGTTTTCTTCTTTTTCAGATTCTGTCTTCTTAGCTTCTTCAGTTACTTCTGATTTAGCTGGAGTTTCTTCTGCTCTGACAGGCTCTGCTACGGCAGGTGCAGGAGCAACTTCAACTTTTGGAGCTTCAGTAGTTGCTACTGGAGTAGCTGGAGTAGCATTTTCTGTTGTTGGAGCAGTCTCGAGTTTTTCTTCACTAGTTGGTGGAGTGACTTCTCCAGTAGTTTGGACAGCAGGCTGATTTTCTGTTGGAGCAGGTACGACTCCGTCAGCAGCAACGGCTTGAGCATGAAAGGCAAAGCCGATCAATACAGAAGCTGCTCCGATTGCATATTTACGAATAGAGAAGCGCTGTTTATTTTCTGGTTTCATTAAAAAACCTCCCCTTTTATATTTTTGATAGCGTTTTCACATACTAACTCTATTGTATGTTCTAACTAAAATAAAGTCAAGTTTTTGAGGAAATTACTATAAAAAATAGAATAATTTATAAATTAAGATATATTTTTCTAATTTTGACTATTTTTTAGTAAAAAGGTTACTAATTATAGAATTGCTTGAAATGCTATTTTCAGGGAAGGGAGCTGATGCTATAATGGGTATATAAAAACCCTGAGACAGTTGCCTCAGGATTTTTAAAATTAGTGATCACGGTCACAAGAGATGAATTTAATTTTGTAGAAATCAGAACGTTTATAAGTTTCGATGTATTCCAAAACTTGACCAGTTGCTTCAAGCTGAGTTGTCTTAGTTTGGAAAACAGTTGGGAATTTAGTGTCGATTCCTAAAATAGAAGCGGCATGTTTTGGAGTCGGAAATACAATTTCGTTAATTTCTTCAAAATGCTCGTCATTCATGTGAATGTGGTAGTCCAATTTGAAACGAGTATAGATAGAACTATAGTATTCAAGATTTGGATAGTTGGCATTGATGTATTGTTCAGGAATATATGAACTGTGATAGATATAGGTAACACCATTTGTTTCACGAACACGCTCAATCTTATAATAGAATTGATCGCCGCGTAGGCCAAGTTTTTCTAAATATTTAAGATCGTTACCACGTTCGATAGAAAGAACAGTTACTTTATCATCTTTGGTTTCGAAGATTTCTACATCAGAAAATTCAACGAGTTTATGTTTACGTGCACGAGCCACGAAAGTTCCCTTCCCTTGTTGGCGGACAATATATCCGTCTTTGGCAAGGTCGTTCAAGGCGCGAACTACTGTGATTGAACTAACATCATACATGGAAATCAATTCTGCTTCAGTGTAGAACTTATCTCCACTAGCAAATTGACCAGAAATGATCTTATTTTTCAATTCGTCTTTAATGTATTGATACTTTGGAATTGCCATATTTTCACCTCATTTTTTTCCTTCTCCACTTATCATTTTAACATAAATTCTTAAAAATAGCTGAAAAGCACTTAAAAAAATTAAAATATCGAATAAGAATTTAGGATAGATATAAATAATTTGTGTTTTGTCCTGTATTTTTGCTCTTCAATCAGAATGTTGATTTTATGGGATTTGAGAAGAGTTTTAGAAAAGATTCAGTAAAAAAATAGAAAAATTTTAAAGAAAATTTCAAAAAGTATTGACATTAATCCCCGATTAGTTTATAGTTGATATAACAATACATGAAAGCGCAAACTTTTCGCTTTTAGGGGAGGAAGAATGGCAAGATTTGAAATTAAAGATGATTTCTATCTGGATGGGAAACCATTCAAGATTTTGTCTGGCGCCATTCACTATTTTAGAGTTCCTGCGGAAGATTGGCATCATTCATTGTATAACCTCAAGGCACTAGGTTTCAATACGGTTGAGACTTATGTTGCTTGGAACATGCATGAACCTGCTGAAGGTAACTTTAACTTTGAAGGAAATCTTGATTTAGAGAGATTTCTTCAAACTGCACAAGATTTGGGCTTATATGCAATTGTACGTCCTTCTCCATTTATCTGTGCAGAATGGGAATTCGGTGGTTTACCAGCATGGCTCTTGACCAAGGATATGAGAATTCGGTCATCTGACCCAGCTTTCATTGACACGGTTGGTCGCTACTATGATCAGTTACTTCCACGTCTAGTTCCGAGATTATTGGAAAACGGTGGAAACATTCTCATGATGCAAGTCGAAAATGAGTACGGATCCTATGGCGAGGACAAGACCTACTTGAGGGGAATTCGACGTTTGATGGAAGAACGAGCAGTTACTTGTCCGCTTTTCACATCAGATGGACCATGGAGAGCAACTCTTAAGGCTGGAACCTTAATTGAGGATGATCTCTTTGTGACAGGGAACTTTGGTTCCAAGGCTGCTTATAATTTCTCACAGATGCAAGAATTCTTTGATGAGTACGGCAAGAAATGGCCACTCATGTGTATGGAATTCTGGGATGGCTGGTTCAATCGATGGAAAGAACCAATCATCAAGCGTGAACCTGAGGAATTAGCAGAAGCTGTCCACGAGGTTTTAGAGCAAGGCTCTATTAACCTTTACATGTTCCACGGCGGAACCAACTTTGGTTTTATGAATGGTTGTTCAGCTCGAGGAACCATTGATTTACCACAAGTAACATCTTATGATTACGACGCTCTTCTTGATGAAGCTGGAAACCCAACTGCTAAATATTTCGCAGTGAAAGAAATGATGGCGACTTACTATCCTGAGTATCCGCAATCTGAACCGCTTTACAAAGAGAGTATGGAAGTAGAAAACATTCCACTGGTCGAGAAAGTTTCCTTGTTTGAAACCTTGGATAGCCTATCCAGTCCGATTGAAAGTCTCTACCCTAAGAAAATGGAAGAGCTAGGACAAGGTTACGGCTACCTACTCTATCGTACGGAAGCAAGTTGGGATGCGGATGAAGAACGCATTCGAATCATTGACGGACGTGATAGAGCTCAACTCTTTATCGATGGTAAACGAGTGGCAACACAGTACCAAACAGAAATCGGTGAAGATATTTTTTATCAAGGTAAAAAGAAAGCGCTCTCTAGATTTGACATCCTCATTGAAAATATGGGGCGTGTCAACTATGGACACAAATTCTTAGCAGATACACAGCGAAAAGGAATTCGCACAGGTGTTTGTAAAGATTTGCATTTCTTGCTCAACTGGAAGCAATATCCACTTCCTCTTGATAACCCAGAGAATATTGATTTCTCTAAGGGATGGACAGAAGGGCAACCTGCCTTTTACGCTTATGACTTTAAAGTTGAGGCGCCAAAGGATACCTACTTAGACTTATCTGAGTTTGGTAAAGGGATTGCTTATATCAACGGACATCATCTAGGTCGTTTCTGGAATGTCGGTCCAACCTTATCTCTTTATATTCCACATAGCTATCTCAAAGAAGGTGCCAACCGCATCATTATCTTTGAAACAGAAGGGGAGTATAAGGAACACATACATTTAACTTGTAAACCTACACTAAAACTTATAAAGGGGGAAAACTTATGACAATTGTAGGATGCCGTATCGATGGGCGCTTAATTCACGGACAAGTAGCAAACCTTTGGTCTGCTAAACTTAATGTTTCACGTATCATGGTCGTTGACAATGATGTTGTGAACAACGACGTTGAAAAAAGCGGCTTGAAACTTGCGACACCACCAGGTGTAAAACTTAGTATTTTGCCAGTTGATAAAGCAGCAGCGAATATCCTTGCTGGTAAATACGATAGCCAACGTCTTTTGATTGTAGCACGCAAACCTGACCGTTTCCTCGGTTTGGTAGAAGCAGGTGTGCCACTTGAAACTGTCAATGTCGGCAACATGTCTCAAACACCAGAAACACGTGCGATCACACGTTCTATTAACGTTGTTGATAAAGACGTAGAAGATTTCCGTAAATTAGCGGAAAAAGGTGTAAAACTTACTGCTCAAATGGTTCCAAATGATCCAGTTTCAGACTTTTTGAGCTTATTAAAATAGGAAAAAATTTTTAGGAGGTCATTGTTATGATACAATGGTGGCAAATTTTACTTCTCACTTTGTACTCAGCTTATCAAATCTGTGATGAGTTGACGATCGTTTCTTCTGCAGGTTCTCCTGTGTTCGCTGGTTTCATTACTGGTTTAGTCATGGGAGATTTGACAACTGGTTTGTTTATCGGTGGTAGCTTGCAGTTATTCGTACTTGGGGTAGGTACCTTCGGTGGTGCTTCTCGTATCGACGCAACTTCTGGTGCGGTTCTTGCGACAGCTTTCTCAGTTTCACAAGGTATCGAAACAGATCTTGCGATCACTACAATCGCTGTACCAGTAGCGGCACTTTTGACTTACTTCGACGTACTTGGTCGTATGACTACTACATTCTTCGCACACCGTATTGATGCTGCGATCGAACGCTTTGACTATAAAGCAATCGAACGTAACTACCTTCTTGGTGCGCTTCCATGGGCTGCTTCTCGTGCCCTTCCAGTATTCTTCGCCCTAGCTTTCGGTGGAGAATTCGTACAAGGTGTTGTAAACCTTGTTAAAGAATACCAATGGGTTGCAGACGGTTTGACTCTTGCAGGTCGTATGCTTCCAGGTCTTGGATTCGCTATCTTGCTTCGTTACCTTCCAGTTAAACGTAACCTTCACTACCTTGCTATGGGATTCGGTTTGACAGCTATGTTGACTGTACTTTACTCATACGTAACAGGTCTTGGTGGAGCAGTTGCTGGTATCATTGGCACTCTTCCTGCTGACGTTGCTGAAAAAATTGGCTTTGCTAACAACTTCAAAGGATTGTCTATGATCGGTATCTCTATCGTGGGTATCTTCCTTGCAGTTGTTCACTTCAAGAACAGCCAAAAAGTTGCTGTAGCAGCACCTTCTACACCATCAGAAAGTGGGGAAATTGAAGATGACGAATTCTAATTACAAATTAACAAAAGAAGATTTTAATCAAATTAACAAACGTAGCTTGTTCACTTTCCAATTGGGATGGAACTACGAACGTATGCAAGCATCAGGTTACCTTTACATGATCTTGCCACAATTGCGTAAAATGTATGGAGATGGAACTCCTGAGTTGAAAGAAATGATGAAAGTTCATACTCAATTCTTCAACACTTCACCATTCTTCCACACAATCATCGCTGGTTTTGACCTTGCCATGGAAGAAAAAGATGGTGTAGGTTCAAAAGATGCGGTTAACGGTATCAAGACAGGTTTGATGGGACCATTCGCTCCTCTTGGAGATACAATTTTTGGTTCACTTGTACCTGCTATCATGGGATCTATCGCTGCAACAATGGCTATCGCTGGTCAACCTTGGGGTATCTTCCTTTGGATCGCAGTTGCAGTAGCGTATGACATCTTCCGTTGGAAACAGTTGGAATTTGCATACAAAGAAGGGGTTAACCTTATCAACAACATGCAAAGTACTTTAACAGCTTTGATTGAAGCAGCATCTGTACTTGGTGTGTTCATGATGGGTGCTCTTGTAGCAACAATGATCAACTTTGAAATTTCTTACAAATTGCCAATCGGTGAAAAGATGATTGACTTCCAAGATATCTTGAACTCAATCTTCCCACGTTTGCTTCCAGCAATCTTCACTGCCTTTATCTTCTGGTTGCTTGGTAAGAAGGGTATGAACTCTACTAAAGCAATCGGTATCATTATCGTTCTTGCAGTAGGTCTTTCATTCATCGGTAAATTCTTGCTTGGAATGGGCGCATAATTTATGACTAAATCATTAATTTTAGTGAGCCACGGTCGCTTCTGTGAAGAACTTAAAGGTAGCACAGAGATGATTATGGGACCACAAGACAACATTCATGCGGTTGCTCTTCTTCCAGAAGATGGACCAGAAGAATTTACTGCAAAATTTGAAGCTGCTGTTGAAGGATTGGATGATTTCCTAGTCTTTGCGGATCTTCTTGGCGGAACTCCATGTAACGTGGTGAGTCGTTTGATTATGGAAGGTCGCGACATTGAACTTTATGCAGGAATGAACCTTCCGATGGTCATTGAATTTATCAATGCAAGTCTAACTGGAATGGATGCGGACTATAAGAGTCGTGCTTCAGAAAGCATTGTGAAAGTTAATGATTTATTGGCAAGCTTCGACGACGATGAAGATGAATAATACTCTTCAAAAATCAAATTCAAACCACGTCAGCTTCGCCTTGCCGTACTTGAGTACAGCCTTCGGCTAGCTTCCTAGTTTGCTCTTTGATTTTCATTGAGTATAAGATGTGATTGCGTTAAAACGTTAAATCATCTTATAGAAAATATACATGGGAATGGGAGCGACTCCCATTCCCATGTTTTCAATCATGAAACAATATTAGATTAGAGGTTTTCAATGCTAGATTATACAAAAGAAGATTTGCTTGAGTTGGGAGCAGAGATCACCACACGCGAAATTTACCAACAACCAGATGTTTGGAAGGAAGCTTTTGAATCTTACCAAGCCCGCCGTGATGAAATTGCAGCCTTCTTGCAAGGCATTGCAGATAAACATGACTACATCAAGGTTATCTTGACTGGTGCTGGGACTTCTGCTTATGTAGGTGATACCTTGGTTCCTTACTTCAAGGAAGTCTATGACGAACGTAAATGGAATTTTAATGCTATTGCGACAACAGATATCGTTGCAACCCCACAAGCTTATTTGAAAAAAGATGTGGCAACTGTTTTGGTATCATTCGCACGTAGTGGAAACTCGCCTGAGAGTGTAGCAACAGTTGACCTGGCTAAGACTTTGGTAGATGAACTTTATCAAGTGACCATCACATGTGCAGCTGAAGGGAAATTAGCTCTTCAAGCCCATGGGGATGACCGCAACCTGTTGCTCTTGCAACCAGCAGCTTCTAACGATGCTGGCTTTGCTATGACATCAAGCTTTACATCGATGATGTTAACAGCTCTCTTGGTCTTTGATCCAACCGAATTTGCTGTTAAAGCTGAACGATTTGAAGTGCTTTCTAGTCTTGCTCGCAAAGTCCTTGACAATGTAGCAGATGTCAAAGAGTTGGTTGACCTAGAATTTAACCGTGTCATCTACTTGGGTGCAGGTCCATTCTTCGGACTCGCTCATGAAGCCCAGCTCAAAATTTTGGAATTGACAGCTGGTCAGGTTGCGACTATGTATGAAAGTCCAGTTGGCTTCCGTCACGGTCCAAAATCTCTCATCAACGAAGATACAGTTGTCTTAGTTTTTGGCACTACAACAGACTATACTCGTAAGTATGACTTAGACTTGGTTCGTGAGGTTGCAGGGGATCAAATTGCTCGTCGCGTTGTGCTTTTAAGCGATAAAGCCTTTGGTCTTGAGAATGTGAAGGAAGTAGTGCTTGGCTGCGGTGGCGTTTTAAATGATGTTTATCGCGTATTCCCTTATATTGTTTACGGTCAATTATTTGCTCTCTTGACTTCGCTTAAGGTTGGAAATAGACCTGATACACCATCACCTACAGGTACAGTAAACCGCGTCGTTCAAGGTGTTATTATTCACGAATTCAAATAATAAGGAGAAAAGGATGAAAACATACACAGAACGTGTATTTGGGAAAGTTGATGGCAAGGATGTTGTCGCTTATCGCTTTGAAACGGAAGCAGGCTACCAACTAGAAATCATGACCTATGGTGCAACGATTCTACGCTATGTAACTCCTGATAAGGCTGGTAATTTTGCCAATGTTATCCTAGGCTTTGATGATTTTGACAGCTATGTAGGTAACAGTCCTAAACATGGAGCGAGTGTAGGTCCAGTTGCAGGTCGTATCGCAGGTGCGACATTCGAATTGAATGGGGAAACCTATGAACTCGAAGTCAATAACGCAAGCAACTGTAATCACAGCGGCTCAACAGGTTGGGATTCTAGTCTGTTTGAACTAGTTGAGGTGAGCGACCATGGTTTGACTCTTTACACAGAAAGAACAGACGGTACAGGAGGTTTCCCTGGGAATCTTAAAATCTGGATTAGCTACCACTTGGAAGAAACTGGTGCCTACGAAGTTAGCTACAAGGTAACGACAGACAAAGATACTTTGGTCAATCCGACCAACCATAGCTACTTTAACTTGTCAGGCGATTTCACTCAGACGGTTGACCGCCATGTTTTCCAACTGAATACAGAAGGTATTTATCCAATCGCTCCTGACGGTGTCCCAGCTAAAGCTCCAGATGCTAATCGTGATGTGGTCAAACATATCTACAATGGTGCCTTGTTGAAGGATATCTTTGCAGAAGAGGATGAGCAAATCCAACTCGTATCTGGTTTGGACCACCCATTTGCTCTGCCTGCAGGACATGACAATGCTGGTTTCCTCTATGACCAGGGTTCAGGTCGCTTCCTTCTCTTCAAGACAGAAGCACCTTGCTTTGTAGTTTATACAGCAAATTTTGTGGATGAGAGTGTCATCATCGCTGGTCAACCGATGATTCAGCACAATGGGATTGCTCTTGAAGCACAGGCTTTACCAGATGCTATTCACAGTGACCTGAAAGATCAAGTCATTCTAAAAGCAGGTGAGACTTTCACTAGCAAAACTCGTTACGAAATTGTCGTTAAATAATAAAAATTCTCTGAAGTCATAGGATTTCAGAGAATTTTTTATTATTCTTCATCTGGTGTGAGAATCATCGGAATGATGATTGGTTCACGTTCAGTGTTTTCGTAAAGGAATGGTCGAATGGCGTTTACGATAGCACCATTGACAGATTGAACGCTAGCATCCTTGTTTTTCAAAGCGATACGAATAGCATTGAAAAGGATGCGCTGACTTTGACGGATCAAGTCGCCAGATTCGCGCATGTAGACGAAACCACGACTAAGGATATCTGGTCCAGAAATAATCATCTGAGACTCAAAGTCTACCGTTGCGACGGCAAGTACGACACCATCTTCGGATAGGTCTCGGCGGTCTTTAAGCACAGCTGCACCGATTTCACCGATACGATTTCCATCGACGTAGATATCCTGAGCATTGAAGTGACCTGCGATACGAGCAGAGTTTGCAGTAAGGGCAAGGACATCACCATTGCTCATGATAAAGATATTGTCTTTTTCAACTCCAGTATCTACAGCAAGTCCAGCGTGGACTTTTTGCATGCGATATTCACCGTGAACAGGCATGAAGTATTTTGGCTTAATCAAGCGGAGCATAAGTTTTTGCTCTTGCTGACCACCGTGTCCAGATGTATGGATGTTGTTAATCTTACCATGGATGACTTCAACACCAGCTTCAGAAATGATGTTAATCAGCTTGTTAACGCTAGTGGTGTTTCCAGGGATTGGACTAGATGAGAAGATAACTGTATCGCCAGGTTGGAGTTGTACTTGACGGTGGGTTCCGTTAGCGATTCGAGAGAGAGCTGCCATAGGTTCGCCCTGGCTACCTGTACAAAGGATAAGAATCTCACCCGCAGGGTAGTCTTTGATTTCATTTGGTTCGATGAAGGTTCCCTTTGGCGCCTTGATGTAGCCAAGTTCGATTCCGTTAACAATAGCCTTTTCCATAGAGCGTCCAAAGACAGCAATCTTACGCCCTGTTTTAACAGCGGCATCGGTCGCTTGTTGGAGACGGAAGATATTTGAGGCAAAGGATGCAAAGATGATACGTCCCTCGATACCTTGGATAATCTTCATAATAGACTGACCAACGACCTTTTCAGAGTTTGTAAAGGTTGGCACTTCAGCATTTGTTGAGTCAGAGAGTAAGCAAAGCACTCCGTCTTCACCTAGGGCTGCCATACGGTGCAAGTCTGCAGGTTCACCAACTGGTGTAAAGTCAAACTTGAAGTCACCGGTACAGACGATTTTTCCTTGAGGTGTGTGGATAACAATTCCCAAAGGTTCTGGGATCGAGTGAGTTGTTCTAAAGAAAGTTGCTTTAAGATTTTTAAAGGTCAACTCAGTGTTGTGGTTGATTTCGTGAAGTGTAGCATTGCGCAAAAGGCCATGCTCTTCGAGTTTTCCACGGATCAAAGCGAGGGCCAGTGGACCTGCATAGATAGGGATATTTGCTTGCTTGAGCAAGAAAGGAATCCCACCAATATGGTCCTCGTGTCCGTGTGTAATCAAGAGAGCCTTGACGCGGTCGATATTTTCGACAATATAAGAGTAATCAGGGATAACGTAGTCGATACCAAGCAAGTCATCCTCGGGGAATTTAATCCCTGCATCAACGATGATGATTTCGTCTTGGTATTCGATTCCGTATGTGTTTTTACCGATTTCTCCTAGACCACCAATGGCAAAAACTCCCACTTCTTCTGGTTTAAGAGTATAGGCCATATTAGAACTCCGTAATTTCGAATGCGCCAGTTTCTTTTTCGTAGTCTAGCAATTTGTCTGACAAGAGCTCGATATATTCAACGTTGAATTCTGGACGGTTTTTTTCAACAAGTTCACGGGCAATGATACGTCCCTCAAGTTCTGAGCTGGCATCAATGTCTAAGTAAAGTGAGCGTGTTGTTTCACGACGTGGGCTACGGTCTTTTGTTTCTTGATAAAAAACTTTGTAAATCATGTGTTTCCTTTCTGTTTTCAGGTCAGCTGTATTCAAAAAATTACCAGCTTGCAGCTGTTTGTTTCTATTTCATTTTCTGCCTGTATTGACCTTGATTCGTTACAATTATCTCAATTATAACATAAAAAGGGGAATTAGTAAAAGCAGGAAACATGAAAGTAAGGAGCTTGAAATGTGTTTCATTTTGCCCGATACAAGTATTTGAAGACTTTAGAATCAAGTGCTATAATAAAGTTAGAAAAGAGGTTTTTCCTTATGAAGGAGGGCAGGATATGTTTCAACTAGCTATTATCATTCGTCTTCTGGCCTTTGCGGGATTTGTTGCCTGTGTTTACGGAGGAAATGTTTTGTATACTCGGCTGGAGTATCGGAAAGCCAAGCTCATTTGGAAGATTGGCTTCGTGACTCTGTATTCGTTTTTCCTTCTCCTAGTGACCTATGTGGTCTGGTTCGTATTTTACTTTGGTTTGAATTCTTGAGTGCTTGTCCTGTCTATTTGGCAGGACATTCTTGTTTCAAAACAAAGAAAATTCCCATGTGTCAGCTTTTGTAGTATAATAGTAAACAGACAAAAAGATAGGAATGTGTTATGAAAGTATTAGCTTTTGATACGTCCAGCAAGGCTCTTTCTCTAGCTATTTTAGAGGACAAGCAGCTTCTTGCTGAGACCACGATTAATATCAAGAAAAATCACAGTATTAGCCTCATGCCTGCTATTGATTTCTTAATGGATAGTCTAGATTTGACACCCAAGGATTTGGATCGAATCATCGTGGCTGAAGGGCCTGGTAGCTATACAGGTTTGCGAATCGCAGTAGCAACTGCCAAGACCTTGGCTCATACCTTAAACATTGAGTTAGTAGGGATGTCTAGCCTTTTAGCTCTGCTACCGAATCAACAGGAAGGTCTGGTTGTTCCTTTGATGGATGCACGTCGTAACAATGTATACGCAGGATTTTATGAACATGCCCAACCTGTCTTTCCCGAAGCTCACCTGTCTTTTGCGGAAGTCCTTGAGCAAGTCAAGGATGCCGACCAGGTGACCTTTGTTGGTGAAGTGGGTGCCTTTGTCGAGCAGATTCAAGAGCAAATACCACGGGCTAACTATCAAGAAACCTTACCAAACGCAGCGAATCTTGCTCTTTGGGCCTGGGACAAGGAAGCAGACTCCCTGCACGATTTTGTGCCGAATTACCTCAAACGTGTCGAAGCTGAGGAAAATTGGCTCAAGAACCACGCCGAGTCTGGCGAGTCTTACATTAAACGCCTATGATTGAAATCAAACGAATCCAACAGCAGCCTGATGTGGCACAAGCTATCTACGAAGTGATGACGGACGTTTATCCCGTCAGTCCTTGGACGTTGGAACAAGTTCAAGCAGACCTGTCTCAAGACCAGACTTGGTATGCTCTAGCTTATGATGGGGCAGAAGTGATAGGTTTTCTAGCAATTCAGGAGAATCTTTTTGAAGCAGAAGTCCTGCAAATTGCTGTCAAAAAAGCCTATCAAGGTCAGGGGATAGCCTCAGCCTTGTTTGCGACATTGCCGACAGACAAGGAAATTTTCCTCGAAGTTAGAAAGTCCAACCACCGAGCGCAAGCATTTTACAAGAAAGAAAAAATGGCGGTCATCGCTGAGAGAACGGTCTACTACCATAATCCAGTTGAGGATGCCATTATCATGAAGAGAGAAATAGATGAAGGATAGATATATTTTAGCATTTGAGACATCCTGTGATGAGACCAGTGTCGCCGTCCTGAAAAACGACGACCAGCTCTTGTCCAATGTCATTGCTAGCCAAATTGAGAGTCATAAACGTTTTGGGGGCGTAGTGCCAGAAGTGGCTAGCCGCCACCATGTCGAGGTCATTACAGCCTGTATCGAGGAGGCGTTAGCAGAAGCAGGAATTACTGAAAACGATGTGACAGCTGTGGCGGTTACCTACGGACCAGGCTTGGTCGGAGCCTTGCTAGTTGGTTTGTCAGCAGCCAAGGCTTTTGCCTGGGCACATGGACTTCCTCTGATTCCTGTGAATCACATGGCTGGTCATCTCATGGCGGCTCAAAGTGTGGAGCCTTTGGAATTCCCCTTGTTAGCTCTTTTAGTCAGTGGTGGACACACAGAGTTGGTCTATGTGTCTGAGGCTGGTGATTATAAGATCGTTGGCGAAACCCGAGATGATGCAGTTGGTGAGGCCTATGATAAGGTCGGTCGTGTCATGGGCTTGACCTATCCAGCAGGTCGTGAGATTGACGAGTTGGCCCATAAAGGTCAGGATGTGTATGATTTCCCTCGTGCTATGATTAAAGAAGATAATCTGGAGTTTTCATTCTCAGGTTTAAAGTCTGCCTTTATCAATCTTCATCACAATGCCGAGCAAAAGGGAGAAAGCTTGTCTATAGAGGACTTGTGTGCATCCTTCCAAGCAGCAGTCCTAGATATTCTCATGGCAAAAACCAAGAAGGCCTTGGAGAAATACCCTGTTAAAACCCTAGTCGTGGCTGGTGGTGTGGCAGCCAATAAAGGTCTTAGAGAACGTTTGGCGGCTGAAATCACCGATGTCAAGGTTATCATTCCACCTCTACGTCTTTGCGGAGACAATGCAGGAATGATTGCCTATGCTAGCGTCAGCGAGTGGAACAAAGAGAACTTTGCAGGCTTGGAGCTAAATGCCAAACCCAGCCTCGCTTTTGATACTATGGAATAAAGAGTTAGCTCAGCGTTAACTCTTTTATCTTGGACAAATGCGCGAGTTTTTTAGTATAGTAGAAATATGAGATTTAAAAAAACAATCAGTATGGTGCTAGCCCTAGTGGTATTATTGCTGTCTCTAATGGTTTTTCAGATGTTTCAAAAGATGCAATTGATCATGTTTGACTCTATTTCACTTAACATGCCTGTCGAATCTGTTGAAAAAGTGTTTGGAAAACCTAATGAAATAGTAGAAGAGACAGAAACAGGCTATCACAATCCTTGGCGTGCAAAAGATCCCTATCTCTATAAAACAGGGCGCCTTTTCTACCACTACGAAAACTTTAAATGGAAAAGTTACAGCGGTCGTGTGACCTTTACTTTTTCAGAATCACATCGTTTACAAGGGGCGTCGGTTTATTTCCCTGTGGCTTCCAAGGCTCAACAGAAGGAAGTGTTTTATAAGATAACCCAAGATATGAAAGCAGAAATTGAAGCTCTTCCAGATTACCAGTCCATGACCACTGATACGGTAGGGCTCTATGATGACGGTTATCGCTACAAGGTTAAACTGAAAGGGCAAAAGAGAGAGCTCTGGATTGATGTCTATCCTACAGAATATGAGGATGATGACAATCCTGAGAATAATCAATATAATATTCGTATTGATCAATCTCGATGGTAGTCGCCCTAGGGTTCTTGTTTTGAACGTTTTTGACAATAGAATGCTGTATTTGTAAGAATGAGGAGGTTTATGAAAGAAAAAGGATTTTGGGAGGGAGTACAGGCTGCGGTGCCAACGGCTTTAGGCTATGTCAGTATCGGCCTTGCTTGTGGCATTATCGGTTCCCCTTATGTAACCCCTGTAGAGATGGGCTTGATGAGCCTTTTTGTCTATGCTGGGAGTGCCCAGTTTGCCATGATAGCCTTGATAGCAGTTCAAGCGCCTGTGGTAGCCATTGTCATGACGGTTTTTTTGATCAATCTGCGTCTCTTCTTGCTGAGTTTACATGCGTCGACCTATTTCCGTCATACTAGTCTCTGGCATAATATCGGAATGTCTAGTATCTTGACCGATGAGACCTATGGTGTTTTGATGGGCGATCTAGTCCATACGGACAAGGTTAATCCTATGTGGATGCATGGTAACAATCTAAATAGCTATGTGGCTTGGTTTGTGGGGACGGTTTTCGGGACTGCCTTAGGTGGGCTTTTGCCAAATCCGGAGATTTTCGGTCTTGACTTTGCCTTGGTCGGAATGTTTATTGGAATTTTTGCATCTCAGTTTCAGATTATGCAAAGAAGAATTCCCTTGCGCAACCTCTTTATCATTTTAGGAGTTGTTGCTCTTTCCTTTCTTATACTGTTGACAGTGGTATCTCAATCGCTAGCTGTACTGTTTGCGACCTTGCTAGGTTGTACTATGGGGGTGATTTTGGATGATCAGTAAGTATATTTTAATGGCAATTATCTTCTCTGGCTTGGTGACTTGGGTTCCAAGAACGATTCCTTTCATCCTAGCCAAGTATAAGGGTCTGCCAGCAATCGTAGAGCGTTTTTTGAAATTTTTACCTGTATCTATTATCTTCGCCTTGATTCTTTCAAGTGTAGTGACAGGAAAAGTTGGAAGTTTCCCACAGATAAAGTGGTTAGACTTTCTAGCAGTCTTTCCGACAGCCTTTGTCGCCTTTCGTTACCGCAATCTGGTGGGGACGGTTATCTTTGGAGTGGTCTTGATAGCAGTCCTACGATTGGTTTTTTAATCAGCCATAAAGAAAACCTATGGCAAATATAGAAATCATATAATGGCGCAATTACTTTTTTTCTGTTAAGATAAGACTGTATCTTATTTTGGAGGAAATATCATGAAAAAAATCGTTAAATATTCATCACTTGCTGCCCTAGGGCTTGTTGCCGCAGGTGTATTAGCAGCTTGCTCAGGTGGTGAGAAGAAAGAGGCTGCATCTGGTGAAGCAACATCTGGTAAGAAAGAAATCGTTGTAGCAACTAATGGATCACCAAAACCATTTATCTATGAAGAAAATGGTGAATTGACAGGTTACGAGATTGAACTTGTTCGTGCTATCTTTAAAGACTCAGACAAGTATACTGTCAAGTTTGAAAAGACAGAGTGGTCAGGGATTTTCCCAGGACTTGATAGCGATCGTTACCAAATGGCCGTTAATAACCTTAGTTATACCAAAGAACGTGCAGAGAAATACCTCTACGCAGCGCCAACTGCTAAAAACCCTAACGTTCTTGTTGTGAAGAAGGACGACACTAGCATCAAGTCTCTTGATGATATCGGTGGAAAATCCACTGAAGTCGTTCAAGGAACAACCTCAGCTAAACAATTGGAAGCATACAACACAGAACATGCGGACAATCCAACTATCCTTAATTATACTAAGGCAGATTTCCAACAAATCATGTCTCGTTTGAGCGATGGACAATTTGACTATAAGATTTTTGACAAGATCGGTGTAGAGACAGTTATCAAAAACCAAGGTTTGGATAATTTGAAAGTCATCGAACTCCCAAGTGACCAACAACCTTATGTTTACCCACTTCTTGCCAAAGGTCAAGATGAGTTGAAGGCTTTTGTGGACAAACGCATCCAAGAACTCTATAAAGATGGAACGCTTGAAAAACTATCTCAACAGTTCTTTGGTGGCTCTTACCTCCCAGCAGAAGCTGATATTAAATAGTTAAAAATTACCTCTGTTAGTGACAGGGGTATTTTTATGTAAGCACATTCAAAAAAACGACCTCTTTACCTCATATTCTTTGACAGAAGGCGCTTACATAGATTATAATAGTATATAATACCTTTAAAGGAGATTGTCATGAAATACAAAAAGTTTCTATCCTCATTTACATTAGCGACTGCTTTGTTAGCAGCAAGTGCGATAAATCAGGAAGTTCAAGCTAATGAAAAGCCTGTAGATGCTAAGGAAAAAGCTGTTGCACCATCATCATCTGAAAAACAGATTACAGATGCGCAAAAGGAAGTTAAGAAAGCTCAAGCCTCTGTAGATGAAAAAGCTTCAAAAGAAGCGGAGGCTAAAAAGGACTTAGCCAAGGCTGATAAAAAGGTTGCTGAGACAAAAGAAGCTATCAATATCGCTAAAAATGCTGATGCTATCATCGAAGAAGAATCAAAAGTAGCATCTGAGAAGAGCGCTGAAAAAACAGAAGCTGACAAAGCTTTGGCAAATGCAGAATCTACAGCAACAGCAACTAAATCTGCAGAAACTGTAGCTAAAGAAGCTAGCCAATCTGCCAATGAAAAGCGTGATGCTAAAGCGGCAGAGGTAAAAGCTAAACAAGCTGAACTAGATGGTATGACTGATGAAAGTCTTAAAAATCAAATCTCTAATACAGAAAAAGAGGTTAAAAAGGCAGAGCAGTCTCTTCAAGAGCAGACTAAAGCAGCAAGTGAAGTAGCGAATAAGATAGCAGATAAACAAAAGGAACTTGACAATTACAAACCAACAGTTTTGAAAAAAGTCTTGAATCCAGAAGAACAAGGTCGTAAAGCTCCAGCATCTGAGGATGGTTATGACTATAACAAGCAATATCGTCCTAAAGACGCCTCAGGTAATCCTTTGATGGAGAATGTTGCCTTCCAAGGTGTTCGTGAAGTTGAAGTAGAAGCAACTGAAGAAATGAAACGCTTCACTAAGGCTTTAGCTGATTATAATGCAAACCCATATGATGCAGTTAATCACAAATATAAAACAAGACCAGTCTTTAAGTTTGTTGTGGATAATCGCAAATTGACAGAAGCTTTCATTGAGGTAGCAAATGAACTCCGTCGCGCTAATGGTGTTACACAAGACTTAGCTCTAGACGAAGCCTACATTAAACATGCAGAAGAACGTTCAAATGAAATGGCTACCACTGGAGTTTTAAGCCATGATACCAAGTTCACACACCCAGATGGAGAAGATGTTCGTGTAGAAAATATTGGAATGAAAGATCTAATTCCTGGATCCGATGGTGGACCAAACTTTGTGGAAGTTAAAAATGGTCAAACGATTTATAATTACGATAAGATTATGAGTTATAAACAGTTTGCTTATGAATCCCTTTTAGCTTGGTATGCAGACTTTAATAATATAAAAGGAATCGACTACGGACACCGCAGAGCCCTTCTTACACCGGTTGGAGGGAAAGTAGGAGTTGCCCAAGGAACGATTGAAGGAAAAAATCCTAATAACATTTATTATACATATACAAGTAATGCCTATTCACCTGAAACAGTGAAGGAATACACATCTAATTTCTATGCCTTTAAGGAAGATGATAAATTGCATCCGACTTTCTATGGTAAACGCATGAAGTTCTTGCCTGAGCATCACTTTGTATACGTTGAAAAAACAGTTATTGACAAATCTGCTGACATTAAGGCTGAACTTGAATCATTGAAAGCAGAAAAAGCTGATAAAGATGCTAAAAAAGCAGCTGCTGAAAATAAAAAAGCAGACTTGTTAGCAAACTTGGATAAATTAAATAAACAAGCCAATAATTTAGTAAGTTCTCGTGAACAAGTTAAAAAGGACTTGGAACAAGCGAAATCTGATTTGGCAACCTTGACTGCAGATGCGAAAGCAAAAGCTGACTTAGTTGCTACAAAATCACAAGAAGCAACTAAAGCAAGTCAAAATCTAAAAGCCTTGCAAGCCAAGGTAGCAGAATTGGCTACAGCTATTAAAAATGCAGAAGAAAAACGCGATAAAGCAAAAGCCTTGAAAGGTCAAGCATCAGCTTTGGAAACAACCTTGAAGCAAGCAGAAACTGATAAAGCAAATGCACAGAAAGTTAGTGATCAAGCAGAAGCTGAGTTGAAATTGGCTCAAACAGCTCTAGCAGAAGCAAAAGCGAAGCTACAAGCTTTATTAGATGTACTTGAAGCAGAAAATATGCTGAAAGTGGCAGAAAAAGACGGAATGATTATTGGGCTACCAAAAAATGCACCAATTCAAGACCCACTTCCAGAATTTGATCTTCGTAAACTTGCTGATAAACCTCAAGGTGCAGAAGCTAATAAACCTGGAGAAAAAGCTTCTACTAAAGCATTGCCAAATACAGGAACAAACTCAGGTGTAGATGAACAAACGACTCTGTTTGGAGTTTACGGTTTACTTGCGAGTCTCGGCTTAGCAGGCATCGTAACACGACGCAGAAGACAAGGTGAATAAATCTTAAAAGCTATCTAGCAATCAGCTAGATGGCTTTTTTGTAGAATGATAGATCCGGGGATAGGTCTAATATCAGCTTAATATGTATAGTTTCAAACTATATGCCTTCCTATCTATTAACAATTTGCGAAATCAAATAAAGTATGAGATACTATTACGGTATTATTTTTAAAGGAGAATGAATCATGAAAATCAAAAAATGGTTAGGCGTAGCAGCGATTGCTACAGTAGCAGGCCTTACACTTGCAGCTTGCGGAAATTCAAACAAGAAAGCGGACAATACAACTACAGTTAAAATCGCAACTGTAAACCGTAGCGGTTCAGAAGAAGCACGTTGGGACAAAGTTCAAGAATTAGTTGAAAAAGACGGAATTAAATTGGAATTCACAGAGTTTACAGACTACTCACAACCAAATAAAGCAACTGCTGATGGTGAAGTAGACTTGAACGCTTTCCAACACTACAACTTCTTGAACAACTGGAACAAAGAAAACGGTAAAGATCTTGTAGCGATTGCAGATACTTACATCTCACCAATCCGTCTTTACTCAGGTTTAAACGGAAGTGAAAACAAGTACACTAAAGTGGAAGAAATCCCAGATAACGGTGAAATCGCAGTACCTAACGATGCTACAAACGAAAGCCGTGCTCTTTACTTGCTTCAATCAGCTGGTTTGATCAAGTTGGATGTTTCAGGAACTGCACTTGCGACAATCGCAAACATCACAGAAAATCCAAAGAACTTGAAAATCACTGAATTGGACGCTAGCCAAACAGCTCGTTCATTGTCATCAGTTGATGCAGCTGTTGTAAACAACACTTTTGTTACAGAAGCAAAATTGGACTACAAGAAAGCACTCTTTAAAGAGCAAGCTGACGAAAACTCAAAACAATGGTATAACATCATCGTTGCGAAAAAAGATTGGGAATCATCACCTAAAGCTGATGCAATCAAGAAAATTATCGCAGCTTATCACACTGACGAAGTGAAAAAAGTCATCGAAGAAACTTCAGACGGCTTGGATCAACCAGTTTGGTAATAAACACAGGGAGGTGGGAGAGATTTTTCCACCTCTTGCTTTTATATAGAGCCTAAAACAAATGAAATCCACTTGTATTGATTCTAAAGGTACAAGTCCTAGTAGAAAGGTAGAGAGAAAATGGTTTTCCCTAGCCAAGAAGAACAAATTGAAAAGTTTGAAAAGGATCATGTAGCACAACATTATTTTGAAGTTTTGCGTACCTTGATTTCTAAAAAATCAGTCTTTGCCCAACAAGTCGGCCTGAAAGAGGTGGCTCGTTATCTAGGTGAGATTTTTAAACGTGTTGGTGCAGAAGTTGAGGTTGACGAGAGCTATACAGCGCCTTTTGTCATGGCACATTTCAAAAGTTCACGACCAAATGCCAAGACTATCATTTTTTACAACCACTATGACACAGTACCAGCAGATGGTGATCAAGTTTGGACCGAGGATCCTTTTACACTCTCTGTGCGTGATGGCATTATGTATGGACGCGGGGTTGATGATGACAAGGGACATATCACAGCTAGACTGAGTGCACTGAGAAAGTATATGCAGCACCATGATGATCTTCCTGTCAATATTAGCTTCATCATGGAAGGGGCTGAGGAATCGGCCTCTATGGATTTGGATAAATATCTAGAAAAGCATGCTGATAAACTTCGTGGTGCTGATTTATTAGTCTGGGAACAAGGGACAAAAAATGCCTTAGAGCAGCTAGAAATCTCAGGCGGAAATAAGGGGATTGTGACCTTTGATGCCAAGGTCAAGAGTGCAGATGTCGATATCCATTCTAGCTATGGTGGAGTCATCGAATCAGCTCCATGGTATCTTATTCAAGCTTTGACTAGCCTTCGCGCTGCCGATGGCCGTATCTTGGTAGAAGGCTTGTACGATGAGGTCCAAGAGCCTAACGAACGTGAGTTAGCCTTGGTTGAAACCTATGCCCAACGCAATCCAGAGGAAATCAGTCAGATTTATGGCTTGGAATTGCCACTTTTACAAGAGGAACGTACAGCCTTTCTAAAACGTTTCTTTTTTGAGCCAGCGCTCAATATCGAAGGAATTCAGTCTGGTTATCAAGGTCAAGGAGTTAAAACGATTTTGCCAGCAGAGGCTAGTGCCAAGCTAGAAGTCCGTTTGGTTCCGGGGCTTGAACCCCATGATGTTTTGGAGAAAATCCGAAAACAACTAGACAAAAATGGCTTTGATAAGGTAGAATTGTACTATACTTTGGGTGAGATGAGCTATCGAAGTGACATGAGTGCACCGGCCATTATCAATGTGATTGAGCTGGCTAAGAAATTCTATCCACAGGGCGTGTCTGTCTTGCCAACAACGGCTGGTACAGGTCCTATGCATACGGTATTTGATGCCTTAGAAGTACCTATGGTTGCCTTTGGTCTAGGAAATGCCAATAGCCGAGACCATGGTGGAGATGAAAATGTGCGAATCGCCGATTATTACACCCATATTGAATTAGTAGAGGAGCTGATTAGAAGTTATGAGTAGAGACATTATCAAATTAGACCAGATCGATGTGACTTTCCACCAAAAGAAGAGAACTATCACAGCGGTCAAGGATGTGACCATTCACATCCAAGAAGGGGATATCTACGGGATTGTTGGATATTCTGGAGCAGGGAAATCAACCTTGGTTCGTGTTATTAACCTTTTACAAAAACCATCTGCAGGTAGAATTACCGTTGATGATGATGTGATTTTCGATGGTAAAGAAACCTTAACTGCCGGACAATTACGTCGCAAACGTCAGGATATTGGGATGATTTTCCAACACTTTAACCTTATGAGTCAGAAGACAGCAGAGGAAAACGTAGCTTTTGCCCTCAAACACTCTGGACTTAGTGAGAAAGATAAGAAGGCTAAAGTGGCTGAATTATTAGACTTGGTCGGGTTGGCTGACCGTGCTGAAAACTATCCTTCACAACTTTCTGGTGGACAAAAACAGCGTGTAGCTATTGCGCGTGCCTTGGCCAATGATCCAAAAATCTTGATTTCTGACGAGTCAACTTCTGCCCTAGACCCTAAGACGACTAAACAAATCTTGTCTCTTTTACAAGATTTGAACCGTAAACTAGGTTTGACCATTGTCTTAATTACACATGAGATGCAGATTGTCAAAGACATTGCTAATCGTGTGGCAGTCATGCAGGATGGCCGCTTGATTGAAGAAGGTAGCGTTCTTGAAATCTTCTCAGATCCTAAGCAACCATTGACCCAGGACTTTATCTCAACGGCTACTGGTATCGATGAAGCTATGGTCAAGATTGAAAAGCAAGAAATCGTGGAGCACTTATCTGAAAATAGCATTTTGGTACAACTCAAGTATGCAGGCGCTTCTACAGATGAGCCACTTTTGAATGAATTGTACAAACACTACCAAGTAACAGCCAATATTCTCTATGGGAACATTGAAATTTTGGATGGTACTCCTGTGGGTGAGCTTGTGGTTGTTTTGTCTGGAGAAAAAGAAGCGCTGGCAAAAGCTCAAGAGGCTATCCATCAGGCTGGTGTACAACTAAAAGTATTGAAGGGAGGACAGTAAGATGGCAGACTTGATCCAAACATATTTACCAAACGTCTACAAGATGGGTTGGTTAGGCCAAGCGGGCTGGGGGACAGCTATTTACTTAACGCTTTATATGACAGTTCTTTCCTTTGTTATTGGAGGATTCCTAGGACTAGTTGCAGGACTTTTCCTCGTCTTAACTGGACCGGGTGGCGTCTTAGAAGATAAAGTTGTTTTTTGGGTTTTGGATAAGATTACCTCAATCTTCCGTGCAGTTCCTTTTATCATTCTCTTGGCTGTCTTGTCACCCTTCTCTCATTTGATCGTAGGGACAAGTATCGGGCCAAATGCGGCTATCGTACCACTTTCTTTTGCAGTTTTTGCCTTCTTTGCTCGTCAGGTTCAAGTAGTTTTATCAGAGCTTGATGGTGGTGTCATTGAAGCGGCTCAAGCTAGCGGAGCAACATTCTGGGACATTGTGGGTGTTTACCTATCAGAAGGACTTCCAGATTTGATCCGCGTGACGACTGTAACCTTGATTTCACTAGTCGGTGAGACAGCTATGGCGGGAGCAGTTGGGGCTGGAGGTATCGGTAACGTAGCTATAGCTTATGGTTTTAACCGTTACAATCACGATGTGACTATTCTTGCGACCCTCATCATTATCTTGATTATCTTTTCTATCCAATTTTTGGGAGATTTCTTGACCAAGAAATTAAGTCATAAATAAAAAAGAGCCATCTGGCTCTTTTTTATGATGTTTTATGTGCTAATTTCTTACTAAGTGCTTGTCCAATCAGGGCACCAAGTAAAGCGCCGATGAGAACACTTGTGATGAAGAGGAGGATGTTGGCAGGATTCGGTGCAACCATAATGCGATCGATATAGTCCTGAGATTTTCCACGAGCGACTAGAGTTGCGATATAGGCTTGAGGGGTCAACCACATGAGTAGGATGGGACCAGTAGTACCAAAGGCAAAAACTAGAAAGGAAAGAAGGTTTTTAACCTTATCCTTGTAATGTCCTAGGTGAGCAATGCCATCTGCTACAAGACCGCAGATAATTCCTGGCAGAAAGGCTCCAGCACCATGCTTGCTCCCGAGGAAAAAGAGAGCAATCACAAGTCCTATCGAAGTAATAGCTCCAAAACGAGGCACTTTGGCTAAAAGGATCATATAGACGCTACCACCCACAAGAGCAGAAAAGGCAGGGGCGTAAAACATATTTCCAGTGTGGTCGACAAGGTTCCCTAGTAGAACCCCCACTCCGATACAGAGAAAGTAGACAAGGGCAGCAACAAGGGTTGTCAAGATATTCTTTTTCATAAGTTCTCCTTGGTATATCTGATGGTTTTCATTGTATCATGCCTGGCTTAGATTGTAAATACTGGCTGACATTTGCTATTTGTCCAGAGACTAGATGAAAGAGGAATAGACTAAAGCTATTTCTTTACTCCTCTGACTGTCCCAATCCCTTTATTTATGGTAAAATAGGACTATTAAGTTAGAAAGAGGATTTTCTATGAAATTACAAAAACCAAAAGGAACGCAGGATATTTTACCTGCTGAGTCTGCCAAGTGGCAGTACGTTGAAGGCTTTGCGCGTGAAATCTTCAAACACTACAACTACGCAGAAGTGCGTACCCCTATTTTCGAGCATTATGAAGTCATCAGTCGTTCTGTTGGAGACACAACCGATATCGTAACTAAGGAAATGTATGATTTTTACGACAAGGGTGATCGTCATATTACCCTCCGCCCAGAAGGAACGGCTCCAGTCGTTCGTTCTTATGTGGAAAACAAACTCTTCGCACCAGAAGTTCAAAAACCAAGCAAGTTTTACTACATGGGTCCAATGTTCCGCTATGAGCGCCCACAAGCAGGTCGTTTACGCCAATTCCACCAGATTGGTGTGGAGTGCTTTGGCTCTAGCAATCCAGCTACCGATGTAGAAACGATCGCTATGGCAGCCCACTTCTTGAAAGCAATCGGTGTTCAAGGCGTCAAACTACACCTCAACACTCTTGGAAATCCTGAAAGTCGTGCAGCCTACCGTCAAGCCTTGATTGACTACTTAACACCGCTCAAGGAGACATTATCTAAGGATAGCCAACGTCGTTTGGAGGAAAACCCTCTCCGTGTCTTGGATTCGAAGGAAAAAGAAGACAAGGTGGCAGTGGAGAATGCACCATCTATCTTGGATTACCTGGATGAAGAAAGCCAAGCCCACTTTGATGCTGTTCGTCAGATGTTGGGGAATCTAGGAGTAGACTATATCATTGATATCAATATGGTGCGTGGTCTGGATTACTACAACCACACCATTTTCGAGTTCATCACAGAGATTGAGGGCAATGCTCTAACAGTCTGTGCAGGTGGTCGCTACGATGGCTTGGTTGCCTACTTTGGCGGTCCTGAAACTGCTGGATTTGGTTTTGGACTTGGTGTAGAGCGTCTTCTTTTAGTCCTTGAAAAGCAAGGTGTGGCCCTACCTATCGAAAACGCCCTAGATGTCTATATCGCTGTCCTTGGTGAAGAGGCTAATCTGAAAGCCTTGGAGTTGGTACAAGCATTGCGCCAACAAGGCTTCAAAGCAGAGCGTGATTATCTCAACCGTAAACTCAAAGCGCAGTTCAAGTCAGCTGACGTCTTTGAGGCTAAGACCCTAATCACCCTAGGAGAGAGTGAAATTGAAAGTGGACAAGTTAAGGTTAAGAACAACCAAACTCGAGAAGAAGTAGAAGTTTCGCTTGAAACTATTAGCAAAAATTTCTCAGAAGTCTTTGAAAAATTGGTATAAAAGAACCCAAAAAAGCTAGGAAAAATTCCTAGCTTTTTTGAATAAAAAGTACCAAAAAGACACAAATTTTAGAAAAAATAGTAAATGAAAAGTTTTAGTTGGATAAATAAAAATTTTGGTTAAAATTTATTGACTTTCGCCCTCTATCACTGTATTATTGAATAGTATAGAATAAATATTTTGCGCCCTAAAACAGGGAGTCTAAGGATATTTATGCATAATTCAAATCTTATAAAGAGATGATGGCTAGATGAGAGTTTGGAGAAAAAGAAAATGAATATTAGGAAATCAACAAAATATTCACTATTGACAATTGGGATTTTAACCACTTTCCAATTAGGTCAAATGCATGTTAAAGCTGATACAACTGATTTCTCAAATAACACAGTTGTGCAAAACCAGGATGAAAAAGCAACTTCATTAAATAAGAACACCAATCAAAAGAGTGAAGCCACTGCTAATGATAAGAAAGAGCCGGTTGCTAATAAGGGAAAGCCTGCAGCTTTAACGCCGGAAAACACTACTTCTACAACGGAAGTGGCAGAAAAGGAAGCAGACAAGTCTCCTGCTGAGAGGGAAGTTGCTGAAGAAAAAACAGTAGCAGAACAACCAAAAGCGGAACAATCTGTCCAAGAGCAACCAACAAGTGAGCAGCCAAAAGCAGAACAGCCTAAGGTAGAAAAACCAGCAGCAGAAACAACACCTGAAGAAGAACTGAAAAAGTTGTCAGAGACACCTCAAGAGGGGGTAACGACTCCTAAAGAGGAACCGAAAGCTCCTAAAGATGAATCAGCAGCTCCTAGAGCTCGTCGTAGAAGAGCAGCTAGCAATACAAACGTATATGAAGATGCAACATACGGTAAGTATGTAAAAGCTACAGATTTCGGATTAGATACAACTGGTAAGGTTGAAGCAAGTGATGCTCTTCAAAAAGCTCTGAAAGCAGCCAATGAGGTTGAGGGTGGAGCTGCCGTAATGGTTTCAGGGAATGTCCTCTTGAAGAAAACCTTGGTTATCGATGAGAACTATGCCAATGTAAAAGGTTTGATTGGTAGTGGTCCAAGTCGTAACAATACAAAAATCGTGTTTAACAAAAAGCAAGATGGAGAGCACGATCCTGAAACAAACTTGACGGATAACCGTTACGAGTCTGCGGTCCTCATTCAAAATCAGAATAACTTTACTGTAGGCCGCTTAACTGTTGAGCATGCCTATGATTCATCAGACTACACTAAGGATAATGAGTTTTACCGTAAAGGAAAATCTTACTTTGGACGTTCAAACGGTATCTACGTAAACGATTCTTCAAATGTTACGATCAATGATGTTCGTGCTATGAAATTTAACAGAGCCGGTGTCTTCTTTAGTTCAAGCAAGGCGACAGCTCAAGAGTATGATGCTAGCGGTAGACCAATCCGTTACAGCAGTATCTCTGAGAAGGTTTCAAATGAAGTCAAGTCTATCGGAGATCCAGATGTTCCTATCATGGACGGTAACAAGGTAACCAACTCTTTCCTTCATAACAACCGTGTTGCTGGTGTTATGTTCGGTTACCAACGTAATTTTGTGGTAGACAATAATATCTTGTCATACAACGGTCATGTGTTGGACGGTGGTACTGGATATGGTGCAGCCTCAATGGCTGGTTCTTACAATGATGGTATTACCTATACTGGAAACTATACAAACTACAACTACCGTAAAGGCTTGGATATTCACGACGGGAATAAGATTCTCATCGAAAATAACGTTTCACTCGGAGACCGTTTGAATGGTATCGAGGTTTATAACCGTGCCAATCCGATGACAGATGTCATTATTCGTAACAACAAGGTAACTCAAGATCCAAACTCTAAGTTGGAAAATGATGATGATGATCCAGCGCGTTACCGTGGTTACACAGCCATCTCTATCCTGACAAATGAGAAAAACCATAAATGGACCAAACCTCTTGATAAAGGTCGTTACGTTATTTCAAATAACACCATTGAAGGTTTGACAAAACCATTTGAAGATGGACAACTAGGAACATTTGGTATTCTCTTTAGAAACAACGAAAGTTCAAATGATTATAGTCTAAACATTGAAGGAAACACCATCACTGGTGATTCGACAGACTATATCATCTCTGTCAACAACAATACTGCTCAAGCATCTAGAGGTGTTGAAGGTGGTGGTTCAGGTGATATCACTATTTCAAGAAATAAGATTGAAGTAGATGACATCAAGCAGTTACCGATTTACATTAATGATGATACAACTTATGTAGCAAGTGTTATTGACCGTACTACTGGAAAACGTGTCAACAAGGTTACAAAAGTACCATTTACTAAGACTAGAGGAAGTATCAATATTGACAACAATGAGTTGACCGTTTCTAAGATTAAGTCTAGATGGAAAAATGCGGTTGCGATTGAAAGTACAAACGCAGCTTCTATTGATGTCAATAGCAATACCTTTAAGTATAAAGACAATGAGCCGTGGCAACGTTATGATGTTACCCGTAAAACGGACGGTAGAGTTATCAAAGACATAATGCAAGCTTTCTTTGGTATCAACCGTCTAAACGACACTGTTAAAGTAACAGCTACAGACAATAAATTCATCGCCGACACACCAAACAAGAATGGTTTCTTTAGACTATACAATGGTGATTGGGTGAACTTAAATGCTAAGAGTAATAATGTCTTCCTTGGACGTAATACTCTAGATGGGAAGCCACTAGCTCCAGTAGATATCGTTGGTGATAAAACGGTTGAAACACTTCGTACAACAACAACGACAGAGTACATCATCGAAACTCGTGAGACAGATGAACTTCCTATCGGATTTAAAGAAACTGTACAAAAAGGTGTACCTGGTAAGAAAGTTAATGTTTATAAGATTACCAAAGTTGGTGATACAATTGTAGGTCGTCAGATTGAATCTGAGGAAGTAATTCAAGAGCCTACGAGAGAAATCGTCTTGATTGGTACAGCGACAGAAACATTTGAGACTGTTACTGAGAAAGAAACTGTTGCATACGAAACAGAAATCAGAACTGACCCAACAAAACCAAAAACTTATCAATTTGAAAATCAAGCTGGTAAGAATGGTTCTGTTGAAAAGACTTACCAAATCAGAAAACTGAATGGTAAGGAAGCCGGTAAGACTTTGACGTCTGAAACAGTGATTGACCAACCAGTCAAACGCATTATCACAGTTGGTAGTGCAGTAGAAAAAGTAGAATACACTACTGAAATCAAAGATGTAGACTTTGAAACTGTGGTTGAATATGATTATACGAAACCAAAAGGCTACGAAGAAGTCCGTCAAGAAGGTGAGAAAGGTCGTATTGAAAGTCAATATAAACTTACCTACCTCAATGATGAACTCGTTGACCGTACCTTGGTCAATGAAAATGTCCTTAAAGAGAAGAAGAACAAGATTGTTGTTAAAGGTCTAGGTGTGGTTGTATCAATCAGATCCGTAGTTGTTGTCGAAGAAAAAGACTTCAACAAGGTTATCGAAAAAGATGAAACCCAACCAGAAGGCTACAGCAAGATTACTCAAGTCGGATCTCCTGGTACCATCACAACAACTTATGAAGTGACCTATGAGGACGATGTAGAAGTTGCTCGTAAAGAAATCTCAAAAGTTGAGGATCCAAAAGCTGTAGACGAAATCACAGTAATCGGTACTTCTAAGATGACAGAACGTACATTGGATGAACAGGTTGACGTTCCATTCAAGACGATTTATGTCTCAGACAATACACTTCCAGCAGGAGAAAGTGTTGTCGATGAAGAAGGAACTCCAGGACAAATTATCCGTACTTTCTTGGTAAGCTATCGAAATGGTAAAGAAATCGGTCGTACCATCGTTTCTGAACATAAGATTACAGATGCAGTCAACCGTGTCGTTCGTGTCGGAAATGCGACACCTATTGTTGAAACCACTGAACTTGTAGATGAGACAGAATCAATCGATTACAATACTCTCAAAGAATTTTCAGATCAGCTTCCTGCAGGGACAACTAAGGTTATCCAGGCAGGTAAGAAAGGCCAGAAAACAAATCGTTACTCTGTAACGAAAGTGAATGGAGAAGAGACATCTCGTACATTTGTAGAATCTAACATTACTACAGATCCAGTAGATGAGATCATCCAAGTTGGAACTCGTATCAAAGAAATTAGAGAAGCAACCGAGACAAGTCCAATTCCATTTACTATTAAGGTTCGTAAAGACACCACGAAGCCAATCGGCTACCGAGTGACTGAGGTAGAAGGTCAAGACGGTGAGAAGTCAGACCTCTATAAAGTAACTTACATCAGTGGTACCGAAACCAAACGGGAACATTTGAAGACAACAGTCGTTAGAGAAGCTATTAACAAGGTGATTGTCGAAGGTGCTGGAGTAGAACGTGCTCTCTTTGAAATTCAAGAAGATAAGATTACAAGCTCAACTGAGTATCGAAATGATGACACTATTCCAGAAGGTGAAACTAAGATTTCTCAAGTTGGAGAAGAAGGCCTCCTTCGTAAGACGATCGAAAAACGATACTTCAATGACGAATTGCGTTCTACGAAATTAATAGACAGCAAACTAATCAAAGAAGCAACTCCAACGATCATCTTGGTAGGTACAAAACATGTACCAACCATCAAGGTAGAACAGGATACTCAAACTGAGAAGATTGCCTACAAGACTCAAAAAATCGAAGATCCAAACCTACCAAAAGGTGAAACTAAGGTAGTTCAAGTAGGACGAAATGGTCTCATTGAGAAAGTTTACCAACTAACCTACAAAGACGGAGTCTTGATTAAGACAGACTTGATTAGTAGCAAGGAAGTTCAAAAAGTTCAAGATGAGATTATCCATATCGGTACGCAAGTTACTGAGACCAAGGAAATCAACACAACAAGTCCAATTCCGTACAATGTTATTATTCGTAAGGATAAGACCAAGCCAGTTGGTTACAGCCTTGTTGAAGTAGAGGGCCAAGAGGGAACTCAAACAGACTACTATCAAGTAACTTATGTCAATGGTAAGGAAACCAAGCGTGAGCACCTCAGAACAGTCATTACAACTCAACCTGTCAATAAAGTCCTAGTTGAAGGTTCTGGAATTGAGCGTACAATCTTCGAAATCCAAGAAGAAAGAATCACAAGTTCAACTGAATATCGTAACGACGATACTTTGCCAGAAGGTGAAACAAAGGTTCTTCAAGAAGGTCAAGATGGACTCATCCATAAGACAATTGAGAAACAGTACTTCAATGATGAAGAACGTTCTTCAAAACTAATCGAAAGTAAAGTTGTCAGAGAAGCAATTCCGACCATCATTTTAGTTGGGACAAAACATGTTCCAAATGTTAAAGTGAAGCAGGAAACGCGAACTGAAGAGACTAACTTTAGAACAGTTACCGTTATTGATGAAAATATTCCAAAGGGTGAACGTAAGCTTGTTCAAGAAGGTCGTGCTGGTTTAGTAGAAAAAATTTATCAGCTTACTTATAAAGATGGCATCTTAGTCAAGACGGACTTGATTAGCGTCAAAGAGTTGCGTCCAGCCCTTGAGCAGATTATCCATATCGGTTCTCAAGTTACTGAAACCAAAGAGATCAGCTTAACCAGTGCGATTCCTTACAACACCATCGTTCGTGAGGACAAGACTAAGCCTGTTAGCTATCGTCTGGTCGAAGTAGAAGGCCAAGAAGGAACTCAAACAGACTACTATAAAGTAACCTATGTCAATGGTAAAGAAACTCAACGTGAGTATCTAAGAACTGTTATCACGACTCAACCTATCAACCAAGTTCTTGTAGTGGGTGCTGGAGTTGAGCGTACTGTCTTGGTGACTGAGGATGAAGTCATTAGTCATCAAACAGAATATCGCAATGATGATAGCTTACCAGAAGGTGAAACTAGAGTCTTCCAAGAAGGTCAAGATGGACTAATTCACAGAACGTTTGAGAAATACTACTTCAATGACGAAGAGCTTTCTTCTACATTGGTAGATACCACGGTAATCAGAAAAGCAGTGGCTCGTGTAATCTTAGTTGGAACAAAACGAATTCCTACTATTACAACAGAGGAACTCATCCAAGCAGAAGAAGTAGCCTTTGAGAAACAAACAGTTGAAAATGCAGAGCTAGCAAAAGGAACTGTGAATGTTTTACAAGAAGGCAAGGCAGGTAGACGACAAGATGTGTATCGCTTGACTCTTGAGGACGGAGTTGTGATCAAGAAAGAATTGATTCGCTCAGAAATCCTAGAAGAACCACAAGCAGAGATCACTGAGATCGGAACCAAGCAAGTTTCTTCTATAATTATAGAAGAAAACATCCAAGTAGAAGAGATTGACTTTGAAAAACAAATAGTTGAAAATCCTAAGTTTGCTAAAGGTACACAAATTCTTCTACAAAAAGGAAAACCAGGAAAACGTCAATATATGTATCGTTTGACTTTGCAGAATGGAGTTGTGATTAAGAAAGAATTGATTCGCTCAGAAATCCTAGAAGAACCACAAGCAGAGATTATTGAAATAGGGACCCTGGTTGAACAATCAAAACAAGAACCATCAGCACCAGTTCCATCTCCTAAACTGGAGGAGATGAAGCCATTGGCAGTTTCAGCTCAAAAACCTCAAACAGTTGAAGCACCAGTTGTCCAAGACCAGCTCTTACCAGAGACTGGAGAGCAGTCAAACTGGTGGATCAGCCTACTTGGAATCTTGATGATGTTCTTAACTTTGGTCGGTATTCGCGAGAAAAAAGATGACCATAGAAGATGAAATTTGTCGAAAAGAGACAATATAAAACAAAAATAATAATATTTCTAGCAGAAAAATAAAAATCTTTTAAAAAACCCTTTAAAAGACTTGTAAAAGAAACTAAAAAATGCTATGATATATCAGATTAAATTAAAGGAGTTTATTGTGATGAAGAATTCACAGCTTAGCGCTACGCGCATTTTAGCGATGTTAAGTATCTTGGTTCTTTCATTGGCAACACTGACGACAGTTTTCGCTACTGAAGTAACTCAATATACTATGAACACAGAAGTTAAGGTTGATGGTCAACCTATAACTGCGGACAAAAAGATTACGACTGGTCGTGTCTTGGAGGCAACAAATAGCCTTACTTTCCCAGACTCACAACAGATCAATGCTGGGGATACTTTGACTTTGGACCTTCCAAAAGAATTGGAACTTGTTACTAAACTTGAGTTCCCAATCCTTCACGCCGACGGTCAAAAGGTTGGTGATGCAGTAACTGATCCAAGTACAGGTAAAGTAACCATTACTTTCACGGACTACTTCTCTAAAAACTACAAAGACAAAGTCATGTCTTTGAAATACTCAGTTCGTCCGAATGCAAAAACTTGGACTGATTCTGGTAAGTACACATTTAAGTTTGGTGAAGAAACTTACAATGTAACCTATGAGAAATATGTAGGTGTTCCAGATGACTACGAATACAAATATGGTTACCAAGACCAACAAAACCCTAAACGTATCAAATGGCGTATCCTTTTGAACGCTGTTCAAGATAAATTGAATAACTTGGTTATTACTGATGACTTCAGCGATAACGGTCAAGTTCTTGTAGAGGGTTCATTGCGTGCTGTTCGTTACGCAACTCAACCAAACAAAATCCAAAGTGAAAACGAATTGTTCAAGTTGAACCCAACTGACAACTTCACTAAGACAGCTGTATTCACAAGAAATGAAGCAGGTCAAATCACAGGATTCACATTTAACTTTGGTGATAACTGGAACTGGCCAATGTGGATTGAGTACACAACTGAACTTACTAACGACCTTCCAAAAGGTACTAAAGTAGCTAACACATTGAAGTGGAAAGCAACTAACTTCCCTGAAGAACGTTCAATCACTAAACTTACTCGTTTAGAGACTGGTTCAGGTGAAGGTAGCGGTGATAAGACAACAACGACAACCACTACAACAACGACAACCACTACAACAACTGAAGCTCCAACAACAACTGAAGCTCCAACAACGACTGAAGCTCCAACAACAA
>NZ_JALDVP010000006.1:88064-101394 GCF_023110115.1 Streptococcus sp. oral taxon 431 | reverse complement strand
TCACTGCAAAATCTAATAAACCATCGCCATCTATATCAACCGCAAATAACTGTTCTAGAACTACTTGCTTTGTATATTCCATAGCTTCAGCGTTTTCTCTGTACTCCGTCATACTATGATGAATCGGCAAATCAATCGCAACAACATTGCCAGGATACTTAGTTTCCCTTGTGATTCCCAAAAATTTTAGCACTAACCAAGTGTTGTTATCCAGCAGTGTCTCTGCAGTACTATTGTCTAGCGCCTGTCCTCCAAATGAAATCTCTTTCCCATCCTGAGCCCAAGCAATATTCGTCAACACATCTCGCGTGGTGGAAAACGTCACAGAGTAACCCTTGTAATTCTTCCTTAACGCTTCAATTCGTTCTGCTTCTTCTTTAGCAGCTTTTAAAGTCTCAGGAGAAGTAACTTTTAAATGAGACAGATAATCCCAATACTGCCTAAGAACGGCATCGTCTGGAAGTTTAACTGTATTTTTCTTAAAACCAAAAGTCATCCTAGTTATCCCGAAATTCGCTGCATTAGCTTTCGCCTCTAATTTTTGTTTGAACTCTTCAAAATTGTTACTCTTACCAATAACGTCTACATACCAAGCAGCATCTCTATCTGCCACCATCTCGTTAGCAGTCTTACCATTTACCGACTGAGGAGCACCTTGATAGCCAAAATTATAGGGGACTTGTCTCTCCATGGCTGTCCTTCCAGCCTGATATTCTCCATAAGAATGGCCAGTAGTTGTGCTAATATAGTGTCCATTCGCCTCCACTCTATCATAAAAATCAAGAGCGGGTTTGTTTTTTTCTTTTAAGTACAAGGTGTCATTTAAGGCAATGGCAAGGTCTACAATAGGATCCTTATGGCCATCAGCATCCATGTTGGTTCCAGCGTAGGCGATGTAGGTCTCCTTTGTCAGTTTATCGTAAACAGCAATAGCAGCAACTCCCGACCCTCTATCATACATTGTGTCTACGATATCATAACTTTTAGCGTTTATACCAGCATCATTCAAGACTTGTTCTGCCTTTTTTTGGGGGCTTTTGAAACCAGCAGTATAGGCTACTTCGTATTTATATACAGCATCAGATAAGACTGCTGACATTTCAACTCTGCGGTTGCTTTTTTCGATTTCGTTCATAAACTCCCCCCTATTGTTTAAAGATTGTTAAATCTATTTGAACAGCCTTATCCTTAGATTCCATTAGTATTGAAATTCCATAGATTCTTCCATTAGAGTAATCTAATCTTATTCGACAGGTCGTATCTTCTGGCATATCGTACTTATTTTTAAGATATTTATAGAGGTCAGAATGATTTTCTGTTTTATAGATAATATCACGAAGCTCTGTTTCTGCACTCTTAAAAGTCCTTTCCACATCTAAGGAAGCGAAATAATCTCTTGAAACCACTAAATTAAGAATTTTTTCGTCAAATAAAGGATTTACCTCCGAGCCATAATTTAGTTTACCATTAGAGTAAGTAACTGGAACTATTTCTTTATCCTCGCCAAGTGTTATTGTGTAATCACCCTTAATTGCCGATTCAGTAATATCTAAATCAATCTCATAATCATTTACTTGTTCTCCGACTTTTATATAAACATCACAAATATAAGCCTTTAATCCCGTAAAATCCTTTTTTTCTTGTTCTAAAAATTTAAATATAGGTTCAAAGGTTTTTTCAAATTCGTACTGTTCTTTTGTTCTGTTTTTTGGAATGTTTTCACCACCAAAGCTACATCCATTCAATGATGCTGCCGCCATAAGCATAATTCCTCCTATCATTAACCATAAAATCATTTTTGTTTTTTTCATATATATTGCTCCTATATAGTGAAATCTATATCTATTATACCATTAATGTATTAAAAAGTACTTTTAATAAGTATTCTAATTCAATAAGAAATACTAGATTCGAAAGATTATTGTATATTTGTTAGTCATACTCGTTTAACCACTATTAAATTGACACTCTATAATGTCTATTTTTAAAATGAATTCTATGCGGCTTATAAAAGTCATTATCAAAATAAGTATTATTCGTACGATTAAAGGCACTTAGGGGTAATTAAATTCAAAGACAAAAGAGCGTAAAATCAAAGAACTAAGTCAAAATAATTTTCTAAGCACACTAGAACAAACACTTCTATCAAATCATTACGAGGAATTAAATGGTGTTTCTTTCAGAATTGTTTTAAAGCGTCTATCGGAAATATCATTGAAGAATCATATAGAAACATAAAGCATTATTCCATTGATACATGGAAAAAAACTACGTGAAGAAATGGAAAAAGATATAAAAAACATCAATTCTAGTCTAGAAACATCAGTAACCCCTAGACTATATTTAGATGAAAAAGTTGTAAATAGTCTTGATGAATTTCGATATTATTTAATGAAAGAGGATGGTGCTACTAGATTACCAAGACTTAGCTACATCATTAAACTTGTTATATATTCCTATTGGAAGACACAACAATAACCTAAGCAAACCCTGCTTAGGTTCCCTATACAAATAATTGTATAGTTGTTTTACCACTTACTAGAGTATTGTTTATGTTAAAACTAAAAAAGAAGCTATGTCAGAAACTCTTACTCATAACGATAAACAGGTAACAAAAATATATGTAAACACAAAGGATACTGTAAATCAGACTGTTGGCGATATTGCATTTCGTAGTTTAAAAAATTGATGGGGTGAATATGGGGTGAATTTTGGGGTGAACTTTGATTTTTTGAAACAAAAAAGACATCCAAGAGATAATTCTTGAATGTCTGTAAACGTTGATATAATCGTATTGATTAACGTTTTGAGAATTGTGATGCTTTACGAGCTTTCTTAAGACCTGGTTTCTTACGCTCAACTTTACGTGAGTCACGTGTAAGAAGTCCTGCGCGTTTCAATGAATCGCGGAAGTCTGGGTCTACTTGAAGAAGGGCACGAGCGATACCGTGACGGATAGCTCCTGCTTGACCAGCGTAACCACCACCTACAACGTTAACGAAAACGTCGTATGAACCTACAGTTGAAGTAACTGCGAATGGTTGGTTGATGACCAAACGAAGGTCAGCGTGTGGGATGTACTCTTCAACATCTTTTTTGTTAACAGTGATTTTACCAGTTCCTGGAACAAGGCGAACGCGTGCAACAGCGTTTTTACGACGTCCAGTACCTGCATATTGTGCTTGTGACATACTTTATTGTTCCTTTCCTTAGATAAGTCCTGAAATATCAAGAACTTCTGGTTGTTGCGCAGCGTGAGTGTGCTCAGCTCCAACGAATACTTTCAATTTCATACCTTGAGCGCGGCCAAGAGTATTGTGTGGAAGCATACCTTTAACTGATTTCTCGATCAAACGAACTGCATTTTTAGAACGAAGTTCACCAGCAGAGATTGATTTCAATCCACCTGGGTGGTTTGAGTGAGTGTAGTAGATCTTATCAGATGCTTTTTTACCAGTCAATTTAACTTTTTCAGCATTGATAACGATTACGAAGTCACCTGTATCAGTGTGTGGTGTGAATGTTGGTTTGTTTTTTCCGCGAAGTACGCTAGCAACAACTGCTGAAAGGCGTCCAAGAGGTACATCAGTTGCGTCAACAACGTACCATTTGCGTTCTACTTGGCCTGGTTTAGCCATGAATGTAGTTTTGTTCATGATTTCTCCTATATGAATGTCGTTTTTGTTTACAGGGCGGATGTTCCGGTCCGCAGGGTATTTGAAAGGTTCCGGGGCCTTACAAATGGGGTAAACAATACCGCCTACTATTGTATCAAAATTCTCAGATAAAAGTCAAGCGGTTGGGAAAATATTTTTTATTTCTGCCAGATTTTCAATCTTCTTTCTGCCTTCTCCTGAGTGATGACTTGAAAACCTTTAGAGAAGAGGAAAATAGCACAAGTCAAAAATAGAGTGACAATGATGTAATTAACCACAAGACCATGGTCTCCCACTAATGGTGGTTTTGTCATAAAACCGTAATCTCCACCCGTCAATAAATTGACTATAAAAATCAAACCATTGAGTAAAGAGGTCAGTATAAGAATACCTTTGAAATCCAAGAGACGTGCATCGTAGTTGTTTAAAAGATAAATCAAGGAATTCCCAAGAAGGGCTAGATGTCCGAAAATAAAGGACAAAATAACGATGTGTGGGAAAGAGTAAGCGTCTGGGATTGGATAAACAAAGGCTGCAATCGTCCCGAAGGTTCCAAGCAAAGCAAAATACTGTTTGGTTTTTGAAACACCTGGTAGTAGTAGAACTACAAACATGGCTAATCGGCAATGATAAAAAGGCAAGCTTTCTGACAGGGGGAACTGATTGATCCAATACCAGCTGTAAAGCGAGATTAACTGTATTGCCTGTATAATCTGGAAGAATCGTTGACAAACCTTATTATCACGATAGCGATAAGCAAGATAAATTGTCAAAAACAGTAAGGCAAATGTGCTTGCGAACCAAGTAAATCCAAATTGGGGTGGCTCCGTCGGTTGGGTGGTAAATAAAGCATCCCAAACATTCATATAATTTTCCTCATTTTCATATAAGCCACCTCTTACTTATCTCCATAGAGCCTAGCTTACATTTATTTCTTATATTTTTGTGTCCCAAAGAAGCTATCGGCCTTAAGATAAAGCAAAGCTTCTAATCGATATATTGTTCCCGCTCACCCTTATAGACCTGCCATAGAATCTCCATTTGTTCCTTGGTTATTCTTTTTTCAGATAGGGGAGGGAGATTTGAAATATCAAAAAAGCCTAATTCAGCAACTTCTTGATTTTCTTGAAATTGTCCATCTAATAACTGACAGTCAAAGACGAACTTTGCATACTGCTTGTTCTGAAGTTGAAAGAGGTTGGTATCAAAAACTGCCAATAAATAGCCTACTTCTGCCGAAAATCCTGTTTCTTCCTGAACTTCTTTTCGGATATTTTCCTTGGGAGAATATCCTACCTCACCAAAGCCACCAGGTAATGCCCAAGTATCCTCTCCTTGTCCTCTAACCAAACAAATCTTCTGGTCTTGAACAATCCAAGCTCGCACATCCATCAAGGGAGTTGCATAGCTACCTGTTGGTTTTAAGATCGTAGTCAATTCCTCTTGATCAAGCTCTGTTTGATCCTGCAAGATATTTGATAAAATCTGCCGTAAATCCTCATAACGTTCGCGGTCAAAAGGATCCTTGGTATAGGTCAGTCCAGTGTCAGTAATGGCCAACATTCTCTGAATAGCTTTAGCGAAATCAGTTGCACTCATTTTCTAAACTTTCTACTAGCTTGGCTAGATTCATAGAGTTCGAACCTTTAAGCAAGATTTGGTCATGTGCACCAAGACTCTCCTTGACCTGCTTAAGCATAGCTTCAAACTGGTCTTCCTCAGCTGTTTTCTTAAAGTAATAAACATGACCGATTGGGAACATTTGACTGGCTAATTGGGCTAGGGCAGCGATATCTTCACCGTAGAAAATAACGGTATCAAGGACATCTGGTGACAGGCTCAAAATCATTTGATTATGAAGTTGAACAGACTGGTCTCCAAGTTCTTTCATATCCGCCAGAACTGCGATTTTCTTACCACCTTCATTAGCTGGGATAGCAGAGAAAGTTTCTAAAATCAACTTCATGGCTGTTGGGTTGGCATTGTAGACATCTGATAAGATGTCTGCACCGTTGGCAGCCTTTTTCCACTCGGTACGATTGCGGGTCAACTCTAGATTTTGGAAGGCTTGACCAATCTGCTCCTCAGACACTCCTTCTTGCAGGGCAACGTAAGAAGCAATCATAGCATTGGTCGCATTGTACTTACCTGTTACTGGTAAATCAAGGGATTTCTCCAAGAAATTAGCCTTGAAAGTCAAGCTATCCTTACGCTCAATTAAGTCTGTAATTTCGAGTTCTGCACCCGGACCAAAACGAACTACTTTTTGGTCAGAAGGTAGATAATCCTCTACAATGGGATCAGCTGGCGCCAAAAGTAAGCTACCTTTCTCCATTCCATCAGCAATCTGTAATTTACCTTTGGCAATCTCAGAACGGTCCTTGAAGAAGGCCAAATGTGCTTCTCCGACCAGAGTCACAATAGCTGTTTTCGGATGAGCCAGTTCAGACAAAAGATGAATATCTCCCAAGTGATCCTGTCCCATTTCCAAGACTAACTTCTCAGTATCATCTGGCATATGAAGAACTGTATAAGGTAGTCCAATCTCGTTATTGTAATTTCCTTGCGTTTTGTAGGTTTTGTAGCTTGTAGAAAGTAAATGAGCCAACATATCCTTGGTCGTTGTCTTCCCATTTGAACCTGTAACAGCAAAGACATCTACTCCTGTCTTTTGAAGGTAATAGGCTGCAAGAGCTTGAAAGGCTGTCAAAACATCTTCTACTAAAATGTAAGGATGATCTGCTACTTCCTTCTCTGACAGGGTTACAACAGCGCCGTTTTCAAAAGCCGTCTCGATAAAGTCATGACCATCACGCGCCCCCTTGAGTGGCACAAATAGATCACCAGGTCCAATCAAACGACTATCAAACTCTGCCTTAACTAGTGGACTGTCCGCATAGCTTGTCACATCATTTTTTGCACCGACAACACGCGCAACTTCGTGAATCGTAAGTTTCATGTTTACTCCTTTAAAAAGGGGCAGGGAGTCTTGCCCCGCCCTTATAGCTATCTTTACAATAGGTGCGCTTCACGCTTGTTAAAGCTTTCCTTAGCAAGATCAACCAAACGCTCGATTAGTTCTGGATAGCTAATCCCCATATTGTCCCAGAGCAAGGGATACATAGACCACTGGGTAAATCCTGGCATGGTGTTGAGCTCATTTAGGAAAACTTCTCCCTTATCTGTATAGAAGAAATCACAACGTGAGAGACCAAGCCCGCCAATAGCACGGAAGGCAGCTTCTGCATTTTTACGCATGACTGCTACTACATCATCACTAATCTTAGCTGGAATATCCATCGTAATCTTGTTATCGATGTATTTTGCTTCATAGTCATAGAAGGCTACGTCCTTGACAACTTCACCAGGTAGAGTGCTCTTGACATCATAGTTTCCTAAAAGCCCAACTTCGATTTCACGCGCATTGACGCCTTGCTCTACCAAGACACGACTATCATATTTAAAAGCGAGTTCGAGAGCTTGATGGAGTTCCTCTTTATTTTCAGACTTAGAAATACCAACACTAGAACCCATATTAGATGGTTTGGTAAAGACTGGATATCTTAATTTTTCTTCAACTTCTGCGATCTTAGAAGCTAAGTCATCCCCTTCAACAATGGCTACGTAAGGGACTTGGGCAATCCCAGCAGATTCTAAGACACGTTTAGTCGTGATTTTGTCCATAGCAAGGCTTGAAGACAAGATGTTGCAACCGACATAAGGCATTTTCAAGACTTCTAGGAAACCTTGAACGGAACCGTCTTCTCCCATAGGTCCATGAAGAACTGGAAAAACAACTGCGCCTTCTTCGTAGATGGCACTTGGAGCAACTTTCTTGTCCCAATCAATCGTTTCATTGGTCATGAGACGTTCATCTTGGCCAGGAGTTTGGGTAAATTCTTGGGTTTTGATAAAATCACCAGACTGGCTGATAAAGAAAGTTTTGACTTCAAAACGGTCATAGTTAACCGCACGCATGACACTCTCAGCTGACAATACAGACACTTCACGCTCTGCACTGCGTCCACCATATAATAGAATAATTGTTTGTTTCATATGATTGTCCTATTTCTACTAGAATACTCGCTTTTTAGTATATCACATTTGTTTATTTTTTTAAACTTGAATAGCACAAAAGAGACTGGATTAAAAATAAATCCAGTCTCTTGATTTCTTATATATCGTATCTACTAGCTAATTGCCTATTCTATATCCTTACAGACTAAAGTTCGGTACGATTTTCAATAGCTCTTAGGAGCGTTACTTCGTCCGCATATTCGATATCTGCTCCTACTGCTAGACCTCTTGCTAGACGAGTAACCTTAATCCCTGCAGGTTTAAGTAGTCGAGAGATATACATGGAAGTTGCTTCACCATCAGCAGTCGCATTGGTGGCCACGATGACCTCTGAAACTTCGCTATCCATGAGGCGAGTCATGAGACTTTTGAGGTTGATGTCATCTGGGCTAATTCCATTCATAGGGGAAATCAAACCGTGTAAAACATGGTAAAGTCCGTGGTATTCTTGGATGTTTTCCATAGCAGCGACATCGCGGCTATCCTCCAGAACCAGAATCGTAGACTGGTCACGGCTAGGATCGGTACAGATAGAACAAGGGTCATCATCTGTCAAGCGTCCACAAATAGAGCAATAGGTCAATTCTCGCTTGGCTGCAAGAAGATTTTTTGCAAATTCATTGACATCGTCATCCGACATCCCAATGGTATAAAAGGCCAGTCGAGTTGCTGTCTTAATCCCGATACCTGGAAGTTTAGAATAACTGTCAATCAGCTTAGCTATAGGTGTTGGGTAAAGCATGGCTTCCTTTCTAGTTCATTGGATGGTGTTGGTTGTAGAGATTGATAATGTCGCGAGCAATCGAAGGTCCGACACCATTAGTTAGATTCGTATTATGCGGGAAAACAACTGCAACTGCAATCTGAGGATTATCACTTGGAGCATAGGCCACGGCATTAGTATTGTTGGCTTTTTGGCCACCATTGACGTAACTTTCGGCTGTACCGGTTTTCCCGCTGATGGAGACTGCTGCCCCATTTGAAAAGGCGCGACCTGTCGTGAGAGCACTTGTCCCGTGCGATACTTGGTAAAAGCCTTGTTGCAAGATAGACATGTCAGACTCAGAAATATTAATCTTATTCATTTCTGTGCTGTCCGTTTGCTTAATGAGTTCTCCTAGACCACCTTGTTCGTTGTTGTCGTAGACTCCTTCCACGATATGAGGAGCTAAGCGGACACCATTATTGGCAATAGTTGCTACATACTGAGCTAACTGCATCGGTGTGTAGTTATCAAACTGCCCAAAGGCATTATTTAGATAGTTGGCCAAATCATAGTCTTTAGGGATAAAGCCTGTTGACTCATCTGGTAGGTCAATTCCTGTAGAAACTCCTAAACCATACTCACCGAAGGTTGAACGGAGTTTTCCCATGGCAGATTCAAGATTGTTGGTTCCTACCGTCATATTCGGCTGATAAGTTTGCCCCATGATTCCAAGAGCAGTTTGGACCATGTAAGTATTGGATGAATACTCCAAGGCTTCAACGGCTGTAATCGGGAAAGAACCGTAATAAGGAGTATACCAGGAATTGATAGGGGCAGAACCTTGGAAGACGATTGGTTGATCTGTCAAGGTTTGATTTCCTGACAAGACCCCATTTTCCCAGCCTGAACTGATGGTAGCTGCCTTAACGACAGATCCTGGTACGAAGACATTGGTTACTGTACCAAGTGAGTCCGTGGTCAGTTCTCCAGTCTCTACATTGTGCTTCATTCCTGACATGGCTAATACAGCACCTGTCTTAGGATTGAGGGCTACTGCATAGACACCCTCTGAATATCTAGCTCCACCATTTGCAAGTTCTGAGTTGAAATAGTTCTTTAAGAGGTTGTCTACGCTATCTTGGAAGGCCAAATCAATGGTTAATTTGATATTTTTACCCTTGCTTCCTTCTTCGATATTCTCTACACTCTCCATGTCTCCGTGCTTGTCCAAATGGATTTCCTTGACGGTACGTTTTCCTTGCAAGACTTCTTCGTATTGCTTTTCAAGATAGGAAGTCCCAACACGGTCATTGAGTGAGTAACCTTTTTTCAAATAAGCGTCCACTTCTTCTGCTGGAAGACCAGATTTTTCACTAGAAACACTTCCAACTATTGATGAAAGAGAGGTTTCTAAGACTTTTCGGTCCCATGAAGTAGAGATGGAAATACCTGGCAATTCCTTAGATGCAGAAGCAATCACAGCTACCTGTGTATCGCTCAAAGGATCCGTTTGAATATTTCCTGTCGCAAAATTTTCTACTGCATTGAGCTGACTAAAGATATAGATTGCCTTCTTTTCATCCTCTGAGTAGTCTAATTGACTGGAAGTAATACTCTCAGCAGCGTTGTTATAGAGTTCAGATTCGGAAAGTTGATTGCCATCTGAATCATATCGTTTATCCTTTGGAAGTGCTTCAACTGTCTTCTTATAAACTTCAGCATCAGCCAAGTAGTAATCAGCCATTTGACGGTCCGTCAACTCTGGAGAGGTGACTGTGACATAGGTCAATAATTTTTTAGAAATATCCTTCAAATCAGCCGCAGTCATCTTGTTGCTTCGTGTAAAGGAAACAACTTGCTTAACGGTGTTTTGGACTAAAGGTTTTCCTGTTGCGTCATAAATTTCTCCACGAGCGGAACCCATGGTTACTCGAGTTTGGCTAGCAGAAGCGAGTTTGTTTTCATAAAAATCCTTATGAAGAACTTGCATATAAAGCAAACGACCAATAATTGCTAAAAAGAGCAAGATAACGATTGCGAACAACAGATTAAGCCGTATCGGTATCGAGTGGCTATTGAATTTTCTCATACACATCAATCTCATTTCTAATCAAAATCACACTCTTCATTGTACCATAATTTAGGTAGAAAATTATGGAAAAAGAAAAGACTTTTCCTTTTTGGTCCAAAAAGTATTTTCTATGATATAATGGAGGTAAGCGCTATTTTATTTGTTAGATTTGTCAAAGTAATTTTGGCAAATAGCTATAAAAGGAGTTCCATGAATAAGCAAGATATCTCTACGATTATCGACCTTCACTTTGAAGAAATGACCGATTTAGAGCAAGAAATTGCCCGCTATTTTCTGCAGGCAGATACGATAAATGATGACTTATCCTCTCAACAAGTCACGCAAAAACTTCATATTTCCCAGGCAGCGCTCACTCGTTTTGCCAAGAAGTGTGGTTTTAAGGGCTATCGAGAATTCATCTTCAAATATCAGCAACAAAAAGATACTCTTTCTGCTCCTCAACAGGATATGAATCCTTTAACTCAGAGAGTCCTTAGAAGTTATGCAAATCTTCGAGAAATTTCTCAAGGATTGATTGACGATGAGCAGCTGGAACGTGTAGCTCAGATGATTGAGCAATCAGAACGCGTGTATTTTTTCGGAACTGGGAGTTCTGGTCTAGTCGCACGTGAGATGAAGCTACGTTTTATGAGATTGGGTGTCGTCTGTGAAGCCTTAACAGATCCAGACGGTTTTGCCTGGACGACTAGTATCATTGATGAAAAATGTCTGGTCTTTGGTTTTTCCCTCTCAGGAACAACACCGTCCATCATCGATAGTTTATTAGATGCCCAAGATATGGGAGCTAAGACAGTTCTATTTACAAGTTCACCGAATAAGGATACTCAAGCATTTACAGAAACTATTTTGGTCGCAAGCCAAAACCAAGCATCTTATATTCAACGAATTTCTGCTCAGATTCCAATGCTGATTATCATTGATTTACTCTACGCTTATTTCCTAGAGATCGATCGCGAAAGTAAAGAAAAAATCTTTAATAGCTATTGGGAGAATAATAGACTGAATGGTTATCGTAGAAACACAAGACATAGAAAGCCCTGAAATTGGAAACCATTCAGGGTTTTCTATTTAAAATATTTTTCCCCACAAAAAGGAGTCCACTATGGGACTCCCTTTTTTAGTGTTTAAAACACTTTCTTTGATTTAGTCTCTGCTAATCCTTCATCTCTTTTTTGAAGAAGAATAGCATCATTCCTGAAACAAGAGTGAGGGCAGGCAAGAGAGCTGAACTTACTTCTTCTCCTGTTGCCGGCAACTGTTTGCTTGTAGAATCTGCTACAGTTCCCTTAGCCTCTGCTAAAGGCTTATCTTCTCCCATAGGTTGTGGAGCAGGAGTTTCTGCACTTGTTGGTGCACTTGGTTGTGCTGCATCCTTGTACACTACCGCATAGACACCTAGGTGTGGAGCTACAAATTCAAGTGCTGAACCTTTCTGTTCAAACTTCACTTCCTGCAATTCTTGATTTGCATTCATAGCATAGACATTGGCTACATCAGACGCCACAGCAACTTGAACAAGGGCTGCACCTTTCAATTGAACAAGTTCACCTTTCTCATTCTTCAATTGAATTTGATAAGCATCGAAACGGCGACCTTCCAAGACCTGGTCAGCAACCTTATCGACCTCTAGAACAGAACCACCATTGAGATCCCCTTCTCGAGCAATCAGTTTCAAGTTTGTTGATGAATCTTTCAAGACCTTCAATCTGCTATCAGTTGATGGACTTTCTTCCTTAGTTCCAACTTCGACGATGCGATTTTGGGCTTCCTCACGTTCAACCTTAACAACCTTACGGTTGTCACCATCGACTTCTACATAAGTCGTTACTTGTCCGTCTTTTCCTTCAGAAACAACTCGTTCCTTACCTTTAGCTAAATCAGCATTCTCACGGCGAACAGTCTTGAAGGCGATTGGTTCTTTCTCTACTTTTAGATTTGGTAGGTTAAAGTCCAGGTTCATAACGCCTTCTGTCGGCATAGCAGTTCCTTCTTGAGTACCTACTTCAACGATGCGGTCTTGAGCTTCCTCACGTTCAACCTTAACAACCTTACGATCGCTGCCGTCAACTTCTACATAAGTCGTTACTTGTCCGTCTTTTCCTTCAGAAACGACTTGTTCCTTACCTTTAGCTAAGAGAGAATTTTCACGACGAATCGTATTGAAGGCAATTGCTTCTGTCGTTACTTCAAGGCTTGGTTGAGTTACACTCAATTCTTTAACACCTTCAGTTGGAAGACTTGAATGTTTCACTTCCTCTTCTGGCTTACTTGGTTCTTCTGGTTTACTTGGCTCCTCTGGTCTTGCTGGCTCTTCTGGCTTACTTGGCTCCTCTGGTCTTGCTGGCTCTTCTGGAGCTGGTTCCTCTTTTGGTGTCGCCTGAAGATTGTTGATAGATGTCAAAGCGTCTTGCAAGGCCTTATCTACTGCATCCTGAGTTTTGGCTTCTTCAATAGCAGCTAAGGCTTGTTCTGCTAGTTCAACTAGTTTCTTCTTAGCTTCCTTGTCATCCCCCAACTCAGCTGTTTTACTTTTAATGACTTCGGACAAGCTTGCCATAGCTTTATCGTAGTCAAGCTTAGGCTCTACTGGTTTGCTTGGTACCTCTGGCTGTTTTGGTTCTTCTGGCTTGCTTGGCTCCTCTGGCTGTTTTGGTTCTTCTGGCTTGCTTGGCTCCTCTTTTGGAGTTGCTTGAAGATTGTTGATGGATACCAAAGCGTCTTGCAAGGCTTTTTCAACAGCATCTTGAGTCTTAGCTTCTTGGATAGCTGTTAAGGCTTGCTCTGTTAATGCAACTAGCT
>NZ_JALDVP010000006.1:0-87964 GCF_023110115.1 Streptococcus sp. oral taxon 431 | reverse complement strand
TGTCATCACCGAGCTCAGCTGTTTTTCTTTCAATTGCTTCTGTCAGACTTGCCATGGCTTTATCGTAGTCAAGCTTAGGCTCTTCTGGCTTACTTGGATCTTCTGGCTGTTTTGGATCTTCTGGAGTTGGTTCCTCTTTCGGAGTTGCTTGAAGCTGATTAATTGATGCTAAAGCTGCTTGCAAGGCCTTATCTACTGCATCCTGAGTCTTAGCTTCTTGGATAGCTGTTAAGGCTTGCTCTGTTAATGCAACTAGCTTCTTCTTAGCTTCCTTGTCATCACCGAGCTCAGCTGTTTTTCTTTCAATTGCTTCTGTCAGACTTGCCATAGCCTTGTCATAGTTTGGTTCTTCTGGCTGTTCTGGTGTTGGCGTATCATCTGTGCCATAATTTTCTTCCTTATCAAGGATCATTTGCAAAGTTGCTGCTGTCTTCAGAACTTCTTGTGCATTGGCTTCACTTGCTGAAAGTTGCTCAGATAATTTATCCAAGTTTGACTTGAAGGCTTGACGTGCCTCTGGAGTATTCTTCAAGCTTGTCTGGTCAAACTTAACCAACTCATCCTTCCAGTTCTTCATGGCTTGGATTAACTCTGCTTTGGTATAAAGAGCACTACCTTCACCATGAGTGATGAACTGGTCAACTTGGATACCAATATTTCTCGTAGTATCATTACGTTTTGGATCCAATTGCAAGGTTACAGCATGCCAACCTTCTTCGAGTCCAGTCAAACGAACAAGAGTCTGACCACCTTGACGTGTAGCAGCTGTACCACTGAAGTACTTCTTACCGTTGTACTCAGAAGCATTACCTAGGCCATCTTGATACTCGACTTTTCTACCGTCTAACGTTACCTTGTAGATACCATGTCCTGGATCCACATATCCTTTGATCTCAAGACCTGTTCCGTAGAAGTAGGCTGTTACGCTGGCATTTTTCTTCTGCTCTTCTGTCAAACGTCCAAATGACGCCCATGATTCTGTATTTTGGTATTTATCAGCTGAGTTCGTTTCATGGTTCCAACCTGGACTATAGTCAAGCTGAGTTGCCTGATCATCATAGCTTGTCTGGTCTTTTAGGAGCAATTCTGCCTTCATCACTCGAATAGTAGCTTCTGAAGCAAAACCAAGAAGTGCATTGTCAGAAACGCTAGTCATTTTCACTTTGAAGTCAAAGATTGAATCAGCTTGCTCTGTAAAGTCGATAGTTGGAATCGTGATTGTTTTCTCAGTTTCACCGTCTTGGAAAGTCAGGTCAGCAGTTGTATCCTTATAAACTTTACCGTGAACCCCTGTTCCTGGTTCAGTCACGACATGGACTGTTGCTGTTCCTTTGCTACCACCAACACGTTTAATGGTTACAGTAACCGGTTGACCTTTTTGAACTTCATAGGTCGTTTCTTTTATCTCAAACATACCTTTACCAGCATTGTTGAGCGTGTAGATACCTTCCGTTGCAATAGGCTCGCCAGTCTTATTGACAAGCTTGATAGTATGTTCACCTGGAGCCAAGTCAGCTGTTTCATAGACCATCTGACTACGCTTGCGAGCTGCATTTTTGGTTTGGACATCTGCAACCTTTTGACCATCTACGTAAACGGACATTTCACCGTGGTTTGGATCAACTGTAGACACTACATATGCTTTTGTTCCAGTGAAACGGTAGGTTACGCTAGCATCTTTTTGGTTAGTCCACATAGATGTTCCGCGGACGCCTTCAGATTCATCATACCAAGTTGTATTCTCTTTATCAGCAGTTGTATTTGAATGGTAGTCCAATCCGAGAGGGTAACCATCTGTCTTCTCGATACTGCTTGGTGTCTTATAAACAGAGAAGTTTGTCAAAATTGGAGTCGCTTGTGCACCAGTAATGGTTACACGAATCTTTTGTGCCTCTACTGGTTGACCTTGGATAAGACGACGATAACCAACAGTTGACCCTTCACCGTATGGTACCCAACGACCATTGAGTTCAACTTCAACCTTAAAGCCAGAGATACGTTGACCCTTAGCGATGTCTTCTTTGAGTTCGACTACGTCAAAACGTCTCTTTTGTCCAAGATCGACAGTGAATTCACCTGTCTTAGCATCATTTGCTAGTGCCCAGCTCGTATCATCCTTACCATCTGTCAAATGACTTGCTTGATACAAGTGATTCTTACGAGTAGAGCTTGCAGTTACAGTTGCACCCTTAGCGAAGTCAGTTGCATACATTTGATCCAAGGTTGCTCGGAATTCTTTCAAGCGAGCGACATCTGCATCTGCGAATTTACCTTCTTTATTAGGTGGAATATTGAGGAGAAGTGGCGTTCCACGACCAACAGACTTGAAGTAGATATCCATCAAATCTTTGATTGATTTTGGCTGTTGATTGTCATGGTAGAACCAACCTGAGCGGATAGAAACGTCTGCTTCACCAACTGAGTACATATCTCCTTCTGGATCTCCATGGTTGAGATACTCATTCTTCACATCATCAGTGATTTTAGCTTTCTTGACCTTATGCCAAACTGGATCTCCTGCGATACCACGTTCATTACCTATCCAACGGACACTTGTCGGTTGAGCAGAGAAGATAGCGATATCTCCTTCGGCTTTCTTGATGTACTTGAACCACTCATCAAAGGTATAAGTTACTTTTTGAGCTCCGCTACCACGCGCACCGTCCATCCAAACTTCGATAAACTTACCTTTGTTTCCGTATTTAGGATTGCCAAGGATTTCCTTGAGTTGGTTGAGGTAGTATTCGTTGTACTCTTTCTCAGTTGCAACATGATATTTAGGATGGTTGGCATCCCATGGTGATAGGTAAACACCCATATTCATGTCATACTTAGTCGCTGATTTAGAGATTTCTTCGAGAAGGTCTCCCTTACCATCTTTCCATGGACTTGCAGCCACCGTATGGTCTGTATATTTAGATGGATAAATCACAAATCCGTCATGGTGTTTTACAACCATGATTGTTCGTTTGAATCCAGCATCCTTCAAAGTCTTAATCCACTGATCTGTATCAAGATTTGTTGGATTGAAGTACTGAGGATTTTCTCTACCATTTCCCCACTCAGAGTCGGTGTAGGTATTCATACCATAGTGGATAAAGGCAGCCAATTCTTCCTTGTGGTAGTCCAATTGAGCCTTGCTTGGAAGTGGACCGTAAGCAGCAATCTCTGTTTCTTCATCTTTTGGATCAACTACTGGAGTTACAGGAGTTGCTGGTTTTGGATCTTCAATCTTTTCGTATTCAAAAATAACTTCATTCACCCCTTTATGCTTGATAGTTGCTTCTTGACTTGCATTTACTGCACGATAACCTGCAATTTCTTTGGCTTGGAATCTATGAACAAAGGAAACATCGTATTCCTTACCTTCGTTATTATCCACAGTTGCAGTTGACAATTCTTGGTCGGTACCTTTCAAACGATAATGAATGTCAAAGGAACCTTTATTAACTTTATAGACTACTTTAATGACACGAGTTCCTGCAGGAGCCTTGCTCACAACGCTATAATCATCTTCCCAAGCATCTTTTAGCTGTTTATTGACAGCTTTGCCATCAATCGATACAATCTCATATTTGTCTTTATTCTTCTTGAAGAAATCTGTTTTTTCAATTTCCGATTTATAGTTATAGTCGAACTGAGTTCCAACTTCCGTCTTTTCAACAAAAGTATCGTTTTCTTTGACTGGGTTATCATTTTGGTCCACATGCTCGATAACAACTCGTCCATAGTCAACGCCTTCAAGGAGAGTTGCTACACCACTTTCATCGAATGAATATTTGTTTTCACCGATAACTGCTGTCTTATTTCTTAACATTTCTCCCTCTGGAGTGAAATAATAACGGCTACCGTTATCGCCTTGATACCAGCCTTTAACACCGTATTTATCAATGATGCCTTTAGCCCATGCTAGTTGTTCTGGTGAGAGGACAAGACCTCCACCGAAGCGGTCTTTTTCAGCAATGTTCGCATTATCAACAGTACCACGTTGGTGGATCCCAATGACCTTACCATCACCGTTAATAATTCCACCACCAGAAAGACCAGAAACAGAAGTCAAACGATAGGTAACACCTACTGTTCCCTTATCATCATACTTTTCAGTATCTCTAACGACACCGTCTGCCTTATACAATTGACCTGGCACAATCGGTTCCTTCAACTCTGGAGAAGTTGAATCTGTAGGATAACCAATCGTACTAACAGGTTCTCCAGCTTTGTATTCCCGATGCTCTGCTAAAGGAGTAAAGGTTGCTGCCTTATTTGGACTTGCAATCTGTACTGGAACTGGAGCCACAACCAAAGCTAGGTCATTCTTGTATCCTTCACCAAACTTTTCTTTATTCCAGAAATGAATATCCTTTTCTTGGAACAAAACAGTTTTTCCTGAAGTTGGCAATGATCTTTCTTTTGGAGTATTAGAACCAACATTGTAGTAGAACTTAGCAGTATCACCACCTAAGATATTACCAGCATTGGTTTCGGCATCCTTCTTCAAGAAATTGTGAGCGGCTGTCAGCATGATATTTGGAGCCACAAAGATACCTGAACCTGAATTGAGGTAACGCTGAGTTCCACCGTCTGCTAGAGGTGAACTGTAGATCGTGTAAATCATGGTAGCCGATGTAGCTGGTTGCCCCTCATAATTGATATGCTTAAGGTCTTGTCCGCCATTGATAATGGCTCTATTTTCTTTTTCGCTTTCAGACGGAGCCACTTCTGTAGGTTTCAAAATGCTCTTAGTCCCTACTTGTGGACTTTCTTTCTCTGAAACAATGGCTGAAGTATCCATTTTTTTCACTGGCGTATCAGGATAAGCACGGTCAGGAATTTCTACTGGAAGTAAATCTCCAGCCTCTTCAGTAGTTTTAGTTTCTTCTGTTACTTTTTCTGTAGCAGGAGCTGCTTGTTCAGCAACTTCTTCTTTTACAGGATTCACTACTTCTTTAGTTTCCTTAACTTCTTTAGTTTCCTTAACTGCTTCAGATTTTTCTTTATCGACATCGATTACTTCTTTGGCTTGACCTTCTACTTCCAGTTTTGGCTCTGTCACAACTTCGTTAGCAGCAACATTTCCAGATGCAAAAAAAGCCAGTCCAACTGCCACAGAGGCTACACCAACCGTTAGTTTACGAATACTAAATATACGACTTCTTTCAAAAAAATACTGTTTCATCAAATTCTCCTAATGAACAAAAGCAGTCAGCTACTGCAAGAGCCCAGTTTCTGCTGGCGACAATTCTATTTCTCAGTGCTACTTTAAAACTCTTCTTCCTCCCACTCTTATCTTCTGTTTAAATTCATTTTTTAGAAATCGCTTACATTTTTTCTGAATAAAAAAATGACTTGATTTTACAACCGCTTTTTAGAGATTTCTCAGTATAATAAATATACTATATTATCCCAAGAAATGCAAGGGCTTCCAAAGTTTTATTAAAGTTTTACCTAGCTTTTTTCCTGCCAAAAAAAACCTAAATTGGCAAAGCCAATTTAGGACTGTTTGGTTTTGAAATGATAATAAGCACCGAGCATGCCAGCAGTATTCTGATGGTGGGCAAATTCAAGTCGAGTCTTGTCTGCCAAGCTTGGAACAAGCGAATCTTTCAAAGCCTTACGGATTTTTGGTTTCAAAATTGCTTCTTGCCCCATGATACCACCACCAAGGATGACAACTTCTGGATTGGCAACATAACAAATATTTGCGAGACCCTTGCCAAGGTAATCCACCATACGGTCAATCCCCTCCATACAGAGTTTATTGCCTTCGGTAGCTTCTTTGAAAATTCTACGACCGTTCCACTGTTCCACTTCATCTCCATGTGCGTCTGCTACATACTTAACAAGAGCTGTCGTAGACGCTAAATCCTGGAAGGTTCCATCCTGCATGTGCAGATAACCAACTTCACAGGCAGAATTACTAAAGCCATGAAAAACTTGGCCATCAATGATTAAGCAACCACCGATACCAGTCCCAATCGTCAAACAAAGGGTAATACTTGCACCCTTTCCTGAACCAGAGACAGCTTCAGCAAGCCCTGCACAGTTAACATCATTTTCAATTTCACAAGGAATATTAAAGCTAGCTTCAATTTCCTTTTTAAATTGAGTTCCTGCATAGTTTGGTATCTGTGGACCAGCGTAGAAAATCTCACCCTTATCAGGATCAACCATTCCCGCTGAGGAAATGGCTACACCTGACACTGGTCCTTTTTCTAGATAGCTAGCTACGATATCTTTTGTTTTCTGTAAGATGTGTGGACCACCCTTGTGCGCCTCAGTCGCTACTTCGTTAGACTCTACAAGTTGTCCATCTTGGTCAATTAAACCGTATTTGATATTAGTTCCACCAATATCAATTGCAACGTAATTAGTCATAAAGCCTCCTGTTGATTAGAGGAAACGCTCCTTAGTTTCACGAATCAATGCCGCAGCTGCTTCTACAACTGGACGATCTTCTTCGGTCACTGGTGTAAGTGGAGAACGAACTGATCCGATATTAAGCCCTTCATTGATTTTCAAGACTTCTTTAATCACACAGTACATATTACCATGAGCTGCAGTCAATTTACCGATGATTGCGTTGATAGCGTATTGCAATTCACGCGCTGTTTCTAGGTCTTTATCCGCAATCAATTGGTTGAGTTTCAAGAAGAGTTCTGGCATAGCACCATAAGTGCCACCGATACCAGCTTTTGCTCCCATGAGACGACCACCTAGGAATTGTTCATCTGGACCATTAAAGACGATATGATCTTCGCCACCAAGGCTAACGAATGTTTGAATATCTTGAACTGGCATTGAAGAGTTTTTAACACCGATAACACGTGGGTTTTTCAACATTTCTGTGTAAAGACTTGGAGTCAAAGCAACACCAGCCAATTGAGGAATGTTGTAGATGACATAGTCTGTATTTGGTGCAGCAGCACTGATGTCGTTCCAGTATTTTGCAACTGAGTATTCAGGTAAACGGAAGTAAATTGGGGGGATTGTTGCAATAGCATCTACTCCCAAGCTTTCTGCATGACGAGCAAGTTCGATACTGTCTTTGGTATTGTTGCAAGCCACGTGAGCAATGATAGTCAACTTGCCTTTAGCAACTGCCATCACTTCTTCCAAGATCAATTTGCGGTCTTCTACGCTTTGGTAGATACACTCACCTGAAGAACCATTGACATAAAGCCCTTGAACACCTTTATCAATAAAGTATTGTACCAAGGCACGAGTACGTTCTGGGCTTACTTCACCCGCATCATCATAACATGCGTAGAAGGCAGGAATGACACCTTCATATTTTTTTAAATCTGACATAGATTTCTCCTAAGATTTCTTTTTTCTGCTTTGAGCAGATGATTTTTTACTATTTTAGTATACACCTTGTAAAAAGCGCTTTCAATACATCTCAGCCACTTAGATTTTAATTTCTATTCATCTCCCATAGCTTTTCTTGTTTGAAAGTAGTTTCATATCGTTTTCAATCTGCTTGATATTTGGCAAACAACTTTTCCATTAATCCAGCTTGGCAAAAGGCAAGAAGACCAAAGCCAAAGAGTAGAAATGCTGAACCACCAAGCACTAGAGTAAAGCCTGATAGATAGAGAAGCATAACGATTAACAAAATAATCGCAAGCATCAAGAAGAACCAAACGAAGTTAAAACTTACCAAAAGTAAGCCCTTTTGGAGCACTTCTTTCCAAGTTAATTCATAGCGTGCAGCAATTGGATAGCTAGCCAACATAACTAGTGTTAAAAATATCAGAATTCCCAAACAAATAGCTTTAATGAGTTGAAAGGCAACACCAGTTTGACTCCAAAATAGTGATAAGTCAACCACACTGATCAAAAAGATTCCTAATTCCAGCAAACCTAACTGAAAACCTAATTTCAAATTTTGCTTAAAGGCTCTAATATAAATTTTGAAAACAGGAATACGACGGCTGCGCTTCACTTCAAAGATTGTCTGATAAAGACTGATTTTAGCTACTCCAATAGTCACAATAGGCAAACAAGACACAACAAAGAGTAGGTTAACCGTCACAATATCTAAAACCTTCTCGCAAAAACGCATCAGAAAGTTATCCGTATCAAATGCCGCTTTTATCAATCCAGATCCTTTATGTGCCATTGTTTGCTCCTCCTAACTGACTAATCGATTAAAATTTTAAATAAATATTTGCGAACTTTATCTTCCATACCTGCATAACCGTTAGGCTGATGAGGTTCTCCTGGGAAGAAAACTGCAAAATTGTGATATCCCAACAAAAGTGGGTATTGTTCGTGACAATGAACAAAGCCAATATCGCTGGCTTCATCAAAGGCTACAGCCTCGTCTTTTACACGAGAACCGTAGCTAGAATATTCATGTCCTTCAACTAACAAATGCAAGTCTGCATAGTTTTTATGGTGCTCAAAGCGATCATTTTCTTCTTTGTTGAGAACATTTTCCTGTACAACTAAGAAGACCTTATCTCCATCAATATCGTATTTACCTAATTCAAAAGTATCTTTACGATGCTCATAGAGATAGTCAATAGCCTTGTCCAGATTTGGGTGAATTCCCTTGTAAAAGCTAATGTTTTTTAAATCATCAAAAATCATAGTAATTTCCTTTACCTGATTGTTACCTTCAGACATAAGATGTCTAGCCAGTAAGTTTATAAGTGTCTAACAAAACTTCATGAAGCAAGCAACTCCTCTCCATTTTGTAGACACTTATATATCCTGTATTCTCTTAGTCTATCAACTATACTTCTGCATTTTGATAAACAAATTGTACTATATTCAATTTTCGCAGAGTATTATCCTTTGACAGCTCCCATAGTAATCCCTTGAGTGAAAGATTTTTGGAAGACAAGGAAGACTGTTACGATTGGCACAGCTGCAAGGGCAGCCCCTGCCATGATCAAACCGTAGTTAGTTGCCATCTCGGCCTGCATAGTCGCAACCCCGAGTGAGATGGTCAAGTTTTGACGTGAAGTTAACATTACCAATTGCATGAAGTAGTCATTCCAAGTATTGATGAAGGTAAAGATTGCAAGAGCTGCAAATCCTGGTTTCACAATAGGGAAGGCTACGCTCCAGAAAGTACGAATCTCGCCGCATCCATCGATTTTAGCAGATTCGAGCAATTCTGTCGGAATGTTTTCACTGAACTGTTTCATAAGGAAGACCCCAAATGGCCATCCAATCAACGGCAAGATAACTGCCCAAAGAGTGTCATGGATTCCCATGAAGTTGACAATACGTACCAATGGTACAAGGACAACTTGTTTTGGAAGAGCCATGGCAGCGATAAAGATAGCAAACAGGATACGTTGACCGTAGAAACGTTTCTTAGCCAATACATAACCTGCTAGGGATGAAGTTGCACAAACCAAGAACATAGTTACCAATGAAATGAAGACTGAGTTCCACATCCATTGCAAGGCTGGGTTTTGCACCATCAATTGTTGAAAGTTCTCCATTGTTGGAGCTTTAGGGAACCATTGTGGTGGAATCATAATGGTATCTGGTTGTGATTTGAATGCACCTGTCAAAATCCAGTAGAATGGAAAGATAAAGAGTACAGTCAATAAAAGCAAGAAGATGGTTGAAATAACAGTGAAGGCTGTTAAAGGTTTCTTTTGTGTAGATTGCATAGCTGTCTCCTTTCTATTAATATTCTACGTCGTTTCCAAGTACTTTAAATTGAACAAAGCTGACGATGGCAATCATAACTGCTAAGAATACACCAATAGTATTGGCATAGCCATACTCAGTCAATTGGAAGGCTTTTTCGTATAAGTAGTACATAAGTGTACTTGTTGAGTAGTTTGGACCACCTGAAGTCAAAAGCTGAATCAAAGCGAAACACTGGAATGAGTTGATGGTTGTAATGATTGCGATATAAAGAGTTGTTGGAAGAAGGCTTGGCCATTTAATCTTCCAGAAAACTTGTAACTCAGTTGCTCCGTCGACACGCGCCGCTTCTACAAGTGAGTTATCAATATTACCCATTGCAGCGATGTAGAGGATGATTGGTTGACCAACTGATGTTGTCAAAAGAATAATCATAATCGCCATCAAAGCCCAGTTTTTATCACCCAACCAAGAAATGTTTTGGCTAATGATATGGCTTGACTTAAGCACGAAATTCAAAATACCTGATAGAGGATCATAAATCCATTTCCATACAACCGTTACGGCAACACTACCTGTTACAACAGGAAGGAAGAATACGAAACGATAGAAGGACCTAGCAACTGCATTTTGTTGGTAAGTTTGTGATGCCACAAATAGTGAGAAGAGTACAACGACTGGTACAGATCCGATAACTAAGATTACGGTATTAATCAAAGATTTTGTAAAGACAGGGTCTTTAAACATGCGGATGTAGTTGTCAAGTCCCACAAACTCAAAGCTAGTCATCGAGTAGTTAAAGAAACTAGTGATGAATCCCATGATCATTGGAGCTAGGACGAAGACGGTAAAGAAGATTAATACTGGTGCTAAGAAAGCATAAGAAACAATTGTTTCTCTCATGCGAATTTTATTGACTTTCACAGTTGGCACCTCACTTTCAAATAGTTTTTGTTTTTTTGATTGTCGTCTGACATTGATGTAAAATCAAAATGAAATTTTTTCCAAGAAAAGCCTATGTAAGAACTTCATTTTAATTTTGACCTGTCAGTTCCTTACATTTTTTAAACAAAACTCCCCCTTTTCGTACACAGATGTGCACAGGGAAAAGGGGGGATTTTACTTTTTATTTAGGGCTTATTGTTTAGCTGCTTTTTTGATTGTTTCATTCGCTTTTTCAGTGAATGTCTTCAAAGCTGCAGCAGGTTGTTCGTCACCGTTAGACACTGATTGCAACATTGGGAACCATAGAGTTCTCATTTCAGCAAATCCGTCGATTGTGTTGTAGTATGGAGAGTAGTATTTAGTCCAACCACTGATAGTTTCCATACGTTTATCATCATAAAGTTTTCCAAATGAAGTACGAACTGGGAAGGCACCTGTACGAACTACGTCTTTAGGACCCCACTCTTTATCATCAGCGATGAATTGGATGAATTTCTTAGCTGCAGCAACTTTCTTTTCATCTTTGTTGTTAAATACTGCAAATCCGTTTACAAGGTATTCAAGAGCTGGTTTGCCTGAATCAGATGGGAATGGAACTTCTACCACTTCAACTTTACTTGCTTCCAACAATTTAGCTTGGATACCGTTTTGAGCTGGTGCCCAAAGGATTGTGTATGATGTTTGACCGTTTGCAAAGTTTTGGATGTCTGCTCCACCGTCAAATTGTGAACCATTGTTCAACAAACCATCTTTAATCCAGCTAGTTGCTTTTTCAAGACCTTTGACGAACTTAGGATCGTCAGTTGTGTATTTAGTAACTTCTTTGTCTGTTACAGAACCGCCGTATAGGTTAGCGATGAAGGCACGTGTTCCTTGGTCTCCCCCTTGACCAGAACTGAACAATGAACCTGGAGTGTATCCTTTGTCTTTAAGTGCTTTCAAGACTTTTTCAAAATCATCAGTTGTCCAACCTTCTTTAACAAGGTTAGCTACACCAGCATCTTCCAACATTTTCTTGTTCATAGCCATGTAGAATGGTGCAGAACTGATTGGATACATGTATGCTTTATCACCAGCTTTACTTGCTTGAATGATGTTTTCATTGTTAACATCTTTAACAAATTCATCTGTAAAGAGGTCATTCAACTCAGCTAATTTACCATTTTTACCGTAATTAATGATACGACCTGGTGCATCGAAAAGTACATCTGGAGCAGTTCCAGCTTCAATAGCTGTCGTGATTTTTTCCGGACCAGATTTGAAGTCAATTGTTTCTAGTTTAACTTTGATATCTGGGTTTGCTTTTTCGAAAGCTTCGATGATAGATTTTTCATAAGTTCCTACACCATCACCAGATTTTTCTTGAGTGAAGACTGGGAAAGCCCACCAAGTGATTTCAGTTTTTCCTGCATCACTTGCAGCGTCTTTTTTAGCGTCTGATTTGCCACAAGCAGCAAGAGATAGAACAGCAGCACCCGCAAGTACTGTACAAGCTAGTTTTCTAAATTTCATTAGTATTCTCCTAAATGATGATATGCGTATCCGAAACGGATAATGAGTATTGACAACTTTGTATACGTTTACATTTTGTTTTACGAATCAACCACTCTCCTCGTGTTTTAATTATCTTATTTGAGACCTGCAACAAATCGTTCCGTGATCTCTTTTGGTCTAGTAATAGCGCCACCAACTACGATGCCTCGCACTCCGTAACCTAGGATTTGCTTAGCCTGTTCTGGTGTATGAATTTTTCCTTCTGCGATGACGTCTACACCTGCATCGCATAGTTTCTTGATGAGTTCAAAATCTGGACCATCCACTTTTGGACTATAAGATGTGTAGCCTGACAAGGTTGTTCCAACAAAGTCAATTCCCGCCTCAACTGCTGTCAATCCTTCTTCAAAGGTACTTGTGTCAGCCATCAAGAGTTGGTTTGGATATTTTTCTTTGATTTGACGGATAAATTCTTGAATCTCTAGGCCATCATGGCGTTCTCTCTTTGTACAATCTAGAGCGATTACCTCAATATCTAGAGCTGCTAGTTCATCAACTTCTTTCATAGTAGCTGTGATGAATGGTTCCTGTGGTGGATAATCACGTTTGATAATTCCGATAATCGGAAGATTTGTGACCTCTTTGATTTCCTTAATATCCCGAACACTATTTGCTCGGATACCGACTGCTCCACCTTGCTCAGCCGCTTTGACTAGCAAGGGCATTACACCTCCCGCTTCTGTATAAAGCGGTTCGTGAGGAAGTGCCTGACAAGAAACGATGATTCCATCTTTAATCTGCTCAATCAAAGCTTCTTTACTGATCTGTGGCATCCACTTTCCTCCTTTTCTTTTTTCTTATGAGCCTATTATATATCATTTTTAAAGCGCTTTCAATAACTTGTACTAGAATAGATTGAAGTTTCAAAACAATTTTATGAAACAGAATCTCCTGAAAGTAGTTTCAGGGAGAAATACCCGAGTTTGAATCGCCTTCCATCCGCTTATTTCCACTAAAATCTTCGCTTTCTGCAAATAAAGAGTCTGTAACGAATAAACGTTACAGACCCTTCTAATATAAGTCTAAACCTTTTTTATAGAGACTTTTTAGATTCAATGTTGCCATTAATCTTCTTTTTTCTTAGCCATTCCAAACAAGCCGAGAAGCATTCCAACCATTCCCACAGATACTAGAGGAGTTGAAACCTCACTTCCTGTTGCAGGGAGAGTTGGTTGTTGTGGTTGAGCTGCTGGAGCTTGATATGTCTTGTCTTGTTGTGCTACTAAAGTGACAAGCGGTTTTTCTTCAACCTTATATTCCGGAAGTTCGTTTTTGGCTGCTTCGACTGCATTTACTCCGCCTGTGAATTCTGGAAGTTCATGCTTAAGGGCTTGAACGGCATTTGCTCCACCTGTGAATTCTGGAAGCTCATTCTTGAGCGCTTCAACCGCGTTTACTCCGCCTGTGAATTCTGGAAGCTCATTCTTGAGCGCTTCAACTGCGTTTACTCCGCCTGTGAATTCTGGAAGCTCATGAACTGCAGCTTCGACTGCATTGACACCACCTTCGAATTCTGGGACTTCTACTGTTGGTGCAGCCTCATCACCTACTGTTGCGCTAGGAACAGAGTGTTCAGGAAGTTCAGATTCAGATGCTGCTTCACCATTTACGTCACCTTTAAACTCAGGGACTTCTACTGTTGGTGCTGCTTCATCACCTACTGTTCCAATAGCTTCAGTGTACTCAGGAAGTTCTGTTACAGCTGCTTCGTCACCATTGACACCACCTGTAAATTCTGGGACCTCTACTGTTGGTGCTGCTTCGTCACCTGCTGTTCCAATAGGTTCAGTGTACTCAGGAAGTTCTGCTACAGCTGCTTCGTCACCATTGACACCACCTTCGAATTCTGGGACTTCATGGATTGCCGGTTCGTCACCATTAAAACCATTCGTAAGTTTAGTACCTACCACAGATACTGGCAAGTTATGCATACTTTCAATTGCACCCGCTTCAATAGCTGTAACTTTTTGACCGATATCTTCAGGAGCTATTGTAAATAGGAGAGTCTTAGTATCATACTGAGTCATGAAGGTTGCAGTCTTACCATTAGCTAGTTTGAGAGTTGGAGCTTGATTTACCAAGACTTCTGAATCAAATTCCATAGCAATAATGCCTGGCCATTTTTCCATAGCCGATGTAACTTTCACTTCTTTAGAAGCAAGTCTCTCTTTAGTTAGATAATCCCAGTTGAATTTCTTGAAGGATAGAGTATAAGGATTGCCACGAGCTTCATGGTGTTCATACAAGAGACCAAATTCTTTTGGTCCAATTTGTTGAAGTGAGTTATAAGCATACTCCCCTTCTTGAATCAAATGATGGTGCAACCAGGTCAACTCACCATCTTCTTCTACTCGAGCCACTCGAATGTAGCCATTCTTACGACCTGGTCCATTAGCATTTGCTAGAAGGATATACTCTTTACCATCTTGAACCGTATGAGTCGCCGCCATTTGAACATAAACATCGGGTACATCATAGCGTGCTACATAGTTGTCCCATGTAATACCACCATCATTACTTGTCGCAACTTGCAAATCACCAGTCAAACCACGCATAAAGAGTTTTAACTGACCATTGTTCAACTGAACAACAGAAGCTTCTGTATTTTGAGCGTAGTAATTTTTCATGTTGCTTGAATCAATTACTGTGCCATCATGAAGTGTACGATTGTCATTGACACCGCCACCCATATGCCAAGTCTTACCATGGTCATCTGAATAGATGATACGAGATGATTGAGAACCGTCGAGGTGGTTGGTTCTGTTTGTCGTATAGACAGGGACAACAATCCGACCTTTATGAGGTCCATTCTGGAGGGTAATTCCCACTCCAGGTCCCACACCTAAGAATTTCATCCAATCAGCTTTGACCATTGGAGTAATATCTTGTGGCGCAGACCAAGTCTTACCATCATCATCACTGTAAGACATCCATAGGTAGCTGTCCTTAGCAATTCTAAATGGAGAAGTTTTATTACTTGTAAAGTAGATATTTCCTAGCAACTGCTCACCTTGATAAAGATCGCCTTTATCACTATAAGCAGGTTTGACAGGATTTACAACAACACGGTAATCCGTTGCCTGACCATCTGGTGTGTAGACAACACCATTTTCACGAATAGTATAGGCTCCATTTTCTCCTTCACGGTATAGAATTTGATATGTTTTCCCATCAATTTCCTTATAGGCAACTTCTCTTTCAGAAGACATTCCGAAGATTCCTTTACCTTCTGGGAACATATCGTAAACTGAGAAGATTCGTTTAGTTTCCGTATCTTGGACCAGAACCATATCGATGTTTACTGGTGAACCAATGTTTGGATCCTTGGCTTTTGGATTGTCACGTAGATTCGTAAGAGTGATGCGATCACCCCATGTTTGGCCCTTGTCTTCACTTCGTTTAACGACCATACCGATATCACCCCAGTCATAGTGGTGTAAGCGGCGTTCGTCAGCACCAGCAATCAAAGTTCCCTTGTCAGTCTTAAGGAGGGCTGGAATACGATAGCTATTAATACCATCTGGATTTGACTGCCCATTTTTACCCGCTGTAAAGACATCTGTTTTTTTAGAAATTTCAGCCCCTTCTGGAAGTTCTTGCCCCAAGTCTCCTCTTTCAAATAATTGACTTCGTGTTCGAACTTCATCTTGTGTTAAAGCACGGTCGTAGACTGTTAGATTACGAACTTGTAGATTTGAGCCCCAAACTGTCTTGCTTCCTCGTTTGGTTGCTCCGATTTGAACGTGGTTAACATCTGGCATATCTTTGATGAATTTCCCAGATTTTAGACTTGTTCTAGACAAGACACCATTTACATATAGACGAACTCTTCCAGTAGGGACTTCAGTTGTTGGTTTTTCCACAGTAAAGGTAACTGAATTCCACTGACCTGGGCGAACCTTTAATGGCGCATCGGTGTATTTATCATAGAATTGCGCACCATTTGCATCTCGACCTTCGATAAGGGCTGTATTATCAAAGACTGACATGGTGAAGTACTCATTTTCCTTGGTATCACTTGATACAGAGAAAAGATTGTAAAAACGTGGTGCCGATGCATCTGGTTTGAACTCCATATGCACTGTTGCATCTTGAAGTTTCTTTAGTTTCTCTAAGTCACTTGTAAGATCATCTCGCTGATTATTTTCTGCATTGGTTGTAACGTCATTTTTTTCTACGACAGTGTTGACATTTTCCAATTCTCTTGAGTAATAATCACGAGCGATAGCTTCTTGTTTCTCAGTTTCTTCTGTCTTATCAGTTTCAGCTGCTGGAGTTTCAGTTTCTGTTGGTTTTTCAGTTTCTGCTGGTTTTTCAGAACCTGGATTTGCTTGTAGCTCCTCACGGTTAACTTCTGTTCCTTTGTCCGTCGCTGCTGCCAACTTATCAGCAAGTTCCTTATCAATGTTAGCCAGATTTCCTGATTCTACTTCTTTTGGCAATTCTGGCAAAGCTTGTCCAGCTGTTTCACCACTGGTTGCTGGAGCTTCTTGAGCTAAAACTGGCGACGCACCAAAAACAACTGCCCCAATGACTACTGATGCAGCTCCTACTGTAAACTTTCTAATTCCAAAACGTTGTTTCCGTTCAAAATCTCTCTGTGTCATATTTTTCCTTTCTTTTTACAAAAGTAAAGCGCTTTCTTTTTTGCTTAAAAATTTTAGCCCCTAGGACTTTGAGCAAGAAAGAAACTGTATTGTTGATGGGTTTTTCCCATTCTTTTCATCTGAAATGTGGCTGCCTTTATTTACTTTCTTCCAGTAAGCAACCATTTTACTCCTTTCGACTTGATGTTACACCTATTATATAATAAATATTCTAAATAATAGCCTTAATAAACTATAATAGAATTTACTTTCAGATATATTTTTATGTTTCAAGTTTTTTGAAACTACTTTCTTTACTCCTCAACAAAGAAAGCCCTGTTTTAGCAGGGCTCTTTTTACATATCTCTAACGACCTACATAGGTAAAGGGAATCTCACTACCACACAACCAGTTGTAAACCTGGTCATTGACATGGACATTCATAGCCTCGTGAGCATATTCTGGCATGAGACGATAGCTCTTTTCACAAGTCAAACGATTGTAAATAGCAAACTGGGTGATTGGATAGCAGACATCGTCATCAAGCCCTGTAATCATTCTCACCTCACCTTTTATTCGATGGGCAAGGTTTTTTACATCGATATAACCAAGCGTCTCCATGATCTGCTCTTCTGTTTCGTGGAAAGGATCATGGAACTTAAAGTAACGAAAAAGTTCATCATAAGCTTCGCTGGTATTGCCAATTTCTAGCACTCGTCTAAAGTCTGACAAGAATGGATAGATTGCAACTGTTCGCTTGATACGTGAATTGAGACCAGCAGCCACTAAAGCCAAAGCTCCTCCTTGAGAAGCACCATAACTAGCCAACTGCTCCTCATTTACTTGAGGGAGACTAGCTACAATCTCAATCAATTGATAAATATCAAGATAGACATCTTTATAGAAGAGTTGCTCTTTTCCTTCTACTGCGCCACGGATGATTTGACCCTTAACTGTATTTCCGAGAGGCGAACGCAAGCCATCTTGTGAGTAACCAGATTGCCCACGAACATCCATAGATACAACCCCATAACCAGCGACGGTAAAGGCTAGCATATCTGTCCAATCCCAACAACGTCCCATATAGCCATGGAAGTGGAAAATAACTGGTACTTTCTTATCTAATTTTGGTAAGACCACACGCGCATAGACAAGGCCATCACGTGTACCTTTAAAGGTTAACTCATAGCACTTAACATTTGGAATATGAAAATCACGTTCCTCTAGTTGGTAGTCTTGCAAGACCGAAACCTTGTCAATCTCACCATCCCAAAAAGCATCAAAATCCTGAGGTACTTCATCTCTTCCTTTATATGTTTTCATTTCTTCTACTAATGCTGGATTTCTCATAGAACTCTCCTTTATTTTGTAACCGTTATCATAACTGTAGCACATATGGGGAAGCAATGCAAGAAAGAATGGGAAACGGAAAGTGGATTTAATGTCCGACCCCAGCAAGAATCCCTCTGAAAGTAGTTTTAAAAAAATAAAAAAGAGCGATTTCGCTCTTTTCTTAGTATTTAGGAGAAAGTTGAGTTTCCTTTTGAAATGTCTTTTGGTAATTTACTTTAATAGTCATGAGAGAGTCCTCGTTTCTTTTTGATGACTCTAGTATAGGCAATCATCCTAAAAGCAAACTTAACATTTTCTTAGAAAAAGCTTAATCCAGATATTCTTTCTTCTCTAGATGTAAGGCAATCATGTGCCACTCTGGGTCCTCTCGCCAATTAGGTAGGGAGCTGATATAGCTGGCTACCTTTCTGGCTTCCTCAAGAATTGGGAAGTCTTCGATGATATCAGCTACATGGAACTCTGGTAAACCTGACTGTTTAGTTCCAAAAATTTCACCAGAACCTCGCATTTTCAAATCTTCTTCTGCAAGGACAAAACCATTGGTCGTTTCCGTCATGATACGCATGCGGTCTTTCCCAGAGTCAGTTTTTGGATTGGCCACTAAAACTGCATAGGACTGCTTGTCTCCACGACCGACACGTCCTCTAAGCTGGTGAAGTTGACTAAGTCCGAAACGGTCAGCATCCATGATAATCATGACTGTCGCATTTGGCACATTTACCCCAACTTCGATAACTGTTGTAGAGACCAGGATATCTGTCTTTCTCTCTTTGAAATCCTGCATAATCTGGTCTTTTTCATCACTCTTCATCTTCCCATGTAAGAGAGCAACTTTTGCTTTTCCTTCAAAATGAGTTGTTAACTCTTCTGACAGAGCAATAGCATTTTTAAGATCCAAAGCTTCAGATTCTTCAATCAAAGGAGAGATAACATAGACTTGGGAGCCTTTCTGAATCTCACCCTCCAACCAAGTCAAGACCTGTGGTAATTGCTCATGCTTGATCCAGCGAGTTACGATGGGTTTACGCCCTGCTGGCATCTGGTCAATAATAGAGACATCCATGTCCCCAAAGGCAGTGATGGCTAAGGTCCGAGGTATGGGAGTTGCCGTCATCATGAGGACATCTGGATTTTCACCTTTTTCCCGTAAAATACGCCTTTGCCCTACACCAAAGCGGTGTTGCTCATCGATGATAATCAAGCCGAGTCGAGCATAGTCCACGCCGTCTTGTATAAGAGCATGGGTTCCGATAATCACATCGGCTTCCCCTTTGGCAATGGTTTCCAAGACCTTGCGTTTTTCTGCAGCTTTCAATGAACCTGTCAGGAGAGCTAATTTCAAATCAGGAAAGAGACTCTCTAGACTTTCAAAATGCTGCTCTGCAAGAATTTCTGTTGGAACCATGAGGGCAGCCTGATACTCTGCCGTTACAGCTGCATACATAGCAAGACCTGCAACCACTGTCTTCCCACTTCCTACATCCCCTTGTAAGAGTCGATTCATGTGGTGGTCCGACTTCATATCTGTTAGAATTTCTTGCAGGCTTTTTTCTTGGGCTTGGGTCAAGGCAAAAGGCAATTTCTCTTTAACTGCAGTTAGTTTTTCCTGAGACCAATTTAGGACCAAGCCACTTCCATGAACCTTTTTTTCAGACTTGAGGGTCTGTAATTGCATTTGGAAATAAAAGAGTTCCTCAAATTTGATTCGACGGAGAGCCTGTTTGTATTCCGCCAAATCTTTAGGGAAGTGCATGGCACGAACAGCCTGACTACGGGGCATGAGTTTGTATTTGTCTAGCAGGGACTGGGGGATGTTTTCTTCTATCAAAAGGTCCAGCCCCTGATCAAAGGCGGTCTTGATGACCTTAACAAGTCCTGCTTGACTGACGCCTTGCGCTAGGCGATAGACAGGCTGGAGGTCATCCTCGACTTGGGCTAAAACCTTCATTCCTGTGAGGCTTGCCTTGGCACGATCCCACTTGCCAAAGACAGCTAAAGTCGCTCCTAGTTCAATCTTGTCAGCTAGGTAGGGTTGGTTGAAGAAATTAACTGCAAAAACAACCTCTCCCTGTTTGAGGCTAAAACGTAGGCGATTACGCTTAAAACCATAATATTGAACACTGGCTGGTGTCACTACCTGACCAGACAAAACAGCCTTTTCACCGTCTTCTAGCTCTAGCACCTGCTTAGTCTTAAAATCTTCATAACGGAAAGGGAAGTAGAGCAAGAGATCTTGCAAGTTTTCAATTCCTAGTTTGGCATATTTCTCTGCTGATTTAGGTCCCACTCCTGGTAAGACATGCAAGGGTTGATGTAAATTCATGCTCTTCTCCTTTCCTTCTATTTCTTAATAATATTCTCTTGGAATTCGATCACTGAGGAGACAAACTACCTCATAATTGATAGTTCCTCGGTAAACTGCTACATCTGTTGCAGTAATTTCTTTATCACCGTCTGAGCCAATTAAAGTTACCTTGGTACCCAATGGGTAAAGCTTAGGTAAGCGAATGGTGATTTGGTCCATGGATACACGCCCTACAATGGGACACAATTGGCCATCCACCAGAACTGAGAAATTCTGCATGTCTCGTGTCCAACCATCTGCATAACCGATTGGCAAAGTGGCAATGACTTGCTCACTGTCTGCCTGATAAGTCGCTCCGTACCCCATACAAGCTCCAACCTCTACTGTTTTGACATGAACGATGGCTGACTCCAAAGTTAAGGCTGGTTTTAGTTCATAAGGCAATTCCAAAACTTGACCACTTGGATTGAGACCATACATGGAATCCCCCATGCGAACAGCATTAAAAATCGTTTCCGCATGCCATAAAGTCGTTGCGGAGTTACTTGCATGAACGAATTTTGGCACTTCTTGCAAGTCATCTAGGATTCCCTTGAAATACTCTAGTTGTTGCTTAAAGTAGGTATCTGACTCTTCATCTGCAGTAGCAAAGTGGGTAAAGATTCCCTCGACAGAAGCACCATGGTTTTTGAGCATAGCTTGGGCTTGTTCGGCCTCACTGGCACTTCTAAAACCAATTCGTCCCATGCCTGAGTCAATCTTAAGGTGAACGGTTAAACCTGATAAGTCTGACTCAGTATTAAGGAGATTCTCAATCCATTCCAATCCTGCCACTGTCAAGGTGATATCAAAATCCTTAGCCAATGAAAGAGATTCAACTTCAGATACTCCCAAAATAAGAATTTTCTTAGCGATACCTGCCTGACGGAGTTCGATGGCTTCATCAATATTTGACACACAAAAGCCATCTACATCATCCTGGATAGCCGTCGCAACAGCTATCGCTCCATGTCCATAAGCATTGGCTTTCACAACCGCCCATTTGAGGGTGTCTTTAGGAATATGTGCTCCCATTTGTTGAATATTGTAGCGGATTGCTTCTAGATTAATGAGGGCCTTGGTTGGTCTATGTGGACTAGTTTTCATGATTTTCCTCCAAAATAACACTAGCTGTCACAAACTGTTCTGTATGGCTAATCGATAACCAAACATTTCCTGAAAATGGGGATTTGCTGAAGTAGGGAGCTCCCTTCTCATTGTTTAAGACTTCCAAATCCTGAAAGCCTAGCTTCCCAATTCCCGTTCCCATAGCCTTTGAGAAAGCCTCTTTAGCTGACCAACGACCAGCCAAATACTCGACCTGTCTGCGACCTTTGAGACTAGCAAAGCGCTCCATTTCCTTGTCTGTCAAGACACGCTGCGCAAAACCTTCTCTTTTTTCAACTGCATTTTGTATAGAAGCTAATTCTTCAATATCGATTCCGTGTCCAACTATCATTTTCATCAAAAGGAGTTGAGATTCCCCCAACTCCATCCTTTTCACTTATTTTGTTAAGGTAGAATAGATTTCTTCTACTAAAGCTACTGTGTTTTCCCAACCCAAACATGGGTCTGTAATAGAACGTCCAAAGATTTCTGGCTGGTTTTGGCGACCATCTGCTAAGTAAGACTCGATCATGAAGCCTCGAATTGTCTTCTTAATCTTTTCATTCCAGGCACGGTTGAGAAGAGTTTGGCGAACAATGCGAACTTGCTCCATATATTGTTTCCCTGAATTATCATGGTTGGTATCAATCATGATAAAGGGATTTTCGAGCCCCATAGACTCGTAGCGACCAATAGCATCTAGAAGAGTTTCATAGTAGAAGTTAGGTTCATTTTTCCCGTATTCATTCATAGCTCCACGAAGAATGACGTGAGCCAAGGGATTTCCTGAAGTTTCAACTTCTTGACCATGAAAGAGAAAGGTTTGTTTGTTTTGTGCTGCATAGATGGCATTAAACATCACAGATAGATTTCCAGAGGTTGGATTCTTCATGCCTACTGGAGCATCAATTCCCGAAGCTACAAAACGGTGTTCTTGGTCTTCGACTGAACGCGCACCCACTGCATGATAGCTCACCAAGTCCTCAACCAAGACGAGATTGGCTGGATAAAGCATTTCATCTGCTGTAGTCAATCCTGTTTCTGTAATTACCCGATAATGGAGCTGACGAACAGCCTGCAAACCATTAATCAAGCTTGGAGCTTTAGAAGTATCTGGCTGATGAACCAAACCCTTATATCCATCACCATTGGTACGTGGTTTGGCCGTGTAAACACGCATGACCATGAAAATCTTGTCCGCCACTTTTTTCTGCAAGTCTGCCAAACGACGGGCATACTCTAGGACTGCTTCTTCATTATCAGACGAACAAGGCCCAATGACCAAAAGGACACGATCATCCTTACCTGAAAGGATATCTGCTAATTCTTGATCACGATTTTCCTTATGTTGCAAGGTTTCTGCAGATAGCCGTGTTTCCGCCTTAATCGCTTCAATATCGATTTCTTGACCTTTCTCGATAAATGCCATATTATTCTCCTAGTTTTTGGTAGATTTCGCGAACAAGAGCTTCCGTATTTTCCCATCCTAGACATGGATCGGTGATAGATTTTCCAAAGACCTCAGGTTCGTTTTGGCGACCGTCTTCTAGATAAGACTCAATCATGAATCCACGAACATATTTTTTAATCTTTTCATTCCAATCACGGTTAATTAAAGTCTGGCGAACGATACGAATCTGCTCCATATACTGTTTCCCTGAGTTATCATGGTTGGTATCAATAATGATGAATGGATTCTCAAGTCCCATCTTTTCATACTGAGCAATAGTATCCATCAAATTATCGTAGTAGTAGTTAGGAATGTTTTTCCCGTACTCGTTAAGAGCTCCACGGAGAATAGCATGCGATAGAGGATTTCCAGTAGTTTCGACTTCTTTCCCTAGGAAAAGAAAACTTTGCTTGTTTTGAGCTGCATAAATACCGTTAAACATGACATTGAGATTTCCTGAGGTTGGATTTTTAAAACCTGTCGCAAAATCTGCTCCACTAGCTACAAAACGGTGTTGTTGGTCTTCAACTGAACGGGCTCCAACTGCCATATAAGAAATCAAGTCATCTACTAAAGGAAGGTTCTCTGGGTACAACATTTCATCTGCTGTTGTCATTCCTGTTTCAGAAATAACACGGTAGTGCAGATGACGAACCGCCTTGATCCCATTGATGAGGCTAGGCGCTTCTTTGGCATTTGGTTGGTGAATCAAGCCCTTATATCCATCACCATTAGTACGTGGTTTAGCAGTATAGACACGCATGACCATAAAGACGCGGTCTTTGACTTCTTCCTGAAGTTTTGACAAACGCTTGGCGTACTCTAGGACTGCTTCTTCATTGTCAGATGAGCAAGGACCAATCACCAACAGGATGCGTTGGTCTTCCCCACGAATAATTGCTTCAAGCTCTTGATCACGTTGGAGTTTGTTCGCAAGGACTTGTCCTTCTAGTTTAGACAAACTACGAACTTCATCAATATTAATTTTAGGGCTTTTTGCTGTAAATACCATTATCCATCTCCTTATAAAGCAAACGGACGCCAAGCGAAAATTCACTTTTCACTAGGCATCCGCCTGAAAATTAATCATTCTTAACGTCGTTTACCGTGACAATTTTTAAATTTCTTACCAGATCCACATGGGCATAAGTCATTACGTTTTACTTGACTGAGGTCCAAATCAGCTGGAAGAGTTGTCTGTTGAGCAGCAATATTTCGAGTTGCTGTCGTACTGATATGATGCTCAGTTTGTGGTCGTTCTTGTTCATGAATTTGTGCTTTCATCATCAAGCGAGTCACATCAAACTCAATTGAACCAATCATATCATTAAACATACGGAAGCCTTCCGCTTGATATTCCACGACAGGGTTGTTTTGGGCATAACCACGAAGACCCACTGCATTTCTCAACTGATCAAGGGCATCGATATGGTCAGTCCACTTGTTATCTACAACACGTAGAATCAAGACTTTTTGGAATTCCTTCACAGCTTCTTCATCACGAAGTTTAGCAACTTGGCTATCGTAGACTTTCAATGCACGTTGGTATAGTTCATCTTTGATAGCTTGGTCAGACAAACCTTCTAGGTCTGAAAGTGAAATTGAATCTTCTGGAAGCAAGTTGTACTTGGCAAAGTTCAAGATTGCTTCAAGTTTTTCATCTTGTTTAGAACGAGCATGCCCATCGACAATTCGTCCAATCGTACGGCGAATCATGGCGTGAATTTCAGGAGCCAAGTCACGTTCTGCAGTGATAACATCATAGCGTTGTGCGTAGATGATCTCACGTTGTTCACGCATAACGTCATCATATTGGAGGACTTGTTTACGAGTATCGTAGTTATTTCCTTCAACACGTTTTTGCGCTGCTTCGACCTGACGTGTCAACATACGAGATTCGATGGCTTCGTCAGACATATTCAGACGTTCAAAGACACCTTTCAAACGTTCTGAACCAAAACGTTTCATCAAATCATCTTCGAGTGACAAGTAGAACTGTGATTCACCTGGGTCACCTTGACGACCTGAACGTCCACGAAGCTGATTATCGATACGACGGCTCTCGTGACGTTCTGTACCAATGACACAAAGTCCTCCAAGTTCACGAACACCTTCACCAAGTTTAATATCGGTACCACGACCGGCCATGTTGGTTGCGATAGTGATTGCACCACGTTGACCAGCGTTCATGATGATTTGCGCTTCTCTGTAGTGGTTTTTAGCATTCAATACTTCGTGAGGCACGCCTGCTTCAACCAATTTCTTAGAAAGAAAATCACTGGTTTCAACGGCAACAGTACCTACCAAGACTGGTTGACCTTTTTGGTAACGCGCCTTAACATCTTCTACTACAGCCTTGAATTTTGCATCGAGACTAGCGTAAAGAAGGTCTGAATGGTCGATACGTTGGATCGGACGGTTAGTAGGAATTGGAATAACACGGATGTTGTAGATTTCGCGGAATTCTTCTTCTTCTGTTTTACCAGTACCTGTCATACCTGCCAATTTTTTATACATACGGAAAAGGTTTTGGTAGGTAATCGATGCTGATGTCTTAGTTTCATCTTGGATTGGCACGCCTTCTTTAGCTTCAATCGCTTGGTGCAAGCCATCAGAGTAACGACGACCTTCCATGGTACGACCAGTAAATTGGTCGACAATCAAGATTTCTTGTTCTTCGCTGACCACATAGTCAATATCAAGAATCATGATGTAGTTGGCGCGAAGGGCGTTGTCGATAAAGTGAGTCAAAGCCACATTTTCGATATCATAAAGATTTTCTAGTTTGAAGAAGCTTTCAGCCTTGTCAATACCAGAGTCAGACAAACCGATTGTCTTAGACTGAATATCAATGATGTAGTCATCTTTATCCAAAGACTTCACAAAGTGGTCAGCCATGTGGTAGAGCTGGCTTGTTTCAACTGCATTAGCTCCTGAAACGATCAATGGTGTACGAGCCTCGTCGATCAAGATAGAGTCAACCTCATCGACCAAGGCATAGTTGAGCGGACGTTGAACCATATTCTCTGCACGAACAACCATGTTGTCACGAAGATAGTCGAAACCAATTTCTGAGTTCGTTGAGTAAGTAATATCACAGAGATAAGCTTCTTTTTTCTCCATTGGAGATTTCGCAGCCAAGTTGATCCCTACTGACAAACCAAGCCATGAGTACAATTCACCCATCTCAGTCGCGTCACGCTCTGTAAGGTATTCGTTGACGGTAACTACGTGTACACCTTTTCCTGAAAGGGCATTAAGGTATACCGGCATTGTCGCTGTCAAGGTTTTCCCTTCACCTGTACGCATTTCTGGAACGTCACCGTGGTGAAGAACGATACCACCCATAACCTGAACCTTGTATGGGAAAAGTCCAAGAATACGCTTAGCTCCCTCACGTACAACCGCAAAGGTTTCGTACAAGAGTTGATCAAGGGTTTCACCATTTTGATAACGTTGCTTAAATTCTTCTGTCTTAGCTTGCAACTGCTCGTCTGTCAAAGCAGCCATTTCATCTTCGTATTTGAGGACTTTATCAGCCATCTTTTCTAAGCGACGAAGTTCCCCTTTATCATTTTCGATGATTGTTTTTAATAAATTTGCCATTTTTTTCCTTACTTTAAATTCTGAATATTTTAGAATGTTCTTTTTATTGTAGCATATTCGCTAAATTTTTTCAAGAAAGAATCCGTGTTTATACAAGCTAAAAAAGGCTCATTTAGAGCCTTTTTTTGTAAATGTTCAAACTATTGCTAATCATTGATTTTCTTTTAGAAAATTCAAGCCTATTCTTTGGTTGTAGAAGTACTAAAGTCAACCTTTGGAGCTGTCTTGGCTTCTTCGCTTTCTTTAAAGGTTTCTGCCTCTTTAAAGTTCATCATGTTAGCGAAAAGAACCGTTGGGAAGCTTCTTAATTTTTGATTGTATTCTGTTGCCACTTTGTTGTAATCCTTACGGGCTACAAAGATACGATTTTCACTTCCAGCCAGTTCTGTCATGAGTTGTTCCACATTTTGATTGCTCTTCAACTCAGGATAATTTTCAGTTAAGGAGATTAAGCGTGAGATAGCAGAACTCAACTCTCCTTGAGCCTCTTGATTTTCTTTTGAAGTCACTGAGCCATTCCCAATTTTAGCACGAGCTTCCGCAATCTTGGTAAAAACCTCTGTCTCATGGTTCATCTGGCCTTTTACAGACTCTACCAAATTTCCAATCAAGTCAGAACGACGTTGAAGAGCTGTCGCTACATCAGCTTGCGCTTGTTCGACCTTAGTTTGTTCGGAGACAAATCCGTTATAAGTGCCTACTACTGAGCAACCGCCAAGCAAGATAATAGCCAGCAAAATGCTCAACACATAAATAATTCCTTTATTTTTCATATCTAAACCTACTTATTTCCTTAATTTTTACACGAACATTACCAATCATCGGATGAACCACCGCCATCGAAGCCACCACCGTCCCAGCTACTAGAAGAGTCTGAGCCTGAATCTGACCAAGAAGAACCTGAGTCGGATGAGTCACTAAACCACCATCCTCCGTCAGAGGAACCTCCTCCTCGGCCACCGCCGCCTCCTCTAATAATGGCTATAAATACGATAATGAAATAAATGATTATCCCGACTCCGAACACATTGTCCATAGGGTCACTGTTCTTACGATGACTAGACGAGCTACTATTGCGACTCGATTTTTTGCCACTGATACTTTCAGAATAACGTTTGATATCAGAGGATTCATCAGATGGAAACGTTCCACTTCCTCTATAAAACTGATTGTCCAAGCCTTTGGCAATCGCTAGAATTCCTTTACTATAGTCACCAGTTTTAAAATCTGTACGGCTGGCTGCCAAAATCTGCTTGGTTTGATAGTCCGTTATTCTAATGGCGGTGTTATTACTGGTTTCAATTCTTGATTTACGGTCTTGAACAGCTACTACAATGAGACTTCCAAAATTATCTCCTGAATAGCCAATCTTCCAAGCCCTGGCAGTTTCATTAGCCACCGTTTCAATGCTTTCTCCTTCCAGACTATCTACGATATAGACACCTATTTGAAGCTTTTCTGCCTTTTGACTATTAGCTTCATTCAAATCACGAATCTGAGTAACTACTTCCTCTGTCAAATAATGATTTGGGTCATAGATACCATAGTCTGGTTTCTCAGGTGCTGTGAATGCTGATAGGAAGAAAAATGCCATCAGCAATCCAAGTAGACGCACCAAGAAAGAATTCTTTAACAATCTATCTTTTTTCATAATAACCTCCTTATGCAAGGAAAATTGTTTAGAGCATTATAGCATTTTGAATCTTACAAAGAAAGTACGTTTCCATTACAAAACCGTGACAAGGACTAGGAAAATGATGTTAATTTGATGACAAATTTAGATCGACGCTCTTGCTATCCTCTACAAAAAAGAAGGTCTGTTAACCTTCTTCTTTTTATCATTTTATTTCCGTTTTCTTGCGATCAGATGGATTGGTGTTCCCTCAAATACAAAGGCCTTGCGGATTTGATTTTCCAAGAAACGCAAGTAAGAGAAGTGCATAAGTTCTTCTTCGTTGACAAAAATCACAAAGGTCGGTGGTTTAGTTGCCACTTGAGTCGCATAGAAGATCTTGAGACGTTTCCCTTTGTCTGTCGGTGTTGGGTTGATGGCGATAGCATCCATAATGACATCATTCAAGACTGCTGATGGAATACGGGTATTTTGACTCTCGCTGATTTGTTTAATCATCTCTGGAAGTTTGTGGAGACGTTGCTTGGTCAAAGCCGAAACAAAGATAATCGGTGCGTAAGGTAGATATTGGAACTGTTCACGAATATCCTCTTCCCAGTTTTTCATGGTGTGGTTATCTTTTTCAAGAGTATCCCACTTGTTAACTACGATGATCATCCCTTTACCAGCTTCGTGGGCAAATCCAGCGATACGCTTATCATACTCACGGATGCCTTCTTCGGCATTGAGGACCATCAAGACTACATCTGAACGGTCAATAGCTCGCATGGCACGCATGACTGAGTATTTCTCTGTGTTTTCATAGACTTTACCAGACTTACGCATACCAGCCGTATCAATCATGGTAAACTCTTGGCCATCCGCATCTGTAAAATGTGTATCAATGGCATCACGAGTTGTACCAGCAACAGGACTGGCAATTACGCGATCTTCTCCCAAAATGGCATTGATCAAGCTAGATTTTCCGACATTCGGGCGACCAATCAAGCTGAATTTAATGACATCTGGATTTTCATCTTCGACTTCATGTGGAAGATTTTCGACGATGGCATCTAATACATCCCCTGTACCAATCCCGTGCACAGATGAAATTGGCACTGGTTCTCCCAATCCAAGAGCATAGAAATCATAGATATCATTTCTCATTTCCGGATTGTCAACCTTGTTAACTGCAAGGATAACAGGTTTATGAGTTTTATATAGTTTACGGGCTACGTATTCGTCAGCATCTGTGATGCCTTCTTTACCGGAAACTACAAAAACGATGACATCAGCTTCTTCCATGGCAATCTCTGCCTGGTGCTTGATTTGTTCCATAAATGGAGCATCAACATCATCAATCCCTCCAGTATCAATCATACTGAAAGAACGGTTAAGCCATTCACCAGTAGCATAGATACGGTCCCGTGTCACTCCTTCGACATCTTCTACGATTGAGATGCGTTCCCCTGCAATACGGTTAAACAGGGTTGATTTCCCAACATTGGGACGTCCTACGATGGCAACAGTTGGTAAGGCCATGTTTTCTCACTTTCTATAATAAGTTCTTTTGTTCAAGATTTTCTCTAGTTGAGCTTGGTTCAGGCTGACCGAATTGCTCTGCAAGACGTTGACTCCAAGTGGTAGTCGCACGAGCTCCTGCATATTCGGTCTGCACACGGTCATAGGCTTCAATAGCCTCCGTTGTTTGTTCTTGGTATTCTTCCTCAAAAACAACATTCTCTAGTGGCAATCTTGGTTTTACATCATGTTTTTGGTTCGGCACACCGAGTGCAATCCCAAAAACTGGATAGGTATAGTCAGGAAGGTTGAACAATTCTGCTACTTCAACAGATTTGTAACGCACCAAACCGATGATTACTCCACCATAGCCAAGGCTTTCTGCCGCAAGCAAGGTATTCTGTCCAGCCAAGGCTGCATCTACTGAAGTAATGAGGAGTCCTTCCACCCCTTGAGGTTGGAAAGTATCGGTATGGAGACGAGCCCCTTTTTCTGCACGGTTTAAATCTCCTACAAAGAGGAGGAAGGCGGCAGACTGACGAATCGCTTCCTGAGGAACCAGCTCAAAAAGAGCATCTTTCTTTTCTTGACTTCTGACTAGAATCACAGAATAAGATTGGAAATTTTTCCAAGAAGAAGCCATTTGGGCAGCTGATAAAATCTCATTCAAGTCCTCTTGAGGGATCGCTTCTTCTTTAAATCTGCGAACCGAGGTATGAGATTTCATTAAGGTGATTGTTTCACTCATCGGCGATTCTCTCCTTCTAGTCGTGTTTCTTCTGCTAAATAACGGATACGCTCCATAACGCGTCTAGCTTCCCATGTTTCATCGTTTCCGTTCTTGCCTTTAGCAAAATGTTTTTCCAAATCTTCAAAATTGAAATTTGAGGTAAAGAAGGTTGGCAAATCTTCCTGCATACGATACTGGAGAATGACTTGCAAGACTTCATCACGCACCCAAGGTGTCGATTGCTCGGCACCAATATCATCCAAAATCAAGACTTCAGCTTGCTTGATTTCATCCACCAAATTCTTAACATTCCCATCTCCAATAGCATTTTTGACATCAATAACAAAGCTAGGATAGTGAAGAAGGGTTGATGAAACCCCACGTTTTTCTGACAAATCATGGGCTAGGGCAGCCACCATAAAGCTCTTCCCAACTCCAAAGTCTCCATAGAGATAGAGACCTTTACGGACTTCTGGATATTGCTCAACAAAGGTAAAGAGCTTTTCAAAAACTGGCAAACGTCCCAAATCATCCAAATCAACTTGAGCCAAACTAGCTTTTTTAAGACTAGCTGGAAGATTAATCAGTTTGAGACGGTTCTTGATAGCCGCTTCTTTCTCAGCCGCAATCAGTTCCGGAGTTTCCTCATAGGATACATCTGCGTAACCATGATTCATAACTAGAATTGGCTTATAACCACGCGCGATATAGTCAGTATCTCCGCGAAGAAACTTATCTCGCTCGGTGATGTATTGGTTAAACTTAGAGATACTACGATTCAATTCCTCTTGACTGAGAGATTCCTTCTGGATAAAAGCCGCAACATCAGGATCTTTTACAATCTGCTGGACCAGATCCTGGTATTGAAAACGGCTGGGATGATCTTTAAGCACATCTCCTACACTTTCCATCTAGTCTCCTCCTTTTCCTAATCGGTCTAACATTTCTTTTTTCTTACGTTCTAACTCCAAGCGAGTTTCTTTGCTGGTTTCATTTTTATATTCTGGATTACTCCATTTTGGGACATTGCTTTTGGCTTGGCTTGGCTTCGCTGATTTTTGTTCTTGCCCCTTTTGATTCTTCTCTCTGATTCGAAGCACAGCTTCTTCAGCAGAACGAATCTTGTTATAAGAGTAATCATTAGCCACTTTCATGGCATATTTTTCATTGAGATTGGCCGAATCAACCTTATTGAAGGTCAAGAGTATAACGACATTGATGACTTCATCAAGCAGTCCCAAATCCGCCATCTGTTTTAGCAAATCGCGTTCGGCTTGGATAATTCCAGCATTTCGGGTTTGTTTGATACCCGCTAAAAATTGCAGGGCCGTTTTACTTTTAGCTTCTCGGATAATGGTCGCTTCTTGGGGACTAAAGTCCGATGAAACAGACTCTTGTGCTAATTTTTCGCGCATACGCTTGACAGAAATAACTTGTGAAACAGCTGTTGATTTGGCCAATTGATAAGTCTCAAACCAGGTCCATTTTTTCTCATCAGCAATTTTAAATAACTCTAAGACATCTGACTGTTCATCTTGGAAACGGAGATTATCTCTCGCCATGAGCTGACGAAAATGCTCCAAATCAAAATCATTTTTAAAATCAGCTTTTACTGACATCTCGTCATGACTAGCCAATTCTTCTATCTCTGGAAAGGCCTGACTCAAAGGAACAGTCAAAGGCTCTCCGCCTGCCTGCTCTTGGCGCAAATCAGAAACTGCTGGCTCACCGATTTTTTTCTCCAATAAGGTACGATAAACCGTATGACGTAAGAAATCCGAGCTAGAAAGCGTTGGATGAATAGCAAGTTCATAGCCGTCACCCTTTTGATAGAGGATAACCAAATTGAAGGCTGATAATATTTTAAAAGCCTTTAACAGCCTGTCCATTCCAAAATTGAGATGATTGAGGATAGCTGCAAACAGGTGTTCTTTTTGTCCATCATCCCAAAAAGCTAAGGTATAAAGGTAAAGACTCAGCGCATCCTGACCGATAATCGGGAGGTAGCACTGCACCAAAGTTGTGGGATCTTGCGACACCCGATTATTCTTTAGAAAAGAAAAACGATCATTAGGCTTCATTTATTTTTCCTTTTTCTTCTTTGAAGATTGCGTAATTTGTTTGAGAAGATTTTCGAGCTCACTCACGTCTTTAAAGCTACGATAGACGCTGGCGAAACGAACGTAAGTGATTTCATCCAGTTCAGCCAATTCTTCCATGACCAGTGAACCAATATCTTCACTTTGAATTTCATTATCATTGCGACTGAGGAGTTTTTGTTCGATACGATTGACCACCATGCCAATCTCATCACTAGACACCGGACGTTTTTGAGCCGAACGAATAATCCCGTTAAAGATTTTATCTCTGGAGAACTGCTCCCGTGTGCCATCCTTCTTGACCACAACCAGCGTTCTCTCTTCTACACGTTCATAGGTCGTAAAACGATGTTGACACTCTTCGCACTCACGTCTACGTCTAATGGTATTTCCTTCTTCAGCCTGGCGACTATCGATAACACTGGATTTAGTAGCCCCACATTTTGGACAACGCATGTCTTCCCCTCCTTGTCGTTTTCTTTTCATTATACCATTTTTTTGAGCAATTCCCAAAATAATTCTCCTTTTAGCTTGACAAGTTCCTTGTTTAGTTGTATTATTTAATTAACACAATAGACATTGTAGAAAGGAGACCGCGATGTCCTGGATATTTGATAACAATAAACCCATTTATTTGCAGATAATGGACAAAATCAAACTGCAAATTATTTCTCATAAACTAGAACCCAACCAACAACTACCAACTGTCAGAGAATTGGCTAGTGAGGCTGGTGTCAATCCTAATACCATCCAACGTGCCCTATCAGACCTAGAAAGAGAAGGTTTCGTATACACCAAGCGGACTGCTGGACGTTTTGTCACAGAGGACTTGGACTTAATCCTCCAATCCCGGAAGCAACTATCAGAAGAACAGTTGCAGCAGTTTGTAACAGGCATGGTAGAATTTGGATATGAAAAAGAAGAACTACCAACTGTTTTGAGAGATTATATTGAAGGAGTTTAGACTATGACCTTGTTAACGTTTGAAAATGTTTCAAAATTCTATGGAGCAAGCCCTGCTCTTCAAAATGTTTCCCTTGAAATTCCAGCAGGAAAGATTGTGGGTCTCCTTGGCCCAAACGGCTCTGGAAAGACAACCTTGATTAAACTAATCAACGGTTTACTCCAACCAGAGCAAGGGCGTATCCTCATCAATGGTATGGAACCAAGCCCAGCAACTAAGGCTATTGTTTCTTATCTACCTGATACGACCTATCTCAACGAACAGATGAAGGTCAAAGAAGCTCTTACCTTTTTTAAGACCTTCTATAAAGATTTTAATCTGGAACGTGCTCAAGGTCTTCTTCGTGACCTTGGTATCGACGAGAATAGCCGTTTCAAGAAACTCTCAAAAGGGAACAAAGAAAAAGTTCAGTTGATTCTTGTCATGAGTCGTGACGCTCGTCTATACGTCCTTGACGAACCAATCGGTGGTGTTGATCCCGCAGCTCGTGACTACATCTTGAACACCATCATTACCAATTACTCTCCAACTTCGACTGTCTTGATTTCAACTCACTTGATTTCAGACATCGAGCCAATCTTGGATGAGATTATTTTCCTCAAGGATGGAAAAGTCGTCCGTCAAGGAAATGTGGATGATATTCGTTACGAGTCGGGTGAATCAATTGACCAGCTCTTCCGTCACGAATTCAAAGCCTAGTTAAAGGAGATTATTATGTTTTGGAATTTAGTTCGTTATGAATTTAAAAATGTCAACAAATGGTTTTTAGCCCTCTATGCAGCTGTACTATCCTTATCTGTCATCATCGGTATTCAGGGCAGTAGTCTCTCAAGCACCTATTATCAAGATAAGGGCGTTGTCATGTTAGTATTTCTATCTCTGGTTTTTGGTGGTCTGGTTATTACTTTGAGTATCTCAACCTTGATTTTGATTATTCAACGATTTAAGGGAAGTGTTTATGATCGTCGTGGTTATCTAACCCTCACCCTGCCAGTATCTGAACACCAGATCCTCTCCGCTAAACTGCTTGGAGCCTTTGTTTGGTCTTTGACAAGTACAGTGGTTTTCCTTTTTAGCCTTTATATTATCATTTCCATGATTCAACCAGACGCCTTCCTATCTAGTTTTGCCGAGTATATGCTAAAAAATTATACAGATAATTTCTGGTTAGCCTTGATTTCCTATATTTTTAATACTCTTGCAGGTATTCTTTGTATCTACTTGTCTATCTCTATCGGTCAACTCTTTAATGAATACCGTACAGCTCTTGCGGTTGTTGCCTACATCGCCATCCAAATTGTTCTTGGCTTTGTCACTCTCAATCTTCGCATCGATTTCGACTACAATTGGGTATTATCCTTTGAAATTTTCAAAGACTTAATCCTTAGCGTCGGTTTCTATCTCGGAACCTACTATATCTTAAAGAACAAAGTAAACTTACAATAATGAATGAAGCCCCTAGCAAATAAAGCTAGGGGCTTCTTTTTACACAAAGAAATATAACATTCTTATTTTTTAACTCAATATCAAACCTGCTACGATGGGACTTACAAATACATAGAGAATACCGGTAACACCGATGGCTAGTCCTCCCATAGCACCTGCAACTGGTCCATAGCTAAAAGCTGCTCCAGTCCCAACTGCGTGACCAGTTCCTCCAAGAGCAAGACCAACAGCTACTGGGTCGTCAATTTTTAGCCATTTTAAAAGTGTTGGTCCAATAACGCTAGTCAAAATGCCAGTTGCTACCACAACTACCAAGGTGATCGTCGCTATCCCTTGTAGCTTATCCGTAATTCCAACTGCCATGGCCGTCGTTACAGACTTTGGGAAAAGCGAAATCGCCAAGAAGAAATCCATACCGAAAAATTTTGCAACTAAAGCTGTAAAAACTGTATTTACAACAACAGCAAGGAAACTACTGAGTAGAATACTTCTAACATGGTGTTTCATGAGGTGAAAACTCTTATAAAGAGGAATTCCTAAAGCTACTGTTGAGGGAACAATCAAGTTATTGAGGTAGACCCCACCTTGATAATAGGAAACATAAGAAATACCAGTCAGTTTTAGAAAAATAATGATAAATAAAGTTGCTAGCAGCAAGGGAGTGGTCAGAGGATGAGGGTACCGTCTAAAGATAATCATGCCTCCAAGATAAGCCAAAATAGACAAGGCTATCCCAAAAAGTGGATTGGATACAAATTCGCTCATTTAGCACCTCTTTCTTCGTAATCACCTTCATAACGCTTTTTGATAAACTGAACTACAAGCGCAATCAAGATAATATTGATAACTGCTGCAAAAAAGACAATCAAGACAATGGGCAATAAATAAGGAGCAATCACATCAAATTTCTCCATAATCCCAACTGCAGGAGGTAGAAAGAGGATAGTCATATTAGCTAGGAGAAAATTCCCAACCATGTTGACATGACGTACCCGCAACCACTTGAACTGCAAAGCTAAAAATAAAATAATCAAACCGATAATGCTTCCAGGAATAGGCAAATGGAAAAAGCTAGAGATTCCCTCACCAATCAGTGAAATGACAAAGAGAATCATTAGCTGAACATATAATTTCATCGTTTACTCCACAAATAGACTTTCTGCATACCAGTTTACTCTTTTTTCAGAAAATTTCAAGGAAATACACAAGAAACATCCTTCTTGCTATCTATTCCAAAAAGTTGTATACTAATTGCGTGCGCAAGCATCTCAGATAGGCAAATCTGTTTATAACTACCATATAGAAAGGAGATTGATATGACTTACTTAGAAAAATGGTTTGACTTCAACCGCCGACAAGTAGAGCTAGAAGCTCTTTTAGAGCAAACGATTGCTGAGCAGAGTGACCAAAGCCTAACGCTTAAAGAATTCTATCTCTTGCACTTTTTAAATCAGGCTCAAGAAAAATCTTTGAGACAGATTGACCTGCCTGATAAACTCCATCTGAGTCCAAGTGCTGTATCACGAATGGTGGCACGCCTAGAAGCCAAAAATTGTGCTTTACTTAGTCGGAGATGTTGTGACCAGGATAAGCGAGCTAGTTTTATCTGCCTCACTAAGGAGGGTCAGACAACTCTTGCCTATCTACAAAAAGCTGTAGAAGAAAGCCTTGAAACAAAAGCAAGTTGGCTTTCCTAAAATTTTTACAAAAAAACTTGCGTGCGCAAGCAATTTTCTTGACATTCCTTTTTCCAAGGAGTAAAATGAAGATATGATTTAGCAAAGGAGAATCCTATGATTGAAATCACTTATCTTGATGCCAGCAAGCAAGAGAGAACCATGACCTTCGAGTCATACGAAGAATTTGAACGTTCTCAACATGCCTGCCTAATTGGTGTCGCAGACTACTACCCTGTCCAAAAAGTAACCTACAAGGGACATGATTTGGACTACCATGGGACTTATGGAGATGTTTTCTTCTATCTCATGAAACAAGATTTAAGCCAATATAATTAAAAAGGAGAAATACTATGGCAAAAGCAATTACAGATGCAACATTCGAACAAGAAACTAAAGACGGATTGGTCTTGGTAGACTTCTGGGCAACTTGGTGTGGTCCATGTCGTATGCAAGGTCCAATCTTGGACAAATTGTCTGAAGAACTTTCAGAAGATGTCTTGAAGATCGTTAAAATGGACGTTGACGAAAATCCGAATACAGCTCGTGCATTTGGTATCATGTCTATCCCTACACTTCTCTTCAAGAAAGATGGACAAGTTGTTAAACAAGTGGCTGGTGTCCACACAGCTGAACAAATCAAGGCCATCGTTGCTGAATTGAGCTAATCAAAGGAGAGACCAAGTGCATTCATTTGGTCTCTTTTTTCTTGCCCTTTGCCATTTTTCAAAAAATATGCTAGACTGTAACTAGAATATTACGATGTTTGGGACATGCCATCGCTAAAAAAAACCTTTACTTGGTATTTTTTAGCTCCCTCTGGGGAGCTTTTTGCGTGCTCTGAACATTTCCCATTTTGGAAGGAGTACTATGAAACGTCAATCAGCCTTGGTCGTCTTTAGTGGCGGTCAAGATTCAACAACCTGCCTTTTCTGGGCCAAGCAACACTATGAAAGGGTCGAAGCCGTTACCTTTGCCTACGGTCAACGCCACCATTTAGAAATTCAAGTGGCCAAAGAAATCGCTGAGGAACAAGGAATTCGTCATCATATCCTAGATATGTCTCTGCTAGGACAAATTACTGAAAATGCCTTGACTTCAGATTTAGAAATTGAGCAAAAAGAAGGAGAGGTTCCTAATACCTTCGTTGACGGTCGCAATCATCTCTTTCTGTCCTTTGCGGCAGTCCTTGCCAAGCAGCGTGGAATTACGGATATCGTGACAGGAGTGTGCGAAACAGACTTCTCAGGTTATCCTGACTGTCGGGATGTCTTTGTCAAATCACTCAATGTCACGCTCAACCTTGCTATGGATTACGACTTTGTGATCCAAACGCCTCTCATGTGGCTAGACAAGGCTGAAACTTGGGAATTAGCTGACCAACTTGGTGCCTTTGACTACGTTCGTGAGAAGACCTTGACCTGCTACAATGGGATTATCGGTACTGGTTGTGGAGATTGTCCTGCCTGCCATCTACGCCAACATGGTTTAGAGGTTTATCTCTCTCAGAAAGGAGAGGCCTGATGTTTTTTGCCCCCAAAGAAATCAAACAGGAAACTGGGGAATCTCTTGTCTACAATCCTCACAGAACCTTAGTCTCAAAAGAATTTACCTTCGATGCTGCCCACCACCTCTTTCACTATGAAGGAAAATGCAAATCCCTACACGGTCACACCTATCATCTGCAAATCGCTGTCAGTGGATTTTTAGATGATAGAGGTATGACCTACGATTTCGGAGACATCAAAGCTATCTACAAGGACTACTTAGAGCCCCACTTGGATCATCGCTATCTCAATGAAACCCTGCCCTACATGAATACAACTGCTGAAAATATGGTTTACTGGATTTTCCAAACCATGAGCCAAGAGCTGCCAGACGAGCGCGGTCTCCGTTTGGAATATGTTCGCCTCTATGAAACTCCGACTGCCTTTGCAGAGTTTAGACGGGAGTGGTTAGATGACTAAGGAACGTGTCCTCAAACTACCAGTTCTAGAAATTTTTGGGCCTACCTTTCAAGGTGAAGGTCGTGCTATCGGCCAGAAAACCATGTTTGTCCGCACTGCTGGTTGCGACTACCACTGCGACTGGTGCGATTCTGCCTTTACTTGGGACGGTTCTGAAAAACCAACTCGTATGACAGCTGATGAAGTAATCGCTGAGTTAGACAAACTAGGAAGCTACGACTATGTCACCCTATCTGGGGGAAATCCTGCTATCCTAGCAGCCAATATGGCTCAACTGGTCACCAAACTCAAGGAACGTGGGGTCACTCTGGCTGTTGAGACCCAGGGATCCCGCTGGCAAAATTGGTTAAAAGATATCGACCAAGTCACTCTGAGTCCTAAGCCTCCTTCCTCCAAGATGGAAGTCAACTTTGAGACCTTGGACTTTATCGTTTCACAACTAGACCCAGACAAAGTAACCTTTAAAATCCCTGTCTTTGATGATGCAGATCTAGCCTTTGCCAAAGGTATTCAAGAACGCTACCAACCAGATGTCCTCTTCTTATCGGCAGGAAATCCTGAACCCAAGGCTACAGGCAATATTGTCCAAGACCAACTGGACCGCCTCAAAGAACTCTGGGAACGTGTCGCTGCCGACGATAGCTGGAGCAATGTCCGCGTCCTTCCTCAACTCCATACCCTCCTCTACGACAACCAACGTGGTGTTTAAGATTAGAAAGAAAAAATCATGTCACAACAAGAAGAAATGAAAAACCTCAGCCTCCTCGGCAACAAAGAAACCAACTACATTTTCGAATATCAACCCCAAGTCCTCGAATCCTTTGATAATCGTCATGTGGAAAATGACTATTTCATCAAGTTCAACTGCCCTGAATTTACCTCACTTTGTCCCATCACTGCTCAGCCAGACTTTGCAACTATTTATATTTCCTACATTCCTGACAAGCTCTGTGTCGAGTCAAAATCCCTCAAACTCTACCTCTTTAGCTACCGAAACCATGGAGATTTTCATGAAAACTGTATCAACACTATCGGGAAAGACTTGGTCAACTTGCTAGATCCTCGCTATTTAGAAGTCTGGGGAAAATTTACACCTCGCGGTGGCATTTCAATCGACCCCTACTACAACTACGGTAGACCTGGAACCAAGTATGAAGGATTGGCAGAACAACGCCTCTTCCAACACGACCTCTATCCAGAGAAAATTGACAACCGTTAAACTCATACTCAATGAAAATCAAAGAGCAAACTAGGAAGCTAGCCGCAGGTTGCTCAAAGCACTGTTTTGATGTTGTAGATGGAAGCTGACGTGGTTTGAAGAGATTTTCGAAGAGTATAATACGAAAAAGCCCTGTTCCTCAAGATGAGAAGCAAGGCTTTTTAAGTTTCAATTATTCTTCAGTTCCAAGGAAGTTTTTAGCAACAAGGGCTGCGAGAACTCCACCAACGATTGGTGCAAGGATGAAAATCCAAACTTGTTGAAGAGCTGCGCCACCTACCAATACAGCAGGAGCCAAGCTACGAGCTGGGTTTACTGAAAGTCCAGTGATGTTCAAGCCAGCTAGAATCAAAGCTGTCAATGACAAACCGATCACCAAACCAGCGATTGCGCCATTCCCTTTGCTTGCTGAAGTTACAGTCATGATCACCAAAACAAACAAGAATGTTGCGATTGTTTCAAACAAGAAACCACCAAAGACAGTTACACCGTTTGCCAAGGCATTTTCACCAAGACTTGCAGTTGACATACCTGAATTTGCCAAGAGGAAGAATACAGATCCTGATGCAAGGAAAGCACCAACTACTTGACCAAGGATGTAGTTTACAAGCTCTGAAGATGACAAACGTTTGTTAACAAACATAGCGATAGAAACAGCTGGGTTCAAGTGAGCACCTGAAACAGTTCCGATTGAGAAAGCTGCAACTACGATTGCCAAACCAAAGGCAAGAGCAATTCCAAGGTGTCCAAGACCTTCAACACCATTTCCAAAAACAACAGCTCCTGTTCCGATGAACACAAGCATAAAAGTACCGATTAATTCAGCAACAAATTTTTTCATATTAAGTCTCCTTTTTTCAAACTATGTATTAGTCTATCAGAAGGAGGAAAGGGTTTCAAGAAATGTGCTTGGAAAATATTGTGCGCTTTTCCCCTTTACACGATAGTTTTATTTTTCTAACTCTAAATCTTACAAAGGAAAATTTCCGATCATTTTGGTTTTGAAAAATATTCATTTTTCCCAAAAACCAGTCTTTGTTTGACACTAATTTCACAAAGTTGTATACTAAAAAGCGATAGGACTTCTTTTAGAGTCTATCACAACTCACTTATAACCCTTTGCTGTTCTTTTATGAACGTTTAAATGGTATCACGGATACCAAAGGAGGAATCATATGTCTAAAGTAGCTATTGTTACAGGTGCAGGTCAAGGAATCGGTTTTGCAATCGCAAAACGCTTGGTCCAAGATGGTTTTAAGGTTGGGGTATTAGACTATAATGCTGAAACAGCTGAAAAAGCAGTTGCTGAATTGTCAGCAGAGAATGCTTTAGCTGTTGTAGCAGATGTATCTAAACAAGCAGAGGTTGCTGCAGCTTTCCAAAAAGTTGTAGACCATTTCGGAGACTTAAATGTTGTGGTAAACAACGCTGGTGTCGCTCCGACTACACCTCTAGATACGATTACAGAAGAACAGTTCAATCGTACCTTTGCTATTAACGTCGGTGGGGTAATCTGGGGAGCACAAGCTGCTCAAGCTCAATTCAAAGCACTTGGTCACGGTGGTAAAATCATCAACGCTACTTCTCAAGCAGGTGTTGTTGGAAATCCAAACTTGACTGTTTATGGTGGTACAAAATTCGCTGTTCGTGGTATTACTCAAACATTGGCGCGTGATTTAGCTGACTCAGGCATCACTGTTAACGCTTATGCTCCAGGTATCGTTAAAACACCAATGATGTATGATATCGCTCACGAAGTTGGGAAAAATGCAGGAAAAGACGACGAATGGGGTATGCAAACATTCGCAAAAGATATTACATTGAAACGCCTATCTGAGCCAGAAGATGTCGCTGCAGCGGTTAGCTTCCTTGCTGGACCAGATTCAAACTACATTACAGGACAAACCATTATCGTCGATGGTGGTATGCAATTCCATTAAGATTAAAAAATAAGAGGTTGGATAATAATCCAACCTCTTTTATCATCTCTACGATTCCAATTTCCAGAATCATTTTTTTATTAGTGAAAATAATCTTTCTTCAAGACTAGAAATACTCTCCTGCTCTAAATAGTGTGATTTGCCCTGTTTTAATAGAACACAAGATTAGGAACAGTTTGGATATCCATTTTTTCTGCGAAATCATAAAAAAATTAAAGTTCCCATTGCCGCTGTGGATACGTTTATTGACTCTTTCGCGCGCCATTTCAAGAGCATAAAAAATCACCTTTTCTAGGTGATTTTTTCATAGTCTCTTATTTTTCCAATTCAAGCAAAACACTTATGGCAGATAAGGCATAAAGTGGTGCTGTTTCTGCTCGTAGGATGCGAGGACCAAGTCCTGCAAGGACCGCTCCTTTGGCTTCAAAACTTTCAATTTCTGCAGGGGATAAACCACCTTCTGGACCAAAGATAAAGAGCAGTTTAGCTCCCTTTTCTAACCCAGCAACAGCTTGGATGAGCGCAGCTGATTCTCCTTCTTTAGCCGACTCTTCATAGGCCACTATGATAGAGTCAAACTGGTCGAGCTGAGCTAGAAAGTCTGCCTTTTTTTCAAAAAGGGTAATGCTCGGTACCAAATTCCGCTTGCTTTGTTCTGCCGCTCCAAGGGCGATTTTTTCTAGTTTCTCGACCTTTTTGCCCAATTTCTTGCCATCCCATTTTGCGACAGACCAGTCTGCGGGAAAGGCCCAGATTTGACTAGCACCCAGTTCTGTCACCTTTTGAGTGATGAACTCCAGTTTATCTCCCTTGGGAAAGCCAGAGGCAATGGTCACTTGGACTGGCAGTTCCACATTGTCAGCTAATTCCTCAACCAGCTCCAATTGACGCGCCTCTACATTTATCACGCGCGCCAAACGCTTGATACCATCATCAAAAACTAAAGTAACCTCATCATTATCCTTCAGGCGCATGACCTGAAACATGTGCTTGCTGGTTTCCTTGTCCTCGATAGTGACAGGAGAGATTGCACTCCCCTTGACAAAATACTGCTGCATGCTAGCCTCCAATCACACCAGAAATATCCTTGGTCTTCTTGAAGACGCAGGCATTCCATTCTCCTTGGATCATGTGGGTTTCAAGGAAAAATCCAGCTGACTCAGCCGACTCACGCACCATGTCCCACTTGTCCTTGATAATGCCACTCATGATCAGGTAGCCCTCATCCTTGACCAAGCGATAAGCATCATCCGTCAGATGAATGAGGATATCCGCCAAGATGTTGGCCACGATGACGTCTGCCTCAATCTCCACCCCCTTGAGCAAATCACCTGGGGCTACATGGATATTTTCCATGCCAGGATTGAGTTCAATATTTTCCTGAGCGACTCGAACCGCTACATCATCTAGGTCATAGGCAAAGATTTCCTTGGCACCCAAAAGTGAGCTTGCAATGGAAAGGACGCCTGAACCTGTCCCCACATCTAGTACTGTTTCGCCACCACGAAGGACCTGCTCCAAGGCAAAAAGACTCATCTTAGTCGTCGGGTGTGTTCCAGTCCCAAAGGCCATACCAGGGTCTAGCTTGATAATCTTTTCTCCCGGTGTCGCCTCATAGTCTGTCCATGACGGCACGATGGTCAGGTCATGGGTAATGCGAGCTGGTTCATAGTATTTCTTCCAGTTGTCGGCCCAGTCTTCCTCAGCCAAGGCAGTCGTACCAATCTTGACTTCTCCTAAGTCCATAAAGTCGGTCAATTCTGCTAAGCGAGCCTGCAAGTCCGCTTCAACCGTTGCCACATCAACCGTTTCCGGATAGTAGGCTGTAACCACAATTTCTTCTTGTTGCTCGACCTCAGGGAAAATTTCACCGAAACGGTCCACATTTCCCACATAGTCCATACTGTCTTCAATCGCAACACCCTGAGCACCTAACTCGATCAAGAGATTGGAAACCAACTCCTCTCCCTCACGCTTAACTGTAACTTTTAATTCTTGCCATGTTTCCATTTTGTATTTTCCTTATTCTTCTTAAATTCTTCAATCACATCTGTATAGTGTTCTTTCATTGCGCTATGAATCTGCTGTTTAAAAATACCAAACATAAGATAATAAACAAATAGAACAATTCCTGCAAGCAGTAGCAAAAATAAAAAATGTACTGAAAGAGGCAGTACGAGACCTCTACCACTCAGTAAGGGTAAAACAAGCATTAATCCCCAAATAACAGCCATAGAGATCCCAGCTACTTTCGTACCACTTTCTCTCTGCTTCTTTAGCTTTAAATATTCCATATAAATAAATGCAGCTTCTTCCCTAGAGTATTGTCCAGTTTTTAGTTTGCGTTTAACTTCCTTGTTTAACGTCGTTGTTGCAATCGCAAAAATCATTTTACTTCCTCCAAATATTCCCTCAATCTACCCTGCAACTGTGGCACAGCCTGTTTAGAATCTAAAAATTCCTCAATGTTCATCAGTTTATAGGCTTGCCCTTCATCTCCAAAGGTGATACTGTCAAATTGTTCTTGTCTTAGCTGACCGACCATAAATACTGACTGTCTGCCTTCATAGAGCATGCTGGGATAGACCTTGCTCCAGAGCAGGCAATCCTCAGTCAGATGAATTCCTAGTTCTTCATAAACTTCACGCGCTGCGCACTTGAAAGGACTTTCATCCCCTTCGCGACCACCTCCTGGCAACTCCCACATATTGGGCCAAGGGATATTGTCCTTGTCATCACGCAAGATGGTCAGTAGCTTATCTCCACAAAAGAGAGCAATCTTGCAGCCAGTAAAATCTGAAATGTCTATATCCACTACAAGCTCCTAGTATCTCGGATAAGGGTAAAATTCTCCCTCTTCCAAGCCGACTTTTCCTTCTTCAAAGACTTCTTGGTTCCATTCCATGACGAATTCTTCTGCTTCTGGGTCTTCCAAAAAGTCCATGAGAGCATCTAGCCCAACCTCTGCAGTATCTTTGAGAAATAGTGCAAAATAAGCTAAGAATTCACGAGAAAAACCTTTCTTAGGCAGGTAAGGGATGACTGTGAGATAGTCTTCTGCATTAACTGTTGACTTGGCAGGGTTGTAAAAAAGTACCGCTTCTTCAAAAAGGATATCATCTGACGAAACCTCTCCGTCTTCATCTAACATCTCCACCCCTGCAGCATTTTGTGCCTCTAATAGAAAACTCACTTCAACCGCATGATTGCGCTTGTCCCAACTAATCTCATAATCAAAAGGAAAGTTCTTGTCCAACTCTTCTTGTAAAACATCTAAAAATCCATATGTTGCCATTTTGTCCTCTTTCTATACGACTCTTCAATCGCCCCGAATACTCGGAAATATGCTAAAATAGATACTACCATCTTACCACATTCGTATCAGAAAATCCATGTTAGAAAGGACTGCTATGCCAGACAATCTCGCGCTTCGTATGCGCCCCAAAACCATCGACCAGGTCATCGGTCAGGAGCATCTAGTTGGACCTGGCAAGATTATCCGCCGTATGGTGGAAGCCAATCGCCTATCCTCTATGATACTCTACGGACCTCCAGGCATCGGAAAAACCAGTATCGCTTCAGCCATCGCTGGAACGACCAAGTATGCTTTCCGGACCTTCAATGCGACAGTTGATAGTAAAAAACGCCTCCAAGAAATCGCTGAGGAAGCTAAATTCTCAGGTGGCCTTGTACTGCTACTAGACGAGATTCATCGTCTTGACAAGACCAAGCAAGACTTCCTCTTGCCTCTTTTGGAAAGTGGACTGGTCATCATGATTGGAGCCACGACTGAAAATCCTTTCTTTTCTGTCACTCCAGCCATTCGTAGCCGTGTTCAGATTTTTGAATTAGAACCCTTATCCAATCAAGACGTCAAAAAGGCCATTCAAATAGCCCTGACAGATCCTGAACGTGGTTTTGATTTCCCTGTTGAATTAGATGATGATGCCCTTGATTTTATCGCGACATCTACCAATGGAGACCTCCGGTCTGCCTTCAATTCACTTGATTTGGCAGTTCTCTCCACTCCAGAAAATGATGACGGTGTCCGCCACATCACGCTCGACATCATGGAAAATAGTCTTCAGAGAAGCTACATCACTATGGACAAGGATGGAGACGGACACTATGATGTTCTATCTGCCCTGCAAAAATCCATCCGTGGATCCGATGTCGATGCTAGTCTCCACTATGCTGCTCGCTTGATAGAAGCAGGTGACCTTCCTAGTCTAGCTCGTCGTTTGACTGTTATTGCTTATGAAGATATTGGCTTAGCCAATCCAGAAGCGCAGATTCATACCGTAACTGCTTTGGATGCTGCGCAAAGAATCGGTTTCCCAGAAGCCCGCATCCTCATTGCCAATGTCGTCATTGATCTGGCACTTTCACCTAAGTCTAACTCAGCCTACGTGGCTATAGATAAGGCCTTGTCTGACCTTAAAACATCGGGGCATCTACCGATTCCACGTCACTTGCGAGATGGACATTATAGCGGTAGCAAGGAATTAGGTAACGCCCAAAATTATCTCTATCCACATAATTATCCTGGTCACTGGGTCAAGCAAGAATACCTACCAGAAAAAATCCGTGACCATCACTACTTTTCTCCGGAAGATAGTGGAAAATACGAACGGGCCCTGGCTCAACGCAAGGAAACCATTGATAAATTACGAAACTCGTGAAATCCTTTTCAAAAATTATAATTTCCCCTTGATTTTTTTTGAAAAAGTGGTATCATATAATCATAGAAACGCTGTGGTGTACGACTTCACATTTAAGTGTTGACCGACTATTTTTTGTATTATTAGGGAAACAAAAGTCTTCTAACAGCATGTAGGCCGTCTCACACGGAAACAGCTTCAGTTAGAGCGAGTTGCCCACCTGCTTAATTGCGCGGGTTCAATACAAACCGTGAAGTTTCGGCACCAATACAGCTTTTTATTTGCCTCCTTAGCTCAGTTGGTAGAGCAGTAGACTCTTAATCTATGGGTCGCAGGTTCGAGCCCTGCAGGGGGCATCTAAATCAACAGGAAAAAGCCTTGATTTACAAGGCTTTTTTGCTTGTCTGTAACTGATTTGCCCCATCATTTGCCCCACTTTTAAATCTATCTTTTCTTTTTGAATCAAATTACATCTTAACAAATAGTGTAAAGCCAGTTACTTTTGCTTTGATGCCATACAATATTTTCATGTAGAGAAGACAAATTTTATCTTCTCTTTTTATTTTCAAAATAATAAAAACTGATTTTCTTTTCATGAATCAGACTGAAACTTCCAAATTTTCCATTTAGTTTATTGATATTTCCTCTAAAAAGGTGTATAATATTTTTACTATCAAACTATACTATATAACAGGATGGTCTTGAAATGAAATTTTCTAATCGTTTATCGCTATTCCTTGCAGGAGTTATTTTTGTCCTTTTAGCACTCTTTCTATTTACAGACCCAGTAGCTAATCTTGTTGCTTACAGCTGGTGGATTGCATTTGGTTTACTGGTTGCTTCCATAGCAGCTATTTTAGGCTATTTCTCTGTACCAAAAGAGCTTCGCTCACCAGCTCATCTTTTCCAAGGGATTGTTAATCTTCTCTTAGCTCTTTACCTCGTTGCCTATGGCTTTGTGACGCTGCCAGTTGTCATTCCAATTATTTTAGGGATTTGGTTAATTGTAGAAGCCATTATAGTTTTCTTTAAAGGCAATCGTCTGGGATTGATTTTCCCTATTATTGGCAACCATATCATGTGGATAGCGTTGCTTGCATTTTTACTAGGTCTAGTGATTTTGTTCAATCCAGTAGCTACAAGTGTCTTTGTCGTTTATGTCGTTGCCTTTGCATTTTTAATTGTTGGTTTCACCTATATCCTTGATGCCTTTCGTAAATAATCTAGCTGCCATTTTGGGCATATTAAAATAGCTGGGAAGTTACATTCTCAGCTTTTTCTGTTGCCTCTTTAGCTAAGTTGGTAGAGCAGTAGACTCTTAATCTATGGGGCGCAGGTTCGAGCCCTTGTAGGGGCATCTAAATCAACAGGAAAAAGCCTTGAAATCAAGGCTTTTTTACGTCCAATAGCTTTTTGTAGCAAAGTATTTAAAAATAAAAGAGAAGAGAATCTCTCACTCTCTTCTCAGTATATCTTATTAAATTTAGTTTTTCTTAATCTACCTGATTTTCCTTTGCGACGACAAATTCTTTAACCAGTCGATAGATAACAGCAAATACGGGGGTAAAGAATATCATTCCAAGTAGTCCGAAAAGATTCCCTCCGATACTAGCAGCCGCAAGCGTGAAAAGGGCTGGTAAGCCAATAGATTGACCCACAACTTTGGGATAGATAAGATTTCCCTCAATCAGTTGTATGATTTGATAAAGAACAATAGAAAATAAGGCTTGACTTGGACTTACTGTAAAGATAAAAATCGCTCCCAGAATACAAGCAATCATAGGACCAACATAAGGAATGAAAGACAGTACTCCTGCAAAGATACCTGTCATTACCCCATAAGGTAGTCCAAACAGGCTGTAGCCAACTGCTATCATAACTCCTATGATGACTGCTTCAATCAGCTGACTCATCAAAAATTGATCATAAGTCTCTAGTGCTACTTGTCCGATGTATGTCAACCTTGTCACCACTTTCTCTGGAAATATAACTTTTAGAAGTCGACTCGTCATCGCTGCCAGATGTTCCTTACTGGATAAAAATGAAAAGGTAAAGACTATAATCAGAAAGGCATTCATCATACTTGAAAAAATATTTCCTATATTACTAGTCAGACCGGATAAGAAGGCTATCAAAGCTTGACTAATAGAGCTAGACTGTCCCTGAATTCCTGATACGATAGTTGACAGCGTGTCTTTGGTTACAAATTCCGAGCTATCTAGTAGTTTACCAAGTTGAGTCAGGACTGTTGAAAGGACTGTTCCCAGCTGACTAATAGTCTGAGCAAGGGTTGGAAGCACCAAAACCAAAAGACAGATCACGATTAAGATAAGAGATAGGAAAACAAGCGCCATAGCAATCGGACGACGCAACCCTGCCTTTACCTTCATTTTAACTAGGAATTCTTCAATTTTTTTCATGGGAACATTGAGCACAAAAGCAATAACAGCACCATAAATCAAGGTAGAAGTTACTTCAAAGAGAGATACTGCTCCTGATATAAAGCTTGATGCATTCAGAATTACAAGAGTAACCAGCCCTATAAAAAGTATTAACGGGGTGTATTTTTTTACTAAATTCATAAATTCTCATTAATAAACATGTTTAGATACGACTATACTATTTGGTTTTTCAAACTCTCGGTCAAGGTAGGCTTGATAAGTTCCTGGTGCGATAAATCCTTTGGGTGAAAGGATATCTGTTCCAGCCTGACCGACTATGGTATCTGCCAAGAGCACACAGTTTGTGGATAAGACAAAGTAGGATTTAAACTTAGATTTGATAAATTTATAAAGTTCCCCATCCGTCTCATGTCTGATTTTATAAGCGTAAGTGTAGTCTTCCTTACCATCACCTGTCGTGATTTTATCTGCACTTGGCTCCCATGGAATCGTCAGTTGTTTCAATTCAGCCAACTTTTTTTGAATTGCTTTTTCCATTTCAGGTGTCAAATCTATTCCGTAACCAAAAAGCGTTTTTTGACTCTCACGTTTACATAGATCGATGTACTTATCGCGGTCACAAAAATATAAGACACCATCTCCTATCATACCAAATAAGGTCTCAGATGACGGATCATAGTTGCCATAAGAAATAACACGACCCTGATAGCAGATATCCACATGACCAATAGCTGAAAACAGGGAGGTCTCAGCTGTATGAACAAAAATTTCTAGCTCTGCTGTCTTACCAGACTTCACTATTCCAAGATGGATATCTTCTTCCTCATCAGCATTTTCTAGCATAAATTTGTTAACTTTTGCTAAAGTTCTTGCAGGGATGAGAGCGGCTAGGACAATAGGTAAGCTAATTCTAATACGACGTTTGAGATGGTTTTTCCCAATTTCCCCTTCAAATAAGAAACCGTCACGGATATTGGACAGACCATAAAGGAAAAAATAAGCCCCTAAAACAAAGAGTTGAAAGACAGAATTCCCCGTAGAGGACAAAAGACTAGCTCCACCAAGAAAAACTAGTAGAATACCATCTAGTAAGAGACGAAAACGAGGTCGAATATTATTTTTACGGTAGAGAACATAGGTGACAAGATTAATCGTGGCCCTAAAAATCTGATAAACTCCAATCACAAGAGCCAGAACATAAATCGGTATATCAGTCGCAAGATTAGAACCTAGCAAATATCCCAGCACTAACAATTTAACCAGTGCAACTCCCAAGGTATCCGTTGACTGGCTTTTTTTGAAAACTCGTAATACTAAATCTACGACCGTTGCAATCCAAGCTAAAACTAGAGCCATTCGAATAATCGTTACTGGCAACCAAGTCCCCGTGACCATCAAGATAAGACCTAACAGAACAAACAAGAAACCCTGAGCAAGTAATTTCTTACCTGTCAGACCTAAAGAGAGAATTTTCCCCATATAAAAACCTTTCAACAATAAAAATTAAGCCCTTTGATTAAACTGACTGGTAAATAGCCAACGGCACAAACAGTCTGTACCAGCAAGACATAGCGATTAGCGATGACTGTAGTAAGGTCACCATCTTGTCTTATGCACTTCTAAAATTTGTTTTATTGATTCGAAAACAGAGCTTATAAAAACTAGCTAAACTTGAGAGATAAGTACAATTGAGACGAAAAAATGTCTAACCAATACTACTTGTAAAGGTAAGAAAATATTATTTCTATTCTATTAATGATTTATATACTATCTATTATGACACAATACTCACTATAGTTCAACATTTTACTAATTAAAAATCATAAAAGAAGTTTCAAGTCCTCATAACGCTTTGAAAAGAACAAAAAAACGGAATGAAATAACATATAATTAGATTATTAAACAAAGTTTACTAGGCACAAACTAAGATATGTTTGATCAAGCAGAGAGGGGAGATGCTGTTTCTTTAAAACAAGTTTATCTCACTATTTTTTATGAACTGCCTTTCCAGACATCTCTAATCTGATGACACTCTTCAAAAATATTTTAAAAATTTAAAACAAAAGTCTTGCTTTTCATTTTATTTGTGATATACTTGTTCTCGTATTAGATACAAGTTATCCAAAGGAGTTTATATGGATACAAAATTTTCAGTAGCCTTACATATCCTAACCATGATTAGCGAGAGCAAGGATACCTTAAGTTCACAAGCTCTGGCTGAGAGCGTCGGAACCAACGCTAGTTATATTCGTAAGGTGATTGCCTTATTGAAAAACGCTGGCTTAATTACTTCCCATCAAGGAAAAACAGGCTATCAACTCAGTAAGTCCCCAAAGGAAGTGACCTTACTTGAGATTTATTTTTCCACACAAGAAGTCAACCACATCAGCTTATTTCCCGTTCACCAAAATAGCAATCCGGATTGCCCAGTAGGGAAACATATTCAAGCTGCCATTTCGCCACTATTTGCTAGCGCTGAAGCTCAACTTGAGAAGGAACTAGCCCAGCAAACCTTAGAAGATGTCATTAACAATCTTTATAAAGAAGCCAAACAAAAACGAAACTGATTTGCATGCAGATCAGTTTTAAAAAGGCTATACTTGTATCTATATCAGATACAACAAAAAAATAGAAAAGAGAAGACAATGAAAGCCGCACAGCACACTACTTATAACAAAAACAATATCACTCTTAACATCACAGAAATCGCAAAACCAAGTATCACAGACAAAGAAGTTTTGGTCAAAGTCACCGCTGCTGGTGTTAATCCTCTGGATAACATGATTTCCCGAGGAGAAGTCAAGATGATTGTCCCTTACAAACTCCCACAAACTGCGGGAAATGAAGTGGTCGGTATCATTGAAGAGACCGGTAGCCAAGTCAAAAATCTCAAAGTCGGAGACCGAGTTTTTGGGCGTTTACCACTTGATCATATTGGTGCCTTTGCAGAATACGTAGCTGTCGATAGTCAGGCTATAGCCAAGGTTCCAGACTATCTGTCTGACGAGGAAGCGGCTGCTGTCCCTTTGACTGCCTTGACTATTATGCAAGCCGTAGAACTCATGGGGGCTCAAGCTGGCAAGACCATCTTTATCTCTGGTGGTACAGGCGGTGTCGGTGGGATGGCCATTCCGATTGCTAAGGCTAAAGGTTTGAAGGTCATTACCAATGGGGCTGGAGATAGCGCTGAGCGTGTATTGAACCTAGGAGCAGATCGTTTTATCGATTACAAAACAGAGGATTATACAAAAACTGTTAGCCAGGTTGATTATGTCCTTGATACCCTTGGTGGCACTGAGACTGAAAAACAAATGTCTATCATGAAAAAAGGTGGTCAGCTTGTTTCCCTCCGTGCTATGCCAAATGGTGACTTTTCCAAACGTATGAACCTGCCAAAATGGAAACAAATCTTACTTGGACTAGCCGGTCACAAATTTGATAAGATGGCTGACAAATACGGCGTTCACTACCATTTTATCTTTGTGGAAAGCAATGGTGCTCAATTACAAGAGGTAGCTGACCTCTTTAGCAAATTGGAAATCAAGCCATCTATCGATACAGTCTATCCATTTGAAGAAGTGAATAGCGCCTTAGACAAGGTCGCTAATGGTCGCTCACGTGGAAAAACAGTCCTCAGCTTTAAGAAATAAAAAGGAAAAGACAATGTCATATCTTACAACTAAAACTCAATACATCACTGTCGACGGGAACAAAATCGCCTATCGCGAACTCAGCAAAGGCAAATCAAAATTACCTCTTCTGATGCTGGTCCATTTGGCAGCAACCCTCGACAACTGGGATCCAAAACTCTTGGACTTGATTGCTGAAAAACACCATGTGATTGTGGTCGACCTTCCTGGTATCGGAGCCAGCCAAGGCAAAGTGGCGCCAACCATTCCTGGAATGGCTGAGCAAACAATTGCCTTTGTAAAAGCCCTTGGTTACGATAAAATCAATCTCCTTGGCCTTTCCATGGGAGGCATGATTGCCCAAGAAATGGTTCGAATCAAGCCTGATTTGATCAACCGTCTCATCTTGGCAGGAACAGGACCTCGAGGTGGAAAAGAGGTCGATAAGGTCACAGGGAAAACATTTAACTATATGTTTAAAGCTGGACTCGAACGCATCGATCCTAGACGCTACATCTTCTATAACCATGATGAGCAAGGAAAAATCGAAGCTTTGAAAGTTCTCGGACGAATGGGGATGCGAACCAAGGAATTTGCGGACAAAGACATGAGTGTCCCTGGTTTCTTGACTCAACTCAAAGCTATTAAACGTTGGGGGAAAGATTCTCAAGACGACCTAAGATTTATCACCCAACCAATCTTAATCGTCAACGGGGATAAGGATATGCAGGTTCCAACAGAAAATTCTTATGATATGCATGAGAAAATAAAAGATAGTAAACTCATCATCTATCCACATGCTGGTCACGGTTCGATTTTCCAATATGCAGAAGAGTTTTCAAAAGAACTCATTGCTTTCTTGGAGGACTAATATGGTCAAAACCATTCTAATAACAGGTGCTACGGATGGCACAGGAAAAAGCCTTGTATCAAGGCTTTTTTGTTTATCTAAGTATTTAGGGGCTATCCCAAAAGATAGTTTCTCAATTTTCCACTTCTTCCTTAAATCGTACTTTCCCTTGGCTATATAATCGCATAATCTTCACAAAGCGAACCGCATTGTTTTGGTTATACATAAGAAAAATTGTAAAGAATAACAAGCCAGCAAACCACAAACCATAGCTTTCATTAATTGGTTGACCAAATTTTAGAGGAAGAGTCAAGAAATACAAAAAATAAAAGATGGACACTATATTTACTACAAAGCGAGCAAATCGAAAAGGTAAAGCAGACAGTTGTCTAGGATCAAACTGGTTTTTCACAAACAAATTATGAGATGCGGCATAGTAAAAGGCTTTCTCTGTCGTCGGCTGTGCTCTGCGAACATTTTTATAGAGTGCTCGTTCAAGTAAAGCAACCAGCGAGAAAAACTGCATCAACCAAAATAGAAAAATACAAGCTAGACTAAACCAGTTATAGACACCAATAAACTTGAGGGAAAAGAAGCCCGAAATTGCAGGCCCACCTGCTAGTAAGAGAATTACCAATTGAGGAATAAAGGCATTCGTGTCACCAGCTTTTTCAGTATTGAGCAACCTACTCTTTGGAGCAGCTAGAGCCTCTCCTGTCTTTTGGTCATAATAAACAGCCTGTCCATCACATTCGCCGATAAAGACACGACGGCGTCCGAGAAAAAACATACATACCTCTTTCTATTTATGAAAACAAGTCTTCAAATTTTGGAATTTTATTATCCTAGTATACCATAAACCAACTTACTAGGTCATAGAATAGCTAAGAGCTACATCTTGCTAAAAGGTTGACAGAACTTCGCTCCATAGGATATGATGGGAATACCTAGAATTTTAACTCTGCATGTTCTTTACGACTTCTACTGAAAAAGCGTTAGTGAGTACAATTCTATATTTGGAGGTTTTATGAAAATCTATTATTCAAAATTTGTCGGTGTCGGCTATCTAGTCTTTGCAGCGGGTGTATTCTTTCAATTTTTCTTTTTCCTCGCGCATGGATTGATCGACTTTTCCCAGCTTAGTCTTCTCACTGTGGTTCCAACCATACTCTTTTTCGCTGCTATCTATTCAACGATTGCAGGCATCAAAAGACTTTCTAGTCGTAGGCTCTCCTTTGAATTCACCTTTGAAGGTATTTATGTCTATCCCGGGTTATTCTTCTCAAAAGAAATCTTCATCCCAAAAGAAGAATTGTTGCGAGCATCGTATGTTGAAGTGGATGTCAGTGACCCCGACCATGTCAACAGCAAGGCTTGCTATTTAGATTTTGACCTGAGAGAGGTGACCCAGCTAGAAGATATCTCTAAGTCAAACGTCATCATCGATACAAGTGTTCTGATATTGCGTCTCGCCCTTAGCCTCTGTCGATTTAGAGAGGAAGAAAAAGCCGAGTTGGCGACCTATCTAAAAGAAAACTACGGCATTGATTTCTTATATTAGAAAGCAATAAAAAAAGCCCTGTTGTAGGGCTTTTTGTGTTGTTAGCGATTTACCACATGCTACACTCCGCTTTCATCCTGTTCTTTCTTAAAGAGCATTTTCCCTTGGCTATATAATTTCATAATCTTCACAAAGCGAACTGGATTGTTTTGGTTATACACTAACACGAGTGCAAAGATTACTAATCCAGCTACCCAGAATTCATAACCTAGTTCTATTTCCTGACCAAATTTTTGAGTATAGCTATAAAAAACATATAACAAGTAGATATTAGTGGCAACTATTAGAAAACGAACGATTCGGAAGATTTTAGTAGACAACTTAGCAGGATCAAAGTTTTCTTCCCCCACCATCAGGTTATGAGAAGCCGCATAGTAAAAGATCTTTTCTGTCGTCGGCTGGGCCTTGCGTACATTTTTATATAGAGCTCGTTCGAGTAAAGCAACCATAAACAAAAACTCAGCCAACCAAAATAATAGGATAAAGGTCAAACTGGTCCAGTTATAGACCCCGATACTCATAGCTGCAAGGAACCCAAAGCCACCCGTTCCACCAGCCATGAAGAAAATCACCAATTCAGGAATATAGGCGTTGGTCTTCCGAGCCCCTTCAGTATTGAGTAGGATACTCTTGGGAGCGGCTAAAGCCTCTCTCGTCTTTTGGTCATAATAGACCGCTTGACCATCACATTCGCCGATAAAGACACGACGGCGTCTAAGAAAAAACATATTGACCTCTTTCTATTTCCTTTGTTATATTTACTTCTTAACTCGACTATTTCTGTACCGTTCAACTGACTTCAGCCATCGGATCAACCAGACAATGTGTTTTCGATTTCCACGCGCAACATCTGTATTTAAGAGCTTACTTTTAGCAGTACCTATATCTATACTTAGGCATATAAGATCCGATACATATTTTCCATGAAGCCATCAATCTCTCCTCGAACAATTTTCAACAAACGATCTTCTTCGGATTGCGAGATAGAGACTCCTTCTCTTTTTCCACTGTCGTTATCCTGAGAATAGTTAGAATAAATTAAATTAAGGTCTTTATCTAACACGAAAGCTACATATGTTTGTTTATCATTAACTTGTGTAACGAAAAATAACTGAAAATCTTTTGCATCTTTCTGAGGAGGACTGATTTTCAAATGTACATCTCCTTCTATTTCAAGTGGATAAATGACTCCATCTAGACGAATGGCACCATCAGATGGAATAATGTATCCCGCTTTACGTATTTGAGATGCATACTTTTCCGAGGCCATTAAATAATGAAGAACTTCGACTCTATCCTGTTTTTCAAAAGCTGTTTTTAGAGTACTAGATTCTTGAGAATTTTTAAAAGTGAGATACAAAGGAATGACTAATAAGATAAAAGATACTATTATCAACCACTTAAACTGTTTCATTTTATCTAACATTGATCTTACCACCTCTTTCTAAATAGTCAAAGAAGGCTTTCTGATTCTTCTTTCTCTCTATCTCTTCTTTTTAATCTGATAATAAATAAAACTAATAGTGGTATCCAAAAGAATTGAATAACCAAAAGTTCTTATTGTCCATATAAGCCAAATCGGGCTATTTTCAACATTTATCTTAAGTATCTTCAAACTTACTGCAAGAGTCAAAAATAAGACAACTTCTGTAGTTAAGCGGTGCTTGGCCTTTTTAAGGTCTATGGTTTTCAAAAAGGACTGACTCTTGGTTTCCTTAGGTACTTCTTCCCAATAGGTCTTATCCTTACTTCTTAGATAAAGTAGATAACCAACTTCGACGATTAATCTTGAAAAAGCTGAAATAAACACTATATTGCTCACAATCCCAAATGTTTGCAAATAATAACCGGATAAACTAGCCAATCCTCCGCCTAACAAAGTAACTCCTAGAATAATCCAAAGGGATGGTTTACTGTAAACACCTGAAAAGGCTATATAGTTAGCAGTTGTTCGTTTTTCTGAAAATCCTTTTCTTAGTTGCTTTTTTAACCAACTGGCATTATAAACAATTAACCCCATGAATAAACCAATGGAACTTAACCAATAAATCAGCGAGTAGATCAGCGAATTTTTTAGAACCTCATTCGTTAAAATAGTGAGGATATAATCCATTAAAACCAATGAAAGATGAATCCCATTGATTAGTACAAAGAGCATCGCAGTACTAAAGAGTTGATGTTTATAGATGAATGTCTTGCTGAATGACATAATCTGACAGCCCAGCATGAGCAATAGAAGGAGACATAGAAAAAGAAAAGGGACATTAGAAAAGGGATCTACTGTGAATTCCTCCTTGATAAAAAAGTATACGTGAGTCAGGTCGATGCTCAATACAAACAAACCAGCCCAGGCCAAACTCAACATTCTAACAGAAGCTCGCGTGGAACCCAGCGCTTGAAAATATTCCTTATTTAATTCTTCTGACTGACGGTTCATATCCCACTACTCCTCTTCTAGCTGACCGCTTTTGATTAACTTCTTATAATAGCGTTTGCTGTACCATTCGCGGTCGCTAATTCCCAGATATTCTTTGTATTCCAGACGACGTCCTAAAAAAAACATCTTTACCTCTTTCTATTTCCTTTGTTATATTTCCTTCTTAACTCTACTATTTCTGTACCGTTCAACTGCCTTCAGCCATCGAATCATATTATTTTGCCACAGCAATAGAGCTGCGACAGCCGGCAAAATCCCCATCAGGCTTAAAGGGAATAGCTCACTGCCGATTGGTGTTCCCATCATCTTTAAAACGAGCATGGAGAAGATAGAAATCGGACCAGCTAAGCCCATGACAGCCATAAAGACTGTGAAAACCCAAGCAATTAGCTTCTTGCCAAGGGTAACCTTCTTATCTGAAAAATTATTCCAAAAGAGATTGCTATCGACGGCTCTTCTGAAGTTTTCCTTGCTGGTAGCCTCCGCTAGGGAAACATTTTTGTAGAGTGCTCGCTCCACGACCACCAATAGTAAAATGGCTTCCAGCAACCAAGTTAGTAGAAAATAAATCAGAGTTCCATAGCTATAGACACCTGTAAAAAAGCGCGTTGCCGGAAAAAGCTGCATGATGCTACTAAATCCTAAAAGGCCACAAATCAACCAGACAATGTGTTTTCGATTTCCACGAGATGCCTCAGTATCTAAAAATTTACTTTTAGGAGCTGCTAGAGGATTTCGTGGCTCATCGACATGGACATAAATAGCCTGACCTTCGCTCTCCCCTATATAAATCACTTTCCTAAAAAGCATGCTTGTCTTTCTCCTCTAACCAACTGATCTTCCTGAAATGATGGCCTTATCTAAACCTAGCTTGATTTTTAATCTTCTCAAGTATCTTTTCCCAAGAGCTCTGGATGATTCTTCAAGTAGGCCTTCCCATACCATTCTTCGACAGACTGGCCCTCCCACTCACGGTATTCTTCTGGGTATTTCCACTTATAATAGGCATGGAGGAAATAAGGAAAACCGATAAAAATAACGATTGCGAACAATACAAAGTTACAAAAAATCCATAACAGCAAAAAGCCAAAGCCTTTTATTGAGTTTAAAATATCTATTTCAAAGAATCCCAAAAGATGCTTTACGATCATAGCTACTCCTAAAATCCCCATACCATAGAGAGTAATCATTTTTGCAACCTTATTCCGAAATGTCTCTTTCAACACCTCACCATACATGAGTTTCCTTAACCCCGCTAGCTCAATATTAAACATCCAGTAAATAATCATCACAATGAAACCAACTATACCAATAATTTCCCAAGAGGCCAAATTTGCTAGCAGAAAGTCTAAAAATATTAGATCCATTTCCAATAAGAACCAAATCATAAATGTAAAAGCATGAAACTGATAACGATACGGTAATAAGTACGTTCGTTTAATAAATTTTCCAATCACAACCAAGGATAACCAGATAATAAGTAAAATCAGAAAAACAATTACTGTTAAAGACTCGTGCTTAGCTATTGGAAGGGTCAACGTATCACTTTCATGGAACTCCATAGAGATAGCCAGCAAGATAAAGTTAAAGCCGACAGGAAAAATAAGGCTTAAAATAAAACTTCTAATGCGAAACCAAAGGGAAGCATGGCCATTCTTAAAAAATTTCGCAGTCTTATCATGTTGCTCTTGCTGTAACTTTCTAAAACCATCATCTTCAAGGTTTAGACTCTCTTCAAAACTTGCCTAAAAAAGGGATTTTTTCTCCATTGACTCCTCCAATTTTATGACACAATTGATAGATTTTTTCCCAAAGAGAGATAAAAAATGAAAAAATTATAAATCTTGAGCAATATTTCCTAGTTGGTTCACTCGATCATGAATGGTTTCCACGTTTAGGTTTCCATGTTGATATTCACAAAGAAATCCATTTTCGTAGAAAACTTGCTCTGAAAGCTGACCTTTTGGTGTATCTGGGCATTCAATCATGACAATATTAATGACACCACCTGTTCCTGTACCCTCGATTGCATTGCCTCTAAAATGATAAGTGAAAGCCCGGAATTGTTTCCCCTTGTAGTTACCAGAGATGACATAGGCAACTTTTCTCTCATGTCCACACCCAAAAGGATAATGGCTAAAATTGGCATATTTTTCTACATAGGGACTTTGGGTAGGGGTTATAGTAAGCGTACTAGACATCGTTCTGCTTGAGTAATCCCTATAGTTGTCTCTACCTTGAGCTTGGTCAAATTGATATCCGTGCGCAGTTGCAAAGGCTAGATATTCATTGTTATTTTTATTGGCGTGGCTAATAGCCCAATAAACAATCCCTGCTACAAAAACAAAGATTAGTAACATAAAGATGATAAAGAAAACAACAAAAGTCATACTCATTTTATACTCCTTTTAAAATTGATTAGAAAGCAAGGACATTTCTCCACCCTTACTTCTGATTGATCTTCTTAGTTACGGTAAAATTGGTTATCTTTATCGCTCACTGATTGACCGATAGACAAGACATCTTGACTACCGTCTGTACCTGTCACTTCATTTGGGATTCCAGCTGGGGTAAAGATCAGTCGTGCACCTTGTCCACCACCGACAAGATGAATACCTGTTGAGTAGTAGCCATCTTTTTCCTCTACTTGACCCATCTCGTATTTAAAGGTTCCATTTGCACTTTGGATTGTTACAATCCCATCTGCTGTGACTGTTGCAGTTGTTCCCGCGTAGTTTTCCCAAGTCCCTACAAACTTAGCGTAAGCCTCTTGTGATTTTTGCTTATCTTCCTTTTGTTCTGCTTGAGTGGTTGTAGCTTCTGCCGCACTATTTGTTTCTGACTTCTGCTCCTCTTTTTGGCCTGCTTCAGTTTTACTTGCGGACTCTGTAATCACCTTGCTTGTTGTCTCCTTTTGGTTTGAAGATGACGTATTCTTGTCAGTCTTTCCACCACAGGCAACCAAGGTCAAGGCAGTCAACAAGGTCAGGACTGATAGGCTCGTATAACGCAATGTTTTGTTTTTCATAAAAATCTCCTTTGAAATAGACTCAGATAAAAGTAGCTCGTCAGATTTTGCATATATTTGACGGCTGTATCATAGTCTTCAGTGTATCATTTATTTGCTTTTAATTCAACAGCTATCATATATCGAAAAAAGGCTAATCCAAGTAGGAATTAGCCCTTTTATTTCTAGTTTTGATTTGCTCGTTTTTTAGTAGATAAACATGGCATCGCCAAAGCTAAAGAAACGGTATTTTTCATCGATAGCATGTTGGTAGGCTTGGAGGACCAATCCACGGCCTGCAAAAGCTGAGACAAGCATGACCAAGGTAGACTTCGGCAAATGGAAATTAGTAGAAAAAGCATCCACCACCTTCCAGTCATAGCCCGGTTTGATAAAGATATTGGTCCAGCCAGAGTCGGCCTGGATTTGGCCGTCAAACTTGCTTCCGATAGTCTCTAGCGTACGGATAGAGGTTGTCCCCACAGCAATGACACGACCACCATTTTCCTTGACCTGACGCAAGGTCGCTGCTGCTTCCTCAGACAATTGGTAAAACTCTGAGTGCATCTCGTGCTCATCCAGATTATCTACTGAAACAGGTCTAAAGGTCCCAAGTCCAACGTGCAAGGTCAGGTAGACTAGATGAACGCCTTTTTGCTGGATTTCTTCTAGTAATTCTTTGGTAAAATGTAGCCCTGCAGTTGGAGCAGCTGCTGATCCACTCTCCTTGGCATAGACTGTCTGGTAACGTTCACGGTCATCCAATTTTTCATGGATATAAGGAGGCAAAGGCATTTCTCCAAGACTTTCAAGTACTTCTAGGAAAATTCCTTCATACTCAAAACGGACAATACGGCCACCATGAGTTAATTCCTCAGTCACGACTGCGCTAAGTCGACCATCACCAAAGATAACACGGGTGCCGACCTTGAGACGTTTGGCAGGTTTAGCCAAGACTTCCCATTCGTCTCCTGCTGTATTTTTCAAAAGCAAGAGTTCAACATGGCCCCCTGTTTCTTCTTTTTGACCATGAAGTCGAGCTGGCAAGACACGGGTATCATTCATAACCAGGGCATCACCTGGCTCTAGCATTTCAATAATGGAGTGAAAGTGTCGATCTTGAAATTCTCCAGTCTGGCGATTGACCATCAAGAGTTTAGAGGCATCGCGCTTTTCCAGAGGAGTCTGAGCAATCAATTCCTCTGGCAAGTGAAAATCAAAATCATTTGTATTTAATGTCGTCATTCTTCTTTTCTCTTCTCATTTATTCAAATTACTTATCAAAGCGAACTTCTTCAAGTAGGTACTCGATGAAGCGTTCACCCATCTTAGACAAGCTAGTTTTCTCATGCTGGATATAAACCAGTTCAATGGGATCATCAATATCAAGTGGAATCGAAACGATATTGTCTCCATTGAGATTACTATTGAGGATACCAGTCGCGATGGTATAGCCGTCCAAACCAATCAAGAGATTGAACAAGGTCGCACGGTCACTAACCACGATGGATTTCTTGTGGTGTTCCTGAGACAAAATCTCCTCTGAGAAATAGAAGGAATTATGGGTACCTTGGTCATAACTTAAGTATGGAAAGTCTTCTAGGTCTGCCAACTGCACCTTGTCTCTTTTAGCAAGAGGGTTAGTCTTGCTGACAAAGATATGGGGTTGGGCTGTAAAGAGATGGTGGGCAACCAGATGGTTGTCATCCAACATCTTCGAAAGAACGTCCCGATTATAGCTATTTAAAAAGAGAACTCCCACTTCACTTCGGAAGTTCTTGACATCATCGATAATCTCCCAAGTTCTCGTCTCACGCAAAAAAAGCTCGTACTTTTCCATATCGCTTTTCTTAAGCAAGGAAACAAAAGCATTGACCACAAAGGCATAGTGCTGCGAAGACACACTAAAAAGCTCGCGATGAGCGATTGGGTTCTTATAGCGTTCTTCTAGAAGTTGCGTTTGCTCGACAACCTGACGGGCATAGGATAAAAACTCCATCCCATCACGTGTAAGGGTAATCCCCTTAGGATTTCGGATAAAAATCTCAATTCCCATCTCATTTTCTAAATCACGAACGGCATTTGATAGAGAAGGCTGAGTAATGAAAAGTTGCTTGGCAGCCTCATTCATGGAACCAGTCTCTACGATTTTGATAATATAGTGTAATTGTTGAATTCTCATATTTTTATTGTACCATACTTGACGCAATATAAAAAGAACCAGTCACTGCAAGTCCCATTATCCTTTGTGAATCTTAAAAGAGGTCGGAACAGTTCCAACCTCTTTTTATCTTTATAGTTAAATAAGCTTTCAAATCGAAACTTAGCTTCCTCTTTCCCAGAAGATGGCTAACAAAATCATGGCTCCTAAAACTGATGGGATAATGGCTGTACCGTTTAGGCTTGGCCCCCAAGCACCAAAGAGTAATTGTCCTAAAAAGGCACCAATCTAGCCGAGAAACATTTTCCCGAAGCATCCCATCCGTTCTCCACGATTGGTGATAGCTCCTGCTAATAGTCCGATCAAAAGACCGACAAACATACTTCCAATCATAGTTTCTCCTTAAATTGCCCAATCTCCATTGCGGAAGAGTGGTACGCGTGTTCCATCCTCACGGATACCATCGATATCCATTTGGTTAGAACCAATCATAAAGTCAACGTGAACGTCTGAACGGTTGAGCCCTGCAGCTTCCAGCTCTTCTTCGCTCATCTCTGCTCCACCAACAACGCTCGTTGCATAGGCTGCACCGATAGCTAAGTGGTTAGAAGCATTTTCATCGAAAAGAGTGTTAAAGAAGGTAATACCTGACTGTGAAATTGGGCTTGGATCTGGTACCAAGGCACATTCACCCAAGGCACGCGCACCAGCATTCTTAAAGACAAGGTCCTTCATAACCAGGTCACCCTTTTCAGCTGTGATATCAACGATTTGACCATTTTCAAAGGTCACCTTGATGCCTTCGATGATATTTCCATTGTAGCTAAGAGGTTTTGTAGACGTTACATAACCATCTGCGCGACGGAAATCAGGGGCTGTAAAGACCTCTTCTGTTGGCATATTTGGCAAGAAACCTTCGCCTTGAGCATTGATAGCTCCGGCAGATTCCCACACATGGTTCTTAGGCAAGCCAAGTGTCAAGTCTGTTCCAGGAGCAGTGTAGTGAAGCGCTGAGAATTGCTCTTTGTTGAGCATTTCCGCCTTGCTCTTGAGGATAGCAGCATGTTCTTCCCAAGCCTTAACTGGATCTTCTTCGTAGACACGGCAAGTCTTGAAGATTTGGTCCCAAAGGAGGTCCACTGCTTCTTCGTCGCTCGCAGCATTTGGAAAGACCTTCTTAGCCCACTCAAGTCCAGCAGCGGCTGCTACAGTCCAGCTAACCTTGTTAGATTGAGTTGCGATACGCATTGGCTTCATAGCAATTCCCATAGCTTTTGCAGAAGCAGAAAGCTTTTCAGCATCTACTCCGTTCAAGGCACCCGGGTCAGAAGAACGAACACCGAGACGACTTGCTTTATTTTCAAGTAGGTAGTTCATCTCAGCAATCTTGTATTCTGGCACATTGTCCAAACGCTCCATCGGCGCGTGAAGGAATTTCTCACGGTTTACAAAGTCATCTGCCCATTGAACGATAACTTCGTGCGCTCCAAGTGCATAGGCTTCTTTGACGATTAAGTGAGCCAACTCACGTTGCTCCACATCAATAGAGAGAGCTAAGGTATGACCAGGTTGCACGTTCACTCCGTTTGCAACCAAAAGCTTAGCGTATTTTTCTAGATTTTCTTTAAAATTTGGTAAAACCATCTTGTTTCTCTTTTCTATTTTTATTTTTCTTTCAAAGCAGAAAATAATCCTGCTAAAGCAATAGCACCAGACAAGAGTGCTGTCGATAGAAGAATTGTCTGATCAGCAAGGTCTAATTGATACTCAAACACCTTCTCAGCCGGCTTGTCTTCCGCAAAAATTCTTAGTTTCATGAAATGCCCTTTCTTATTCTTCGTACTCTCCTAGATAGAGATGTCGTGCCTCTGGACTATTTGTAAGGATATCTATATAGGTTTCATAGTCATCAAGCAGGGGCTTTCCTAAAGAGATATCTTGTTCTGGATTTATATTTTTTCCATAAAGAAAGCAAAGATAGAGGCGTTCGTTAAGTGTTGGAAATACTTCAATAGACATAAGTTCAGCCTGACCTACCCGATCCCAATCTTTTTCTTTGATATCTGGTATGATATAGGCTTGGAAAAGTCCCATAAGTGGATTATCTTCTGGTTGTCCACTGTCCTTATCCGCCAGAACCAAAGAACAGCGTTGACCAAAACCAACTACTTGGCGCTCCCTTCCCTTTACCGAAATAGTAATATTATGCCCTCCAATATGACTATAAATCCATTCTTTAGGCAGTTCATAATCTAAAAGGGGGTTCACTTCTTTGATAATCGCTACAGGACTATAGCGTAGAAACTGGCGAGTAACAGCCTTACAAAAGAGGATATCCTCCTCTTTCAAGGTCACTCCCTTCCAGTTATTTTCCTCATTAAAATGGTTAAAAAATACTAGATAGGGTTCTCGCACCATTTGCGCTAAGATATAAACGCCATTTCTTAAACATATAGAAATAACTTTCCCTGATTTCCAGGGTGTTGCTCTATTTTTCTTTAGCATTATTAGCCAACCTCAAATCTACACAAGACATTTCAAACTATTAAAACAAATCATCAAACAAACTCAACTGATTATCCTCTGGCATATTGCCGAGAATGCCCATTTCATCCATCTTTTCAACCAAGGTTGATGAGAGTCCTCCACGTTTGCGGAGTTCTGTTTTAGAGAGGAATTCTCCCTCTTGACGGGCACGAACCAGTTGCTTGGCAACGTTCTCTCCTAGTCCATCCATAGCGACAAACGGTGGGATGAGAGTATCTCCATCGATGATGAATTCAGTCGCATCACTGCGATATAGGTCCAATTTACCAAACTTAAAGCCACGTTCCCACATCTCATTGACGATTTCAAGTGTTGTGTAGAGGTCAATTTCTACGTTGGAAGCTTCATTGTTCTTACGCTTTTCAGCAATTTCTTGCATCTTTCGTTTGATGGCATCCAAGCCTGCACCCATGGTCTTGATATCAAAGGCCTTAGCACGGATGGAGAAGTAAGCACAGTAATAATAAATCGGATGGTGAACCTTGAAGTAGGCTACACGAAGGGCCATCATAACGTAGGCTGCCGCATGGGCTTTAGGGAACATGTACTTGATTTTTCCACAAGATTCGATATACCACTCAGGCACATTATTGGCCTTCATGGCTTCGATATAACCATTGCGCTCTTCTTCTGAGATTTTAAGCCATAATCCCTTACGCACTCGCTCCATGATGGTAAAGGCCATCTTAGGTTCTAAACCTGCGTGCATGAGGTAAACCATGATGTCATCCCGACATCCGATAACGGTTGATAGGTCCGCAATTCCAGTTTTAATCAAATCCTGGGCATTTCCCAACCATACGTCTGTCCCGTGAGACAAACCAGAAAGCTGAAGCAACTCCGCAAAGGTCGTCGGATGGGTTTCATCCACCATGCCTCGAACAAAGTTAGTTCCAAACTCTGGAATACCAAGCATACCAGTTGAAGTCCCGATTTGTTCAGGCGTCACTCCCAGAATATCGGTTCCCGAAAAGAGAGCCATGACATCAGAATCATCCATAGGAATATCATTTGGATCAATACCTGACAAGTCCTGAAGTTTCCGAATCATGGTCGGATCATCATGTCCAAGGACATCGAGCTTGAGGACGTTCTCATCGATATCGTGGAAGTTAAAGTGAGTGGTCTGCCATTCAGCAGTTACATCATCTGCAGGATACTGTACTGGAGTAAAGTCATAGACATCCATATAATTAGGGATAACAACGATTCCTCCTGGGTGCTGACCGGTCGTCCGTTTAACACCAGCAGCTCCTTGAGCTAGACGCTCAACTTCGGCTTCTCGGTAGAATTTGCCATAGTCACGCTCGTAACCTTTGACAAATCCATAGGCGGTCTTGGCAGCCACCGTTCCAACCGTTCCTGCACGGAAGGCATATTCTTCCCCAAAGATATCACGGACATCCAAGTGGGCGCTCGGTTGATCCTCACCTGAGAAGTTCAAATCGATATCAGGTACCTTATCCCCATCAAAACCAAGGAAGGTCTCGAAAGGAATATCCTGGCCATTCTTGCTGAGTTTGTGGCCACAGTTTGGACAGTCCTTATTTGGCATATCAAATCCTGAACCGTAGGAACCATCCGTGATAAACTCACTATACTGACACTGGCCACAGACATAGTGAGGAGAGAGCGGATTGACCTCGGTAATCCCAATCATAGTCGCAACAAAACTAGATCCAACAGACCCACGGGAACCAACCAAGTATCCTCGTTCGTTTGAACGGTGCACTAGCATTTGCGAAGCCAGATAAATCACGGCGAATCCATTCCCCAGAATAGAGGTTAGTTCTTTTTCAATCCGCAAATCGACAATATCTGGCAGCGGATTTCCATAGATTTCAAAAGCTTTTTTATAGGTTAACTCGGCAACCGTTTCCTCGGCTTGGTCAATGAAAGGTGTATACAAGTCGCCTTTAACGACCTCAACAGGTTCAAAGATTTCTGCCAAGGCGTTGGTATTTTCAATGACAATCTTGCGAGCCAAATCTTCTCCTAGAAAGGCAAATTCATCCAACATTTCATTGGTTGTTCTAAAATGTGCCTTTGGTAGCGGAGCTGGTTGGGCAGCTTCTCCATGGCCAATAGTTCGGTTAATCATGGCACCCTGACCGAGACTTCGCACGATGATCTCGCGATAAATCTCATCCTCAGGTTCGATATAGTGGACGTTTCCTGTCGCAAGAACTGGTTTACCGAGACGCTCTCCAACCTCTATCAAGCTCTTGATAATAGTCTGAAGCTCCTCCATATCTTTGACCTGCTCTTTGGCAATCAGAGGTGCATAGATAGCCGGAGGCATCACCTCGATAAAATCATAGTATTTAGCTACTTCTACTGCCGCATCTACACCTTGTGATACGACTGCATCAAAGACTTCCCCTTCCGTACAGGCTGAACCTAAGATCAAACCTTCTCGATGGGCATCTAGAACCGTACGTGGAATCCGTGGAACTCCTTCAAAATACTGGGTATTAGAGAGGGAAACTAGCTTAAAGATGTTTTTCAAGCCCACCTGATTTTTCACATAGATGGTCGCATGCTTGACTCGAGCTTTTTTATAAGAGTCTGGACTGATTAAATCAAGGTTTAATCGTGCTAAGTCCGTCACACCATGTTTTTCTGCTACTTCTTTGATAAAGATAAAGAGCAGACGGCCAGTTGCTTCCGCATCATAGTTGGCCATATGATGGTGTTCTAGAGCTACACCAAAACGTTTGGTCAAGGGTCCCAAACCATGTCGCTTGTACTCTGGATAGAGATTTCTAGCGAACTCTAGCGTATCAATGACAGGTTGAGTAATTTTTGGAAGACCGTGACGCTCATAGTTGGCATTCATAAAGCCAACGTCAAAGCTTGCATTATGGGCTACAAGAACGGTATCTTTACAGAATTCTTGGAATTCTTTCAGAACTTGAACCAAGGGTTTAGCATTTTTTACATGGTCATCAGTAATCCCTGTCAATTCCGTAGTAAAGGCTGATAAGGGGTGCCCAGGATTGACAAATTCATCAAACTCAGCTACGATATTGCCCTTATACATCTTAGAAGCCGCCACCTGAATCAAGTCATTATAGATAGCAGATAGACCAGTCGTTTCCACGTCAAAGACTACATAAGTAGCTTCAGAAAGATCCATCTCCACTTCGTTATAGACGATAGGAACACGGTCTTCTACGATATTGGCTTCCATCCCATAAATGAGCTGAATACCAGCTTTCTTGGTTGCCTTATATCCATGAGGGAAAGACTGAACATTGCCGTGGTCTGTGATTGCCACTGCTTTGTGGCCCCATTTTGCTGCTGTTCCAACGATTTCCTCAACCTCAGGAAGAGCATCCATAGTCGACATGTTGGTATGGGCATGAAACTCAACGCGACGCTCACCTTCTGGCATCAAGTCCTTACGTTCATAGTGGACTACTTCCTGCACATCTTGCACATTCATGGTCAAATCTCGTGTGAAATTATTGACCTCGACATTTCCACGAACACGGAGCCATGAATTTTTCTTGATGATATCAAACTTCTGAGCTTCCTCTTCGTTTCGGACCCATTTTTGCATGGAGAAACTAGACGTATAGTCCGTCATCTTAAAATTAATCAAGACACGACCCGTTCTAGTCACTTTATGCTCCACATCAAAGACAACCCCTTCAAAAACCAGTCGATTTTCTTCGGTATTGACCTCAATCATTGGAGTTACCTCTGCCTTGTCGAGTTTAGGCTTAGCAGCTGCCTTCTTGGCTTGGAAATCAAAGACAGGTTTATCCTCAACTGGAGGAGGCGGTGCCATCTGTTCTAACTGTTCCATAGCTCGAAGGGTCTCATCATTGGCAGTCTGAACAATCATTTGATTTTCAGAATGGAAAGCTTCCTGCTCTTCCTTTGTCAAATCTTCATTTTTCTCTAAATGGCATGTAAACTTAGGAAAACCAAAGAGTTCAAGTTGTTTGCTAAGATTTGGCAAATGGTTTTTTCTGAAATGCTCTGTATCTGCTGCTTCAGAGGCCTCAATAATCAACTGATCATTTTCGCATCGAACCTGAAAATCCTGATACATGGTCCGAAAGCCTTGACTAGAACAAGGGCCATCTGAAAAAGCCTCCCGATAGTAGGCCTGTAAAAGCTCTCTTGAAAAATCTTGATTTTTCGTTTTAATTTCGAAAGTCGCTTGATTTCCTGTTTTTGAAAATTCTTCTTTCAATCCCTTCTTCAATGCTAAAAAGAGTTCAAAGGGGAGGATATTCTCAAATACAAAACGAAACTCCCAAATATTACTTTGTTTGTGTACAATAACTTGTTCAATTTCAGCCTGGGAGAAGGCCGCATGATTTCTTATCTCAGCGGGGATACCCAACTGATTCATTAAAATTTCAAAAGTGGTTGACATCCATTTTCCTCACAATATACTCCTTCTATTTTACCATATTTGAAGCAATTTTAGCTATTTCTACCAAACAGAAAAAGAAGCCACAAAGTGACTTCTTTTAAAGTGACGGTGAATTATTCTTCACCTTTGTTTTTCTTAATAATTTCTTCTTGTACTGACTTAGGTACATCTTCGTAGTGGTCGAATACCATCATGAATGTACCACGTCCTTGTGATGCAGAACGAAGAACTGTTGCGTAACCAAACATTTCAGCAAGTGGAACGTAAGCACGAACGATTTGGCTGTTACCGTGTGCTTCCATACCATCCACACGTCCACGACGAGCAGTTACGTGACCCATAACATCACCAAGGTTTTCTTCTGGAACAGTGATTGTTACAAGCATCATTGGCTCAAGGATAGCTGGTTGTGCAGTCTTAGCAGCTTCTTTAAGTGCAAGAGATGCAGCGATCTTGAAGGCAGTTTCAGATGAGTCGACATCGTGGTATGAACCATCGTAAAGCTTAGCTTTAACGTCAACCATTGGGTAACCAGCAAGAACACCGTTAGCCATAGATTCTACCAAACCTTTTTCAACCGCTGGGATAAATTCACGAGGAACCACACCACCGACGATTGCGTTTTCGAATTCGAATCCTTTACCTTCTTCGTTTGGAGTAAATTCAATCCATACATCACCGAATTGACCTTTACCACCAGACTGACGTTTGAAGAATCCACGTGCTTGAGTAGAAGCGCGGAATGTTTCACGGTAAGATACTTGAGGAGCACCTACGTTCGCTTCAACTTTGAACTCACGACGCATACGGTCAACAAGGACGTCAAGGTGAAGCTCACCCATACCAGAGATAACTGTTTCACCAGTTTCAACGTTAGTTTCAACGCGGAATGTTGGATCTTCTTCAGCCAATTTTTGAAGGGCGATACCCATCTTGTCTTGGTCTGCTTTAGATTTTGGTTCAACCATCAATTGGATAACTGGTTCTGGAACGTTGATTGACTCAAGGATGATTTTAGCTTTTTCATCTGTCAATGAGTCACCAGTTGTAGTGTCTTTCAAACCAACAGCAGCAGCGATATCACCTGAGTAAACAGTGTCGATTTCTTGACGGCTGTTAGCGTGCATTTGAAGGATACGTCCGATACGTTCACGTTTACCTTTAGAAGTATTCAATACGTAAGAACCTGATTGAAGAACACCTGAGTAAACACGGAAGAATGTCAAACGACCTACGAATGGGTCAGTCATGATCTTGAAGGCAAGAGCTGCAAATGGCTCTTCATCAGATGCTGGACGAGTTTCTTCTTCTTCAGTATCTGGGTTAATACCTTTGATCGCAGGGATATCAAGTGGGCTTGGAAGGTAGTCGATAACCGCATCAAGCATCAATTGAACACCCTTGTTCTTGAAGGCAGAACCACAAAGTACTGGGTAGAATTCAACGTTGATAGTCGCTTTACGGATAGCAGCTTTCAATTCTTCGTTAGTGATTTCTTCACCTTCAAGGTATTTCATCATCAATTCTTCATCAGTTTCAGCAACTGCTTCAACCAATTTTTCACGGTATTCTTGAGCTTGGTCAAGGTATTCAGCTGGAATGTCTTCTTCAAGGATATCTGTACCAAGGTCGTTAGTATAGATTTCAGCCTTCATCTTGATCAAGTCGATGATACCACGGAAGTCATCTTCAGAACCGATTGGCAATTGAATTGGGTGTGCATTAGCTTGAAGACGATCGTGAAGTGTGCTTACTGAGTAAAGGAAGTCAGCACCGATTTTGTCCATTTTGTTGGCAAATACGATACGTGGAACTCCGTACTCAGTTGCTTGACGCCAAACTGTTTCAGTTTGAGGCTCAACACCTGATTGTGAGTCAAGAACTGTAACCGCACCGTCCAATACACGAAGAGAACGTTGTACTTCGATTGTGAAGTCCACGTGTCCTGGTGTGTCGATGATGTTTACGCGGTGGTTGTTCCATTGAGCTGTTGTCGCAGCAGATGTGATAGTGATACCACGTTCTTGCTCTTGCTCCATCCAGTCCATTTGAGACGCACCTTCGTGAGTTTCACCGATTTTGTGGATTTTACCAGTGTAGTAAAGAATACGCTCAGTTGTAGTTGTTTTACCAGCATCGACGTGGGCCATGATACCGATATTACGAGTTTTTTCAAGTGAAAATTCGCGTGCCATGAGGTTTGTTTCTCCTATATTTTTTATTTCTATTCTATTATAACACGATTTCAATAAAAACGGATAGGCAGGACCCACCCGTTCTCAATGTTTATCTTGTTTAGTTGGTTTCAACTTGTGAGATGGGAAGTTGAATTGTACTCGGGCTAAAGTTAGTTAGCCGATATTAGCTCAATTGAACCCGGGCTAAAAGCTCAAGTTAACTGATTTGAACCCGAGCGAGGCCCGGTGCAAAAAAGATAAACTGCTTTGTGTTCACGGAACACTGCATCAGTTTCCTATTTTTGCCTTGGGCCTTTGCCGCTCTTGGTATCATTTTATTACCAACGGAAGTGTGCGAAGGCACGGTTAGCTTCAGCCATACGGTGAGTGTCTTCACGTTTCTTAACTGCTGCACCAGTGTTGTTAGCAGCATCCAAGATTTCTTTTGCAAGACGGTCTTGCATTGTGTGTTCACCACGAAGGCGAGCGATTGTTACCAACCAACGAAGTCCAAGTGTTGTACGACGTTCTGGACGAACTTCAACTGGGACTTGGTAGTTAGATCCACCAACACGACGTGCACGTACTTCAAGTACAGGCATGATGTTTTCCATAGCTGTTTCAAATACTTCAAGTGCATCGTTACCAGTAGCTTCTTTGATTTGCTCAAAAGCACCGTAAACGATTGAAGCAGCTGTACCACGTTTACCGTCAAGCATAACGCGGTTGATAAGACGAGTAACTAATTGTGAATTGTAAAGCGGATCTGGCAATACTTCACGTTTTGGAGCTCTATTTTTACGACTCATTTCTCTTTATCCCCTTTCCTTATGCTTTTTTCGGACGTTTAGTACCGTATTTAGAACGGCCTTGTTTACGATCGTTAACACCTGCAGTATCAAGTGCACCACGGACGATATGGTAACGTACCCCTGGAAGGTCTTTTACACGTCCACCACGAAGAAGCACCACGCTGTGCTCTTGCAAGTTGTGTCCGATACCTGGGATGTAGGCAGTAACTTCGATAAGGTTGCTCAAACGTACACGAGCAAATTTACGAAGGGCAGAGTTAGGTTTTTTAGGTGTCATAGTTCCAACACGAGTTGCTACACCACGTTTTTGTGGTGAAGAAACGTTTGTTTGAACTTTTTTATGACTGTTGTAACCAACGTTCAAAGCTGGTGATTTAGATTTTTCTACTTTTGATTTACGCGGTTTGCGAACCAATTGGTTAATTGTAGGCATCTACATTCTCCTGTGTTTTTTTTTATTTTTGGTGATGATACACTTGGTGACAGCTATCATCTGTGTGTACTTTTGCAACATTTGTCAGCACGTCCCTGTACACTCTTGAGAGACCAAAAGTAAAAAGTACCGTCTAACATTGTACCACGTTTTTTCTATTTTTGTCAATATATTTCTTCTTATTTTTTGACTTCTTTACTCTAAAAATTCTATGAAAACGGTCACCTACCAGATAGGCTCTTCAACCGACCACATAGACAAAGCTTCTTGTATTTGTCGACAAAATGGTGTTTAATAGATTTGTAAGCAAGAGATCTCTATTACAACTTTATAAAGGAGAAATTATGAAAGTCAGACTTGACATTGATGCACAACATACTGAAGAACAAATCATAATCGAAGCGCCAACCTTGTCCACTCGAGTTCAAAAAGTTCAGGACTTTGTCCAATCTCTGGATCAAAAGGAGACCATCAAAGGAAAATTTCAAGACCAGGTCTACTTGATTCAGATTAGCAAGATCCAGCGAATTTACATTGAAAATCGTAAAGTTTTGGCTGAAACGGATAGTCGAACCTACGCTCTCGACATTCGTCTTTACCAAGTAAGTGAAATTCTACCTGCTTCCTTTATCCAAATTTCCCAATCGGAAATTGTCAACATTGATGCTATTAGTCATCTAAAACTAACCTCTAACGGCTTGATTGAAATTTATTTAAAAAACGAAAGTTTCACCTACTCATCTCGCCGTTACCTCAAAACTATTAAGGAGAAATTAGAACTATGAAAAAACAAGTATTTTACGATGCCACAACTGGTATCCTCATCGGCCTCATCCTATCTATTATCTTTTCACTCATTTATTCCCCAAATAACTACGCGCCACTTAGTCCAGAGTCAGCTATTGGTCAATTCATGAGCAGTCATCAGGTTCACGGTGCTCTAGTTTTACTCTACTGTACACTTATCTGGTCAGCTATTGGAGTCCTCTTTAGTTTTGGTAGCCGTCTATTCGCTCAAGATTGGAGCCTTCTTCGTGCGACTGTCACTCACTTCTTCCTCATGCTATTAGGTTTTGTACCTCTAGCAATCCTAGCAGGCTGGTTCCCTCTTCACTGGACTTTCATCCTTCAGCTCATCCCAGAGTTTGCCATCGTCTACCTCATCATCTGGGTTGTTCTCTACAAGAGAGAATCAAAGAAGGTTGCCCACATCAATCAACTATTGGCTCATAAAAAATAAGACCTAAAAACCCACTCCTTTTTGCGAGTGGGTTTTTGCTTATAATTTTTGTTTCCATTCTAACAAGAGGTTCATGGCTTGCATCGGTGTCATATTGTAAACATCTACTTCAGCCAATTCTGCTAGGATAGGATTTTCTTCTTTTTCATCAAAGAGAGACATTTGCTCATTGACAACATTCCTTTGATTGATAGAAATTGGATTCTCCTGACCTTGGCTCTCTAGTTGAGTTAGAATCGCATCCGCTCTTTTTAGCAAGTCTGCTGGCAATCCTGCAATCTTAGCTACATGGATACCGTATGATTTGTCAGCTGGTCCTGGTTCTATCTTGTGAAGGAAAGTAACCTGACCATTTTGCTCAAGCGTAGCCACGTGTACATTTACTAGATGTTCAAGACTAGCTTCCAGACTGGTTAATTCATGGTAGTGCGTGGCAAAGAGAGTCTTGGCACCAATATGCTCATGGATATACTCGATAATAGACTGGGCTAGAGCCATACCATCATAAGTTGCGGTTCCTCGACCAAGCTCATCAAAAAGAATTAATGAATCCTTTGTCGCATGACTAATGGCATTATTAGCTTCCATCATCTCTACCATAAAGGTAGATTGACCTGAAACCAAGTCATCTGCCGCACCGATACGGGTAAAAATTGCATCAAAAATTGGCAGTCGAGCACTTTCTGCAGGGACATAAGAACCCATCTGAGCCATAACCGCTGTAATGGCTAGTTGACGCATGTAGGTTGACTTCCCGCTCATGTTCGGACCTGTAATTAGTTGAATGCTAGTATCTTCATCCATCTGGATACTATTGGGGATATAGGTCTGAGCTCCCATGACCTTTTCAACAACTGCGTGACGACCATTCTGGATATCAATCCGCGACTCTTGCCCAAACTCTGGTCGAATCAGGTGTTGTTTTTCTGCAACCACTGCCAAACCTTGCAAGACATCGACAGTAGCGATTCCTTGAGCCAGAGCCTGTAGGCGTTGGATATACTTGCCAACCTCCTCACGAATACGCATAAAGATTTCGTACTCTAGATTTGCTGATTTCTCACGCGCCTCTAACATTTCTCCCTCGATACGCGCCAATTCCTCTGTCCCAAATCGCTCAGAGTTTTTCAGCGTAGCCTTGCGGAAAAAGTGGGCTGGTACGTTACCTAGCTGCGAGTTAGTTACATGGAAATAGTAGCCGTCTTTTTTATTGTAGTCAATCTTGAGAGTATTAATGCCAGAGTTTTCTCTTTCCTTGGCTTCGATCTCAGCAATCCAGCTGGTCCCTTCTCTCAGCACACGACGGTATTTATCCAAGGTCTCATCAAAGCCCGTTCGGATAATACCACCTTCGGTAATCACATGAGGAGCCTCAGGGGCAATAGCAGTACTTATCAGGCTTTCCAACTCAGGAATAGCATCTAGTTGTTCAATTAGATAAGCTAGAGCTGGTTGCTCCATTCCTTCTAAAATGGCGCGAATTCGTGGAACACTTCCCAAGGTAGTCGCTAATTGCAAGAGGTCTTTGGGGTTGCTTTTCCCAAAAGAAACACGACTAGCCAGACGTTCGATATCGTAGACTCCCTTAAGGCTTTCTGTTAAATCACTGCGCTCAAAGAAATAATCCAGAAAGACTTGCACAACCTCCTGACGTTCTATGATACGATCTAAATCAATTAAGGGGCGTTGAATCCAAGAACGCAAAAGTCGCATACCCATTGCAGTTTTAGTCTCATCTAGCAACCAGAACAGACTCCCTTGTTTCTTACCTGAGCGAGCATTTTCAACCAAATCAAGACTAGCCTTGGTCGCAAAATCCATCTGCAAGAAATCTTTGATTTCATAACGAATAACAGGTTTTAAGTGATTCAACTCTCGCATCTGCGTCCGATGAACATACTGAAGAAGTTTCCCACTAGCTGCTCCTTCAACAGTTGCCAATCTTGAATCCAACAGATGAACGTCTTCATATATTTCTTGTTCATAGGAAAGCACTAGATTCATCTGACAACTGAGAATCTGCTCTTCCGCTTCAGACAAGTCGTAACCAATCACCACTTCTCTGGCCTTGAGATTACGGATTTCACCACAGACTAGAAAGAAATCTGATAATCCCGTTACATAGAAATCACCTGTCACTAGGTCCATATAGGCTAGTCCATACTGGGAACCTTCACGATCAATAGCCACTAAAAAGTTATTGTGACTATCTGGCTTACTACTATCAACCACTGTTCCTGGTGTAATGACCTGAACAACCTCGCGCTTAACAACACCAACAGCCTGCTTAGGATCTTCCATCTGCTCGGCGATGGCAACCTTGTAGCCACGTTCAACGAGGACATCGATGTACTGTTGGGCAGAATGATAAGGAACTCCAGCCATGGGAATCGGATTTTCAGCATTTTTATTGCGACTGGTCAGTGAGATTTCTAGTATCTGTGCAGCATTGACTGCATCTTCATAAAACAACTCATAAAAATCACCCATACGAAAAAGCAAAAAAGCATCTGGATATTGTTTTTTGATATCCACATACTGTTGCATACCAGGTGATAATTTTTCAGTAGTCATTTACTCTCTCCTTGTAAAAACAGTCCTGAGAGAAGCTCTCAAGACCTTATCTATTTTCCATTAACTCTAGCAAGCGTTCTTCCATGACTTTAGCTGCATGTTGGTCCTTACAGATAACCAACAAGGTATTCGCTCCGGCAACAGTACCTAAGATCCACCCATCTTTATTTGAATCTACTACATTGGCTAAAACGGATGCTTCTCCAAGTTTAGTGTGGAGAACCAAGGTGAATTCGGCTCTTGCAACACCCTCTAAGTGATGTGAAAGGAATTCGACCAGATCAATCTTCTCTGTCTCATTTGCTAGCACATAGTAAACAACATCGTTTTTCTTAACTTTGGTTAAGCCAAGCTCTCGCAAATCACGGGATAATGTCGTTTGTGTCACAAAGACATCACAGGCTTCCAATCGATCTTGAATTTCCTTTTGAGTTCCTAGTTTTTCTTCTGTAATCATTCGCTTGATGAGCTGATGACGTTCTCTTTTTCTCATAAGATCCTTTCAAGTGCATATTTATAACATTTTACATTTTTTTAGTAAGAACATTATATCAAAAAAACTGGATATTTCAAAAAATATCTCTTCTTTCAAAAAAAATGTAGTAAATTGTGATAAAATAGTAGAAAAGCCCTAAAGGAGCCTTAAATGAATACAAAAGAATTGATTGCTAGCGAGTTGGCTAGCGTCATTGATAGCCTAGACCAAGAGGCTATTTTAAATTTACTAGAAACACCTAAAAACTCAGATATGGGAGATATCGCCTTCCCTGCCTTCTCATTGGCAAAGGTTGAACGTAAAGCTCCTCAAATGATTGCTGCTGATATCGCTGAAAAGATCAATAGCCAAGCTTTTGAAAAGGTTGTAGCAACAGGTCCTTACGTCAACTTCTTCCTTGATAAGGCTGCCATTTCTGGTCAAGTTCTACAAAACGTTATCACTGAAAAAGAGCACTACGCTGACCAAGAGATTGGCAATCAAGAAAATGTTGTCATTGACATGTCTAGTCCTAATATCGCTAAACCATTTTCAATCGGTCACCTTCGTTCAACAGTTATCGGAGATAGCTTGTCACATATCTTCCAAAAAATCGGCTATAAAACTGTCAAGGTCAACCATTTGGGAGACTGGGGCAAACAGTTTGGGATGTTGATTGTTGCCTACAAGAAATGGGGTAATGAAGAAGCTGTCAAAGCACATCCAATTGATGAACTTCTCAAACTCTATGTCCGCATTAATGCTGAAGCTGAGAACGATCCAAGCTTGGATGAAGAAGCACGCGAATGGTTCCGCAAACTTGAAAACGGCGATGAGGAAGCTCTCGCTCTTTGGCAATGGTTCCGCGATGAAAGCTTAGTAGAATTTAACCGTCTCTACAATGAGCTACAAGTTGAATTCGACAGCTATAACGGGGAAGCCTTCTACAATGATAAAATGGATGCAGTTGTAGACATCCTTTCTGAAAAAGGACTATTAGTCGAATCAGAAGGTGCTCAAGTTGTTAATCTTGAAAAATATGGAATTGAACACCCAGCTCTTATCAAGAAATCTGACGGCGCAACTCTATACATCACGCGTGACTTGGCTGCAGCCCTTTACCGTAAAAACGAGTATCAGTTTGCCAAATCTATCTATGTCGTTGGTCAAGAACAATCTGCTCACTTCAAACAACTCAAGGCTGTCTTACAAGAGATGGGTTACGATTGGAGCCAAGATATTGTCCATGTTCCGTTTGGCTTGGTTACAAAAGAAGGGAAAAAACTTTCTACTCGTAAAGGGAATGTTATCTTGCTAGAACCAACTGTTGCAGAAGCCATCAGCCGTGCTAAAGCGCAGATCGAAGCCAAAAATCCAGAACTTGAAAACAAAGACCAGGTCGCTCATGCTGTTGGGGTTGGTGCCATTAAATTCTATGACCTTAAAACTGACCGTACAAATGGATATGACTTTGACCTTGAAGCTATGGTATCCTTCGAAGGGGAGACTGGCCCTTATGTTCAATATGCCTACGCTCGTATCCAATCAATCTTGCGTAAAGCCGATTTCAAACCTGAAGCAGGTGCCAACTATAGCTTGAACGATGCTGAAAGCTGGGAAATCATTAAGCTAATCCAAGACTTCCCACGTATTATTAAACGTGCAGCTGATAATTACGAACCTTCTATCATCGCTAAATTTGCAATCAGCTTAGCGCAAGCCTTTAACAAATACTATGCCCACACTCGTATCTTAGATGAAAATCCAGAACGTGACAGTCGTCTAGCCCTTAGCTATGCAACAGCAGTTGTCCTCAAAGAAGCGCTTCGTCTGTTGGGTCTAGAGGCGCCAGAGAAGATGTAATTCGTTACAAGAGACTGAAACTAAAGTTCCTAGTCTCTTGACGGCAATCGCTATCAGGCGATTTGCCTAAACGCCTTACTAATGCATCCAAATAAATAATATCGACTTATTTGGATGCATGTCGTGATCTATTAAATTAATTTATTACTAAGTAAGCTAAGTAACTAACGCCAAATCCTATTCGGACTTTGGCTAGGCGCCTCACTAGTCTTTCGATAGAAATATTATCGATTTCTACCGAAAGACGTCGTAATCTTCAAGTTACTGTAACTAAAATTCCTAATTGTTAGACGCTAGGCGCTTACAGTACTATCACTCGAAAGGCGAAGGATATTCGTTTTTCTCTAACCACTTACTTCTTTATCACCTAGGGAGAATTTTTATGAGCCAATATGCTTATATCTTAGTTGTTATCAGTCTTCTTTTTCTCTTTCTTGTCAACAAATATGAAAAAGAGAAACTTCAAAGACTGCTTCAGGACCAACTATTGAAAGATCAAGATTTTCGTGCAACTATCAAAGAAAAAATCCAAACGATAGAAAATATCAATGATGTCATTGATTACGTGAATAAAGGTTACCGTTTAGGAATTCCAATTGCAAAAGAAATCGTTGACGAAATTCGCAACTAATAAAAAGACTCGAGATGACATTTCTCGAGTCTTTTTATTTATTTCTGACAGCTAAGATTCCTACAAGGATAACAATCCCTAAGGATACCATGGTTCCAACTGGTACTACATTTTCATCAAAAATTTTCTCAGAGAACAATAGCAGAGCAATCGCTAATAGTAGCAAGGCACTGCATAGAATAATATCCTTGAAGCTTGGTTTGCGTTTTATATACTTTAAAAATGATCTCTGTAATTTACTCATTTGAACTGTTCTCTTTTGAAATACTTCTATGATCCATGGGATAAAATCTAGCCCAGCAACTCTATCCTCTTACAAGGATTCAAGTTCATAAAGCTCTGCAATAATCCCAGCAACCTTTTTGATATCTCCTAGCATACCACGCATTTCAAAGTCAGCTAGGACTGGAAAACCAAAACGTTGACTATATTGCTTGGCGGTCAAACAGTATTGGTTGTTAAAATTGCGGTTACCCGATCCTACGACACCAAAACACTTGCTAGCATTATCACCATATGCGATAAAGTCACCTACTGGAGTGGTCAAGATTTCCACATCTCCATTGTCAACTCCATTTCCACCTTCGAGGTAAGTCGGTAGAAAAGCCACATACGGGTTGGTCATCTCAAAGAAGTCTTCTCCTTCCTTGACCAAGTCTTTAATATGAATTTTTTCCACATCAATATTCGCATATTGCTCTAACAAATAAGCTTTCAAACGTGTTACAAAACTCTCTGTGTTGCCACTTAGACTGATATAAACTAAGGAAATCTTTTTCATCTTTTCCTCCCTCTTTCTCGAATCCAAAAAAATAACTACCAAGATTGTATCTTGATAGTTATCCTTTGTCAACTCTTAGGCGAGTTCTTCCTCTTGAGATTCTGTTAATTCTTTTTGCTGACGCCATATTTTATAGAAGACGATTCCCAAAAAGATAACATTGATGACGATGAATATGATAGTGGTTACTTTTGACATGACTTCCATTCCTAAACGTAGGGTGTCATCTTTAATCAATTGCATAGCATCTTGTAGATTCATATTGTCATGGACTAGTCCAACAATAGCTAGCAAGGCATATCCAACATAAGTGTAGTTTGCCAACTGCAGGTTCTTACGAATTAAGAAAACAAAGGCTACTACAACTAGGATAGCAGATAGAATAATGAGTATCGTGTTAAAAATAGAGTGAGATGACTCAGACACTTGGTGGGCATAGTTAACAGCATCTTCTATTTGTTGAGCACTAAGTGTCCCAACATTTTCTTGGCTAGCACGAAGGGCGTCCTTACTAGGTACTGGAGTGAATATTCCAACTACTGCCAAGGCTGAATTAATCGCTGATAACACCAATAAAACCCATAGATAGATTGGTTTCTTTTTCATAAAAGTAACCTCCTCATAATTTTTAATTTATTATAGCATATTTTAACAAGTATAACAAATCCTACAAGTTTACTTCCACCTGCTTACGGTATGCTTTCGGAGACTTCCCACATAGTTTTCGAAAGACCTTATAGAAATAGCCTACATTACTGTAACCAACCGTATAGCAAATATCCTCAATACTATCATTTGTAGATAGTAAAAGTTGCTGAGCTGCCTTGATGCGTTGCTTATTGAGAAGCTCAGCAAAGGTTGAATTGGTTTCCTTCTTGATTAACTGACCTAAATACACAGGATTGATAAAGAGATCCTTGCTGATATCCTTGAGAGAAAGCTCTTTTTTATAATCTCTACCAATAACTTCAAGTACACTGACGACATTTTCATTCATACGATATTGACCAAAGAAGGACGTCAAGGTTTCCTTGGTATAAGCCACTAAATCTTCAAAGTTTGTAATAGCATGAATTCTTTTGACAATATCTGTCATATCATCTGCTTTCAGATGCTCAAAGAGGTGGAAGACATCCATTACAAACTGAGTAAAGAGTTGCTTGGTAATGGATACCCTCGGTGTGTTTTCCAACACAATCTTCTCAAGTAGGTTCAACTCTTCGATAATCTGCTGAAGATTGCCCTGGATAATAACTCGATAGATGGGTTCATAATAAGAAAAGAGACTTTCAGATTGATCGAGGTTTACAGTTCCATAGAAGAGTGCTTTTTCAACATCAAATTTCCATTTTTCAAAGCTAGCCTGATAAGGTAACTCAAAAGGCATGACAAGTAAACCATCGAATTTCTGAGCTGCAATCACAATCTGCCAGTCCTGACCTAAAACATAGTAAGGAATGACAAAATCCCCTTGTTTCTCTTGGGAGAGTCCAATCCACCAGTTTTCTTTTTGAGACAGGTGTGCTTTAAATGCTTCGTCGTCTAACTTTTGACTTAACATTTCTGGCTCATGTACTTTCTCACGAAGTTGACCAAGGATTTTCTCAAGTAAATGCTCCAATTCAACCTTATCAACTGGTTTGACAAGATAATCTACTACATTGAGGTTCATAGCTTTCTTGACATAGTCAAATTCTTGATAGCCGGAAAGAAGGATATAGTAAGCCTCTGGCAAGAGTTCCTTCATTTCCCCAATCATTTCAAGTCCTGTCTTGCCAGGCATGTTGACATCAGAAATGACGATATCTACGGGATGTTCTCGAACATAGTCCAAAGCGTCGTCAGCATGATTGGCTGTCGCAACGACTTCCATATCCCATTTTTCAAAAGGGATCAAACGCTTAAGTCCTTCTGTAATCATGTACTCATCGTCAACTAATAGTACTTTATACATGTTTATCCTTTCTCTTCATCCTGGATGGTGATTCTATATTGAACACCTTTTTGTTCAGCTGATTCTACATTGATGTTATAGCGGTCTCCAAAGTAGAGCACAAAGCGTTCGTGGATATTAACAATCCCAATAGACTGTTGTTGCCCCTTATAATCTGCTGTGTGTTCAAAGGTTCTTTGAGCCAGTTTAGCTTGAATTTCTGCTAGTTTTTCAGCAGACATCCCACGGCCATTATCGGTTACTAAGATTTCGACATAGCCATCTTTTTTCAAAGCCTTGATACTGATAACATTATCTGTTCTTCTGTGATCAACTCCATGGGCAAAATAATTTTCCACTAACGGTTGGAGGGTGAACTTTGGAATACGCATTTCTTCCAATTCAGGGTCAATCTTAAATCCATAGGCAATGGATTTTGGATAGCGAACCATACAGAGATAACTGTATTTCCGACAAAACTCCACTTCTTGTTTGAGGGTCGTTTCTCGCTCGTCAGAGATATTATTGCGCAGAAGACTACTGAACTCATAGATGATATCTGCTAGTTCATTTTGGTTCTCCATTACTGCGTACATCCGCAAAAATTCCAGAGTATTGTACATGAAATGCGGATTAATTTGAGCTTGTAAGGCTCGCATGTTGGCATCTTTTTGATTGAGTTCCAGTTGATAAATATCGTGAATATTACTTTCTAGTCGATCCAACATATCATTTGTCGACTCAGCAATTAGTAGCAATTCCTGGTCCTTTTTATCTGTGTCGATTCTCTTGGTCTGCTCTCCCTTAGTAATGGCTTGGATAGAGTCCACCAAGTCCACAACCTGACTTTGATAGTCAGAAAAAGTCCTTCTTAAGGTCATATATAAAATGATGATAAAGAGGGCGCTCAAACCTAAAATAAGTGCCGAACTCGCTAAAGTCCCACTCCAAACATAATCCTTTGGTACAGCTACTCGAACTTGATAACCATGGGCAGTTGTTCCTACCAACCAAGACTCATTCGTTCCCTTCGCTCCAATATAGAACATATCTGTTTCATATGGTGCAATGACTGTTACTGCTACAGGAATTGTTCCCCTAGTATTGTCAATCGCTTTATAGAGGACTTCTGGTTCTACGGAAATATAAATGACCCCTAAAGCCTGGTCCGAGATGGGATCAGACACTGGAACAGCGAAACTATTAGCATCTGGCTTGAAGTTCTCAGCTGGAATTTTCTGTCCACCTCGGTTTCCTCTTTTGGAAACAAATACATCCGTTGAATCCTGTAGAACAATCGAAATACCTGTTACAAAATCGTTTCGCACGTATATATCATCGATATTTTCATAAATAGAAACGGAAATATAGGGTGACGCCTTGCGTTCTAACTGCCAATAAAAATAATCCGGCGTACTGAGGCTAAAATATTTGTAAATTCCTTCAATCCGAGCTTGATTATCCACTAAACTCTGGGCTAGACGGGTAGACTCTCGATAATAGTATTCAACCTCATCAACTGTTCGAGCGAGAACACGCTGACCGACACGATTGGCTTCCCTTTCACGCATATCCCAGTCTGCATAAGAAATCAAGAGAGCAAAGCAGGAAATGATGATAATCATCACCAGACTATAGATTCTTAAGAGTGAGTGGAGGCGGAATTGTTTGGTCTTATTTGGTTGCCAATTTTTCATGAATACTTTCATAAACAGGCTCCAATAAATCACTAATAAAGAAGTGCCACATTCCAATGCCTACAAAAGCAATGAGGGCTGGCATATAGAAGCCAATAATGGCTAACAAGACGCTACCAAATAGAACTTTGGCCACTGCTGATAAATTCATAAAAATTCCAATAAAGGCAAGCTTTAAGGTGTTTTTATAGGACAATTCAAAGTAAACCTGTAACTTTAAAGATACCGTATAGGCCAAAAATACCAAGGCTACTAAAAAGATATTTAGAAATGTTGCTGCCAAGTGGATAATGGTCTGATTTGGCAACTGAATCATCAGATACAAGCCATAAATCAAGATGAAGTCAATCCCTATAAAGGTGTAGAAACTGAGATTACTTTTGACAAAATTGCTCTTAAATAAAGCCCATGCTTCCTTGAAATGATAAGCACGGTAAGAATAGCCGTTTTCAGCAAATAAACTCATGAGAGTTGCACTAGCGGGTGCTATACCAAAGACCACTCCTCCTGCTAGTGTCAATAACCAAAAATAAGCCGTCGCAATCATCCCCAAAAAGAAACGATGAAAGACTAGCTCAATGAAATTTCCCACGGTTTGCCTCCAAAAATTTAATCTAGTTTTATTATAACATATTTCAAGCGCTCTCAAAAACAGAAGCAGTAAAAAGGGCAAGAGAATTTAACTCATTACTTTTTTAGAAGTAAGCTTGGAGTAGGGGTCATCCTTGTTAAAAGTGTACAAACACCAAACTATAAAAAATTACATTTATTGGTTTAACAATGATGTTTGTGCTATAATAAATATAGAAAGAGATACCGATTAATAATCAAAGAACAAAGGCTTTACCAGGGCAGATGGATATGTTTGAAAATTAGATAATTACTATTCAACTTAATTATTGGTTTGACAAAATAACGAAAGGAGTATGTACCATGACTATTTTTATTTTAAGAACTACCGTGTTTTGGATTGCTCTTATTTTGAGTCTTTTCTCTGATAAATTGTTCAAACAACAATATGTAAAAATCATAAAAATAATTTGCGCTATAATCATGTTAGTCGTATCATTATCATATCTGTTCTAAGTTATTTTAAGAATACAGGACTTTGTTTGTCCTGTATTCTTTTTTTCTCTATAAAACATGCATTGATAAAAACGAATAACAAAAACACCCCCGGTTAGGGAGTGTTTTCAAGGAAAATAGCAAGATTACCTAAATTTTATTATTTAGCGTCGTCTTTTTTAAAGATGTTTTTAACACCTTCAACAGCGCCTTCAATAGCGTCTTTTGCATCTTCAGCGACTTCTTTCACTTTAGAAGCAACTTTTTCAGCAGCTCCTTCGCTTTCAAGTCCTTTGTCACCTACCAATTTACCAACGCCTTCTTTAACAGCTCCTGCTGCTTGGTTGAATTTTTCTTCTGTAGACATAAGTATGTCCTCCTTTTATTTTTTCTAAATTAGTAATTAGTGAACACGTGGTTCTGCTTTGGCTGCAGCGTCTTTAACATTGTCAACGCCTTGGCCAACTTTTTCTTGAACGAATTCAGCGCCTTCACTAAGTTTTTCTTGTGCTGCTGCGACACCTGAACCGATACCAGATTTCACTCTAGACAATTGTTCTGACGCGAACTCGCCTGTTGATTCTGCCACGTCAGTTACACGATCTTGAAGGCTAACTGAATCTGCTTCATGCTGTTCTTTAGTTTTGATGTCAACAACATTAACGTTAACTTCAACTACTTCTAGATCAGTCATTTTCGCAACTTCTGATACGATAACGTCTTTGATTTCCTTGTATAGAGTTGGAACGTTTTTTCTGTACTCTACGATAACGTTCAAGTCAACTGCTACTTGTTCTTTACCAACTTCAACGTTAACACCGTGTGTTACATCGTTAGTATTAACAAGTTTTTCTGTAAGATTTGAGAAGAATCCACCGTCCACATGTAATAGTCCTGGGACTCTATCTAGTGAAAGGCCGATGATTTTTTGAATAACTTTATCTTCGTAAGTTAATTCTCCGCGAACATCTTTAGAAACAACAACATCTTTTTTTTCAGTATTTACATTTACATTTTTTTCTACGTTTGACATATGAAACTCCTTTATTTATTTAAATAATTCTTCTGTACATAGTATCCCAACCAAATTCCTAGGGCTCCACAGATTAAAACGAACAATGTTTTAAAGAAACCGAAGGATAGGATGAAGCAGGCTAGAATAATACCTACTACACCACATAGAATTGGGTATTGATATTTTTTAAACCATTCCATTTTTTACTTCCTTACTTTACACGACTAACAATTTTCTTAGCTGCTTTTTGAGGGTCATATTCTTTCACTGAAACTTCCAGTTTAACCTCTCGATCAATACCAAAGAATTCTTTCAATCCTTGAGTGATTTCGTTTTGAACTACTTCAAATTTGTTAGCAATGTTATCTGAAAGAACAGCTGTACCTTCTACATAAACGAAACATTTCTTTTTCCGAGTATGTACCTGAATTTTGGGATTTTTGACCATCTTGTGTTCATCCAATAAACATCGAACAAACCCTTCAATAGCTGAATTTTTTAGTTTTAATTTATCGTCTTTAGTTCCAAGTTTTATTTCCAGATATTGTCTAGGATAAAACAGGATTACTAACATCCATAATAAAACTAAGATAGACAGGCCTAGAAGCCCCCAAAATACATATCTAGCGAGATAATATTCAAATGATGTCTGTCGCCAGCTAGTCAATTGAATCCCTAAATCACTAACCTGGTGGTAATCTATCAAAATAGGAAGGAAAATTGTCAAGATTAAAATACAGAAAATAAGCAATAATATTTTCTTTGATTTTGACATATAAAATCCTTTCAATTAGTGCAACAAACCATAGCTTTACCCGTCATTATAAATTAAAAACTATAGTCTGCTTTCGCAGTATAACATTAACCTTTTTTACCCAAAAAGAATGATACTACAGCGACAACAATCACCGCACCAACAATAGATGGAATGATAGCCATACCAGCTAGTGAAGGTCCCCAAGTACCAAGGAGTGATTGACCTACTGATGAACCGATTAAACCGGCAAAAATATTAGCAATTACTCCCATTGAGCCACCTTTTTTAGTAATTGCTCCTGCTGCAAGGCCGATAAAGCCTCCTACAATAATGGACCACAACATAATATGCGCCTCCTTTCATAACCCAATATATCTGGGTTGAATTTAGTATATCACAATATGAGAGCGCGCTCAAATTATATGCTCACGAATATGTGCTTTAATAAATTTTAAAACAATACAAAAACGCTTAAAATAAGCGTTTTTCTTATGTATTGATTCGAATTGAATGCTTACTTCACTTCTATAAAAAGATTAAATAATTTCTATTTTAGCTGTTAGAAACGTTGGTACATCAATGTTTTTAGAATGCTACATAATAAAAGGTAGAGTGAATGGTAGAGTAGTAAAAATAGTTGTTATCCTAGTTGATTAAAAAAATCTCTGATTTCCTCATCTTTTATAAAATAATATATAATTTTCCCCTCTCTTCTAGTATCCAAGACGTTTTGATTGGCTAGTTTACGAAGATGGTGGGAGGCAGACGCCATACTGAGATTTAGTAAACAGGCTATATCACATACACAGAGTTCTTCAACAGCAAGAAGATAAAAGATGATATTTATCTGTTTATTATCGGTAAACTTTGATAAAATACGAAGTGATTTTTGGACTTTTTCCTTTTCAAGGTAGTTCGTTGCGGTTGTAACATTTTGTTGATTTATAATATTCACTTGGCAGATACTATCTTTTTTCATAATTTTTTCTCCTAGCCGAACACAGTCCTTAGCATGTCAAAGCTATTGTTTTCAATCAGGATATACATCCCCAATCCTAAATAAACAACGGCAACAAACCATCTGCTATATTTTTCCAAAGTTTCTCCAACAGAAGGGACTTGTGCCAAT
>NZ_JALDVP010000005.1:0-125530 GCF_023110115.1 Streptococcus sp. oral taxon 431 | reverse complement strand
CTCCAACAACAACTGAAGCTCCAACAACAACTGAAGCTCCAACAACAACTGAAGCCCCAACAACAACTGAAGCTCCTTCAGAAGCTACAACAACAACAGAGGCTCCAACAACGACTGAAGCTCCTTCAGAAGTTACAACAACAACAGAGGCTCCAACAACGACTGAAGCTCCAACAACAACTGAAGCTCCAACAACGACTGAGGCTCCAACTACAACAACAGAGGCTCCAACTACAACAACAGAGGCTCCAACTACAACAACTGAGGCTCCAACTACAACAACTGAGGCTCCAACTACAACAACTGAAGCTCCAACTACAACAACTGAAGCTCCAACAACCACTACAACCACTACAACTACAACAACTGAAGCTCCAGCAACAACTGAAGCTCCAACAACAACTGAAAACAAACCAGGACTTCCAAATACTGGTGAGGCTACAAGCCTAGTACTTGTATTGGCTGGTGTGGTAATCATGTCAGGAACAGTTGTTATGAAACGTAAATTTACTAAATAATATTAGATAAGTTTCTTTAGAGAGGAGAGAGCATTGCTCTCTCTTTTTTAAATGTTAAAATGATGGAGTAGTAGATACCTATCCTTCCCTTTTCAAGGGGAAACCTCACTTATCACGAAGTCACAAAGCCAACATTACAATACTAGCTAACGTAGCCGGTAGCAAACAGAAGTTGGTTAAAAACATAGAGGAGAAATCAATAATGGAAAATTGGTTGACACATTGGCAGAAATTAAAGGAAAAATATCCGAAGGGTGTCCTTTATGTCAGTAGTGCCTTGCTACCGATGACCATCATGCTGGTGGTATGGTTTTTCATGGGGAGCTATCCTTTTGGAAATAAAAGTTTAATGACCGTTGTCTTTGATCAGCAGTACATTAGTTTTTATGGATTGCTAAAGAAAGCCATTCTATCTGGTGATTTAAGTAGTCTGACATATTCCTTTACTAAATCTTTAGGTGGAGATATGATTGGTGAGTTGGGCTATTATTTGATGAGCCCTTTCAATGTTATTTATGTTCTGCTGCCTTTAAAATATATAGGGTTATCTGTTTTTCTAACGATCTGGCTCAGATATGGTGCATTTGGACTTTCCTTTGCACATCTCTTAATTAAACGTTATAAGGGTGCAGAGTCAAAACGATGGATGATTCCCTTGTTTGCGACAGCTTATGCCCTGTCTGGTATGTTGGTATCCTACCAGATGAATGTTATCTTTTATGATGCCATGTTCATGCTTCCTCTTGTCATCCTATATCTAGAGCAGTTGTTAGATGGCAAAGCGGCTTATCCATATGCCTTTGTACTAGGCTTAACGGTATTCCTTCAATTTTATATGGGTTATATGATATCGCTATTTGTCGTTTTGTATGCCTGCTATTATCTTTCGCCTCGTTTTTCTATTGAGGGGACATGGAAAGTAAAACTCAAACATTACGTCCAACCCTTATGGGATGTATTTCTCTACTCTATCCTAGGGGTTGCGGCTACTTCAATATTATTAGTTCCAGTATTTTTCAACTTGATTGAAAGTAAGGGACAAGCAGGAGGAGCCATGACATTTTCCATGGCCTTTCAGATTAATCCCTTAGACATTTTATCCAAACTAACTATCGGGGGCTTTGATGCGCAATCAGGTTGGGCAGCTGGACCAAACCTGCCAAATATCTATATTGGAGCTCTCGGGTTTATCGGCTTTATCTTGTACTTTTTATCAAGAAGGATAGTCAAAGAAAGAAGATGGGCTGCGGGAGTGGTTACTCTCATTTTCTTTACTTCCTTTGTAAATGAATTTGTGAGTAAGATTTGGCATATGGGACAAAATCCTGCCGGATTCTTCTTCCGCTTCTCATGGTTATTCTCTTTCTTCATGCTGCTTCTAGCCTATCAAGCATTAAAAGAGAAATTTAAAATCTCTCGCCGAGGGAAATTGCTATCAGTTGTAGCCCTAGTCTTATCGGCAATCTACCTCTATACTAAAGACTTTACCTATCTACCAAAGAAACAACCTGAGGCTCTAACTCTGTTTATCAATAGCCATTTTATTGCTATTGTGATACTGGTTGTATCAGCTACAGCTATAGGATTTTATCTATACTGGAAACGCTCTGCCAAGTCCCAGAATGAAAAGGAAAGGGTATTGGTGATTGCAGCTGGATCTGTGGTGGTATTGCTGTTATTATTACAAACAGGTTATCTCTTTTCTCGTGTAGTCTTAACTCTACTCATTTACTCAGCTGTACTGGCCTTGTTACGTCCAGGAATGATTCGCTTAGCTGTTGTCTTGTTATCAACTCTGACAGTATTTGAGCTAGGATACAATGCCTATCTATCACAAGTGACCTTTAGTTATGCAAATGTTGATGAATTTGTGGACGGAACGCTCTCGGTTAAACGTGTGACGGATAAAATCCAAGAAAACGCAGATCAGCCTTTCTATAGAATTGCAACGACCTTTGCCTATTCTCGAACAACTCCATCTCTGATAGGTTATCCAGGTTTGAGTACTTTTAGTTCAAATTTGGAGAGGGCCACTATGAATCACTTTGCCTATATGGGTGATCAAGCGGGCGATGAAGCAATTGAATACGAAAATGGAACTCCTCTGACAGATGCCTTATATGGTGTTCGCTACTATATGGATGTCAAAGACCTGGATCCTACTGAGAAAGAAGCTCATCCTGAGAGAATGTATTTCACACGTTTTGCCAGTCGTTTTGATATGCAGCGTTATTTTACGCAGAAGGTCTACGAAGATGAACGCTATATCGTGTACGAAAATCCAAATTCTTTCCCATTAGCCTATGGAACAAATGATTTGGTAAGAAACATCAACTTTGGTAGAAACAACGCTATCCAAAATCAAAATATCATTCTTAACTCTATGGAAGGTGTGAAAAAAGGTGAGGAAAACTACCTCGACTACTTCAAACCCCTAGCCTACGGAGATGTTGAAACAGAAAATCTTACTGAGGAAAATGTCGACAAAGAAAAAGGAACTGCAGTCTACAAGCGGGTGGATTCTTCTAAGGATGCAATCGTTCGTTACCGAATTACTCCGCGAACAAACTTGACCTATTACTTCTTCGTACCAGCAAGTCTAAATTCAGAGAAAGATTACTCCGTCCTTCTGAACGGCAAGTGGTTCACTCATTCTAAGAGAAATACGCAACGTCAACTATGGCAAATCGCTGACAATGCAGAGAATCAAGAGTCTGTACTGGAGTTCCGCTTTAAAACAGACAAGGTTGACCTTTCAAACGCAGGAGTTTACCGCGCAGAAATCAGTCAAATTCAAAGTGCTTTAGAAAAGCGGAAGGAACAAGGTCTACAAGTTGAGAAATTCTCGAATACTCATATCGTCGGTTCAGTGAATATTACTGACGACAGTAAATATATGATGACCTCTATCCCTTATAGTGAGGGATGGAAGGTGAAAGTAGATGGCAAGGATGTCCCTGTGACAAAAGCATGGAACAGCTTTATTTCATTCCCGATTACTTCCGGACAACACAAAGTAGAATTTGTCTTCTCTCAAAAAGGAAGGGTTACAGGTGCTGTATTGACTCTCATCAGTCTAACAACGCTTTATATCGTCAGAAGAGATTACAAGAAGGATGATAAAAACCAGCTGAAAGAAAATCAAGACGCTCCATCAGCTGGGTAAGCAATCTTTTATCAACTATAAAAAAATACGGTCAGGATACCATTCCTGACCTTTTTCTTTTACAAAATGACAAAAATCTTAAACTTTTTGACAAATATGCTTGTCAAAAATAAAAAGATGTGTTACAATGAAATCAAGATAAGAACAAAGGAGAAAAAAGACATGCTAAAAAATCGTCTAAAAGAGCTTCGGGCTCGCGATGGCCTGAATCAAACAGAGCTGGCCAAACTAGCTGGCGTGTCCAGGCAAACCATCAGCTTGTTAGAACGGGATGAGTACACGCCATCCATCGTCATTGCCCTGAAGATTGCTCAGATATTCCATGAGCCAGTCGAGTCAGTCTTCCGCTTAGAGGAGGATGAGTGATGAACAAGTATAAAGTGATTTATTATCTATCTATAGTTGTGTTTATCGTAAATCTTTTGGCTATGATTGGAAGCCTATTTGGTTGGTTTACAATTGTTGAAAGTAAATACCTCTTCTGGATTAACATAGTTTTACTATTAGTCTTTAGATGGGTAGAGAGAAAGATAAAGTTTAAAGAGATCCTAAAAGGAGAAAAGTTATGAAAGAGTTTTTAGCGGGTTTTCAAGTCGATACTGAGAACAAGGAACTTGCCGGTGTTTGTGCAGGTCTAGGAAATTATTTTAACATTCAAGCCAATATCGTTCGTTTGGTAACAGTCTTGTTGTTTCTCTCTTCTACGGAGATTGGGATTATAACAGTAACTCTCTATGCTTATCTAGCAGGTTGGCTTGGGAATGAACCCTTGGGGGATGGAGCAAAAAAAGCTAGAAATCAAGCTATTCTCTTACTTGCTGTTTGTTTGATTTTGGTGTCACTTGGAACAGAAGGCTTGACCGCTATTTTCGAATCAGGTAAAGCCTTTGGTCAATGGTTGTCTGGCTTGTTTTAGAAAGAGGTTAAAATATGGAAAAGAATCACATAATTTTTGCACTGAAACTTTTTATTATAGGAGCTTTATTAGGAATACTTGCCGGAGCTCTTAGAGTTAAACCTTTAGGTATTAGCCAAGAGCAAGTAATCCCTGTCTTGTTCTCAATCTTTTTTGGTCTAGGGCTGATTACGGCAATCCTAACATTTTATTTCACTAGAAAAAGTCATCAGGCTTATCAGAATTATCAACGAGAAGAAGAGGATGAAGGAAATGAGCAAGACTATCTTGCTATGTATCGTTTCTTGGATTATGGTACGGTAGCTTGGAATGTTTCCCAAATTAGTATGCTATTCTGTATGCTTTTAGACTTAGGAAGATTTGGCATATCAGCAACATCCTTACTTTTGATAGTTGTAAGTATTTGGTCGGGTGTTTACTGCCTAAAAATCACTAGCAAGATTCGTAACTATAAACTTTCTGTTATGGCCACACCCAAGGAAGTTTTGGAATACCTCGATACTTATGATGAGGGAGAAAAACAGGCTGAGATGGAAGAAGCTTACTTGATCTTGTTCAAGGTCAATCAGCTCCTCATTCCTGGTATCTACGTTGTCTTAGTAGTTCTATCTATGGTATTAGGACAAGTACAGTTGGTTGCTCTGCTGGTGGCAGTTGTCATCCATTTGTACACCAATGTCGCACAATTGCGCAAAACAAAACGTTATTTTAAATAGGAGAATATTATGAAAACACTTAAAAATATCGGCTGGTATAGCCTTGCCTTCTTATCATTTCTTATGGTCTATAGTTTTATTCAGGGTGTAGGTTTAGCTGCCTTGATATTGGGAGCACCTAACTATGTTGCTGTACCTGTTTATGTCTTATTAGCAGGAATCTTCACCTTCGTTACCTACAAGTGGTATAAGACAGGAACTGTTACAATAGAAAAAACGGCTCTTAACAAATACATCTGGTTACCTGCCTTGGTATGGATCTTTGTCATTGTTGCAGAAAACTTTTTACCAAATGATCCATCAGTCAATCAAAAGATGGTAGAAGAATTGACTCATAATCAACCTCTTTTCTCTTTCTTTATGGTGGTTGTCTTTGCACCTCTGACAGAAGAGTTAACATTTAGAGGTATGTTAGCTCGCTTTGTCTTCCCTCAGCAAGATAACATCAAGCAAACAGCTATCTTTCTTCTTGTAAGTAGTCTCATTTTTGCTCTTGTTCATTTTCCTGGAACTCCACTACAGTTCCTAGTTTATGCTTCACTTGGATTTAGCATGGGCTTGGCTTATATCAGTAAAGGTGGTTTGGCTTATAGTATAGCCCTACATGCTTTGAATAATTTAATCGCATTTTTAATGATAGTCATGCTATAATAGACTCAGGAGGAAATCATGAAACGAGTACTATTATTAGCAGTGATTCAGGCTGTATTTCTCTTCTTTGTCATCGGCCTACTTGTCTATTTCATTAAGGGGGATTTCTTTTATAACAATCTAGCGATTATCTTTGCTCCTATCGCAGGAGTGATACGATTTGCGACAGCTTATGTGACAGAAATTGTCCTTCCTAAGAAAACAGAAGGGATTGCTGAAAAGCGTAAAAAATAAAGAAAACCTAAATCCAGCGAATGACTTTGCTGGATTTTTTCATTTATAAGGGGAAACTCTCAACTTTTCTTATGATTTTCATGAAGAGCCTGCTCTTTTATGGTAAAATAGTAACAGAATACAAGAGGAGAGAAGAAATGAAACGTAGTATGTATGCTGGTCGTGTTCGTGAGGAGCACATCGGACAAGAAATTACCTTGAAAGGCTGGGTTGCCCGTCGTCGTGACTTGGGTGGATTGATCTTTATCGACCTTCGTGACCGTGAAGGGATCATGCAGTTGGTTATCAACCCTGAAAAAGTTTCTGCGGAAGTGATGGCAACAGCTGAAAGCCTTCGTAGTGAATTTGTCATCGAGGTGACTGGACAAGTTGCAGCACGTGAGCAGGCAAATGATAAACTGGCGACTGGAGCAGTTGAACTGAATGTAACGGCTCTTACTGTGCTTAATACAGCCAAAACAACTCCATTTGAAATCAAGGATGGCATTGAGGCTAACGATGATACGCGTCTACGTTATCGTTACCTTGACCTTCGTCGTCCAGAAATGTTGGAAAACCTTAAACTTCGTGCTAAGGTGACACATTCGATCCGCAACTACTTGGATGAGTTGGAGTTTATTGATGTGGAGACGCCATTCCTTTCTAAGTCAACACCAGAAGGGGCGCGTGACTATTTGGTGCCATCTCGTGTCAGCAAAGGGCATTTCTACGCTCTTCCTCAAAGCCCGCAAATCACTAAGCAATTGTTGATGAATGCTGGTTTTGACCGTTACTATCAAATCGTTAAATGTTTCCGTGATGAAGACTTGCGTGGTGACCGCCAGCCTGAGTTTACCCAGGTCGACTTGGAAACTTCATTCCTGACTGAGCAAGAAATCCAAGACATCACAGAAGGCTTGATTGCGCGCGTGATGAAGGAAACAAAAGGGATTGAAGTAACACTGCCATTCCCTCGTATGAAGTATGATGATGCCATGGCTCTTTATGGTTCTGACAAGCCTGATACTCGTTTTGAGATGTTGCTTCAGGACTTGACAGCAGTAGTCAAAGGTGTTGATTTCAAAGTCTTCTCAGAAGCTCCTGCTGTTAAAGCCATTGTCGTCAAAGGCGCAGCAGACAACTACTCACGTAAAGATATCGATAAGATGACAGAAGTAGCCAAACAGTATGGTGCTAAAGGTCTTGCTTGGGTCAAGGTTGTCGACGGTGAATTAAACGGTCCAGTTGCTAAGTTCTTGACTAGCATTCAAGGCGATTTAACAAGTGCGCTTGGTCTTGAAGATAAAGACTTGGTTCTCTTTGTGGCTGATACGCTTGAAGTAGCCAATGCAACACTTGGGGCCCTTCGTGGACGTATTGCCAAAGAGCTTGGCTTGATTGATAAGGACAAATTTAACTTCCTCTGGGTAGTTGACTGGCCAATGTTTGAATGGTCTGAAGAAGAAGGCCGTTATATGAGCGCCCACCATCCATTTACTCTTCCTCAGGCAGATACTGCCCATGAATTGGAAGGTGAATTGGCCAATGTTCGTGCTATTGCCTACGACATCGTCTTGAACGGTTATGAACTTGGTGGCGGTAGCCTTCGTATCAACCAAAAAGAACTCCAAGAACGCATGTTCAAGGCCCTTGGATTCTCAACAGAAGAAGCAAATGACCAGTTTGGATTCCTTTTGGAAGCCATGGACTATGGATTCCCACCACACGGTGGCTTGGCTATCGGACTTGACCGTTTTGTAATGTTGCTCGCTGGAGAAGAAAATATCCGTGAAGTGATTGCTTTTCCTAAGAACAACAAAGCAACTGACCCAATGACCCAAGCACCATCAACAGTAGCTCTTAAACAATTAGAGGAACTCAATCTACAAGTAGAACAAGATGAAACAAACGAAACTAACTAAAAAGTGGTACCATTATCTGCGCCGCTTTGCTTATCGGGTGAAGATTTTGCGTGTTTTGCAAAGTATCTCCCGAGAAAAATACGATGAAAAAATTTCAGCTTCTCTAGTATATGGTTTTCTATCAGCAGTAGCTGTCAATTTTTTCTTCCAACCAGGACATGTTTATTCAAGTGGAGCAACAGGTTTGGCTCAGATCATTTCTGCGCTTAGTAATCACTTGTTTGGCTTTTATTTCCCAATTTCAGTAGCATTTTACGCTATCAATATCCCGCTGATGATTTTAGCCTGGTACCAAATTGGACATAAGTTCACGATTTTCACCTTTATCACGGTATCCATGAGCTCGCTCTTTATCCAGTTTGTGCCAGTGGTAGTCTTGACAGAGGATCCAATCATCAATGCTCTTTTTGGGGGAGTCGTCATGGGACTGGGAATCGGCTTTGCTTTACGCCATAACATCTCCAGTGGTGGAACAGATATTGTCAGCCTGACTATTCGCAAGAAGACAGGTCGTAACGTTGGAAGCATCTCCTTCCTAGTGAACGGGACAATCATGCTGATTGCTGGCTTGACATTTGGTTGGAAATATGCCCTTTATTCCATGATTACGATCTTTGTCTCAAGCCGTGTAACAGATGCAGTTTTCACCAAACAGAAACGCATGCAGGCCATGATCGTCACTAGCAATCCTGACGCAGTCATTGAGAAAATCCACCACAAATTACACCGTGGTGCGACCATGATTCACGATGCGGAAGGGACCTATAACCATGAGCGTAAGGCGGTTTTGATTACGGTTATCACTCGCGCAGAATTCAATGATTTTAAACTCATCATGAAACAAGTTGATCCGACTGCCTTTGTATCGGTCTCAGAAAATGTCCATATTTTAGGGCGATTTGTCGAAGTTGAAAACTAGTTGTTCAGATAAATGGAATACAAAAAAACCAACTCAAAATAGAGAGTTGGTTTTTATTTTTCAACGATTTCGTGTGCAATCACCTGACGATAGCAGATTTGACGATTCTCTTTGACATCATTAATGATTTGCAGAATGGTTTCAAATGAAGTTCGACCAAGAGCAAGGCTATTGATATCAACATAGGCAGCTAGATTCAATCTTGGATTGACCGAATCAAAGCTGAGAACCGGAACATCAAGCTGGTGTTCGTTGAGGTAGTTACAGACACCTTCAGCTAAGAGACTATCTGTTGTAATAATAGCATCGGTCTGAGGGTCGTGTTTAAAGAGTTGTTTACTAAAGTTATAGCCCTTTTCTTCTAGAAACTCGTCTGCAAAGAAGGTACGGTGACTATCAAGAGGCAGATTGTGTTCTTGAAGTGCTTGCTCGTAACCTGTGAGACGGTCCTGGGTAACGAAGAGCTTCTTGGTACCACCAATGAAAGCAATGCGACTGCATCCTTTTTTGATGAAATATTCGGTCGCATCAAATCCGGCTTGGATGTTATCATTATCAACAAGCGGAATGAAAGGAGAAAGTGATTTTCCAAGAATGAGGAAGGGAAATTGCTCCTCGGCAACCAGTTGTACCAAGGGGTCATTTTCTTGAGCATACAAGAAGATAAGCCCATCCACACGTTTTCCGTAGACCATTTGTGAAATGGCGTTTAAACGCTCTTTTTCATCTTTACCAGTCGCAATCTGAATGGCATAGTGATTTTCCGAGGCAACCTGTGCAATCCCTCTAAGAACAGAAGGGAAGAAAGGGTTTTGGTAGAAAACATCTGAATCATCTGGAAGGACTAAGCCAATAACTTGCGTATAACTGCTAACAAGACTTCGAGCATTAAGATTAGGATGATAATTGAGCTCTTTCATTGCTTTTCGAACTCGTTTTTTGGTTTCGTCACTAATCGTTGATTTGTTTTGAATAACACGGGTTACGGTTGAAGGAGAAACTCCTGCAGCTTTGGCCACGTCTTTAATCGTAACAGGCATAATAATCTCCTACTTTTTGTAGTCTGGATCACGATAATGAGTCTTATAAAAGATAGTGACCAGATATAGAACAAATAAAATGTTTTGAACAGTGATCAAAGTTGCCATATTCTGCCCCAAAAGACCTAGAATCATGGTCAGTAAAGTTGGTAATCCTAAACAGTTCAAAATAAAATGATAGCACTCTTTATAGGTCTTAAATGAGAAGAGACGAGATTTTTTCGTGAAGTAGAGCAGAAGGCTAGCACCTAAAGCTACAATGAAAAAATTAAGTCCAAAGAGAAAACTAGCACCTAAGACCAGGAAGAGGCTGATATAGACGCGGTTCTGTTGATACCAGTCTTTTGAAATAGCCTGAGTCAAGCTTTCCTTGCTTTGGAAACTATCAGTTGTAATAGCGTGATAGCGAATGCTGGTTAGTTCTTTTCCTTGCTTACTGATGACGAGTTGCTCAGGTTCAAAGTTAAGAAGTAATTCTTCAGGGAAACTTGAACTAGAAGTATCTCCAATTTGAACAGAAGCTTGATGAGGAGTTGCCCCCGTATAGCTTAGTTTTCCATCTACAATCTGAGCATTGGTAGCTAGATCCTGAACGACTTCGTCCGTAAATGGAGCATAGACATCATCGATGAACGTCTCTAAAGGATAGGTTTCCTGAGAACTGTTCTGGATAGCAATAGGCACCATGGATAAGCTAATCAAGAAAATACTGGTAAAAATCAGTTGAAACCAGTTTAGACCAAAACGTTGAGAGAGGGGCTTACGAAATCCCCAAATACTATTAAAATAAGAAAATGGATATGGTAACATAAATCTCTTTCTATAGGCATTTTTCTATACGAGTATTATATAGAGAAATGTTTTTTATTTCAAGCGGGGATAGTAGGATCCTTGGTAAAAGTGAATGTTTGTTATGATTCATCCACTAACTAACAAGGTAATCTCAGCAAGCTCTTGTTTCTCACCAGACAATCGATGTACAAGTTCAAAAATGAAAAAGGGTGGCGAGGGTATATTACCCCTTGTCGCCACCGCTTGTAAGTCCTGAAACGAAGTTCTTTTGCAAGAAGAAGAAAAGTGTACAGATTGGAAGAGCGATGAGGATAGCACCTGCTGAGAAGTAGGCGATCTTCAAGTTCTTCGCATTGTTAACGAAGGTTTGTAGACCAACGGCAACTGTAAAGTATTCTTTTTCACGAAGCAAGAAACTAGAGAGGATATAGTCTCCGAAAGGTCCCATGAAGGCCCAGAGTGCTTGTACTGCAACCATTGGGCGAACAAGAGGGAGAACGATTTGCCAGAAGCGGCGGAAGTGTCCTGCACCATCAAGTTTTGCAGACTCATCAAGAGACATTGGCACGGTGTCAAAGTAACCTTTCATCAACCAAGCATTCATCGGGATACCACCACCGACGTAGAGGAAGATGAGGAACCAGCTATGGTTGAGGGCGTTCAACATGAGGGCCATAACGAAGAAGGCAGTCAAAGCGGCCATTGTTGGAACCATTTGGATGATCAAGAAGAAGACCAAACTTTGTTTACGAGCAAAGAAATTGTAACGACTGTAGGCATAACCAGCAAGGACGATAATACTTGTTTGAACGACCATAGTGATCAAAGCGATGATCAAAGTGTTGAGGTACCATGTTCCGTACAAGGTTTCAGTGAAGAGTCCTTTGAAGTTGTCAAAACTAAAGTTGACATTGCTGTCGAGTTTAAAGGCTACGACGTTACCAGACTTGAAGGCAGACATAATCGTAATTAAAAGAGGATAGATAATAACGATTGAAAGACCAATCAAGTAGAGGTAAGTAAGGCTTTGAGTCAGTCTACGTTTAAGTTTAATTGAGTTATTCATCTTAGACGTCCTCCATATCAAATGCGTGTAGTTTCTTGAATGCAATCATAGAAATAGAGATGACGATGATTGAAATAATCAATGTAACGGCAGCAGCCATAGAGTATTGAGGAGCTGTACCAGTTGTCAAACGATAAATCCATGAGATCAAGATATCGGTTGAACCAGCTCCACCACCTACACTACCAGGACCTCCGCCATTGAAGAGGTACATAATAGAGAAGTTGTTAAAGTTGAAGGTGTATTGGCTGATCAAAGTAGGTGCCGCAACGGCCAAGATCATTGGGAAAGTGATGTTGCGGAATTTTTGCCAAGCATTTGCACCGTCAATGTAAGCTGCTTCGTACAAGTCATTTGGAATAGATTGTAGGATACCGAGTGTCAAGACATAAATATAAGGGAAGCCAAGCCATCCTTGCATCATAATCAAGGCAACCTTAGTCCAAGTAGGGTTTGTTTTCCAAGGGATTAGTGCTCCATCGAGGAATGGAAGAACCTTAGCAAAGAGAGGGATTACTTGAGTATTGATAGCACCAACACTATCGTTGAACATATTTGAGAAAGTCAAGATAGTGATAAAGGCTGGTACTGCCCAAGGTAGAAGGAAGATAACACCAAAGATACGTTTACCCTTGATAAATGGTTGGTTCGCAATGATAGCAGTGAAAATACCAATAACAATCTGCAAAGTAGAAGCAGACAAAGCCCAGATAATGGTCCAAGAAAGAACGGAACCAAAGGCTGAACGGAAGGTACTCAAGCTCCAGATGTTTGTGAAGTTCGTCAATCCAACCCAGTCCAACAATTTATTTGGTGGTAAATGTTGGAAGTCATAGTTGGTAAAGGCAATCATCAAGGTTACGATAACAGGGAAGATAATCGCAAATGTCATCGCTACATATGATGGGATGATTAAGAGGTATGGGAATCCATTCTCATAAATACCTTTGATCATATCCTTGAAGGTACGAGCCACAGGAATACCGTTATTGATACGTTTTGCAATAGTGTGAGCATCTTTAATGTTGAAAATATAAAATGCTAAATAAACAATTACAAAAATAGAGTGGAAAGCACCACGAATCAGCATGAAAAGAGAGTTGTCACGGCCCGGTTTTGTACCGAGTGTGATCAAGTTACTCAATTCAGGAGCTGCAAGCGTTAGAAAATACAGAACAAATAGAACAGTCACACCAAGGAAAATAAAACCTTTAGCTTTTTGCTTGTTATAGATTTGTCCTAAACCAGGAATGATTGACAGCAAGGCTGCTTTGCGAGGCTGTTGTTTTTCCATGATTACTCCTTTCATAGGATGCGAGTTTAAACTCGGATTTATTCGTAAGATAGGTACATCAGATAAGAAGCATATCTATAAATTCAAAGGGGGGATTTTGCTTCCACCCCCCTTGAACAAATCAATTAGTTACCAAATTTTTGTTGGATTGTTTCCTTAATCAATGTTACAGCATCGTTAGCAGCTGTTTTCGCATCTTTCTTACCGCTTACAGTATCAAAGAGCATAGTTTTCGCTGGGTCCCAAACTGTTGACATTTGTGAGATGTTTGGCATTGGTTGAGCGTTCTTGAACTGTTTGATAACAGCTGTAGTCAACTCATCGTTTTTACCTTCAGCGTAAGCACGAGCTTCAGTGTTTGCTGGGATTTCGTTCGTTGCATCGTAGAATGCTTTTTGTTGTTCAGTTGAAACAAGGAAGTCTACAAATTTTTGAGCGCCTTCAAGGTTTTTAGTGCTTGATGGGATGATCCAAGCTTTACCTCCACCAAAGGCTTCGTAGTTTTTACCGTTTGGAAGAGTTGGGATAGTTGCAACACCGTAGTTTACTTTAGCATCTTTGAATGCTTGAGCTTTCCAAGGACCATCGATGATAGCAGCTGTTTTACCTTCTTGGAATTGAGTTTGGATCAAGTTTCCAGCACCTTCAGTATCTTGCATACCTTTAGGCCATTTGTCGTACCAAGTTTTAGCGTATTCGAGACCTTTGATTGCTCCGTCGTTAGCAAGACCGATATCTTTAGGATTTTTACCGTTATCACCAAATACGTAAGCTCCGTTACCAGCAAGAAGTCCGTATGCGTAGTAGAAGTTAGTCCAGTCAGCTAGGAAAGCAGTAGTTTTTCCGTCTTCTCCAGCGAAAGCGTATTTGCTATCTTTAGCAAGGTTTTCTAAGTCAGCAAATGTTTTTGGAGCTTCTTTAATCAAGTCTTTGTTGTAGTATAGAACAAGTGACTCGATAACAGCTGGAGCACCGTAAACTTTACCACCAACAGTTACAAGAGATTTAGTAGTGTCATCAGTTTTAGCACCGTCGCTCAAAGTTACTTCTGAAAGTTGTCCGTCAGTACCAAGGCTACCTACACGGTCGTATGGAGCCATCATAACGTCAGCGGCTTGACCTGATTGGTTGTCAAGTGAAAGTTTGTCAAGTCCACCAAGTTGGTCACCAGATTTGATGTTAACTTTTGTTCCTGATTCTTTTTCATAAGCAGCAGCAACTTTCTCAGCGTAAGCTTTATATTGGTCTTCAACGTAGAAAGTGATTTCTTGGCTTCCTGATGCAGAAGAATCAGCTGCTTTATCAGCAGTTTTGCTTCCGCAAGCTACCAAAAGCAAGCTAGCAAGAGTAGCAGTACCAAGTACAGCAGCGCTCTTCATGAATTTAGTTGACATAGTGTATTCCTCCTAAAGAATAACAAATTTTAATTTCGAGGAAACGCAAACGTTTTCCCTTATGACCTTAGTATAGCACAAACAGAAAACGGTTGCAAGCATTTTTTTGAAAAAATTTTAAAAAGCTTGTGACTGGCTAATTCCTAAAATTGTTTGTATAATAGAAGAGAAATAGGAAATCGTGTAAATTTCAATTCAAAAATAATTGAAGGGAAACGATTGCATAAATAGAAGACGAAACAAAGGGAGGGGGAAATTTAAAATATAGGGAATTTCCGATTTCGGAAATAAAAAGTAGGGAAAAAGTTTTTTTTACAAACGCTTGCATTTATTTTAGAAATGGGGTATACTTGACTTAGCGCAAACGTTTGCGCAAAATTGAAATAATTAATAATATAAACACTTGAGGTGCTAATATGAAAAAACGTCAAAGCGGTGTGTTGATGCACATCTCATCACTTCCAGGAGCATACGGAATCGGATCATTTGGTCAAAGCGCCTATGATTTCGTTGACTTCTTGGTTCGTACGAAGCAACGCTACTGGCAAATCCTTCCTTTAGGAACAACCAGCTATGGAGATTCTCCGTACCAATCATTCTCAGCCTTTGCTGGAAACACTCATTTTATCGACCTTGATATTTTGGTGGAGCAAGGTCTCTTGGAAGCAAGTGATCTTGAGGGAGTTGACTTCGGTAGCAATCCAACTGAAGTTGACTACGCTAAAATCTACTATGCACGTCGTCCGCTTCTAGAGAAAGCTGTCAAACGTTTCCTTGAAGCTGGAGATGTCAAAGACTTCGAAAAATTTGCTCAAGAAAATCAATCATGGCTTGAACTATTTGCAGAGTACATGGCTATCAAGGAGCATTTTGATAATCTTGCTTGGACAGAATGGCCAGATGCAGATGCTCGTGCTCGTAAAGCTTCAACTCTTGAAAGCTACCGTGAGAAATTAGCTGACAAGCTTGTTTACCACCGCGTAACCCAATACCTTTTCTTCCAACAATGGTTGAAATTGAAAGCATACGCTAACGAAAACCACATCGAGATTGTCGGAGATATGCCTATCTATGTAGCGGAAGATTCAAGCGACATGTGGGCAAATCCACATCTCTTTAAAACAGATGAAAACGGGAAAGCAACTTGCATCGCAGGTTGCCCACCAGATGAATTCTCTGCAACTGGTCAACTTTGGGGTAACCCAATCTATGACTGGGAAGCAATGGACAAAGATGGCTACAAATGGTGGATTGAACGCTTGCGTGAAAGCTTTAAAATCTACGATATCGTTCGTATCGACCACTTCCGTGGATTTGAATCTTACTGGGAAATCCCTGCTGGTTCTGAAACAGCAGCACCTGGTAAATGGGTGAAAGGACCTGACTACAAACTCTTTGCAGCGGTTAAAGAGGAACTTGGTGACTTGAACATCATCGCAGAAGACCTTGGATTCATGACTGACGAAGTTATTGAACTACGTGAACGCACTGGCTTCCCAGGAATGAAAGTCCTTCAATTTGCCTTCAACCCAGAGCACGAAAGTATCGACAGCCCACACTTGGCACCAGCCAATTCAGTTATGTACACAGGAACACACGATAACAACACTGTTCTTGGTTGGTATCGCAATGAAATCGACGATCCAACTCGTGAGTACATGGCACGTTACACAAACCGCAAGGAATATGAAACAGTAGTACATGCTATGCTTCGTACAGCCTTCTCATCAGTAAGCTTTATGACTATCGCTACTATGCAAGATTTGCTAGAGTTGGATGGTTCAGCTCGTATGAACTTCCCATCTACTCTTGGTGGAAACTGGTCATGGCGTATGACAGAGGATCAATTGACTCCTGCTGTCGAAGAAACTTTGCTTGACTTGACTACAATTTATCGCCGAATCAATGAAAATTTGGTAGAATTAAAGAAATAAGACATTATCAGGAGACACAAAAAATGTTACCATTAAAAGAATTTGTACAAAATCGTTACAATAAATCCATCGCAGAATGTAGCAATGAAGAGCTTTACCTTGCTCTTCTTAACTACAGCAAACTAGCAAGCAGCCAAAAACCAGTCAACACTGGTAAGAAAAAAGTTTACTATATCTCAGCTGAGTTCTTGATTGGTAAACTCTTGTCAAACAACTTGATTAACCTCGGTCTTTATGACGAAGTTAAAAAAGAACTTGCTGATGCAGGTAAAGAGTTGATCGAAATTGAAGAAGTAGAATTGGAACCATCACTTGGTAATGGTGGTTTGGGACGTTTGGCAGCCTGCTTTATCGACTCAATCGCTACACTTGGTTTGAACGGTGACGGTGTTGGTTTGAACTACCACTTTGGTCTTTTCCAACAAGTTCTTAAAAACAACCAACAAGAAACAATTCCTAACGCTTGGTTAACTGACCAAAACTGGTTGGTTCGCTCAAGTCGTAGCTACCAAGTGCCATTTGCACACTTTACATTGACATCTACTCTTTACGATATCGATGTACCTGGTTACAAAACAGCTACTAAAAACCGCTTGCGTTTGTTTGACTTGGATTCAGTTGACTCTTCTATCATCGAAGATGGTATCAACTTTGACAAGACAGATATCGCTCGCAACTTGACTCTTTTCCTTTACCCAGACGATAGCGACAAACAAGGTGAATTGCTCCGCATCTTCCAACAATACTTCATGGTTTCAAACGGTGCTCAATTGATCATCGATGAAGCCATCGAAAAAGGAAGCAACTTGCATGACCTTGCTGACTACGCAGTTGTACAAATCAACGATACTCACCCATCAATGGTGATTCCTGAATTGATCCGTCTTTTGACTGAACGTGGTATCGAACTTGATGAAGCAATTTCTATCGTTCGTAGCATGACTGCTTACACAAACCACACAATCCTTGCTGAAGCCCTTGAAAAATGGCCTCTTGAATTCTTGGAAGAAGTGGTTCCTCACTTGGTACCAATCATCAAAGAATTGGACCGTCGTGTTCGTGCTGAATACAAAGATCCAGCTGTTCAAATCATTGATGAAAACGATCGTGTACACATGGCCCACATGGATATCCACTATGGATACAGCGTAAACGGGGTTGCCGCTCTTCACACTGAAATCTTGAAGAACTCTGAGTTGAAAGCTTTCTACGATCTTTACCCAGAAAAATTCAACAACAAAACAAACGGTATCACTTTCCGTCGTTGGCTCATGCATGCTAACCCAAGCTTGTCTCACTACTTGGATGAGATTCTTGGACGCGAATGGCACCATGAAGCTTCTAAATTGGAAGACCTTCTTTCATACGAAGACAAGGCTGCTGTCAAAGAAAAATTGGAAAGCATCAAAGCTCACAACAAACGTAAATTGGCTCGTCACTTGAAAGAACACCAAGGTGTGGAAATCAATACTAACTCTATCTTTGATATCCAAATCAAACGTCTTCACGAGTACAAACGCCAACAAATGAACGCTTTGTACGTGATTCACAAATACTTGGACATCAAGGCTGGTAATATCCCTGCTCGTCCAATCACAGTATTCTTTGGTGGTAAAGCAGCTCCTGCCTACACAATCGCCCAAGACATCATCCACTTGATCCTTTGCTTGTCAGAAGTGATTGCTAACGACCCAGCAGTAGCTCCACACTTGCAAGTGGTAATGGTTGAAAACTACAACGTTACTGCAGCAAGCTTCCTCATCCCAGCATGTGACATCTCAGAACAAATCTCACTTGCTTCTAAAGAAGCTTCAGGTACTGGTAACATGAAATTCATGTTGAACGGAGCTTTGACTCTTGGTACTATGGACGGGGCTAACGTGGAAATCGCTGAGTTGGTTGGAGACGAAAACATCTACATTTTTGGTGAAGATTCAGAAACTGTTATCGACCTTTACGCAAAATCAGCTTACAAATCAAGTGAATTCTACGCTCGTAAAGCGATCAAACCTTTGGTTGACTTTATCGTGAGCGACGCTGTTCTTGCAGTTGGTAAGAAAGAACGCTTGGAACGTCTTTACAATGAATTGATCAACAAAGACTGGTTCATGACTCTTCTTGACTTGGAAGACTACATCAAAGTGAAAGAGCAAATGCTTGCTGATTACGAAGACCGTGATGCATGGTTGGATAAAGTCATCGTCAACATTGCGAAAGCAGGATTCTTCTCATCTGACCGTACAATCGCTCAGTATAATGAAGATATCTGGCACTTGAACTAAGATTCTTTGCATTAGATTATAAAAAACGCATCTAAAAAGATGCGTTTTTTGTTTTTAGCTATAAAAGAGTAGGGGCTTTTATAGAAATTTGCCCATCCCGTTAAAAAGCTAGCACAATATAGGAAAAACAGGTATACTATTGTTAATTAAAATGAATCATATCAAGGATAGGGAAAATTATGACAAAAAAACTAGCACTAGCAGTCGTACTTTTGGGAATGGCACTGTTGACATTGACAGGTTGTTTTATGAAAAGCAGTCGAAGATATATCGAGGGGAAGGCTGCAGAATTAAGCAAGGTCTACCCAACGGAGAATCTAGAAGACCTGTTTGAAAAGTTTCCGGATGGGTTTCAGATTACCTCAAAGGATTTATACGAATATGAAGAAAGTGGGTACAAACTCCAATCAATCAGTTTACATGGAAATTCTAAAACTAGACAGATTTCAGGCACAATATCAGAGAAACAAGTTAGTTTTGATCAAGATGAAAAGCGTAGTGAAAGTTTTGTATATGAGGGTGAAGTCATTTATCAAAATGGTAAAATTCAATTAAAAGATACAAATGCGAATTTTAAAATTAAGAATTCTGTGTTATTGCTACAAAGATTTACTATAAACAAAGATAAATTATCAGATTTGGATATAGTTCGTAAAAGTTATAATAGTGGGACTGGCAGTGCAGATATTGTATACAATATCATAGATCCGATTTTGAACACATACATGGGAGTTGAGCAGGCTAAAGAATTAAAAATGATTATTTATATCATGTATGAGACGGTTGAAAATAAGGCTTATAGCTATACTTTAGATATTAAAGATGGTCATAACTCTCATACAGAATTAATTGAAGGTTACTAAAGTTATATTTCGGCAAAAGTAATAAATTTGTGTAAAGAAGCACTGCGAGGTAAAAATATGAGTGACAATAAAGGATATACAGTTCTAGACGGGACAAATCCGACACTAGATGCTTCGGATTTGTCCTATGAATTTGAAAAAGCTAGGATAGATGGAGCAACAGATCGCGAAGTATTGGATAAGTATTCTGATACCGAAAAGAAAATCAAGCCTTGGAACTTCACATATCTATCCAGCTTTCGTGATCCTGTGACAGGGACGAGCGGGGTTGCCTTTAAAGATGAAACAAGTGGAAAAACTATCATTGCCTATACAGGGACCAACCCTGATAGTGATTCGGTTAATGATGTTGTCTTGACAGATGGCTTCAGTATTGCCTTTGGGACGGGGCATCACTATGGTTCGGCTTATCAGTTTTACGAGGATGTTCTAAAAAAGAACGGCCTAAATCCAGAAGATGTCATCCTGACAGGGCACTCCTTGGGCGGGAATGTCGCTCAGCGTGTCGCTCTCAAATACAACGCTCCGGAAACCATTGTCTACAATGCAGCGCCTCTCTATATCCCTGCTGGTGCCAATATTGGTGGCATTCTGATTAGTCCCTTGATGGGGCTTTCCTGGGCTATGAATATAGCAGCGATAGAAAGTGACAAGGCTCAGTTTACAGGAAAAATCACACGCATTACGACACAGCAAGATCCGCTGAATAATGGGCTAGTTGCATAGATTGAAACCGCGTCCAAAAACTGATATAATAGAGTAATGATTTTAAGTCCTGAGAGAGGAGCAGTTCATGTTTAAAAAAATTGCAATGCTGATGTTAGTAGGAGGCGTAGGAATAATGGTGTTAGCTGGATGTAGTCTAAAGAGTAGTCGACAATTTATCGAAGGAAAGGCCTCGGAGTTAAGTCAGGTCTATCCAACGGAAAATCTGGAAGACTTGTTTGAAAAGTTTCCGGATGGGTTTCAGATTCGTATAACAGATTCTGAAAAGAAAGATGACAACTCACCAACTATAATTTACCAAACTGTTTTAAATGGCATTTCCGAAATCAAAGAAATAAAAGGAGAAATTACCAAAGAAAGCTCACTCAAAAATTCAGATGGGAAAATTGAAAAGGAAATGTTATATAAAGGGTATGTCTATTACAAAGATGGAAACCTTCATTTATCAGAAGTAAATTCTTCGGATAATAAAGAAAAGGGTGATTTAAAATACCCACGTCTTTTAATGCAGGAATTTTCTATTTCTAGGTCTAGTTTAAAAGGACTAGAAGTTGTTCGGAAAGGCTATAGTTTCGAGACAGGTTCTGCCAGTATCACCTATAAGCTTAAAAATAAACAAGTGAATACATATTTAGGTTTAGAAAAAGATAGTCAACTTAATATGATTATTAATATCCCTGAACCAACAGTATCAGGAAAGAATTACGGTTATTCCATCATTTTTAGAAAAGATAGTCTTGCTCATTCAGAAGGTATTGTTGGAAAACTAGAAAAGGATTAGTAATGAGCGATTATAAAGAATACACTGTTTTAGATGGAACGAATCCAACACTGGATGCTTCGGATCTGTCTTATGAATTTGAAAAAGCTAGAATTAATGGTGCTACTGATGAAGATGTTGACAGTTTCTACTCTAAAGAAGAAAATAAAATCATGCCCCATAATTTCACATATCTATCCAGCTTTCGTGATCCTGTGACAGGGACGAGCGGGGTTGCTTTTAAAGATGAAACAAGTGGAAAAACTATCATTGCCTATACAGGGACCAACCCTGATAGTGACTTGGTAAACGACGCAATTAAAACCGATGGGCTTAGTATCGCTTTTGGGATGGGGCATCACTATGATTCAGCTTATCAGTTTTACGAGGATGTTCTAAAAAAGAACGGCTTAAATCCAGAAGATGTTATCTTGACAGGGCACTCCTTGGGTGGGAATGTCGCTCAGCGAGTCGCACTGAAATACAACGCTCCAGAAACCATCGTCTACAATGCTGCGCCTCTCTATATCCCTGCTGGCCTGAGCATTTTTTCTGCTAAAAATATTGCAGCGATAGAAAGTGACAAGGCTAGTTTTACAGGAAACATCACACGCATTACGACACAGCAAGATCCGCTGAATAATATATCTGATCGGGTTGGTGGAGTATATGTCGGTAAAGAGTATGTTATCCCCCGTTCAGGTGGTCACTTGATGGGAGATTTACGGGCAGTTGCTGGTGATATCAAGTATTCGATTGCGCTAGACGATATTAAAAGAAATACGGATCAAGGCTTAAAACGTGTGCAGAGCAAGAAAGATCGCTTTAAAGTCAATGACATCGGTACGGCTTCTCTAAATGGTTTGTCCAAGGCAGAACTAATCGCACTAGACTCAGAGCAAGCCCTAACGGTTGCTAGTGGCTTGTCGACGATTTCTAGTGCGACGGTCGATTTGATTGGTGCCAAAGGGACGAGCGCAGTCGATAAGGCTCTGACCGTGTATAAAAGCCTCGGAGATGTACCATTCGGTTTTCTCCTATCCTCAGATGAAGTCAGAGGAACCTACAATGAATGTAATATCAACTATGGAACTATTGTGGAATCGGTGGACAGTCATTGTCGAACTGTTAAAAAGACGGCGAAGGAAGTAGCTACTTCATTTACAGGCTTAGAGGCAAAGATTAAGTCAGGAGTTCAGCAAATCGTTGAGAAAGATACAGAATTACAAGGGTTAATTGCTCATGGATAAGTGGAGTGAGATTAGGACGAAGTTAGTAGATGCCCAAGAAGAACTCTACAAAGTAGAAGATGAATACCGACAGTCAAAGAATGACTTGGATACTAAGTGGAATTTCTTGGGAGATTTTTATAGAGGTTTAGAACAAAAATTTGATGAAAAGCATTCGATTATTTTGTCAGAGTATTCAAAAATGCCAGATGCCACTGAGGAAATGCTTGATGCCGCAGTGGAGACTATTCGCCGATATCGGATGGTAAATGAAGAGGAGTTCAAAACTCGGAAACGTGATCTAGAAAGAGCATATGATGACTTAGAGAGTAGTTATAAAAAAGAACACCGAAAACAAGAAGGTGTTGTTGAACAACTTTATAGCGAACTAAGAGCATGTCAGGCAGATGAAAAATAGGAGAAAAAGATGGGATTATATGAAGATGTCGGAACTGCAGGTTATGATTTTGCTTCGGACAACATGGCTTACTTTGGAAACGAACTTTCTGGTATCAATGATTTCGCTCAGGAGTATATTCCAGGTGTGAGAGAAGTAGAGGGTACAATGCACGGGGTTTACGACTGGGGAATGGATCAGTTACGCTCTTATGAAGCATACTGTGAAATACAAAAGAACCTAGAACGGTCGCTTATCAGAACCTTGTATGTTCCGGCTAAAAAACGGGCTACAGCTCGGATTATTGAGAAATTTGACAAAAAAGCGAAAAAAATCGGTACAAAAACCAAGAAAGAGATTGATTCTATAAACAATCAAATTGATGCGGAAATCAAAGGAGAGTTTTCCAACGCCATTCAAGATGCAGTTAGCAAAGAAAATCTCAAGTGGGAAAAATTGGTTTAAAGTGAGGTAGCAAAGGCTGGCTCGCTTTTTTGGAACTCATTTTCAGTTGCCTTTTTAAACAATGAAACCCGTATCTCATGACAGGTACGGGTTTTGTATGTTATCAAATGTAGGTTTACTTTGCCTTACCCACAAGAATCTCTGCTTCGATAGTAATCTCGGTTAACTGGCTCCAGTCAATCTTGCTTTGATCGACGTGAAAGAGTAGGGGCGTCATGCTAAGCAGGGCTTGGCGTTGCTCTGCGGTGATGGACTTGGTCAGGGAAGCTATCTGACTCGATTGGATGCTGAAATGTTCCTGGAAATGTTCCTTAATATCTTGGTTGGAATAGTCCTTCTTTGTTAGTTGCTCCTGTACCATTTGGCGGATTTCTTTAAGGTGATTTTCGGTAGGAATGACCTTGATTAAGATGCCGTCTTTTGATAATACTCTTTGAAATTCTCCGTAGTTGGCAGGCGAGAAGATATCAAGTAGCATATCCATGCTAGCGTCTTTTATAGGAAGGCGAGCCAGGTCGCCGACAAACCAGTTGACTGCCCAGTTGGTTTCGCTTTTGGCTGCGATTTGGACCGAGTCTTTTGAAATGTCAAAGGCATAGAAGGTTTTATCAGAGTTGGCTTCTTGGAGTTTACGAGAGTAAAACCCCTCGCCACAACCGATATCCAAGACAGTTTTTGCGGATAGCTTCGTTGCTAGTAAGTCCGAGATGGTTTCTAAGATAGCCTGGTAAAATCCAGCTTCTAGGATTTGCTGGCGGTTCTGAAAGTTTTCCTTGTCGTAGTTAGCAGATTGCTTGATTTGGGGTGCCAGATTGACATAGCCAAATTTTGCCAGGTCAAAAGAATGACGATTATCACACTTGAGACTGCCCTCTACCAAGGTCAGATTTTCTTGGCAGATGGGGCAGGCAAAGGCACTAGCAGAGGCAAAACGCTGGAGTTTAGGTTTGAGGTTTGTATTCATAGTTTTAGTCTAGCAAAAAAAGAACTGGATGGCAAATGCCTCCAGTTTGTTTTTTAGTATGTTAGAACGAAGTATTTCTTCTTCCCGCGGCGGATAACAGTGAGTTCGTTTTCTAACTTATCTGCGTCACTCAAGACATAGTCAAGGTCTTGGATACGGTCGCCGTTGACGTAGATAGCTCCGTTTTGGACGTCTTCACGGGCTTGGCGTTTTGAATTCACCACACCAGATGACACGAGGAGTTCCACGATATTGTGGTTTTCGTCTGCTTTTACTTGGTAGTTTGGCACTCCACGAAGTCCTTGTTTGAGTTCTTTGACAGAAAGGTTTTTGATATTTCCAGCAAAGAGTTGTTCAGTGATGTTAAGAGCTTCTTTATAAGCTTCTTCTCCGTGGACAAGTGTTACGACTTCACGAGCTAGGACTTTTTGAGCCAAACGTTCGTGTGGCGCCGCTTCAAATTGTTTGCGGATGTCTTCGATCTCGTCAAGTGACAAGAAAGTAAAGATTTTCAAGAAGCGAACAGCGTCAGCGTCCATGACATTCATCCAGAATTGGTACATTTCGTATGGAGAAGTCTTTTCAGGGTTGAGCCAAACAGCATTCCCTTCAGATTTACCAAATTTCTTACCAGTTGCGTCTGTAATGAGTGGGACAGTGATGACGTGACCAGTCTTGTCAGCTTTACGACGAAGCAATTCTGTACCAGCAGTCATATTTCCCCATTGGTCAGAACCACCGATTTGAAGGGTTACATTGTGTTCTTGGTTAAGGACAAAAAAGTCATACCCTTGCATGATTTGGTAGGCAAACTCAGTGTAAGAAATCCCTGTTTCAATACGTTTCTTCACAGACTCCTTGCTCATCATGTAGTTGACAGTGAAGTATTTTCCGATATCACGGAGGAAGTCAATGAAGCTGATGCTGCCAAACCAGTCGTAGTTGTTGACCATGACAGCTTTATTTTCACCATTTTCAAAATCAAGAAAGCGAGAAAGTTGTCCTTGGATAGACTTGACCCAGCCATCTACTGTGTCTTTTGTTTGGAGACTACGTTCAGCATCTTTGAAGGACGGATCTCCGATGAGACCTGTAGCACCGCCAACGAGCGCATAAGGTTTGTGACCTGCTAACTGCAAACGACGACTTGTCAAGATTGCGACAAGGTGACCTAGGTGAAGGCTGTCAGCAGTTGGATCGTAGCCAGTATAATAAGAAACTTGACCTTCTTCTAGGGCTTTACGCAAAGCTTCTTCATCAGTCGTTTGAAAAATCAAACCACGCTCTTTTAGCTCATCAAAAATGTGCATGTGTCTTTTCTCCTTTTTAAAATATTGTTTCTACCTATTTTACCACAAACTTGGCAAATAACCTAGTAAAATCGGGAAGAAAGTTGCTGCTTGGACTTTTTTGGAAACGAGTGAAATATGGTATAATAGCACTAGCTTATTTTCAGAGAAATAGATAAAAATCGTTAAGAAAGGGGCTGAAAGATGTCTCATATTATTGAATTGCCAGAAGTCTTGGCCAACCAGATTGCAGCAGGAGAAGTGATCGAACGTCCTGCCAGCGTGGTTAAAGAATTGATTGAAAATGCTATCGACGCTGGCTCAAGCCAGATTATCGTTGAGATTGAGGAATCTGGTCTTAAGAAAATCCAAATTACCGATAATGGTCACGGGATTGCCCACGATGAAGTCGAGTTGGCTCTCCGCCGTCATGCGACCAGTAAGATTAAGAATCAAGCGGATCTCTTTCGGATTCGGACTCTTGGTTTTCGTGGTGAAGCTTTGCCTTCTATCGCATCTGTTAGTGTGCTGACTCTTTTGACAGCGGTGGATGGCGCAAGTCATGGGACTAAGCTAGTTGCTCGTGGGGGAGAAGTTGAAGAAATCATCCCTGCGACCAGTCCTGTTGGGACCAAGGTTTGTGTGGAGGATCTCTTTTTCAACACACCAGCTCGTCTCAAGTATATGAAGAGCCAGCAGGCAGAGTTGTCTCATATCATCGATATTGTCAATCGTCTAGGCTTGGCCCATCCTGAGATTTCCTTTAGCCTGATTAGCGATGGCAAGGAAATGACACGGACAGCTGGTACGGGTCAACTGCGCCAAGCCATTGCTGGAATCTATGGTCTAGCCAGTGCTAAAAAGATGGTTGAGATTGAGAATTCTGACCTAGATTTTGAAATTTCAGGTTTTGTTTCATTGCCGGAATTAACACGTGCAAATCGCAACTATATCAGTCTTTTTATCAATGGCCGTTATATCAAAAACTTCTTGCTCAATCGAGCTATTTTAGATGGTTACGGCAGCAAGCTCATGGTGGGGCGTTTTCCGCTGGCTGTTATTCACATCCAGATCGATCCTTATCTAGCAGATGTCAATGTGCATCCAACCAAGCAAGAAGTGCGGATTTCCAAGGAAAGAGAACTGATGGCGCTGGTTTCAGAAGCTATCGCAAAGAGTCTTAAGGAACAGACTTTGATTCCAGACGCCTTGGAAAATCTTGCCAAATCTACCGTTCGCAATCGTGAAAAAGTAGAGCAAACGACTTTGCCGCTGAGAGAAAATACGCTTTACTATGAAAAAAATGAACCGACAAGACAGACACAATCTGAGGTAGCAGACCATCAGGTGAACCTAACAGAAGACAGACAGGATGTGAACCTGTTTGCCAAGGAAACCTTAGACCAGATAACCAAGCCGGCCAAACTGCATTTTGCAGAGAGAAAACCTGCTAGCCATGACCAACTGGATCATCCAGAGTTAGATTTAGCTAGTTTGGATAAGGCTTATGATAAGCTGGAGCGAGAAGAATCTTCGAGCTTCCCAGAGTTGGAATTTTTCGGGCAGATGCATGGAACCTATCTCTTTGCCCAAGGTCGAGATGGGCTCTACATCATAGATCAGCATGCGGCTCAGGAGCGGGTTAAATATGAGGAGTACCGTGAGAGTATCGGCAATGTTGACCAAAGTCAACAACAACTCCTAGTGCCTTACATCTTTGAATTCCCTGCAGATGATGCCCTTCGTCTCAAGGAAAGAATGCCTCTATTGGAGGAAGTTGGTGTCTTTCTAGCAGAGTACGGGGAGAATCAATTCATCCTTCGGGAACATCCTATTTGGATGGCAGAAGAGGAAATCGAGTCTGGTATCTATGAGATGTGTGATATGCTCCTTTTGACAAAGGAAGTTTCAATCAAGAAATACCGAGCAGAGCTAGCGATCATGATGTCCTGCAAGCGGTCTATCAAGGCCAACCACCGTATCGATGACCACTCAGCTAGACAGCTCCTCTATCAGCTCTCTCAATGTGACAACCCATATAACTGTCCGCACGGACGTCCTGTTTTGGTCCACTTTACCAAGTCAGATATGGAAAAGATGTTCCGTCGCATTCAGGAAAATCACACCAGTCTACGAGAACTAGGAAAATACTAATACTCTTCGAAAATCTCTTTAAACTGCGTCAGCCTTACCTTGCCTAACTCAAGTTATGCCTACGGTTAGCTTCCTAGTTTACTCTTTGATTTTCATTGAGTATAAATTGAAGGGAAAATTATGTACGAATATCTAAAGGGTATTATTACCAAAATTACTGCTAAATACATCGTCCTAGAAGCAAACGGCATCGGCTACATTTTGCACGTGGCTAACCCCTATGCTTACTCAGGACAAGTCAACCAAGAAGCGCAAATCTATGTGCATCAAGTCGTTCGCGAAGATGCTCACCTGCTTTACGGTTTCCGTTCGGAAGACGAGAAAAAACTCTTTCTCAGTTTGATTTCGGTGTCGGGCATTGGTCCTGTATCAGCTCTTGCCATTATTGCAGCTGATGACAATGCAGGCCTTGTCCAAGCTATCGAAAGCAAGAACATCACTTACTTGACCAAGTTTCCGAAGATCGGCAAGAAAACAGCCCAACAGATGGTTTTGGACCTAGAAGGTAAGGTGGTTGTGGCAGGTGATGACTTCCCTGCTAAGACTGCTATTCCATCTAGCAACGACAACCAAGAATTGGAAGAAGCCATGGAAGCCATGTTGGCCTTGGGCTACAAGGCGGCTGAGCTTAAGAAAATCAAGAAATTCTTTGAAGGAACGACAGATACAGCAGAAAATTACATTAAATCTGCTCTCAAGATGTTGGTGAAATAGGAGAAGTCTATGCCAAAACGCTGTGGCTGGGTTAAAATGAACAACCCTCTGTATGTAGCCTACCATGATGAAGAGTGGGGCCAACCCCTACATGATGATCAAGCATTGTTTGAGTTGTTGTGTATGGAGACCTATCAGGCAGGCCTGTCTTGGGAAACGGTGCTCAATAAACGCCAAGCCTTCCGTCAAGCTTTTCATGGTTACCAAATTCAAGCTGTTGCAGACATGACGGATGAAGAGCTGGAATCTTTGTTAGACAATCCAGCTATCATTCGTCATCGCGCCAAGATATTTGCGACGCGAGCTAATGCCCAGGCCTTTCTACAAGTTCAGAAAGAGTATGGCTCTTTTGATGCTTATCTCTGGTCTTTTGTGGATGGAAAAACCATCGTTAATGATATCCCGGACTACAGTCAAGCACCAGCCAAAACGCCTTTGTCTGAAAAAATATCCAAGGATCTCAAAAAATGTGGTTTTAAGTTCACTGGACCAGTCGCTGTCTTGTCCTATCTGCAGGCTGCAGGTCTGGTTGACGACCACGAGAATGATTGTGAATGGAAGGGAAAGTGAAATGAAGTCTAACAAAAATAAGGGAATTCTGATTTTTGCGATTCTTTATACAGTTCTCTTTGTGTTTGGTGGTGTGAAATTGCTGTCTTATTTGATGCCATCTACCATTGCAAATTATCTAGTCTATGTAGTATTAGCACTATATGGCTCTTTCTTGTGCAGGGATAGATTGATTCAACAATGGAATGAGATTAGAAAAACTAAAAGAAAATTCTTCTTTGGCGTCATAACAGGCTGGCTCTTTCTCATTCTGATGACTGTTGTCTTTGGCTTTGTATCAGAGATGTTGAGGCAGTTTTTGGGGCTGGTCGGACAAGGTCTAAACCAGTCGAATATTCAAAGCACCTTTCAAGAGCAACCACTACTGATAGCCGTTTTCGCCTGCATCATAGGGCCTATAGTGGAAGAGCTCTTTTTCCGTCAACTGTTATTGCATCACCTGCAGAAAAAACTGTCAACTTGGCTAAACATTCTTCTGGTAGGACTTGTCTTTGCTCTGACTCATATGCATAATGTAAGTTTATCAGAGTGGATTGGTGCAGTCGGATACCTAGGTGGTGGGCTTGCCTTTTCTATTATTTATGTGAAAGAAAAGGAGAATATTTACTATACCCCCTATTTGTTCACATGTTAGGGAATAGCCTCTCCTTCATCATTTTAGCTATCAGTAGTATGTGACGAAAATGCCAGTAATGATAATGAGAAAAAGAGGCTGGGACAAAAGTCCTAGCCTCTCAATTGTCTATGGATTGTCGAGCAAGACGCAGTGGTTGAGTGGGCTCTACTACGCTGCTTTCATCAGCTTTTACAGCCCTACTCAACTGTGCGGAGGTGGGATGACGAAATCGAATTCTAACGAATTACCAATTTCTGTCCCACTCTCTTTCTTTGTTATAGTCAAAGCGAATGACTTGATCCGTTGCGTCTACATACGCGTGGACTCCAAAGGGAACAATTGCTCTTGGTGTGGCATGGCCAACGTTTAGATTATAGACAATCGGGATATTGCTATCAATGGTGTCCATTAAAGCCTCCTTATAGTCGTCATAGAAGGTTTCATCCATAGGTTTTCCGACCAAGAGTCCACTGATGACTTCGAATATCCCAGTTTCTTTTAAAGCCTGCAACATTTTTTTGAAATCATCAGGTTCAGGCTTTTCTTCACTTGTTTCTAGCAATAGAATCTTTCCTTTCCAGTCGGATAAGTCAGGGAAGAGTCTGTACTTTTGGCAGAGGTCTGTGCTATCTGCGTGTAGAGAGTTGTCAAAAATATCATAGAGAGACTCAAGACAACCACCGAGGATTTCTCCCTCAAACTGAGCATTGCCTTGTAACAAGTCAAAACCTGTATTTGCATGGCTGACACGAGGTGTTCCCAAGGCTTTGGGACTAAAATCAGTCCGTTCCTCATACCAAACGTTACTAGGGCGGATTTCTGAAATTCTACCAGTCTCTATCAATTCTTTGAAGTAGTGGAGGCTATATGGCAACATTTCCTTGTCTAATTCACAAATGTCTGCTATAAATGATTGACCATAAAAAGTCTTGATTCCTAGTTTATGCAACATGAGATGGTTCATAGTTGTATCCGAGAAACCGAGAAAAATCTTTGGTTTGATAACCTTTTGTAGTTGGTCGTTTTCAAAAAGATAAGGTAGTAAGCGATAGGTATCGTTTCCACCAATGGCGCATAGGATCATGTCGATGCTATCATCAGAAAAGGCCTGAATCAAATCCTCTGCACGAGCTTCAGGATGTTCTTTGATAAAATCTAAGCCTTTTAGCGAATGAGGTAAAAAGATAGGATTGAGTCCGAGGTCCTTGAGACGTTGAATACCCAAGTCCACTTCGTGCTTGACAAAGTCTTCACCCATAGTCCCACTAGATAAACTTATAATACCAATAGTAGAAGTCATATATTATCCTCCTAAAAATAAATTGATGCTATTGTATCACAAAAGATGAGGGGAAACAACAAGAATTAGAGTCAGAAGAAGACTTTTAGATCGAGAAAATAGTAAAAAAGCAACCAATCGTGTGGTTGCTTTTTATAGTAGTTGTATTCTTATAGAGCAGTAAGGAAGGTTAGTCCGCCAAGGATAACCCCAGCCGAGTTTGGAATGATTAGAATCCAGTCTTTCTTAGGTTCTTTTGTCCATCCATAAATGACCCAGATTAAGCAAGAAACAGCTGCTGATAAAGGTTGGAATGGTTGAGCTTTGTTCCCTTGTAAATTGGCAAAAATTTGGGGGATGTAGGCTATAAATACAATAATCCCGATAAAGGCACCAATTGAACCGACAATTTGATTAATTCTCTGTTTAGTCATATATATTTCTCCTTATTACTTTATTAGTATAACAGAAAAACAACTTGGATTCAAGGACAAAACCTCGGGATTCTAAGGAAAGACTTTACATTAGAACGTTTTTAGAAAATGTAACTACTTTTCTTTGGAGAATAAAAAAAAAGCTTTGGAGCCATAATAAAAGTAGTCTGTCTGTAAAACACACTACTTTTATTGTTTATTTTAATATCTAGCAGGTCCAGCACTTGCGCTCTTGATGTTGAAACGTTTTTTGAGGTAGAAACGTAGGGCAAGGAGAGCTCCTCCAATGACCAACAAAACAAGTGGTGGGAGACTAATGTTGATGGCTTGTGGAAGGAAGTTACTCAAGAAGAGGATGAAGACCCAGGCAAACATGGTTGCTAACATAACCAAAAGTGATTTCCAGAATGGTGGGCGTTGGCTACGGTCAGTATCTGGTCCGTAGTAGCGGTAGATGAAGTGATAGAGAAGATAGAAGGCAACTCCACCAAAGGCCCCTACACTGATAAGTGTTACCAATCCGTAGGCCACAGGTTGGTTTGAGAAGAAGCTCATCAAGGCGCTAACTACTGCAAATAATCCTGTGATGAAAAGGGCTGAATCCAACATCATCAATTTTGGATCGTCGTTTTCTTTTGGATGTTCTTTTTCGTATTGCTCTTTTTCGCTGAAACTATGAGCCCAGTGAGTTGGTGCTCCGTAGATAGAACGAGCTGTCACTCCTTTTGGTTGCTCCTCAAGAATATGAGGAATGACTTCTTCAAGGATAGCCTTGATTTCAGCATCTGTTTTTCCGTCCTTGAGAAATTGCTGGGTTGCAATATGGATAAATTCCTGGTTTTTCTTTGTTAATTCTTTTAAATCAATCTGTGACATAATAACTCCTGTTTAGAACCATTTTTTATGGATGAGGTAAAGAGTGAGAGAAACACTCATAGCAAAGGCGATAAAGACGATGAGCCAGAAAGCGTGCGGTTCTCCGTTTAAAGGAATTTCATTATCCTTAAAGTTCATTCCGTAAGCTGAGAAAATCATAGTCGGGATAGACATAACGATGGTCACGAGGGCCAAGGTTTTCATGATATTGTTCTGGTTATTTGAAATGATAGAGGCAAAGGTCTCCGTCATAGAGTGAAGGACGTTTCCATAGATATCCGCCATCTCGATGGCCTGTTGCGTTTCAATCAAGGTATCTTCAAGTAAGTCTTCGTCTTCAAGGTATTTCTTAATATTGCTAGTTGCGCTGGTCAATTTTTTAATCACGCGCTCGTTTGTCTTAAGAGAGGCCTTGAAGTAGACGATGGTCTTTTCCAACTCCATGAGTTCAATCAATTCTTCATTTCGAGTAGATTTGTGAAGTTGGGTTTCGATTTGCTCACTCTTACGTTCGATTGAACGGAGGGCTGTCAGGTAGATTTCAGCGTTGCGGTAGAGGATTTGAAAGATAAAGCGCGAACGCATAAAGGTATAGAAATTTCGAAGTCTCCGATTGATAAAGACATCTAGAAGTGGCAGCGGCTCCAAGCAAGTGGTAATAATAGCCTCTTCGGTGATGATAATCCCCAAGGGGATGGTCACATAGTAGGTACGGTTATTTCTCTCTTCAGTAATGGGAACGTCCACGATGATCAGAGTGTATTCATCTTCAATCGTGATACGAGACATTTCTTCCGCATCGAGTGGTGCACGGAGGTCCGCGATATCAATATCAAAAGCAGAAGCAATTTCCATCGATTCGCTTTGGGTAGGATTGACGAGATTGATCCAAGTGCCCGGCTGGAGCGTATCGATCTCTTTAAATTCTGTTGTTGTTGAGAGAAAGACTTGTTTCATATCTCCTATCCTTTCCTAATCTATTCTGTGTTTAAGTGATTTTTAGCACCGTACTATTATACTACAAATTCGGTTTTTTTGGTAATAGAATTTCACTTTTTTTGGTATAATGGAAAGCAACAATGGACTAGAAAGAAGTAACATGCAAGATAAGATTGTCATCCATGGGGCACGCGCCCATAATTTAAAAAATATTGACGTGGAAATTCCACGTGACAAGCTAGTTGTGGTGACGGGGCTGTCGGGTTCGGGCAAATCGAGTCTTGCCTTTGACACCCTGTATGCAGAAGGGCAACGCCGCTATGTAGAGAGTCTATCAGCCTACGCTCGTCAGTTTTTGGGCAATATGGAAAAACCAGATGTGGACTCTATCGATGGCCTCAGCCCTGCCATTTCTATTGACCAGAAAACGACTAGTAAAAACCCTCGCTCAACGGTTGGGACAACGACGGAAATCAACGATTATCTACGTCTCCTCTATGCTCGTGTAGGAACACCCTACTGTATCAATGGACATGGCGCTATCAAGGCTTCGTCTGTAGAGCAGATTGTCGACAAGGTTTTGGAATTGCCAGAGCGCCAGCGTCTGCAGATTTTGGCTCCTGTTATTCGTAAGAAAAAAGGGCAACACAAGACTCTGATTGAAAAAATTCAAAAGGATGGCTATGTTCGTGTCCGTGTCGATGGGGTTGTCTATGATGTGACCGAAGTTCCTGAACTTGAAAAGAATAAACAACACAACATCGATGTGGTGGTAGACCGTATTATTATCAAGGAAGGTATCCGTAGTCGTCTCTTTGATTCCATCGAAGCAGCCCTTCGTATCGCAGAAGGTTATGTGGTTATCGATACTATGGATGATTCAGAGTTGCTCTTTTCAGAACACTATGCTTGTCCAGTTTGCGGCTTTACAGTTCCGGAACTAGAACCTCGTCTCTTCTCCTTCAATGCACCGTTTGGTTCTTGTAGTGAGTGTGATGGTTTGGGAATTAAGCTAGAGGTTGATACGGACTTAGTCGTACCAGATGCTAGCAAGACCCTTCGTGAGGGAGCCTTAGCACCTTGGAACCCTATCTCTTCTAACTATTATCCAAATATGCTGGAACAAGCCATGACAGCCTTTGGAGTGGATATGGATACGCCTTTTGAGGACTTGTCAGAGGAGGATAAGAATCTCATTTTCTATGGTTCAGATGGTAAGGAATTCCATTTCCACTATGAAAATGAATTCGGCGGAGTTCGTGATATTGACATTCCCTTTGAAGGTGTTATAGGGAATATTAAGCGACGTTACCATGAAACCAATAGCGACTACACCCGCACACAGATGCGTCTTTATATGAATGAGCTAACTTGTGGCACTTGTCACGGTTATCGCCTCAACGATCAGGCCTTATCCGTTCGTGTAGGAGGAGAGAAAGCCCCTCATATTGGAGAAATTTCAGACCTCTCCATCGCAGACCATTTGGAAGCTATTGATCAGTTGACCCTATCAAAAAATGAAGCCATTATTGCTCGTCCAATTCTTAAAGAAATCAAGGATCGCTTGACCTTCCTCAATAATGTCGGACTCAACTATCTGACCCTTTCTCGTTCTGCAGGAACCCTATCGGGTGGTGAGAGCCAACGTATTCGCTTGGCAACTCAGATTGGTTCTAATCTCTCAGGAGTTCTCTATATCCTTGATGAGCCGTCTATCGGTCTTCACCAGAGGGACAATGACCGTTTGATTGCCAGTCTGAAAAAGATGCGTGATTTAGGGAATACTCTCATTGTAGTAGAACATGATGAAGATACCATGCGTGAGGCGGATTATTTGATTGATGTTGGCCCTGGTGCAGGGGTCTTTGGTGGAGAGATTGTAGCAGCAGGAACGCCTAAGCAGGTGGCTCGCAACAGTAAGTCAATTACAGGACAGTATCTATCAGGAAAACGTGCGATTCCAGTGCCGTCAGAACGCCGTGTAGGAAATGGTCGCTTTATTGAGGTGACTGGAGCGCGTGAAAACAACCTACAAAATATCACCGCTCGCTTCCCACTCGGGAAATTCATTGCGGTGACAGGGGTCTCTGGTTCAGGGAAGTCGACACTCATTAACAGTATTCTCAAAAAAGCCATTGCTCAAAAACTCAATCGCAATTCAGATAAACCTGGAAAGTTTAAGACTATCTCAGGGATTGAGCATATCGATCGTCTGATAGACATTGACCAGAGTCCAATTGGACGAACACCGAGGTCTAATCCTGCAACCTATACAGGTGTTTTCGATGACATTCGAGACCTTTTTGCCCAAACCAATGAAGCCAAGATTCGAGGCTACAAGAAGGGGCGTTTCAGCTTCAATGTTAAGGGTGGTCGCTGTGAGGCCTGCTCAGGTGACGGGATTATCAAGATTGAGATGCACTTCTTGCCAGACGTATACGTAGCTTGTGAAGTCTGCCATGGAACTCGCTATAACAGTGAAACGCTGGAAGTTCATTATAAGGAAAAGAATATCTCGCAAGTTTTAGATATGACCGTCAACGATGCGGTAGAATTCTTCAAACACATTCCGAAAATTCAACGCAAACTCCAGACTATCAAAGATGTTGGTCTAGGCTATGTGACCTTGGGCCAACCAGCTACGACACTTTCTGGCGGAGAGGCTCAACGTATGAAGCTGGCCAGTGAACTCCATAAGCGCTCAACAGGTAAGTCATTCTATATTCTGGATGAGCCGACGACAGGACTTCATACGGAGGACATCGCTCGTTTGCTTACCGTTTTGTCTCGCTTTGTCGAGGATGGCAATACAGTTCTCGTGATTGAGCACAATCTAGATGTTATCAAAACAGCAGACCATATTATCGACCTAGGCCCTGAAGGCGGTGTTGGTGGTGGTACCATCATTGCAACAGGAACTCCAGAGGAAGTAGCTGCCAATGAAGCAAGCTATACAGGACAGTATTTGAAAGGAAAGTTACATCATGAATAAACGTGTGCAAGCATTTTTAGATAAAATGCAAGAAAAAGAACTAGATGGAATCATTATCAACAACCTTAAAAATGTCTACTATTTGACAGGATTTTGGGGTTCAAATGGAACAGTCTTTATCAGTCGTGACCGTCAAATTTTGGTGACGGATGCTCGCTATATCATCGCTGCTAAGCAAGAAGTTACTGGTTTTGAGATTTTTGCGGAACGTGACGAGTTGGCTACTATCGCAAAAATTGCTAAAGACATGGGTCTTTCTCGTATCGGGTTTGAAGATGAAATCTCGGTTTCTTATTACCACCGCATGCAAGCCGCTTTTGAAGGTTTGGAATTAATTCCTCAGACACAGTTTGTTGAAGCGCTTCGCATGATTAAGGATGAAACAGAGATTGCGACTATTCGTAAGGCTTGTTCCATTTCTGACCAAGCTTTCCACGATGCCCTTGAATTTATCAAGCCAGGTAAGACTGAAATTGAAATTGCCAACTTCCTTGATTTCCGTATGCGTGAGCTGGGAGCGGCAGGCTTGTCTTTTGATACCATTCTAGCGAGTGGCATCAACTCTTCTAAACCCCATGCTCACCCAATGCATAAGCCAGTAGAACTAGGCGAAGCAATCACTATGGATTTTGGGTGCCTTTATGACCACTATGTCAGTGATATGACACGTACCATCTACCTAGGTCATGTCAGTAATGAACAAGCAGAAATCTACAACACTGTTTTGAAGGCTAATCAAGCATTGATTGACCAAGCTAAGGCTGGCTTAGGTTTCCGTGACTTTGACAAAATCCCCCGTGATATCATTGTGGAAGCAGGCTATGGAGAATACTTTACACACGGTATCGGACACGGAATCGGACTTGATATCCACGAAGAGCCATACTTTAGCCAAACTTCCAAAGAAGTTATCAAAACTGGTATGGTCCTAACTGATGAACCAGGTATTTATATCGAAGGTAAATACGGGGTTCGTATCGAAGATGATATCCTGATCACAGATACAGGTTGCGAGTTATTAACCCTTGCTCCAAAAGAATTAATCGTAATCTAAGAAAAATGAGATAAATCGTTGACTTTTACTAGTTAATGGTTTATACTGAAAGGCGAAAACGGTAGGTGAGGCTACCATAGGGATACGGATGACTACCGCAAAGCAGTGGAGACACTACTCGTTGGTCAACAGTCCTGGTCGCGAAGGTCAAGACTAAGCTCATTACATCGCCCTATGGAGTTAAAGCTTGAACGAAAACAGATAATAAGTTTTTTAGTCCTGCCATTTTATGGCAGGATTTTCTGCTGTTTTAAAACAAAGAAAGGAGACAAACGATGCAAATTGACGATCATCCAGAACCGCACATACACACCCAATCGCTGATTTGTGTCGTTCTGTCCCTATAAAGTGATTGGTCCCTGTGTATGATACTCTTCGAAAATCAAAGTCAAACCACGTCAACGTCGCCTTGCCGTACTCAAGTACAGCCTGTGGATAGTTTCCTAGTTTGCTCTTTGATTTTCATTGAGTATGAAATCACCATTCATACAGATAGGAGAAACCAATGAAAACTACAAAAGAAAGACTAGCAGCAGCTATTCAAACTCCATTAAAAGATAGTCTAGCTTTTTACCATACAAGTCTAAAAGGCTTAGACCAAGAACAAGTCGAAGAAAACCGTGACCTATATGGTGAAAACACCATCACAAAAGGTCAAGAGGATTCCATCTTTAAAAAGATTTATGAGTCTATTATCAATCCTTTCACAATCATTTTGCTTGTGATTGCCTTTATCTCTCTCGTTACAAACGTCTGGCTTGCCAAACCTGGTCAAGAGGACCCTACGACCTCTATTATTATCGTTGTCTTGGTTTTGATTTCAGGAGGCATCCGTTTTGTCCAAGAGTTGCGGAGCGACAAGGCGACAACCAATCTTTCAAAAATGATTGTCAACACTGCAACTGTTATTCGCGATGGTCTTGAACAAGAGTTGCCAATCGATGAGTTGGTTGTGGGAGATCTCGTGAAATTGAGTGCGGGAGACATGATTCCAGCAGATGTCATCTTATTCGAATCGCGCGACTTTTTCGTTCAACAGTCAGGTTTGACTGGAGAAAGTGATGCAGTTGAAAAGCTAGCTTTAAATAAAGCCACCGATCAAAATGTAGATAGCCTACTAGAAGCAGAATCTTTGGCCTTCATGGGGACAAACGTTATCTCAGGAAGTGCGACAGCTATGGTCCTAGCAGTTGGGGATGACACCATGATGGGAGCCATCGAACAAACTCTCAACACCTATGATGAGCCAACTTCTTTTGAACGTGAAATGAACAGCATTTCTTGGCTCTTGATCCGCTTGATGCTTGTCATGGTTCCGATTGTGTTTTTTGCAAATGGTTTAACCGATGGAGATTGGCTAGAAGCGGGAGTGTTTGCCTTGAGCGTGGGTGTCGGACTGACACCAGAAATGCTGCCAATGATTATTACAGCCAGCTTAGCAAAAGGTTCCATTATCATGGCTAAGGAAAAGGTAGTCATCAAAAAACTCAATGCTATCCAGGACTTAGGAGCAATCGATATCCTATGTACGGATAAAACTGGAACTCTTACGCAAGATGAGATTGTCTTAGAATACCCATTGGATATCCATGGCGATTTGGATATGGCAGTCTTAAGAAGAGCTTATCTAAATTCACATTTTCAAACAGGTTTGAAAAACTTGATGGACCGTGCCATCATCAGTAGAACTGAAAAAGAAGCCAAGGAACACGCTATCTTACAAAATCTCGACACCAGTTTCCAAAAAATCGATGAGCTTCCATTTGACTTTGAGCGCAGACGCATGAGTGTTATCGTCAAAGATGATAGCAATGTTGTTAGTATGGTAACCAAAGGCGCCTTGGAAGAAATGTTGACCATTTCGACACATGTGGAATATCGTGGAGAAGTCATCCCTCTTACTGAAGGTATTCGCCAAGAAGTACTGGCAGAAGTTGGTCAATTAAACCGTCAAGGTTTACGTGTATTAGGTGTTGGTTACAAGTCAGGTCTACGTGAAGATTATGCCTATGCTGTGACTGATGAAAGTGACATGATCCTTACAGGTTACCTTGCCTTCTTGGATCCACCAAAACCATCTGCAGCACCCGCTATTCAAGCTCTACTTGAGCATGGTGTCAAAACAAAAATTTTAACTGGAGATAACGAGAAAGTAACCCAAGCCATCTGTGAAAAGGTTGGATTGGACGTTGAGCATATGCTCTTAGGTGCTGACATTGATCAAATGACAGACCAAGAATTGGCAGAAGTGGTTGAAAAAGTAACAGTCTTTGCTAAATTGTCACCTGACCAAAAAGCCCGCATCATTCTACAGTTAAAGAGAAATGGTCATGCCGTTGGTTATATGGGTGACGGTATTAATGATGCCCCATCTATGAAGGTGGCAGATGTTGGAATTTCCGTTGATACAGCAGTAGATATCGCAAAGGAAACAGCTGATGTTATTTTGCTGGACAAGGATCTCATGGTTCTTGAAACAGGTATCGTTGAAGGTCGGAAGGTCTACGCCAATATGACCAAATATATTAAGATGACAGTTAGTTCAAACTTTGGGAATATCTTCTCACTATTGGTTGCAAGTATCTTCTTGCCATTTTTACCAATGGCTCCTGTTCATCTCATTGTCCTAAACCTAGTTTACGATTTATCTTGTGTGGCACTGCCATTTGATAATGTGGATCAAGACTTCCTAAAACAACCCCATACATGGGAAGCAAAATCTATTACTAGATTTATGGTTTGGATGGGCCCAATCTCATCTGTCTTTGATATTTTGACCTTTATTTTCCTCTACTTTATTATTGTTCCTTTGATGACAGGCTATCATTATGTTCATGGTTCTGAATCTGCCCTTCAGTTTATTATCTTGTTCCAAACAGGATGGTTCATTGAATCTATGTGGTCTCAAACCATGGTTATCCATATGCTTCGTACGGCAAAAGTTCCTTTTGTACAAAGCAGACCAGCTTGGCTTGTGATCTTGACAACCTTGGTTGCCGCAATTTTCGTAACAAGTCTACCTTATGGACCGCTAGTAAATATCCTTCGTCTAGCACCCTTAGGACTTCCTTACTTCTTGTTCTTAATCTGTATTATTTTCTTGTATATGTTTAGCGTTACAGTTATTAAGAAATTTTACATTAAGAAGTATAAAGAATGGTTATAGTTCGGTTTTTGTCAAGAAAAAAGATAGAAAACTGGGGAAAAAGTTAAATTTTTTTAAAAATAGGTCGCAAGTCGGATGTTTTTTATGGTATAATAGAATAAACTGATAGTAACATGTAGCGAAAGGGGTAGGTACATGATCAAAATTTATACAGTCTCAAGTTGTACTAGCTGTAAAAAAGCTAAGACCTGGCTCAATGCCCACCAGTTAAGTTATAAAGAACAAAACCTCGGTAAAGAGGGGATTTCTAGAGAAGAATTATTAGATATTCTAACAAAAACAGACAATGGAATTGCGAGCATTGTATCATCAAAGAATCGCTACGCTAAAGCTCTCGGAGTTGATATCGAAGATTTGAGTGTCAATGAAGTGCTTAATTTAATCATGGAAACACCACGCATCCTAAAAAGTCCAATTCTTGTTGACGAGAAACGTTTACAAGTTGGCTATAAAGAAGATGACATTCGTGCCTTCTTGCCACGCTCTGTCCGCAATGTAGAAAATGCAGAAGCACGTTTACGTGCAGCACTATAAAACATAAAGGCTGGGAGTGACTCCTAGCCTTATTTGATAGATAAATAAGGAAAAATAAATATGAAGAAGATAGTTATCGGTACAGTTGCGCTCCTATTTTTGCTAGCTGGCTGTGGACAGAAAAAAGAGTCTGCGGAACCTTCTAAAGATACAACGACAGAAGCTCTTCAATCAACTTTGCCTGTTCTAGAAAATGCCAATAACAATACAGTTGTAACAAAGACGCTTGTTCTACCTGCTGACGAAAATGGGGTTCAACAAACCCAGACCATTACCTATAAGGGCAAACAGTTCTTGACCTTAACGATTCAGCAAAAACGACAAGTTTCAGAAGACCTCAAGAACTTTATTGCAGAGCATGGATTAGAGGAAGCAAAAAAGGCCTTGAAAGAAGGAGAAGACAAGGATGAATCGGTCCAAGAAGCACGTAAAATTCCTGGATTTAACCTTGAAACCAATCTTTTAAGTGAAACCGAGATTGAAACAAAAACAAGTTATGATTTTCAAGTTCTAGACGTTAAAAAGGCAAATGAAAGCGAATATTTAAAAAATGTGGGATTGGAAAATCTACTAAAAAACGAACCAGAAGAATATATTGAAAATCGAGTTGCAAGTGGCGCGACTGTCCAGTAAGGAAGTCACAGAAAATCAGCAAAATCAGGCTGTGTCATTTGTAGAATGGCTGTGAATGTGCTATAATAGTACTATTCTAAGGAAAGAGGGTGTTAGAATGGGATTTACTGAAGAAACCGTACGTTTTAAATTGGATGATTCCAATAAAAAAGAAATTAGTGAAACATTGACAGAAGTCTATGCTTCATTGAATGAGAAGGGGTATAACCCTATTAACCAAATTGTGGGCTATGTTCTCAGTGGAGACCCAGCCTACGTTCCTCGTTACAATAACGCAAGAAATCAAATCCGTAAATACGAACGCGATGAGATTGTTGAAGAATTGGTCCGCTACTACCTTAAGGGACAAGGAGTCGATCTATAACCAATGAGAATTATGGGGTTGGACGTTGGTTCCAAAACAGTAGGAGTAGCGATTAGCGATCCGTTAGGGTTTACAGCACAAGGGCTCGAAATCATCCAAATCAATGAAGATCAAGGAGAGTTCGGCTTTGAACGACTCAAGGAATTGGTTGACACCTATAAGGTGGAGCGCTTTGTTGTTGGTTTACCTAAAAACATGAACAATACCAGTGGACCTCGGGTGGAAGCGAGTCAAGCGTATGGAGCAAAACTGGAAGAACTCTTTGGCTTACCAGTGGAGTACCAGGATGAGCGCCTAACCACGGTTGCAGCTGAGCGCATGTTGATTGAGCAAGCAGACATTAGTCGCAATAAGCGTAAAAAAGTCATTGATAAATTAGCAGCTCAATTGATTTTGCAAAATTATTTAGATAGAAAATTTTAAGACAGAGGAGAAACTATGTCACACGATCACAACCACGATCACGAAGAACGTGAACTTATTACACTTGTAGATGAGCAAGGAAACGAAACTTTATTTGAAATCCTTTTGACTATTGACGGAAAAGAAGAATTTGGTAAAAACTATGTTCTTCTTGTACCAGTTAATGCAGAAGAAGATGAAAACGGTGAAGTTGAAATCCAAGCATACTCATTCATCGAAAATGAAGATGGAACTGAAGGTGAATTGCAACCAATCCCTGAAGATTCAGAAGATGAATGGAACATGATTGAAGAAGTCTTCAACAGCTTTATGGAGGAGTAAAAATGTTCAGTGAACATTTTTACCCTTGCGATAGAAATGAAGACCGCAAGTCAGTCCAGTGGATGTTTTTAGCCCTGCGCTAGAAAATAGAAACGCAGGTAGTCTGGGAGACTGTATCAGCCCAGTTCCTTAAAATAAGAGAGAACTGGTAAGTTCGGGGAACGTTTTTAGCCTGACGCTAAAAATAAAATTTAGCTAGTATCTAGCAAAATGAGTAAAAAGCGAAGAGGATCTTCGCTTTTTTGTTAAGGAGATAAGCATGATTGAAGTAGAAAAATGGCTTCATAGTCGGATTGGCTTGAATTTTAGATCAGGATTGGGACGGATGCAAAGAGCGGTGGATTTGCTGGGGAATCCTGAGCAAACCTATCCAATTATCCATGTGACAGGGACAAATGGCAAGGGGTCAACTATTGCTTTTATGAGGGAGCTTTTTGTTGCCCATGGGAAAACGGTTGGTACCTTTACTTCGCCCCACATTGTCAGCATCCATGACCGTATCTGTATTAATGGTGAGCCTATATCGGACGAAGATTTTATTCGTTTAGCAGATCAAGTCAAAGCAATGGAGCAAAGACTTTTAGAAACCCACGATCAGCTATCTTTTTTTGAGTTGCTGACCTTGATTGCTTTGCTTTATTTTAAAGAGCAAAAAGTAGATTTGGTCCTACTGGAAGTTGGGATAGGTGGACTTCTTGATACCACTAATGTGGTGACAGGAGAAATTGCAATCATCACATCAATCGGCCTCGATCACCAGGAGACCTTGGGCGATAGTTTAACAGCAATTGCAGAGCAGAAAGCAGGAATTTTTAAGCCCGGGAAATCAGCTGTGATTGCAAATTTAGCACCGGAAGCCCAACTCGTTTGTCAAAAAACTGCTACTAATTTGGGTGTAAGTCTCTACCAAGCTAATAAAGATTTTTCTTTCCGAAATGGGAACTTCTCTTCTTCTCTAGCTGACTTTAACAACCTAATATTGGGATTAGAGGGAGCCTATCAGGAGGAAAATGCAGCTCTTGCCTTGCAGGCTTTTCTACTATTTATGGCACAAAGAGACGAGAAAGTAGATCAAGAAGCAGTACGTGCTGCCTTGCAAGCTACCAGATGGGCTGGAAGGCTAGAAGCTGTCACTGAGCACGTCTATTTGGATGGGGCTCACAATTTACCAGCTCTAGAGCGTTTGGTTGAGTTTATCCAAGAAAAAATCCAGCAAGGGTATCAGCCTCAAATCTTATTTGGTGCCCTAAAGCGGAAAGATTATAGTGGGATGCTTACTTATTTAACAGAGCATTTATCTGATGTAGCTCTCTATGTTACGAGTTTTGACTATCAGGGTTCCTTGGAAGAGCAAGACTTTGGAGATTATACAAGCATTGCTTCCTATCGAGATTTTATAGATAATTTTGAAGCTTCTGCACAAGAGAAAGACTTGCTATTTGTGACAGGATCTCTCTATTTTATATCAGAGGTTCGTGCTTGTTTCATGGCCTCAGAGTCATTTGATTGACCCTCCTATCTTTATTTGTTATAGTAAAGGTGTGGTGGTTCGGCAGGGTTATTCTGATTTTAAGCCACTAAAAGAAAGGAGCCATCATGTCACTAAAAAAATTCACACTTTCTCTTGCTTCTTTGGCAAGTCTTAGTCTCTTAGTTGCATGTTCGCCAAAAGAGCAGGCAGCTCCTTCAACTCAAGCAAGTACTAGTACGGAAGTAACGACTGCTCAGTCAGCAGAAACGACCGTTTCTAGTTCGACGGCTAGCTCAGTAACGAACATTGATGGGACCTATAAAGGGCAAGATGAGGGAGATAGCATTACTCTCGTAGTTACTGGTAATACTGGAACATGGACAGAAGTTGAAGCTGATGGTGATCAGGAAATTAAAAAGGTCACCTTCGAACCAGAAAGTCAGAGAGTCTTTATTGGAGATGATATCAAGGTTTATGTAGCTGATGGCAATCAAATGATCATTGATGATATGGATCGCGAAATTTCTGATCGTATCGTTCTAAAAAAATAGACATCTTTTGTAAGGATTTGAATCTCGTTAACACGGATTCGGGTCCTTTTTTCTTTAATCGATTTTTGGCATAAAAAATCCATACGATTAAGGTAGCTATTTTCTACCAAAAAAGTATGGAGGGATAGTTTTTATTAAAGGAACTGCTCTTGTAAAAAGTGAGCGACTCCGTCTTCTTCGTTGGTTAGTGGTAATTGCTCATCTGCGAAAGAAAGTAGAGCGGGATTAGCATTTTTCATGGCATATCCTCTACCTGCAAAGGAGAGCATTTCTTGGTCATTGTGTTCGTCACCAAAGGCAATCAGGTTCTGTCTGTCTATATTCATGACATTGAGGAGGTATTCAAGGGCAAAGGCCTTGTGAACACCTTTTGTAGTACATTCAAGAATGTTCAAGGGACCGCCCCAAGTATTGATATTAAGCTGATGCTTGTAAAAACTAGTCATCTCTTCTGCTAGTGCATATTTATCGTCTGCCCTAGTTTGTAATAAAATACAGTTAGGCCCCTTAGTCACTAAGTTAGACTTGAATTGATTTTCAGGGCGAAAGTTTTCAACACCAAACAATTTAGGATCTGCAATTTCCTTGTCTGGTGCTGTAATGTAAAACTTTTTACGGTATTCACCTGCGATAAAGTCTGCCTCGATATCCTCTTTTCGTTTTACGATATCCAAGAGATATTTTTTGTCCACAGTAAGGCATTTTTCATGTTTCCAAGCCCTACCAGGCAGGTGAGTGAGCGAACCGTTGAAGTTAATCATAGGAGTTTCAAGTTCAAGTTGGTCATAAAAATCTTTGGCCATACGATATGGGCGACCGGTTGCGATAACCACATGGTGGCCTTTCTTAGAAATTTTTTTAATGGTTTCTTTTGTAAAGTCAGTGAGTTTGCTTTCTCCATTAAGTAAGGTACCGTCTAAGTCCACGGCAATCATTTTTTTAGTCATAAAATCCTCCCGAATTTAGTTTCAGATAAGATGTTTCCTATTATATCAAAAAGCTGAAAGAAAAGCTGACTATAAGCAAAAATAAGAAGAATCATATCCTTTAAGAATTTTTAAAAATAGGAAAAACAGCTTGAAAATGTGAATGATTGATGATATAATAGTCATATTGTTCGTAAAATGACAAAGGAGATTAAAAATGGACAAATTATTTAAACTAAAAGAGCACGGGACAGATGTCCGTACAGAGGTGCTTGCTGGTTTAACAACTTTCTTTGCAATGAGTTATATTCTCTTTGTAAACCCTCAAATGCTTTCGCAAACAGGAATGCCTGTTCAGGGTGTATTCTTGGCAACAATCATCGGTTCTGTAGTAGGAACTTTGATGATGGCTTTCTATGCTAACTTGCCATACGCACAAGCTCCTGGTATGGGACTTAATGCTTTCTTTACATTTACGGTTGTATTCGGAATGGGCTATACTTGGAAAGAAGCTCTTGGTATGGTTTTCATCTGTGGGATTATTTCACTGATTATCACATTAACCAATGTTCGTAAAATGATCATTGAGTCTATTCCTTCAACTCTTCGTTCAGCAATTTCAGCTGGTATTGGTGTTTTCCTTGCCTATGTTGGTATTAAAAATGCTGGTCTCTTGAAATTCTCAATTGACCCAGGGACTTATACTGTAGCAGGTGAAGGAGCAGATAAGGCTCAAGCAGCGATTACTGCAAATGCAGCAGCTGTTCCAGGATTGGTAGATTTCAATACTCCAGCAGTATTGGTAGCTATTGCAGGTCTTGCCATTACAATCTTCTTTGTTGTCAAAGGTATTAAAGGTGGGATCATTCTTTCTATTTTGACTACTACAGTTCTTGCGATTGCGGTTGGTCTTGTTAATTTGTCAGGAATCGATTTTGCTAGCAACAATCTTTCAGCAGCAGTTAATGACCTAGGAACTTTATTTGGTGCAGCCCTTGGTTCAGAAGGTTTGGGTTCTCTGATTTCAAATACTTCACGTTTACCTGAAACCTTGATGGCCATTCTTGCCTTCTCATTGACTGATATTTTTGATACAATTGGTACTCTTATCGGTACAGGTGAAAAAGTTGGGATCATCGCATCAAGTGGTGAGAACAATGAATCAGCTAAATTGGATAAGGCTCTATATTCTGACTTGGTGGCGACATCAGTTGGTGCCATTGCAGGTACTTCAAACGTTACAACTTATATTGAGTCAGCAGCAGGGATCGGTGCTGGTGGACGTACTGGATTGACAGCCTTAGTTGTTGCTATCTGTTTTGCTCTATCAAGCTTCTTTAGCCCACTTCTTGCCATTGTGCCTTCAGCTGCGACAGCACCAATTTTGATTATCGTCGGAATTATGATGCTCTCTAACTTGAAAAACATTCCTTGGGATGATATGTCAGAAGCTATTCCAGCCTTCTTCACATCTATCTTTATGGGATTCAGTTACTCCATTACACAAGGGATTGCTGTTGGTTTCCTAACTTACACTTTAGCGAAGATTGTTAAAGGTCAAGTTAAGGAAGTGCATGTCATGATTTGGATTTTAGACGCTCTGTTCATCTTGAACTACATTAGCATGGCTCTAAACTAAAGATAAAAACTTTAAAAAAGAAGGAGGAAACTCCTCTTTTTTTATTACTAGAAATGTCGCAAAAGAAAACTTTTTGGTATAATAATAACATGCACATAAAAAATGAAGATGAACTAATCGCTCTTGGACAAGAGTTGGGTAGTCTACTTGAAAAAAATGATGTATTGATTTTAACTGGTGAATTAGGTGCTGGAAAAACCACATTAACAAAAGGTCTAGCTAAAGGACTAGGGATTCATCAAATGATCAAAAGTCCTACTTATACCATTGTTCGAGAATATGAAGGACGCCTACCCTTATATCACTTGGATGTTTACCGCATCGAAGGAGATGCAGATTCAATCGACCTTGATGAATTTCTTTTTGGTTCTGGTGTGACGGTTATTGAGTGGGGACACCTATTAGGCGAGGCTCTCCCATCAGACTATCTGGAATTAGAAATTCTTAAAGACGGTGAGGGGCGCGAGATTGTCTTTCATGCCCACGGTCAACGAGCAGCAGAACTCTTGCAGAGGTTGACAGATGGAGTATGATTTATTAATTCGTGAAGCAGAAGTTGAGGATGCTACAGAACTTATTGCACTTTTGGATCAGATTGGTCATGAATCTAGTTTTACCAGTCTGGATGAAAATGGAATTGCAATGAGTGAATCAGAGATGCAACGTTTTATTAACAAGCAGGCCCAGTCGGATAATCAGATTACTTTACTAGCTTATTTAAATGAAGAATTGGCAGGAGTGATCAATATAACGGCTGATCAACGTCCGCGAGTTCGGCATATTGGAGATATCTTTTTGGGTATCAAAAAAGCCTATTGGGGAAATGGTCTTGGTAGTATCTTGATGGAAGAAGCTATTGAGTGGGCCCAATCGAGCGGAAGTATTCGACGCTTACAATTGACAGTTCAAAAACGAAATCTGGCAGCTGTTCATCTATATAAAAAGCTGGGCTTCATCATTGAAGGCCAGCAGGAACGCGGCGCTTGTATAGAAGGAGGAGAGTTTCTTGATGTTTACCTGATGGGTCGACTGATAGACGAATAAATATATGGCAAAAAAAATAATCGGAATGTTTTTAGGCTTTGTTCTTGTGACGGTGCTTGGTGTGGGAGCTTATGCCTATACTATCTACCAACAAAGTACACAGACTTTAGCCAAAACTTATAAACAAATCGGAGAAGAAACCAAGGTTATCGAGGCAACTGAACCATTGACAATCCTATTGATGGGGGTTGATACGGGGAATGTTGAACGTACAGATCCATGGGCAGGAAATAGTGATTCAATGATTTTGGTAACAGTGAATCCTAAAACCAAGAAAGTCGTTATGATGAGTTTGGAACGTGATATTCTGACACAAATCCAACAACCAGATGGTAGTGTTAGAGAAGCTAAACTCAACGCTGCCTATGCTGATGGTGGGGCAGAGCTTGCCATTTCGACCATTCAAAAAATGATGAATATCCATATTGACCGCTATGTGATGGTCAATATGCACGGTCTTCAAAGAATGGTTGACGCTGTCGGAGGTATCACAGTAAACAACACTCTAGGTTTCCCAATCTCTATCCAAGACCAGGAACCATTTAACACGATTTCTATCGGTGTTGGGGAACAAACCCTAAATGGTGACGAGGCGCTAGTATATTCACGCATGCGCTATCAGGATCCAGAGGGAGACTACGGTCGTCAGAAACGTCAGCGCGAAGTCATCCAAAAGATTGTTGAAAAAATTCTTAGTTTGAATAGTGTCAGCCACTATCAAGAAATTTTGAAGGCTCTTAGCGATAACATGCAGACAAATATCGAGATTACGACAACAACGATTCCTCAGTTGATGGGCTACCAAGATTCCTTTAAGAATATTGAGTCTCAGCAATTACGTGGAGAGGATGCAATGATTGACGGAATATCTTACCAAATCGTGACATCTGAGCATATGTTAGAGATGCAAAATCTTTTACGTCGTTCATTGGATAAGCCAGAAGTGACCGAATTGGAGACAAATGTAGTCTTGTATGAAAATATTTATGGGCGTTTACCACAAACAACTGGTTCTGTTGCAGATCAAGAACAACAAGGGCAACAAGGCCAACAAGAACAATAAGAAATGAAAACTAAAATCGTAGGAATTTTCCTGCGATTTTTTCAAAGAAATCCGAATAGATAGGTAGGAGGAAAAAATGAAAGCGGAAATCATAGCTGTTGGAACAGAGATTCTAACAGGTCAAATTGTCAATACCAATGCTCAGTTCTTATCTGAAAAGTTGGCTGAAATCGGTGTTGATGTCTACTTCCAAACGGCTGTAGGAGATAATGAGTCTCGTATCTTATCCTTGTTGGAGATTGCTAAGAATCGTAGCAATCTGGTTATCCTAACAGGAGGACTGGGACCGACAGAGGATGACTTGACCAAACAAACCTTGGCACAATTTCTAGGGCGTGATTTAACTTTTGATGCTCAAGCGCAGGCTAAACTAGATGACTTTTTTGCTCATCGACCGGACTATGCCCGAACTCCAAATAATGAACGCCAAGCTCAAATCGTTGAGGGTTCAATCCCGCTACCTAATGAAACAGGACTAGCAGTCGGAGGTATGATTGAGGTGGCTGGCGTGACCTATGTCGTCCTACCAGGGCCACCAAGCGAACTAAAACCCATGGTTTTAAATGAATTGCTTCCGAGATTGACAACTGGAGCTAAGTTGTACTCACGTGTGCTACGTTTCTTTGGCATTGGCGAGAGCCAGCTAGTAACGATTTTGTCGGACTTAATTGAAGAGCAGACTGATCCAACTCTAGCACCTTATGCAAAAATAGGAGAAGTGACTCTACGCTTGTCAACCAAGGCCACTAGTCAAGACGATGCTCAAAAGGCCTTAGATAATCTGGAGGAAAAGATCCTTGCACGCCAGACTTTTGAAGGTGTTGCTTTAAAGGATATCTGCTATGGTTATGGTGAGGAAGCGAGTCTAGCTAGTGTAGTTGTTGAGGAGTTGAAAAAGCAGCATAAAACCATAACGGCTGCGGAAAGTTTGACAGCAGGGCTTTTTCAAGCAACTTTGGCAGACTTTTCGGGAGTGTCAGCTATCTTTAAAGGTGGTTTTGTCACTTATAGTCTGGAAGAAAAGGCTAAGATGTTAGATATTCCACAAGTAGAGTTGGAAAAACATGGAGTTGTCTCAGCCTTTACGGCGGAAAAAATGGCAGATCAGGCACGGCTTAAAACTCAATCAGACTTTGGAGTTAGCTTGACAGGAGTGGCTGGTCCGGATAGTCTAGAAGGGCATCCTGCTGGTACAATTTTTATCGGTTTATCTCAAGCATCAGGCACAGAAGTTGTTCAGGTCAATATAGCTGGAAGAAGTCGAGCAGATGTTCGTAAAATTGCAGTCATGCATGCTTTTAACTTAGTTCGCAAAGCTTTATTAAGTGACTGACTTTTGATATAATAGAAGAAGGTTCTAAGAATTAAAAAATATAGGAGAACAAAATGGCGAAAAAACCAACAAAAAAATTAGATGAAATTGGGAAAAAATTTGGAGCTGATCGTGAAAAAGCTTTGAATGATGCCCTTAAATTGATTGAAAAAGACTTCGGTAAGGGTTCAATCATGCGCTTGGGTGAGCGAGCAGAACAAAAAGTGCAAGTGATGAGTTCAGGCTCTTTGGCACTTGATATTGCACTCGGTTCAGGTGGTTATCCTAAGGGACGTATCATCGAAATCTATGGTCCAGAATCATCAGGTAAGACAACAGTAGCCCTTCACGCTGTAGCGCAAGCACAAAAAGAAGGTGGAATTGCAGCCTTTATCGATGCGGAACACGCTCTTGACCCGGCCTATGCAGCAGCTCTTGGGGTTAACATTGACGAATTGCTCTTGTCACAACCAGACTCAGGTGAGCAAGGTCTTGAAATTGCAGGGAAATTGATCGATTCAGGTGCGGTTGACCTTGTGGTTATTGACTCAGTTGCAGCTCTTGTACCTCGTGCGGAAATCGATGGAGATATCGGAGATAGCCACGTTGGTCTTCAAGCTCGTATGATGAGCCAAGCTATGCGTAAACTCGGTGCCTCTATCAACAAGACAAAGACAATTGCTATCTTCATCAACCAGTTGCGTGAAAAAGTAGGGGTTATGTTTGGAAATCCAGAAACAACTCCTGGTGGACGCGCCCTTAAATTCTATGCTTCAGTCCGTTTGGATGTGCGTGGAAGTACACAAATCAAGGGAACTGGTGATCAAAAAGATACGAACGTTGGTAAAGAAACTAAGATTAAAGTTGTGAAAAACAAGGTAGCTCCACCGTTCAAAGAAGCTCTTGTTGAAATCATGTATGGTGAAGGGATTTCTAGAACTGGTGAACTCTTGAAGATTGCTAGTGATTTGGATATTATCCAAAAAGCAGGTGCTTGGTACTCATACAAGGGTGAAAAAATCGGACAAGGTTCTGAGAATGCTAAGAAATACTTGGCAGATCACCCAGAAATCTTTGATGAAATTGACCACCAAGTTCGTGTTCAATATGGTTTAATTGAAGAGGAAGAAGGTTCTAAAGCAAGTGCAGCAGCTGATGCAGATTCTAACCAAGAAGTAACACTTGATTTGGGCGACGCTCTTGAAATCGAAATTGAAGAATAAAAAGAAAAGTAGCAGTAAAACTGCTACTTTTTGTTTCATGATGACTAGTGGTCACTAAAGCGTCGGTATTCGATACGAAAGTCGAAGTAGTTCTCTTCTTGCAATTTTTGAAAGATGTTCCGATAGGCCTCTTCATCAAAGTGGTCGCCACGATAGAGAATTTCGAAACTCATTCCCTCGTATTCCAAGAAGGCGTTGGCAGTTTTAAAGCCATTTTGTAAGTAAAAGTCCATGCGGGCTTTTCTTTGTTCGAGATTGTCACAGTCTTCGTCTAATCGCTCCACTTCAAGAATCATGGTACGCTGGTAAAAATCAATGAGTTTTTCAATGATTTCTCTCCCGTATCCATGGCTACGGAGATGGGGCATAATGGCAAAGAAGCTAATGTAGAAAGCTTTTTGATTAGAAATGGCAAAAGCGAAGCCGACAAATTCTTCTTCGTTATAAAAGGCGAAAAAGTGGGCGTCATCTCTATCCTGGTAACTTAAAAATTCCTCCAAAGAGACGCGTTCTTCTTCAGGGAAGGCCTCCTTGTTTAATTGTTCCACTTTCTCAAGGTCTGGGAATACATCTGTAATTAACTGACTTGTTAAGCTCATACATACCCTCCTTTTCTGTCACGATTATACCAGATTGTTTACATATAGGCAACGCTTTCTTAAGGAAACTTCCTTGTTCCTCAACTTGAAAGCTGATATAATAGCCTTATGAATAAAAAATCAACGGTGGACTTGATTCATGGTCCCATTCTTCCTTCACTGATTAGTTTTGCATTACCGATTTTACTGTCCAATATCTTTCAGCAACTCTACAATACAGCTGATATTTTGATTGTTGGGCGTTTTTTGGGACAAAATTCCTTGGCGGCAGTCGGAGCTACGACAGCTATTTTTGATTTGATTATTGGCTTTGCTCTCGGAGTCGGAAATGGGATGGGAGTTGTTATTGCTCGGCTTTATGGTGCTCGTAATTTCACAAAGATTAAAGAGGCTGTCGCAGCGACTTGGATTTTAGGTGCAATCCTGAGTGCTCTTGTCATGCTGATGGGTTTCTTCGGCCTTTATCCGCTCTTACAATATCTCGAAACACCTGCAGAAATCCTCCCCCAATCCTATGAATACATCTCAATGATTGTTAGCTGCGTGGGAGTTAGCTTTGCTTATAATCTCTTTGCAGGATTACTACGCTCGATTGGTGATAGCCTTGCGGCACTTGCTTTTCTTATCTTTTCAGCCATTGTTAATGTCATTCTAGATTTATATTTTATTACACAACTGCAGTTGGGGGTTCAATCTGCAGGTCTTGCAACTATCATCTCGCAAGGTTTGTCCGCTATTCTCTGTTATTTCTATATCCGCAAGAGTGTTCCAGAGCTTCTTCCAGAACTTAAGCATTTCAAATGGAACAAGGCTCTCTATGTTGATCTCTTGGAGCAGGGGCTAGCCATGGGGCTGATGGGTTCAATCGTCTCTGTCGGAAGTGTCATCTTGCAATCCTCTGTTAATGGCTTTGGAGCAGTTATTATCAGTGCCCAAACGGCAGCACGTAGAATCATGGCCTTTGCTCTATTGCCAATGACGGCAATTTCGGCTTCTATGACGACTTTTATCTCTCAAAACTTTGGGGCAAAACGTCCAGATCGTATCGTCCAAGGTCTTCGTTTAGGGAGCTATTTGAGTATGGCTTGGGCAACCTTTGCTTGTGTGTTCCTATTTTTTGCAAGTCCTAGCCTAGTTTCTTTCTTAGCGAGTTCAACAGATGGTTACTTGATTGAAAATGGGACCTTGTACCTACGTATTAGTTCTGTTTTCTATCCGTTTTTGAGTCTTTTGTTGATTTATAGAAATAGTTTGCAGGGACTCGGTCAAAAACTCTTACCCCTCATATCTAGTTTTATCGAATTTATCGGGAAAATTGTTTTCGTCGCTTGGATTATTCCATGGGCAGGTTATACAGGTGTGATTCTATGTGAGCCGCTACTTTGGCTTGTTATGACTGCACAGCTTTATATCTCACTCTCTCAGCACCCTTGGATAAAAGAAGGCAAGAAAATCTTGGCTGTCGGCGGACAATCCTAGCTTCATTTATAAAAGAAAAATCCATTTCCTCTAGTGAAAATCGACTAGACTTGTGTTATAATAAGAAAGATTAAAATGTGAAAAAAGGAGATTCCTAATGGGACGTAAATGGGCCAATATCGTAGCCAAGAAAACGGCTAAAGATGGAGCTAACTCTAAAGTATATGCAAAATTTGGTGTAGAAATCTATGTAGCAGCTAAAAAAGGTGATCCAGATCCAGAATCAAACTCAGCTTTGAAATTCGTTATTGACCGTGCTAAACAAGCGCAAGTGCCAAAACACGTTATTGATAAGGCTCTGGATAAGGCTAAAGGAAATACAGACGAAACTTTTACAGAAGGACGTTACGAAGGCTTTGGGCCAAATGGTTCAATGCTCATCGTTGATACCTTGACTTCAAACGTTAACCGTACAGCAGCCAATGTCCGTGCTGCCTTTGGTAAAAACGGTGGTAACATGGGAGCTTCAGGTTCAGTATCTTACCTCTTTGACAACAAGGGTGTCATCGTATTTGCTGGTGACGACGCTGATGCTATCTTTGAGCTCTTGCTTGAAGCAGATGTCGATGTAGACGATGTAGAAGCAGAAGAAGGAACAATCACTGTTTACACAGCTCCAACTGACCTTCACAAAGCTATTGTGGCTTTGCGTGAATCTGGTATCGAAGAATTCCAAGTAACAGAACTTGAGATGATTCCTCAATCAGAGGTTGAGTTGTCAGGGGATGACCTTGAAACCTTTGAAAAACTTTATGGCGTTCTTGAAGATGACGAAGATGTCCAAAAAATCTATACCAATGTAGATGGATTCTAATAGAAAAGCGAACAGGCTTAATAGCTGTTCGCTTTTTTGTTATGTTAAACTTTCACCCCATCATCAGTTTTCTCTTTTCTATCCAAGCCTAGGGCAAATTTTCGGATGAGAAGAAACTGGCCGTTTTCCTGCTTTGCGAAAGTGAGTACGACTGTCTTGGTGTTTGAACCGAGGGATAGATAGGTGATTTTCTTAATGTCGTAATCACCTGAGGTTGACTCAATTTCAGAATCTGGTAATCCATGCTTGCTGATGATATCTTTGTAGTTGGAGCCACCTTTTCCTCTGTTTGCAGTGTCTCCCTCTATCAAAGCATCAAACTGTTCCTGGGTCCAAGAGAAGGTATCAGTATCTTCGATATCCTCTTCATCTGGTCTATAATCTGGTAATTTTCCAAATTCCTCATTTTCTGTTAAAGAGGTCAGACTTCTATATGGGTGACGAAAGTTTTTAGCCAAGTCAGTAAAGACACCAGAAGGTAATACTTGCGCCATTAAGACAAGAAAAATGGATAGAATACCTAGGCTTGTTCCGATAATAGCCAATATTTTACGATTTTTGAGATTAAGGCCAATACCAAAAATGCCTAGGGCTATAGCAATAATGGCAAAGAAAAAGGCTAAAATGCTAATGATTGGTAGCCAGGAACCAAGAAGGGCCAGGGTTCCAAAGATGATGGCAAAGATTCCTAAAATTTTTTCTTCTTTTTGTTTCATTTGTGAGTTTCTCATTTCTAATCAGGAAGTGTTCTTATAGGTGTGAGATAGTGTTTATTATAGATAAAATAAGAGCTGATGTCAATTTCTGCTTAGATAGTTCTCATTGAAACTTAAATGTTCTTATGAGAACTATTTTTACTTAGAAGGGAGAAAGAATGGATAAACCGATGTTGGTCTTTAAACGTTTTTCAATCCCCAGTCTATTGACTCGGACGACTAATGATATCACGCAGATTCAGATGCTCTTTACCATGGGACTCCAAGTGGTCACTCGTGGTCCTATCATGGCTATTTGGGCCATTGGTAAAATCCTTGCAAGTCAGAATACTGGCTCTGGGCAGTAGTGGTGGCAGTCATTGTCAACAATCCGCAATGCTGACTTGATTCTGGTCATGAAAGAAGGAAATATCATCGAGCAAGGAAATCATGATGAGCTGATGGCTCAGGGTGGTTTCTATGCAGACCTCTACAATAGTCAATTTACAGAAGACCAAGCAGAAGAATAAATCTCAGAAGGCTTGACGGCCTTCTTTTTCTGCACTATACTAGAGTAGGAGATGCTAGCGGACTCGTTCTGTCAGGCTTCTTGTGTAAAATCTAGAAACAATGAGAAAACAGATGAAAAACTATCAAGAGTGGTACGAGAAGAGGAAATCAAATCTTCTTCGACATCCACAATTATTGCAATTGATGCGAGTCTTTAATCGAATGATGACAGTTCTGATGCCCTTAGCTTACTTGACCTTGTTGGGGACAAGCTTTATGAGCAAGGGATTGGGGAAAGAATTTGCCACCTATATCTTAGTGCCAGCTTCTGGCTTTGTCCTATTGACGCTAGTTCGTAAGTGGATCAATCAACCGCGTCCTTATGAGGCTTGGGAAATTATCCCGCTACTGGACAAGGACAGTTCTGGCAATTCAATGCCCAGTCGCCATGTCTTTTCAGCGGCTATCATTTCCATGGCTTGTCTGCACGCAAATCTGCCTGCAGGGTTGATTTTATTGGTCTTATCAGCTCTTCTAGGTCTGGTGCGAGTCTTGGGTGGCGTTCATTATCCCAAGGATATTCTAGTTGGCTATGCCTGTGGGCTCATCTGGGGAATTCTTTTCTTTATTTTGTAAGAAGCAAAGCAAGTGGGCTTGGCCTCGTAACCACTTACGGGTCAAAAGTGACCACTTGCTTTTTTGCCCTTGTAAAGTCTTTTAGGCTTTGGTATAGTAGATGCAGAAAGGAGATAGGATGAAGTTACGAATCGAGATTGATAGTGAATTAACTGAGACAGAGATTGTCATCAAGGCTGCAGCCCTGACAGATGAGATAGCTGACTTGCAACGACTCTTGCAAGAAACCAAGGCTCCTAGGTTGATCTTTTACAAGGGGACGGGTGAGTATTACTTAGACTTGGCAGAAATCCTCTTCTTTGAGACGGAAGGTAGCAAGATTTACGCCCATACCCAGAAAGAGGCCTACGAGGTTCGGCTTAAGCTTTATGAGTTGGAGTCTATCCTGCCACGTTATTTCAGTCGGGTATCCAAGTCGACCATTGCCAATATCCGGCAAGTTTACTCGGTGGACAAGTCCTTCTCAGGGACAGGCACTATTTCCTTTTATCAAACCCACAAGGAGGTTCACGTGTCACGGCACTACCAATCCCTCCTAAAAGAAAATCTAAGAAACATGAGGTAAGAACATGAAAAAGAAAGCATTTGGTATTGTGTTGCTAGTATTGGCAGCTTTAGTATTGTTACAGGGGAATTTTGGAATTCCTTCATTTGGAGGGGAAATTTGGCCCTTGATCGGTATTGGATTTTTTGCCTATCAATCAGTTGAGGCAATCCTTCGTCGTCATTTCACTTCAGCCTCCGTTACAGCCCTAGTGGCCCTCATGATTGCGAATCATTTTTATGACATTTTACCGATTCCCAATCAATCACTGTTCTGGGCGAGTGTTCTCATCGTGCTTGGAGTAAGTATGCTGACTCATACTAACAGAACTTGGAATGGGAAAAAATGGTGGCATGATGGTGAAAAGACCATTCTGACAGACAAGGAAGTCGCTTTTGGGGCGGGTACATTTTACAAGCAGGACCAAGAATTGGTAGAAGACGAGTTTGAAGTAGGATTTGGGAATGCCAAAATCTATTATGACAATGCAGAGATGTTAGGCGATAGCGCAACCTTGAAAATAGAAGTCGGATTTGGGAATGCAGTTATCTATGTGCCCCAACACTGGAGAGTGGATCTGAAGGTGGAAACTTTCTGTGGTGCAGCCAAGGCAGATGCTCCTGTAGCCCCAACCAGCAAAACCTTGATTATCCGTGGAGACGTAGCTTTCGGGAAACTTGGTGTTGTCTACGTCAAATAAAAAAAGTCTTCCAATTCCCTTGCCAAAATGGAGAAAGTGTGATAACATAGTACGGTATGTGGTGCTAGCACATCCGCTATATTAGATCTAATAGGAGGAAAACACAATGGCTAAAGTATGTTACTTTACAGGTCGTAAGACTGTATCAGGAAACAACCGTTCACACGCGATGAACCAAACTAAACGTGCCGTAAAACCAAACCTTCAAAAAGTTACTGTTCTTATCGATGGTAAACCTAAAAAAGTTTGGGCTTCAGCTCGTGCTTTGAAATCAGGAAAAGTAGAACGCGTTTAATAAACATGAAAAGACCTACAGGGTCTTTTTCTTTTGCTCGAAAGCTGAAATCATTTGAAAAATCAAGCAAATATCCGATGATACATCATTCTGCTTTTACAGTTGGGCTGAAATATGATAAAATAGAGTATCAACTATTTGAGGTAAAAAAAATGACTGTAAAAATTAATACAAAAGATGGTCAAGTCGAACTGACAGATGATGTGATCGCTACTGTTGTAGGCGGAGCAGCAACTGAAATTTTTGGTGTAGTCGGTATGGCTAGTAAAAATGCCCTCAAAGATAATTTCCAAGCCCTTCTAGGTAAAGAAAATTATTCAAAAGGTGTAGTCGTTAAAACAGCTGAAGACGGTAGTATTGCAGTTGATGTATATACTGTATTGAGCTACGGTACAAAAATCAGTGAAGTTTCAAAAAACATCCAAGAACGTGTTCGCTTTAGCCTAGAGAACCAACTTGGAATCACTGCTCAAACTGTGAATGTCTACATTCAAAATATCAAAGTTGTAGGAGAATAATCGTGTCAAATATTACTACAAGCTTATTTCAAGAAATGGTACAGGCTGCTTCAACTCGTTTGAACAAGCAAGCCGAATATGTCAATTCATTGAACGTCTTCCCAGTTCCAGACGGAGATACAGGAACAAACATGGGAATGACAATCGAAAATGGTGCTAAAGAAGTAGCAGACAGACCAGCTTCAACTGTTGGTGAGGCTGCAAGTATCTTGGCTAAAGGTCTTTTGATGGGTGCGCGTGGGAACTCAGGAGTTATCACTTCTCAGCTTTTCCGCGGATTTTCACAAGCCATCAAGACAAAAGAAGAACTAACAGGAAAAGACCTAGCTCTTGCCTTCCAATCAGGTGTTGAGGTTGCCTACAAGGCTGTTATGAAGCCTGTTGAAGGGACAATCTTGACAGTATCACGTGGTGCTGCCATCGGTGCTAAGAAAAAAGCAGAGCAGACAGATGACGCAGTTGAGGTTATGCGTGCAGCCTTGGAAGGAGCTAAAACAGCCCTTGCTAAAACTCCAGAAATGCTTCCAGTATTGAAGGAAGTTGGAGTTGTAGACTCAGGTGGTCAAGGTTTGGTCTTCATCTATGAAGGATTCCTTTCAGCTCTTACTGGTGAATACAGTGCGTCTGAGGACTTTGTCGCTACTCCAGCCAACATGGGTGAGATGATCAATGCAGAACACCACAAATCTGTAGCCGGACATGTAGCAACTGAAGACATTACCTTTGGTTACTGTACTGAAATCATGGTTGCCCTCAAACAAGGTCCAACTTATGCTAAAGAGTTTGACTACGAAGAATTCCGTAACTACTTGAACGAACTTGGGGATTCTCTACTTGTTGTTAATGACGACGAAATCGTTAAAGTTCACGTCCATACAGAAGATCCAGGACTTGTTATGCAAGAAGGTCTCAAGTATGGTAGCTTGGTTAAGGTTAAAGTCGATAACATGCGTAACCAACACGAAGCTCAAGTGGAAAAAGAAGCTCAAGTCAGCAAGCCAGCTGAAGAAAAAGAATATGCTCTTATCGCAGTAGTGGCTGGACAAGGATTGGCAGATATCTTCCGTGCTCAAGGTGTGGACTATGTCATCGAGGGCGGACAAACCATGAACCCTTCGACAGAAGACTTTGTCAAGGCTGTTGAGAAAGTTAATGCCCGTAACATCATCTTCTTGCCAAACAACAAAAACATCTTCATGGCAGCTCAATCTGCAGCTGAAGTATTGGAACAACCAGCTGTTGTAGTAGAAGCTCGTACAATTCCTCAAGGATTGACTAGCCTTCTAGCCTTTGACCCAAGCAAATCTATCGAAGAAAACCAAGAACGCATGACTGCGGCTCTTGGGGACGTTGTCAGCGGTAGTGTAACAACAGCCGTTCGTGACACGACTATCGATGGTCTAGAAATTCATGAAAATGACAATCTTGGTATGGTGGATGGTAAGATTCTCGTATCAAATCCTGATATGCACCAAACCTTGACTGAAACATTGAAACATATGTTGGACGAAGACAGTGAAATCGTAACTTTCTATGTTGGAGAAGACGGAAGCGAAGAATTGGCAAATGAAATTGCTCAAGAAATCGCAGAAGAATTCGAAGATGTCGAAGTAGAAATTCACCAAGGTCAACAACCGGTTTATCCATATCTTTTCAGTGTGGAATAGGAGATTCAAATTGAAGAAGATTTTAGGATTAACACTTATTTCGGTAACTCTACTTGCAGGTTGCAGTAAGTTGTTACCTCACCGTTCAAGTGACAAGAGTAAAGCGAGTGATCCGTCTACAAGTCAAACGACAACCAATCAAGCAAAAGAAGAAAAAACAAAAGTTCTTAAAGGAAAAATGGATGAATTTGATGTCACCATGACCTTTGTTTATACGGATGTTGTTAAAAACTTCAAGATGGATATGCTTGGGAAAATAAATGAGGAGATTCCTGCTGGAGTTACTCCAGAAGAATTCCAAACAATCTTCCGTGAAGCTATGGAAGATAGTCCAGAGTATCTTGAAATCAAGGACGAGCCTGGTGTTAATGTAGAATATTTTATCACCGAGGACAAAAAGATGAGAGTCGTTATGGAACTCGATCTTGAAAAAGCAGACTTGAATAAAGTAAAAAATACATATTTCTTTAAACCACTTGCGGATAGTATAGAAGACTTTAAAAAGCCTAATACACTAATCGCTGCATTAAAATTACACGGATTTAAAGAAGAATAAAAAAGAAAGGTTGGGATTTCCCGACCTCTTTTTGATTTTCAGAGAATTCTATTTTCATAGCGATTAGACTTTTTGTGACATTTGTCATATTTCCTCATGACAGAAGCTTCTAGTGATTCTACCTTCAAAGAATTATACTAGATGTATCAAATGGAGGAAGAAAAAAATGAAACATAAAGTAATTGTCGCAATGAGTTTAGTAGCAGCAGGAGTCATGACTTATCTCATGTTCTCAGGATTGGATGAGGGTTTCTATCATTTTCCTTGGGAGCTATTTGCAGGTTTTGGAATCATGTCTTGGTTGATCCGAGAAGATTTGAAATTAGTCTCAGATGTGAAAAAGGAGTTTGAAAAATGAAAAAAGCGATTCTCTATCTTTTTATTGGACTATCACTAGTGGTATGGTTGGTCGAAATGTTTACAGGTTGGTTTGATCAAGCTTTCCTTCATCAAGTCATCCGTGGTGCCTGGGGATTAGGATTTATGATTTTTATCGCCTTTCCGATGGGAAAGGAGTGGCTGAAAGGAGAATATCATGAGCATGATTAAGGTAGAAAGCCTAAATAAAAACATCAAGGGCAAGGCTATTTTGAAGGATATTTCCTTTGAGGTAGCTGAAGGCGAATGCGTCGCCTTGATTGGTCCCAATGGTGCTGGGAAGACCACACTCTTGGACTGTTTGCTTGGAGATAAACTGGTCACCAGCGGTCAAGTATCCATCCAAGGCTTGCCAGTGACGAGTTCTCAGTTAGACTATATTAGAGGTTACCTGCCTCAAGAAAATGTCATCGTTCAGAAATTAAAGGTCAAAGAGTTGATTGCTTTCTTTCAAAGCATTTACCCAAATCCTTTGAGCAATCAGGAAATCGATCAACTATTGCAGTTTGACCAGCAACAAAAAGAGCAATTGGCAGAAAAATTGTCAGGTGGACAGAAGCGTCTCTTCTCTTTTGTCTTGACCTTGATTGGCCGACCAAAGCTAGTCTTTTTAGATGAGCCAACTGCTGCCATGGATACCTCAACCCGTCAACGCTTTTGGGAAATTGTCCAGGATCTAAAAGCGCAGGGAGTCACCATTCTCTATTCATCCCATTATATCGAAGAGGTAGAGCATACAGCGGACCGAATCTTGGTCTTGAATAAGGGAGAGTTGATTCGCGATACAACACCTCTAGCTATGCGTAGTGAGGAGATTGAAAAGCACTTTATACTACCTCTGGCTTACAAGAAAGTCATTGAGCAGTCTAACTTGGTTGAAAACTGGTCACAAAAACAAGATGCTCTACAAGTAGTCACACGTGAAGCGGATGCTTTTTGGCAATTGTTAGTGCAAGCAGGATGTAGGATTCAAGAAATTGAAGTCAATAATCGTAGCTTGTTGGATACAATCTTTGAAGAAACACAAAAGGGAGATGACTAAGATGAAACGATGGATCGCACTAAACAAGATAGAATTTCTATTGACCAAACGACAATTAGTCTATTATCTATTATCCGTAGGGATGCCGACGGCCTTCTATTTATTCTTTTCAGGCATGTACCAGGATACACCAAGTGGGCCGGCTAATTTTATGCGCGACTACCTCATCTCCATGACGGCCTTTTCCATGATGTCGACAGCTATCTTTTCATTCCCAGTTGTTTTACATACCGATAAAATCAACAACTGGCAGAAAACATTACGCCATACTCCAGTAAATATGGTAGAATATTATCTATCAAAGATAACAAGTATGATAGTTGATTATTTGGTTTCAATCCTGGTTGTTTTCTCAGTTGGGCACTTGGTCAGAGGTGTGGATATGCCTTTAGGAAGCTGGATTGGGGCTGCGCTCTTGTTGATAGTAGGAAGTGTTGCCTTTGTAGCACTTGGCTTAACCCTGACTCTCTTGCCGTCTAGTCAGCTGATGTCTGTCGTAGGCAATCTTCTTTACTTTGGCTTGGCTGTTTTAGGCGGACTCTGGATGCCTGTCTCTTTATTTCCAGATTGGATGCAAGCAATCGGGAAGCGCCTACCAAGCTATCAGTTGATGGAATTGATCAAGACCTTCTTAAATGAGGGTGGCATCAATCTATCAGCCACAGTTTATCTACTTGTTTTTTCAGCAGTTTTGTTTGGTTTGACCATTTACCTTCAAGGTCATAAGGAGAATGCTTAATGCTTGAAAGACTGAAAAGCATACATTATATGTTTTGGGCCAGTTTGATTTTTATGGTTTTTCCCATTGTCCCTGTAGTGACTGGGGAGCTTCCTAGCTGGCATTTATTGATTGATATTCTATTTGTGGTGGCTTACTTAGGTGTTTTAACCACAAAGAGTCAGCGTTTATCCTGGCTCTGTTGGATTATCATGCTAGCTTACGTAGCTGGGTATACCGCCTTTGTTGCTGTAAATTATATCTGGTTCTTCTTTTTCCTTTCCAATCTTTTAACTTATCATTTCGGTGTACGTAGTTTTAATTCTTTACATGTCCGAACTTTTCTCCTTACTCAAGTCCTTGTTGTGGGGCAACTTGTGATTTTTCAGAGAATCGGAGTTGAGTTTCTAGTCTTTCTACTTGGAATTATTACTTTTGTCGATTTGATGACTTTTGGTTTGGTTCGGATTCGCATTGTGGAGGATTTGAAAGAAGCTCAGGCCAAGCAAAATGCCCAGATAAATCTATTGCTTGCTGAAAATGAACGCAGTCGTATCGGTCAGGATTTGCATGATAGTCTGGGACATACCTTTGCTATGCTGAGTGTCAAGACAGATCTAGCCTTGCAGTTATTTCAGATGCAGGCTTATCCACAGGTGGAAAAGGAATTAAAAGAAATTCACCAGATCAGCAAGGATTCCATGAATGAAGTGCGGACCATTGTGGAAAATCTGAAATCACGGACCCTAGCTTCAGAGCTTGAGACTGTCAAGAAGATGCTGGAAATTGCTGGGATTGAGGTCGAGGTTGAGAATCAATTGGACAAGGCTAGCCTGACTCAGGATATAGAGTCGACAGCCGCTATGATTTTGTTAGAACTTGCGACCAATATCATCAAGCATGCCAGAGCTGAAAAAGCCTATCTAAAACTGGAACGTACAGATCAGGAATTGCTCCTGACAGTTAGAGATGACGGGAAAGGATTTGCAACTGTAAAAGGAAATGAACTTCATACAGTCCGTGACCGTGCAGCAGCCTTCTCAGGTCAAGTAGAGCTGGTCAGTTTGAAAGATCCCACAGAGGTGCGCGTGCATCTGCCTTATAAGGAGAGAAAGTAGATGAAAGTATTAGTCGCAGAAGATCAAAGTATGCTTAGAGATGCCATGTGCCAGCTCTTGAGTTTTCAACCAGATGTGGAGGCTGTCTTGCAGGCGAAAAATGGATCTGAAGCTATTGAGGTTTTGGGGAAAGAAGCAGTAGATATTGCCATCCTTGACGTCGAAATGCCAGTCAAGACAGGACTAGAAGCGCTCGAGTGGATCAAACAAGAAGTGCCTGAAACAAAGGTGGTTATCGTTACAACCTTTAAACGTCCAGGCTATTTTGAACGAGCGGTCAAAGCAGGAGTCGACGCCTATGTCTTGAAAGAGCGAAGCATCGCCGAACTCATGCAAACCCTGCATACGGTGTTAGAGGGACGCAAGGAGTATTCTCCAGAGCTGATGGAAGTCATGATGACCCATCCCAATCCCTTGACTGAGCAAGAAGTCGCTGTTCTACATGGAGTAGCCCAAGGCCTGTCCAACCAAGAAATTGCGGATAAGCTCTACCTCTCAAACGGCACTGTCCGTAATTACATGACCAATATCCTCTCCAAACTAGGCGCCAGCAACCGAACCGAAGCGGCCAAAACTGCCGAAGAAGAAGGCTGGTTGTGAGGGGAAGAAAGAAAAAATCTCTTAGAAATAGATCTAAGAGATTTTTTGTGACATTCAGGTCTATTTTGCTACCCAGCCGATAGCATCGCTTGGTGGGTTTTCGGTATCAATCCAGATGAATTCAATACCGATTTCCCCGTTTTTAAACTTGGTCAATCGAATTCCGTTGATTTCCAGTTCATTGAGTCTTTGACCTGTCAAGACTTCTCTTTCCTTCAACTGGAAAACACCACGCAAGATCCAATTTCCAAGAATTTCTTGCTTATCAGTTGACTGAATAGCCTTTCCAGCTTCTTGGTTGATATAGGCGTTGATGACATCACCAGAAGGTAAGAAGCGTAGTTTAAAGGTTCGTTCTTCTTTGGACAGGGCCAGTTTTTTAGTCCCAGATTCAAAAGTTCCAAATCCAGGACCAAAGAAGTCGGGCCTTTCGTCATGGAAGTTTTTGGAGTCAGGTAGCGGGATGTAAACTTCGCTAACTGGACGATAAACTAGCTGTTCAATTTCTTTAATGAGTTTTTCATTGCCAGTATTATGGGCAAAGTGAATTAAGTCCTCACGAATCGCCTTCATCTGAACTTTTTCTTCCTTGCTGGTCCACTTTTTCAAGAGGATTTCTTCTAGGGAGAAAGTCACAAAAGCTAGTTCTTCAGGAGCTAAATTGTCCTTGAATTTATCCTGAATCTTTAAAATCCGTGGTAGACGATCTTTTTTGGCTAGTTTTGATCCACCGTTAAAGGCATTGAAACCAGAGTTTTCTTCCACATTTCCATGTTTATCTGTGATAACCCAAGACACTGTTTCCAAAATATCGGATTGTTCCTTTTTGGCTGTCAGTAGATGAAGGTTTTCAAAGAGAGAAAAAGGATCTTCGATATAATGGACGTCCCAAGTGTCTACAACAATGTCTTTATTGTTAAAAGTCATGTGGAGCTGGCTGTCAGCTGCCGTGTACTTGTAGTGGTGTTGTCCATCCGTAAATCGAAAATTAGTAGGGTTGTTTTTGGTAGTTGATCCTTCAATGACTAGATTATCAATATCGACTGGCAAATAAGATGTTTCACCGACAAAAATCTTAGGATTTTCTCCCTTTGGTGTCGGCATCAGAACGTGGTAAACAGCTTCAACATTGACCGAGTCTGAGTTAAAGCCCTTGATTTGTGCCTTAGAAGATTCGATTCTCTGGTTTCTCAAGGTCGCAATCTTTCGTGCTAACTCTTCATAGCGTTGATAGTTTTCCTTGTCTGCAGCTTCTTTATCTGCTGAAATATCCGCATGAAACTTGATATCACCCAATAAGTCCGTCCAAGATTGAGAATCTTTTTTAAACTGAGCGATTTTTTGGTCTCCAGAATTAATCCCAAAAGACTTAATACCCACTAGGTATTTATGATTTTCATCCACAACGACGGAAGCATCATAGGAAGTATTGGCGATATCTTCCCCGACAGCATTAAAAGCCTTCTGGAAAACAGTCTCCTGGAATTTGGAGTTGACGATAGGAGCGACAGAATGTTCTGTTTGTTCCTCGTCTTCGGATTCTGCCTTTTGAGAGAAAGCTTGGCTCAAACTAGCGAAGTTGGTAATTAAGGTTTTGTATTTGTCTTTTTGTTCAGACTTTAGATGTTCCCACATAAGCGCCCTCTTTTCTATTTTCAGTATATCAAAAGAAGATTAGTTTTTCACTAATCCTCTTATATATTCGTTAATTAATACTGTAAAATTCAAGTTTGCCTTGTTTTTTTACAAGTCTCAAATACTCTTCATCTGACAGAACGGCTAAACCATCATCATAAGCCTTGATTTTTTCAATAGCTTGCTCATAGCTATCTACAAAGTCCTTGACATAGGATTGTCCTTCAAATTGACCATTCATCTTGGTGTAGATAATAGCAAATTTTCCAGAGCGGTCAAGCTGAGATTGTCCTTGGCTTTCGTTCAAAGCCTTAGCAACATTTTCCGCGATGCGTTTAATCACAGGAACAACTACGCTATTTCCTGCTTGCTTGTATAGCTGACCGTTAGAAACCCCTTCTGGGATTTTAAAGGACTTAGGATAACCTTGGACATTAAAGGTTTCTTTAGGAGTCAACTTCCGAATCTCGCCGCTGTCTGTCAAAATCAATGGAACATTGTGTCCACCTGTTCCCATATTGGCTGTAAGGGTAGGGACAACACCGTTTTTGTTTTCACGGACATACTGACGGCGCCACTGGTAAACCGTATCTTGGCTAGTTACTTCAAACTTCAACTGATCGTAGAAATTCTGCTTGCCTTCACGGTAGTAGTAGACCTCATCTAGCTTATCGCCGAAGTTAATGACGTCTTGAAGAGTCGTAGTCAGTTTGATTTCCTCTGGGAATTCAAACAAGTCGTAGGCTTCTTTAGTATCAAAACCAACGATGTAGATCCGCTCACGGTTTTGTGGGATATTTCCATAGTCTTTCCCGTTGAGAACCTTCCACTTGATGAAGTAGTTGTTCTCTGTCAAGGCTTCACGAATGACCTTGAAGGTATTGCCATGGTCATGACCGACCATGTTCTTAACATTTTCGATGAAAATAGCACGAGGTTTACGCCCCTCGATCATGCGAAGCAACTCAAAGAAAAGATCGCCTCGATCATCATCAAAGCCCTTACGGTAACCCGCAATACTAAAGGCCTGACAAGGGAAACCTCCCATAATCACATCCACGCGCTCAGCTGGAATATCCTCTGGCTGAACATTGTGAATATCACGACCATCCAAATAGGTATCTGGATGGTTTAACTGATAAGTCTGACGTGCATACTTATCAAATTCATTGGCATACACCACTCTGAACTCGTTGGTCTGTTCAAATCCCAACTCAATTCCCCCAACACCTGAGAAGAAAGCTGCAATGTTGTACTTCTCAGAGCGGTTCGAACTTACAGAATTTGTCATGTAGGTACCTGCTTTCTAAAATGTTAAAATAGTTTAGTCACCGTATCTGCAATTTTTTTGGCCAATATTGGAGGAACAGCATTCCCGATCTGTACGAAAGCTGCTGTCCTTGAGTTTTCAAAATAATAATTATCTGGAAATCCTTGGATTCTGGCTGCTTCACGAACCGTAATAGACCTAGTTTGTTCCATACTGGGATGAATATAATAATGCCCATCCTTAGAAATATGTGCAACAACTGTATGACTATAGCCGGTTCCATCTAAAGCTTTGAATCGATCTAAAAATGAATCTTTATTTGAATGATTTTGAAGAACGGAGGGTAATTCGGAATATTTGATATTTCGACCACTCTGTTTTGCTTCTTGAACAATCTTATAGATTTTTAGATCATTACTTGTTTGTGGTCTTGCCATGTGTAAAGTAAGTGGAATTTTCTCATCTAAATTTCTATAGTATTTTTTCTTTTCATATGACAAACGAATCGCTCGATAATTATATCCTTCCTCGCCCGCATTTATTGAAGGTAAATCATTAAATAAATTTTTCAAGTTCAATGGTTTCTCTTTTAATTTTTCCAACTCGTCAAAAAAATTTTTATCTAGTTTCACATCATTTCTTAATCCAAATATAAATAATCTTTCTCTATTTTGGGAAACACCGTATTCACTACTATTGATAACTTTATCACTAATAATATATCCAGCATTTCTAAATTCAGACTTTATTTTTGGTAACAAAAGTGATCCATCTACATCTTTAAATGATAGGAGACCTTTAACATTTTCAAAAATAAAAAATTTAGGAGAAAATTTGTTAAGAAAACTTAAATAATATTTATATAAGTAGATTCGATCATCTGAATTCTTTTTTTTCTCATTAATTGCTCTACCAATTGTAGAATATGCTTGACAGGGCGGGCCACCAATAATACCATCTACTCTATCAGTTTTTGCATCTATATGATACAATATTTCATCTATACTTTTCTCATTGATTTCAACATTTAAAACCGAATTAATTTGTTCTTTTGGAATTTTATTTAATAGTTCTTTTTTAGAAATTTTACCATTTAAATAGTTTTTATATAGACAAAGTTTATCAACTTTCTTCAAATAGTAATATGCTTCTCTAACCTTTAAAGTTTCACAAGCATCCTTATTTTTTTCAATATGACAGATAATATTAAAATTATCGTTTCTAAAGCCTTCTGTCAGACCTCCTGCCCCTGAAAATAAATCTATAATATTCATCATCATTTACTTTTCACAATCTTTTCAGCTATATTTAATGCAACTTTAGGAAAATCAAAATCAGGTTGCCCTTGCCTATTATAATACATAGAAAATTTTGATAATAATGATTTTACAAAATTATCCTGTAACTTTATTATTTTTCTATATTTTGCGTCATTTGATAGTACATCAAAGGATTCCGTCTTAATCTTGCGAAAGTTTACAAATCCTCCATCAAATATATCAAAATAGTTACTCAACCAGTATAGGTTCTCTAAATCATTATTTTTAACTAACTTCTCAATCTTTCCCCTAAGTGAATTTGAAATACTTGTAGATTCTGTTGAAATATATTCATTATAATTTTCAATTTCTACCAATATTATAAATTCATTTTTGGGTTTATTATCTTTTCTTAAAGCTAAATCACATGGAGGCGACAAGACTATATAGAACGTTCCACTTTCTAAATCAAGTAAAATAGTTCCCGTCTTTACTCCATCTAAAGCAATATTAGGGTCGATAAACATTTCAATTGCTTCATACTGTTCCGATTCAGATCCTAACAATTCATATAAATGTGAGATTGTATATCTTAGGACTAATTGTTTCATCTCTTCTTCATTTAGACTATTTCTTATATCTATCCAATGGTCTATGTTTTTATAATAATTCTCCCAAAATAATTTCTTTAAGCTAGACTCAATAATACCATGTTCCCCAATGACTGTAAACAATCCTGAATTAACCATAGAGGCCATGTCATTTAAGATTTCTTCATTTTCATAATTAGATTTTATATAAGTCTTTATAAAATTAGTGTCGCTAATAATGGGAGTCCCCGAAAGAATCGCACAAGGAATTTTATAATCCTCTTTTATTTTATCAATAATAATATCACCAGAATCTCCACCCTTTAATTTGATATCAATGAGAACAAAATCAAAAATGTTTTTATCTAGATATTTCAGAGCATCATCAGAGTTTTTGGCAACAGTCATTTCAAATGTGTTTTCTTGGTCTGAAGTTCGGTTCATCAATTTAACGGAAGATTCCATGGTATCAATCATGTAATCTTCATCTTCTATATACAAAAAGTTATATATTTTCGTCATCTTCTAAATTTTCCTTGTTATATGATAATCTAAAGTGAGCTCCCCCACTATGTTCTAAGGCAATTAATGATAATTTATTTCTTTCTGCCGCCTCTCCAGAAATAGCCAATCCTAAGCCAGAACCTTCATTCTTAGTTGTAAATTCAGGGTCAAAAATGGACTCTTCTTCTATTAATTCTTTTTTAATTCCTTTACCAGTGTCAAAATAATCTATTATTAACTCAGATTTGTTTTCTTGAACATCTATACTTATTATTTTTGGTGTAGTACAATCTTTCATCCAGTAGATACTATTGTCAATTAAGTTAGCGAATATAGTTGCAATATCTTGAGGCCACCCATAGAAATCAATTCCCGTACTTGGAAAAATTCTAATTTCTATTTTCTCTTTTTCCAAGACTGTCTCAAAGATTTTTATTGTATTTTTAATTGCATTTATTAAGGAGAAAACTTTAGGTTTATCCCTTTTTCTAGTCGCCAATGGATCTAACCTGTTAAATAAATCAACTAATACAGATGAATTTATGTTTACTCCTTTTGAAATTTCTATCATTTCATTCAATGATTCATCATCGCCATCAGCTAAATAGAGTTTAAGCCATTTCTCAAAATTTGGTATTTGAGTTCTAAAATAATGCAATGGTCTTCTTCCTTCGTGCATTACAACATTAATTATTTTTCCAAGAGTAGCTTGCCCTTGGTAAACAGCTATAGCTTTACTCAATTCATCTACAATTTTTTGTTTTTTCTTTTCTTCTTTTAAAACTAGATGATTTACTTTTTCAATAGATGATTTTTCTAGACCAAAATCTTGTAGAATATTTCTCAAATCATTTGAAAGTGAAGTGTAATCTGATACCGAACTCAATTGATTATTAACTGATTTACTTTTTATTTTAGAGTCTGTCTTTCTTCTATAGATAAAACGTCTTTGTTCCAATAATGATAAAACTTCTTGAGTTATAGATATTAAACCATAGTAACTATCAGTTTTTTTTAATCCATCACGAGCACTTTGTTCATGTAAATCTGAATTTTCTTCAGATTCTATTTGAACATATCCTATTGTTTGGTTACTACCAATTCTAAGGCTTGGAGTTTGTACTCTTCTCTTATTTAGTTCAAGCCAATCGTTTTCAGGATCTCCCAATGGTCTTATTCGAAAACCATTTCTGTAGACGCCAATACCATTAAAATCATTAAGTAATTGTCTAGTTTGAAGATTGGTTAAGTATTTACCAGTTTGTTCATCTTTTAAGCCACGACTTATTAAACTATCAATTGCTGTTTTATCTCGATCATAAACCCTGATATCTAATTTAATTTTCCCACATTTTGTAGGAGACAAAGATTCTATGATTGTTTCGGTTTCTGAACTTTTTCTTTGATTTTCGTAATATAAAATTGCTTTACCAGTTTCCTTAACTTCTCCATAGATTCTATAATCATAAATTTCCAAAAATGGAATAGGAGAGATTGAAACTTCAATATCTTCTTCAAAATTTTGTGTTTTAACTATAATATTAAATTGATCATCTTCATTCATATTTTGAAAAGGAGGAATTATTTTTTTTAACTCAAAAATTAGTTTATTAATTTCCTCGCGAGACCAATTTTTTTCATCCTTTTTATCGTTATCCTCTTGTTTATCTTTTTGAACTAATTGATGAGTTGTAGAAAGAATCGTTCCACTCTTTTTACTACAATTAGAAGTCTCAATTTCAATATTAATTTCATCTAAAAATTCATACTTAGCAAAATCGGACCAATCCACATACACCTCGGTCAACTCCCCTTTTCGGGTTACTGTAGAAAGAAACAAATCATCCCCCAATATATTAGCTGCGTATCTTCCTATTCCCTTTCTTCCCTGCAATACTCTACCATTTTGGCTTACTCGTTTTTTTACCTTACTAGTAGTTGACGGTACTAACCACTTAGTTTGAATATCTTCGACAGACATCCCTGTACCATCATCCTCAACAGTAATGGTAAGGCTCTTATCACTATCACGTCTAAATGTAACTGAAACTTTCGAAGCATCAGCGTCATAAGAATTTTTCACTAACTCCATTATTGCAGCAAACTTATCTTGAATCAAATCTTCTCCTATAGTAAAAAGATGTCGACTAGATGGACGAATTTTACCTGAAACCGTGCTCATTTTTTTACCTCCTATTAATAGTAGTGTGAAAAACAATATGTCAATTAAAAAACTTACAAGTCTAAAAATAAAATAAAGCTAAAGACTTAATTATTCTTAAATTTTCCTTTATTTCTTACATATCACCATTATACCAAAAAACACGGCATTCCGCCGTGTTTCTGTGTTTATTTCACCAATTTCTTCATCTCATCAATACGTGCTACGGTCGCGTCGTATTTCGCTTGGTAGTCGGCTTGTTTGTCGCGTTCTTTTTGAACGACTTCTGGTTTGGCATTGGCTACGAAGCGTTCGTTAGAGAGCTTCTTACCGACCATATCCAGTTCTTTTTGCCATTTAGCCAGTTCCTTGTCGAGACGAGCCAATTCTTCTTCGACATTGAGGAGGTCTGCTAGTGGCAAGTAGATTTCTGCTCCTGTGATGACGCTTGACATAGCGAGTTCAGGTGCAGGGATGTTTGATGCGATTTCCAGGTGTTCTGGATTTGTGAAGCGTTTGATGTAGTTGACATTGCTGTTAAAGAAGGCTTCCAAGTCGCTATCGCTTGTCTTAACAAGAATGGTGATTGGCTTGCTTGGTGCTACGTTTACTTCCGCACGCGCATTACGAACAGCACGGATCAAGTCTTTGAGGCTTTCGACACCTGTGTGAGCCGCAAGGTCTTCAAAGGCTGGGTTGACAGTTGGGTATTCTGCTGTAACGATAGAACCTTCTGAGATTTGTCCAAAGATTTCCTCTGTCACGAATGGCATGATTGGGTGGAGGAGACGAAGGATCTTGTCCAAGGTGTAAAGGAGAACAGAACGTGTGATGACTTTCTCTTCTTCGTTGTCGCTATAAAGGACTTCCTTGGTCAACTCAACGTACCAGTCCGCAAACTCGTCCCAGATGAAGTTGTAGAGGATGTGTCCAGCAACACCAAACTCAAATTTATCAAAGTTTTCAGTGACTTTTCCGATGGTTTCATTGAGGTTGTGGAGAATCCAGCGGTCAGTGACATTTCCAGCTTCCTTGTTAACAACTTTTTCCACATTGGCTGTTGCTTGGTCAAGGGTCAAGCCTTCATTGTTCATGAGAATGTAGCGAGAGATGTTCCAGATCTTGTTAATGAAGTTCCATGAAGCATCCATTTTCTCGTAAGAGAAGCGGACGTCTTGCCCTGGTGCAGAACCGTTTGAAAGGAACCAACGAAGGGCATCGGCACCGTATTTCTCGATAACATCCATTGGGTCAATCCCGTTACCAAGAGATTTCGACATCTTACGTCCTTGCTCGTCACGAATGAGACCGTGAATCAGGACGTTTTGGAATGGCTGACGGCCAGTGAATTCCAATGATTGGAAGATCATACGAGACACCCAGAAGAAGATGATGTCGTAACCTGTTACCAAGGTTGAAGTTGGGAAGTAACGTTTGAAGTCTTCTGAGTCGACATCAGGCCAGCCCATGGTTGAGAATGGCCAAAGGGCCGAACTGAACCAAGTATCCAAGACGTCTTCGTCCTGAGTCCAACCGTCACCTTCTGGAGCTTCTTCACCGACGTACATTTCACCATCGGCATTGTACCAAGCAGGGATTTGATGACCCCACCAGAGCTGACGAGAGATTACCCAGTCATGGACATTTTCCATCCATTGGAGGAAGGTATCGTTGAAACGAGGTGGGTAGAATTCTACCTTGTCGTCTGTGTCTTGGTTGGCGATGGCATTTTTCGCCAATTGGTCCATCTTGACGAACCATTGCGTAGACAAGCGTGGTTCAACCACTACACCTGTACGCTCTGAGTGACCAACACTGTGGACACGTTTTTCGATTTTAACGAGGGCACCGATTTCTTCCAACTTGGCAACGACTGCCTTACGAGCTTCAAAACGATCCATGCCTGCGAATTCGAAGGCCAAGTCATTCATAGTTCCGTCGTCGTTCATCACGTTGACTTGTGGCAAGTTATGACGTTGACCAACCAAGAAGTCGTTTGGATCGTGGGCAGGTGTGATTTTCACAACACCCGTACCAAACTCAGGATCTGCGTGCTCATCTCCAACGATTGGAATGAGTTTATTAGCGATTGGAAGGATGACGTTTTTACCAATCAAGTCCTTGTAGCGTGGGTCTTCTGGATTAACCGCAACCGCAACGTCTCCAAACATGGTCTCAGGACGAGTGGTCGCAACTTCAAGGGCGCGTGAGCCATCTTCTAGCATGTAGTTCATGTGGTAGAAGGCACCTTCAACATCCTTGTGGATCACCTCGATATCAGAAAGGGCTGTGCGAGCTGCGGGGTCCCAGTTGATGATAAACTCACCACGATAGATCCAGCCTTTCTTATAAAGGTCCACAAAGACCTTGCGAACGGCTTTTGACAAACCTTCATCAAGGGTGAAACGCTCACGAGAGTAGTCTACAGAGAGCCCCATCTTGCCCCATTGTTCCTTGATGGTAGTGGCATATTCGTCTTTCCATTCCCAGACTTTGTCCAGGAACTTCTCACGGCCGAGGTCATAACGACTAATCCCCTCACCACGCAAGCGCTCCTCAACCTTAGCCTGAGTGGCAATACCAGCGTGGTCCATCCCTGGAAGCCAAAGCGTATCAAAACCTTGCATACGTTTTTGACGGATGATGATATCTTGAAGAGTTGTATCCCAAGCGTGACCAAGGTGGAGTTTCCCAGTTACGTTTGGTGGTGGAATTACGATCGAATAAGGCTTAGCCTTTTGATCTCCTGAAGGCTTGAAAACATCCGCATCAAGCCATTTTTGGTAACGACCAGCCTCAACCTCGGCTGGATTGTATTTAGGTGAAAGTTCTTTAGACATGTGTGTGTCCTTTCTAGTTAATAAAAAATTTATAAAATCTATTATGTTTGCTTATCTTTTATCCCTTGTTGGGATAGAATTTTATTAATAAGTTCTTGAGCTTCTGATTTTTTTATTCCAACATTCAAAACAATTTCTTTATCGTTGCTAAATTTAATCTTTTCTTTCTCTTTCCAGGAGACATTATCTGAAAATGATACTCTACCTGAAACACCGGATAACTTGTCTGGATCAAATTTATCATTATTTTCTAGTAGATTAAATACTCTTTTATAATACTTAGAAACACTATCTTTTGAATTTATTATATAGTTAGAACTTATATCTTTATCTTTTTGATAAGTTATCTTTTTAATTTTTATATAATCTTTGGTTTGATGAGATATATAATTAGTATCCTCTTTAATAGAATAATCAGATAAGAGGCGAGGAAGTATATCTATTAATGTTTTTAATTCTATATAATAATCTGTATCAGAAGTACTATCTATAAAAGATTGAATAATCTCAATAGTATTTATCATTGGAGAGGATATACTCCCGTCTAAAAGTTTTGAAAAATAAGGTTCTAAACCATTAGATTCATAGATATCTTGTTCCCACATATTCTGTTTATAGAAATTAGCAAGAACAATACTTTTTAGTCTGAATGATTTATTTTTGGATATAATTTTCCTTTTCTCTTTTTCGTCTTCTATAATCTCCGAAGAAGGATTTAAATCAATTATTTCCAAATAATCATTTACACTCTCTAAATATGCAATCACATTTGCAATACATTTTTGTTTTCTTTTTAATTCTATCTCTTTTTTTTGACGGCTTCTGTCAAAAAAACCTCTGATTAACTCAACAATACCTGGACTTATTAATGCCACTAAAGCAATCCAGAATGTTACACTATCTTTATCAATATTTTTTAAGAATTCTGTCATTTCCACTCCCACTCACTCTTCAGCAAGCCATATCTCAAATCATCACAGCGGTTACCTTGAGCATCTTTGCGGTCTCGGATGCGAGCTTCGAGGGTGAAACCAAGCTTCTCAGCGACTCGTTGACTTTGGAAATTGTATCCAAAGCAAGACAATTCAATCTTGTGAAGCTCCAGTTCTGTAAAAGCCAGGTCAATCAAGGCACTCGCTGCTTCTGGTACATATCCTCGTCCCCAATAGTCTGGATGCAAGGTATAGCCAATCTCCAGTACATCGTCTTCGTGGCGATGGTTGAAATCAACTGAGCCAATAACCTTATCGGTTCCTTTGACCACAATTCCATAGCCAGCTGGGAGATTTTCCTTTTCATTACGATCGGGAAGGATATGTTCTAGGTAATAAATCTCATCTTCCAAGGTCTTGACGGGTGGAAAGCCTGCTGGGTAAGAAACCTCTGGCAGACTAGCGTAGGCATGAATATCCTCAGCATCCGCCACTGTTCGGACTCGTAAGATGAGACGCTCAGTTTCGATTCGTTCTGGCAGTTCAGCTCTTGTCATCCTTCTACCTCGCTTTCTACAAAAAAATCGCCCCTGTCATCAATCTGACAGGGACGAATGTGTTTATCCGCGGTACCACCCAATTTCGGGCAGAGCCCGCAACTTTAATCTTCTTGTTTCACTTTTATGACGTCGTTAGCTCGTCTTGGCGTACTTGAGTACAGCCTGCAAATCGCTGCCTAGTCCTAAAAGGAAACAAAAAGATAATTCTAATATTTCATTTTCATCCATTAGCAACCAGTTTTGACACATTTGTGGACTTCTCAGCTCCGCCACTTTCTGTAAAATGTGGTACTCAAAACACCTCTAATGGCTTTATTTTAACAAGTTTTTCACGGAAATGCAAGGAACAAGAAAGATTACTTGAACTTGATGCCGTTTTCTTTTAATTTCTTAATAGTAGCTGGACCGATTCCTTTTAAGGCAAGGAGTTCTTTTTCTGTCCAGTTTTTGAAGTCAGCAGCAGACTTGATCCCTTCATCGTAGAAAGTTTTAGCACGGTCAAGTGGAAGTCCGCCTAGGTCAGCTGCGAAATCTTCAACAGAAGTTGTAAGCTTGTGGGCTTGCTCTTTAGTTGCTTCTACAGCTTTTTCTACTTGCTTAGAGACAGCTTTTCCTGCCTCACTTGCTGCTTTTTCAGCATGCTTCACAACTTTTTTTGTTTCTTCGACAACCTTGTTTACAGCATTTGAAAGTGCACCTGAACGACGAAGGCTGTTTCTTAATTGTTTTTTACGTTGTAGTTTTTTTGACATGATAAGATCCTTTCAATAAAAAACCCCTGTGATTGAACAAGGATAAATCTTTATGTTTTATTGTATCAACTTTCTTTGGGAAATGCAAGGCTTGTTAGTTTAGAAAGATAGGAGTCCTATAGGGAATTCCGCCTTAGAATAAGAGAATATGATAGAAGAAAAGCGAAAAATATGGTATAATGAAACGATAGATTTTTGAATAGGAATACAATCATGTTTGGATTTTTAAAAAAAGATAAAGTAACAGAAACACCAGCAGTGGTGCCAGCACATATCGGAGTTATCATGGATGGCAATGGTCGTTGGGCTAAAAAACGGATGCAGCCACGTGTCTTTGGTCATAAGGCTGGGATGGATGCTCTGAGAACGGTAGCTATTGCTGCTAGTGATATGGGTGTCAAGGCTATGACTGTTTATGCCTTCTCGACTGAAAATTGGACACGTCCAGACCAGGAAGTCAAGTTTATCATGAACTTGCCTGTTGAATTTTATGATAAGTATGTCCCCGAATTGCACCAAAAGAACATGAAGATCCAAATGATTGGGGAAACTGATCGCTTGCCAAAACAAACTTTTGAATCTTTGAAAAAAGCGGAAGAGTTGACCAAGTTGAACACAGGTTTGATTCTTAACTTTGCCCTCAATTACGGTGGACGAGCTGAGATTACACAAGCGGTCAAGTTGATTGCACAGGATGTTTTGGATGCTAAGGTGAATCCAGGCGATATTACAGAAGAGTTGATTGGGGAATACCTCTTTACAGGGCATTTGCCTAAGGTCTTGCGTGATCCGGACTTAATCATTCGAACGAGTGGGGAGCTTCGCTTGAGCAATTTCTTGCCTTGGCAAGCAGCTTATAGTGAACTTTATTTCACAGATGTTTTGTGGCCTGACTTTGATGAGGAAGCTTTGAAAGAGGCTATTGCAGAGTATAATCGCCGCAATCGTCGATTTGGAGGAGTTTAGGAAAAGTTATGAAAAAGGATTTATTAAAGAGAACCATATTTGCCGCTCTGGCATTAGCAATCTTTATCCCGCTCTTGGTGATTGGTGGGCTTTGGTTACAGATTGCTATGGGACTTCTAGCCATGCTAGGGGTTCATGAGTTGCTTCAGATGAAAGGGTTAAACACCATGACCCCTGAGGGCTTGCTGACCTTATTAGCGACTTTTGCACTGACAATCCCCCTAGAAAACTACTTGACATTTTTACCTGTAGATGGGAATGTTGTCGCATATGGTGTTGTGATTTTTATCATGTTAGGTTGCACTGTTTTTAGCAAGAATTACACCATTGAAGATGCTGTATACCCGATTGCCATGAGTTTCTATGTTGGTTTTGGATTCAATGCTTTAGTGGATGCTCGAATCGCAGGTTTGGATAAAGCCCTCTTGGCCCTCTGTATCGTATGGGCAACTGATAGTGGTGCTTACTTGGTAGGAATGAATTTCGGTAAGAGAAGATTGGCTCCGAGAGTCTCTCCGAACAAATCAATCGAGGGAGCCTTTGGTGGAATTTTAGCTGCCATGCTTGTCACTCTTATCTTTATGTTAGTTGATAGTACGGTTGCCCTCCCTTATGGCATTTACAAAATGATGCTCTTTGCTATTTTCTTTAGTATTGCAGGGCAATTGGGTGACTTGATTGAGAGTGCCATGAAACGCCATTTTGGTATCAAGGATTCGGGGAAATTTATCCCAGGACATGGTGGGGTGCTGGATCGCTTTGACTCTATGTTGGCTGTTTTCCCTATTATGCACCTCTTTGGCTTATTTTAAGGAAAGGTGAACAGATATTAAATGTTAGGATTATTAACCTTTATCCTTGTTTTTGGAATTATCGTGGTGGTTCATGAGTTCGGCCATTTCTGCTTTGCTAAGAAGTCTGGAATTCTGGTTCGTGAATTTGCTATTGGTATGGGTCCGAAGATTTTTGCTCATATCGGGAAAGACGGGACTGCTTACACGATTCGTCTCCTACCGCTTGGTGGTTATGTCCGCATGGCAGGTTGGGGTGAGGATACCACAGAGATTAAGACAGGAACTCCTGTTAGTTTGACTTTAGCCGAAGATGGTAAGGTGAAGCGCATCAATCTTTCTGGTAAGAAGGTCGACCAAACGGCTCTTCCGATGCAGGTCACTCAGTTTGACTTTGAGGATAAACTCTTTATCACAGGTCTGGTTTTGGAAGAGGAAAAAACTTTCTCTGTAGACCATGATGCAACGATTGTAGAAGCTGATGGGACGGAAGTTCGTATCGCTCCGCTAGATGTTCAATATCAGAATGCGACTGTCTGGGGCAAGTTGATTACCAACTTTGCAGGTCCTATGAATAACTTTATTCTAGGAGTTATCGTCTTTTGGATTTTGATTTTCATGCAAGGTGGCGTTCGTGATACGCAAAGCAATAACTTTAGTATCATCCCTGATAGCGCGATTGCTAAGGCCGGTGTTGACAATACGGCTCAAATCACTAAAGTCGGTTCACACGAAATTAGTAACTGGCAAGATTTGATTCAGGCAGTTGAAGTAGAGACCAAAGATAAAACAGCGCCTGTATTGGATGTAACAGTCTCTGAAAATGGAACTGAAAAACAAGTCAGTGTGACCCCTGAGGAAAACCAAGGTCGCTATATTCTAGGTGTTCAACCGAGACTCAAATCAGATATCTGGTCTATGTTTGTAGGTGGATTTACTAGTGCGGCTGAGTCAGCCTTGCGCATTCTCAATGCCTTGAAGAGCTTGATTTTCCAGCCTGACTTGAATAAATTGGGTGGACCTGTTGCTATCTTTAAGGCAAGTAGTGATGCTGCTAAAAATGGTCTTGAGAATGTTTTGTTCTTCTTGGCTATGATTTCCATCAATATTGGGATTTTTAACTTGATTCCTATCCCGGCACTAGACGGCGGTAAAATCGTGCTCAACATCATCGAAGCTATTCGCCGCAAACCGCTGAAACAAGAAATTGAAACCTATGTTACTCTAGTTGGAGTTGTGATTATGGTGGTCTTGATGATTGCCGTGACTTGGAACGACATCATGCGTACCTTCTTTTAAGAATTAGAGGAAAAATATGAAACAAAGTAAAATGCTTATTCCAACGCTTCGCGAAATGCCAAGCGATGCTCAAGTTATCAGCCACGCCCTTATGTTGCGTGCTGGTTATGTTCGTCAAGTATCAGCAGGTGTCTATTCTTACCTGCCACTTGCTAACCGTGTAATCGAAAAAGCCAAGAACATCATGCGTCAAGAGTTTGACAAGATGGGTGCTGTTGAAATGTTGGCTCCAGCCCTTCTCAGTGCAGACCTTTGGCGTGAATCTGGCCGTTATGAAACCTACGGTGAGGACTTGTACAAATTGAAAAATCGTGAGAAGTCAGACTTTATCTTGGGTCCAACTCACGAAGAAACGTTCACAGCGATTGTCCGTGATTCTGTCAAGTCTTACAAGCAATTGCCTTTGAACTTGTACCAAATTCAGCCTAAGTATCGTGATGAAAAACGTCCACGTAATGGACTTCTTCGGACCCGTGAGTTCATCATGAAAGATGGCTATAGCTTCCACGCTAACTACGATAGCTTGGATGTAACCTATGATGAGTACAAGGCAGCTTACGAGCGTATCTTTACTCGTAGTGGCTTGGACTTCAAAGCTATCATCGGTGACGGTGGAGCCATGGGTGGTAAGGATAGCCAAGAATTTATGGCCATCACACCTGCTCGTACAGACCTTGACCGTTGGGTTGTTTTAGACAAGTCTGTCGCATCATTTGATGAGATTCCTGTAGATGTACAGAAAAAAATCAAGGCAGAATTGCTCAAATGGATGGTTTCTGGTGAAGATACCATTGCCTACTCAAGTGAGTCAAGCTATGCAGCTAACTTGGAAATGGCAACTAACGCCTACAAACCAAGCAACCGTGTTGTGACTGAAGATCAAGTAGCTCGTGTGGAAACACCAGGTGTCAAATCGATTGATGAAGTAGCTGCTTTCTTGAATGTATCAGAAGAGCAAACAATCAAGACCTTGGTTTATATCGCAGACGAGGAGCCAGTTGTTGCCCTACTCGTTGGCAATGACCAACTTAATGAAGTCAAATTGAAAAACTACCTTGGTGCAGACTTCTTAGAACCTGCAACCGAGGCGGAAGTGAAAGAATTATTGGGAGCGGACTTTGGTTCACTTGGGCCAGTCAATCTTCCAGAAAATGTTAAAATCATCGCTGACCGCAAGGTCCAAGATAGTCGCAATGCTGTTGTAGGTGCTAACGAAGATGGTTACCACTTAACTGGTGTCAACCCAGGTCGTGATTTCACTGCTGAGTATGTCGATATCCGTGAAGTTCGTGAGGGTGAAATCTCTCCAGATGGACAAGGTGTTCTCAATTTTGCGCGTGGTATCGAAATCGGTCACATCTTTAAACTAGGAACTCGCTACTCAGCAAGTATGGGAGCAGATGTCTTGGACGAAAACGGTCGTGCAGTTCCAATCATCATGGGCTGCTACGGTATCGGTGTCAGCCGTCTCCTTTCAGCAGTCATGGAACAACACGCTCGCCTCTTTGTAAATAAGACACCAAAAGGTGAATATCGTTACGCTTGGGGAATCAACTTCCCTAAAGAATTGGCGCCATTTGATGTGCACTTGATTCCAGTTAATGTCAAGGACGAAGACTCTCTTGCATTGACAAATCGTATCGAAGAAGCCTTGGTAAATAAAGGCTACGAAGTCTTGACGGATGACCGTAATGAACGTGTCGGTGTTAAATTTAGCGATAGCGACTTGATTGGTCTTCCAATCCGTATCACTGTTGGTAAGAAAGCAGCCGATGGCATCGTAGAAGTTAAGATCAAGGCGACGGGTGATACGATTGAAGTTCACGCTGATAACTTGCTTGAAACCCTTGAAATCCTAACAAATAAATAAAATCTATAATCAGAAGAAAAACAAGACAAAAATGTAACTAGTTTTTGCCTTGTTTTTTCTTTATAATGGGATAAAATAAACATAAAAAGAGTAAATAAAGAGGTAGAGCTATGCTAAAATTTCCAAAGGATTTTGTCTGGGGTTCCTCAACTTCTGGGCCACAGACAGAAGGGCGAGTGCCTAGTGACGGAAAGGGAGATAATCTCTGGGATTATTGGTTTCAAGTGGAACCAAATCGCTACTATAATGGCATTGGACCTGATAAGACATCGACCTTCTATGAGAACTGGGAAAAGGATATTGAACTTTTGCTAGAAACAGGGCATACAGCCTTTCGAACTTCTATCCAGTGGTCACGTATTTTCCCACAGGGCCGTGGAGAAGTCAATCCTCAAGGTGTGGCGTTCTACCGTCAGGTATTTGAAACCATCAAGGCTAAGGGCATTCGTTTGTTAGTCAATCTTTATCACTTTGACCTGCCTTTTGCCCTTCAAGAAGATGGGGATGGTTGGGAAAATAAGGCAACTATCCAGGCTTATGAAGACTATGCGCGTTTCTGTTTTGAAACTTATGGAGACTTGGTGGACCAATGGATTACCTTCAATGAGCCTATCGTTCCTGTAGAGTTTGGCTATTTCTATGATGCCCATTATCCTCATAAGGTAGATGCCAAAGCGGCGGTTCAGGTTGCCTATCATACCCAACTAGCCAGCACTCTTGCCGTTAAGGCCTGTCATGAAGTCTTACCAGGATCTAAGATTGGGATTGTCCTCAACTTGACACCAGCCTATCCACGTAGCCAACATCCTGCGGATGTCAAAGCTGCACGCATTGCTGATCTATTCCAGGCCCAATCTTTCCTAGATCCATCTGTCTTGGGAACTTATCCAGAAGAATTGGTGGAAATTTTAGCTGAGCATGACTTGTTACCAGAGTACACGTCCGAAGAGTTGGAAGTCATTCGTGAGAACACAGTTGACTTCCTAGGAGTGAACTACTATCAACCCTTGCGTGTCATGGCGCCACGTTTTGCTAAGCATCCTGATAGTCCGCTCTTGCCGGAGCATTTCTATGAGCCTTACGTCATGCCTGGTCGTAAGATCAATCCGCACCGTGGCTGGGAAATCTATGAACAAGGGATTTACCATATCGCTCAAAACATCAAGGAAAACTATGGCAATATCGAGTGGATGTTGACAGAGAATGGGATGGGCGTTGAAGGTGAAGATAAATTCCGCGAAAATGGAATGATTCAGGATGATTATCGTATTGACTTTGTCAAAGGTCACCTTCGTGAACTTCATCGTGCCATTGAAGACGGTGCCAACTGTAAAGGATACTTGATCTGGACATTTATCGATTGCTGGTCATGGCTCAACAGCTATAAAAATCGCTATGGTTTGGTCGAGCTTGACTTAGAAACACAAGAACGCCGCTTGAAAAAATCAGGCCACTGGTTCAAAGAACTCAGTGACAATAATGGATTTTAAGCTACTTTTCAAATAGATTCAAAAAACCATTGGAAATAAAGCTCTCTGAGAGAGTTTCCAATGGTTTTTCTTGTTCTTAGAATAGTACGATAAAAAGTAGTAGAGCTGATAAAGCAATAAAAGCTAGGGTTGCTAGACCACGTTGGCCTGGGCTGTAAATTTTTCGTTCTCCTCGGACTGGGAAGACGATAGCCAGTAATGCACCCCCGACAGCACCCCCGACATGCCCAGCAAGGCTGATACCAGGCATTAAAATACTACCCACTAGGTTGATGACTAAGAGGGAGAGGTAGGATTGACCAAGTTGTTGGAGATAGGGATTGCGTGAAGCATATCGGAGAACAACAATTGAGGCAAACATACCGTAGAGGGCAGTTGAAGCACCTGCAGTAATAGCATTGGGACTAAAAACTAGGACAAAGAGATTTCCCATCATACCTGATAGAAGGTAGATAAAGAAAAACTGTTTGGAGCCAAAGATTTGCTCCATCTGACGTCCCAAAAAGTAGAGGGATAGCATATTGACTAAAAAGTGCTGCAAGCCAATGTGAACAAAGGTTGCTGAGAATAAACGCCAGATTTGTTCAGGCATGGCCTTGATAGCAGGGGGATACACAGCTCCGAATTTATACAAGGTGGCTGCGCTGGTATAGTTGAAACCACTGGTTAGAAACATGAGTACAAAAACCAGGGTTGTCACGAGTAGAAAGAAGCTCGTGACAGGATACCGACGATCAAAAATTTCTTTCATAGATGAGTACCTCCTTAACCGGAATATCGTAGTGCTCAGGTTGAAAATTCTGAATCTGACATGGATAAATCGTACTAATAGTATGACCTGGGAAATGCTCCAAGTAGCGGTCGTAGTAGCCACCACCGTAACCAACCCTATATCTTGAAGGATTGAAAGCCAAACCAGGAACATGAATCAGGTCAATCTGAGAGGGTTCAAGGATTGTGAAGTCTCCTTGAGGTTCAAGAAGTCCAAAAGAATTTCTTTCGAGTTTCTCTGGTTCATATAGAACAAAGTCCATTTTCCCATGTGGATAGGTTTTGGGAATGAGGAGTGTCTTCCCATCTTTTTGAGCTTGTTCAATGAGTCTAGCTGTCTGAAATTCATGAGGAAAAGACAGATAAGTGGCGATGGTTTTTGCTTCCTTATAGAAAGGATGTTGAAGGAGTTGATCTGTGAGCCAATCGTCTATATTCTGCTTTTCTTCTTTAGATAGAGATTTGAGTTCATGCAAGACCTGCTTGCGTAGGGCTTTTTTCATTGTTTACTCCGCAGCTTTCTTTGCTAAAAAGCTTGATACAGCCTCGACACCGACAGCTAGAGCTTCTTCATTAGGACTCATCTGTGGATGATGAAGGGCATAGGGACTATCAATACCTAGCCAGAACATGACACCAGGAACCTTGGAGAGAAGATAACCAAAGTCTTCTCCTGTCATGGCAGGTTCGATATCGATGAGTTCAATTCCCTCTTTTTCATTAAAGAAGGTCATCAATTCTCGAGCTAATTCAGGGTTGTTTTCGACAGATAGGTAACCTCCCTGCTTGAGTTCAACTTCCACATCCATATCAAAAGCAGCTGCGACACCTTCAGCGATGGCTTTGACACGTTTTTGAACTAAGAGGCTCATACTATGTGTGAGAGCTCGAATGGTTCCATGCAAGAAAGCTGTATCAGCGATGACATTATTGGTTGTTCCAGCATGAAAGACACCGAAAGTTACGACAGCTCCCTCGATAGGATCGACATTACGGCTGACAACCGACTGAACTTGAGTGACAAAATAGCTAGCGGCAACCAGAGCGTCGTTTGCTTGATGTGGAAAGGCAGCGTGACCACCTTTACCCTTGAAATGAATCTTGACTTCGCAAGTTCCTGCAAAGAGTGTATGGGTATTGGTCGCAATCTGTCCAACTTTTAGGTCTGGACGAACATGAAGCCCATAAAATTGATCAGGCAACCAGTCGCCAAAGGCCCCATCTTCATACATGAGCATACCACCTGCTTCATTTTCCTCGGCAGGCTGGAAGAGAAAGAGGAGATTGTTTTTAGGTTGGTTTTCTAGAGCACGTTCGAGACTTCCTAGGGCAATGGTCATGTGAAAATCATGTCCACAAGCATGCATACGGTCTGGGTGCTGAGAGGCAAAGGCAAGACCTGTTTGTTCAACGATTGGGAGTCCGTCGATATCTGTCCGCCAACCGATGGTACGTTCTGGCTGACTTCCCTGTAAATACACTAAAATACCTGTTCGCCAAGTGCGAATTTGAACAAAATCCTTACCAGCTGTTAATTTCTCAATGACATTGAGCAAATAAGCTTGAGTCTTGAATTCTTCTAAACCAATCTCAGGAATTTGGTGAAGATCGCGTCGAGTGTGAATCAAATCTAACATATCTAATTTCCTTCTATTGATACGATAAAGAGGCTGGAAACATTTCCGCCTCTGTTACTAACTACAAGGTACGAAGCGCATCTTCTAGCGCTGTTTTTTGTTGGGTTTGGCTATCGATTTCTTTGATAACACGAGCTGGAACACCTGCCACCACAACATTTTCTGGGACATCTTGAGTGACGATGGCACCTGCTGCAACAACAGAACCGCTACCGATTTGAACACCTTCGATAACCACAGCGTTAGCACCGATGAGAACATTATCACCGACACGGACAGGCTCTGCACTAGCTGGTTCGATAACACCTGCAAGAACAGCTCCCGCACCCACGTGACTATTTTTACCGACAATAGCACGTCCACCTAGAATAGCACCCATGTCAATCATAGTACCATCACCGATTTCAGCACCAATATTGATCACAGCTCCCATCATGATAACAGCGTTGTCGCCAATCTCAACCTGGTCACGGATGATAGCCCCTGGTTCGATACGAGCGTTGATAGCACGTTTATCTAGCAAAGGAACTGCAGAATTACGAGCATCTTGCTCAACAACATAATCTTTATTTTCTGTTAGTCCTTCAAGAAGAGGTGCGATATCCTTCCAGTCTCCAAAAAGAACATTTCCAAGTTTGGTAACAGAAGCAGGGATAGCTCCGGCAAGTTGTCCTTCAAAGGTCACTTTTACACTTGTTTTTTTCTCAGCATTGGCGATAAATTGGATAATTTCTTGTGCATTCATTTTTGTAGCAGTCATAGATGTCTCCTCACTCTTTGTAATGCTTACTATTCTACCAAAAAAGGCTTCAAAATTGAAGCCTTAAGTGTTAAAAGAAGATTCTTTCAGTTTATCCTTTGATTCTTCGATGGATAAGAAGATCATGGGAATAATAATCAAAATCATAGCTAATAGCAGGTAGCCGTCCAAGACCAGACCTAGAAATAGAACGCTTAGAATAGCAGAGGATAGCGGTTCACTTGCACTAACCACTGACACCACCAATGGGGATACGAGCGAGACAGCCTTCATAGATAGGAAAAAGGCAAAAGCTGTTCCCAGAAAGGCAATGGTCAAACAAATCAAGATGCTCACCCAATCTAGCTGAAAGCTAATTCTATATACAGGATAGAGAAAATTACTAAAGAGTCCAGCCAGCATCATTCCCCAACCAACAGTAGGAACAAAACCATATTTTCGAGCAAATGGCTGGGGTAAGATGACATTAAACATGACGCCCAGCGCACTGAGCAGTCCGGTTAATAAAGCGATAGGAGTGATGGAAAGCTTAGAAAGATCGCCTTTGGTAGCCATCAAAAAGACCCCAAGCATAGCAGTTAAAACATAGAAGATTGCTTTTTTAGAAGCTTTTTTCTTGTAGATGATACGGTTGTATATGAGAATGAAGACAGGACTGATAAATTGTAGGATGGTTGCAGTTGTCGCATTAGAGTATTCTACACAGAGATAGAAGAAATACTGAACAGAGAAGATTCCTAAGATGACATAAGCCAGAAAAGGCAGGTAGTTTTTGCGGTTTCTCCAGATATCGAATAGCTGTGAGCGGAACTTAAAGCTAGACAAGATGAGCACGAAACCACCTGCAAGGCTTAGTCGCATGGAAGTAATCCAGCCGGATGATACTTGATAATGCGTAAAGAAGAATTCTCCTAAAATGCCACAAATACCCCATATTAATCCAGATAGGAGGGAGTAAATGGTTCCCTTAAAAATATTCTTTTGGTAGTGATTCATATAAAAGGTTAGCGTTGTAGTCTATTTGACGAAGAGTTGTTACTTCCGTTGGTAATATTATTGTTATTATTACCGTTATTGCTGCTACTGTTACTGTTGTTGTTGCTATTATTATTGTTATTACTTCGATTATTGTTGTTATTGCTATTGTTGTTTGAGTTATTATTGTTGGAATTAGAAGATTTTGGTAAGCTTCCCAAAATAGTATTCCAAGCATTTTGGTAGTCAGCATCGCTTCCACCAATGGCAAATCTGTAGGTAGTAGTTGGAGCACCAGTTTGATTAGCCCAATAGCTTGTTACCATTTCTCCAGTTACTTCAATTTCTCTACCGTTAATAGTAACCTTACCTGGTTTCTGACCAGTCGATCTAAGAACTTGAGAAGAAGTGACGCTGGAGTCAAGACTAAAGCGTTCAGAACCCCAAACAGAAGGAGAAGCTTGCTGAATAGCATTTACCAGATAAGCCATATATTTAGCATTGCGGTAGTGACCAGCTCCCTTTCCAAGAGGTCGGTTGTCATCGTGACCAAGCCAACCGCCAAGTGTCAATCTTGGAGTTGAAAGCATAAGCCACATATCACCATCTTCATTGGTTGTACCCGTTTTACCAATCCAGTCAGCACCTGCTAAACTTGGATTGATTGCAGCAAGATCGCTCTGGAAGCTTGAAGTGACTCGTGACGAAATAACATCTCTCAATAAGCTCTGCATAATGGTTGCAGTCGCTTTAGAGTATACCTGAACAGGTTCGTCTTTGTGCTCATAGATAACCTCACCACTAGTTTTTTCGATTTTCGAAATCATGAATTTTTTATGATAAACACCGTTGTTGGCTAAGGTTTGGTATCCGTTTGTATGTTGAGCTACAGTAACATCGATTCCTCCACCCATAGGCAAACTTTCAATGTCGTATTCCGGGATTTCATAGCCCATTTTTTCCATGTAAGAGCGAACATCAACACCCTTTTCACGGAGTGTGCGGTAAGTCCAGTAGGCTGGGATGTTCCATGAATAATTGAGGGCTTCTTTCAAGCTCATCATGCCTGTACCAGGACTATTGACATACATGATTGGATTTCCGTTTGAGAAGTTGGTTGGATAGTTAGATAGGACACTTGCACTTCCCATCAAACCTTGGTCAATGGCAATACTGTAAGCTAGGATTGGTTTAGTAGTTGAAGCAGGAGAACGTTTGGTATTAAAAGCGTGGTTATTTTGGTTACTTTGGTAATCGCGGCCACCGACAAAACCTAAGATAGCTCCCGTTTGATTATCCATCAAAACATTTCCGACTTCAGGTTGGCCGGTATTATCGTCGACTAGATAGCCATAGTTGGCCACTGCATCTTGCATGGCAGTATGGATAGCTTTGTCGATTGTAGTTGTGATACGGTAACCACCATTTTGAATTTCTTTTTCGGCTAATTCACGATAGGATTTTTGGATAGATTCGTTCTTGAGTTCTTGGGCAGAGACGTTGTCTTTTTGTACCAAGTAATCATACATGAGATTAGTTGCTTCATCAAGTGCAGTAAAGTAGAGATAGCCCCTAGAAGCTACGTTTACACTTTCTGCTGGCAAGAAATCTTGTTTGATGTCGTATGCTTTATAGGTTTCGTAGTCTTCCTGACTGAGGACTCCTGTTCTGTACATATTGTAAAGGACATCTTTTGAGCGTTTGATACCAAGTGCCATATCCTCTTCGCTCTTCATCTCCCCAGTAGATTCATAAGGTGAGTAAGAGATGGGACTTTGTGGCAAGCCTGCTATGAAGGCTGCTTGAGGTATCGTTAGCTGATTGGCGTCAACACCGAAAATACCCTTGGCAGCTTGTTGAGCTCCTGCGATATTTTGCCCTTTATTGTTACGACCAAATGGAGCAACGTTGAGATAGGTTGTTAAGATTTCGTCCTTACTCATTGCTCTCTCCAAGGCCAAGGCATCCACGATTTCAGTAGCTTTACGGGTTAGTGTAGGAGCATCCCCAACCACTTGCTGCTTGATAAGTTGCTGGGTTAGTGTAGAACCTCCACTAGAAGAACCAAGTCCGATAAAGTTTCCGAGGCTGGCACGAATAACCGCTTTAGGAACGACTCCATTATGTTCGGCGAAATGTTCATCCTCGGTCGCAACGATAGCTTGTTTGAGATTTTCTGAAATAGCATCCGATGCGACAGAAGTCCGAAGGAGGTCGCTTTCAATAGCACCAATCATGGAACCATCAGCATAGCGAATCTCTGAAATGGATGAAATATCGTTCACTTGTTTGACTAAATCTTCTGTTTGAGGGACGGTCACTTTGTCAAACAGAGATACAGCATAACCGAAAACAACCCCAGTACCTAAAAGTCCACCAAGAAAGGCGATGATGAATAGGGTATTAAAGGTTGCCTTGATTCCCAGTAAGATATTAGCAAAGATAGTCCAAATATTCGTTTTGGTTTGCTTTTTCTTTTTAGAATTTTTAGGACCTTTTTTTCCTAGATGTATATTTTTTAGTTTTGTTTTAAGGGACTCCAGTAAGGCTAGTCCTTTTTCTTTCATAGATAATAATTTATTCTTCATTTCTTTCCTCACTCCTTATTATTATACCATAAAAGCAATGATTGCAAGAAATTAGGCTTGGACTAGCTTTGGAGGTATTTAGGCAACAAAAAAACCAGGTAAATTCAACCTGGTTTTAAGGGTTTGTTATTCACCTGAAAGTTCTTTTCCAAGATCAATCAAGTAGTCTTTCAAGTGGTCTTTAACTTGAGGATGTTTGAGGGCGTATTCGATGGAAGTCTTCATGAATCCAAACTTATCTCCAACGTCATAACGTGAACCTTTAAATTCACGAGCAAATACTCGTTGGGTTTTGTTGAGGGTATCAATAGCGTCTGTTAGCTGGATTTCATTTCCGGCACCAGGTGTTTGGTTTTCAAGAATACCAAAAATCTCAGGTGTGAGAAGGTAACGACCGATAATGGCTAAATCACTTGGTGCATCTTCAGGAGCTGGTTTTTCAACGAAGGTTTCAACGCTATAAAGTCCGTCTTTTCCTTCACCTTGAGGTGCGATAACACCATAGGCAGAGACTTCTTCATGTGGTACAGGCATCACAGCGATAGTAGAAGCGTGAGTCTCTTCATAATCATTCATGAGTTGCTTGGTCAACGGAACAGCATTGTCATCAGTGATATCCATGAGATCATCTCCGAGCATCACCACAAAAGGCTCATTCCCAACGAATGCTTTGGCTTGTAAAACGGCATCTCCAAGCCCGCGTGGGTGTGTTTGACGGATGAAGTGAAGGCGCATGCCTGTTGTTTCATCAACTAATTTTAAGAGATCTGTTTTTCCTTTTTCCTTAAGGTTATATTCTAGTTCAAAGTTTGAGTCAAAGTGGTCTTCAATAGAACGTTTTGACTTCCCTGTTACAACAAGAATATCCTCAATTCCAGACTTGAGAGCTTCTTCAACGATGAATTGAATGGTTGGCTTATCCACGATTGGCAACATTTCTTTGGCCAAGGCTTTGGTTGCCGGGAGGAAACGAGTTCCAAGCCCCGCGGCAGGGATAACAGCTTTTCTAACTTTTTGCTTCATGAGCATCCTTTCTAACGATGATTATGACCACTCGTTTTCTGCCTTGAACTCGTTACTCATGAGTTCAGAAACAGCATCCTTAATATTAACATTTTCATAAATAACTTGGTAAATAGCCTGGGTAATAGGCATATAGACTCCAAGCTCTTGCGCCAATTCGTAAGCAGCTTTGGTTGTTGAAATTCCTTCAATGACCATTCCCATATTTGCTTCGATATCTGCCAAGGCTTCGCCACGCCCAAGAGCATCTCCGGCACGCCAGTTACGTGAGTGGATAGAAGTTCCGGTAACGATTAGATCCCCAACACCTGAAAGTCCGCTATAAGTCAGTGGATTTGCTCCAAGCTTGACTCCTAGACGAGTGATTTCCGCAAGCCCGCGCGTGATAATAGCTGCTTTGGCATTATCTCCAAATCCAAGTCCATGAAGTGCTCCTGCACCAACCGCGATAATATTTTTAAGAGCACCAGCTGTTTCCACTCCGATCACATCTGTATTGGTATAAAGACGGAAGTAGTGGTTGCTAAAGAGTGCTTGAACATACTGAGCTGTTTGTAAATCTTTAGAAGCAGCAGTAATCAAGGTGATGTCGCGGACAATTGTTTCTTCTGCGTGACTAGGACCAGATACAACCACAATTTCACTGCGGAACTCTTCAGGGATTTCTTCTTCAAGAATGGTTGAAAGACGTTTGTGACTATTTGGCTCGAGACCTTTTGAAGCATGCATAATAACCACTTTATGATCCAAAACAGCAGCTACCTGTTGAGCTACCAATCTTGTCACCTTAGTTGGAACTACGAACAAGACAGCGTCAACGCCCTTCAAGACTTCTGCCAAATCATGATAGGCAACAATCTTTTCGTCTAATACAGTATCCTTAAAATAGCGTTTGTTGGTATGTTGTGTATTGATTTCGTCAATTTGGTCAGGAATATTTCCCCAGATACGTACTTCATGTCCATTGTCATTTAAAACTTGTGACAGAGCAGTACCCCAAGAACCAGGCCCTAAAACAGCGATGGTTTGTTTGTTCATTTTTCCCTCCTTCTGAGAAAGCACTTTCCTATATTCTACCATAAAAAGCACTAACTTGCATTAATATTATTTATTAAGAATTGTTTGAATAGGAAATTATATAAATTGGAGAAATTTGAGAAACTATCAGTATAAATATCTAGTATTTAAAGGTCAAAACGATAAAAATGACGAAAAGAGAAACAATATTTTCCTTAAAAATGGTATAATAGGAGCATCACGAAAATTGGAGAGACAGCATGAGTTTTTACAATCACAAAGAAATCGAGCCTAAGTGGCAGAAACACTGGGCTGATCATCACACTTTTAAGACAGGAACAGACGCTTCAAAACCTAAGTTTTATGCATTGGACATGTTCCCTTATCCATCTGGAGCAGGTCTTCACGTAGGACACCCAGAAGGCTATACAGCGACAGATATTCTCAGTCGTTTCAAACGTGCCCAAGGCTATAACGTCCTTCACCCAATGGGGTGGGATGCTTTTGGTTTGCCTGCAGAGCAATACGCTATGGATACAGGGAATGACCCGGCGGAATTCACAGCAGAAAACATTGCCAACTTCAAACGCCAAATCAATGCGCTTGGATTCTCTTACGACTGGGATCGTGAAGTCAACACTACAGATCCGAACTACTACAAATGGACACAATGGATCTTCACCAAGCTTTACGAAAAAGGCTTGGCTTATGAAGCTGAAGTGCCAGTAAACTGGGTTGAAGAATTGGGAACAGCCATTGCCAACGAAGAAGTCCTTCCTGACGGAACTTCTGAGCGTGGTGGCTATCCAGTTGTCCGCAAACCAATGCGCCAATGGATGCTTAAAATCACTGCCTATGCGGAGCGCTTACTCAATGACTTGGATGACCTGGACTGGCCAGAGTCTATCAAGGACATGCAACGCAACTGGATTGGGAAATCAACTGGTGCCAATGTCACTTTCAAAGTGAAAGGAACAGACAAGGAATTCACCGTCTTTACGACACGTCCAGATACCCTTTTCGGGGCAACCTTCACTGTCTTGGCTCCTGAGCATGACTTGGTAGATGCTATCACAAGTCCAGAACAAGCAGAGGCTGTTGCTGAATACAAACACCAAGCTAGCTTGAAATCAGACTTGGCTCGTACAGACCTTGCCAAGGAAAAGACAGGGGTTTGGACTGGCGCTTATGCCGTAAACCCTGTTAATGGTAAAGAAATCCCAATCTGGATTGCCGACTATGTTCTTTCTAGCTATGGAACAGGTGCAGTCATGGCAGTACCTGCCCACGACCAACGTGACTGGGAATTTGCTAACCAGTTTGGTCTTCCAATCGTAGAAGTGCTAGAAGGTGGAAACGTAGCAGAAGCTGCCTACACAGAAGATGGCCTTCACGTCAATTCAGACTTCCTAGATGGACTCAACAAAGAAGATGCTATTGCCAAGATTGTGGCTTGGTTGGAAGAAAAAGGTTGTGGTCAAGAGAAGGTGACTTACCGCCTCCGCGACTGGCTCTTTAGCCGTCAACGTTACTGGGGTGAACCAATCCCAATCATTCATTGGGAAGATGGGACTTCAACAGCCGTTCCAGAAAGTGACTTGCCACTTGTCTTGCCGGTAACCAAGGACATCCGCCCTTCAGGTACTGGGGAAAGCCCATTGGCCAACCTGACAGACTGGCTTGAAGTGACTCGTGAAGATGGCGTCAAAGGTCGTCGCGAGACCAATACCATGCCGCAATGGGCTGGTTCAAGCTGGTACTACCTCCGTTATATCGATCCACATAACACTGAGAAATTGGCCGATGAGGACCTCCTCAAACAATGGTTGCCAGTCGATATCTACGTGGGTGGTGCAGAACACGCTGTTCTTCACTTGCTTTACGCTCGTTTCTGGCATAAATTCCTCTATGATATCGGTGTTGTTCCAACCAAAGAACCATTCCAAAAACTCTTTAACCAGGGAATGATCTTGGGAACTAGCTACCGTGACCACCGTGGTGCTCTTGTGGCGACTGACAAGGTTGAAAAACGTGACGGTTCCTTCTTCCACATGGAAACAGGGGAAGAATTGGAGCAAGCACCAGCTAAGATGTCGAAATCCCTCAAGAACGTGGTCAACCCAGACGATGTGGTGGAACAATACGGTGCTGATACCCTTCGTGTCTATGAAATGTTCATGGGACCACTCGATGCTTCCATCGCTTGGTCAGAAGAAGGTCTGGAAGGAAGCCGTAAATTCCTTGACCGTGTGTACCGTTTGATCACAACGAAAGAAATCGTTGCGGAAAACAATGGCGCTCTAGACAAGGTTTATAACGAAACCGTTAAAGCTGTCACAGAGCAAATCGAGTCCATGAAATTCAACACAGCCATTGCCCAACTCATGGTCTTTGTCAACGCAGCGAACAAGGAAGACAAGCTCTATGTGGATTACGCTAAAGGCTTTATCCAATTGATCGCTCCATTTGCCCCTCACTTGGCTGAAGAACTCTGGCAAACAGTGGCAGCGACAGGCGAGTCTATCTCTTATGTAGCTTGGCCAACATGGGACGAAAGCAAATTGATTGAAGACGAAATCGAAATTGTCGTCCAAATCAAAGGAAAAGTTCGTGCCAAACTCATGGTCGCTAAAGACCTTTCTCGCGAAGAATTGCAAGAAATTGCTCTGGCTGACGAAAAAGTCAAAGCAGAGATCGATGGTAAGGAAATCGTGAAAGTGATTAGTGTACCTAACAAGCTTGTAAATATCGTAACGAAATAAATTTAAAAGTCCTTCAGAGTAGAATCTGGAGGATTTTTGGTAGATTACCTGTGAGATGTGATATACTATTCACATCTTTAAACTTATAAGTGTGAGACAAGGAGAAAGCTATGCCAGTAAATGAATACGGTCAGATGATTGGTGAACCTGTAGATGATACACCTGGAGTTTTGCCTTCACTTGTACGGATAGAAGGGCGATATACGATTATAGAAGCTCTATCGGTGGAAAAGCATGCAGAGGATTTATTAGCTGTCTATGGTCCAGATAGTCCTCGTGACATGTGGACCTATCTCTTTCAACAACCTGTGGCTAATCTAGAAGAGTTAATGGTAGCTTTAAAGCAGATGATTGAGCGCAAGGATCGCTTTTACTACGCGATTATCGATAAAGCGACTGGTAAAGCACTGGGTACTTTTTCGCTCATGCGTATTGACCAAGCCAATCGCACCATTGAAGTTGGCGCGGTGACTTTTTCTCCGGCTCTCAAACAGACCAGGATGGGAACAGAAGCTCACTATTTGCTAGCCCGTTATGTCTTTGAAGAACTCAACTATCGACGCTATGAGTGGAAGTGCGACGCCCTCAATCTTCCATCTAGAAAAGCAGCAGAACGTTTGGGCTTTGTCTATGAAGGAACCTTCCGCCAAGCTGTTATCTATAAAGGTCGCACCAGAGATACGGATTGGTTGTCTATGATCGATAAGGACTGGCCAAAGGTTAAAGCACGTTTTAAAGCGTGGTTAAAATCTGAGAATTTTGATGAAGAAGGCCATCAGTTGAAATCTCTACGAGAATGTTAGAAAGGTTTGTTATGATTAAGATTACAAAAGAAAGATCTGTTTTAATTAATGACGTTTTACATCTCTATCAGGCAGTTGGTTGGACAAACTATACCAAACAGCCAAAGATGTTGGAGCAGGCCTTGTCTCATTCGCTAGCAATTTACCTGGCACTTGATGGTGAGGCAATAGTTGGTTTGGTCCGTTTGGTTGGAGACGGTTTTTCATCCGTTTTTGTCCAGGATTTGATTGTTTTGCCTAGCTATCAGCGCCAAGGAATTGGTAGTAACTTGATGAAAGAAGCCTTGGCTGACTATAAGGATGCCTATCAAATACAACTAGCGACTGAACAGACAGAAAAAACCTTGGGTTTTTACCGTTCTCTGGGGTTTGAAACCTTATCTACTTATGATTGTACAGGAATGATTTGGGTGGATCGAAAAAAATTTAAATAATTCTTTTATCTTAAGTTAACTTTAAGTTTACTCATGTATCATATAATTATTAAGTAAAGGCCTCCTAACTTTATTTAATAGAAATCCTAAACTTTTCTTTTTCATAATAATCTCCCTAAAGAAGCCACCAAATCAGGTGGCTTTTTTATGTTCAAATGCAGAAGTTTTAAGGTAGAATTGACCACATAATCATCCATTTCGACCACATAGCACCAAACTATATTTTTTCTTTTTCCTTTTTGTTAAACTGAAGGTGTAAAAAGGAGGAAGGAAATATGATTTTACAAGCAAAAGGCCTCACTAAGAACTATGGAGACCATACAGCAGTAAAAGATATAAATTTAGAGTTTAAAAAAGGAAGTTTTAACGCAATCTTAGGACCTAATGGGGCTGGCAAATCGACCACGATTTCAATGTTAATCGGACTTAAACGAGCAACTAATGGTCAAATCATCTATGCGCCCAATACTCGGATTGGAGTTGTTTTTCAAGCAAGTGTATTGGATGAAAAGTTGACGGTCAAAGAAAACCTAGCCATTCGTGCCCAGCAGTATAAGGAGATTAAAGGTGGTCGTGTGGAAGATTTAATCAATCAACTAGGGTTGACTGCTTTTCAGAAACAACTTTATGGAACTTTATCAGGAGGACAGAAACGTCGAGTTGACATTGCTCGGGCTCTCCTATCCAATCCCGATATTTTGTTTCTAGATGAGCCTACGACTGGACTAGATATTCAGACTCGCAAATCCATTTGGGATTTATTGTATCGTCTACAAAGAGATGAAGGGATGACTATTATCTTAACGACTCATTATCTGGATGAAGCAGATGAGGCAGATCAACTTTATATTATAGATCATGGAAAGGTTATTGCCCAAGGTTCTGCTGCTGAAATTAAAAGTGAGTACGCTTCCAATCTTTTAAAAATTTGTTTTAAAGACAAGCAGGTGGAGAAATTCTTACCTAAAAATATGCCTGTGGAAAAGGAAAATGAGTTTGAGTATAGTCTTTATCCTAAGAGCCAATTGGAAGCTATTGATTATTTGACCCAAGTTCGTGAGAAGATTGCTAGCTTTGAATTTCGTCCAGGAACTATGGATGATGCCTTCATAGCCCTTACAGGAAGAGAGGTGCGCTAATGTTAGCCTTATTAAAACGTGATTTTTTGTTGTATTTTCGTAATCGTTCAGGAGTCTTTTTCTCATTACTGGGAGCTTTGATTTCCTTTCTACTCTATATCATTTTTTTGCAGAAAAATTTGATGGATGCCTGGTCCCAACTTCCTGATAATAAGAGCCTTTTAAATAACTGGCTGATGGGTGGAACCTTGGCTGTGACTGGGATTACAACCAGTTTTACAGCTTTGTCCCAGATGGTACAAGACCGTGAAAATCAAGTGGATCAGGATCTCTTTTTGACAGACTTAGGGAGCTGGGGCTTGCAACTGTCTTATCTTATTAGTAGCCTTATCATTTCCTTTGTTATGCAAGCCTTTATGCTTATTGTTATGAGCCTTTATTTTCAAGAAATTCCAGCTATGAGTAAGCTATTTGAAATAAGTTTAATCATGCTGCTAAGTAGTCTCCTTTCAACATTGGTAAATGCACTCTTGATTTACCATTTCCAGTCAGTAGATAGTCTGGGTAAATTGGCTACCATTGTAGGTACAGCTTCAGGGTTTTTAGTAGGAACTTATGTACCAATGGGAATTCTTCCTAACTTCGCTCAAGTTCTCATGAAGTGCACACCGGCTACCTATCTTGCTTCTCTCTATAGACAGGTCTTAATGAAGGAGCAATTAGAAACTACATTTATGGGGAATAGTAGCTTATTAGAAGAGTTTCAAGAAAAATTAGGAATCCGGCTTAATTGGCAGAACCTTTTAACAAAGGAAGAAACATACTTAATAGTGGTGAGTATCTGCTTCCTAACTCTTCTGCTTTGGCTGGTAGTAGTTAAAATCTCTAGCAAAAAAATAAAAATTATAGGTTAAGTTAACTTTAAGTCTTATCTTGTACCATATAATTATTAAGTAAAGACCTCCTAACTTTATTTAATAGAAATCCTAACTTTTCTTTTTCATAATAATCTCCCTAAAGAAGCCACCAAATCAGGTGGCTTTTTTGTTTGTAGGCTGGATTTTTGCTATAATAGGAACATGAGTAGAATTTTAGATAATGAAATCATGGGTGATGAGGAGTTGGTAGAACGTACCCTCCGTCCCCAATATTTACGTGAATATATCGGACAAGACAAGGTCAAGGATCAGCTTCAAATCTTTATCGAGGCAGCAAAAATGCGTGATGAGGCGCTGGATCATGTTCTTTTATTTGGCCCTCCAGGTCTCGGGAAAACAACCATGGCTTTTGTCATTGCCAATGAATTGGGAGTCAATCTCAAGCAGACGTCTGGTCCCGTTATCGAAAAAGCCGGTGATTTGGTAGCGATTTTGAATGACTTGGAGCCAGGAGATGTTCTTTTTATTGATGAGATTCATCGCTTGCCCATGTCGGTAGAAGAGGTGCTATACAGTGCCATGGAAGACTTCTACATTGACATCATGATTGGTGCAGGAGAAGCTAGCCGTAGTGTCCATCTAGATTTGCCACCTTTTACCTTGATTGGTGCGACGACACGAGCAGGGATGCTCTCAAATCCTCTTCGTGCCCGTTTTGGAATCACTGGTCACATGGAATACTATACCCATGACGACTTGACAGAGATTGTCGAGCGGACGGCAGATATCTTTGAGATGGAAATCACTCATGAAGCAGCTTCGGAGTTAGCTCTCCGTAGCCGTGGGACTCCTCGTATCGCCAATCGTCTTCTCAAGCGCGTGCGTGACTTTGCGCAGATTATGGGCGATGGCTTGATTGATGATGTGATTACGGATAAGGCTTTGACCATGCTGGATGTAGACCATGAAGGTTTGGACTATGTGGACCAGAAAATTCTCCGTACCATGATTGAAATGTACGGTGGCGGTCCTGTCGGTCTAGGTACCCTTTCGGTTAATATCGCTGAAGAGCGTGAGACGGTAGAGGATATGTACGAACCTTACCTGATCCAGAAAGGCTTTATCATGCGAACTCGTTCAGGACGGGTCGCGACAGCCAAGGCCTATGAGCATTTAGGGTATGAATACATTGAAAAATGAGACTGAAATCTTAGACTCTTTCAGAGAAAATCCTGATATGATGCCTATTCTGACCATCATCCGTGACTTGGAGTTGAAAGATTCCTGGTTGGCGGCTGGATCGGTCCGAAATTTTATCTGGAATCTCTTGTCAGATAAGCCAGCCTTTGACCGTGAAACGGATGTGGATGTGATTTTCTTTGACCCAGATGTGAGTTACGAAGAAACGCTGGCTATAGAAAACAAGCTGAGAGAGGACTTTCCCCAGTATCAGTGGGAGCTGAAAAATCAAGTCTATATGCATCAGCATAGTCCCCATACGGCTCCGTATAGAAATTCCTGCGATGCCATGAGTAAATATCCTGAACGTTGTACGGCGGTAGGACTTAGCATGCAAGCTGACGCAACTTTAGAGCTCTTTGCGCCTTATGGTTTAGAGGATATTTTGAACTTTCAAGTTCGTCCAACTCCTCATTTTTTAGAAAATGACGACCGGATGAAGCTTTATCACCAGCGTTTATCTAAGAAAAACTGGCGAGAAAAATGGAAAAATCTCACATTTAAAAATACTTAAGGAAACTTTAAGATAGGAGCTGTATACTTATCTCATAAGTTAAGAAGAACTTAACTTATACTCCTAAAACTTTTTCATAATAATCTCCCTATAAAAAAATTAAGTCGCCCAATCAGGCGGCTTTTTTTGTTCTAAGTCTATGCTTTTTCATGATATAATAGCCCTATGAGATTAGATAAATATTTAGTTGCCTGTGCAGTAGGAAGCCGGACGGAAGTCAAAAACTTTCTAAAGGCTGGGCGCGTGATGGTCAATGGTAAAAAGGAAAAATCTGCCAAACTGCAAATCAATGAAGACACGGACGAGATTTGTTTTGACGGGCAAAAGTTAGAGTACGAGGAGTTTGTTTACTATATGATGAACAAGCCCCAGGGTGTTATTTCAGCAACTGAAGATCCTAAACACAAGACAGTCTTGGATTTGTTGGATGACTATGCACGTGCCAAGGAAGTTTTCCCGGTAGGGCGCTTGGATATCGATACGCATGGACTCTTGCTCTTGACCAATGATGGCAAGCTGGCTCATGCTCTCCTTTCACCTAAACGCCATGTGGATAAAACCTATCTTGCGCAAGTCAATGGAATCATGACGGATGAAGATATTGAGACATTTGCCAAGGGCATTCCACTCAAGGACTTTACCTGTCAGCCTGCCAAGCTGGAGCTTGTGTCTATTGATACGGGAAAGGATCAAAGCCTGGTCCGAGTGACTATTGCAGAAGGGAAATTCCACCAGGTCAAACGGATGGTGGCCTACTGTGGTAAGGAAGTTGTGGACTTGCAACGTTTAACCATGGGAACTTTGACCTTGGATGAGGATTTGAAACGTGGAGAATGGCGTCGTTTAACCAAGGAAGAGCTAGAAGCTTTGCTTGAGAGTGTTCAATAAACTGGATAATCGAAAAAGGTAGGGGAAATATCCCTACCTTTTTCAGTTTTTGGTTGCTTCCTTTGTGAAAAGAGTTATAATAGACAGTAAGAAAAAAGGAGGATTTTATGAACGCGATTCAAGAATCATTTACAGATAAATTAATTGCCAACTATGAAGCAAATGTAAAATACCAAGCTATCGAAAATGCAGCTAGCCACAATGGAATTTTTGCAGCCCTTGAGCGTCGTCAAAGCCATGTAGACAACACACCTGTTTTCTCGCTTGATTTGACAAAGGACAAGGTCACTAACCAGAAAGCATCTGGTCGTTGCTGGATGTTTGCGGCACTTAATACTTTCCGCCACAAACTCATCTCTCAATACAAACTTGAAAAATTTGAATTGTCACAAGCCCACACCTTCTTCTGGGACAAGTATGAAAAATCTAACTGGTTCTTGGAGCAAGTGATTGCGACTGCTGACCAAGAATTGACAAGCCGCAAGGTTAGCTTCCTACTCCAAACTCCACAACAAGATGGTGGTCAGTGGGATATGGTAGTTTCTCTCTTTGAGAAATACGGTGTCGTACCTAAGTCTGTTTATCCAGAGTCTGTCTCATCTAGCAGCAGCCGTGAGCTCAATGCAATCCTTAACAAATTGCTTCGTCAAGATGCTCAAATCTTGCGTGACCTCTTGGCTTCTGGCGCAGACCAAGCGACGGTTCAAGCTAAGAAAGAAGACCTCTTGCAAGAAATCTTTAATTTCCTTGCCATGTCACTAGGTCTACCACCACGTAAATTTGACTTTGCTTATCGCGATAAGGATAACAACTACCAAAGCGAAAAAGGCATCACTCCACAAGAGTTTTACAAGAAATATGTCGACCTTCCACTAGAAGACTACGTTTCTGTGATCAATGCTCCAACTGCTGATAAACCATACGGTAAATCATATACAGTTGAGATGTTAGGCAATGTCGTCGGTAGCCGTGCGGTTCGCTACATCAACGTACCGATGGAACGCTTGAAAGAATTGGCCATTGCTCAAATGCAGACAGGAGAAACTGTCTGGTTTGGTTCAGATGTCGGCCAGCTCAGCAACCGTAAAGCAGGAATCCTTGCGACAGATGTCTATGATTTTGAATCAAGCATGGACATCCAACTCACTCAAGACAAGGCTGGACGCTTGGACTACAGCGAAAGCTTGATGACCCACGCTATGGTCTTGACGGGTGTTGATTTGGATGAAAATGGTAAATCAACTAAGTGGAAAGTTGAAAACTCATGGGGAGACAAGGTCGGTACAGATGGTTACTTTGTTGCCTCAGATGCTTGGATGGACGAATACACTTACCAAATCGTTGTTCGTAAGGAATTGCTAACAGAAGAAGAACGAGCTGCTTATGAAGCAGAACCAATCGTTCTTGCACCATGGGATCCAATGGGTGCCTTGGCAGAATAATTGAAAGTAAAAAAGAATCAGATAATAAATCTGATTCTTTTTTTGTTTATACATTCTCGTCGAGATTACATGATACCGAAGTAACGAGCTGCGATACCAACTGCAAAGAGTGCAAGGATGATTGTGATTGGAGATACTTTTTTCTTAAGCAACCACATGCAAAGGAAAGTAAGGAGAAGTCCCATCAATCCTGGGATCAATGAGTTCAACTGACCTTGAAGCGTTTGTGGTTGAACGCTATCCAAACTCAAACCGCTAAGTGCTTGGCCGAGGATTCCCTTCAATTCTCCACCTGTAACAGGACCTTCTGGGAAGACGATGTAAGCACCTTCTGACAATTGTTTACCTGGAAGGTTGATAGTGAAGTTGATTGATACCCAACGTTGTACAAGAACGGCAAGGATGAACATACCAAGGATAGAAGCTCCTTTAGTGATGTCTTTCAAGATACCACCTGACATGTCTTTGGTGATTTCAGATCCAGCCTTGTAACCAAACTCTTGTGTATACCAAAGGAAAGACATACGGATTGCATTCCATCCAAAGAAGAAGAGAAGTGGTCCAACGATATTACCAGTTGCTGCAAGTGATGCACCAAGGGCACCAAGGATAGGACGTACTGTAAACCAGAAGACTGGGTCACCGATACCAGCAAGAGGTCCCATCATACCAATCTTAACACCTTGGATAGCAGCATCATCGATGTCAGTACCGTTTGCGCGTTCTTCTTCAAGTGCAAGAGTAACCCCCATGATTGGAGCAGCTACGTATGGGTGAGTGTTGAAGAACTCAAGGTGGCGCTCAAGAGCAGCGGCTTGGTCTTCTTTTTTAGTGTAAAGTTTCTTGATAGCTGGGATCAAAGAGTAAGCCCAACCCAAGTTTTGCATACGTTCGTAGTTCCATGAACCTTGAAGGAATTGTGAACGCCACCAAACTTTTTGGCGATCTGATTTTGATAATTGAATTTTTTCAGCCATGATTGTTCCCCTTTCTAGTAGTCTTCTAGGATATCACCGATTGGATCGTTAGAAGTTGCAGCTCCTCCGCCACCGTTTCCACCTTGTTTAGAAAGGTTGAGGTAGATGAAGGCAAGGGCAACACCGATGACACCAAGGGCAATCAAAGTCAATTGAGAGATTGCTGCAAGAGCAAAACCGATAGCAAAGAATGGCCATACTTCACGAGTAGCCATCATGTTGATAACCAAAGCGTAACCAACGGCAACGACCATGGCACCACCGACAGCCATACCACCTTTAAGCCATTCTGGCATAAGTTCCAATACTCCTTGAACTGCTTCAGTTGGCATTGCAAGCAAGAGTGCAGCTGGGATAGCAATACGTAGACCTTGAAGAGCAAGGGCAAAGTAGTGAGCGCGTTCAACAGCTGCAATATTTCCTTCTTTAGCAGCAGCGTCTGCAGTGTGAACCAAACCAACTGAGATTGTACGAACGATCATAGTCAAGAAAAGTCCAGCTACGGCAAGAGGGATTGCAGTTGCAGTTGCGACTGCGATACCTTCAGTAGTAAAGTTACCACCCTTAATCATGATGATTGCAGCTGCAACAGAGGCAAGAGCAGCGTCAGGAGCTACGGCAGCTCCGATGTTAGCCCAACCAAGGGCAATCATTTGAAGTGATCCACCAAGCATAACCCCAGCTTCGAGGTTACCAGTTACAAGCCCGATGAGGGTACATGCAACGATTGGTTGATGGAATTGGAATTGGTCGAGGATACCTTCAAGACCTGCGAAGAAGGCAACAACTACAACCAAGATAGCAGAAATGATTGAAATATCTGACATGGTTTTATTCCTTTTCTATTTAATGTAAATTATTGAACGTTAGCTTTGCTAATCAAGTCAAACAAATCTTTTTTCGTGTCGTTTGGTACTTTACGTACGTCAAATTCAACACCAAGGTCACGCATTTTTTCAAATGTAGCAACGTCTTCTTTGTCCATTGACAATACGTTGTTGACCATTGTTTTACCAGTTGAGTGAGCCATAGATCCTACGTTAAGAGTCTTGATTGGTACACCGCCTTCGATAGCACGGAGGGCATCTTGAGGTGTTTCAAACAAGATAAGGGCGTGTGTGTTACCAAAACGAGGGTCTTTTGCAACCTCAATCAATTTTTTGATTGGAACAACGTTAGCCTTCACTCCGTTTGGAGCTGCTTGTTTGATCAATTCTTTACGAAGATCGTCGTTTGCAACGTTATCTGAAGCAACGATGATACGGTCTGCTTTTGAATCTGGTGTCCAAGCAGTTGCGACTTGCCCGTGAAGGAGACGTGTGTCAAGACGTGCAAGATTGATTTTCAATTTACCGTCTCCGATAACTGTTCCTTCTGGAATAGCAGCTTGGGCTACAGGAGCAGTTGCAGCAGTAGCAACTTCCTCAGCTGGGTTTAGCTCTTCTGGAAGAGCCTTGATGCCATCTTTGGCTTCTTTGATGATGTTCGCAGCAACTTTAGCCACTCCGGCATTAGCGTCCATCAGGCGTTCGGTGTAGGCTTGGATTAACATCGGCAAGTTAAGTCCTGTGATGATGGCAAATTTACGCTCAGGATTTTCTCCCATTACGCGGCTAGCTTGGTTAAATGGAGAACCACTCCAAAGGTCAGCCAAGACTAGAACCTCATCTTCTGCGTCAAATGCAGCCACAGCATTGTTGAATTTTGCGTATAAATCATCTGGACCTTCGTTTGGCATAAAGGTTACAACTTGAACCTTTTCTTGTTCACCAAAGATCATAGATCCTGACTGATGAATACCCGCGGCAAATTCACCGTGACTCGCAATAATGATTCCGATACTCATTATTGTCATTCCTCCTTATAAAATGTTTGACTTGTAGTTTAAGAAAACTTTAAGACTAACTAAGTATAAACCGTTTTCATAAAAAAATCAACAAATTAAATTAAATTATACAAAAATTATAGGAGTAATGATTTTTGAAGATATTGATATATCAACATTTTTAGAAGAGGTTTTAAAAGCAAACATGTAAAATTTAATATAAATTCCAAAACTGCCCTTATTTTGTAAAAAGTTTGTTTTCGACAAGATTATCTCCGATTTTTGGTATAATAGAGAGTAATTTATTTTCTAGTATGAGAAGTTAGAGTGAGAGGTATATATGTCCCCTTCAATTCAGTTATTAAAAGACCGCTATTTAAAAAATATCAAAGAAAATCCAGATCTCTACATCGGTATTGAGTTGGAGTTTCCGATCGTTCATACGAAAGGCCAACCTACAGATATTGAAGTCAGCAAGGATTTGTTGCGCTTTTTGGTGGATGCTCTCAGTCTGAAAGTTGAAAAGGTAGACCAGGAGGGCAATCCGATTCAACTTGTAGAACCGTTGAGTCAAGATCGAATTCTGTTTGAGGTTTCCTACACGACCTTGGAATTTGCCTTTGGTAGGGCTCAGAATATCCAAGAGGTTGAAGGACGTTTTCAGGCCTATATGAAGGTAATTCAAGAAAAGCTAGGCGAAAAGAATCATGCTATCCAGGGTTGGGGGATTCACCCAAATTGGAATCAAAATGACAACCGACCTGTGGCTTATCCACGCTATCAGATGCTGATGGATTATCTGAGTATGGGGAGTCACCAAGAAAGTGCGCATTTACATGACTTTCCACAATACGGAGCCTTCATCTGCGGGAGTCAAGTCCAGTTGGATGTTTCGACCGATAACTACCTACGTGTCATCAATGCTTTCACACAGATAGAGGCAGCCAAAGCTTACCTGTTTGCCAATTCTGAGTTTTCTGGAGCGGACTGGGACACCCAGATTTCACGAGATATTTTTTGGGAAGACTCTATGCATGGGATTTATCCAGAGAATGTTGGTGTCAATTCAAAACTATTTCAAAATGAGGATGATTTCTTTGATTATTTAGACCATTCTGCGATTTTCACAGCAGAACGAGATGGAGAAACCTATTATTTTTCTCCGATTCAAGCTAGAGATTACCTAGCTACTGATGAGATTCCTGCTTATACTCTAAATGGGAAAGAAACTCTTCTTGTTCCTCTAGAAAAGGATTTCCAAACGCACCGTAGCTACCAGTTTCAAGACTTGACAACAAGAGGCACAGTTGAATTTCGGAGTGTTTGTACCCAACCACTAGACCGCACCTTTGCTTCAGCAGCCTTTCACTTGGGACTTTTGGTGAATCTAGACAAGCTTGAAACTTATCTAGAAACTGCACCTTTCTTTGAGAGATTTGGTCGTGACTACAAGTTTTTGAGAAGACAATTTTCTAAGAAACACCTCACAGATGAAGAAACAGCAGGGATTGTCCAGTTCTCCAAAGACTTGCTAGCTATAGCAGAGCAAGGACTTGAGATGAGAGGTCAGAGTGAAACGACTTATTTAGAACCTTTGAAAGAAGAATTGGACGTATAATTTTCTTATAACGGAAGAATTTTCTGAAAAATCATGTTATAATGAATGAGACTATAGATAAAGGATAGAGATTTATGACATTAGTTTATCAATCAACGCGTGATGCGAACAATACAGTAACAGCCAGCCAAGCGATTTTGCAGGGCTTGGCAACAGATGGAGGCTTGTTTACTCCAGTTAGCTATCCAAAGGTTGATTTGGATTTTGAAACATTAAAGGACGCTTCTTACCAAGAGGTAGCTAAGCTTGTCTTGTCAGCTTTCTTGGATGACTTTACAGCAGAAGAGTTGGACTACTGTATCACCAACGCCTATGACAGCAAGTTTGATACACCAGCTATTGCCCCTCTTGTCAAACTCGATGGCCAATACAACTTGGAACTTTTCCACGGTTCAACCATTGCCTTCAAGGATATGGCCTTGTCCATCTTGCCATACTTTATGACAACGGCAGCTAAGAAACACGGTTTGGAAAACAAAATTGTCATCTTGACAGCGACATCTGGAGATACTGGGAAAGCTGCTATGGCAGGTTTTGCAGATGTTCAAGGTACTGAAATTATCGTCTTTTATCCAAAAGACGGTGTCAGCAAGGTACAAGAGTTGCAAATGACCACTCAAACAGGCGAAAATACCCATGTTATCGCTATTGATGGAAACTTTGACGATGCTCAGACTAATGTGAAACATATGTTCAATGATGTGGCTCTTCGTGAGAAATTGGCAGCCAACAAGCTCCAGTTCTCATCAGCTAACTCTATGAATATCGGTCGTTTGGTCCCACAGATTGTCTATTATGTGTATGCCTACGCTCAGCTTGTTAAAACTGGCGAGATTAAGGCTGGTGACAAGGTTAACTTCACCGTACCGACAGGAAACTTTGGAAATATCTTGGCAGCCTTTTACGCCAAACAAATCGGCCTACCAGTCGGTAAATTGATCTGTGCTTCAAATGACAACAATGTTTTGACAGATTTCTTTAAAACTCGTGTTTATGACAAGAAGCGTGAGTTTAAGGTAACCACTAGCCCATCTATGGATATCTTAGTGTCTTCAAACCTAGAGCGCTTGATTTTCCATCTTTTGGGAAATGATGCGGTTAAGACAGCTGAACTCATGAATGCTTTGAATAACCAAGGTCAGTATGAGTTGACTGATTTTGATGCAGAGATTCTTGACCTTTTTGTAGCAGAGTATGCGACGGAAGCAGAAACAGCAGCAGAAATTAAGCGTGTTTATGAGTCAGATGCTTATATTGAGGACCCTCATACAGCAGTTGCCTCAGCCGTATATAAAAAATACCAAGCAGCTACAGGCGATGCGGCTAAGACCGTAATTGCTTCAACAGCTAGCCCATATAAATTCCCAGTAGTTGCAGTAGAAGCTGTAACAGGGAAATCAGGATTGAGCGACTTTGAGGCCTTGGCTCAGTTGCACGAAATTTCAGGAGTGGCAGTGCCACCAGCAGTTGATGGCCTCGAAACAGCTCCAGTTCGTCACAAGACAACTGTTGCAGCGGCAGATATGCAGGCAGCAGTAGAATCTTATTTAGGACTTTAAAAGAGAGGAAGTAAACTCGGTTGGGAAACTAACTGAGTTTCTTTTCATCAGGAGGAAGGATTGTTTAAGAAAAATAAAGACATTCTCAACATAGCCCTGCCAGCCATGGGTGAAAATTTCTTGCAGATGCTTATGGGGATGGTGGATAGCTATCTGGTGGCACATCTGGGCTTAATCGCCATTTCGGGTGTGTCTGTAGCGGGCAATATTATAACCATTTACCAAGCGATTTTTATTGCTTTGGGAGCGGCTATTTCCAGTGTCATTTCCAAAAGTTTGGGACAGAAAGATCAATCTAGACTAGCCTACCATGTGACAGAAGCACTTAAGATTACCCTACTACTGAGTTTAGTTTTAGGGGTCTTGTCCATCTTTGCAGGACGAGAGATGATTGGCCTTTTAGGAACAGAAGCGTCTGTAGCTGAGAGTGGTGGCTTATACCTATCTTTAGTTGGTGGGACAATCGTTCTCCTGGGCTTGATGACTAGTCTAGGAGCCTTGATTCGCGCTACCCACAATCCTCGACTGCCGCTTTATGTTAGTTTTTTATCCAATGCTTTAAATATCCTTTTTTCAAGTGTCGCCATTTTTATCCTTGATATGGGGATAGCTGGTGTAGCTTGGGGGACTATTTTGTCTCGTTTGATCGGGGTTGTAATTTTGTGGTCACAATTAAAACTTCCATATATGAGACCGACGTTTGGACTGGATAAAGACCTGCTGACCTTGGCTTTACCTGCAGCGGGAGAACGTCTCATGATGAGGGCTGGTGATGTAGTCATAATTGCCTTGGTTGTTTCCTTTGGGACGGAGGCAGTCGCGGGAAATGCTATCGGTGAAGTTTTGACTCAGTTCAACTATATGCCTGCCTTCGGTGTCGCTACAGCAACAGTCATGCAGGTAGCTCGAGCAGTTGGGGAGAATGATTGGGCAAGGGTGGACAGACTAAGTAAGCAAACTTTTTGCTTGTCTTTCTTTCTCATGTTGCCTTTAACACTTAGTATCTATGCTCTCGGGACACCACTAAGCTATCTCTACACCAGCGATTCTGTGGCTATCAAAGCCAGTGTTTTAGTGACTCTTTTTTCACTTTTAGGGACTCCTATGACAACAGGAACTGTCATTTATACAGCTGTCTGGCAAGGTTTGGGAAATGCCCGACTTCCCTTTTATGCGACAAGTATTGGAATGTGGTGCATCCGTATTGGGACTGGTTACCTGATGGGAATTGTTCTAGGCTGGGGTTTGCCTGGTATCTGGGCAGGAACGCTTTTGGATAATGGTTTCCGTTGGATTTTCCTACGCTATCGTTACAAATCTTATATGACATTGAAAGGATAAGAAATGCAAGAAACGGCTTTTATTTGGGATTTAGACGGGACCTTATTGGACTCCTATGAAGCTATTTTGTCAGGGATTGAGGAAACCTATCATCAGTTTTCCATTCCTTTTGACAAGGAAAAAGTTCGAGCTTTTATCTTGAAATACTCTGTCCAGGATTTACTAGTGCAAGTGGCAGAAGAAAGAGGCTTGGATGTTGATAAGCTCAATCAAGTTCGTGCTCAGAGTTTGGCTGAAAAGAATGCCCAGGTCATCTTGATGCCGGGGGCCCGCGAGGTTTTAGCCTGGGCAAATCAGCAGGGAATTCAACAATTTGTCTACACCCACAAAGGCGATAATGCCTTGACTATTTTACGAGATTTGGGATTGGATGTTTATTTCACAGAAATTTTGACAAGCCAGAGTGGTTTTGCTCGTAAACCAAATCCAGAAGCAGCGACCTACCTTATCAGTAAGTACTGTTTAAAACCAGAGCGCACCTTTTATATAGGGGACCGGACCTTAGATATTGATTTTGCTCAAAACAGTGGCATCCAGAGTATCAATTTCCTTGGAACTCCGGTGGATTGCAATCATCAGATTTCTTGTTTAGCGGATATTCCTTCTCTCTCTTTATGAAAGAGAATATGTCAGCTTTGTGACAAAATTCATACAAACTATTTCAAATAATCTGGTTTGTTACAGAGACTAGACAGTTTTATTAAATAGCCCCCAAAGGGCTTTTTTTCTTTTTTCTTTATGTTATGATAGAAAGGTACTACATTTGAAAAGGAGTTTGAATAGTATGAAGAAACGAATTATTTTAGCATCAACAGTAGCTCTATCACTTGCCCCTACCTTGGCGACTCAAGCAGAAGAAATTGTATGGTCACCACGTACAGTTGAGCAAATTCAAAACGATGTTGCTAAAAGCGAAAATAAAACAAGTTACACTATTAAGTACGGAGATACCCTAAGCACGATTGCAGAGGCTTTGGGAGTAGACTTAAATGTCCTTGCAAACTTGAACAAAATAACGAATATTGACTTGATTTTCCCAGAAACTGTACTGACTACAATTGTTAACGAAAATGAAGAAGTAACTGAGGTTGAGGTTTATACACCTCAAGAAGTTGGTTCTGATGTAGCAAGTGCAACAGCAGATTTAACAACGAATCAAGTAACAGTAGATGAACAAACTGTTCAAGTCGAAGATTTGACACAACCAGTTGAAGAAACTGAAGCTGTAGCAGAAACTACAGTATCATCAGAAGCAACAACAGCAGAAGCAACTACCGAAGCTGTGGCACCTGTCGTTGAAGAAACAACTACGGTCGCTGAACCAACAACTACAGTTGAGGAAATAACTACGGTCGCTGAACCAACTACGGTCGCTGAACCAACTACAACAGTTGAGGAAACAACTACGGTCGTTGAAACAACTACAACAGTTGAAGAAACAACGACTACAGAAGCAACAACTGAGGCTGTAACAGAAGCTCAATCAGCTCCAGCAACTTACCAAGCTGAACCAAGTCAAGGTGCATCAGCAACTTATACAGCGCCAGCGGCTCCTGATTATGCAACTATTGCAGCAACAAAATCTGAAAATGCAGGTCTTCAACCACAAACAGCTGCATTTAAAGAAGAAGTAGCTAACTTGTTTGGTATCACATCATTTAGTGGTTACCGTCCAGGAGATCCAGGTGACCACGGAAAAGGTCTTGCTATTGACTTCATGGTTCCAGTAAGTTCAGCTCTCGGTGATCAAATTGCAGATTATGCTATCCAAAATATGGCTAGCCGTGGAATCAACTACATCATCTGGAAACAACGTTTCTACGCACCATACGATAGCAAATACGGACCAGCCTACACTTGGAATCCAATGCCAGATCGTGGTAGCGTCACAGAAAACCACTATGACCACGTTCACGTATCAATGAACTAATAATGAATGAGAAGTTGGGAACTGATTCAGTTTCCGCTTCTTTTTTCTATTTCGAATTCTTAGGTAGTGAAAAAATTCAGGCATAAATATAGATAAAAAGCCTTATAGAAACATGACGAGGAGACTGTTTTATATTTTTGGAGAGTAGTTCTGGTTAAAATAAAAAAAGCAGCACTTTCTATGAAGGTGCTGGTTTTTAATAACTGCTGTTAAACTTTTCTCCGCTTGATTTCAAGCAGTCTTTGATAGAAGAAGATTTGGCTACTATAGATATAAGGGAAGATAGAGATGCTTGCGATTCCAAAGCTAATCCAGATAAGGATATACCAAGGAAGTAGCTGTAAATCAAGGACAAAGCGTTGGAACTTATAGCCTTTCATGAGAAAGCGGCTGGTATGAAGCACGCGGCTCGGTTTGGCAATTCCGATTGCAAGGGTGTCACATAAAAGTAGTTCAACTTGGGAATAGGCATAATATTGTGGCAGATAGATAATGGTCCCCAAAATCATTACTAGGACGCTACCAAAGAAATAGAGAGCAAAAGTCAGTAGGAAGTGTTCGATATCTGGATTTGTCACGTCGACAGATGGAAATTCAGGATGAAGTTCCACAAATTTACGAGCCATGGCACTGCTATAAAAGAGCAAGTAGACTCCAAAAAGATTAGGGATGCTCCATAAAAAGAGATAGAAACGCTTGAGTAAGAGCGTTAGAAAAGTTTGGGTAAAGAAGCGGTTGTCAAGCAAGGACAGACTATCTTTAAAGGAAAGTTCTATCTCAGAAATTCTGTAAAGATTAATCGTGGTAAAGAGAGCACCAGCTAGGATGATGGCACTTGTAAATCCAACGGCTATCGGAAAGAGAGCGGACTGGATTGTAATCCCTAGAAAACTCAAGAAGGACTGTTCAAGAATGCCTTCATCAAGTAGGGATAAAGGTCTGATAAAGCTCGATAGAATAAAGAGAATACTTGGTAATAAAAAGACAAGCAGCAAGCGAGGGTGCTCGGCTTGAAATTGTCTAGCCTGCTCGCGAACTTCTTTTAAATTAATTTTTGGGTACTTCATTCTTTCATTATACCATAGTTCGTGACAGTTCCTGTTTTTTTTGATAGAATCATACAGTATGCCCTTGGGCACAAAGTAAGAACTGGGACTGTCTTTCCCAGCTTCGGAGGTAAAAATGTCAGATTCGCCAATTAAATATCGATTGATTAAAAAAGAAAAACACACAGGAGCTCGTTTGGGTGAGATTATCACACCCCATGGCACCTTTCCAACGCCTATGTTTATGCCGGTAGGCACTCAGGCAACGGTCAAGACTCAGTCGCCAGAAGAATTGAAAGAGATGGGTTCAGGGATTATCCTATCCAACACCTATCACTTGTGGCTTCGCCCTGGGGACGAACTCATTGCCCGTGCTGGAGGTCTTCACAAGTTCATGAATTGGGACCAACCAATCTTAACGGATAGCGGTGGATTCCAAGTGTATTCCCTAGCAGACAGCCGTAATATTACAGAAGAAGGGGTAACCTTCAAGAACCACCTCAACGGTTCTAAGATGTTTCTTTCACCTGAAAAGGCCATTTCTATTCAAAACAATCTGGGCTCAGACATCATGATGTCCTTTGACGAATGTCCCCAATTTTATCAACCCTATGATTATGTGAAAAAATCGATTGAACGTACTAGCCGTTGGGCAGAGCGTGGTTTAAAGGCTCACCGTCGTCCACATGATCAAGGTCTATTTGGGATTGTACAGGGGGCAGGATTTGAAGATCTGCGTCGTCAATCAGCTCATGATCTTGTAAGTATGGACTTCCCAGGCTACTCTATCGGAGGACTAGCCGTTGGAGAAACCCACGAAGAGATGAATGCAGTTTTGGACTTTACGACCCAACTGCTTCCTGAGAACAAACCTCGTTACTTGATGGGAGTAGGAGCGCCAGATAGCTTGATTGATGGTGTTATCCGTGGTGTCGATATGTTTGACTGTGTCTTGCCGACTCGTATCGCTCGTAACGGGACTTGTATGACCAGTCAAGGTCGCTTGGTAGTCAAGAATGCTCAGTTTGCGGAGGACTTTACACCACTTGATCCAGAGTGTGATTGCTACACATGTAAGAATTATACCCGTGCTTATCTACGCCATTTACTTAAGGCAGATGAAACATTTGGTATCCGCTTGACAAGTTACCATAATCTCTACTTCTTGGTAAACCTCATGAAGCAGGTTCGCCAGGCTATCATGGATGACAATCTCTTGGAATTCCGTGAGCATTTTGTTGAAAAATATGGTTATAACAAGTCAGGGCGAAATTTCTAAATTTGGCTTGAAATCCACTAAAAATCCTAAGTTTTATCTTAGGATTTTTCTGTTTTTTTTGATAAAATAAAGGTACTATGAATGAAAGTTAGATGGCTTTTTTTGCCAATCTAATGAATGGAGAATAGACTCGTATGCGTATTAAATGGTTTTCCTTGATTAGGATTACAGGTTTGCTTTTGGTACTCTTGTATCATTTCTTTCAAACGACTTTCCCAGGAGGTTTCTTTGGGGTTGACGTCTTCTTTACCTTCTCAGGTTTTCTGATCACATCACTTTTATTAGAAGAATTTGGACAAAAAGGGAAGATTGATATCTTAGGATTTTTTAGAAGACGTTTCTATCGGATTTTTCCACCGGTTGTTTTAATGATTCTTGTCATCATGCCATTCACCTTCTTGGTTCGCCAAGATTATGTGGCAGGAATTGGTGGTCAGATTGCTGGTGTCCTAGGATTTATGACTAACTTCTATGAAATGCTGACAGGAGGAAGTTATGAATCTCAGTTTATCCCTCATCTCTTTGTTCACAACTGGAGCTTAGCTGTTGAAGTTCATTATTATATCTTGTGGGGCTTGGCAGTCTGGTTCCTATCTAAGCGAGCGAAATCAAGCGGACAACTACGAGGAACTATCTTTCTACTTTCATCAGCTGCCTTTATCGTCAGTTTCCTTTCGATGTTTATCGGTAGTTTTATTGTAAGTTCTTATTCAACAGTATACTTTTCAAGTTTGACTCATGTGTATCCATTCTTCTTAGGTAGTGTGCTTGCTACCGTAATAGGGGTTCGTCATGCAACGCCACTTCTTAAACGTTTGAATAGAAGCTTGGATTTGAAGCAGACTTTGCTAGTTTTTGGAGCTGGGCTTGGAGTCTTGCTCTTACTGACCTTCTTTGTGAAATTTACATATCTCTTTGCCTATTTACTCGGCTTCTTGTTTGCAAGTTTAGCAGCGCTTTTGATGATTGTTGCGGCACGCGTCTTGCATGAGAAAACACTGACGATCAAAGAGCCAAAGATTATTAGCTTTTTAGCGGATACCAGCTATGCTGTCTATCTTTTCCACTGGCCGTTTTATATTATTTTCTCACAGTTAATGGGAAATATTCCGGCAGTGATTTTAACCACCATCTTCTCTTATATCTTCGCAACCCTTTCTTTCTATGTTATCGAACCTTTAGTAGCAGGAAAATCTACTGATCTCTTGCAAAAGGCAAAAGAAATTCCGCATATTAAACCGGTCTTTGCTGGTAGTGCTGGAGTACTTGGTCTGATTACCGTTGTCGTGATATTGATAGCTCCTCAAGTAGGTGCATTTGAAACGGATTTGATGGTTAATGGTCTCAATCAGGCGCAAACCAATATGAACCGAACAAAAACCATGGCAGATCAAGCAGAAGCCAGTCGCTATAATATAGCTGAGGGTGTATCCATCATTGGAGATTCGGTCACCTTGCGTGCTTCAGAGGGACTAAAAGAAGTCTTGCCAGACGCACAGATTGATGGTCAGGTCAGTCGAAATACCAAACAGGCAAATGCATTGATGCTGAATTACAGTCAGAATAAAGCCTTGCCTAAAATTGTAGTCATTGCGACTGGCGTTAATAATCCTGAAAATTATAAAGCTGATTTGGATCTGCTGATAACAAATCTTCCAAAAGGACATCAACTTGTCTTAGTAACTCCATATGAGGGGGATACAACGCAGGAAACGCAACCTTATGTTGAGCAGTATGCAAGCTATGCGCGTGAACTGGCACAAAAATATCCTTATATAGCACTAGCAGATTGGAACCAAGTCGCCAAAGATCATCCAGATATTTGGAAGGGAACAGACCAGGTTCACTTCGGTAGTGATACGACTAAGCAGGATGAAGGAGCAAAACTTTACGCAGAAACCATTAATGCTGCCGTTAAAGCTCTCGCAGACAAACCTGTCAAATCAAAATAATCACTAAAAAGTAGAGATTGCATCTCTACTTTTTTTGCTTTAAACAGGATTGGGAAAAACTTGCCAAATTGTCAGAATTATGAGAAAATAGGAGCAATCAAAAAATGGAGGGAATGCAATGAGAGAAGACATCAAGATTAATGACCGTGCTCTAGCATTGGAAGATCAAATCATTGAAGTACTCGAAAAAGTTTATGATACAGATGTAGAGTTAGATGTATACAATCTTGGATTGATTTATGAGATTCATTTAGATGAGGCTGGCCTTTGTACAGTTGTTATGACCTTCACTGATACTGCCTGTGATTGTGCAGAAAGTCTGCCAATCGAGATTGTGGCAGGTTTAAAACAAATTACTGGGATTGAGGATGTCAAGGTTGAGGTTACCTGGTCTCCAGCATGGAAGATTACACGCATTAGTCGTTATGGGCGTATAGCACTAGGACTTCCACCACGATAAAAAAATAGAGAGATAAGATGAATTATGAATTGGGATTAAAGACCTGATTTATATTTTTCTTTTTTTGTTTATTTATTTCATACAATAAACAAAAATTTTTGTTAAGAGTAACCACTTCACTCAAAAAAATGTTATTATAGTAGAAGTGATTATAATAAAAAGAATAAGGTAGGATAGATATGAAATTATCTGTAGTAATTCCGTTTTATAACGAAGAAAATATGATTCAGAAAATGTATGATGAATTGGTTAAAGAAATCAATCAAATTACAAAAGCCGAATTTGAAATTATTTTTATTAATGACGGTAGTAAGGATCGTACTTTTGAACGTATGTTAGCCATCGCAGCTGGCGATTCACGTGTTAAATACATCAGCTTCAGTCGAAATTTCGGGAAAGAAGCTGGAACTATTGCAGGACTTGAATATGCAACAGGAGAAGCAGTTATTCTAATGGATGGAGATTTGCAGCATCCACCAGCAATGCTTCCAAAAATGATTGAAGCTTATGAGCAAGGATACGATGTTGTAAGTGCTCGTCGTACACGTACAGGAGAAAAACGTCACCGTACTTTTTTAGCTAAACATTTTTATAAACTTGCCAATAAAATGATGGATATCGAGCTAATGGACGGAGTCTCTGAATTCCGATTGTTTAGCCGTAAAGTTGTAAACGCCATTATATCTATGCAAGAATACAATCGTTTTTCTAAAGGAATTTTTGCTTGGATCGGCTTTAACGAAAAAGTTATCGAATATGAAAACCAAGTTCGTACTGTAGGTGAAACAAAATACTCGTTGAAGTTCTCATTGAACTATGCGATTCAAGGGATTTTATCATTCAACGATAAACCTCTACGTATGTGTATTAATTTTGGTTTATTCTGCTTATTAATTTCATTGGTTTATGTTCTTTGGACCTTTATCCAATATCTCGTAGTACCGGATTCACTCGTGAGTGGATACTTTACTACAATCTTCTCAGTCGTTCTCTTTGGTGGAATTCAATTGATTTCTATTGGGGTACTCGGAGAATACATCGGTAAGATTTATTACGAAGTGAAGAAACGTCCACATTATCTTGTTGACCAAACGAACATTACTGTAAAAGGAGAGCAAAATGACGACTAAGAAAAAAGTCTATCTAGCAAGTTTTATTGCGCCTATGCTCATCATGTTTGTGGCTTGGGCTATTGATGGCTTCTTTCCTTTCGGGACAAAGTCACTCATGGCGGTTGACTTTAACGCACAGTATATTGGCTTATATGCTTATTTCAAACATTTATTTTTAAATGGCGATTGGAGTAGTTTCTTCTACTCTTTCTCTAAATCCATTGGAGGTGGGATGTTAGGGATTTGGGGCTTCAACTTGTTGAGTCCATTTAACTTTCTCTTTCTATTAACCTCAGAAGAAAATTTCCAATGGGTGGTTCCAATTGTTATTGCCTTACGTTATGGAGCGATGGGATTAACCATGGCACATTTCTTGGTTAAACGTTATGATGGATTAAAGAATAAGGCCTACTTGGTTCCAATCGTCGCTACCATCTACGCATTAAATGGGTTTAATGTTAGTTATCAAATGAACCCAATTTTCTATGATGGAATGATCATGCTTCCATTAGTTTTAATTGGGGTTGAACAAGTACTAGATAATAAGTCTCCAAGAGGCTATATTGGCATGCTTGCCTTATCTCTCTTTGTACAATTTTACATGGGTTATATGACCTGCATTTTTGTGATCATTTATGCTTTGTTCTACATTATTCGTTCAGAGAACTTAAGAAATAAAAAGGTTATTCTAACAAGAATGGGGAAATTAGCTGCTGCATCTATACTAGCTGTTGGAATAGTATCAGCTGTATTGCTCCCAATTCTGATTAGTTTGGTATCAACAAAAGGGGGCTTGCAAAGCACTCTGAGATTTGATTGGAAGTTACAAATCAATCCGTTTGAGATTTTAGCAAAACTCTTTTTAGGAGCTTTTGATAATACTTCTTGGCCAGCTGGACCTAACTTGCCAAATATATATGTGGCTAGCTTTGGTTTACTAGGAACACTTTATTACTTTATTTCAAGTAAGATTTCAAAATGGAGTAAAATTGCAGCAAGTTTTGTTCTCGTAGTGTTTTTGATTTCTTGTGCCCATGAATTTACAAGTAAGTTGTGGCATATGGGACAAAATCCTGCTGGATTTTTCTATCGCTTCTCATGGATTATTGCTTTCTTTTTAGTTTATTTAGCTTATCTAAGTCTACGAGAAGTAGAAAGATTTACTAAGAGAGAAGCTAGCTTCCTACTGATTAGCGGTGCAGTTATCTTTTCTATTGTACAGTTACAACAACACTCTTTCTTAACAGTTTGGCAACGTCTTGCAACGATTTTGATTTTTGTGGTTTTGCTTGCAGCTTTATTCTATCCTAAAGTGAAACACTCTTGGATGATTATAGCCGCTTTAACTGTGGTTGAGTTGACAGCTAATGCAGCACTTGTTCAATCACGCGTTGGCTATACAGACGCTTATAAGTATCACGATGCAGTTTTACAATTAAAGGAAGCGATTAATCCAATTAGACCTGACCACAGTGATTTTTACAGAATTAACAAATCATTTAATTTAAGTAAGAATGATCCATTTATGGTGGATTATCCGGGACTATCGGTTTTCAGTTCCAACCTGGAAAATAGTACACGTGATTTATTTGACCGTTTAGGAAACAACGGAATTAATGCAACGACCTACTATCAAGGAACTCCGTTCCAAGATGCGCTCTTCTCAGTAAAATATCTAGTTGCTCCAAAACCAGTGCTTAAAGAGGACTATCCTGATACATCCAAACTGTATGTATTCGGAAACATGGTAACGCGTAAAGATATTACGACAAAAGCACCTGTTTATGAAGCTGCTAGAACAAAGACATTCGAGACAGGTTTGATTTTGCCAATTGCTTATGGTGTTAATGATGCAACGGTGAATGTAAAATTAGAGAACCATCAACCGATTCAAAATCAAAATAAGATTGTACAAGCTATGGGGGCAACGAGCGAAAATTATTTAGCTGCACTCGGAGCAAATGAGATGAAATTGGATAATATGGAAGTTGTAGATCCGTCTAAACCAGAAACCTATAAGCGTATTGATTCTTCAAAACCAGGAACGATTACCTATCATTTAGTACCTCAATCTGCTGAGGATTATTGGGTAGCAATTCCGCAAATATTATCTCATACAGACAAAAATAAAATTCGTGTCATGTTAAATGGCAAAAATTATGAATTCCAAGATAAATTCCAACAAATGCAATTTATTCAAATTGCACATAATTCAGTTGGTCAACCTACAGATTTAACGATTGAAATTGATTCGGATAATGAATATAATTTATCTGGACTGCGCTTGGCTCGTTCTAATGCTGCTCTAGCAAATCGTATCATTCAAGAACGTCAGCTGCAAGGAATAAAATTAACTCATTGGGATAATCGTAGTTTTAAAGGAACAGTTAATATAACTGATGACAGTACTTGGATGATGACCAGTATCCCATATGAAAAAGGTTGGACTGTTAAAGTAGATGGAAAAGTAGTTGAAACTGCTAAAGTTTGGGATAGTTTGTTAGCCTACAAGATTACACCAGGTGAACATACAATTGAAATCAGCTACTTGCCAGCTGGATTTGTTGCAGGTTTTCTAATTTCAATCTTATCAACCTCTCTTTATGGATTTGCAATTTATAAAAAATGGATTTAATTTAGTAGGAGTAGACTATAATGAAAATTTCAAAAATGAAATTAAAATTTAGTTCGCTATTCTTTGTTCCATTTATGGGTATGTTAGGAGTCTTCCTTTGTTTAGGGTTGACTCCCTTTTCACAAAATTCGGTGCATAGTGGAGATTTTCTTTCACAATATTTTCCGCTTTATATCGGATTACATAAACTATTTTGGAGCGGCGATTTTAGCGGTCTGTTTTGGTCCTTCTCTAAATCCCTGGGAGGAGCAATGCCAAGTGTATGGGGCTTTAATAGTTTAAGTCCTTTCACGTTTTTATACGTAATTTTTCCAATTTCGACATTTCATATTTTGAGTTATGTGATTCCACTCATTCGCTTTGGAGTAATGGGAGTGGCGTTTGGATATTTTCTTGAAAAGAAATATCAAGGTATTAGCAAAAATTACTGGCTTTCATTAGGTTTATCTACATCTTATGCGCTTAGTGGATTTATTGTATCTCAGCATTTCAATCCCAACTTTTTAGATAATCTAATTTACGTTCCTATCATTCTTCTTGGTATTGAAGAAATCGTAGAAGGAAAACGATCACTTAAATTACCGATTTTCCTTGCAGTCAGCTTGATTACGAATTTCTATACAGGGTATATGATGTGCCTTTTTGTGGCTCTATATGCATTCTATGCTGTTTTTTCAAAGAAAGCTTCCTTGAAAGACTACCTATTGAAAATAGGTAGGGTTGCATTGTTTGCAATGATTGGAGTAGGACTTGCAATGTTCTGGCTGCTACCAGTCTTTGGTGCCTTGGTAGAAAGTAAGGCAAGTGCAGGAAGTACATTTGAATGGTCTTCTAAAATCGTAAATGATCTTATAACTTTTCCTCAAAAATTTATTTTAGGCTCTTTTAGTGAAAAAGAGTGGGGGGACCCAAAAGCCTTACCGCACCTTTTCATTGGAAGTTTAGGTCTTTTTGGACTGTTTGTTTTCTATGTAAAAAAAGAAATTTTCCTTCGTAGCAAATTATCTGCAACATTCGTATTGTTGATTTTATTACTTTCCTTCAATATTCAAGGCTTTGATCAGATTTGGCATATGGGGCAACGTCCGGTCGGTTTCTACTTTAGAAATTCTTGGATTGCAAATGCCTTTATGTTGGTCTTAGCTTCCGAAAGTTTGATGAAGTGGAAAAATAGATTCCAATTTAATGAATTTTTGGTAGCTCTTATAGGTTTTGGGTCGATTTTATTGTTCTCAATGCTTGCTACACTTTCTTATGTAGAAACATTACAGAAAATACTTGCATTTATTATTTATAGTATCGTTTTATGTGCATTCTTTCTAACAAAGGTCGATTTATCTCGAAGACTACAAATAGTAACCGGAGTTGTTATTGTAGAGTTAATATTGGGTGCGTTTATTGGACTGAAAAGAGTACCATTTTTCGTTAGTAATTCTAGTTTGAAGACTCAAATGGAGTATGCGATTGCTTTTGATGAAGAAGGTTATAGTAAATTAAATCAATTTACACGTCTGGAGATGAATAAGGGATTGTCGCATGCCAATTTCCCGATTGCTTATAATTATAATGGTGCCTCTCACTTTACATCGAGTTTAGAGCATACATTAATTGAAGAATTTAGTCACTTAGGACTTCCTGCCTCACAATCAGTTGTAAACTATACAGGGCGAAATATTATTTTAGATTCTATGTTTGGTTTTTCGCGGTTTATGATGGGTGGCGATGAAAATAAAGTCTTTGCGGATATTCGTGGTTTATATCAGAAAGAAGGAACCTTAAAGAACTTTGCTGTTTATCAAAATCCATATGCCCTCTCCTTGGGATATTTAACAAATAAGGATCTTGCAACAAATGTAAACTTTGAAAAGCACAAACCTGTTAACAATTTAAATCAATTGTTACAAGTTGTGGGAATTTCGGAGAAAGAAGGTCTTAAAGAAGTAAGTGTATCAGAAGCTCATGTTGAAAATTTAACGAAAAATGGTGACAAATATACAATTACTAAAGAAGGTACTCCGGTAAAAATTGAATGGCAATTATCTCTTGAACCAAACAAGTTGTACTTTGTCGAAATTCCAGAAAGACAAGCCGGTTCAGTCATTAAATCAAAAGTGTTGGTAGACGGATCAAGTTATCCTTATGAAAATCGATTCCGAGAAAATCAATTATGGGTGGTTGGAAATGGAAACTTAAACAAAACGCTCACATTTACAATTGATGAAGGAAAAGCCAAAGAATGGGATATTCGTGATTTTAAATTCTATTCAATCGATATACCAACTCTAACCAAAGCTTTGGAACAGTTTAAAAAAGCAAATGACATCACCATTGATTCCTATTCAAATTCAACAGTGAAAGCACACGTTAATGTTACAAATAGTGAACAATCCTTTGCGACTTTCACTATTCCATACCATTCAGGTTGGAGTGTAACAGTAGATGGTCAAGCTCAAGAAGTTCAAAAATCGCTTGGTTTCTTTATGGGTGTATCACTGACGGAAGGAGAACATGAGATTGTATGGACATATAATCCTCCAGGGTTAAACTTCGGAGTAATGCTTTCACTAGCTTCTCTTATTCTACTCGTTTTCTTGTGGAAAAAACAAAAAATAGAATAGCTGACATACTCTGCGGCTATGATACTAGAAAAGGATGAAGTTCCTAAGAACTTCATCCTTTTTGTATGTTTTTTAGAATGGTTAGTAATAAATCAATCCGTAATAGTGCTTATTTTTTACCAGATTGTTCCATATTCCAGAAATCTGTAACGGCACCACGTGATGCAGAAGATACGGTATGGGCATACTTACCAAGGACACCACGGCTATATAGTGGTGGCAAGGTTGTTTCTGCCTTGCGTTTTTCAAATTCTTCATCGGAAACGTCCATGGAAATTTCTTTTGTATCTTGGTCGACAGTGACGATATCTCCTGTTCGAAGGTAAGCAATTGGTCCACCATCCTGAGCTTCAGGAGCGATATGTCCGACAACGAGACCATAAGTACCACCAGAGAAACGGCCGTCTGTCAAGAGGGCAACCTTGTCTCCTTGGCCTTTACCAACAATCATTGATGAAAGTGATAGCATTTCAGGCATACCAGGACCACCCTTAGGACCAACGAAACGAACAACGACAACATCGCCATCAACAATTTCATCTGACAAGACAGCTTGGATAGCATCTTCTTCAGAGTCAAAGACCTTAGCTGGACCAACGTGACGACGAACCTTAACACCTGACACCTTGGCAACTGCACCGTCAGGAGCAAGATTACCGTTCAAGATGATAAGCGGACCATCCGCACGTTTAGGATTTTCAAGTGGCATGATGACTTTTTGACCTGGAGTAAGATCTGCAAAGTCAGCTAAGTTTTCAGCGACAGTCTTACCAGTACATGTGATGCGGTCTCCATGAAGGAATCCATTTGCCAGCAAGTACTTCATAACCGCAGGCACACCACCAACTTCGTAAAGGTCTTGGAAGACATACTGACCAGAAGGTTTTAAATCGGCCAAGTGAGGCACACGTTCTTGGATGGTATTAAAGTCCTCAAGTGACAAGTCAACATTAGCTGCGTGGGCAATAGCAAGCAAGTGAAGAGTGGCGTTAGTAGAACCACCTAGAGCCATTGTCACTGTAATGGCATCTTCAAAGGCTTCACGAGTCAAGATATCTGAAGGTTTTATCCCAAGTTCAAGCATTTTGACAACTGCACGACCGGCTGCTTCGATGTCTTCTTTCTTATCAGCAGATTCAGCTGGGTGAGAAGAAGAACCTGGTAAACTCAACCCCAAAACTTCGATAGCAGTAGCCATAGTATTGGCAGTATACATACCACCACAACCACCAGGGCCAGGGCAGGCATTACATTCCAGACGTTTCACATCCTCAGCAGTCATATCGCCGTGATTCCACTTACCGATTCCTTCAAATACAGAAACCAAGTCGATGTCTTTGCCATCCAATTTTCCAGGGGCGATAGTACCACCGTAAGCGAAAATAGCTGGGATATCCATATTGGCAATTGCAATCATGGAACCAGGCATGTTCTTGTCACAACCACCGATAGCTACGAAGGCATCGACGTTATGGCCACCCATAGCTGCTTCGATAGAGTCTGCGATGATATCACGAGACGTTAGGGAGAAGCGCATACCCGGTGTACCCATGGCAATACCGTCGGCTACGGTAATGGTTCCAAACTGCACAGGCCAAGCACCAGCAGATTTAACACCTTCTTTAGCTAATTTCCCAAAGTCATGCAAGTGAATATTACACGGTGTGTTTTCTGCCCAAGTCGAAATGACCCCAACAATCGGTGTTTCAAAGTCCTTATCTGTCATACCAGTCGCACGAAGCATGGCACGGTTAGGTGATTTTACCATGCTGTCATAGATGCTGCTGCGGTGACGTTTATCTAATTCTGTCATTTGTTCCCTCCCATTTCAGTTTTTACCATTATAGCACAATTTTCATATGAATAACAGAAGAAAATTTTTAAATTTTCAGACAATTCAGCAGTGTATGATAAAAAAATACAACTTTTTTTGTCAAGTAACTTTACTTTACAAAAAAGTTTTGATATACTATTAAAGTTGATGAAAATCAAACCTAATTGAATTTATATCTTAAAAGGAGAAAAACGAAATGGCAGTACCTGCACGTCGCACATCAAAAGCGAAGAAAAACAAACGTCGTACACACTACAAAGTAACAGCTCCATCTGTAAACTTTGACGAAACTACTGGAGATTACTCACGTTCACACCGTGTATCACTTAAAGGATACTACAAAGGACGTAAGATCGCTAAAGCTGCATCAGCTGAATAATAGAAGGGAGATACCATGCGCGTAAATATTACACTTGAACACAAAGAATCTGGTGAACGCTTGTACCTTACTTCTAAAAACAAACGTAACACTCCAGACCGTCTTCAATTGAAGAAATACTCACCAAAACTTCGCAAACACGTTGTGTTTACAGAAGTGAAGTAAGCATTCAATACGAATCAATACATAAGAAAAACGCTGATTTTAAGCGTTTTTTCTTTTTTCAATTTCAATACATTTCACTATATTTCAGTCCAAACTCTACCTTTTTTAGATAAATATATCATCTGGATATTGAAGTTAAGCCCTGCTATCATTTCGATGGTAGGATTTTTTAATGTTTGCTACACTACCTTCTTATCTATATTTTGATGGAGCTGAAGTTGACATCTACAAAGTTTAATGTTAAAATACATTCAAAAATATATTTGAATGAGGTGTTTTATGATTCAAAATATTGTTACTTCAATAATCCTGTATTCTGGGACAGCCGTAGATTTACTTATTATCCTAATGTTATTTTTTGCCAAAAGAAAAAGCAGAAAAGACATCA
>NZ_JALDVP010000004.1:0-128242 GCF_023110115.1 Streptococcus sp. oral taxon 431 | reverse complement strand
GAACCCGTGTTACCGCCGTGAAAAGGCGGTGTCTTAACCCCTTGACCAACGGACCCTGAGCTTGTCAACTCTTTCTATTATACCTACTTTTAGAATCTTGTCAACTAGTTTGATTTGTTTTTTCTGAAATTTTTTACTGCTTTTTCATAGATTAGTTTTTATAAATAAGAAAGAGAGGATATAATAGTATCCTCTCTTGTATCTCGTCTACTAATATTTTAGTTTTCTTCAGCCATTTTTGATTTGACTTCATCATATGATAGGGCACGTGATTCCTCTTCTACTGATTCAGGCATTTTCCCTGTTTCATAAAGAGATTTGATTTGTGTACTATCCAATGTTTCATATTTCAATAAGGCTTCTGCAATTAATTTATGCGTTTCACGATTTGATTGAATAATTTCAGCTGCTTTATTACGTGCTTCATTCAACAATGCTCGAACTTCTTCGTCAATTTCATAAGCTGTACGCTCTGAAATAGATTTTTGTGGAGTTTGAGCACCAAACATTGCATGATTTCCTTCGTATTGAACAGGTCCAAGTTTTTCACTCATACCGTACTCTGTAACCATTGCACGCGCCATTTGTGTAGCTTGCTCAAAGTCGTTTGATGCACCTGTTGTTTGGACATTAAAGATGATTTCTTCAGCAACACGTCCACCCATCAAACCAGCTAATTGTTCTTTCATATCTTCTTTAGATAGCAACATTTGATCTTCTTTTGGAAGAGCAATCATGTACCCACCAGCTCGACCACGAGGAACAATTGTTACCTTATGAACGACACGCGCATTTGATAAGACTAACCCTACGATAGTGTGCCCGGCTTCATGATAAGCCACCATTTCACGTTCTTTTTGGGAAACAGTTTTATCTTTCTTAGAAGGCCCTGCAATAACGCGATCTTCCGCCTCATCAATATCAGAAGCATCAATGACTGATTTATTGCGACGGGCAGCAACTAATGCCGCTTCGTTCAATACATTTTCTAAATCAGCACCAACAAAACCTGGAGTTTGTTGTGCTACTAACTTCAAATCCACATCTTCTGCTAGAGGTTTATTTCTAGCATGGACTTTCAGAATTGCTTCGCGTCCTTTAACATCTGGACGACCAACCAATACTTTTCTGTCAAAACGACCTGGACGAAGAAGAGCTGGATCTAGAACATCTGAACGGTTCGTTGCCGCAATGACAATGATCCCTTCATTTCCTTCAAAACCATCCATTTCAATCAAGAGTTGGTTCAAAGTTTGTTCACGTTCATCATTGCCTCCACCAAGACCGACACCACGTTGACGACCAACGGCATCAATTTCATCAATGAAGATAATAGCTGGTGCTGCTTTTTTAGCGTCCTCAAAGAGTGAACGTACACGGCTGGCACCGACACCGACGAACATTTCTACGAAGTCAGAACCTGAAATACTAAAGAACGGTACTCCAGCTTCTCCTGCTACTGCTTTAGCAAGTAATGTTTTACCAGTTCCCGGAGGTCCTTCTAAGAGAACACCAGCTGGGATACGAGCGCCTAATTTTGTAAAGCGTTTTGGATCTTTCAAGAATTCAACAACTTCAACAAGTTCTTGTTTTTCTTCTTCAGCTCCTGCTACATCTGAAAAACGTACTTTGATATCTTCCTTATTAGCAGCCTTAGCTTTACTGCGTCCAAAGCTCATCGGATTGCGTCCGCTATTTCCTCCCATATTTCCCATCATAGAAAATAGGAAGAAGAATAAAATGGCAAATGGCACTACCGAAACTAGGATGTTAATCCACATACCACTTGAGCTTTCGTGCTTGACTTCAACTTGTGTTTGGTGTTCACCAGCTAGTTTTTGCAAATCTGCTACAGTAGTATCCGATGGAAGAATTATACTTGTAAATTTTTCTACTTTTGTTGCAGAAGGTGTGAAAAACTGAATACCTGTTTCCGGTTTTTCTGTTTTAGCAGTTTTATAGACACCAGACACTTCAATAACACTACCACTTGGTTGATAGGTTATTTCTTTTACATTGTCATTAGTGATTTCCTGCACCAATTCTGAGTATTTAATTTGTTGACTGTGCCCAGCAGCTCTCCCAGCAAAAAAGTACTGGAATCCCGTTACTAGCAAGAAAATCATCAACAAATAAAGAAATGGATTTTTTATAAAACCATTATTTTGTTTTTGCATTCAACAACTTACCCTTCTATTTTGAGTAAACTTCCTCTTTCAATACGCCTACATAAGGAAGGTTACGATAATTTTCATTATAGTCTAAACCATAGCCTACAACGAATTCATTTGGAATTGTAAAACATGTATAATCTGCTTCAATTTCTACAGTACGTCCTTCTGGTTTATCCAGCATAGTAACAATCTTAACAGACGCTGCTTCTCTAGCAGTAAACATATCTCTCAAACTTTTTAATGTTTGTCCAGTATCAATAATATCTTCTACAAAGACAATGTGTCTACCTTTAACATCTTGAGTGACATCTTGTTTGATATTAATGACACCACTACTTACAGTTCCACCATGGTAACTAGAAACCATCATAAAATCCATTTCAAGATGAGTATCGATATATTTGACTAGTTCTGCCATAAAAGGAATAGATCCTTTTAAGATTCCAACTAGAATTGGATTCTTCCCTTCGTAATCTTTTGTCAATTGAGCACCTAACTTCTTAGCTGCTTCTGTAATTTCATCTTGTGAAATCAAAATCTTCTTGATATCTTGTTCTAACATGATTTTACCTATCTATTTTTTCTATATAAAGTACAGTGTTCATTATATCATTTTTCATTTTTATACTCAAATCACTGAGTTCGATTCCTAAAATTGAATAAATTTGTCCAAATTGCTCAACAATAATCGCATTTTTTCGTTTTTCTGCAGGTATTTTTAAATCAATAAAAAGTCGCCTTACTTTTTTTCGATGACCATTTATTATCAAATAATCACCTAGCTGTCGATGCCGCAAAATCAATGATGTTTCACGGGAAACATTTATTTGTTGAACATTTTCACCTTTTAGAGGAATTCCAAATGAAAATAGAAAACCTTCATAATAAACTTGATTTTGATAGTTTAACACACACTCACTACTTTTTTCATCAGACTTTGGTCTGATTTTACCAATTTGAAAGTGCTGGTATTCTTTTATAAGTTCATAACCATTTTTTATATTATGGCGATATTGACTCTTAGTTTTTAAAATATGATGAATTTCTTGAAATTGTTCTCTTGTTACATTTAAATCAGCAAAACGACGAAGGTATTGTTGTAGTAAAACTCTTTGTGTTGCTTCGGAAAAAGATAAAAACTGAGTTAAATCTTCCACATCAACCGCTTGAGATAATTCAGCCAGAGCAATTTGATAGTCAGAAACTTCTTTTCCAAACTCTAAAATTGCTTTTTTTACCTGAACATTTTCTTTTTCTAACTGTGGCAGATAGAGGTTGCGAATACGATTGCGAAGATAGTGATTTTCTTTATTCGTTGGATCTTCAAAATGCTCAATTTCAGGAAAATCCTTCTTATAAAAAGACAACAAAGGACGAATCAACTCTCCCTTATCAAACATTTGTCTTTCTTTAATAGCTGATAAATGGTGTAGTCTAACACCTCTAATCAATCGCATAAAGATTGTCTCAACTTGATCATCTGCATGATGAGCTGTTACAAGAGCTGTAGATGACGTTTTCTCCATCACTTCTCTAAAAAATTCATAGCGAAATTGACGAGCATTAGCTTCTGAAAAATCTCCAGTAAAACAAGCTACATAAATTGGAACTCCAGCTTGTTCAGCTATTTTTCTTAATTCATTTTCTTCCTTATCTGACTCTGGTCTTTGTTTATGATTTACATGAGCTAAAAACAATTCAATCCCAAGTTCTTCTTGATAGGTTGAAAGGAGATGAAAGAGAAACATCGAATCCAATCCACCAGACAAGGCTAGCACAACTCTTGAATGTCCTTCAAAGTAACCTTTTTCTAGAAAATGATTTAAAAAATCTCGGTCTCTCATTTTAGGACCTCGTAGACATCCTTAGCAATTTTAGAAATGGTATCGTAATCAGAATTTTTGGTAAAAATTGAAATAACGAAAGGAGAGTCTGTATAGACTATTCCCACATCGTGTTTAAATTCATCTGCATCCCCAATTTTATGAGCTACCTTAGCAGAAATATTCTTAGCAATCCGCTGATTATCAAATGATGTTTGTGAAAGAGATTCTAAAACAAAACCATTTTGATTATAAATAGATTCCATAACTTGACCAGCCATTTTAGCTGAAGCCATCTTATCTGTCACATTCCACTCTTCACCTGCGATAGTAGCCATTTCTTTTTTAAAGGCTTCATCTGATTTATTCGTAATATAATAAGCAAGAATATTATGAGCTACATTGTCAGATTCTTTTGCAGTTTTTGTGATTAAATCTTTGATTGTGTATTCTTTATTGTCCGCTGTTTTAGGGAGACTTCCGCTTCCTTCCGGTTTATAAGAACCAGGGAAATCATTAACTTCGGAAACATACTTCAATTTCGTGTCAAGTTGGTAATCACCTTGATTGATTTTTTCCTGAACAGAATAAAGATAAGGTAATTTCATAACACTAGCAGCGTACATTTTTTTATTTTCATTAATGCCAGCTTCCTTACCTGTACTCAATTGTTTAATATAAATAGAGAACTGTTCATTTTGATAATTCGCAGATAGCAACTCTTGTACTTTCTGAATACGATTATCATCATCGGAAATATAATCCGTCGAAATCCAGCCCGTTTGCTTGATATGTAAGAATTCACGACCTTCAGCAAAAATAGACATATCTGCTTCAACTTCTTTATAAGGCGCTAAAGTAGACTTTAATTCTTGTTGATCATAAGGACTATTATAAACGACAAATCCTGGTTCTAGCCATACTCGTTTAGAAAAATCGTTTACGATGGAACTATCGTATAAAAGTCGTTTATCAGCCATTACAAATTGATTATTTGACAATTTAAAGACAGGCTGTCCTTGTTTATTTAATCGCCATTCTAAAACAGATAATTTTGTTTCCGCATTGACTTTTCCTGATTCTTTAATCAGGTCTTCTGTAGAATAAACTGGCGTCTCACCATAAAATTTTGGAGATTCTATAATATCTTGATAATAAAAATGATATGGAGTATGAGTTAAAGAATAAACTTCTTGTTTTGGAATGATAACTGGATTCTCAGTGCTTACTACTTGAACGCTTTTTAGGAAAATAGGAAGTAGTAAGATCACTAAAAATTTACGCATTCTTTTTCCCCTCTTCTTCTTGTAGTCGTAACAGATGATTCTTTTGAGCTAACTCATCTAATTTTTCATCTGACTGACTTAAAAATTTTTCGATAATATCTAATAAATTTTCCATTTCGCATTACCTAGGAAGTAAGTCCGGAATTGTATAAACTTCCTCCCATGTTTTTGAATAATAATATTTTGCACGGGAATATTTAGCCGCATAGGATTCATCTTTTAGCTTAGTTGCTAAACTAGCTTCTTTATCCTTTTCATCGCTCAAGTCCTGATATTGTTTTTTCAAATCAGCTAGTTGCTGGCGACGTGTTAGTAATTGTTGGTAACTTTGTGCTAAATTGTAAGTTGGTAAGATGAATAGCAACATAATCAAAATCAAAACCCAACCCATAAAACGATTACGTTTTTGACGTTCTTCCATCATGTATTTACGTCGTTGGTGTTCATTTTGAATAAATGAATTATTCATTTGGACTATTTTTTTATACATCTTCTTCTACCCTTGTTTCACTGATAATTTCATACATTCCAGCTGCGTCTTCTTTTTTAGTGCTATCTTTCATTTCCAACACTTTTACAAGCAACAATTTATTTCCAAAGCGAATTTCAACCTGATCATTGATTTTTAAGTCAGTTGAACTTTTAGCAAGGATACCGTTTACCTTAATTCGCCCCTTATCTGCAACTTCCTTAGCCACTGTACGGCGTTTAATAATTCGTGATACTTTTAAATATTTATCTAATCTCATCTTATTAATACCTCAAATTATTATTGTACCATTTTTATTCCTTTTATAGAAGAAAAAAGATAACCCCTAATGTGACTCTTTTAAGTCTTTTATCTTCGCTAATGATTCTCCAAAGGTTAAGAGTCCTTCTAAAATCTCATAATCTTTTTTATTTCGAATATCAAATACAACTTCGATTAAACCTTGATTTTCAGAAATATTAGCCTTCAAATTTGTCTGTGAAAGGGCTTGGAAATAATCTTGAGTTAAGAATAATTGTTGAGATATTTTTTCAAATTGAATAACAAGTTTATCATTTCTTCTTTCAACACGATTGACAAAAACTTTATCAAGATAAGCTTTAGCTAATCCAATTTCTAAGAGGTAAGCAACTACATCTGGATACTCTCCAAATCGGTCTATCAACTCATCTTGTAATTCTTCGTAGTTGACACGGTTGTCAATTTGACGAATTCTCTTGTAAATTTCAATTTTATGTCGTTCATCTGCAATGTACTCATCCGGAAGATAAGCATCAATTTGTAGAATTAACTCAGCATTTCCTTTTTCACGTTTCTTGTCAGTTCCATTTTTCTTAGCAATTGCTTCTTCTAGTAACTGAGAGTACAATTCAAAACCAACTGAATCAATAAAACCGGACTGTGAACTACCTAAAAGATTACCCGCTCCACGGATAGACAAATCACGCATGGCAATTTTGAAACCAGAACCCAATTCAGTAAAACCTTTAATTGCCTCCAATCTCTTCTCAGAAACTTCTGTCAATGATTTATCTGGTCGATACATAAGATAGGCATAAGCAATACGATTACTACGACCAACCCGACCTCTAAGTTGATATAAGGTTGACAATCCCATGTGGTCTGCATTTTCGATAAACAAGGTATTGGCATTTGGAATGTCTACCCCTGTTTCAATGATTGTCGTGGTTACTAAAATATCATATTCACCTTCAATGAAATCAAGTAGTGTGTTCTCCAAACGAATTTCACTCATTTGACCATGAACAAAACCAATAGAAGCTTCTGGAATCAGTTCTTGTAACTCTGAAACCTTCTTTTCAATCGTGTCAACTTTATTGTAAAGATAGTAAACCTGACCACCACGATCAATTTCTCTCAATACAGCATCTCGAATGACACGATCATTCTGTTCAAGGACATAGGTTTGTACAGGATATCGATTGGTTGGGGGAGTTTCGATGACAGATAAATCTCGAATACCTAGCATAGACATATGTAGAGTTCGAGGAATTGGTGTAGCTGTCAAAGTTAAGACATCAACCTTCTTTTTTAATTCCTTCAAAGCTTCCTTATGTTTGACACCAAAACGTTGTTCCTCATCGATGATGATCAAGCCTAAATCAGCAAATTCAACATCTTTAGACAAAACTCGATGGGTTCCTATCAGGATATCAACTTGGCTTTTTTTTAATTTTTCAAGTGTTTCAGTCTGCTCTTTTTTACTTCTAAAACGACTCAAAACATCTACGTTGACAGCAAACTGCTCAAATCTTTCCTTGAAATTACTATAATGTTGCTGAGCAAGAACTGTGGTTGGTACTAAAACAACAACCTGTTTATGATTGTTGACAGCCTTAAAAGCAGCTCGCATGGCCACCTCAGTCTTACCGAAACCAACATCTCCAACTAAAAGTCGATCCATTGGTTGAGAAGCCTGCATATCTTTCTTAATTTCTTCGATACTTCGAAGTTGATCTTCAGTTTCAACATAAGGGAAAGCCTCATCAAAAGCAACCTGATCTTCATCATCTTTTGAAAATGCAAAACCTTCAAGTTGACTCCTCTCTGCATATAACTTAATTAAGTCATCTGCAATGTCTTCAACTTGATTTTTAACTTTTTGCTTAGCTTTTTTAAAACGTCCATCGTTTAATTTGTTTAACTTTGGAGCCTTACCGTCACTTGAAACATACTTAGATAAGGTTTGGATTTGTTCTACAGGGATAGAAATTCGATCTCCATTTTGATATTGGATACTTACATAATCTCGGTGAATCCCTTTGAGTTCAATCGTTTCGATTCCTAAATATTGACCAATCCCATGAATTTGATGAACAACATAATCTCCTTTTTGGAGTTCACTATAATCCTTTAATCTTTCAGCATTGCTAATATTTTGTCTTCTGTATTTGCGTTTAATCTTCTTTTTGAAAATTTCATATTCAGTGATGAATACAAGATTCTCATCCACAAAATGAAAACCATGACGAAGGTTTCCTTCAACAAGATTGACAGTTCCTTTACAGATTTCACTTTGATTACTATTGTCAACTTTAATGCTATATTCATCAAGAATCGTTGACAGTTTTTTTAGTTCTGTTTGGCTGCTTGATTGAAGAACAATCGTATATTTTAATTTTTTATAGCGTTCAATTTCTTCTTTCAGAAAAGAAAACTGATTGAAGAATTCTTGCATAGGATATTGATTAAATTGATAAAGATGATCAAATTTTAGATTTCCAAGTCCCTTTTGAAAATTAGAAAAGAAGCTGGCTGGTAAATATTTTTTAAACTGACTTTCTACATCAGCAAAATATTGTAAACTTGATACAGCTTTACTGTTGTGTAAATCCTCTGTAAAGTAGCCAGCTGTTTCCTTATCAAAAATATCATACTGATTCATGATTTTTTGAAAATCATCAAAGATAATAGGTGCTTGGTTCAAGTAGTCAATCAAGGTCCACTGTTTTTTATAAAAAACAGACAAAAATTTACGAATATCAGCATGAAGAACTTGCTCTTTTGCACAACTAAAAACTTCTTCTAGGTACGACTTTAATGTAGGTGAAATAGTTTTATCAATCTCATGTTCTAAGAATTGTTGACCACGATTGTAATCTTCAACAGTTAATAAAATGTCACTAGCTGGATATATAGAAATTTCTAAACGACTTTCTTTTGATAATTGTGTATCTGCGTCGAATTCTCTAATCCCATCTATTTCATCACCAAAAAATTCTATTCGGTAAGGAGATAGTTGTGAAGTTTCAAAGATATCTAAAATATCCCCTCGAAGACTAAATTCACCTTGACTTTGAACTTGAGTAACTTTTTTATAACCAAGTGAAATCAATTGATTTTTTAATTCTCTTTGTTCACATTCTTCGCCAACTTCAAGTTTTAACACACTGTTATCAAAGACTTGAGGATCTGGTAAGAATAAACGGCTAGCTGCCATGTTACAAACTAGTATTACTTTTTGAGATTTATCTCTTAGAAAACGCAAGGCTTCAACTCTTGAAAAAATCTTTTCTTGAGATGATACTAAAAATTCTACCATTGGTGAATCATCTACTAAAAATGGATAAACCATATCAGTACCCAGGATAGAAATTAAATCATTTACTAGACGCTCAGCTTCTCCATAAGTAGATGTCATTACTAAAATCTTGTTCTGATATTTAACACTACTTGCAATAGCTAAAGACTTTGCTGAACCAGAGAGACCTAGTAGTAATTCCCTCTGCTTGAGAGATAAATGCTCATCCCATAATTGTATCTGCTTGTTCTCTAAAAAGAATTCGATTAATGACATTCCCTTACCCATTGTATTTCTGCATTGTTTTTTCAAAGTTTTTCTCTTGTAAATAATAATTTACAGCATCGTCAACCTTGTCAATAGACTGTAAAATACCTATATAGTCATCCTTGTCAAATTTACTCAAAACGTGTTGAACAACAGACATTCCTTTTTTAGGTCTACCGATACCAATCTTTACACGATTGAAAACCTGTGTACCAATATGTTGAATAATTGACTTGATACCATTATGACCGCCAGCTGATCCTTTAGCGCGAAGTCGAATTTTTCCTACTTCCATGTCAAGATCATCGTAAATAATCAGTAAATCTTCGATATCTAAACCATAATAGGTTAATAAAGCATGAACTGCTTTCCCACTTTCATTCATAAAAGTTGTTGGTTTCACTAGATAAATTTTTTCACCATTAAGGAAAAATGAAGCTAATTCAGCTTGGAATATCTTATCGTGTGTAAAGGATACATTCTGTTTTTTTGCTAGTTGGTCAATTAACTTAAAACCAACATTATGCTTTGTCTCAAAATATTTATCCCCTGGATTTCCCAATCCTACAAGTAATTTTGTCATTTAAATTTCCTTTCAAAAGCCAAAAGGGTTGGAATTTTTTTCCAACCTAATTGACACTATTAAAAATGTTGATTATACGTTAAAGCGGAATTCCATAATATCGCCATCTTGAACGACATATTCTTTTCCTTCTTCTCGTAAGCGTCCAGCTTCTTTTACCGCCTTTTCAGATCCGTATTTAATCAAATCATCATAAGACATAGTTACTGCACGAATAAAACCTTTTTCGAAGTCAGAGTGGATGATACCAGCTGCTTGAGGAGCTTTCATGCCACGTTTAAAGGTCCAAGCACGAACCTCTTTTTCACCAGCTGTGAAGTAAGTTCCAAGTCCAAGTAGATGGTAAGCAGCACGAGTCAACTTATCCACACCAGATTCTGTCAAACCTATAGCTTCAAGAAACTCTTTTTTATCTTCATCGTCTAACTCAGAAATTTCTTCTTCAGCACGCGCAGAAATCACCACTACCTCTGCATTTTCTGTTGCTGCGAATTCACGAATCTGCTTCACATAATCAATAGAATCTGGGTCTCCAACAACATCCTCATCAACGTTAGCTACATAAAGAACTGGTTTCGTGGTCAAAAGGAAAAGACCTTTGACAACCTTTTGCTCTTCATCTGTAAATTCAATAGTACGAGCTGATTTCCCATCTTCAAGGACAGGTTTAATCTTTTGAAGTACATTAAATTCTGCAACTGACTCCTTATCTTTTTGTGTACGTGCCATCTTTTCCACACGCGTATAGCGTTTATTAACAGATTCTAAGTCAGCAAGAATCAATTCTAGGTTAATGGTATCAATATCTGCTAATGGATCTACAAAAGCATCTTCACGACCTTGCTCACGCATGACATTTTCATCATCAAAGGCACGAACTACATGGACAATGGCATCAACTTCACGGATATTGGCCAAGAATTTATTACCGAGACCTTCTCCTTTTGATGCACCTTTTACAATCCCTGCAATATCTGTAAATTCAAAGGTTGTTGGGACTGTCTTCTTAGGAGTAATCATTTCAGTCAATTTTTGTAGACGTTCATCTGGAACTTCTACCATCCCAACGTTTGGGTCAATAGTTGCAAATGGATAGTTTGCAGCCTCTGCTCCTGCTTTTGTAATTGCATTAAATAGGGTTGATTTACCAACGTTTGGCAAACCCACGATACCTGCTGTTAAAGCCATAATTTCTCATTCTCCGTTCACATTTCAATCTTCAATATTATAACACAAAAAGGGAAAACTTGCTAACCCTCTAACTCCTTGCATTTAGTCGATAATTTTACTCATTTTTCTTTCAAAATCATAGCGACTCATCATGACAACATGATCACAATTACTGCATTTTATTTTGATATCTGCACCTAGACGTGTAATTTCCCAACGATTGGCTTTTTTACCTGTAGACTTGATTGTACAAGCGTGTGGTTTTTTCATTTCAACAAAATTTCCAACTTGATACATACTACTCTCCTTTTCATATTTCTGATTATATCATAAAAGAGGTGAGCTAGGCTCAACCTCTTTCCATTAATTTGTACGAACTGGTGTAATCAGTTGCATGAAATCTTCATCTGTATCAGCTGGTACCAAGGTAAATGGACGAACTGCTGAAATGAAGCTGATTGTTACCTTTTCACTATTCAAGGCTTTTAGTGCTTCAATCAAGTAAGTTGGGTTAAAGCTAATAGTTAAATCTTCACCAGATACAGCAATTGTATCAATTTCTTCGTTTACTTTACCAACTTCTGGAGAATTTACATGAGCTGTAACTACTCCTTGTTTGATTTCTAATTTTACAGTTCCATTTTGAGTAGCACTTGATAAAAGACGTGCACGTTCCATAGATTGACGTAGATTCACAACATCAAAAGTCACTGTCGTATTAAAATCTGTTGGAATCAGACGATCTGTATCAGGATAATTACCTTCTAAGAGACGTGTATAGAAGCTAATATTTTCGCTTCTAAAGAGAATTTGGTTGTTTGCGAAGAAAATCTCTACTGTTTCGATATCGTCCGTAAAAACAGCTGAAAATTCGCGTAGAGAGCGACTTGGGATAACAACATCAAAATTATCACTATTTTTTTCAAGAGTTAATTTTTTCTGGCTGAGACGATGTGAGTCTGTTGCTACTGTTTTCAATTCTTGATGATTACTTAGGACAAAGTGTACACCAGTCAAGATTGGACGGCTTTCTTGTACACTAGCAGCAAAAGCAGTTTCGTTGATAATCTTCTTAAGAAGTTTTGTTTCAAGAACTAGAGGATTACTTGCTGCAATTTCCTGAATACGTGGATACTGTTCGCTGTCTTTTCCTTTCAGAGTAATTTCTGATTTTCCACTTGTTAGTACAATTTGATGTTGTTCAATCTCTTTGAAATCAAGAGTCACATCTGGAAGACTAGAAACAACATTGATAAAGAAAGAAGCTTCTAAAAGAATTGATCCTAAAGAGTTAATCAAAAGACCTGCATTTTCATCTTTTTGAGAAATGAAATTCTCAATTGAAATTTGACCATTTGATCCAATTAATGTAATTCCTTCGTTAGTCACATCAATTTTAATAGTTGATAAAACAGGAATAGCATTTTTTGAACTAATAGCACGTTTTGTAATATTTAATGATTGCAGGAATAAATTTTTATTAATAGAAAAATGAATCATGGAATCTCCTTTATTTATTTTTATTATTAGAAGGTTAATAGTAATAGTAGGCTGTGTGAAATCTGTGGAAAACCAAGTTTAGTTTAGAAAAATCAAGAAGTTATACTTGTTTAAAATTTGTTAATAAATCAGTAAAATTTTAAACACTTATCCACAAGTTATTTGATTTTCTTTTTGATGGTTTCGATTTCTATACGTAATTTATCATCAGTTTCAATCATAGATTTGATTTTTGCATGAGCATGAATGACGGTTGTATGATCTTTACCACCAAATTCTTTTCCGATTTTTGGAAGACTGTTATCAGTTAATTCTCTAGCTAGGTACATAGCAACTTGGCGAGCTAGAACAATATTCTGAACACGTCTAGTTCCCTTCATCTCCTTAACGCTCACATCATAAAATTTTCCGACTTCCTCTTGGATTTTTTCAATCGGAATGACGATCATGGTGCTGACGCTTTGTTTTCTAGCACGTATAGCCTCAGATGCAATATCCACAGTTATAGTGTTGATTTGTTTGACTTTAGCCATGAGACTAATATCTTTGAGCGCACCTTCTAATTCACGTACATTTGAATCAAACTGGCCAGCCAAATATTCGATTGTGTCAGGTTGAAAATGATAATCTAAATCCTCTGTTTTACTATTTAGGATAGCGATACGAGTTTCGAAATCAGGTGGAGTAATATCCGTTGTTAATCCCCATGAGAAGCGCGTGACAAGTCGTTCAGGTAGATTTTCTAGTTGTTCTGGCCTACGGTCACTCGTTAAAACGATCTGTTTATTATTACTGTGAAGTTTGTTAAATGTATTGAAAAATTCATCCTGAGTTTGTACTTTATTTCCACTAAGAGATTGAATGTCATCAATAAGAAGGAGATCTAGACTTCGATAGGTTTTTTTAAAATTATCCATATCATTGAGTCTTAAATGATCTAAAAATTCATTAATAAAACTTTCAGCAGGAATATATTTTACACGCGCATTAGGATTTTTTTTGAGAATTTCGTTCCCCAAAGCATTGAGCAAGTGAGTTTTACCTAGACCAGGTCCTCCATATATAAACAGAGGATTATAAGTTAGTCCAGGATCTTCCGAGACGGCTAAAGCAGCAGACTTAGCCCAAATATTTCCATCACCTTGGATAAAATTATCAAAAGTATAGATGTCTCTTAATCCTGTTTCTGAATAGGGTATAGATTTTTTAATTTCTTCCTGTTGATGATTACTATTTTCAACATTGCTTGCTATATCGGAGGTATTAGAATCTTCTTTAGTCAATACATATTGAGCTTTTATTTCAGTGTCATAGATTTGAAAACCGACAGCTACAATAATATCATTGAGTTTTGTACTCCAAACCATTTCCATTTCAGATCTTGGCAAAAATATGGTAGCTACATTTCCCTCAACCTTTATTAATTCAGCAGGTGTTGCGTAGAAATCAAACATTGATCGTGTCAATCTCTCTTTAGCTAATTCTAAAATCTGATTCCAAAATTGTTTTTCTTTCAACAACAAACTCCTCCTTTTCTAAATGGTGTAATCTTAAACACTATTTTATCACATAGCAAGCAATTTTTCCACAACTTGTGAAAAACAATCCACAATGTTTGAAAGATTTATCCACAACTTGTGGATAAAAGGTTTAGATTTTGATTTAATAGACTTTTTCTATACTAATCCAGTGGAAAAGTATGTGAGTTTAGAAAAATAAAATAACAGCCTTATTTCAGGCTGTTAATAAAACGTTGGTATTCTTCTTGATTATGAAAAGAGATAGTTATTTTTCCTGCCTCTTTTTTTTGAAGGACGATTTGGACATCTAATCCCAACAATTTTTTCAAATTTTCTTCTTCTTCTTTGATAAAGTGATCTTTTTCTTTGCTTTTCTTCTTATTTTTTTCTTCTTTAAGTAGATGTTCCACCTGCCGAACTGATAAATCCTCTTTCTGAATGCGATTGAGTAAATTTTTTTGTTCTTTCAAAGGTAGTTGGATTAGAAGTCTAGCATGTGCTTGAGACAATTTTCCAGTTTCTACTTCTTTTAAAATAAAATCAGGGAGCGTTAGCAATCGAACAAGATTAGTGATATAAGGGCGTGATTTCCCCATTTTTTCAGCAATGTCTGCATGAGTATATCCTTTATCAATTAAAGATTGATAAGCTTTTGCTTCTTCAATCGGATTTAAGTCTTCTCGTTGTAAATTTTCAATGATTGAGTGAACCATCATATCCTGATCAGATAATTTTTTGATGATTACAGGAACTTCTGATAGCCCAGCTTCTATAGATGCCCGATACCGTCTTTCTCCAGCTAGAATTTCATATCCGATAACTGGAGATTGACGGACAATAATGGGTTGAATTAAACCATTTTCTTTAATAGATTGGGCAAGTTCTTGAATTTTTTCTTTTGAGAATTCTTTACGAGGTTGATAGGGATTTTTTTGAATATCACTAATACGAATGAGTTTAAATTCTTCCATGCTTCTACAGTATCATAACTTTGATATTCTGTAAAGTTAGTTTACAAAACTGTAAACTATTGATTTAAATCACTAGTACTCTTGTCCAACTTGATTTTAGTTGTTTCTTCTTTACCATTACGGTAATAAGTTACAGTCATTTCATCTCCAATAGAGTGGCTATATAGAGCATTTTGTAATTCAGTTGTAGATGAAATCTTAGTATCATCTATTTTTGTGATAACATCATATTGTTGTAAATGTCCATTTGCAGGCATGTTCTTTTGAACAGATCGAACAGCTACACCAGAAGTAACGTTGTCAGGAAGTTTTAATTTTTGTAGATCGGCAGTGCTAAGGTTTGTCAAATTAACCATGTGGATACCAAGAGCTGGTCGAGTTACTTTTCCATCTTTTTCCAACTGTTTGATAATATTCTTAACATCATTTGCAGGAATAGCAAAACCAAGACCTTCTACGGATGTTCCACCATTAGAGGCGATTTTACTTGATGTAATACCGATAACTTGTCCCTGGATATTAATCAAAGGACCTCCAGAGTTACCAGGGTTAATGGCTGTATCTGTTTGGATAGCATTTGTTGAAATAGCTTGACCATCTTCAGATTTTAAAGAAACGTGTCTATTCAAGCTTGATACAATCCCTTGTGTAACTGTATTTGCATATTCTGAACCTAAAGGACTACCGATTGCGATAGCTGTTTCTCCAACAGCTAATTGACTTGAGTCACCAAACTCAGCTACTGTAGAAACCTTTTCTGAAGAAATTTTTACTACTGCAATATCGGAATAGGTATCAGAACCAACGATTTCACCAGGAACTTTTGTTCCGTCAGCTAAACGAATGTCAAGTTTTTTAGCTCCGTTAATAACGTGAGTATTGGTCACGAGGTAGGCATTATTATCATCTTTTTTATAGATAACCCCAGAACCTTCACTGTTAACTTGTTCAGTATTCGAATCTGTATCAGTATCATCAGATCCAACAAAACTACTTTGGGAATTTCCTGAGTAAGTGATAATAGAGACAACTGCGTCCTTAACTTTATCGACTGCTTGTGTAATTGAGTTTTCATTTTTTACAGCTGTCTTACTGACAGTAGTGGTAGTTGTCGTACCACTATTTTGTTTTTGACTGAGCTGCAATGTTGTAAAAGTACCTAAAATACCACTAAAAAAGCTAATGAGAATGACTAATAAAAGTTGTCCACATTTTTTTAAGTTTTTCTTCATAGAAGAATCCTCCAAATTTATTTTATAAAATTATAAAATTATTAACTTAATCCTAACTTAAAAAAGTTTAAATTTTTCACAATCTGTGGAAAATTGTTAAAAACTTGTGAATTTATCACTATTTTCCCTGTTTTTATTTGTGAATAAGATGTGAATAAAATACGATTGTGATAAAATAGAAGCATGAAAATTAAAATTGTAACAGTTGGAAAACTAAAAGAAAAGTATCTCAAAGATGGAATTGCTGAGTATTCTAAGAGAATTTCTCGTTTTGCTACTGTCGAAATGGTTGAATTAGCTGATGAGAAGACACCAGATCGTGCTAGCGATTCAGAAAATGAAAAAATCTTAGATTTAGAGGGAAATCGAATTCTTTCCAAAATTGGGGATAGAGAATTTGTTGTCGTTTTAGCTATTGAAGGGAAAACCTTGTCTTCTGAAGAATTCAGTAAACAGTTAGAACAAGCATCTATTAATGGTTATTCAACCTTAACATTTGTGATTGGTGGGAGTCTGGGTCTTTCTCCTCAAGTAAAAAATCGAGCGAATCTATCCCTTAGTTTTGGTAGACTGACTCTTCCGCATCAATTAATGCGTCTAGTTCTTGTAGAACAGATATACCGAGCCTTTACCATCCAACAAGGTTCTCCTTATCATAAATAGGATTGACTATTCTCGATTATTTTGATAAGATAAACTAGTTAGGTCTCATAGCTCAGCTGGATAGAGCATTCGCCTTCTAAGCGAACGGTCGCAGGTTCGAATCCTGCTGGGATCATATACTAGATTTAACGCTGGGGAAACCCAGCGTTTTTTGTAAAAATTAACAGTTCAGGTACAAAAATGTGCAGTTGAGAATGAAATGTTTTAAAACAGACTCCGTTTTGTATAATAGTTTTGTAAGTTAATTTACAAGAAAAAAACAATAAAGGAGAATTTAATATGGAAAAAACAGTTAAATTAGAGCAGTTCAAAAAACTTACAGAAAAAGAATTACAGGAAATCCAAGGTGGGGATTGGAGATTTTTAGGCTCAATACGTGAACTTATATTTCCAAAGAAAAAATAAATAAAAGGTAAAGAGTAATGGATTTATTTGGATTATTTATAGCTATTTTCTATTTTTTTATAATTAGCAAAAGTTATAGACGGATATGTAAAGTAACTAGAAAAGAACAATTTATTTTTCTATGTTATACACTTATTTCAGTGTTATTACTTGAGGAATTTATTAGTCTATTAAACTTAGGTGGCTTTGGTATATCTAAATTTTTATTTCCATTACTTATTTCCATTTACCTGATAAAATTAAAGAGATACAATAAGTATAAGGGGATATTTATCAGTCTGCTATTGTCTTTACTATATCATAGTACTCATACTTTTATAGCAGTAACCATATCTTCTATAACAGGTGATTCTTTTGTAACAAAATATGAAGATTTGTTTTTTGTAGTAGTTTTATTAATAACTTATTTTATTATTAAAAAAATTATTACTTATTTTCATCTTGAACTTAATTATTTTGACAAAGATTACCTTTATCCATTTTTAAAAAAAGTTATACTTGCTTTCTTTACTTTACATATTCTATCATTCATTTCAGATATGGTGAGTACTCATGCGCATTTTAATAGTTTTGGTAGTATTTTAGCAACAATTGTCTTTATTTGTTTACTACTAATCTTCTTTGCTATGAATTCTCATAAGGTACGGGTTGAAAAAGAAATTGCCCTAAAACAGAAAAAATTTGAACAAGAACATTTACAGACTTATACAGATGAAATTGTTGGTTTGTATAATGAAATTCGTGGTTTTCGGCATGATTATGCAGGTATGCTTGTTAGTATGCAAATGGCAATTGACAGTAGTGATTTACAGGAAATTGACAGAGTTTACAATGAAGTTCTAGTCAAAGCTAATCAAAAATTACGTTCAGATAAGTATACATACTTTGACTTAAACAACATAGAAGACTCAGCTTTACGAAGTTTGATTGCTCAATCTATTGTATATGCCAGAAATAATGACGTAGAGTTTACACTAGAAGTAAAGGATATTATCACAAGGTTGTCAATTGATTTGCTTGATCTTGTGCGTATTATGAGTGTTTTGTTGAACAACGCTGTCGAAGGTGCTGCAGAAAGTTACTCGAAACAAATGGAGGTTGCAGTGATTAAGATGGATTTAGAAACAGTTATCGTGATTCAAAATTCGTGTAAAATTACTATGACGCCTTCAGAAGACTTGTTTGAACTAGGTTTTTCTACTAAAGGTAGAAATAGAGGAATTGGTCTTAATAATGTCAAAGAGATTTTGGATAAGTATGAAAATATCATTTTAGAGACAGAGATGGAAGATAGTAAGTTTAGACAGATTGTTAGATTTAAGAGAGAGTTTGAATGAAAGTATTAATTTTAGAAGATGTTATTCAACATCAAGTCAGATTAGAAAGAACCTTGGATGAAATTTCAAAGGAATTGAATATTCCTATTTCTTATAAAACAACAGGTAAAGAACGAGAATTTAAGGAATATATCGAAAATGATGAAGTAAACCAGCTTTATTTTCTAGATATTGATATTCATGGCGTTGAGAAAAAAGGATTTGAGGTAGCACAGTTTATTCGTCGTCACAACCCCTATGCAATTATCGTATTTATCACTAGTAGATCAGAATTTGCTATCTTAACTTACAAATATCAAGTATCAGCCTTGGATTTTGTTGATAAAGATATCAATGATGAATTATTTAAAAAACGTATCGAACAGAGTATCTTATATACCAAAAGTATGCTGCTTGAAAATAAAGATGTTGTGGATTATTTTGACTATAATTACAAGGGAAATGATTTGAAAATTCCCTACCATGATATTTTATATATTGAAACAACAGGAGTATCTCATAAGTTAAGGATTATTGGTAAGAATTTTGCCAAAGAATTTTATGGTACTATGGCGGATATTCAAGAAAAAGATAAAGATACTCAAAGATTTTATTCTGCTCATAAATCATTTCTTGTCAATGTAGGAAATATTAGGGAAATTGATCGAAAAAATTTAGAAGTGGTTTTTTATGAGGATCATCGTTGTCCAATTACCCGTCTAAAGGTACGGAAATTAAGAGATATTCTGGAGAAAAAATCTAAAAAGTGATTGACAATTAGTAATAAATTGATATAATGGTTATATCTGCTACAGATAGATGGTCCGTTGGTCAAGGGGTTAAGACACCGCCTTTTCACGGCGGTAACACGGGTTCGAATCCCGTACGGACTATATTATCCGCCATAGCTCAGTTGGTAGTAGCGCATGACTGTTAATCATGATGTCGTAGGTTCGAGTCCTACTGGCGGAGTTAAACAAAAAGAACACCATTGGTGTTCTTTTTTTGTCTCTAATTTGCATCTCCCAACATTTTCATAAGAAAATTTGTCATTTCTTGTGGACTTTCTTTTTTTCCATGAGCAATCCAGGTTTGGCATACACCAAATAGAGCGTTTGTTAGATAAATACTGCTATACTCTAACTCAATATTGTTTAAATTTAATTGCATAAAGCGTTTTTGGAGGTCAGTGCTAAGCATAATGTGAAGTTTATTTCTCAGGAAGTTTTGTATCTCTTTTGTACCATTTTCAGATAGAAGAGCAGCTAGTAAAGGTTCAGACTCTAAGTATTCAAACACTTCTAGAATAGCATCTCTTTTATGGTTTGCGTGTTTTTGGAAAATATACTCAAAGGTATGAAAAAGCTTACTTTGGTAATGTTCAATCATATCATACTTATCTTTGTAATGAGTATAAAAACTAGAACGACTAATTCCGGCTTTTTCTGCCAGCTTAATAGTGCTAATTTGATCAAATGGTTGTTCCGTTAATAATTGAACCATGGCGTTCTCAATAGTACGTTTGGTTTTTAAGCGTTTGTTGCTCTCTTTCATAGTTCCTCCTTGTGAACAAAAATAGACTCAGTGTCTAAAAATGATAATTTTGACTTGTAAATAAGAATTTTTAATGTATAATCTATTATATCAAAATTTTAGACAATATGTGTAAAAAAGGAGACAATATGTTTAAAGAATGGAAAGCAATTTTTAAAAAACCAACCTTTATCATTGTAATGATAGGGATTTCTCTTATTCCTGCTTTATACAACATCATATTTTTATCATCTATGTGGGATCCATATGGCCAATTATCTGAGTTGCCTGTAGCGGTCGTTAATAATGATAAAGAAGCATCTTATAATGGAAACACAATGACTATTGGAAAAGACATGGTGTCCAATTTAGAGCAAAATAAATCATTAGATTTTCATTTTGTCAGTGAAGAAGAAGGTAAGAAGGGTCTAGAAGACGGTGATTACTATATGGTAGTAACTTTACCAAGTGACTTATCTGAAAAGGCTGCTTCTATTCTATCAGATCACCCAGAACAAATGAATATTAACTATCAAACTTCTAGCGGGCATAGTTTCATTGCTAGTAAGATGAGTGATTCTGCCATGACACAGTTAAAACAAAATGTTTCTGCTAATGTAACCGAAACCTATACGAAAGCTTTATTTCAAAAGATGGGAGATTTAAAATCTGGTTTAACGAAGGCAGCTGATGGAAGTGAACAATTGGCCAATGGGGCTAGTCAGTTAGCTGTAGGAAGTCAGACATTGTCTTCTAATCTTGATACTTTAGCTAGTTCAAGTTTAACCTTTTCTGATGGCACAAATCAATTTACAAAAGGGTTGACAACGTATGTAACAGGAGTAAAGCAACTGAATAGTGGTTTAGGTACATTTAATGATGGTTTACAGAACTATACAAGTGCAGTTTCACAGGTTGACACTGGACTTAATCAATTATCTTCCAAGACTCCAGAATTAGTAGCAGGTGTCAATCAGCTAAATACTGGAATGAAGTCATATGTAGGAGGAGTTTCGCAACTGAATACAGGTCTCAATCAATTTTCAGTTGGTGTCAATGCTTACACAAGCGGTGTTGACAAACTATCTATTGGGGCAAATCAATTATCTAGTCAATCAGATACATTGAGAGACGGTATTACCCAATTAAATAAAGGGATTAAAGAAATTTCGACTCAATTGAATACTTCATCTCAACAAAAAGAGGAAATCACTCAATTAGCAACTAGTTTAGATGAATTGAATAAAGCACTTCAAGCTGTAACTATTTCAGATAATACTGAACTTAAAAGTACAATATCTAATGATTTAACGAATATATCTACTCTTGCTCAAACTATTGTGACTAATAGTCAAACAGAGCAAGAGAAAACTCTTACCAATCTTCAAGCAACAGCAACTTATCAATCTCTTACTGATACTCAGAAGCAAGAACTGACTGCAGCTGTTTCAAATAATTCTAATTCTACGATAGAGTCAGCAAAAGCAATTTTAACGACGGTAGGAGATTTAAAAGAAAATTTGGGGAGTGTAAACCAACCAGTCTCTAATCTTTCTACTTTACAGACTAAAGCAAATCAAGTATTACCTGTGGCGTCTAGTTCCTTGACATCTATGTCAAGTGGATTTACACAGTTGCAAAATGCTGTAGATAATCAGTTAGTTCCTGGAAGTCAATCGATTGAAAATGGAGTTAATGATTATACTAAAGGGTTGGATACTATTTCTTTAGGTGTAAACCAACTAAGTGAAAAGAATACAACTTTAACAACAAGTTTGGATCAATTGGTTTCTGGATCAAGTAAGTTGACAAAAAACTCTTCAACCTTGACAACTGGTTTGGATTCGCTAGCTGGGAAAACTCCAGAATTAGTAACAGGTATCGAAAAACTCTCATCTGGTTCTAATCAATTAAACAGTAAGAGTTCAGATTTAATTGCTGGACTTGATAAGATACAGCTAGGTTCTAGTCAATTAACAGACAAATCAAATCAATTGCTTTCAGCTAGCTCTCAGTTAGGAAGTGGAGCAGTGAAAATTGCTGATGGTGCTGGAAAACTAGCAGATGGTGGAACAACTTTAACTGCTGGTATTGAAAGTTTACAAGTAGGAGCTACTAGACTAGAACACGGATTGAACACTGCTAGCAATCAACTAAAAACAGCATCAACAGAGTCTAATAATGCAGAAGTATTATCTGAGCCCTTGAGTCTTTCAAAAACAGACAATGATCAGGTTCCTGTAAATGGGATTGCTATGGCTCCTTATATGATATCTGTGGCCCTCTTTGTTGCTGCGTTATCAACAAATATGATTTTTGCTAAGTTACCTTCAGGTCGTCATCCTGAAAGTCGTTGGGCTTGGGTTAAATCTCGTTTCGAAATAAATGGAGTTATAGCTGTTTTAGCAGCTGTCTTAGTCTATGGAGGAGTTCATCTTATCGGTCTAACGGCAAATCATGAAATGAGAACCTTGTTCTTAATCATCATCGCAAGTTTGACCTTTATGTGTATGGTAACCGCGTTAACGACATGGAATAGTCGCTTAGGTGCTTTCTTCTCTCTTATTTTACTATTATTACAATTAGCATCAAGTGCAGGAACTTATCCGCTTGCTTTGACTAATGATTTCTTTAAGGCTGTTAATCCTTGGTTACCAATGAGTTATTCAGTTTCAGGATTGAGACAAACGATTTCTATGACAGGGAATGTTCATTATCAGGTAATTTTCCTTCTCGTAACTTTGGTTTTATTCATAGGATTAGGTATGCTAGCTTATCAACCTAAAAAAATGGAAGAAGATTAAAAAAATCGACCAATTTGGTCGATTTTTTATGTGCATAAATCTTGTCAAGAATTTATCAGTCTCATAATAGAATGTTTCACGTGAAACAATGAATAGGTTGAATAGAATCAGATTGACAGAACTATCAACTAAAAATTCATAAGAAATAAAAAAACTCAGTTGGGCTCCCAACTGAGTTTTTTTAAGTTTTACCTAATCTTTCCAAAGTTCTTTGACTTTTGCTTGAACTTCAGCATTTTCTAAAAATTCATCATAGGTTTCATCAATACGATCGATGACGCCGTTTTTAGATAAGACAATAATGTGGTTAGCCAAAGTTTGAATAAACTCATGGTCGTGACTGGCAAAAATGATGGACTCTTTAAAGTTTTTCAATCCATCGTTCAAGCTTGAGATAGATTCCAAGTCTAAGTGATTTGTAGGATCGTCAAGTACAAGAACGTTTGATTTTAAAAGCATGAGTTTTGAGAGCATCACGCGCACCTTTTCTCCCCCTGACAAGACGTTTACAGGTTTGTTAACTTCGTCTCCAGAGAAGAGCATACGACCTAGGAAACCACGCAAGAAAGTGTTGTCATCTTCTTCTTTACTTGCGAATTGACGGAGCCAGTCAAGGATAGATTCACTGCCAGCAAAATCAGCTGAATTGTCTTTTGGCAAGTAAGAGCGACTAGTTGTAACTCCCCACTTGACAGTCCCTTCATAGTCAATTTCACCCATAATGGCACGAATCAAGGCAGTTGTTTGGATGTCATTTTGTCCGATAAGAGCTGTCTTGTCACCTGGACGCAAGATGAAGCTGATGTTGTCAAGAATAGTTTCACCGTCAATCTTTACAGATAGATTTTCTACTGTCAAGAGGTCGTTCCCAATTTCACGTTCAGCTTTAAAGCTGATGAATGGATATTTACGACTAGAAGGAACAATTTCCTCTAGCTCAATCTTGTCAAGCATTTTTTTACGTGAAGTTGCTTGTCTTGATTTAGAAGCATTAGCAGAGAAACGAGCAACGAATTCTTGAAGTTGTTTGATTTTTTCTTCTGCTTTAGCATTACGGTCTGCTAGCAATTTAGCAGCAAGCTCAGAAGATTCCTTCCAGAAGTCGTAGTTTCCGACATAGAGTTTGATTTTTCCAAAGTCCAGGTCAGCCATGTGAGTACATACTTTATTTAAGAAGTGACGGTCGTGGGATACGACAATGACAGTATTATCAAAGTCGATTAGGAAATCCTCTAGCCAAGTGATGGATTGAATATCCAGACCATTGGTTGGCTCGTCCAAAAGAAGGACATCTGGTTTACCAAAGAGGGCTTTAGCAAGGAGAACCTTTACTTTGTCGCCATTTGCTAGTTCACTCATATTTTGGTAATGAAGTTCTTCTGGAATATTCAAATTTTGTAATAGTTGTGAAGCTTCACTCTCAGCTTCCCAACCACCTAGTTCAGCGAATTCTCCTTCAAGTTCAGCTGCGCGAACACCATCTTCTTCTGAAAAATCTTCTTTCATATAAATGGCGTCTTTTTCTTTCATGATGTTGTATAGTTTTTCATTACCCATGATAACAACATCAATAACACGCTCATCTTCGTAGTCAAAGTGATTTTGACGAAGTACTGAAAGACGTTCGTCTGGTCCAAGAGAGATATGGCCAGTTGTCGGTTCAATATCCCCAGCTAAGATTTTTAAAAAGGTTGATTTTCCAGCACCGTTGGCACCAATCAAACCATAGGTATTTCCTTCTGTAAATTTGATGTTTACATCATCAAAAAGTTTACGATCACTAAAACGTAGTGAAACATCAGATACTGTTAGCAAAGTTTTTCTCCTATTATATGTAATACTCTAATTCTACTAGAAAATCATCAATTATTCAAATTTTTATTTGTCAATTTTTTGTAAACAAAGTTGACAACCCCTTTACGATTGAAAGGGGTAACATCTCTATTGTTTCAATAAAAAAATTATCTGTCTTTTTATTAAAAAAATGCTATAATTGAAAGGACCATATCAAAGGAGAATAAGATGAGTAAACCCATTATTTTAACAGGAGATCGTCCAACGGGGAAATTACATATTGGGCACTACGTTGGTAGTTTGAAAAATCGTGTCTTACTACAAGAAGAGAATAAATATGACATGTTTGTTTTTTTAGCTGACCAGCAAGCACTAACAGACCATGCAAAAGATCCACAAACTATTGTAGAGTCTATTGGGAATGTTGCTTTGGACTATCTTGCAGTGGGATTAGATCCTAATAAAGCAACGATTTTCATTCAAAGCCAGATTCCAGAATTGGCAGAGCTCTCTATGTATTATATGAACCTAGTTTCATTAGCTCGCTTGGAACGAAATCCAACCGTAAAGACTGAAATTGCTCAAAAAGGCTTTGGAGAAAGTATTCCAACTGGATTTTTAGTTTATCCTGTTGCGCAAGCAGCAGATATTACAGCATTTAAGGCTAACCTGGTTCCAGTAGGGAATGATCAAAAGCCGATGATTGAACAAACACGTGAAATTGTGCGTTCTTTCAACCATGCCTATAACTGTGATGTTTTAGTAGAACCAGAAGGAATTTACCCTGAGCATGAAGGTGCGGGACGTTTACCAGGTCTTGATGGTAATGCCAAAATGTCGAAATCACTTAATAATGGAATTTACTTAGCTGATGATGCGGATACTTTGCGTAAAAAAGTAATGAGTATGTATACAGATCCAGACCATATTCGTGTTGAGGATCCAGGTAAGATTGAAGGAAATATGGTTTTCCATTACTTGGACGTATTCGGTCGACCTGAGGATGCTCAAGAAATTGCTGAAATGAAGGAACATTATCAACGTGGAGGCCTTGGTGATGTTAAGACTAAACGTTACCTACTTGAAATCCTAGAACGTGAACTTGGTCCAATCCGTGAACGTCGCCTAGAATATGCTAAAGATATGGGTGAGGTTTATAATATGCTCCAAAAAGGTAGTGAAAAAGCTCGAGAAGTTGCTGGGCAAACACTATCAGAAGTAAAAGCTGCAATGGGTCTAAATTACTTTCACTAATGGATAAAATATGAACTATAAAACTATTTCTTCTTTAAAATAAGAGGGATAGTTTTTTATTTATTCTCTTATAAATTTAATTGACAAATTTTCATAGAATGGTATGATAGATACAATACAAAAAGCGTTTAGCTCAATAAAGAAAGAAAAGAGGAAACTTCAATGTCTAATTGGGGCACTAAATTTTTGAAAAAAGGTTTTACCTTTGATGATGTATTGCTAATTCCAGCAGAGAGTCATGTGTTGCCTAATGATGCGGATTTAACAACAAAATTAGCAGATAATTTGACTTTAAATATCCCAATTATTACAGCTGCAATGGACACTGTAACAGAAAGCCAAATGGCCATTGCAATCGCGCGTGCAGGTGGACTTGGAGTTATCCATAAAAACATGTCTATTGAGCAACAAGCTGACGAAGTCCGTAAGGTAAAACGTTCTGAAAATGGTGTTATCATTGATCCATTCTTCTTGACTCCTGAACATACAATCGCTGAAGCAGATGAACTCATGGGCCGTTACCGTATCAGTGGTATCCCAGTGGTTGAAACTCTAGAAAACCGTAAGTTAGTTGGTATTTTGACCAACCGAGATCTGCGTTTCATTTCTGACTACAACCAACCAATTTCAAAACACATGACTAGTGAAAACCTAGTTACTGCTCCGGTTGGTACAGATTTAAAAACTGCTGAGAGTATTCTTCAAGAACACCGTATTGAAAAACTACCTCTAGTTGACGAAGAGGGTCGTCTTTCTGGTTTAATCACCATTAAAGATATTGAAAAAGTGATTGAGTTCCCAAATGCGGCAAAAGATGAATTCGGTCGTCTTCTAGTTGCTGGTGCGGTAGGTGTTACTTCTGACACATTTGAACGTGCAGAAGCCCTCTTTGAAGCAGGAGCTGATGCTATTGTTATCGATACTGCCCATGGTCACTCAGCGGGTGTACTTCGTAAAATCGCTGAAATTCGTGCTCATTTCCCAGACCGTACACTGATTGCTGGGAACATCGCTACTGCTGAAGGTGCGCGTGCTCTTTATGATGCAGGTGTTGACGTTGTTAAAGTCGGTATTGGCCCAGGGTCAATCTGTACAACTCGTGTTATTGCTGGTGTAGGAGTTCCCCAGGTAACAGCAATTTACGATGCAGCAGCAGTTGCGCGTGAATATGGTAAAACAATTATCGCTGATGGTGGAATCAAATATTCTGGAGATATTGTAAAAGCCCTTGCTGCTGGAGGAAACGCAGTGATGCTCGGATCAATGTTTGCAGGAACAGATGAAGCTCCAGGTGAAACTGAAATCTTCCAAGGACGTAAGTTTAAGACATACCGCGGTATGGGTTCAATTGCTGCTATGAAGAAGGGTTCAAGCGACCGTTACTTCCAAGGTTCTGTCAATGAAGCAAACAAACTGGTTCCAGAAGGTATCGAAGGTCGCGTTGCTTATAAAGGTGCAGCAGCTGATATTGTTTTCCAAATGATTGGTGGTATTCGTTCTGGTATGGGTTACTGTGGTGCTGCTAACTTAAAAGAATTACATGACAATGCTCAGTTTATCGAAATGTCAGGTGCGGGTCTAAAAGAAAGCCATCCACACGATGTGCAAATCACTAATGAAGCACCAAACTATTCAATGTAAAATAAAAAAATCTCCTGTTAAACGGGAGATTTTTTTATTTTACAAAGATGTAAAGTTTAATTTACAGTCAATTGACCATTATCTACTGTAAAGACGCTCAAGTTATCAGGTAAGTTTTGAATATGGTCTAAACTAGTAGTTGTAATAAAAGTTTGAATGTTATGAGAAATAGTTTCCAATAATTTAAGTTGACGAGTATTGTCAAGTTCACTCATAACATCGTCAAGCAAAAGAATGGGAGATTCTTTGGTAATGCTCTCCATCAATTCGATTTCAGCAAGTTTTATAGAAAGCACCAAGCTACGATGTTGCCCTTGACTTCCGAAACTTGCTTCCATTCCATTAATCAAGAAAATCATATCATCCCGATGAGGACCAACTCCAGTATTCTTCTTAAATAAATCTCTGGATCTACTTTTTTGAAGTGCTATATAGAAAGATTCAGCCAAATGTTCCTTGTCAACAAAGTTTACAGAAGGTTGATAATAGATTGACAGTTCTTCTAACTGATCTGAGATGTCAAAATGTTTTTTCTTGCCAAAGAGTTCCATTTTCTGGATAAAGTCAGCTCGATGATTCATTACACGACAGCCATATTCTACTAGTTGGTCATCAAGAACAGATAGGAAAGTCTCATCTATGTTTTGTGTAGATTTGAGATAGGTATTTCTCTGTTTAAGGACGTGGTTATAACTTGACAGGTCTGACAAGTAAATCGGTTTAATTTGCCCTAATTCTATGTCAATGAATTTACGACGAATAGCCGGAGCGCCTTTGACAAGTTGTAAATCTTCTGGAGCGAATAAGACAACATTCATATGACCAATATAGTCTGATAGACGAGCTTGTTTTAAGTAATTCACTTTAGTAATTCGACCTTTTTGTGTTAAGTCAATTTCAAGTGGAATGCTTGCTGTTTTCTTTTGCAAGATTCCAGAAACTTGCAGTTGTTCTTCTTCAAATTGAATTAAATTTTTATCAGTCTTTGTTCGATGACTTCTTGTTAAGGCTAAAAAGTAAATACTTTCGAGAAGATTGGTTTTTCCTTGAGCGTTTCGGCCAACAAATACATTTAATTTTGGATTAAAATTAACTTCGACATCTCGATAGTTACGAAATTGTTTAATGGATAGATTTTTCAGCCACATATTTATCTACCTGGGAAACGTGGTGTAGGTTTTGTTTTTGTTGCTTGAGCTTTTTTTGTTGGCTTTTTTTGAACTTTTTTATTCATTTCCTTGACAAGCTTAGCTACACGTTCTTTCTCAAGTTTTTCTAGACGAAACTCCTCTAGTTCTTCTGATGTTGGTTTAACTAGAATAATTTGAGTTTTTAAATCAGGGATTTCAATAGAATCCCCGATTCTAATTTTCTTGCCTCGACGATTTTCTAATTCTCCATTAAAATATACAAGATGGTCCGCCAAAAAAGATTTAATAGCACCGCCACTTTGGATGATTCCAAGATCTTTCAAAAGAGCTTGGAGAGTAATAAATTCTTCAAATAATTTGTATTCCATAGTTTACCTCAATCTTTGGTATTATACCATATTTTGCACAAAATAGTTGAGAAGAAACAACTGATATGAAAACGATTTTAATTTCAAAAGAGTCAAAGAGAACGGGAAAAATTTTCGTTTTCATGGTATAATAGAACTCTATGTAAAAGGAGGTAAAAGATGGAGTTATTCCCTGGAATTGCAGTGCATTTTATCCAATCTAAAAAGTTTAAGACAAATAAAATAACCATGCGTTTCACAGCTCCATTATCTCTGGATTTAATTTCTGGTCGCATGCTAAGTGCCAGTATGCTTGAAACTGCTAATAAAGGCTATCCAACTGCTCAGGTTCTTAGAAAACATCTGGCAGCATTGTATGGAGCAGATTTGTCAACTCATGCGTATAGAAGGGGGCAAAGTCACTTAGTAGACGTGAGTTTGACTTATGTTCGAGATGAATTTTTAAGTAAGAAAAACGTATTAACTGCTCAGATTTTAGAATTATTGTATCAAGTCATATTTAATCCATTGTCAAATGAAGATGAATTTGAGAACAATGCCTTTGAAATTGAAAAAAAACAATTGTTGGCGAGACTAGAATCAGAATTAGAGGATCCTTTCTTCTTTGCCCATAAAGAATTGGATCAGTTGTTTTTTCAAGAAGAATCAATGCAGTTAGTTCCTAGAGATTTAATTGCCAGAATTTCTGAAGAGACTTCTAAATCTTGCTATTCAAGTTTTCAAAAAATGCTGAAAGAAGATAGAATTGATTTATTCTTTTTAGGTGATTTTAATGAAATTGAAATCTTAGAAAACTTGAAGAAATTTAACTTGATAGGTCGTAAAGAAACTGTAAACATTCAATATCAGCAAGGTTATTCAAATGTTCTTAGAGAAGGAATTGCTAGGAAAAACCTAGGTCAGTCTATTCTAGAAATGGGTTATCATAGCACAATTGGTTATGGAGATGTTCAAAAGATGGCCTTGCTTCTCGTGAATGGTTTGCTTGGAGCTTTCCCGCACTCTAAACTGTTTACCCAAGTTAGGGAAAAGGAAGGGTTGGCTTACACTGTTTCTAGTCACTTAGATCTCTTTAGTGGATTTTTAAGATTGTTTGCTGGGATAAATCGTCAAAATCGAAACAAGGTAAGAAAATTGATGAATGATCAATTGTTAGCTATCAAAAATGGTAGATTTACAGATTCTGAAGTTAATCAAACTAAGGAAATGATTCGTAGGACGATGTTGTTGAGTCAGGATAATCAAGATTCGATTATAGATAGAGAATACTTAAGCCTCTTTTTTGGTAAATCGGTTTTAGACCTGGATACTTTGATAGAGAGACTAGAGCAAGTTGACAAGGATGAAATCTGTAGGGTGGCATCTAGTTTGAAATTGCAGGCTATCTATTTTATGGAAGGAGCAGAATGACTAGAGTTACTTTTCAAGAGAAATACTATCCTGCTGTAAAGGAAACTCTTTATCAAGCAAAATTAGAAAACGGATTGACAGTTTCTTTACTTCCTAAAAATGATTTTAACGAAGTTTATGGTGTAGTAACTGTCTATGTTGGTTCAATTGACACTGAGTTTACAGCTAGAGATAGTAAAAAGAAAACATATCCTAAGGGGATTGCTCATTTTTTAGAACATAAACTTTTTGAAAGAGAAAATTCTGAAGATATCATGGCTGCATTTACCAAATTAGGTGCAGATAGTAATGCCTTTACAAGCTTTACAAATACAAGTTATCTTTTTTCAACCTCTGACAATGTCGCTGAGTGTTTGGACTTGCTTGACGAGCTTGTTACTAGCTTTAACATTACTGAAGAATCTGTTGAACGAGAAAAGGATATTATTCAACAAGAACGCGAAATGTATCAGGATGACCCTGATTCTTGCTTGTTCTTTAAAACACTTGCAAATCTATATCCGGCAACTCCACTAGCTTCAGATATTGTTGGGACTGAAGATTCGATAGAAGATATTAGTTTAGAGGATCTACGGGACAATTTTGATGAATTTTACACTCCTGTCAATAGCCAAATTTTCCTCGTTGGAAATTTTGATTTAGAGTTGATACAGAATTATTTCTTGCAAAAGGATGTTGGAGGTTGTATAGTTCAAAATCCAAAAGAACCAATCGCTTTACACCCTGTAAAGAAGGTTGAGAGCATTCGTATGGATGTTGCATCACCTAAATTAGCAATAGGAGTTCGAACGAATTCTGATATGGGTCATCAGGACTGCTATCGATATAGCGTTCTATTAAGAGCGTTATTTACGATGATGTTTGGTTGGACCTCTAAAAGATTTCAGAGTTTGTATGAAACTGGGAAATTAGATTCTTCATTATCTTTAGAAGTTGAGATCAATCGACGTTTTAACTTTTTGATGCTGACAATGGACACGAAGGAGCCTGTTGCTATTTCGCATCAATTCCGAAAGGCAATTCAGAGCTTTGTTACTGATGCAGATATTTCGGAAGAACATCTTGATTTAATCAAAAGTGAAATTTATGGAGAATTTATCCATAGTATGAACTCTTTAGAATTTATTGCGACCCAGTATCAGTCACATTCTGACGAAACAACCCTGTTTGATTTACCAAAGATTATACAGGAAATGACCTTGGATGATGTTCTTGAGGTAGGACATCATTTTATCGACAATAGTGAAATAGTTGAATTTACGATTTTTCCACTATAGTCATCGAAATATAAAATAAACTAGAAAGAAGGCATGGTAAGTATGAGAAAAAAAACAATTGGTGAAGTGTTACGTTTAGCAAGAATCAATCAAGGTTTGAGTTTAGAGGAATTGCAGCGCAAGACAGACATTCAACTGAATCTGCTTGAGGCTTTAGAATCAGATGATTTCGACCAATTGCCAAGCCCTTTTTATACACGTTCTTTTTTGAGGAAGTATGCTTGGGCAGTTGAGTTGGATGAAAACCTTGTTTTAGATGCATATGATTCAGGGAGTATGATTACCTATGAGGAAGTTGATGTTGATGAGATAGAACTATCAGGTCGTAGACGTTCTAATCGCAAGAAACGTTCCTTGCTCCCTCTGTTTTACTTTATTCTCTTCTCATTATCTATTATAATTTTTGTTTCTTATTATGTTTGGAATTACATTCAAACACAACCGACAGCAACAACTTCAGCCAACTATAATGTTGTGACTACGACAACAAGTGCAACAAGTAGTGAAACGACAACTAGCAATCAAACCACTAGCCCATCAAGTTCGAGCGACGCATCAACTGTGACGGTTTCTGGTCAGGGAGATGTTATATCGGTAGAATATAAAACTGCTAAAGATACAGCCGAACTTCAACTGTCTGTGACGGATGCAACAAGCTGGATTAGTGTTTCAGATACTGAATTGGCTGGAGGAACTACTCTTGAGCCTAATAATAAGATGGTCAAAACAACAGTTTCTAAAGGCTCTCCAGTAACTATCACATTAGGTGTTGTCAAAGGCGTGAAAATCAAAATCGATAATCAGGAAATTGATACTTCGAAATTAACTGGTCAAACTGGCTGGATTACATTGAAATTAAGTTCAAATTAAGGAAGGATAACATGAAAAAAGAGAATATTCCTAACATACTTACGCTTGGTAGAATTTTATTTATTCCGATTTTTGTTCTCCTTCTATCATTTGGACAGTCTCCTGTGTTACATAAAATAGCAGCAATTATTTTTGCCGTTGCCAGTATCACTGACTATCTAGATGGCTATTTAGCTAGAAAATGGCAAGTAGTTAGCAATTTTGGGAAATTCGCAGATCCAATGGCAGATAAGTTGTTAGTTATGTCGGCATTTATCATGCTAGTAGGTCTAAATATGGCTCCTGCTTGGGTAGTAGCTATTATCATTTGCCGAGAACTTGCAGTTACTGGGTTGCGCCTACTCTTAGTTGAAACTGGTGGAACTGTTTTAGCTGCAGCAATGCCAGGAAAAATAAAAACATTTAGCCAGATGTTTGCGATTATCTTCTTGTTATTTCATTGGAATTTACTTGGTCAGATAACTCTTTATATCGCTTTGTTCTTTACAGTTTATTCTGGTTATGATTACTTCAAGGGAAGCGCGTATTTGTTTAAAGGAACCTTTCGCTAGATATGGAATCGATTATTGAAATTAAGAATCTGTCATTTCGATATCAGACAGATCAAGAACACTATGATGTTCATAACATTTCGTTTCACGTGAAACGTGGAGAATGGTTGTCTATCGTTGGTCATAATGGTAGTGGAAAATCAACAACTGTTCGCTTGATTGACGGTTTGCTAGAAGCGGAATCGGGAGAAATTTGGATAGACGGTGATTGCCTAACTCCGGAAAACGTCTGGGAAAAAAGACGTAAGATTGGTATGGTATTTCAAAATCCTGATAACCAATTCGTGGGGGCAACCGTAGAAGATGACGTTGCTTTTGGACTAGAAAACCAAGGGATTCCACTTGAAGAGATGAAGAAGCGAGTTACTGAAGCTTTATCATTGGTTGGTATGGCTGAATTTTCTAAAAAGGAACCAGCTCGCTTATCGGGAGGCCAGAAGCAGAGAGTGGCTATCGCAGGCGTTGTCGCCTTGCGACCAGATATTTTAATTCTGGATGAAGCTACAAGTATGTTGGATCCAGAGGGGCGTTTAGAGTTGATTAAGATCGTCCAAAAGATTCGTCAAGATCACCAAATGACAGTGGTCTCCATTACGCATGACCTAGATGAGGTGGCCATGAGTGACCGTATTTTGGTGATGAAAAAAGGAGAAATCGAATCAACTAGTACTCCTAGAGAACTATTTTCTAGGTCAGATTTAGATCAAATTGGTTTAGATCAACCCTTTGTCAACCAATTAAAAGAATCGCTACGTACTAGTGGCTTGAAATTACCAGAGCACTACCTGACCGAAGAGGAGCTCGAGGAGGCTTTATGGGAATTATTCTAGACAATGTGAGTTATACGTATCAGGAAGGAACCCCCTTTGCCTCAGCTGCCTTGTCCGATGTTAATTTGTCAATAGAGGATGGATCTTATACAGCAATTATTGGGCATACAGGAAGCGGGAAATCTACAATTCTACAACTTTTGAATGGTTTGTTGGTTCCCACAAAGGGAAGTGTTCGTGTCTTTGATACATTAATTACATCAACATCCGTCAATAAGCAAATTCGTCAAATTCGCAAACAAGTGGGCTTAGTCTTTCAGTTTGCAGAAAATCAAATCTTTGAGGAGACTGTCTTAAAAGATGTGGCTTTTGGACCTCAAAATTTTGGAGTTTCTGTAGAAGAGGCAGAAGCTATTGCGCGTGAAAAACTAGCTTTAGTAGGGATTGATGAGTCACTCTTTGGACGTAGTCCCTTTGAGCTTTCAGGCGGACAAATGAGAAGGGTTGCGATTGCTGGTATTTTGGCGATGGAGCCTAGCATTTTGGTCTTAGATGAACCAACCGCTGGTTTAGATCCAATTGGTCGAAAAGAGTTAATGAACTTGTTTAAAAAGCTTCATCAGGATGGTATTACGATTGTTTTAGTGACCCATCTGATGGACGACGTTGCTGAATTTGCTGACCAAGTTTATGTGATGGAAAAAGGAAAGTTGGTCAAGGGTGGGAAGCCAAGTCTTGTTTTTCAAAATGTCGAATTCATGGAAAAAATCCAATTAGGTGTTCCAAAAATCACAAGATTTGCTCAAAGGCTAGCTGAACGAGGAGTTTCTTTTAAACAATTGCCGATAACAATAGAGGAGTTTAAGGAGTTCATCAATGGATAACATGATTTTAGGTCGTTACATACCAGGAAATTCGATTGTTCATCGTTTGGATCCTCGTAGTAAGTTAGTGGCAATGATTTTATTGATTATGATCGTTTTTTGGGCCAATAATCCAATAACTAATCTGATCCTTTTCGTTGTAACAGGTATATTTGTAGCCTTATCTGAGGTTCCCTTATCCTTTTTCATAAAAGGTTTGCGGTCCATGTTTTTTCTGATTGCTTTTACAACCCTTTTTCAACTTTTCTTTATCTCTGGTGGAGATGTCTTGTTCGAGATGGGGTTTATTAAAATCACGAGTCATGGCATTGAGCAGGCGGGAATCATTTTTTGCCGCTTTGTGTTGATTATCTTTTTCTCAACTTTGCTTACCTTGACAACCATGCCATTAAGCTTGGCTACAGCAGTTGAGTCCTTGCTTGGACCCTTGAAAAGATTTAAGGTTCCTGTTCATGAAATCGGGCTCATGTTGTCTATGAGTTTACGTTTTGTACCAACCTTAATGGATGATACGATTCGAATTATGAACGCTCAAAAGGCGCGTGGTGTTGATTTTGGAGAAGGGAATATAATCCAAAAAGTTAAGGCTATGATTCCTATTTTGATTCCTTTATTCGCTACGAGTTTGAAACGAGCGGATTCTCTTGCTACAGCCATGGAGGCTAGAGGATATCAAGGTGGGAACGGACGCAGTCAGTACCGGCAGTTGAATTGGATGAATAAAGATAGTGTGGCCTTACTCCTGGTATGTGTGTTGGGTTTGATTCTATTTTTGTTGAAATCCTAAAGTGAAGTATAGAATGAGATAGGGTAGAGGTATGAACCGTTTTAAAAAATCAAAATATATCATTGTTCTATTTGTCGTTGTGTTAGTAGTTTCTGTTCTTTTAGTAATGACGAAATCAAGTACAGTTGTGACAAAAGCTGGAGATGGCATTTCTCTGATAGATAGAATTGTGCAAAAACCATTTCAATGGTTAGAATCTACAAAGTCAGATTTAGGAAATTTGACGAGAGCTTACAATGAGAATGAAACTCTCAAAAAAGAATTCTATCAAATGGAAAAGGAAAAGAATGAAGCAGATCGCTTAAAAGAAGAAAATGAACAACTGCGTCAATTACTAGATATGAAGTCAAAATTGAATGCGACTAAGCTAATTGCTGCGGATGTTATCATGAGAACTCCGGCGACTTGGAAACAAGAATTAACAGTTAATGTTGGTTCGCAACAAGGTGTAACAACTAGTATGCTTGTTGTTTCTGGTGGAGGATTGGTTGGAAGCGTTGAAAACGTAGAAGAGAACTCAACTGTGGTCAATTTATTAACAAATGCTGAAAATACAGAGAAAATTTCTGTTAAAATTCAGCATGGATCTAGTAGTATTTATGGTATTATCGTTGGCTATGACAAGGAAAAAGAACTACTGAAAATTAGTCAGCTAAATAATAGTGGAGATATTAGTCAAGGTGATAAAGTGGTAACTGGAGGTTTGGGGAACTTCAATGTCACAGATATTCCTGTAGGAGAAGTCGTATCTGTGACCCCTACCAATGATTATCTGACAAGAGAAGTTATGGTTAAAATGCATGCTGATCCAATGAATCTTAAAGTCGTAGAGTTAGTGGGGAATCCATCATGAGACTTTTTAAGCAAATAGGGATGTTTTTGCTCTTGCCCGTAATCATTTTAATAGATAGCCACTTAGGACAATTTGTAAATAGCTTTTTTCCACATCTTCAAATTGTAAGCCACTTTATTTTCATCTTCTTATTATTCGAGACAATAGAAGTATCAGAATATTTGTTTTTGGCCTATTGCTTGGTTCTAGGACTTATATACGATATCTATTTCTTCCATCTGATAGGGATAGCTAGTCTTCTTTTTGTGATTATTGGAGCAATCGTATATAAAAGCAACTCTGTTATTTTATTAAATAGATGGACAAGATTATTAGCTATTTTAATGATGACTTTTACATTTGAATTTGGTAGCTTTATCCTAGCACACGTGGTAGGATTGACTGCAGAAAAACTACCTGTTTTTATAGTTTATAGTCTGGGTCCTACTATGATATTGAATTTTATATGGATGATAGTTTTCCAATATATTTTTGAAAAAATATATCTATAAGAAAGAAACAAAACTGTAATAAAGGCGTAATATTTATTAGGCCTTTTTTTGATATACTAGTATTGTCTTTTTTAAGAAGGAGTATTTACACATATGAAGAAAAAAATTCTAGCATCACTTTTGTTAAGTACAGTATTGGTTTCACAAGGAGCTGTTCTTTCAAGTGTTAAAGCTAACACAACAGATGAAAAAATTGCAGCTCAAGATAGCAAAATTAGTGAGTTGACAACGCAACAAAAGGAAGCTCAAAAACAAGTTGATGAGATTCAAACTCAAGTTACAGCTATTCAAACAGAACAAGAAAAGTTGCAAACTGAGAATGAAACTCTTCAAGAAGAATCTAAAAAACTTGAAGGTGAAATCACAGAGCTTTCAAAAAATATCGTAGCTCGTAATGAATCGCTTGAAAACCAAGCTCGTAGTGCACAAACTAACGGAACTGCTACAAGCTACATTAATACAATTATTAACTCTAACTCAATCACAGAAGCTATTTCTCGTGTAGCAGCTATGAGTGAAATTGTATCAGCTAACAACAAAATGTTGCAACAACAAAAAGAAGATAAAAAAGCTATTGCTGAGAAACAAGTTGCTAACAATGAAGCAATCAACACAGTTATTGCCAACCAACAAACACTTGCAGATGACGCCCAAGCTTTGACAACAAAACAAGCTGAATTGAAAGTGGCTGAGTTGAATCTTGCAGCAGAAAAAGCTACTGCAGAAAGTGAAAAAGCTACCTTGCTAGAGAAAAAGGCGGCAGCTGAGGCAGAAGCGAAAGCAGCGGCAGAAGCAGAAGCAGCTTACAAAGCTCAACAAACAAGTCAACAACAAACAGTTGCAGCTTCAGCAAACACAACATTTGCAGCACAAGTACAAGCAACTTCAAGTTCTTCATCTTCATCAGATGATGACTCAAGTTACACACCTGCACCAACTCCTGTAAGCCAACGTCCTACATATAGTACAAACGCTTCAAGTTATCCAACAGGTGAATGTACATGGGGAGCTAAAACATTGGCACCTTGGGCTGGAGATTACTGGGGTAACGGAGCGCAGTGGGCAACAAGTGCAGCTGCAGCAGGTTTCCGTACTGGTTCTCAACCACAAGTTGGTGCGATTGCATGTTGGAATGATGGTGGCTATGGACACGTAGCGGTTGTTACAGCTGTTTCATCATCATCAAGTATCCAAGTATCAGAATCTAACTACGGTGGAGATCGTACAATCGGTAACAAACGTGGATGGTTCAACCCAACTACAACTTCTGAAGGTTATGTTACGTACATCTATCCAAACTAATGAAAAAATTGAGACTCTTTCCGAGTCTCTTTTCTTGTCATTAAATAGAGAAGTTCTGCTAAAAAACTATCAAAATAGCTTGATAATATTGAGAAATTATGGTAGAATGAAACTTGTCGTGTGAACGATAATACTCATTCTTGATGAATTGTGAAACTGTTGCCTTTGGGTTGTTTTGCAAGCTGAAATCGAGAAGAGGAAAAAACGAAAAAGGAGAAATACTCATGGCAGTAATTTCAATGAAACAACTTCTTGAGGCTGGTGTACACTTTGGTCACCAAACTCGTCGCTGGAACCCTAAGATGGCTAAGTACATCTTCACTGAGCGTAACGGAATCCACGTTATCGACTTGCAACAAACTGTAAAATACGCTGACCAAGCATACGACTTTATGCGTGATGCAGCAGCTAACGATGCAGTTGTATTGTTTGTTGGTACTAAGAAACAAGCTGCTGACGCTGTTAAAGAAGAAGCAGAACGTTCAGGTCAATACTACATCAACCACCGTTGGTTGGGTGGTACCCTTACTAACTGGGGAACAATCCAAAAACGTATCGCTCGTTTGAAAGAAATCAAACGCATGGAAGAAGAAGGAATCTTCGACGTTCTTCCTAAGAAAGAAGTTGCACTTCTTAACAAACAACGCGCTCGTCTTGAAAAATTCTTGGGTGGTATCGAAGACATGCCTCGCATCCCAGATGTAATGTACGTAGTTGACCCACATAAAGAGCAAATCGCTGTTAAAGAAGCTAAAAAATTGGGTATCCCAGTTGTAGCAATGGTTGACACAAACACTGATCCAGATGATATCGATGTAATCATCCCAGCTAACGATGACGCTATCCGCGCAGTTAAGTTGATCACAGCTAAATTGGCAGACGCTATCATCGAAGGTCGCCAAGGTGAAGATGCTGTAGCAGCAGTTGAAGCAGAATTTGCAGCTTCAGAAGCTCAAGCAGACTCAATCGAAGAAATCGTTGAAGTTGTAGAAGGCGACAACGCTTAATTCAAATAAGTAATCATTACCTAGGAGGGCGGGGCTTAGCCCGGCTCTCCTATTTTTAAAAAATATAGGAGAATCAAAATGGCAGAAATTACAGCTAAACTTGTTAAAGAGTTGCGTGAAAAATCTGGTGCTGGTGTTATGGACGCTAAAAAAGCACTTGTAGAAACTGACGGTGACATCGAAAAAGCAATTGAATTGCTTCGTGAAAAAGGTATGGCTAAGGCAGCTAAGAAAGCTGACCGTGTTGCTGCTGAAGGTTTGACTGGTGTTTATGTGAACGGTAACGTTGCAGCAGTAGTTGAAGTAAATGCTGAAACTGACTTCGTTGCGAAAAACGCTCAATTCGTTGAATTGGTAAATGCAACTGCAAAAGTAATCGCTGAAGGAAAACCAGCTAACAACGAAGAAGCTCTTGCTTTAACAATGCCTTCAGGTGAAACTCTTGAAGCAGCTTATGTGTCTGCAACAGCAACTATCGGAGAAAAAATCTCATTCCGTCGCTTTGCTTTGATTGAAAAAACAGATGCACAACACTTCGGTGCTTACCAACACAACGGCGGACGTATCGGTGTTATCTCTGTAATCGAAGGTGGAGACGAAGCACTTGCTAAACAAATCTCAATGCATATTGCTGCGATGAAACCAACAGTTCTTTCATACAAAGAATTGGATGAGCAATTTGTTAAAGATGAGTTGGCTCAATTGAACCACGTAATCGACCAAGATAACGAAAGCCGTGCAATGGTTAACAAACCAGCTCTTCCACACTTGAAGTATGGATCAAAAGCACAATTGACTGATGAAGTTATTGCTCAAGCTGAAGCTGACATTAAAGCAGAGTTGGCTGCAGAAGGAAAACCAGAAAAAATCTGGGACAAAATCATTCCAGGTAAAATGGATCGCTTCTTGCTTGACAACACTAAAGTTGACCAAGCATACACACTTCTTGCACAAGTCTACATCATGGATGACAGCAAGACAGTTGAAGCATACCTTGAATCAGTTAACGCTTCAGTAGTTGAGTTCGCTCGCTTTGAAGTTGGTGAAGGTATCGAAAAAGCTGCAAACGACTTTGAAGCTGAAGTTGCAGCTACAATGGCAGCAGCTTTGAATAACTAATAACAAAAAGAGGAAGCATCTTTGCTTCCTTTTTCATATAGAAAAACTTTATAAAAAAATTAAAAGCCCTTGTTAAAGGGCTTTGTGTATTTAGGAGACTATACTTCGAACTCATAGAGCGCTGTAGATAGGTAACGTTCTCCGTTATCTGGTGCAAGCGCAAGGACTTTTTTACCTGCCCCAAGTTTTTTAGCAACTTCGATTGCTGCATAGATAGCTGCGGCAGAAGAAATACCTACCAAGAAGCCTTCTTTTCCACCAATTTCGCGACCAAGTGCAAGAGCATTGTCTGATGTCACGCGAACGATACCATCATAAGCTTCTGTATCAAGTGTTTCTGGGATGAATCCTGCAGAGATACCTTGAATTTTGTGAGGTCCTGGTTTTTCACCTGACAAGATAGCTGACTCGTCTGCCTCAACTGCAAAAACTTGAATGTTTGAGTTAGCAGTTTTAAGAGCATGAGAAACACCTGAAATAGTTCCTCCAGTACCTACACCAGCAACAAAGGCATCTAAACCATCAGCTCCGAAATCAGCTAGAATTTCAGCTCCTGTTGTTCTTTCGTGAACTTCTGGGTTAGCTTGGTTATTAAACTGTAATGGTAGGAAACCATCGCGTTCAGCAGCAATTTCTTGCGCTTTTGCAATCGCACCTTTCATTCCTTCACTACCGGGAGTGAGGACTAGTTCAGCACCATAAGCTTGGATGATCTTGCGGCGTTCAACACTCATTGTTTCAGGCATAACGATGACAACTTTATAACCTTTAGCAGCACCAACCCATGAAAGACCGATACCAGTGTTCCCGCTTGTTGCTTCTACAATAGTAGAGCCTGGTTTCAGTTTACCCTCTTGTTCTGCTTTTTCAATCATACTAAGAGCGATGCGGTCTTTAACGGATGAACCTGGGTTAAAAGCTTCTAGTTTTACGTAAACGTCTGCTGCACCTTCTGGTACAATGTTATTCAATTTAACAATCGGTGTTTTTCCGATAAGTTCCGTGATATTGTTATAAATAGCCATGTTAGCACCTCTTTATATAAGATGCTTCTAGTATAACGCTATCTTAAACTTTTGTAAAATATAGAAATCCTATCGAAGCGATAGGATTTTTTTATAACAATCAGAAAAATAGTTAGTGTAAATCTAAAAATTGAGGGAAGATATTTAAAAGTGCTTTACACAAGGTTTACAGGAACTTCAACTTCTCGTAAGCCTTGATCTGTTAGAATAACTTTCCCATTAAAAAATTCTATGAGGGCAGATTTGGTATCCTCTTTAACTTCTTTATCGACAAAGATAATTGTGTCAACTTGATCTGTAAAGTTGGTTTCGAGTTCCATAAGATTATGTTCTTTAAGAAAATTTCCATACTCTTGATATTGAGCATAGCTCATTTGAATTTGAATCCCTGCTTGTTCTTTAATTTCAGCAATTCCAATTTCTTTGACAGCTAAGGCAACACTACCTGCATAAGCGCGAATAAGACCTCCTGCTCCCAGTTTGATACCACCAAAATATCTGGTAACAACTACACAAACATTGGTCAAATTGTGATTTTCTAGAACTCCTAGCATAGGTACGCCAGCAGTTCCACTTGGCTCCCCATCATCACTGGTTCGCTTGATTTCACTGCGCTCACCAATAATAAAAGCAGAGCAGTTGTGGGTAGCCTTATAGTGTTCTTTTTTGATAGCAGTGATAAAGGCACGAGCTTCTTCTTCACTATAGACACGTTTTGCATGACAAATAAATCGTGATTTTTTGATTTCTTCTTGGACTTGTCCGTCCTCTTTTATCGTTCTAAATTCCATATTTTTATTGTACTAAAAAATAGTCTAAACTTCTAGATTTTACGAATAAAGAAGTATGAAAATAAATCAAAATTATCTTGGTCGACTTTTTACAGAACAAGAATTAAGCCCTGAAGAACGACAACTGGCGGAGAAGCTGCCAAGCATGAGAAAAGAGAAGGGGAAACTCTTCTGTCAACGATGTGATAGTATGATTCAAGATGAATGGTCTCTACCTATTAATGTTCATTACTGCCGAGAATGTTTGTTGATGAAGCGAGTTCGGAGTGATCAGGCCTTATATTATTTCCCTCAAGAAGATTTTCCTAAACAAGATGTTCTTAAATGGAAGGGACAATTGACTCCATTTCAAGAGAAAGTATCAGATGGCTTACTTCAAGCAATAGAGAACCAGCAACCGACTTTAGTTCATGCAGTGACTGGCGCTGGGAAGACAGAGATGATTTATAAAGTTGTTGCGAAAGTTATTAATGATGGTGGCGCAGTTTGTCTGGCAAGTCCACGGATAGATGTTTGTTTGGAATTGTATAAGCGATTGCAGAATGACTTTGCTTGCGAAATAGCTTTACTGCATGGAGAGTCTATACCATATTTTCGAACCCCTCTGGTTGTTGCGACAACACATCAATTATTAAAGTTTTATCACACTTTTGATTTACTAATAGTAGATGAAGTAGATGCATTCCCCTATGTTGACAACAAGATGCTTTACAAAGCTGTAAATAATTGTGTAAAGGAAAACGGACTAAGAATTTTTCTCACTGCAACTTCTACAGATGAGTTGGATAAGAAGGTTCGCTTAGGGGAGCTAAAACGACTAAGCCTGCCAAGGCGGTTCCATGGAAATCCTTTAATTATTCCCAAAACGGTTTGGCTATCTGATCTTGATAAATGTTTGGATAAGTTTCGCCTACCACCAAAGCTAAAAAGATATGTTGAAAACCAGAGAAGAACTGGCTACCCCTTACTAATATTTGCATCAGAAATTACAAAGGGAGAGAAGTTGAAGGAAATCTTACAAGAGACATTCCCAAATGAGAAAATTGGTTTCGTATCCTCAGTTACTGAAGATAGATTAGAGCAAGTTCAAGCTTTTAGGGATAGGGAATTGACCATATTGATAAGCACAACAATATTGGAGCGCGGAGTTACCTTCCCTTGTGTTGATGTCTGTGTCGTAGAAGCAAACCATCGTCTTTTTACAAAATCAAGCCTCATTCAAATTGGAGGACGTGTAGGTCGTAGCATGGATAGACCTACAGGAGATCTAATTTTCTTTCATAATGGATTAAATCGTTCGATTAAGAATGCTATAAAGGAAATTAAACTGATGAACAAGGAGGCAGGCCTATGATTTGTTTACTATGTGCCCAACATTTGAAGAAAAATCTAACCTTTGGAGAGCTTCTTTTTTTGAAAAAGGAGGAGAGCACACTTTGTTTAGCTTGTTACTCAAGTTTTGAAATGATTGGGGAAGAACATTGCCCAAATTGTCATAAAAAAGGAGTGTCAAGTTCGTGTCAAGATTGTAAACTTTGGTGTAAAGAAGGGGTTGAAGTAAGTCATGAAGCGATTTTTAGTTATAATCAAGCCATGAAAGACTTCTTTAATCGTTACAAATTTGATGGCGATTATATTCTCCGAAAAGTTTTTGCTATGATTTTAAATGAGAATTTAAAAAAATACAAGGATTATCATTTTATTTTAATACCGTTAAGCCCTGAGAGGTATGCAAAAAGAGGTTTTAATCAGGTTGCAGGCCTAATAGAAGCGGCAGGATTTTCCCATCTGGATGTATTAGGGAAAAGAGAAGAAAAAGCAAGTTCTTCTAAAAATCGTTCAGAGCGGTTGGCCACGGAACTTCCGTTTTTTATTAAAGATGGCGTCACGGTCCCCAAAAAGATTTTATTGATTGATGATATTTATACCACAGGAGCGACTGTTAACCGTGTCAAGAGTATGCTAGAGAATGCAGGAGCAGAAGAGGTTAGAACATTTTCCCTCGTAAGATGAGGAAAAAGATTGCAAAAAGATTATGAAAGCGTTATAATAAATGTAGAAAAACAAATATGTTTAGAAAGAAGGTACTTATATGATTAAATATAGTATCCGTGGTGAAAACCTAGAAGTAACTGAAGCAATTCGTGATTATGTAGTTTCTAAACTCGAAAAGATCGAAAAATACTTCCAAGCAGATCAAGAATTAGATGCGCGTGTCAATTTGAAAGTGTATCGTGAAAAGACTGCTAAGGTAGAAGTAACAATTCCGCTTGGGTCTATAACTCTTCGTGCAGAAGACGTTTCTCAAGATATGTATGGATCTATTGATTTGGTGACAGATAAGATTGAACGTCAAATCCGTAAAAATAAAACTAAAATTGAACGTAAGAACAGAAATAAAGTTTCTACTAGCCAACTATTTACAGATGCCTTGGTAGAAGAGACAGATGCTGCTCAACCTAAAGTTGTTCGTTCAAAACAAATTGATTTAAAACCAATGGACCTTGAAGAAGCACTTCTTCAGATGGACTTATTGGGCCATGATTTCTTCATTTATATCGATGTTGAAGATGAAACAACAAATGTCATTTATCGACGCGAAGATGGAGATATTGGTCTTCTTGAAGTGAAAGAATCATAATACTTAATATGCTTAGATTAAAAAGGTGGTTTACACTAGTGTAAACTACCTTTTGTGTTCATGAATACTACATTTGAGCACAAGTGCTATTCCTTCTTTAAAGGTCGCTTTTTCAGTGCAAATATGGTATAATATTGCGCAAGAGGTTTGTAATGAAAAAAAATGAAATGAATCCCTTTTTTATATACTTATTTGTTGGGATTGCTTTTATAATCATGACTGTATTGGTTATTTTTCTTCAAAATAACCTAGTCACAATAGCATGCTTATTTTTCTTGATGGTGGCATTTCTTTTGCTATTTTATTTTCAGAAGAAATCTTATCAAAAAACAGAAATTGAACAAATTCAGTACGTAAACCATCAGGCGGAAGATAGTTTAAGTTCACTCTTAGAACAGATGCCGGTTGGAGTTGTCAAACTAAACATGGAAAGTAGTGAGATTGAGTGGTTCAATCCCTACGCAGAGTTAATGCTGACAACGGAAGATGGAGAAATTGATCTTCCTCAAGTTCAAGAAATTATAAAAACATCCATATCTTCTCCTGGAATTTATGCAAATGTGGGAGAAAAACGTTATGCTGTACATCTAGATAGAAATTCTGGTGTACTCTACTTTTTTGACGTTTCTGGAGAGTACGAAGCCACAGTAGAATTGGTTACAAGTCGCCCTGTTATTGGTATTATTTCGGTAGATAATTATGATGATTTAGAGGACGAAACATCTGAATCTGACATCAGTCATATTAATAGTTTTGTCGCAAATTTTGTATCAGAATTTACTGGAAAATATCAGATGTTTTCTCGTAGAGTGACCATGGATCGTTTTTACTTATTTACCGACTATACGGTATTAGAGCAATTGATGCAGGATAAATTTTCTGTAATTGATACCTTCCGTGAAGAAGCTAAGCAGAGAGATTTAGCCTTAACCATGAGTATGGGCTTGTCATACGGTGATGGCGATCATGAGGGTATTGGTAAAGTTGCTTTATCAAATCTCAACCTTGCAGAAGTTCGAGGTGGAGACCAGGTCGTTGTAAAAGAAAATGATGAGACGAAAAATCCAATTTATTTTGGTGGTGGTTCTGCAGCTTCTATTAAGCGAACAAGAACACGTACAAGAGCAATGATGACGGCAATCTCTGAAAAGTTGAGAAGTGTTGACCATGTTTTCGTAGTTGGTCATAAAAACTTAGACATGGATGCTTTAGGCTCTGCTGTTGGTATGCAATTGTTCTCGAGTAACGTCTTGGATGAAAGTTATGTAGTCTATGATGAAGAACAAATGTCTCCGGACATTCATCGTGCCATTCAATTCTTAGAGAATGAGGGAGTAACAAAACTCATCCCTCTAACTCAAGCTATGGGAATGGTCACTAATCGTTCCTTGCTAGTGATGGTCGACCACTCTAAGACAGCTTTAACCTTGTCAAAAGAGTTTTATGATTTGTTTACACAAACCATCATTATTGACCACCATAGACGAGATCAAGATTTCCCGGAAAATGCTGTTATCACCTATATCGAGAGTGGAGCAAGTAGCGCGAGCGAGCTTGTAACAGAGTTAATTCAATTCCAAAACTCTAAGAAAGCACGCTTAAGTCGTATCCAAGCTAGTGTTCTTATGGGCGGTATGATGCTGGATACTAAGAATTTCACTTCTCGTGTAACTAGCCGAACCTTTGACGTGGCAAGTTATCTAAGAACACGTGGTAGTGATAGTATTGTAATTCAAGAACTTGCGGCGACTGACTTTGAAGAGTATCGATTGGTTAATGAGCTAATCTTGCAAGGACAGGCCGTACAACCTTCTATTCTTGTAGCTCAGGCCAAGGATGATAAGGAGTATGATATTGTAGTGATTAGTAAAGCGGCTGATACTATGTTAGCTATGTCAGGTATTGAAGCTAGCTTTGTCATTGCTAAAAACAGCCAAGGGGATATTTCCATTTCTGCACGAAGTCGAAGTAAGATCAATGTGCAACGGATTATGGAAGAATTGGGAGGTGGAGGCCACTTCAACTTGGCAGCTGCCCGACTGACAGATATGACTCTGCAAGAAGCAGGTGAAAAACTAAAAACCGTTATTTCTAATGAAATTAGAGAAAAGGAGACAGAAGAATGAAAGTAATCTTTTTAGCAGATGTAAAAGGCAAAGGAAAAAAAGGCGAAATCAAGGAAGTGCCAACAGGTTATGCGCAAAACTTTTTGATTAAGAAAAACCTTGCTAAAGAAGCGACTTCACAAGCAATTGGTGAGTTGCGCGGGAAGCAAAAATCTGAAGAAAAAGCACATGCTCAACTTCTTGCAGAAGCACAAGAAATTAAGGCGAAACTTGAAGCAGAAGAAACAATTGTCGAGTTTGTTGAAAAAGTTGGTCCAGATGGAAGAACTTTTGGTTCAATTACTAGCAAGAAAATTGCGGAAGAGCTCCAAAAACAATTTGGAATTAAAATTGATAAACGTCATATTCAAGTTCAATCTCCAATTCGAGCAGTTGGCTTGATTGATGTTCCAGTAAAAATTTATCAGGATGTAACTAGCGTCATCAATCTTCGTGTAAGAGAAGGCTAAGCTAGATTTGAGTAATGATTTTGTAAAAGGAAGGAAAATCTGATGGCAGAAGTAGAGGAACTACGAGTTCAGCCCCAGGATATTTTGGCAGAACAATCTGTATTGGGAGCTATATTTATCGATGAGAGTAAACTCGTATTTGTTCGAGAATATATAGACTCTCGAGACTTCTTTAAGTATGCTCACCGTTTGATTTTTCAGGCCATGGTTGATTTGTCAGATCGAGGCGAAGCCATTGATGCAACGACTGTTCGTACGGTATTAGATGATCAAGGTGATTTGCAAAATATTGGTGGCTTGTCCTACCTTGTTGAGATTATCAACTCTGTACCAACCTCTGCAAATGCTGAATACTATGCAAAAATTGTAGCAGAGAAAGCCACGCTTCGTCGTTTGATTGCCAAGTTGACAGAGTCTGTAAACCAAGCTTATGAAGCCTCTAGTCCTGCAGATGAAATCATTGCTAGAGCAGAAAAAGGTTTGATCGATGTCAGTGAGAATGCAAATCGTAGTGGTTTTAGAAACATTCGTGACATTTTAAATCTTAACTTTGGGAATCTGGAAGTTCGTTCACAACAAACGTCGGATATTACGGGGATTGCTACTGGTTATCAAGATTTAGATCATATGACAACTGGTTTGCACGAGGAGGAGTTAATCATCCTTGCTGCTCGTCCTGCGGTTGGTAAGACTGCTTTTGCCTTGAATATTGCTCAAAATATCGGAACCAAGCTAGACAAGACCGTTGCAATTTTCTCACTCGAGATGGGGGCAGAGAGTTTGGTCGATCGTATGTTGGCTGCCGAAGGGCTAGTAGAGTCTCACTCGATCCGTACAGGGCAATTGACTGAGGAAGAGTGGCGTAAATATACGATAGCTCAAGGTAATCTTGCAAAAGCAAGTATCTATATCGATGATACACCAGGGATTCGAATCACAGAGATTCGTTCTCGTGCGAGAAAATTGTCTCAGGAAACAGGCAATCTTGGATTGATCTTGATTGACTACCTGCAGTTAATTACAGGGACTGGTCGTGAGAACCGTCAGCAAGAGGTTTCAGAGATTTCACGTCAGTTGAAAATTCTGGCCAAGGAACTGAAGGTGCCTGTTATCGCGCTAAGTCAGCTGTCGCGTAGTGTTGAGCAACGTCAAGATAAAAGACCGGTGCTATCAGATATTCGTGAGTCTGGATCTATCGAGCAGGATGCGGATATCGTAGCCTTTCTCTATCGAGATGACTATTATGAACGTGGTGGCGAAGAAGAGGAAGGTCTTCCGAATAACAAGGTAGAAGTTATTATTGAGAAGAACCGTAGCGGTGCGCGTGGAACGGTAGAATTGATTTTTCAAAAAGAGTATAACAAGTTTTCAAGTATTTCGAAGAGAGAGGAACAAAGATGACAGATGCATTTACAGATGTAGCCAAGATGAAAAAAATCAAAGAAGAAATCAAGGCGCATGAAGGACAAGTCGTGGAAATGACCTTGGAAAATGGTCGTAAACGCCAAAAGAATCGCTTAGGAAGACTTATTGAAGTCTATCCATCACTCTTTATCGTTGAATTCGGGGATGTTGAAGGGGATAAACAGGCCAACGTCTACGTTGAATCCTTCACGTATTCTGATATTTTAACAGAAAAGAATTTGATTCACTATTTGGATTAAGGTTGAAAGTGGGAGTTTTCTCACTTTTTTCTTTTTCTTTCGAATGATATAAATGAGGTCAACCTCAAAAATTTATCTATTCGAAGGAGAATGAATGACATATAGTAAAAAGGGAACTTTTCTTAAGAGAACGACAGTGGGGACAGCTTCCCTACTGTTAGCAGGTGCTTTTTTGTTTGGTGGAGGAGCTGTTCATGCCAATCAGGCAAACAATGGCTCACTGGCACGAGGAGATGATTATCCCTATTATTATAAAAATGGAAGTCAAGAAATTGATAAATGGCGTCTATACTCCAGACAGTGTACATCTTTCGCTGCCTTTCGTTTAAGTAGTGTCAATGGTTTTGAGTTACCTGCTGCGTACGGGAATGCTAAGGATTGGGGTTATCGTGCTAAACGAGAAGGTTATCGTGTGGACAAGACTCCAACAATTGGTTCGATTGCTTGGGACGGAAGCGGAGACTATGGCCACGTTGCATGGGTTTCTAATGTTTTTGGTGATATGATTGAAATTGAGGAGTACAATTATGGTATTAGAGAGAAGTACAATCGTAGACTTGTGAAGGCAAGCTCTATGTCTGGTTTCATTCATTTTAAAGATGTCGGACATGCTGGCTCAGGGAATCATCAGTCGACGTCACTATCTAGCGGAACACATGTTTTTACAGAAAAAGCTGCTATTATGAATCAGCCATCACAAGTGGCTGAGATTATTGACTATTACTATCCTGGAGAAAGTGTTCATTACGATCAGACTCTTGAAAAAGATGGCTATAAATGGATTAGTTATCTATCCCGAACTGGAAATCGCAGATATGTCCAGCTAGCTAAAACAGCAACTGCTAAGAATGGATGGGAAAAACAGGGGATAACATGGTACTACTATGAAAATGGGAAAGTCGCTCTTGGTTGGAAAAAGATAAACGGCAGTTGGTACTATTTCCAAACTAATGGTTCAATGAGAACAGGTTGGCTAAAAGACGGTTCCAAGTGGTACTACTTGAAATCATCTGGAGAAATGCAGACAGGTTGGTTGAAGGATAAAGGTATTTGGTATTATCTGGAAAGTTCTGGAGCTATGAAAACTAGTCAGTGGTTCCAGGTTTCAGGGAAACATTATTACGTGAACGCATCTGGAGAATTGGCAGTAGATACAACAATCGATGGTTTTCAAGTTGACAGCAATGGTGCGCGAGTAGAAGAATCACCTCAATAAGCCTTGACCGAGAATCTAACTCTTAGCAATGGTATTTTTCCCTTCTTTCCTTTATAATGGGTGTATGGACAAGAAAAAATTATTATTGATTGATGGATCTTCAGTTGCTTTTCGAGCATTTTTTGCACTTTATCAGCAACTGGATCGTTTTAAAAATGACAATGGACTACATACCAATGCAATCTACGGATTTCATCTGATGCTAAATCACCTACTGGAGCGTGTCCAACCGAGTCATATTTTGGTTGCTTTTGATGCGGGGAAAACGACTTTCCGTACAGAGATGTATGCAGACTACAAGGGTGGTCGTGCGAAGACTCCGGATGAGTTTCGTGAGCAATTCCCCTTCATTCGTGAGTTGCTAGATCATCTTGGCATTCGCCATTATGAGTTGGCTCAGTATGAGGCGGATGATATTATCGGGACTCTTGGTCGCTTGGCTGAAAAGGAATCTTTTGATGTAACAATCGTTAGTGGAGACAAGGACTTGATTCAGCTGACGGATGAGCATACAGTGGTTGAGATTTCTAAGAAAGGTGTGGCTGAGTTTGAGGCCTTTACACCAGAATATCTCATGGAAAAGATGGGAATCACACCAGCTCAGTTTATTGATCTTAAGGCACTCATGGGGGATAAGTCTGATAATATCCCTGGGGTGACCAAGATTGGTGAAAAGACTGGGATCAAGCTCTTGTTAGAACACGGATCGCTGGAAGGTATTTATGAAAATATCGATGGCATGAAGGCTTCCAAGATGAAGGAAAATCTTGTCAATGACAAGGAACAAGCCTTTCTGTCTAAAACACTAGCAACCATCGACACGAAAGCGCCAATCGAGATAGGTCTAGATGATTTGGTCTATAGTGGACCAAATGTGGAAAACCTTGGGAAATTCTACGATGAGATGGGCTTTAAACAACTCAAGCAGGCTTTGAATGCTTCTCAGACTAACCAAGCTGAGACTTTGAATTTCACCGTGGTGGACAAAGTGAGTGAAGACATGCTGAGTGCCGACTCTATCTTCCACTTTGAACTTTTTGGTGAAAACTACCATACAGATGAATTGATTGGTTTTGCTTGGTCATGCGGAGACAAGATCTATGCTACAGATAGGCTGGAACTTCTGCAGGATCCGATTCTTAAGGATTTTCTAGAAAAAACGCCTCTGAAAGTATATGACTTTAAGAAAGCTAAAGTTCTCTTAAATCGCTTTGGTTTGAACTTGCAGGCTCCTGCTTTTGACAGCCGCTTGGCCAAATACCTTCTCTCTACTGTAGAGAATAATGAAATTTCAACCATCGCTAGTCTCTACGGCCAAACTTACCTAGTCGATGATGAAACCTTCTATGGTAAGGGTGTCAAGAAAGCTATTCCAGAGCGAGAGAAATTTTTGGAGCACTTGGCTCGTAAGGTTGCTGTATTGGTTGAGACAGAGCCTGTCTTACTTGAGAAATTAAGTGAAAACGGACAATTGGACCTCCTCTATGATATGGAGCAACCTCTGGCTTTTGTTCTTGCTAAGATGGAAATCGCTGGGATTAAGGTTAAAAAAGAAACTCTACTCGAGATGCAAGCTGAAAATGAGCTTGTCATTGAAAAGCTAACTCAAGAGATTTATGAATTGGCTGGTGAGGAGTTTAACATCAACTCGCCTAAGCAGTTGGGCGAACTACTTTTTGAAAAGCTAGGTCTCCCTATAGAATACACCAAAAAAACCAAGACAGGTTATTCAACAGCAGTGGATGTGTTAGAGCGCCTAGCTCCTATTGCCCCAATCGTCAAGAAAATTTTAGATTATCGTCAGATTGCTAAGATTCAATCGACTTATGTGATTGGTTTGCAGGACTGGATTTTAGCGGATGGCAAGATTCACACGCGCTATGTGCAGGATTTGACTCAGACAGGGCGTCTGTCTAGTGTGGATCCAAACTTGCAAAATATTCCTGTTCGCTTGGAACAAGGTCGCCTCATTCGTAAGGCTTTCGTGCCAGAGTGGGAGGATAGTGTCCTCCTCAGCTCGGACTATTCACAGATTGAGTTGCGCGTTTTGGCGCATATCTCTAAAGATGAGCACTTAATCAAGGCCTTCCAAGAGGGAGCTGATATCCATACCTCGACAGCCATGCGTGTCTTTGGAATTGAACGTCCTGAGGATGTGACTCCAAACGACCGTCGCAATGCCAAGGCTGTCAACTTTGGAGTGGTTTACGGAATTTCAGACTTTGGTTTATCCAATAACCTAGGTATCAGCCGTAAAGAGGCTAAAGCATACATCGACACTTACTTTGAACGCTTCCCAGGTATTAAAAACTACATGGATGAAGTGGTTCGTGAGGCGCGTGATAAGGGTTATGTAGAGACTCTCTTCAAACGTCGTCGTGAGTTGCCAGATATCAATTCGCGTAACTTTAACATTCGTGGTTTTGCAGAACGCACAGCTATCAACTCACCTATCCAGGGATCGGCTGCAGATATTCTCAAAATCGCCATGATTCAGCTAGATAAGGCCTTGGTTGCAGGTGGTTATCAAACTAAGATGCTGTTACAAGTGCACGATGAAATTGTTCTTGAAGTGCCTAAGTCAGAATTGGTAGCTATTAAAAAACTTGTCAAACAAACCATGGAAGAAGCCATTCAACTCAGTGTACCCTTGATTGCTGATGAAAATGAAGGCGTGACTTGGTACGAAGCTAAGTAGAAATGGCCTATCAGACAAAAAAGAAATCCCCTTGAACATTATGGTTCAAAGGGATTTTTCTTTCAGGAAAAGACAAAAGTGAAACTATCTAGCTAATAGTAGGATTTATTTGATTTGTTTCTTTTGTTCTTTTTTTGCAAGGATTGGTAGAATAACACCTAAACCAATCAGAATAATTGGGGTCAAGATGTTTGTAAGAAGAGAGAATTGCCAAGCAGTTGGATTCTCAGCATAGCTAATTTTTGGAACCATACCTAGGATACAAGCAAAGGCAGTGAAGAGGAAGCACCAAGTACCGATCACAAAGCCAAGTTTAGGATTGTTAACAAACTTGTATTCCGCATTTTTGTATGTTTTCCAAGCGCGATTGAGCATCATATAGGCAAGGAATACCCAGAGATAACGCATTGGCATTACGATAGAATTGAGGTTGGTCATCCATTTTACAAGTCCGTCAATTTCTTGGATACCAAAAATTGGAAGGATGATGATAAGGCTAACAAGGACGCCTGTAAGGAGGTAGCCGTTAATGAGGACACCTTTTTCAGTACGTTTACGAAGCCAGCTTGGGATGTAGTTTTCATCAGCGTTATTGAGTAGGATTTGTAATGGTGCGTCAATAGAGAAGGCAAGCGCCGCGATTTGTCCGACCATATTTGTAAGAGAGTAAATCACAACGAAAAGATTTCCAACTCCCCAAGAATTTCCTAACATTTGGAAGGCTTGATAAGCACCATTACGCATGAGGTCTTCAGGGATGTTATTACCATCAAATAGCATTCCCATGGCAACTGAACCAAGGATAGCAGAGAGTCCTACCATGATGGCCATGACAATCATACCTTTTGGAAATTCTTTTGCAGGATTGCGAGTTTGATTCACATAAGGGGAAATTTTTTCACAACCACCAACGGCAAAGACCAGTAATGAGATCGTTGTGAAATAAGAAAAATCAAAGTTTGGAATGTAGGTGCTCAGTTGATCCATGTGTGGTGTCGCAAACTGAATATCTGGCTTGATGAAAGGCAGGCCAACAGCCAAAAGCACAAAGAGTAAAGACATAATCAACATGGCACTTCCTGCCAAGCTACCGATGACTTTCAGTGTTGTCAATCCTTTTGTAGAAAGGTAGAGGAAAAGTCCAAAGATTAGCAAGCAGAGAATAACAATCCAGTGGATGTCGATTTGTTTTAGAAATTGTCCGTTACCCTGCAAGGCCCATCCGAGCGGAATCAGGATTCCTTGAGGCTTTTGTGCGAGGTAAGGAATGTGCACAACCCAGTAGGTCCAAGCGGCAAAGTAGGCGAGACGTTTGGTTGATGTTTTTTCAACCCAGTCACTAACACCGCTTCCGCTTTCCTTGAAGGTAGAACCTAGTTGTCCAACGATGAGTGAATATGGGATAAAGTAGAGTGCAAGGATTAAAACCCAAGATACGACTACTGAAATCCCTTGTTGAGAGTAGTTGTTGACGACGTTTCCTAGCCCCCAAACCATGTTGAAAGCAATCAGAGAAACCATCAGCCAATTAAGTTGGTGTTGATCTTTTTTCATAATGTCTCCTTTTCTGATAATTTCAGTATATCATGATTTTTTGAAAGCGCCTAACAAAATTTGAAATTTACTATAAAAAAAGTAAAAGATAGCTAACAGATAGGGAATAGGGCTTGTTGGTTTAGAAAAAGATTATCCACAGCCTGTGGATAACTCAAAGTATCAACAACAACTGTCTCTTTGTAATTTTAATAGGAAAAAGAGAGACGAAATTTATAGAATTGGAAACAAATCAATCTTTTATAAAGCTTGTTAGGACAAGGTTTATAGACTTTATTCTCTTGTACATCCTATGAACTTGGATTGGAAAGATATTTTGGAAAAACTTGAAAATCTTTTCCAAAAAAAGGTTGAAGATTATTCACAGTTTGTGGATAACTTTATATGGATAAGAAAACCCCTTTGTGCATGACAAAGGGGTTAGGTTATTAATGCTTTGGCAACCAGCTGAGGGTAAAGTCAAGAGTCTTAGCATTGAGCAATTCCTGATGGCTGATGCTTTGTTTTTCTTTCCCGTCCAGTCGACAGTCTTGTACAAAGTGGAAGTGTTCATAATTTTGCTGAGTACGAACATCCAACCACTGATTTTTTTCTGTCAGATAGACACGAAGGTGGTCAAAGAGTGGAATTCCAAGGTCATAGCTTGCTTTTCCTGGGCAGGTTGGGTAAAGTCCGAGAGCAGACCATACATACCAAGCCGATAGACTACCATTATCCTCATCTCCTGGATAAGCATCCCAGCTAGCTCGGAAGGCTTTCTGACGGAGAGTCTTGACCAAGAGACTGGTATATTGGGGATAATTACTGTAGCGGAACAGATAAGGGATGTGGAAACTTGGTTGGTTGGAAATGGCTAGTTGACCAAATGGTGCTGTTGCCATTTCGCTCATCTCATGTATTTCATAACCATAGCCCGTCGTTTCAAAGAGTGGGAGACTTTGACAAGTTTTCAAAAGATAGTTGCTAAAGGCTTCTTTTCCACCCATTAGTTGGCTAAGTCCAGAAATATCGTGTAAGACACCGAGACTGGCTTGAATAGCTGAACACTCAGCGTAGTCACGACCCCAACTATAGGGAGAAAAGTCAGGACGGAAGTTGCCATCTACATCACGCGCCCTCATGTAACCCGTCTCAGAGTCAAATAGATTCTGATAGTTTTTAGAATATTGAGCATAGGTTTGGGCTAGCTCTTCTTGACCTAATTTTGTTGCACATGTAGAGATACAAAAGTCACTGTAGGCATAATCTAGCGTATGACTGACACTTTCGTGGTAGTCTGTGGATAAATAGCCCAGTTCTTGGTATTGGCTTAGGCCGTGTCGCCCGTTGATAGCTTTTGGATCTGCCTTAGTCGCAGTTTCAATCATGGCTTTGAGAAATTCTTCTTCAAACTCAGGTGCCATGTCTTTGCAGGCACTATCTGCAAGAAGGCCATCAATCAAAGTCCCAGGCATCATTCCTCTTTCGTCAGGAGCCAACCACTTAGGGAGATACCCGGTATCTCTATAGCTATTGAGGAAACCTTCAAGAAACTGACGATAGTGCTCTGGAATAATCAAGGCAAAGAGAGGGAATGAAGTGCGGAAGGTATCCCAAAAACCATTGTTGGTATAGAGTAGACCAGGCTTGATCGTTCCTGAAGCAAGGTCTATATGAATATTCTCGCCTTGTTCATTTACCTCATAGAAGGTTTGTGGGAAAAGAAAGAGTCTATAAAGACAGTGATCAAAAAATGTTCGGTCTACAGAGCCAGTTTCCACGACATCAAAACGGCCTAGAAGATCTTCCCAACTTGCTTTAGCCTCTGATTTCGTTTCTTTAAAGTCTTTTCTAGGCAGATTAAAGATGGCCTGTTCTTTAGAAATAAAAGAAGTAGCCAGTTGAACTAGAGCTTCTGCTCCAGCCAAGTCGATACGCCAGTCTTGCCCCACTTGATAGATAGATAGAATATCCGTAGAGAATACGAGAGCAGTAAACATAACGAGAGGACTCTTATTGGTTTCGGTTAATCCGCTTTGACCAAGGCTGACAGTACGCTCATCTACTTGCTCTAATGATAAATCATCAGCTGCATGCAGATAGAGTGAGATCTTCTTGCCTTGTACCTGTCTTAGTTGAATAGAAGCCCCATAGCAAGTAGGTGTGAGTTGAGTTTCAATCTGGTAACGTTCAGAAAAAATCTTTAGAAAATGAGGATTGAAAATAGCACGATCAAGGTTATAAGAAGACTGACGATGGAAGAGGGTGTCGCCACTGATTTCTCCTGTAACAGGAGTCAGTAGCAACCAAGAATAATCGCCAATCCAAGGACTAGGTTGGTGGGTTTGTCGAATACCCTGAAATATGGGAAGATGGGGATCAAAAAACCAAGACCCTTCCTGGTCACTAGTTTGTGGAACAAAGTAATTCATCCCAAAAGGCACGCCAGTGTAAGGTAGGGTATTTCCCCGAGAAAAGGCATGCTTGCTCGCGGTGCCAAAGCGGGTATCAATGGTTTCAAGTATAGGTTTCATAGCGATTTCCTTCTGTAGGAGTTTTGTATTCAGTATATCATAAAAATAAAGAAAGACATCTAAAAGTTGAAATAGTGTATAAATATATATTTAAAATTTACAAATAGGTTCTTTTCTGCTAGAATGAGGGTAAGAAAGGAGATTATTATGAGTAATATTGATGAACAATCTACTAATGAAGAGTTAGTAGAAAAAGAGGAGTTGCAACCTACGGAAGTAGCAGAAGAGGCTGTGAAGGAAGAAGTGCAACCTTCAGAGATAGCTGAACCTACAGTTGAAAAAGAAGAGGCACCATCTTCTACTGAGATTCCAGAATCTGCAACAGAGGAACCAGCAAAAGAGGCGGTAGTTACACCTGCAACTACTAAAGGTTTTGATGTAAATGAACTTGTGGAGAAAGCAAAAGATTTGTTCCAAAAGAGAAAAATTGCAGTTATCGGAGCTCTTGCAGCAGTTGCTGTGCTGATTGTTGCACTTGTTGGATTTAAGGTATATGATTCTCAACCAAAGAGTTTGTTAAATGTTGTTCAAGTACAGTTTTCAGGCTACGAAGAATCTGGAACATTGACATACAATAGTGAGGAAGTTCTTGCTAAACTTCGAGAAATAGCTTATAAGAAGGCTGGATTTAGCTCAAAACAAGCAACAGGCTTGGCACAAAATGATCCAGTTACTTTTTCAGAAGTGACTAGAGATCCAAAATATGCTACAAAATATGCTATGGCAGATGCTTTGATTAGAAGTGTACAATTTAGCTTTGATAAAACAAGTGGCCTAAAAAATGGAGATGAGGTTACTTTTAGTGTCGTCACTAATTCTAAGAGAGCACCAGTTAAGGCTGAAAAGAAAACCTTCAAAGTTGAAAATCTTAAAGAATACGAAAAGGTTTCAGCTTCTGATTTGTTGACTGAAACACCGGTGATATTCACTGGGCTTAATGGTTCTGGTACTATTACAATCACAAAAAATTCTAAGGATGAAGCCTACTTTGATTTTGAAAATGGGGAACGTCCAAGAAGTTTGAAAAATGGTGACAAAGTCACTTTGAAAGTGAAAGACGCAAGTATTGATTCTTTGAAAGCAGAAGGAAAAGTGATAGACTCTAAAACTGTAGAAGTGACAGTTGAAGGCCTAAAAGATGCAAAAGATGTGAAGAATTTAACTGATGTATTGAAGAAAAACGATGCATACAGTAAGGACGCAAATAAGAATAGTACTTACGAAACCTATACTATAGAACCTCAGGGTAGTTACGTTGCTATCACTACAGGAATAGCAAATACCTCGAGTGCTAACATTGATATAATTACGGTGTATAAAGTAATGCGTAAAGGTAGTTTATTTACAAATGTTAGTTACAAGTACTATGGCTTCGGTGGTTACGAATTAAAAGATGACAAATTAGTCGCTAAGAAGGGTATAAGTCCAATCGATGGTGGAGGGCTAGAAGATTTTGAAGTGTTAAAGGAAGAACTTCAAAGAAAAGAGTATCATTTGATAGAGATTCAAAAAGACGAAAAGAAAAGTGAATAAAAAGTTGGGCTTGCCCAACTTTTTTTCATAAGATTGTTTCAAAACGACTTTAGTTTGTGTATATCTTTTGGACCTATTTTTTCTTATACTGAAAATGAAAATCTGTTTGAAAGAGGCAAAATAGTTTATGGTTTATTCAAAAGAAATTGTCAGAGAGTGGCTAGATGAGGTAGCGGAGCGTGCTAAAGATCATCCGGAATGGGTTGATGTCTTTGAACGTTGCTACACAGACACTTTAGACAATACAGTTGAAATCTTAGAAGACGGCTCGACCTTTGTACTAACTGGAGATATCCCAGCTATGTGGCTTCGGGACTCGACTGCTCAGCTTAGACCATACCTTCATGTGGCAAAAAGAGATTCTCGTTTGCGCCAGACCATTGCTGGTTTGGTTAAACGCCAGATGACTTTGATTCTCAAGGACCCCTATGCCAACTCTTTCAATATTGAGGAGAACTGGAAGGGTCATCACGAGACAGACCATACAGACCTCAATGGCTGGATTTGGGAACGTAAGTATGAAGTAGATTCGCTTTGCTATCCCTTGCAATTGGCTTACCTTCTCTGGAAGGAAACTGGTGAGACTAGCCAGTTTGACGAAACTTTTGTTACGGCGACCAAGGAGATTCTTCATCTTTGGACGGTGGAGCAAGATCACAATAACTCACCATACCGTTTCGTCCGTGATACCGATCGTAAGGAAGACACTTTGGTTAATGATGGTTTTGGACCTGATTTTGCGGTGACAGGGATGACCTGGTCAGCCTTCCGTCCAAGCGATGACTGCTGTCAGTATAGCTACTTGATTCCATCAAATATGTTTGCAGTCGTTGTCTTAGGTTATGTCCAAGAAATCTTTGCTACATTGAGTCTAGCTGATAGTGAAAGCATCATTGCTGATGCTAAACGTCTGCAAGCTGAAATCCAAGAAGGAATCGAAAATTACGCCTACACGACTAACAGCAAGGGCGAGAAGATCTATGCCTTTGAAGTAGACGGTTTAGGAAATGCTAGCATCATGGACGACCCTAACGTACCAAGTTTGTTAGCTGCTCCATATCTTGGTTACTGTGATGTCAATGACGAAGTGTATCAAGCAACTCGTCGCACCATTCTGAGCCCTGAAAATCCTTACTTCTATCAAGGAGAATACGCTAGCGGTCTCGGAAGCTCTCATACCTTCTATCGTTATATCTGGCCGATTGCCCTATCAATTCAAGGCTTAACAGCTACAGATAAAGCTGAGAAAAAATACTTGCTAGACCAACTAGTTGCCTGTGATGGCGGAACAGGTGTCATGCACGAAAGCTTCCACGTGGATGACCCGACTCTATACTCTCGTGAATGGTTCTCATGGGCCAACATGATGTTCTGCGAATTGGTCTTGGATTACCTAGATATTCGCTAATACTCTTCGAAAATCAAATTCAAACCACGTCAGCTTCACCTTGCCGTACTCAAGTACAGCCTGCGGCTAGCTTCCTAGTTTGCTCTTTGATTTTCATTGAGTATAAGGAGTACGTTTTCGATCAACTGATTCTAGGAAAGAATCACAAATATATTTTTAAATTTAAGTTAGAATGAGGTTTTACTCATGGAAAATGTTGTTGTACATATCATCTCTCACAGTCACTGGGATCGTGAGTGGTATCTACCTTTTGAAAGTCACCGTATGCAATTGGTGGAACTTTTTGACAATCTTTTTGATCTTTTTGAAAATGATCCTGAGTTCAAGAGCTTCCACCTAGATGGACAAACCATTGTCCTCGATGACTATTTAGAAATTCGCCCTGAAAACCGTGACAAGGTGCAGCGTTATATCGACGAAGGCAAATTGAAGATTGGGCCTTTCTATATCTTGCAGGATGATTACTTGATTTCCAGTGAAGCTAACGTCCGCAATACCTTGATTGGACAAGCGGAATGTGCTAAATGGGGCAAATCTACTCAAATTGGTTACTTCCCTGATACCTTTGGAAATATGGGGCAGGCTCCTCAAATCCTTCAAAAATCAGGGATTCACGTAGCAGCCTTTGGTCGCGGTGTCAAGCCAATCGGATTTGACAATCAAGTCCTTGAAGATGAACAGTTTACCTCTCAATTTTCTGAGATGTACTGGCAAGGGGCTGATGGTAGCCGTGTACTCGGCATTCTTTTTGCTAACTGGTACAGTAACGGGAATGAAATTCCAGTGGATAAAGACGAGGCTTTGACTTTCTGGAAGCAAAAATTAGCGGACGTCCGTGATTATGCATCGACCAACCAATGGTTGATGATGAACGGCTGTGACCACCAACCTGTTCAGAGAAATCTGAGCGAAGCCATTCGTGTGGCAAATGAACTCTTCCCTGACGTGACCTTTATTCATAGCTCATTTGACGAATATGTCCAAGCAGTGGAAAGTGCCCTTCCTGAACAATTATCAACGGTCACAGGTGAGTTGACCAGTCAGGAAACGGATGGTTGGTATACTCTTGCCAATACTTCTTCTTCACGCGTTTACCTCAAACAAGCCTTCCAAGAAAATAGCAACTTGTTAGAGCAGGTCGTGGAACCATTAACCATTATCACTGGTGGACATAACCACAAGGATCAATTGACCTATGCTTGGAAAGTACTTCTGCAAAATGCACCGCACGATAGTATCTGTGGTTGTAGTATTGACGAAGTTCACCGTGAAATGGAAACTCGTTTTGCCAAGGTTAATCAAGTCGGGAATTTTGTTAAGACTAATCTTCTTAACGAATGGAAGGGTAAATTAGCTACTCAAAATGCGCAAAGTGGCCACCTCTTTACCGTTGTCAACACAGCTTTACATGACAAGGTTGATACAGTTAGTGTTGTAGTGGATGTTGTGACTTGTGATTTCAAAGAATTGCATCCGACTGAAGGTTACAAGAAGATGGCAGCCGTGATCTTGCCAGATTACCATGTTGAAGATTTGGATGGCCATGTCCTTGAAGCCAAGGTTGAAGATTTGGGAGCAAGTTTTGGCTATACTTTGCCTAAGGATAAATTCCGCCAACCCTATATTGCACGCCAAGTGCGCGTGACAATTCCAATCCACCTTGCACCGCTTTCTTGGGCAAGTTTCCAATTGGTCGAAGGTCAAGTAGATCACCGTGATGGTATTTACCAAAACGGAGTCATTGATACCCCATTCGTAACAGTGAGTGTAGATGAAGGAATCACAGTCTATGACAAGACTACTAATGAAGCTTACGAAGAATTCATCCAATTCGAGGACCGTGGAGATATTGGTAACGAGTACATTTACTTCCAGCCGAAAGGAACTGAGCCAATTTATGCTCAACTGAAAGGTTATGAAGTCTTAGAAAACAATGCTCGCTATGCCAAAATCTTGCTCAAACATGACTTGACCATTCCAGTCAGTGCAGATGAAAAATTGGATGCTGAACAAAGAGGTATCATCGAGTTCATGAAACGAGATGCAGGTCGTTCAGAAGAGTTGACAACCATTCCTCTTGAAACAGAAATGACTGTCTTTGTGGACAATCCACAGATTCGCTTCAAGACTCGCTTTACCAACACAGCCAAGGATCACCGCATCCGTCTCTTGGTGAAAACTCATAACACCCGTCCAAACAATGATTCTGAAAGCATCTATGAAGTTGTAACAAGACCAAATAAACCAGCAGCTTCTTGGGAAAATCCTGAAAATCCACAACACCAACAAGCCTTTGTCAGCTTGTATGATGATGTTAAAGGAGTGACAGTATCCAATAAAGGATTGCACGAGTATGAAATTCTTGGAGATGACACCATGGCTGTAACTCTTCTTCGTGCTTCAGGCGAACTCGGTGACTGGGGCTACTTCCCAACGCCGGAAGCTCAGTGCTTGCGAGCTATCGAAGTTGAATTTGCAGTAGAATGTCACCAAGCAGGGGAACGCTTCTCAGCTTTCCGTCGTGCCAAAGCCTTCCAGGTGCCATTTACAGCTCTTCAAGTTGCAAAACAAGAGGGTAGCGTTGCAGCAACGGGTAGCCTCTTTAACCATCCGGCACTGAACTTGCCACAAGTCTGCCCAACAGCCTTTAAGGTGGCTGAGAATGAAGAAGGTTATGTCCTTCGCTACTACAACATGAGTCAAGAAAATATCCGTGTGTCTGAAAAACAACAAACTATTCTTGACTTGTTGGAACGCCCATACCCAGTCCATTCAGGACTATTGGCACCACAGGAAATTCGTACAGAATTGATTCAAAAAGAAGAAATTTAATTTCAAAAAGTAAACATAAAAAGAAAGGAGGAGCGAAAAAGTAAGAACCAACTGCTGATTCGCTCCTTTTTGCAGGTGAAAGCAATGACCATTGCAACGATTGATATCGGAGGGACTGGCATTAAGTTTGCTAGTCTAACTCCTGATGGAAAGATTTTAGATAAGACCAGCACCCCAACTCCAGAAACTCTAGAAGATTTGTTGGCTTGGTTGGACCAACGCTTGTCAGAACAGGACTATCGTGGGATTGCTATGAGTGTTCCAGGAGCGGTCAATCAAGAAACAGGAGTGATTGAGGGGATTAGTGCCATTCCTTATATCCATGGTTTTTCATGGTACCAGGCCCTTGCTCATCACCAGCTACCTGTCCATCTAGAAAATGATGCCAACTGTGTTGGACTTAGTGAACTGCTAGCTCATCCTGAGATTGAAAATGCAGCCTGTGTTGTCATTGGCACAGGAATTGGCGGGGCTATGATTATTAATGGCAAAATTCACCGTGGTCGCCATGGCTTGGGTGGAGAGTTTGGTTACATGACAACTATCGAACCAGCAGAAAAACTCAATAACTGGTCACAACTAGCTTCTACAGGAAACATGGTTCGCTATGTCATCGAAAAATCTGGTCAAACCGACTGGGATGGCCGTAAGGTTTACCAAGAGGCTGCAGCAGGCAATGCCCTTTGCCAAGAAGCCATTGAGCGGATGAATCGTAATCTTGCTCAAGGCTTGCTCAATATCCAGTATCTAATCGACCCAGATGTCATTAGCCTAGGTGGCTCTATCAGTCAAAACCCAGATTTTATCAAAGGTGTGCAAAAAGCAGTAGACACCTTTGTGGAAAGATATGAAGAATATACAATTGCGCCAGTCATTCAAGCTTGCACCTATCATGCAGATGCCAATCTCTACGGTGCCCTTGTCAACTGGTTACAGGAGGAAAACCAATGGTAAGTTTTACAGGACTTAGTTCCAAACAAGCGCAAGCTATCGAAGTATTAAAAAGTCACATTTCTCTATCAGATGTAGAGGTGGCAGTCGCTCAATCTGACCAAGCTTCTATCTCTATCAAGGGTAAGGGCGGAGAATATCAATTGACTTATCGCAAACCTCACCAACTCTATCGCGCCTTGTCTGTTCTCGCAACAGCTTTGGTAGAAGGTGATAAGGTAGAGATTGAAGAACAAGCGGCTTATGAAGATTTAGCCTACATGGCTGACTGTTCGCGAAATGCAGTTTTAAATGTTGCATCTGCCAAGCAGATGATTGAAGTCTTAGCTCTGATGGGTTATTCAACCTTTGAACTCTACATGGAAGACACCTATCAGATTGAAGGCCAACCCTACTTTGGTTATTTCCGTGGAGCGTATTCAGCTGAAGAGTTACAGGAAATTGAAGCATACGCCCAGCAGTTTGACATGACCTTTGTCCCATGCATCCAGACCTTGGCCCACTTGTCAGCCTTTGTCAAATGGGGCGTCAAAGAAGTGCAAGAACTCCGCGATGTAGAGGATATTCTCCTCATCGGTGAAGAAAAAGTCTACGATCTGATTGACGGTATGTTTGCTACTTTGTCTAAACTACAAATTCGCAAGGTCAATATCGGGATGGACGAAGCTCACTTGGTTGGTTTGGGACGTTACCTTATCTTAAACGGTGTTGTGGACCGTAGCCTCCTCATGTGTCAACATTTGGAGCGCGTGCTGGATATCGCAGACAAGTATGGTTTCCACTGCCAGATGTGGAGCGATATGTTCTTCAAACTCATGTCAGCAGATGGCCAGTACGACCGTGATGTCGAAATTCCAGAAGAAACTCGTATTTACTTAGACCGTCTCAAAGACCGTGTGACCTTGGTTTACTGGGATTATTATCAGGATAGCGAAGAAAAATACAACCGTAACTTCGGTAATCACCACAAGATTAGCCAGGATATTGCCTTTGCAGGTGGTGCTTGGAAGTGGATTGGTTTTACACCACACAACCATTTCAGTCGTCTTATCGCTATCGAAGCAAACAAAGCCTGCCGTGCCAATCAGATCAAAGAAGTCATTGTGACTGGTTGGGGAGACAATGGTGGTGAAACAGCTCAGTTCTCTATTCTGCCAAGCTTGCAAATCTGGGCAGAACTCAGCTACCGCAATGATTTAGACCGTTTGTCTGCACATTTCAAAACCAATACAGGTCTATCCGTTGAGGACTTTATGCAGCTTGATTTGGCCAATCTCTTGCCAGATCTACCAGACAATCTCAGTGGGATTAATCCCAATCGCTATGTCTTTTATCAGGATGTTCTCTGTCCAATCCTTGATAAGCACATGACTCCTGAACAGGACAAGCCTCACTTTGCCCAGGTGGCTGAGACTCTTGCTGCTATTAAAGAAAAAGCTGGAGTCTACGCTTATCTCTTTGAGACTCAGGCTCAGTTGAATGCCATTTTAAGTAGTAAAGTGGATGTGGGACGACGCATTCGTCAAGCCTATCAAACAGGTGATAAAGAGAGCTTGCAACAAATTGCTAGGGAAGAATTACCAAAATTAAGAAGCCAGATTGAAACCTTCCACAAGCTCTTTAGCCAGCAATGGTTGAAAGAAAACAAGGTCTTTGGCTTGGATACAGTAGACATCCGTATGGGTGGACTCTTGCAACGCATCAAGCGAGCAGAAAATCGGATTGAAGACTATCTAGCCGGTTCTATCTCACGTATCGAAGAATTAGAAGTAGACATCTTGCCATTTAATGATTTCTACGGAGATAAGGACTTCGCAGCAACGACAGCCAACCAGTGGCACACCATTGCGACAGCTTCGACTATTTATACGACCTAGAAATTTATCACAGATAGCCAAACATCTCCTTTTAAATACATGGAGATGTTTTTTGATTTGGAGATAGGGAAGGAGTATAATGAAGGTATAAGGATAGTTTGGAGGTGTGATCATGAAAAAGCTACTACTAGTCCTAGGTGCGAGTGTGCTAGTTTTATCTGCTTGCCACAAGGCAACAGAAGATAGCGTAACTAGTCAGTCAACATCAAGGGAGCAACAAACCAAGGAAGTAACCAACTATTTTCACTACCTAGCGGATTCCTATCAAAAGGCTCTTGCACACGAAAAAGAAGCCAAGGATACAACTGTTCAATCCCCCATGTCTGCCACCGTTGTAGCTATGGAAGAACTCCAGTTATCTAATCCGACTGACCAAGCTTTGGTTATGAAGAACTACTCGGATTTTCAGAAGCTAATCCAATACAATACCGAAAAGTGGCAGGAAGAGTTTGCAAGCTGGGCTTCTTCTATGGGGCAGTCCTATCATAGACTGGAGCATAGAAACTTTGACCAAAAAAATGAACTCATCAAAAAAATAGAAACAACAACTGTTTCTAAGAAAAGAGTCCGATGGAATATTTTCGGGGTGTCCAGTGATAATGCATATGATTACTTGGTTTTGGATGCCTACTATGACGATCAAGCCAGACATTTCTACCTATTTACACTCAAGGACGGGCAAGCACAGGTCTTGTATGCCGATAAGACACTAGAAACTATCAGTGCTGCGAATTTTGAAGAGAATGAAAACACAGATTTAGCGCAAGGTTTTAAGGAATTTCTATTAAAAACAAGCGTAGTTACAGAGAATGAGTCAGATACAGACTATAGTGCTCTAACAGACAAGATAAAAATAGCCATGGAATCCTATTCAGATAGTAAAGGTGAAAGATTTAAGTCGACTAACCTAGCAACATATGGTCGTTATTATGGACTTGCAGTTCCGAATCAGATGATGCAATTTGGACAAGTGGATGGAGAGAACTATACTTTTAAATGGTTCGACCATATTGCTGGTGTTGGTGAAAAACGGTTTGAAATCTTAGCCTGCTATGTGAATGAAGTAGGGACAGAGGTGATTCTCTTTGGATACAAGGATGGTCGCCCTACTATTTTACATACTGAGGGGCAACCAGAGATTGAGAAAAACGAAGCAGGTACCATTATAAATGCCCAAGTTCATTTTGTTAGATTTCACCAACCGATATTGGAAGGAGTTTTCAATTAGTAGAGATGGGGAACACCTCTTGCAGGCAAAGTGTTTCCCGTGAAACCCACTTCTCATATAAAAAAGTTCTCCACATAAAATAATTTGTGGAGTTTTTTCTATAATTTGTAGTTTAAACTGTCCTAAAAATAAGAGTATACTATTTTTGTAAACGTTATCAAGACTAAAAATGTGAGATTATGAAGTTTTAGAAAATAAAAAGGGAGGAAATTATGAATAAGTTTTCAAAAACTTTAAGAGATAATTGGATTTTTCTCTTAATGGTTTTACCAGGAACAATTTGGTTGATTTTATTCTTCTACATTCCAGTTTTTGGGAATGTGGTTGCCTTCAAAGACTACCATATGACTGGTGAAGGATTCGTCCACAGTATTATAAATAGTAGATGGGTCGGACTAGATAACTTTAAATTCTTGTTTAGTTCCAAGGATGCCTTCGTCATCACTCGAAATACGGTCCTTTACAACCTTGGATTTATCTTTATTGGTTTGATTGTATCAGTTGGTATTGCCATTATCCTTAGTGAACTTCGCTCTAAGCAAATGGTTAAAATCTACCAAACATCTATGTTGTTCCCTTACTTCCTATCTTGGGTTATCATCAGTTTCTTTACAGATGCTTTCCTAAACATCGATAAAGGGCTTATCAACCACACCTTAGAAGCCCTTGGAATGAAGGGTATTAACTTCTACGCTGATGTCAGTATCTGGCCTTACCTTCTCCTTTTCCTAGGTATCTGGAAAGGCTTTGGGTATAGTAGTGTGATGTACTACGCAACTATCATGGGTATTGACCCAACTTACTACGAAGCAGCGACAGTGGATGGTGCTAGCAAATGGCAACGTATCCGTAACGTAACCATCCCTCAGTTGACACCACTTGTGACAGTATTGACCATCCTTGCAGTCGGAAACATCTTCCGTGCAGACTTCGGTCTCTTCTACCAAATCCCTCACAACGCAGGTCAGCTCTATAGCGTAACAAACGTATTGGACGTCTATGTCTTTAACGGATTGACTCAGACAGCAGATATCGGTATGGCTTCAGCAGCCGGTCTCTACCAGTCAGTCGTCGGTTTGATTCTCGTTATCCTATCAAACTTACTTGCAAGACGTGTTGATCCTAACTCAGCACTATTCTAGAAAGGAGGAGCATATGGCAAAAAAAATTCAAAAAGAAAAAATTGATAATGTTGGCATACACTCCTTCAGCAAAAGGGCAGATATCTTCTTTAGTATCATATCTGGTTTGCTGGCCTTCTCTTGTATCTTGCCTTTCATCTTCGTAATCATTATTTCAATTACAGATGAGAAGAGTATTGTTCAATATGGATATAGTTTCTTCCCTTCCAAGTTTGGTGTAGATGGATTCCAATTCTTGGCTCAGTTTAAAGACAAAATTTTACAAGCGCTCTTTATCTCAGCCTTTGTGACAGTTGTCGGTACATTGACAAACGTATTCATCACAACGACATACGCTTATGCCATTTCACGTACAACATTTAAGTATCGCAAATTCTTTACAATTTTTGCTCTTCTTAGTATGTTGTTCAATGCTGGTTTGGTACCAGGCTATATCGTGGTAACTCAGTTACTTCACTTGGGTGATACTATTTGGGCCTTGATTGTTCCAATGCTTCTATCACCATTCAACATCATGTTGATGCGGTCTTTCTTCAAGAAAACCATTCCAGAAGCAATCCTCGAATCAGCCCGTATCGATGGTGCTAGCGAGGCGCGGATCTTCTTCCAAATCTGTTTACCACTCTCTCTTCCAGGGATTGCGACTATCACACTGTTGACAGCACTTGGATTCTGGAACGACTGGTTTAATGCCCTTCTTTACATCAAGAGTGACAACTTGTATCCATTGCAATATTTGCTCATGCAAATTCAAAACAACATGGATTACATTGCTAAGTCAGTTGGGATGTCAGGACAACTTGCAGTTGCCTTACCAAAAGAAACAGGTCGTATGGCCATGGTCGTAGTTGCGACTGTTCCAATTGCGATTCTCTATCCATTCTTCCAACGCTACTTTGTAAAAGGTTTAACTATCGGTGGTGTTAAAGAATAAGAGACGCTGAGAAACAAGCTTTCTCTACCCTATCTAACTTTTCTTTGTTGAAAAGTAGATCACTAAAATTGTTTTAAATTTAAAAATAAAAAAAGGAGTTTTTATCATGAAAAACTGGAAAAAATATGCTTTTGCATCTGCTAGCCTTGTAGCTTTAGCTGCTAGCCTCGCTGCTTGTGGAAACCTTAAAGGTAACAACCAAAAAGCTGCTGACTCAGCTTCAGGTGACAAAACTGTTATCAAAATGTACCAAATCGGTGACAAACCAGACAACTTGGATGAGTTGCTAGAAAATGCAAACAAAATCATCGGAGAAAAAGTTGGTGCTAAATTAGATATCCAATACCTTGGATGGGGTGACTACGGTAAGAAAATGTCAGTTATCACTTCATCAGGTGAAAACTATGATATCGCATTTGCAGATAACTACGTTGTAAACGCTCAAAAAGGTGCTTATGCTGACTTGACAGAATTGTACAAGAAAGAAGGAGCTGAGCTTTACAAAGCGCTTGACCCGGCTTACATCAAAGGTAACACTGTAAACGGTAAGATTTATTCTGTTCCAGTTGCAGCTAACGTTGCATCTTCACAAAACTTTGCTTTCAACGGCCCACTACTTGAAAAATATGGAATCGATATCTCAGGTGTAACTTCATACGAAACACTTGAACCAGTATTGAAACAAATCAAAGAAAAAGCTCCAGATGTAATGCCATTCGCTGTTGGTAAAAACTTTATCCCATCAGAAAACTTTGACTACCCAGTTGCAAATGGTCTTCCATTCGTTATCGACCTTGAAGGTGACACTACTAAGATCGTAAACCGTTACGAAGTTCCTCGTTTCGTAGAACACTTGAAGACTCTTCACAAATACTATGAAGCAGGATACATTCCAAAAGACGTAGCAACAAGTGAAACTTCATATGACCTTACTCAAGATACTTGGCTTGTTCGTGAAGAAACAGTAGGACCAGCTGACTACGGTAGCAGCTTGCTTTCTCGTGTTGCTAACAGAGACATCCAAATCAAACCATTTACTAACTTCATCAAGAAAAACCAAACAACTCAAGTTGCAAACTTTGTAATCTCAAACAACTCTAAGAACAAAGAAAAAGCAATGGAAGTGTTGAACCTCTTGAACACTAACCCAGAACTCTTGAACGGACTTGTTTATGGACCAGAAGGCAAGAACTGGGAAAAAGTTGCAGGTAAAGAAAACCGTGTTAAAGTCCTTGATGGATACAAAGGAAACACTCACATGTCAGGATGGAACACTGGTAACAACTGGATCCTTTACATCAACGAAAACGTTACAGATGAACAAATTGCACAATCTAAGAAAGACTTGGAAACTGCAAAAGAATCTCCAGCGCTTGGATTCATCTTCAACACTGACAACGTGAAATCTGAAATCTCAGCTATCACTAACACTATGCAACAATTCGATACAGCTATCAACACTGGTACTGTAGACCCAGAAAAAGCTATTCCAGAATTGATGGAAAAACTTAAATCTGAAGGTGCTTACCAAAAAGTATTGGATGAAATGCAAAAACAATACGACGAATTCTTGAAAAACAAAAAATCTTAAGATAGATTGATTTCGTGTATTCATTCCTAAAAGATGCGATCACTGCCTTGTCTGGAGTTTTCCAGACGGGGTGGTGATTCTTTTTTGGTATCATGATAGGTATTTTAGTCAAGACAGGCCATGGATATCTTTTTGTTAACTTTTCTTCATCGAATATTTAATTAAAACAAGATCTGAAAATGGGTCTTGTTTTTTACTTTTCGGTCAAATAAATTGCATTCGCTTTCTTGGGAGAGTATACTGGTATAGTTGAATGAAAAATTCTGATAATTTAATCTTAGAAAAGAGAAGCACATGTCAAAAGATATTCGAGTTTTACTTTACTATAAATATGTTCCCATCGAAAACGCGGAACAATTTGCTGCAGACCACTTGGCTTTCTGTAAATCAATCGGCCTCAAAGGTCGTATCCTAGTCGCTGATGAAGGGATCAACGGAACCGTTTCTGGTGACTACGAAACAACGCAAAAATACATGGACTACGTTCACAGCCTTCCAGGGATGGAAGACCTCTGGTTCAAGATTGACGAAGAAAGTGAGCAAGCCTTCAAGAAGATGTTTGTTCGCTACAAAAAGGAAATCGTTCACCTTGGTTTAGAGGATGATAACTTTGATAACGACATCAATCCTCTGGAAACAACAGGTGCTTACTTGTCACCAAAAGAATTTAAAGAAGCCCTCCTAGATGAAGATACGGTGGTCCTTGATACTCGTAATGACTATGAGTACGACCTTGGACACTTCCGTGGGGCTATCCGTCCTGACATCCGCAACTTCCGTGAATTACCACAATGGGTTCGTGATAACAAGGAAAAATTCATGGATAAACGTGTCGTTGTTTACTGTACAGGTGGAGTCCGCTGTGAGAAATTCTCTGGCTGGATGGTTCGTGAAGGTTACAAAGATGTCGGTCAATTGCATGGAGGAATTGCGACTTACGGGAAAGATACAGAAGTTCAAGGGGAACTTTGGGATGGGAAAATGTACGTTTTTGACGAGCGTATTGCAGTCGATGTCAACCATGTCAATCCAACCATTGTAGGGAAAGATTGGTTTGATGGAACGCCATGTGAACGCTATGTCAACTGTGGAAATCCATTCTGTAACCGCCGCATCTTGGCATCAGAAGACAACGAAGACAAATATCTCCGTGGTTGCTCGCACGAGTGCCGTGTTCACCCACGTAATCGTTATGTTTTAGAACATAAATTGACACAAGATCAAGTCATCGAGCGTCTAGCAGCGATTGGTGAGAACTTGGATCATTCTGAAGTTGTATAAAAGTAAGACAGTCCTTAGTGGCTGTTTTTCTATGCTTTTGACTAAAAAATCTTAAATTTGTTTCTGCATCTTTCAGGAAAATGGTGTATACTATATGTAAACGATTTCAAAGGAGACCATTATGGTGAAGACATTTTTTATCCCAAATAAACAAAGTATTTTAGGAGAACAGGAGATTCTTACAGCTAAATCAATTTTAGGCTTAGTAGATGGCTTAGAGTCACATAGTTATGATGCTGTTTACCTCCGTCAACCTCTCAATCGCCTTGAGTATATCGAGTGTGGAATCGTAGGCAAGTCTCAATTTCTCTTTAAAGTTCGATATCTAGATGCTCAAAAAGGCTATCAAGTAATCATTCCTGACTTGATTACAAGAGCTGATTGGGAGATTGTAGAAGCCCTCTTACAAGCCTTGTCTAGCAAGGTTGGTGAAGCTGTTGAAGGATTGGCAGACTTTGATTTGGAAAACTATTTCCAAGAAACGGTTAAGAGCTATCTAGCGGATAAGGCTGCTCGTTTAGGTTTCTGTCAGGGTATTCTATCAACTATTTACTTTGATAAGAAGGATTTGGAAAGTTTCTTGGAAGAAGATGGCTTGGCACGTTTTGAAGAGTTGGTCAAGAAAGTTCAAGGGTCTGATGCCTATCCTTCCAGTGCTAAATTCTATCCAGATGGTGAAGGTAAGGTTCATGGGGTCTATCACCTAGCTCAGGGAGTAAAAACCATTTTGCCAAAAGAACCGGTGATTCCTGCTCCTTACGTTGAGCAATTGGTAGGCAAGGAACTTGTTTGGGAGATTGATTTGGTAAAAATCTCTGGGGATGGCTCAAAACCAGAAGATTATGAAGCGATAGCTAGACTGGATTACCAAGCGTTTTTAGGAGCTTTGCCAAAAGAACTTTATCAGGACTTAGATGCTAACCAAGTAGAAGTAGGCCCTGTTTTAGGTGAAGATTTTGAGAACGTAGTAAAAGGTAACTAGAGGCATAAATGAAAGATATTGGTTTTAAATAATGTGAAAAGGCAGATCGTTTGATCTGCTTTTTGTGGACACAAAAAAATCCTGTCAGAGTGACAGGATTTTATCTTACATAAAAGCAAGGATTCGAAGATAGTCAAAAACAAGAGCCATTTCTGCTAGAAAGAAGAGAAATAGTACACCACCGTTGACTAGGAAAGCTAAGAGAAGGCGATAGAAGGGATCGGTTTGACTATCCTTGCTAGGTCTTGAGATGAAGTAGAGATTGGCCAAGAGAGTCAGACCAATGCTAATCAAGCAAAGCAATACTGCAAATCGTAGACCATTAAAAAGAGCGAAGAAACTAGCAATACCTGTTAAGAGAACTGGGATAGCCAAGAGTCTGCTATGTGCTTGAAAGGATCTTTCTAATGTCCAATCACTGTCCTGGTCGACAAAACGTTTGACTACGAATCCACCCATAAGAATTGAAAAGAAGAAGAGACTTGTCGCTACTAGGATGGAGAAGACCGAGAAGAGATTGAGAGACGGGAATTGTTCCATGAAGTGAGCATCGATGCTTGCCATACGACCATAGTAGCCTTGTTTGGCGTGATAAACTATAAAGAGAAAACTTGTAGCAGAAAAGATAGTTAGTAGTGCAAATGCGTTATAACTATGTTTTTTATCTGAACCAATGCTTGCTGTTGGCTCTTTGAGAGCACCTTGTAACCAGACCCAAAAATCAGCCAATTCTTCTTTGAAGATTGCAGTTTTTGTAGGGACAGGATCTGGGACAAATGGACTTTCCAAAGATTTGCTAGGCTGAGGTGCTTCCTTAACGGGTTTTTCTGCTTGGTCTGTCTTTGTTGCCAGTTCTTCTTGTTTTTCAGTCTCTACAGGTTCTTCTGACTTGTCTGTCTTTGCAACGATTTCTTCGTGTTCGTCACTCTCTACTTTCTCTAGGTCAGCTTCTTGTTCTTCAGGATTGGCTTGAAGGCTTTCTTCAACCACTGGCAATTCTTCTTTTTCTTTTAACTCTTCTTGGGGAATGACTGGGTCAGATGGGTTATCTTTTTTCTCATTGTTGGCTGTTTTCTCGAAATCAGCACTTTCGAACCATTCTTGAGTCATGATGGGACCTCCTTTTTATTTCTTGTTTGAGTAGTAATGATTAACTATTATTCATGATCTCTCGAATTAGGTGAGCGATCCGGTTCGTCTGGAATGTTGATATCTTGACCTGCCTTTGCAACGAGGAGATCTTGCGTATCTTTTTTCTCTACTTTGTAAGGATTGGAGAATTCTTCGTCATGATTTACATGATTCCCCTGGACATGATTCACTCCTTCTCGAGTTCGATGATAAATAGCTCCGTATTCTGATGAGAGATTGAGATTGATTCGTTCAAGCTCTTTTCTTGATAACATGAGCGATATGTCATTTTCTGCCTCGAGTTCTACCTTACCGTGCACTTGGATGTCGTCAGCAGAGATATGTTCATGTTCTGCTTGGATACGGCTATCTGTTAGACTTGTTCCAAATACATTGACAATTCCAGTTGTGGTCAGTTGGCTATTTTTAATCTCGCTATTAGTGATACGAAGAAGAAAGCCATTTGACTGAATTTTGGCATTGCTGAGTTTTACATCGGCAATCGAAAGGACACCGTGGTCGACCTGAGCAGTTATGTTTTTTAATTCTCTTCCTTTTGGTAGTGATAGAACGACTTCGTCATTACGTCTAGAGACTCCGTTTGCGATAAATAGGATTCCCTCGATACTAGAACCCACAGAACGACGTGTAGTTGACTTGGTGTCTGAAATCTCAAGAGTTTTTTCTTTGATAGAATTTTGAAGATTTTCTTTTTCAGAGAAGGTTGGATGATACTGGATGTGGATCTTGTCATCGCTAGATTCTCTAATGACTAACGAATGTTCTGTCAGTGACATGTTAAGATTTTCAATATCTTGATCAAAAACGAGCTCTTCCATTCGGCTCTCAAAGACTGGTTTTTGTGACATTGCAAGGAGGCTTCTGACACCATCGGTTTGGATGCCGATGATCATCATGGCAAAACCGATGATACTAGTAACAACACCAAAGATAAGAAATCCTTTTGTTAATTTACGCATGACTTTCACCTCTCTTTCCTCTATTAAGAATCCATTGAATAAGTCGAAGGATTAGTAATCCAAAGAAACGGGTTACATAGGACGTTGCCAGCAGAACTAAAGATGAAGCTCCAATAGCTAGTAAACCTCCACCAAAAATCAGCATAAAAGCAGATGTCGATTCAGCCAGAACGTAGAAGCTTTCAAATAGGAGAACGCCTCCTAGGATTAGTCCAGCTGCTGATATAGCAAAGAAGGCTAAAAGTACACTAACCGCAGCGATAAAAATCCCGATGATAGCCATGAGAAGACCAATCCCGACTGGAATCCCAATAGGTGCAGCCAGAAGTGCGAGGATTGCGATTTGTAAAACCTGACGGTTGTTCTTATTGGAATTTTCTTCGTTGATTTTCTTATCAAGAAGTGTAGTCAGGATGTCATGCGCAGCCTCTTTTGGACTACCGAGGCTAGCTATGAGTTCTTCCTCACCTTCTGGACCGGCATCATCAAAGAGTTCTTTGAAGTAGTCCATGGCTTCGATACGATCAGATTGAGGAAGCTTCATCAGATAGGCTTCAAGCTGATTCAAATATTCAGTTCTTGTCATGGCGAACGCTCCCTTCTATGATGCCGTTGATAGTGTCAGTGTAGAGTGTCCACTCTTCTCTGAGTACAAATAGTTGCTCCTCCCCAATCTCTGTTAAGGAGTAGTATTTCCGCTTCCGACCTTGGTATTCGCGAGAGTATGTAGTCAGATAGCGGTTGGTATCCAGTTTTTTCAAGATGGGGTAGAGGGTAGATTCCTTGATTTTGGCAATGAGTTTAATGGTTTGGCTAATCTCATAACCGTAGGAATCCCCTTGTTCTAGAATGGCCAAGATGAGAAATTCAATCAAAGCCGCTGATATCGGAAAATACATGGGGCACCTCCTTTTTAGTATATAAAAATTTTATATATAATTATTCTACACATACATCATACATCTAAATGGAAACGCTGTCAAGTAATATGTATAAAATTTTTACATATAAAAAATCTTCTAGTGAAAACTAGAAGATTAGAGGATTTTATCTGCTCGATCCACCATAAAGAGGGCGACTGTCATGATGATATCAATAACTAGAAGAGCCAGTACAGCTGGGATCCAGGAATGGAACATGTCAAAGCTGTAACCAAAGAGGGCTGGGCCAATGGCTGCCAAAATGTAGCCGCCGGTCTGGGCAAGTCCAGACAATTGGGCTGTCTTTTCAGGGGAGCTTGTTTTGATGGAGAAGCAAACCATGAGATAAGGGAAAAGAGCGCTACAGGCAGTACCAATCAAGAGATGCGCTACTAACCAGTAGAGGAAACTCTTGCTCGGGTATAAAAGCATGGCAATTCCAAGCAATCCAGCGATAGAGATGACTGTCAGCATGATTTGACGGTGACGATTGGACAAACGAGTCGTTAAACTTGGAATAGTCATCGAGAAGGGGATACTAGTCAGAGAAAAGATAGAAGCTAAAAGACCGGCATCTGTGTGAGATAAGCCAGCACTGATTGCCATGGTAGGTAACCAGGTCATACTGGTATAGAAGAGTAAGGACTGAAGCCCACCGAATACAATAATAGCCCAAACTTCCTTGTTTTTTAAGATATTCTCTTTTTTTTGTTTTTTCTCACTTCCTTTTAGAAAATGATTGTGACGATGATTGGGGAACCAGACAACTAAAGTTAGTAAGCAGACCAAGGATAAACAGAGAATCAAGCCTTTCCAGGATGTTGCCTGAGTAATGGGGACTGAGAGATAGGAAGCAAGAGCCGTTGTAATCCCCATAGAGGTCACATAGATGGTTGTCAGAAAGCCAATTTTTTGTGGGTGATTGGCCTGAATGGCGCTAGGAAGGAGCACGTTAAAGATTGCAATACTTGCTCCGATGAGTAAAGTCCCTAGATAGAGTAGAGGAAGATTAAAGATACGAATCACTGAACCGATGGTCAATACGATAAGACTATAGGTGAAAAGGTGCTCGAGTTCAATTTTTTGAGCCAAACGAGTCGCAAAAGAGGAGAAGAGGGCAAACATCAAGAGAGGGAGACTGGTCAAAACACCAAGTGAACTAACTTCCACGCCTAAACCTTGGGCAATATCTCCCAAAATAGTTGGTAAAGCTGTGAAAGGAGCTCTTAAGATCGCTCCAATTAAGATAATTCCTAGAATAAAAAAGAGTGATCGTTTTTTCATGTGAACCTCAATAAGCTGATTTTGATAACAGCTTATTTTAATTTTTTTTCCTAAAGATGTCAAGTTGACCTGACGTGATTCGCTACGTAGTCGATAGAAATCATAGTAAGGAAGGACAATATATTTACTAGTTTTTTTCTGGGATTCAAATAAAAATAGGAAAGTCTGAAAAATTGTGATAAAATAGTGAAAGAAAATCTATACATTGGAGAACTACTGTGTCTGAAAATCGTAAATTTAGCGTCCTGATGTCAGTCTATGTTAAAGAAAATCCAGTCTTTCTAGAAGAGGCGGTAGAGAGTATCTTACATCAAACGCTCAAACCTAGCGAAGTGGTAATCGTCGAAGATGGTCCGCTGACACCTGAACTGTATCAAGTTTTGGAGAAATTGGAAGCACAGTCAAGTATTCCAATCAAACGTTGCCCACTTGAGCAAAATCGTGGCTTAGGTTTAGCGCTTCAGTACGGTGTCTTACAGTGCCAATATGACGTCATTGCTCGTATGGATACAGATGATATTGCTGTTGAAGACCGTTTCGAACAACAGTTCGAATTGATGGAAAAAGAAAACTTGGACCTGCTAGGTGGTCATATCGCAGAGTTTATCGACCAACCTGACGAGATTGTGTCTTACCGTCGTGTACCGACTAAGCATGAGGATATCATTGTCTACCAACGTATGAGAAGTGCCTTTAATCATATGACTGTTATGTTCAAAAAAGATATGGTTCTCAAAGCTGGTAACTACGAGGATGGCCTTTATATGGAAGATGATCTTCTCTGGCTCAATATGATTAGCGCTGGAGCTCGAACTGGAAATGTGGATCAAATTCTATGTAAGGTGCGCGTGGGAGCAGGGATGTTTGAACGCCGTGGAGGTCTTCGCTATCTCAAACTCTATCGCCAAGCGCGAAAGAGAATGCACGCTCGTGGACAGATTTCTTATGGCGAATATCTGAAAAGTGTTTTAATCCAAGTTGTCGTTGCCCTATGTCCAGGATTTGTGCGACAGTTTATATTTTTGAAACTTCTAAGAAAAAGCAAGTAATGTCTAGCTGATAGGCTTTTAAAACTATATCTTATCACTGCTAGAAAATGTGATTCTGTGTAGGAGGATACCATTCACATGAATAAAAAAATAACAGATTACGTAATTGATCTGGTTGAAGTATTAAATAAACAACAGAAACAAATATTTTGGGGATTTTTTGATATTGCCAGTATGGTCTTATCAATTATTGTTTCCTATATTCTATTTTATGGCTTGATTAATCCAGCCCCGGTAGACTATGTCATTTACACAGGTCTAACCTTCCTTTTCTACCAACTGATGATTGGATTCTGGGGGCTTAATGCTAGCATTAGTCGATATAGCAAAATAACAGATTTTATGAAGATTTTCTTCGGAGTAACTATCAGTAGTATCTTATCTTATGTAATCTGCTATGCTTTCTTGCCACTCTTTTCTATCCGCTTTATCGTACTCTTTATCCTATTAACAACATTCTTGATTTTACTTCCTCGTATCACTTGGCAGTTGATTTACTCAAGACGTAAAAAGGGAAATGGAGCTGGAGAACACCGTCGTACCTTCTTGATTGGTGCTGGTGATGGTGGCGCGCTCTTTATGAACAGCTACCAACATCCTACTAGTGACCTTGAACTAGTTGGGATTTTGGATAATGATGAAAAGAAAAAAGGACAAAAACTTGGGAAAATCCCAGTTTTGGGTTCTTATGATGATCTACCAGAATTGGCTAAACGCTACAGAGTTGAAAAAGTTATCGTTGCGATTCCGTCTCTAGATCCATCTGAATACGAACGAATCCTGCAAATGTGTAACAGTATCGGTGTAAAATGCTTTAAGATGCCGATGATTGAATCAGTTGTGCAAGGTATCCAGCCTCAAGCAGGTGGTTTCCAGAAAATTGATATCACGGACCTGTTGGGACGTAAAGAGATTCAGCTTGATGAATCACGTCTGGGTTCTGAAATCACTGGCAAAACAATCTTGGTGACTGGAGCAGGAGGTTCGATTGGTTCAGAAATCTGCCGTCAAGTTAGTCGATTCAATCCCGAACGTGTCATTTTGCTCGGTCATGGAGAAAACTCTATTTATCTGATTTACCATGAATTGATTCGCAAGTTCCAGGAAATTGACTTTGTTCCTGTCATTGCTGATATTCAAGATTACGATCGTTTGCTTCAAGTTTTTGAACAGTACGAACCAGCGATTGTTTACCATGCTGCAGCCCATAAACATGTTCCGATGATGGAGCGTAATCCAAAAGAAGCCTTCAAGAATAACATCCTCGGAACTTATAATGTTGCTAAGGCAGTTGACGCTGCTCGAGTTCCAAAAATGGTCATGATTTCGACAGATAAGGCCGTTAATCCACCAAACGTAATGGGAGCAACTAAACGTGTGGCTGAGTTGATTGTCACTGGATTTAATCAACGTAGCCAATCTACCTACTGTGCGGTTCGTTTTGGTAATGTACTCGGTAGCCGTGGTAGTGTAATTCCTGTCTTTGAACGTCAGATTGCTGAAGGTGGGCCTGTAACGGTGACAGACTTCCGAATGACTCGTTACTTTATGACCATTCCAGAAGCTAGTCGCTTGGTGATTCATGCGGGCGCTTATGCAAAGGATGGAGAAGTCTTTATCCTTGATATGGGCAAACCAGTACGCATTTACGATTTGGCTAAGAAAATGGTTCTACTCAGTGGTCATACTGAAAATGAAATTCCAATCGTAGAAGTAGGTATTCGCCCAGGTGAAAAACTATACGAAGAGTTGCTTGTATCAACTGAGCTAGTTGACAATCAAGTAATGGACAAAATCTTTGTCGGTAAAGTAAATGTAATGCCTCTTGAGATGATCAATGAGAAGATTGAAGAGTTCCGTACCTTGCAAGGTTCTGAATTGAAGAGAGCAATCATAGCTTTTGCTAATGAAACAACACATGCTGACTAAAAATAGATAAGATACTATCTGCAACTTCTGTTTATGAGAAAGAGCGGATAGTATCTTTTTTCTAGATTTCGAGAGACTTTCAGAGTTTTTTGAACAAACTTGTTATTATTGAACAGATATGGTAAACTATAGTAAATAAAAAAATAGGGAGTAACTTATGATTAACGCAATTAAAAATTTCTTTAAAGGTTATGTAGATTTTTCAGGACGTTCAAGTCGCGCAGATTACTGGTGGATTTGGTTGGCAAACATTATCCTTTCTATTCCTTTCTACATGGTATACGGTGCTGCAATGGCAAATCCGGATAGCGAAGCTGCTGTTATGACTTTGGGTCTTTTCGTATTTATTTATCTCATTTTTGGGCTAGCGGTTTTATTGCCTGGACTTGCATTGACAGTTCGTCGTCTACGCGACGCTGGTTTCCATTGGGCACTCATCTTCGTTGCATTTGTTCCATTTGTTGGAAGTATCGCTCTTTTGGTACTTCTAGCTATGCCAACAAAGGAAACACTATAAGATTAACTATCTGAAGAATGCTACAAGGACGAAGAATTTTCAGCCTTGTCGAATAATTTGCTAACACTCCCAGGTCTTTTACTAGATTTGGGAGTGTTCTATAACTGTACAGTTTAGTATCTACTGATAAAAGTTGGGAGTATCATATGATTAACGCAATTAAAAATTTCTTTAAAGGTTATGTAGATTTCTCTGGACGTTCAACACGTCCTGATTACTGGTGGATTGGGTTGGCAAACATTATCCTTGCTATTCCTTTTGACATAGTCTACGGTAGTGCAATAGCAAATCCAGATAGCGAAGCTGCTATTATGACTTTGGGTCTTTTCATATTTATTTATTTCATTTTTGGTCTGGCACTTTTCTTGCCTCAACTTGCATTAACAGTTCGTCGTCTGCGTGATGCTGGTTTCCATTGGGCACTCATTTTCGTAGCATTTGTTCCATTTGTTGGAGGTATCGCTCTTATGGTACTCCTAGCTATGCCGACAAAGGATTAAATATAAGTTCAACTATCTGAAGAATGCTACAAGGACGAAGAATTTTCAGTCTTGTCGAATAATTGGCTAACACTCCTAGGCCTTTTACTAGATTTGGGAGTGTTCTATAACTGTACAGTTTAGTATCTACTGATAAAATAAAAAATGGGAGTATCATATGATTAACGCGTATAAGAATTTTTTTAAGAATTATGCAGAGTTCACCGGTCGTTCGACGCGTCCAGATTTCTGGTGGGTTTGGTTAGGAAACCTCATCCTTTCTATTCCTTTCTGGATTATCTATTTCTACATTGTATATCTTAGTACTGTGATGGATTCAGTGAGCGATTCAGCCAGCGAAGCTACTTTCATGGCTTTTGGTTTAGTTGCTATTATTTATGCAGTTTTCTACCTAGCAATCTTAGTACCGACTTTGGCTTTATCAGTTCGCCGTTTGCGTGATGCCGGATTCCACTGGGCCTTTATCTTCCTTCGCTTTGCCCCAATGGGAGGGATAGCTCTTTTGATTCTTTTCGCTATGCCGACAAAAGAAACTGAAGTGGTAAACTATAGTGAATCTCAAGCAGTCAAAAATGAAGAAGCCATCGAAGATACACCGTTCGAAGAATCAGATAAGAATTAAGAGATTCTTGTTTTACGGTTGGATCTTGTCTGGTAGTCCTTGCCCTTGTTTAAGATATAATATGGAGTATCCTATGATTAACGCTTATAAAAATTTCTTTAAAGGGTTTTTAGATTTCACAGGCCGTTCAACGCGTCCGGATTTTTGGTGGGTTTGGATAATGAATACTATTTTGTCCATTCCTCTTTATATTACCTATTTTCAGGCTGTCTTCATTGAAGAAGAAGTAGCAGACCCTATCGCAAGTGTGGGAATTCTGAGTTTTTATATCATTTTTTATCTAGTGATATTCATACCGAGTATCGCTCTAAGAGTTCGTCGTTTACGTGACGCAGGCTTTCACTGGGCCTTCATATTTCTCGCTTTCGCTCCAATGGGAGGATTTATTCTTTTAGTTCTGCTGGCAATGCCAACCAAGGAAGTAACTAGCCAATAAATGACAGATCAAAGCAAGAACAAATTAAAAACACTCCAATTTAATTGGAGTGTTTTTTGTTTAGGATTTCAATTATAGTTGACGAAAAATGTCTGCTGGTTGATGTGCAACCCAGTCAGGTTGATAGGTCATGAGATCCTTCTCGTCACCAAATCCCCAAGTAACAGCTAGTTTTTTAATGCCAGTTTCTTGGGCGCCAATCATATCAAACTTAGTATCTCCGATAAGGACCACTTTTTCTGGGTCCAAGTTATGAGTTGCCAAAGCTTGACGAATGACATCTGCCTTATGCACTGCTTGAGGACTTGAACCATAGATGCCGTCAAAGAAATGATCGATTTCAAAATTAGCTGTCATATGGACTGCTGTCGGAGTATTTTTTGTTGTCGTGATATAGAGAGGATATTGTTGAGCTAGTTCAGTGAGTAGTTCCTTGATTTGTGGAAAAAGCTGGGCTTCGTAAACTCCCTTTTCTTTATAATAGGAACGATAAAGTTGGATAGCTGTCTCGATTTGATCTGCAGGGAGACAACTAGCGAAACTAGTTTCCAAAGGAGGTCCCATAAAACCACGGATGGTTTTTGCGTCTGGACTAGGGACTCCCAGTTGTTCAAAAGTATAGGTGAAGCCATTGTGAATACCGATAGAGCTGTCCACAAGGGTTCCATCTAAGTCGAAAAAGATGGCTGATAAGGATGACATTGATTCTCCTAGTAATCTTGAAATTATTCGCCGAAGATTTCTTTTTGAAGGCGACGGCCTGTCGGTGTGGCTGCGAGACCACCTTCGGCAGTTTCACGAAAGGCAGTTGGGAGACTAGAGCCTACTTGATACATGGCATCAATGACTTCATCAACTGGGATTTTTGATTCGATACCGGCTAAAGCCATATCGGCTGCGATGAAGGCGAAGCTTGCTCCCATGGCATTACGCTTAACACATGGGACTTCAACCAAACCTGCAACTGGATCGCAGATAAGACCGAGCATATTTTTGATAACGAAGGCAATAGCCTGGCTCGCTTGGTAAGGAGTTCCACCTGCAGCTAGAGTTAGGGCAGCAGCGCTCATGGCAGAGGCAGATCCAACTTCTGCTTGACAGCCTCCTTCGGCTCCTGAGATAGAAGCGTTATTAGCAATGACGAGCCCAAAAGCACCCGCAGCAAAGAGAAAATCTAGTTGTTGTTCATGCGTTAAATTTAACTTTTGAATAGCAGATGTGAGAACTGCAGGAAGACAACCTGCGCTACCTGCGGTTGGCGTCGCACAGACAAGGCCCATCTTGGCATTGTGCTCATTAACGGCAATGGCGTTACGGGCAGCAGATAAGACAGTGAAGTCTGATAAGGTCTTTCCTTTTTTGATGTAGTGGTCGAGTTTAGCTGCATCACCACCAGTCAAACCGCTACGAGATTTATTCTCATTGAGCCCGAGCTCGACAGAAGCCTTCATGACTTCAAGATTTCGTTCCATGAGGAGGAGAACTTCTTCGCGTTCTCGGCCAGTTAGCTCATACTCAGTAGTAATCATGAGCTCAGCAACATTACCTTGAAAATCTAGTTCAGCTTGTTCAACTAATTCTTTGATAGAGTAAAACATATTTTCTCCTATTGAAAGAAATTGACATTGTGCAAATGAGGAATTTTACGAATTTCTTCGATAGATTCTTCACAGTTGCGACTATCAACTTCTATAATCATGATGGCTTTCTCCCCGGCCTTTTCTCGGGTCACATTCATTTGGGCGATGTTAATGTCAAAGCGAGACAGGGCCTCTGTCACATGAGCAATCATACCCGGGACATCCTGATGAACGATGATAATAGTAGGGGTGTTCATGTTGAGAGATACGGCAAAACCATTTAATTCTGTCACCTGGATATTTCCACCACCGATTGAAATTCCTGTTACGCTGATAGTCTTACGATCGTTCTTAACAGTGATTTTCGTAGTATTTGGGTGGGGAGCATTACTGTCCTTTTGGATGGTCCACACGATTTTAATGCCACGCTTGTGGGCGATTTCTAAACTATTTGGAATTTCAGGGTCATCCGTATCCATTCCCAAGATACCAGCTACAAGGGCAAGGTCTGTCCCGTGTCCACGATAGGTTTTTGCAAAAGAGTTAAAAAGCTGGAATTCAACCTCGGTTGGAGTATCATCAAAGATAGATGACACGATTTTACCGATACGAACAGCTCCTGCCGTGTGACTACTAGATGGCCCAATCATGACTGGTCCAATGATATCAAAGACAGATTGAAAACGAAGTGATTGCATCTGTTTCCCCTTAAAAAGATTCTTACTTCTATTATAGCAAAGATTAGATGTAAGTGCTTAATTACTTTCTGAAATATACAAAAAGATTAAAATGCTTTTATAACAAGGGTTTTGTAACAAAAAGTGGCTTTTTTAAGTAAATAAATCACAGTTCTGTAACATTTCTACACAAATTCGTTAACAAATAGTAACATTAGAAAGGTATCATGGTAGTATAAGAAAAAAGGAGAACTTTTTTAAATGAAATTAAACATTAAATCTAAACTTGCAGGATTTGCAGTTGTACTTGCTTTCCTTGCACCATCACTAACTTTTGCACAAGAAACAAAAACTTACACAGTTAAACCTGGAGACACTCTTTCAGAAATTGCTGAAACTTACAACACAACAGTTGAAAAATTAGCTAAATTGAACAACATTAAAAATGTTGACCTTATCTTTATTGACCAAGTATTGGTTATTGATGGGGCAGCTCCAGTAGCCCAAACTACAACAACAGAAGCTCCTGTAGCAGAAGTTGAAGAAACTCCAGCAGTTGCTGAAACTGTTGTAGAAGAAACTACATATGAAGCTACTTACGAAGCTCCAGCTTCAGCACCTGCAGCAGCAGAAAGCTACTCAGCTCCAGCTGCAACTGTAAGCGGATCTGAAGCAGAAGCGAAAGAATGGATCGCTCAAAAAGAATCAGGCGGTAGCTACACAGCTACAAACGGACGTTACATCGGTCGTTACCAATTGACAGATTCTTACTTGAATGGTGACTACTCAGCTGAAAACCAAGAACGTGTAGCAGACGCTTATGTTGCAGGACGTTACGGTTCATGGACAGCTGCTAAGAACTTCTGGCTTAACAACGGTTGGTACTAAGAAGATATAGAAAAGGAAGTCTCAATGACTTTCTTTTTTGTTTGCAAAGATATCAACTTCTCGCTCTAGTTCTGTTAGTAAGTGTTCATCTTCTACTAGCTTAGCTAAGGAGAGTCCATTTTGTATCAACTGAGCATCATTAGTACAAATGCCTATACGAATATAGGAAAAAGCAAGTGTGTCATACTGTTTGCTTATTTTTGCTTCCCCCAAGAGAGTGTAGCAAAGCTGTTTGCAAAGCAACTTATCACCATTGTAAAGATAAAGAGTTGAGAGATTCAAAAGCAACATCATTTTTTGTCATTTTTATTATATCTAAGCATGTCTACTAGTCCAATAATTGGACTAGTGATTGGACATACTGAAATAAATCCAATAAATTCTATTATTATAGTTCTTAGTACGATATGGGCATTAATTTTGATATTATCAAGGGTGTATAGAAAATATTTTTATAGAGACGAAGATGACTAAAGTTTTTATCAATAATTGGCTCCATAATATCTATAGGGAATTTACTTACTACAAATATCATAGAGCCCTAAAAAAGAGCCGTTTAAGGCTCTTTTTGTGTGTTTACATTTGATGAGAGATCATTATAAACATTGGTGTTGAGGGCTTACAAGTTTATGGGATTTCGCCATCTAGATTATTAATTAGACGAACTGGTTGTAACGCTATTAGACTCTGATTGAGAACCTGAAGAATCAGCAGTTTGACCTCCTGTATTAGCGCTATTATCTCCTCCACTACTAGTACTACCAGATGAAGATTGCTCAGCTGCAGGTGCTTGGGAATTAGATATGCTTCCATTTGTTTCTGGATAGCTTTGAATATAGCTACTATCTTCTGAACGGCTGGCTTCTATTCCGGCATCTCTAGTAGTCGTTTCTGTTTGGGTAGTTTTTTCTTCTTCTTTTTTGGTCAAGACTTCAACTTGTTTTTGGAATTTAGAGATTAGTTCTTGAATTGGTTTTATCTTTTCTTCAAGAGCAACTTGGTCGCTGGCAGAATTAATGTTTTTAATGATGTCTATTATTTTTTGCAAGGAAGTGATGGCTGTCTCAAGTGTTTGTTTATCTTGAAACTGGCTATCAGAATCCTTTATATCTAATTTCAAAGCTTTTTCACTATAGTGATTTGTGACTTTATCGGCTGTAGCAGTAAGAAAGTTTGCTAGTGTCTTTTTGCCTTCATCAGTAGTTGGTTTCAATTCTTGGATTTTTTTCCAATCCTCTATAATGGTTTCAGAATCGATATCGAAGTTTTTAATAGCATTTTTTACTTGTTCAACATCTTGATGATTCTTTTGATGGTTGACGAGAGCAACACTCCCTCTCTCTGCTTGGATCTTTTCTTGATGGAGGACTAAGCCTGTCAAAAGTCCAATACCTGCAATAAGTGTAATAATAAAAATAGTATTTTTTGATTTTAGAATATCTTTGAAGTTGTTCACATTAGTCCTACGCACATGGATGATGGTGTATGTATGGAATCATGTGCGCATTCCTCCTTATTACAGTATATCATTTTTAGTTGATTTTAAAAAATAAGTTTATAAAGAGAATAGAGACTTAGGTATGAATTGATTTCTTTTGTATTCTTATCTTCATGTATTTATAGAAGAGGGTGATAAATTGTCAGCCTCTTTCTTGTCTTCTCTATCTAAGCATGTTATAATGAAAACTGCTCAAACGACCTTCAATCGTGATAGCAAACACGACCTTCAATCGTGAATAAACGAATAGATGGGAGAACTACCATGAGTGATAACTCTAAAACACGTGTTGTCGTGGGGATGAGTGGTGGTGTTGATTCGTCGGTGACGGCTCTCTTGCTCAAGGAACAGGGCTACGATGTGATCGGTATCTTCATGAAGAACTGGGACGACACAGATGAAAATGGCGTCTGTACGGCGACCGAAGATTACAAGGATGTGGCTGCAGTGGCAGACCAGCTTGGCATTCCTTACTACTCTGTCAATTTTGAAAAAGAGTACTGGGACCGTGTTTTTGAGTATTTCCTAGCGGAATACCGTGCAGGACGCACGCCAAATCCAGATGTTATGTGTAACAAGGAAATCAAGTTTAAGGCCTTTTTGGACTATGCTATGACCTTGGGTGCAGACTATGTGGCAACTGGGCACTATGCCCGAGTGGCGCGTGATGAGGATGGCATCGTTCACATGCTTCGTGGCGTGGACAATGGCAAAGACCAGACCTATTTCCTCAGCCAACTTTCACAAGAACAATTACAAAAGACTATGTTCCCATTGGGACATTTGGAAAAGCCTGAAGTTCGCAGACTAGCAGAAGAAGCAGGTCTTGCGACTGCTAAGAAGAAAGATTCAACAGGGATTTGCTTTATTGGAGAAAAGAACTTTAAAGAATTTCTCAGCAACTACTTACCAGCTCAGCCTGGTCGAATGATGACTGTGGATGGTCGCGATATGGGTGAGCATGCTGGTCTGATGTACTATACGATCGGTCAGCGTGGCGGACTCGGTATCGGCGGGCAACACGGCGGGGACAATGCACCTTGGTTCGTTGTTGGAAAAGACCTGAGCAAAAATATCCTCTATGTAGGTCAAGGATTCTACCATGACTCGCTTATGTCAACTAGCTTAGAAGCCAGTCAGGTCCACTTTACTCGTGATATGCCAGAGGAATTTACATTAGAATGTACGGCTAAATTCCGCTACCGTCAGCCTGACTCTAAAGTAACTGTTCATGTCAAAGGGGATAAGGCAGAGGTCATCTTTGCGGAGCCACAGCGCGCCATCACACCAGGACAGGCAGTTGTCTTTTACGACGGTGAAGAGTGTCTCGGTGGTGGTTTGATTGACAATGCCTACCGTGATGGCAAGGTTTGTCAGTACATTTAGATTGACAAATGTTCTCAATTTGCTACAATAATAAAAGCAATAGAAATGATGGTCAAAGCTCATGGATGTTGCAGGCTTTTTTGTCCTGCACTTCTTTGGAGTTTTGACTGTTTTTGTGTCGTTTAAGGGAAAGGAAAAAAATGACTCAACAAGACTTTCGGACAAAAGTGGGAAATACGGTTTTTGGCGTTCGGGCGACAGCTTTGATTCTTCAAAACCGCAAGCTCCTAGTCACCAAAGATAAGGACAAGTATTACACTATTGGCGGTGCGATCCAAGTGAACGAAAAAACGGAAGAAGCCGTAGTCCGCGAAGTGAGGGAAGAACTGGGTATCAGAGCTCAAGCTGGGCAGCTAGCTTTTGTGGTTGAAAATCGTTTTGAACAGGACGGTGTTTCCTATCACAACATCGAATTTCATTATCTGGTGGACTTGCTTGAGGATGCTCCATTGACCATGCAGGAAGATGAGAAAAGGCAACCTTGTGAGTGGATTGACTTGGACAAGCTTGAGGATTTTCACCTAGTTCCATCCTTTTTAAAAACAGCTCTACCAGCTTGGGACGGCCAACTAAGACACATTCATCTTGAAGAATAGGAGAGAAAATGACTTATAATTTTACGGAAGAATACGATATTATTGTAATCGGTGCGGGACATGCGGGGGTCGAAGCTTCCCTAGCTGCGAGCCGTATGGGTTGCAAGGTCTTGCTTGCGACCATCAACATTGAAATGTTGGCTTTCATGCCATGTAATCCGTCTATTGGTGGTTCTGCCAAGGGGATTGTCGTGCGTGAGGTAGATGCCCTTGGTGGCGAAATGGCTAAGACCATTGATAAGACTTACATCCAGATGAAGATGCTCAACACTGGGAAGGGACCAGCTGTCCGTGCCCTTCGTGCGCAGGCTGATAAGGAACTTTACTCTAAGGAAATGCGCAAGACGGTTGAAAATCAAGAGAATCTCACTCTTCGTCAAACTATGATTGATGAGATTTTGGTGGAAGATGGCAAGGTTGTCGGTGTTCGTACAGCTACCCATCAAGAGTATGCTGCCAAGGCTGTTATCGTGACCACAGGGACAGCCCTCCGTGGGGAAATCATCATCGGAGATCTTAAGTATTCATCAGGTCCAAACCACAGTCTGGCTTCGATTAACCTAGCTGATAATCTCAAGGAACTTGGACTTGAAATCGGTCGTTTCAAAACAGGAACGCCTCCACGTGTCAAGGCTTCCTCTATCAACTATGATGTGACAGAGATTCAGCCAGGAGATGAAACACCAAATCACTTCTCTTACACTTCACGTGATGAAGATTATGTTAAAGACCAAGTTCCATGCTGGTTAACCTACACCAATGGTACTAGCCATGAGATTATCCAGAATAACCTCCACCGCGCGCCTATGTTTACAGGTGTGGTTAAGGGAGTGGGACCTCGTTACTGTCCGTCGATTGAGGACAAGATTGTGCGTTTTGCAGACAAGGAACGTCACCAGCTTTTCCTTGAGCCAGAAGGACGAAACACAGAAGAAGTTTATGTCCAAGGACTTTCAACCAGTCTTCCTGAGGATGTCCAACGTGACTTGGTTCATTCTATCAAAGGTTTGGAAAATGCAGAGATGATGCGAACTGGTTATGCTATTGAGTATGACATGGTTTTGCCTCATCAGTTGCGTGCAACGCTTGAAACCAAGAAAATCTCAGGACTTTTCACTGCTGGTCAAACAAATGGTACATCTGGATATGAAGAAGCTGCTGGTCAGGGAATTATCGCGGGTATCAACGCAGCACTGAAAATCCAAGGCAAGCCTGAGTTAATTTTGAAGCGCAGTGACGGTTATATCGGGGTTATGATTGATGACTTGGTGACCAAGGGAACCATTGAACCTTACCGTCTCTTGACCAGTCGTGCAGAATACCGTCTCATTCTCCGTCATGACAATGCCGATATGCGTTTGACTGAGATGGGGCGCGAGATTGGGCTTGTTGACGATGAACGTTGGGCTCGTTTTGAAATCAAGAAAAATCAATTTGAAAATGAAATGAAGCGTTTAGACAGCATCAAACTCAAGCCAGTCAAGGAAACAAATGCTAAGGTTGAGGAGATGGGGTTCAAGCCATTGACAGATGCGGTGACAGCTAAGGAATTCCTTCGTCGCCCAGAAGTCTCTTACCAAGATGTGGTGACTTTCATCGGACCTGCTGCTGAAGAGTTAGATGATAAGATTATCGAATTGATTGAAACAGAAATCAAGTACGAAGGCTATATCTCAAAAGCCATGGATCAGGTTGCCAAGATGAAACGCATGGAAGAAAAACGGATTCCAGCGAATATTGACTGGGATGATATTGACTCTATCGCGACTGAAGCTCGTCAGAAGTTCAAGCTCATCAATCCAGAAACCATCGGCCAAGCCAGCCGTATTTCAGGTGTAAACCCAGCAGATATTTCCATTCTTATGGTGTATCTGGAAGGGAAAAATCGAAGCATTTCTAAAAACTTAGAAAAGAAAGTTGACTAAAAATAAAAAGCTGAATTCTCTTTGGGGATTCAGTTTTTTGATAGATTTTTCCTTATTTTTCGAATAGAGAGAATAGGGGGGAAGGGATGTTAACGATAGAAGAAAAAACTTTTTTAGACACTTATAAAAAGGCTTCCTACCATCGTTTTTATGAGATTGAACGCTTTGTTACCTTGTCTGAAAAGTTGAGCGAACGTCCGCCAAAGGCTGACAAGAACTAGACTTTTTGATATACTAGAACAAATTAAAATATAGGAGAGAGCGAATGAACGTATATGGCAGATTAGAAGACGAACCAACTCCAACTTGGATGGGAAGTCAGGATGCTCCAGTAGAAAATGAGGAGCAACTCGAGGTTGAAACTCGTCAGCCTGCCCGCTTACCATTTTTGAATATCCTCTTTTTGAGTACTCTAGTGGTTCTTGTGTCCGTAATTTTACCCTTCTTCTTAGGGTTAATAAGTCCGGAGCAGTCTCAGGATTTTTATATTGGATGGGCTATGCATCAGAGCGGAGATGTCTACACAGATTATTTTGGAACTAGTGGTCTCCTCTATTACTTTTTACAGTATTTAACCAAGGGCAGTATTTTATTTGCTGTTTTTAATTGGTTGGCCTTAGTAGGCGCGGGATTCTTTCTTTTCCGTTCGGCTTACAATCTGACGGAACAAAACAAGCAATCGCAACAAGTGTTGACGGTCTTTTATGTCCTGGCTAGTGCTCTTAGTTTTGGTGGGGGATATGCAACTATTCTAGCCCTCCCATTCTTGTTCTATGCCTTGAGTTTAGTAACAGCTTATTTGTCAGAACCGAGTCATGACAAAGGGTTTATCCGGATTGGAACTAGCTTGGCTCTAGCATTTTTCTTTGCACCCTTGGTCACAGCTTTGTACGCCTTTGTTTTGCTTTTTGCTCTAACAGCTTTTAATGTTGGTCGCAATAACTTGAATCATGGTCTCTATCAATTTTTTGCAGCGGGCCTTGGTTTTTCAATCTTCTTTTATCCAATTGGATACTACACAGCTTATAAAGGCAGTTTTGGAAATGCCATTAGTCAAATCCTTTATCCATTAGATAGTTTAAACTTTACGTCTAACTCGGGATTACTCGACAATATCCTCTTTTATGGATTGTTAGCAATTGCTCTTGGAGCATTGACGCTAGCATTTACAGGTCTCTTCCAATCTAAACCATTGAAACAGTCAGTCTTATCAATCTCTGCTTCAATAGCTGTCATTTTGGTATTGATTTTAGAGATTTTTTCTACAGATCTTATCCATGGTAGTCGTATGATTGAGTTCCTTCCTTTCTTATCGCTTCTTTTGCTGACACGAATTCCAACAGAGAAAGCGGAAGGAGCGAATCGCCGTAGACGATCTAGAGAAGAAACTTCGGTATGGGGAGCTTTTGTAAAAGGAAATGTCTATCTACCAATTTTAGCTCTTGCTTACCTATTCTTAGCACCTGTAGTATCACGATATTTACTTCATGCAGAACTATATCAAGAACGTACAGCCATCGAAACTAAGGTAAAAGGGGAAACTCAAGCTACAGATCGTATCTATGTTTGGGATAATCTGACAAGTAGTTATAAGGCTAGTGAACGTTTAGCTGCGAGTCAGTTGCTTTCGCCTAGATTGCATACAGGACTTGGTGAAAATCGTACCAAACTTGTTAATGATCTGAGAGATAATCAACCAAAGATGATTGTAGTGAATACAAAAACATCTCTTTGGACAGAAGTTGAGCAGCTTTTAGCTGAAAATTATCAAGTCGTTCCAAGTGAATTCAAAGATTTTAAACTCTATAAATTAAAATAAAAACTATCAATATCTTGTGTAATTTTAAAAAAATTTTATTTTTTGACACAAGATATTGATTTTTATTTTTTTAGTGATATAATACTTTTTAGAATCAATATTATATTTAAGAAAAGGGTATGGATATGATTGTATTGGAAGAGAAGGCTGTCCCTGATCCGACTTTATTTGTCGAAAAACGCGACGGCAGACGTGTAATTTTTGATGTAGACAAGATTGACAAAGCGCTTCATAAGGCTGCTGAAAAGGTTATGGATGTAACTCCTTTGGTTGAAAAACGACTTAGTACCCTAGTTGAACGTATCGTCGAAGAGATTCATAGCCGTTTCCCACAAGGCGTAAAAATCTATGAAATCCAAAACATCGTAGAGCACGAATTGTTGGAAGCTAAAGAATACGCCTTGGCCGAGGAGTACATCACCTATCGAACTCAAAGGGATTTTGAGCGCTCAAAAGCGACAGATATCAACTTTAGTATTCATAAACTTCTCAATAAAGATCAGGCGGTTGTCAATGAAAATGCCAATAAAGACAGTGATGTCTTTAACACTCAGCGTGATTTGACGGCAGGGATTGTTGGAAAATCAATCGGACTTCAAATGCTTCCTAAACATGTGGCTAATGCCCATCAAAAAGGGGATATCCACTATCATGATTTGGACTACAGTCCCTATACCCCGATGACCAACTGCTGTTTGATTGATTTCAAGGGCATGTTGGAAAATGGTTTTAAGATTGGGAATGCTGAGGTAGAGAGTCCCAAGTCTATCCAGACTGCGACAGCGCAGATTTCACAAATCATCGCAAACGTTGCTTCTAGCCAGTACGGGGGCTGTTCAGCTGACCGTATCGATGAAGTATTGGCTCCTTATGCAGAGAAAAATTACCAAAAGCACCTCAAGGATGCGGAAGAATGGGTTTTGCCTGACAAGCGCCAAGAATATGCCTGGAAGAAAACCCAAAAAGACATCTACGATGCCATGCAATCTCTAGAGTACGAGATTAATACCCTCTTTACATCAAATGGACAAACGCCATTTACCTCTCTTGGTTTCGGTCTAGGAACTAGTCGTTTTGAACGTGAAATTCAAAAGGCAATCCTGAACATTCGTATCAAGGGGCTTGGTTCAGAACACCGTACAGCCATCTTCCCTAAACTCATCTTTACTCTTAAAAGAGGTCTTAACTTAGAGGAAGGCTCACCTAACTACGACATCAAGCAGTTGGCTCTTGAGTGTGCAACTAAGCGCATGTACCCGGATGTCTTGTCTTATGATAAGATTGTCGAGTTGACTGGTTCTTTCAAAGTTCCGATGGGATGCCGTTCATTCCTTCAAGGATGGAAGGATGAAAATGGAGTAGAAGTCAATTCGGGCCGTATGAACCTAGGAGTTGTGACGGTCAATCTTCCTCGTATCGCTCTTGAGTCCGAAGGAGACATGAATAAGTTCTGGGAAATCTTCAACGAGCGCATGAACATCGCGGAAGATGCTTTGGTTTACCGTGTGGAAAGAACCAAGGAAGCCACTCCAGCTAATGCACCAATTCTTTATCAATATGGGGCCTTCGGACGTCGTCTTGGAAAAGAAGAAAGTGTTGATCAACTCTTTAAGAATCGTCGTGCAACTATTTCTCTGGGCTATATTGGCTTGTACGAAGTAGCGACAGTCTTCTTTGGTAATAATTGGGAAAATAATCCAGAAGCCAAAGAGTTCACCCTTGATATTATTCGCGATATGAAACGTAGAGTAGAAGAATGGTCTGACCAATATGGTTACCATTTCTCTATCTATTCAACGCCGTCTGAAAGTTTGACAGACCGTTTCTGTCGCTTGGATACGGAGAAATTCGGCTCTATTCCAGACATTACTGATAAAGAATACTACACAAATTCCTTCCATTATGATGTCCGCAAAAATCCAACACCTTTTGAAAAATTGGACTTTGAGAAAGTCTACCCAGAAGCGGGTGCATCTGGTGGCTTTATCCACTACTGCGAGTACCCAGTTCTCCAACAAAATCCAAAGGCTTTGGAAGCTGTTTGGGATTATGCTTATGACCGTGTAGGTTATCTCGGAACCAATACTCCGATCGACCGTTGCTACAAGTGTGATTTTGAAGGAGATTTTGAACCTACTGAGAGAGGATTTGCTTGTCCTAACTGTGGAAATAAGGATCCTAAAACAGTAGATGTGGTTAAACGGACCTGTGGCTATCTTGGGAACCCACAAGCGCGTCCGATGGTTATTGGACGTCATAAGGAAATTGCTGCGCGTGTCAAACACATGAACGGTTCTACTATTAAAACGGCAGGACATGAAGTAAGAAATTAGAAAGAGATAGAATGGGAAAATATCAATTAGATGATAAAGGCAAGGCCTTGGTTCAACGATTCCACGAAAAACATTCAAAGGGTGGAGTCAATAAAAAAGACCGAGTAGCTAGCCTTAGAGAACAATTTTTAAACAAGAACAAGAAAAAGTGAGAGTTGCCTCTCGCTTTTCTTATAGCGGGGAGGGGAATATGGAACTACGCAGACCAAGATTGGCAGATAAAGAAACGGTTTTAGAGATGATGGCAGAGTTTGAACAGACTCAATCAGCCCACGATGGCGGATTTTGGGATGCTGAGAATTTTGTTTATGAAGAGTGGTTAGAAAGTAATCAGGATCAGGAAATGGGGATTAATCTGCCTGAAGGGTGGGTGCCTGCTATTCAATTAGTCGCTTTTGCAAAAGATGGACAAGCCGTAGGGTTCCTCAATCTGAGATTGCGTCTTAGTGACTATTTGCTGGAGGTAGGTGGTCATATTGGCTATTCCATTCGTCCATCTGAAAGAGGTAAGGGTTATGCGAAAGAATCCCTCCAACAAGGTCTACAAGTTGCTAAGGGAAAGAATATCAAACGAGCTTTAGTGACTTGTAGCACAGAAAACCCAGAAAGTCGAGCTGTTATCTTAGCTAATGGTGGGGAGTTGAAGGATGTTCGAAACGGAACGGAGCGCTATTGGATAGACTTGGAGTAGACAGCATGACATGGAATACACCAAAACCAGGCGAGTGGAAAAGTGAAGAACTCAGTCAGGGGCGCATCATTGACTATAAGGCTTTTAACTTTGTCGATGGAGAAGGGGTGCGCAACTCCCTTTACGTAGCAGGTTGTATGTTTCACTGTGAGGGCTGTTACAACGTAGCGACCTGGTCCTTTAATGCAGGCATACCTTATACCCCAGAGTTGGAAGAGCAAATCATAGCAGACCTAGCCCACCCCTATGTTCAAGGCTTGACTTTATTAGGAGGAGAACCCTTCCTCAATACGGGTATTCTCTTGCCTCTCGTAAAACGCATTCGGAAGGAATTACCAGATAAAGACATCTGGTCCTGGACAGGTTATACTTGGGAAGAAATGATGTTGGAGACTCCAGACAAACTGGAACTCTTGTCACTGATTGATATCTTGGTTGATGGACGGTATGATAAAAGCAAGCGTAATCTCATGCTTCAATTCCGTGGCTCTTCCAATCAACGAATTATCGATGTACAAAAATCACTTAAAGAAGGCAAAGTCATCATCTGGGATAAATTGAATGACGGGAAAGAAAGTTACGAGCAAGTGAAGAGAGAATAAAAAAACAATTGCAGAAACTGTATCTATAATAAACTGTATCTATAATATAGAAGAAAAAATAAAAATTCGTTCTTCATTTTTGCTTTTTTGCTTTTTTGAGATAAGGAGCGATAAGAAAACAGTTTCATTCGAAAAATTAAAAAAATCCTGTCAAATCCCTTGCAATCGCAGGGGCTTTGTGTTATTCTATTATGGTGCTGTAAATTACAGCCTTAGCTTTGATGCAAGAGGTTGCGACACGCTCGGTTGCATTGCCACGCAACGCGCGTCGGTTTTCTTGTGGAGCTAGCCTATTATCTTAAATAGACGAAAAGGAGAAAAAGATGGCAAACAAAAAAATCCGTATCCGTTTGAAAGCTTACGAACACCGTACGCTTGACACAGCGGCTGCTAAAATCGTAGAATCAGCTACTCGTACAGGTGCAGAAGTTGCAGGTCCAATCCCACTTCCAACTGAACGTAGCCTCTACACAATTATTCGTGCGACTCACAAATATAAAGACTCTCGCGAACAATTCGAAATGCGTACACACAAACGTTTGATCGATATCATCAACCCAACTCAAAAAACAGTTGACGCTTTGATGAAATTGGATCTTCCAAGTGGTGTAAACGTAGAAATCAAACTTTAATTTAAAGCTTGATACCTTGAGCATAAAAAACGCTCGTTAAAAACTTTTTGAATAAAAAATATAGAAAAGGAACTATTTTCTCATGACAAAAGGAATCTTAGGGAAAAAAGTGGGAATGACTCAAATCTTCACTGAAGCTGGCGAATTGATCCCTGTAACAGTTATCGAAGCAACTCCAAACGTTGTTCTTCAAGTTAAAACTGTTGAAACAGATGGTTACAACGCTATCCAAGTTGGTTTCGATGACAAACGCGAAGTATTGAGCAACAAACCTGCTAAAGGACATGTAGCAAAAGCTAACACGGCTCCTAAGCGCTTCATTCGTGAATTCAAAAACGTTGAAGGCTTGGAAGTTGGTGCTGAAATCACAGTTGAAACTTTCGCAGCTGGAGACATTGTTGATGTAACTGGTACATCTAAAGGTAAAGGTTTCCAAGGTGTTATCAAACGCCACGGACAATCACGTGGACCTATGGCTCACGGTTCTCGTTACCACCGTCGTCCAGGTTCTATGGGACCTGTTGCACCTAACCGCGTATTCAAAGGTAAAAACCTTGCAGGACGTATGGGTGGCGACCGTGTAACAATTCAAAACCTTGAAGTTGTACAAGTTGTTCCAGAAAAGAACGTTATCCTTATCAAAGGTAACGTACCAGGTGCTAAGAAATCTCTTATCACTATCAAGTCAGCAGTTAAAGCTGGTAAATAATAAGGAAAGGGGAATACAGTCAAAATGGCAAATGTAACATTATTCGACCAAACTGGTAAACAAGCGGGCGAAGTTGTTCTTAACGATGCAATCTTTGGTATCGAACCAAACCAATCTGTTGTGTTTGATGTGATCATCAGCCAACGTGCTAGCCTTCGTCAAGGAACTCACGCAGTTAAAAACCGCTCAGCTGTTTCAGGTGGCGGACGCAAACCATGGCGTCAAAAAGGAACTGGACGTGCTCGTCAAGGTTCTATCCGCTCTCCACAATGGCGTGGTGGTGGAATCGTCTTCGGACCAACTCCACGTAGCTATGCGTACAAACTTCCTCAAAAAGTTCGTCGCCTTGCGCTTAAATCTGTTTACTCAGAAAAAGTTGCTGAAAACAAATTTGTAGCCGTTGATTCTCTTGAATTTACAGCTCCAAAAACTGCTGAATTTGCAAAAGTTCTTGCAGCTTTGAGCATCGATTCTAAAGTCCTTGTTATTCTTGAAGAAGGAAACGAATTCGCAGCTCTCTCAGCTCGTAACCTTCCAAATGTGAAAGTTGCGACTGCTACAACTGCAAGTGTTCTTGACATCGCAAATAGTGACAAACTTCTTGTTACTCAAGCAGCTATCTCTAAAATCGAGGAGGTTCTTGCATAATGAATTTGTATGATGTTATCAAAAAACCTGTTATCACTGAAAGCTCAATGGCTCAACTTGAAGCAGGCAAATATGTATTTGAAGTTGACACTCGTGCACACAAACTTTTGATCAAGCAAGCCGTTGAAGCTGCTTTCGAAGGTGTTAAAGTTGCAAATGTTAACACAATCAACGTAAAACCTAAAGCTAAACGTGTTGGACGTTACACTGGTTTTACTAACAAAACTAAAAAAGCTATCATCACTCTTACAGCTGATTCAAAAGCAATCGAGTTGTTTGCAGCTGAAGCTGAATAATCTAAGGAGGAAATATCGTGGGAATTCGTGTTTATAAACCAACAACAAACGGTCGCCGTAATATGACTTCTTTGGATTTCGCTGAAATCACAACAAGCACTCCTGAAAAATCATTGCTTGTTGCATTGAAGAGCAAGGCTGGTCGTAACAACAACGGTCGTATCACAGTTCGTCACCAAGGTGGTGGACACAAACGTTTCTACCGTTTGGTTGACTTCAAACGTAACAAAGACAATGTTGAAGCAGTTGTTAAAACTATCGAGTACGATCCAAACCGTTCTGCAAACATCGCTCTTGTACACTACACTGACGGAGTGAAAGCATACATCATCGCTCCAAAAGGTCTTGAAGTAGGTCAACGTATCGTTTCAGGTCCAGAAGCAGATATCAAAGTCGGAAACGCTCTTCCACTTGCTAACATCCCAGTTGGTACTTTGATCCACAACATCGAATTGAAACCAGGTCGTGGTGGAGAATTGGTACGTGCTGCTGGAGCTTCTGCTCAAGTATTGGGTCAAGAAGGTAAATACGTTCTTGTTCGTCTTCAATCTGGTGAAGTTCGTATGATCCTTGGAACTTGTCGTGCTACAGTTGGTGTTGTCGGAAACGAACAACATGGACTTGTAAACCTTGGTAAAGCAGGACGTAGCCGTTGGAAAGGTATCCGCCCAACAGTTCGTGGTTCTGTAATGAACCCTAACGATCACCCACACGGTGGTGGTGAAGGTAAAGCACCAGTTGGTCGTAAAGCACCATCAACTCCATGGGGCAAACCTGCTCTTGGTCTTAAAACTCGTAACAAGAAAGCGAAATCTGACAAACTTATCGTTCGTCGTCGCAACGAGAAATAATTTAAAATTAGTCGCTTAAGCGCTAGATAATCCGCCAGCTCGGTAGCGCTCGTTGAGAGCGCAAGCCGCTGTGGTACTATATTTAAAGGAGAAAATATAAAAATGGGACGCAGTCTTAAAAAAGGACCTTTCGTCGATGAGCATTTGATGAAAAAAGTTGAAGCTCAAGCTAACGACGAAAAGAAAAAAGTTATCAAAACTTGGTCACGTCGTTCAACGATCTTCCCAAGTTTCATTGGTTACACTATCGCAGTTTATGATGGACGTAAACACGTACCTGTTTACATCCAAGAAGACATGGTAGGTCACAAGCTTGGTGAATTTGCACCAACTCGTACTTACAAAGGTCACGCCGCAGACGACAAGAAGACACGTAGAAAATAAGGAGAACATAAATGGCAGAAATTACTTCAGCTAAAGCAATGGCTCGCACAGTACGTGTTTCACCTCGTAAATCACGTCTTGTTCTTGACAACATCCGTGGTAAAAGCGTAGCCGATGCAATCGCAATTTTGACATTCACTCCAAACAAAGCTGCTGAAATCATCTTGAAAGTTTTGAACTCAGCTGTAGCTAACGCTGAAAACAACTTTGGTTTGGATAAAGCTAACTTGGTAGTATCTGAAGCATTCGCAAACGAAGGACCAACTATGAAACGTTTCCGTCCACGTGCGAAAGGTTCAGCTTCACCAATCAACAAACGTACAGCTCACATCACTGTAGCTGTTGCAGAAAAATAAGGAGGTAAAATCGTGGGTCAAAAAGTACATCCAATTGGTATGCGTGTCGGCATCATCCGTGATTGGGATGCCAAATGGTATGCTGAAAAAGAATACGCGGATTACCTTCATGAAGATCTTGCAATCCGTAAATTCGTTCAAAAAGAACTTGCTGACGCAGCAGTTTCAACTATTGAAATCGAACGCGCAGTAAACAAAGTTAACGTTTCACTTCACACTGCTAAACCAGGTATGGTTATCGGTAAAGGTGGTGCTAACGTTGATGCACTCCGTGCAAAACTTAACAAATTGACTGGAAAACAAGTACACATCAACATCATCGAAATCAAACAACCTGATTTGGATGCTCACCTTGTTGGTGAAGGAATTGCTCGTCAATTGGAGCAACGTGTTGCTTTCCGTCGTGCACAAAAACAAGCAATCCAACGTGCTATGCGTGCTGGAGCTAAAGGAATTAAAACTCAAGTATCAGGTCGTTTGAACGGTGCAGATATTGCCCGTGCTGAAGGATACTCTGAAGGAACAGTTCCGCTTCACACACTTCGTGCAGATATCGATTACTCTTGGGAAGAAGCAGATACTACATACGGTAAACTTGGTGTTAAAGTATGGATCTACCGTGGTGAAGTTCTTCCAGCTCGTAAAAACACTAAAGGAGGTAAATAACCAATGTTAGTACCTAAACGTGTTAAACACCGTCGTGAATTCCGTGGTAAAATGCGCGGTGAAGCTAAAGGTGGGAAAGAAGTAGCATTCGGTGAATACGGTCTTCAAGCTACAACTAGCCACTGGATCACTAACCGCCAAATCGAAGCTGCTCGTATCGCCATGACTCGTTACATGAAACGTGGTGGTAAAGTTTGGATTAAAATCTTCCCACACAAATCTTACACAGCTAAAGCTATCGGGGTTCGTATGGGATCTGGTAAAGGGGCACCTGAAGGTTGGGTAGCACCAGTTAAACGTGGTAAAGTAATGTTTGAAGTTGCTGGTGTATCTGAAGAGATCGCTCGCGAAGCGCTTCGTCTTGCAAGCCACAAATTGCCAGTTAAATGTAAATTCGTAAAACGTGAAGCAGAATAAGGAGAAGGCATGAAACTTAATGAAGTAAAAGAATTTGTTAAAGAACTTCGTGGTCTTTCTCAAGAAGAACTCGCGAAGCGCGAAAACGAATTGAAAAAAGAATTGTTCGAACTTCGTTTCCAAGCTGCTACTGGTCAATTAGAACAAACAGCTCGCTTGAAAGAAGTTAAAAAACAAATCGCTCGTATCAAAACAGTTCAATCTGAAGCGAAATAATAGACTAGGGAAGGAGAAATTTCAATGGAACGCAATAATCGTAAAGTTCTTGTTGGACGTGTTGTATCTGACAAAATGGACAAGACAATCACAGTTGTAGTTGAAACAAAACGTAACCACCCAGTCTATGGTAAACGTATTAACTACTCTAAAAAATACAAAGCACATGATGAAAACAATGTTGCCAAAGAAGGCGATATCGTACGTATCATGGAAACTCGCCCGCTTTCAGCTACAAAACGTTTCCGTCTTGTAGAAGTTGTTGAAGAAGCGGTAATCATCTAATCAAACCTGAAAGGAGAAAACTGAAATGATTCAAACAGAAACTCGTTTGAAAGTCGCAGACAACAGCGGTGCTCGCGAAATCTTGACTATCAAAGTTCTTGGTGGTTCAGGACGTAAATTTGCAAACATCGGTGATGTTATTGTGGCATCTGTAAAACAAGCTACTCCTGGTGGTGCGGTTAAAAAAGGTGACGTTGTTAAAGCAGTTATCGTTCGTACTAAATCAGGTGCTCGTCGTGCTGATGGTTCATACATCAAATTTGACGAAAACGCAGCAGTTATCATCCGTGACGACAAAACTCCTCGCGGAACACGTATCTTTGGCCCAGTTGCACGTGAATTGCGTGAAGGTGGCTTCATGAAGATCGTGTCACTTGCTCCAGAAGTACTTTAATCAATAAAAACAAACACAGTCCCCTGGCCTAGCCAGGGTGCCCATTGGGCGTAAGAATAAAAGGAGAAAAAAATGTTTGTAAAAAAAGGCGACAAAGTTCGCGTAATCGCTGGTAAAGATAAGGGAACAGAAGCTGTTGTCCTTACTGCCCTTCCAAAAGTAAACAAAGTTATCGTTGAAGGTGTTAACATCGTTAAGAAACACCAACGTCCAACTAACGAACTTCCTCAAGGTGGTATCATCGAGAAGGAAGCAGCTATCCACGTATCAAACGTTCAAGTTTTGGACAAAAATGGTGTAGCTGGTCGTGTTGGTTACAAATTTGTAGACGGTAAAAAAGTTCGCTACAACAAAAAATCAGGCGAAGTGCTTGATTAATCACGAAGGAAAGGAGAAGTATAATGGCAAATCGTTTAAAAGAAAAATATCTTAATGAAGTAGTTCCTGCTTTGACAGAACAATTTAACTACTCATCAGTGATGGCTGTTCCTAAAGTGGATAAGATCGTTTTGAACATGGGTGTTGGTGAAGCAGTATCAAACGCTAAAAGCCTTGAAAAAGCTGCTGAAGAATTGGCGCTTATCTCGGGTCAAAAACCACTTATCACTAAAGCTAAAAAATCTATCGCCGGCTTCCGTCTTCGTGAAGGTGTTGCGATCGGTGCAAAAGTTACCCTTCGTGGTGAACGTATGTACGAATTCTTGGATAAATTGGTTTCAGTATCACTTCCACGTGTACGTGACTTCCACGGTGTTCCAACAAAATCATTTGACGGACGCGGGAACTACACACTTGGTGTGAAAGAGCAATTGATTTTCCCAGAAATCAACTTTGATGACGTTGACAAAACTCGTGGTCTTGACATCGTTATCGTAACTACTGCTAACACTGACGAAGAGTCACGTGCATTGCTTACAGGCCTTGGAATGCCTTTTGCAAAATAATATAGGAGGTATAACTAATGGCTAAAAAATCTATGATTGCTAAGAACAAACGCCCAGCGAAGTTCTCTACTCAAGCATACACTCGCTGTGAACGTTGTGGACGTCCACACTCAGTTTACCGCAAGTTTAAACTTTGCCGTGTTTGCTTCCGTGAATTGGCATATAAAGGTCAAATCCCTGGTGTAACAAAAGCATCTTGGTAATTTAAGATATCAAGGGCGTCAAAACTCCAAGTGAAAATAGGAAACTTGGCGAAGAAACTTTAGTTTCTAGAAAAGTTTATCTTTTTCACACAGAGTTTAGCCCGGGTTCAGTTGGGCTAGCCAATTTGAACACGAGCTACAGCCTTGGCAAAAAAGATCAATTTACTTTGGAGCATGGCTCCTGCATTAAATTGTCTATTTTTGCTTGTGCTGTTACGCTCTCTGTATCATGTATTAACTAGCAAGTGCAACTTGCAAACTACTAGTAAGAGGAGAAAAATAAAATGGTTATGACTGACCCAATCGCAGACTTCCTAACTCGTGTTCGTAACGCTAACCAAGCAAAACACGAAGTACTTGAAGTACCTGCATCAAACATCAAAAAAGGGATTGCTGAAATCCTTAAACGCGAAGGTTTTGTTAAGAACGTAGAAATCATTGAAGATGACAAACAAGGCATCATCCGTGTATTCCTTAAATACGGAGCAAACGGTGAACGAGTTATCACTAACTTGAAACGCGTTTCTAAACCAGGACTTCGTGTCTACAAAAAACGTGAAGATCTTCCAAAAGTACTTAACGGTCTTGGAATTGCTATCCTTTCAACTTCAGAAGGTTTGCTTACTGATAAAGAAGCTCGCCAAAAGAATGTTGGTGGTGAGGTTATCGCTTACGTTTGGTAATATTTAGCTCCCAATTTCTTTGTGACTCTTCGTTATCGTCTCTAGCCTAACCAAAAGTTATGCCTGCGAGACGATGCCTAGATTCACTTTGAAATTGAAATCTAAATATTCCTTTAAATCGAGAAATCGATTTAACCCCGTGAAAACTGGCCTTTATGGCCTGACAATTTAACAGGAGAATAAAAACATGTCACGTATTGGTAATAAAGTTATCGTGTTGCCTGCTGGTGTTGAACTCACTAACAATGACAACGTTGTAACTGTAAAAGGACCTAAAGGAGAACTTACTCGTGAGTTCTCAAAAGATATTGAAATCCGTGTGGAAGGTACTGAAGTAACTCTTCACCGTCCAAACGATTCAAAAGAAATGAAAACTATCCACGGAACTACTCGTGCCCTCTTGAACAACATGGTTATTGGTGTTTCAGAAGGATTCAAGAAAGAACTTGAAATGCGTGGGGTTGGTTACCGTGCTCAACTTCAAGGAAACAAACTTGTTTTGGCTGTTGGTAAATCACATCCAGATGAAGTTGAAGCTCCAGAAGGAATTACTTTTGAACTTCCAAACCCAACGACTATCGTTATCAGCGGAATTTCAAAAGAAAAAGTTGGTCAAACAGCTGCTTACGTACGTAGCCTTCGTTCACCAGAACCATACAAAGGTAAAGGTATCCGTTACGTTGGCGAATATGTTCGTCTTAAAGAAGGTAAAACTGGTAAATAATGTTGAGTGGTTGATTTTCAACCACCAACCTCATTACCAACTTTGTGCATAGCACACGATTTAAAATTAAAGAGGTGAAAACTGTGATTTCTAAACCAGATAAAAACAAACTCCGCCAAAAACGCCACCGTCGCGTTCGCGGAAAACTCTCTGGAACTGCTGATCGCCCACGTTTGAACGTATTCCGTTCTAATACAGGCATCTACGCTCAAGTGATTGATGACGTAGCGGGTGTAACGCTCGCAAGTGCTTCAACTCTTGACAAAGAAGTTTCAAAAGGAACTAAAACTGAACAAGCCGTTGCTGTCGGTAAACTCGTTGCAGAACGTGCAAGTGCTAAAGGTATTTCAGAAGTGGTGTTCGACCGCGGTGGATATCTATATCACGGACGTGTGAAAGCTTTGGCTGATGCAGCTCGTGAAAACGGATTGAAATTCTAATAGGAGGACACTAGAAAATGGCATTTAAAGACAATGCAGTAGAACTTGAAGAACGCGTAGTTGCTGTTAACCGTGTTACAAAAGTTGTTAAAGGTGGACGTCGTCTTCGTTTCGCAGCTCTTGTAGTTGTTGGTGACCGCAACGGTCGTGTAGGATTTGGTACTGGTAAAGCTCAAGAAGTTCCAGAAGCAATCCGCAAAGCAGTAGAAGATGCTAAGAAAAACTTGATCGAAGTTCCTATGGTTGGAACAACAATCCCACATGAAGTTCTTTCAGAATTCGGTGGAGCTAAAGTATTGTTGAAACCAGCTGTAGAAGGTTCTGGAGTTGCCGCAGGTGGTGCAGTTCGTGCCGTTGTGGAATTGGCAGGTGTGGCAGATATTACATCTAAATCACTTGGCTCTAACACTCCAATCAACATTGTTCGTGCAACTGTTGAAGGTTTGAAACAATTGAAACGCGCTGAAGAAGTTGCTGCCCTTCGTGGTATTTCAGTTTCTGATTTGGCATAAGAAAGGGGATAAAATGGCTCAAATTAAAATTACTTTGACTAAGTCTCCAATCGGACGCATTCCATCACAACGTAAAACTGTTGTAGCACTTGGACTTGGCAAATTGAACAGCTCTGTTATTAAAGAAGATAACGCTGCTATCCGTGGTATGATCACTGCAGTATCTCACTTGGTAACAGTTGAAGAAGTAAACTAATAAAATTTTAGGGGATGTGCATAAGACCATCCCCTAAAACTAGATATAGTCATCTTAGATGACTCAGTATAGGCGAGTTGATAGGAGAGACAACCTTTTCTCTCTTATCGGCGCTAGCATTTTACAAAAGAGGAGAAAATATATAATGAAACTTCATGAATTGAAACCTGCAGAAGGTTCTCGTAAAACTCGTAACCGTGTTGGTCGTGGTACTTCATCAGGTAACGGTAAAACATCTGGTCGTGGTCAAAAAGGTCAAAAAGCTCGTAGCGGTGGCGGAGTACGCCTTGGTTTTGAAGGTGGACAAACTCCATTGTTCCGTCGTCTTCCAAAACGTGGATTCACTAACATCAACGCTAAAGAATACGCAATTGTTAACCTTGACCAATTGAACATCTTTGAAGATGGTGCAGAAGTAACTCCAGTTGTTCTTATCGAAGCAGGGATTGTGAAAGCTGAAAAATCAGGTATCAAGATTCTTGGTAACGGTGAGTTGACTAAGAAGTTGACTGTTAAAGCTGCTAAATTCTCTAAATCAGCTGAAGAAGCTATCACTGCTAAAGGTGGTTCAGTTGAAGTCATCTAAGTGAGGTGACCTATGTTTTTTAAATTATTGAGAGAAGCACTCAAAGTTAAGCAGGTTCGATCAAAGATTTTATTCACAATTTTTATCGTATTTGTTTTTCGTATCGGTACTAGTATTACTGTACCGTGGGTAAATGCAAATAGCTTGAATGCTTTGAGTGGACTATCCTTCTTGAATATGTTGAGCTTGGTGTCAGGGAATGCCATGAAAAACTTTTCAGTTTTTGCTCTTGGAGTTAGCCCTTACATTACAGCATCAATCGTCGTCCAACTCTTGCAAATGGATTTATTACCAAAGTTTGTGGAGTGGGGCAAACAAGGGGAAGTTGGTCGTAGAAAGTTAAACCAAGCGACTCGATACATTGCACTAGTGCTTGCATTTGTTCAATCAGTCGGTATTACTGCTGGTTTTAACGCTCTGTCTGGAGCTAAACTTTTGACTGTACCACTTACACCACAAGTTTTCCTTGTGATTGGAGGAATCTTAACAGCAGGTAGCATGATTGTAACCTGGCTGGGAGAGCAAATCACAGATAAGGGATATGGTAATGGTGTTTCAATGATTATCTTTGCAGGGATTGTTGCTTCAATTCCTGATATGGTTAAGGGCATCTACGTGGACTACTTTGTCAATGTACCAAGTAGTCGATTGACATCGTCTCTCATTTTCGTTGCCATCTTAATCATTGCTGTTTTGTTAATTGTATACTTTACAACTTACGTTGAACAAGCTAAATACAAGATTCCAATTCAGTATACAAAGGTAGCTCAAGGTGCGCCGTCAAGCTCCTATCTTCCATTGAAGATTAACCCTGCTGGGGTTATCCCAGTTATCTTTGCTAGCTCTATTACAGCAGCGCCGGCAGCAATTTTACAATTCGTAAGTGCGTCTGGCCTTAATTGGGAATGGGTAAAAACAGCTCAAGAGTTGGTATCTACTTCAACCCCAACAGGTGTTGCTTTGTATGCTCTGTTGATTATTCTCTTTACATTCTTCTATACATTTGTACAGATCAATCCAGAGAAAGCAGCAGAAAATTTACAAAAGAGTGGAGCTTATATCCATGGTGTTCGTCCTGGTAAAGGGACAGAAGAATATATGTCAAAACTTCTTCGTCGTCTCGCAACAGTCGGATCAATCTTCCTAGGTGTGATTTCTATCCTACCTATTGTAGCTAAAGATTTATTTGGTCTTTCAGAAGTTGTCGCTTTTGGGGGAACAAGTTTGCTAATCATTATCTCTACAGGTATCGAAGGAATTAAACAATTGGAAGGTTATCTATTGAAACGTAAGTATGTTGGTTTCTTAGATACAACAGAATAATTGTAATAGAAAATAAAATTCACTATTGCTCAGAGAGTGGAGTGTAAAAATCAAAGACATTGTCAGATTTTTATCTCCTCTCTTCTATTTTGTTTTTAAATAGGAGTTGAAATGAATTTTTGCTTCTATTTAAATACAAAAAAGGAGTTTGAATCATGAATCTTTTGATTATGGGTTTACCTGGTGCAGGTAAAGGGACACAAGCAGCGAAAATTGTTGAACAGTTTCACGTTGCCCACATCTCAACAGGGGACATGTTCCGTGCAGCAATGGCTAACCAAACTGAAATGGGTGTACTAGCTAAGTCATATATTGACAAAGGCGAATTGGTTCCAGATGAAGTAACAAATGGAATTGTTAAAGAACGTCTTTCTCAAGATGATATTAAAGAAACTGGTTTCTTGTTGGATGGATACCCACGTACAATTGAGCAAGCTCATGCCTTAGATAAAACATTGGCTGAACTTGGAATTAAACTTGAAGGTGTTATCAACATCGAAGTAGATCCATCTTGCCTACTTGAACGTTTGAGTGGTCGTATCATTCATCGTGAAACTGGCGAAACTTTCCATAAAGTATTCAACCCACCAGTTGATTACAAAGAGGAAGATTACTACCAACGTGAAGATGATAAACCTGAGACAGTAAAACGTCGTTTGGATGTCAATATTGCTCAAGGTGAACCAATCATTGCTCACTATCGTGCTAAAGGTCTAGTACATGATATCGAAGGCAACCAAGATATCAATGATGTCTTTAAAGATATCGAAAAGGTATTGACAAATTTGGAATAAAAGCGTTTTTCAGACTTGCAAAATGTCTTGACAAATGTTATACTGAGTTAGTCTGACTTATAATTGTTGTCTCTGTGTCTAGAGGCATCAAATCGAAATTTAGGGAGGTACTTTTGCGTGGCAAAAGACGATGTGATTGAAGTTGAAGGCAAAGTAGTCGATACGATGCCGAATGCAATGTTTACGGTTGAACTTGAAAATGGACATCAGATTTTAGCAACAGTTTCTGGTAAAATTCGTAAAAACTATATTCGTATTTTAGCGGGAGATCGTGTTACTGTTGAAATGAGTCCATATGACTTGACACGTGGACGTATCACTTACCGCTTTAAATAATCGAAAAACTTGGAGGGATAAGAAATGAAAGTAAGACCATCGGTCAAACCAATTTGCGAATACTGTAAAGTAATTCGTCGTAATGGTCGTGTTATGGTAATTTGCCCAGCAAATCCAAAACACAAACAACGTCAAGGATAAGATAGAAAGGAGAAAACATGGCTCGTATTGCTGGAGTTGATATTCCAAATGACAAACGCGTAGTTATCTCATTGACTTATGTCTATGGTATCGGACTTGCAACATCTCAAAAGATTTTGGCAGCTGCTGGAGTTTCAGAAGATATTCGTGTTCGTGACCTTACATCAGATCAAGAAGATGCTATCCGTCGTGAAGTGGATGCAATTAAAGTTGAAGGTGACCTTCGTCGTGAAGTGAACTTGAACATCAAACGTTTGATGGAAATCGGTTCATACCGTGGTATCCGTCACCGTCGTGGACTTCCTGTCCGTGGACAAAATACTAAAAACAACGCTCGCACTCGTAAAGGTAAAGCTGTTGCGATTGCTGGTAAGAAAAAATAATATAGGAGGTAAAAGTCTTGGCTAAACCAACACGTAAACGTCGTGTGAAAAAGAATATCGAATCTGGTATTGCTCATATTCACGCTACATTTAATAACACTATTGTTATGATTACTGATGTGCATGGTAATGCAATCGCTTGGTCATCAGCTGGTGCTCTTGGTTTCAAAGGTTCTCGTAAATCTACACCATTTGCTGCTCAAATGGCTTCAGAAGCTGCTGCTAAATCTGCACAAGAACACGGTCTTAAATCAGTTGAAGTTACTGTAAAAGGTCCAGGTTCTGGTCGTGAGTCAGCTATTCGTGCTCTTGCTGCCGCTGGTCTTGAAGTAACAGCAATTCGTGATGTGACTCCAGTGCCACACAATGGTGCTCGTCCTCCAAAACGTCGCCGTGTATAATCATTACCTTTACACTGCTTTTCGTTTAAGAGGGAGTAACTAAATGATCGAGTTTGAAAAACCAAATATAACAAAAATTGATGAAAATAAAGATTATGGCAAGTTTGTAATCGAACCACTAGAACGTGGATACGGTACAACACTTGGTAACTCTCTTCGTCGTGTACTTCTTGCTTCTCTTCCAGGAGCAGCTGTTACATCTATCGATATCGATGGAGTATTACATGAATTTGATACAATTCCTGGTGTTCGCGAAGACGTGATGCAAATCATTCTGAACATTAAAGGTATTGCAGTTAAATCATATGTAAAAGACGAAAAGACTATTGAACTTGATGTTGAAGGTCCTGCTGAAGTGACAGCCGGAGATATTTTAACTGATAGTGATATTGAAATCGTAAATCCAGATCATTATCTTTTTACAATCGGAGAAGGTGCTTCATTTAAAGCAACTATGACTGTAAACACTGGTCGTGGTTATGTACCTGCAGATGAAAATAAAAAAGATAATGCCCCAGTTGGAACACTTGCTGTAGATTCTATTTATACACCAGTTACAAAAGTTAACTATCAAGTTGAACCTGCTCGTGTAGGAAGCAATGATGGTTTCGACAAATTAACCCTTGAAATCTTGACAAATGGAACTATTATTCCAGAAGATGCTTTAGGGCTTTCAGCACGTATTTTGACAGAACATCTTGATTTGTTTACAAATCTTACAGAGATTGCTAAATCTGCAGAAGTGATGAAAGAAGCTGATACTGAATCGGACGACCGTATTTTGGAACGTACGATTGAGGAACTTGACTTGTCTGTACGCTCATATAACTGTTTGAAACGTGCTGGTATCAATACTGTGCATGATTTGACAGAAAAATCTGAAGCAGAGATGATGAAAGTAAGAAATCTTGGACGCAAGAGTTTGGAAGAAGTGAAACTCAAACTCATTGATTTGGGTCTTGGATTAAAAGATAAATAAAGGAGGAATACATGGCTTACCGTAAACTAGGACGCACTAGCTCACAACGTAAAGCAATGCTTCGCGATTTGACAACTGACCTTTTGATCAACGAATCAATCGTGACAACTGAAGCTCGTGCTAAAGAAATCCGTAAAACTGTTGAAAAAATGATTACTCTAGGTAAACGTGGTGATTTGCATGCACGTCGTCAAGCTGCTGCTTTCGTGCGTAATGAAATCGCATCTGAAAACTATGATGAAGCAACTGATAAGTACACTTCTACTACAGCACTTCAAAAATTGTTCTCAGAAATCGCACCTCGTTACGCAGAACGTAACGGTGGATACACTCGTATCCTTAAAACTGAACCACGTCGTGGTGATGCAGCGCCAATGGCGATCATCGAATTAGTATAGAATCATCAATTTTGTTGAGTGTTATGATGATGGAGCCCTGTGCTCTTAGTCTAGCTCTGGTCTACCGCTAGGACTTTTGTCCTAGCGGGAACACTCATCATAAGATGGTAGGGTAGACGCTTGTTTACGAAATTGTTTTTCTTTTAAGAACAATTTCGTAAGCAGGCGTTTTTTAGTTTTTTTGAAGTAAATGTGCTATACTGAGAAAAAAGAAAAATATAGATATGGTTATTTTTCTATGATTTCAAAGATGGAGGACCAATATGAAAGCTATTATAACTGTTGTTGGAAAAGATAAGGGTGGTATTGTTGCAGGTGTTGCGACTAAGATTGCTGAATTAGGATTAAATATTGATGATATTTCACAAACTGTCTTGGATGAGTTCTTCACCATGATGGCTGTAGTATCCAGTGATGAAAAACATGATTTTACTCAACTAAGAAATGAGTTTGAAGCCTTTGGCCAGACCTTGAATGTCAAAATCAATATTCAGAGCGCGGCTATTTTCGATGCTATGTATAATATCTAGGAGGTGCTTATGGATATTAGACAAGTTACCGAAACTATTGCAATGATTGAAGAGCAGAATTTTGATATTCGTACCATTACCATGGGGATTTCTCTACTTGATTGTATTGATCCAGATATTGATAAGGCTGCAGATAAAATATATGAAAAAGTTACGACTAAGGCGGCAAATTTAGTGGCTGTCGGTGATGAAATTGCTGCTGAGTTAGGTATACCTATTGTCAATAAACGTGTATCAGTAACACCGATTTCTCTAATTGGTGCTGCTACAAATGCAAGGGACTATGTACCGTTAGCCAAAGCTTTAGATAGAGCAGCAAAAGAAATTGGTGTCGATTTTATTGGTGGCTTTTCTGCCTTAGTTCAAAAAGGCTACCAAAAAGGAGATGAAATACTCATCAATTCGATTCCACGTGCTTTAGCTGAAACTGATAAAGTTTGCTCTTCAGTAAATATTGGTTCAACCAAGTCAGGAATCAACATGACTGCTGTAGCTGATATGGGTCGAATTATCAAGGAGACAGCTGAGCTTTCAGATATGGGGGCTGCAAAACTTGTCGTTTTTGCCAATGCAGTTGAGGACAATCCTTTTATGGCCGGAGCTTTTCATGGTGTTGGTGAAGCTGATGTTATTATCAACGTAGGTGTTTCAGGGCCTGGTGTAGTCAAACGTGCCCTAGAAAAAGTTCGAGGCCAAAGCTTTGATGTAGTTGCTGAAACTGTTAAAAAGACAGCCTTCAAGATTACTCGGATTGGTCAATTAGTTGGCCAGATGGCTAGTGAAAGACTAGGTGTTGATTTTGGGATTGTTGATTTGAGTTTAGCACCTACTCCTGCAGTGGGGGATTCTGTAGCTCGGGTTTTGGAAGAAATGGGACTGGAAACAGTTGGGACTCATGGGACGACTGCCGCTTTAGCTCTTTTAAATGACCAAGTAAAAAAAGGCGGAGTAATGGCTTGCAACCAAGTCGGTGGTCTGTCAGGTGCTTTCATCCCAGTTTCAGAAGATGAGGGTATGATAGCAGCAGTGCAAAATGGTTCCCTAAATCTTGAGAAATTAGAAGCCATGACTGCTATCTGTTCAGTTGGATTGGATATGATTGCCATTCCAGAAGATACCCCGGCAGAAACGATTGCGGCTATGATTGCGGATGAGGCAGCAATTGGTGTTATTAATATGAAAACCACAGCTGTCCGTATCATTCCAAAGGGTAAAGAAGGCGATATGATTGAGTTTGGTGGCTTGCTAGGAACTGCCCCAGTTATGAAAGTCAATGGAGCTTCTTCGGCTGATTTCATTGCTCGTGGAGGACAGATTCCAGCTCCAATTCATAGTTTTAAAAATTAATAAAAAAATAAAATGATTTAAGTTCAATTTAAGGATAGGTGTGTATACTCTAATCATTAAATAAAGACCTCCTAACTTTATTTAATAGAAATCCTAAACTTTTTCATAATAATCTCCTACAAAAGTCGCTCGTAAGAGTGGCTTTTGTTTTGTATTCTTTAAAAAACTAGTAAAATTTCATTGATTCTGGTCAAATTTTTTAAGAATGGCTACTTTTTTCGAAGTCAAACCAGCCTAAAACCTTGCCATGATTGGTTTTTTGAAAAATTATGGTATAATAGTAGTAGTTTTATTAGATGGAGTAGAATTTTTGAGAAAAAGCTTTCGTGTAAAAAAAGAGAAAGATTTCGACGCCATATTTAAAAAGGGAACAAGTGTAGCTAATCGAAAATTTGTTATTTATCGATTAGAAAACAATGAAACACATTTTCGAGTAGGTTTATCAGTCAGTAAAAAATTAGGAAATGCTGTGACAAGAAACCAAATCAAGAGAAGAATCCGGCATGTTCTCATTCAAAATAGTAATCAACTTGTTGATAATGTCGATTTTGTTGTGATTGCTCGAAAAGGCGTTGAACTACTAGAATATGCAGAAATTGAAAAAAACTTACTTCATGTTTTGAGATTAGCAAAGATTTACCAGGAAGGAAATAAGAGTGAAGAAGAAATTACAATTGACTAGTTTGTTAGGTTTGTCCTTATTGGTAATGACTGCTTGTGCAACTAGTGAAGTGTCTGCAGATTCTGCAGACTTTTGGAGTAAGCTTGTTTATTTTTTTGCTGAAACTATTCGATTTTTGTCATTTGATGTCAGCATTGGTTTAGGGATTATTCTGTTCACAGTCTTGATTAGAACAATACTGTTACCAGTCTTTCAAACACAAATGGTGGCTTCCAGAAAAATGCAAGAGGCGCAACCTCTTATCAAAGAATTGCGCGAACGTTATCCAGGTCGCGATATGGAAAGTCGTACTAAGCTAGATCAGGAAACACGTAAATTATTTAAAGAATTAGGCATTAAGCAATCTGCATCCTTCTGGCCACTTTTGATTCAAATGCCAATTCTATTGGCTCTTTTCCAAGCTTTATCAAACGTAGATTTTTTGAAGACAGGCCACTTCTTATGGTTCAATCTAGGTGGAGCTGATGGCACTTTCGTACTACCTATTTTAGCTGCCCTATTCACCTTCCTCAGTAGCTGGCTTTCAAATAAAGCTTTGCCTGAGAAAAATGGTGCAATGACAGGTATGATGTATGGGATGCCTGTTATAATCTTCTTTTTTGCAATATCTGCTCCAAGTGGGGTCGCTCTTTACTGGGCGGTTTCAAATGCTTATCAAGTATTGCAAACTTACCTTTTGAACAACCCCTTCAAAATCATTGCAGAGCGTGAAGCTGATGTGCAAGCTAAGAAGGATTTAGAAGTTAAGAAAAGAAAAGCTCTAAAGAAAGCACAGAAAAAGAAAAAGTAAGGAGAAATCTGATAATGGTATTATTTACAGGTTCAACAGTTGAAGAAGCAATCCAAAAGGGATTGAATGAATTAAATATTCCGAGAATGAAAGCTCATATCAAAGTTGTTTCGAGAGAGAAAAAGGGATTTTTTGGACTTTTTGGTACAAAACCAGCTCAAGTTGATATCGAAGCAATCAGTGAAACAACTGTTGTAAAAGCAAATCAGCAGGCGATCAAGGGTGTTCCAAAAGAAATTAATGATCAAAATGATCCAGTTAAAACAGTTAGCGAAGCGACCGTTGATTTGGGACATGTAGTTGCAGCTATCAAGAAAATTGAAGAAGAAGGCCAAGAAATTTCTGAAGAAGTCAAGGCTGAAATTCTTAAGAATGATAAAGAAGCCAGCACGATTTTAGAAGAAACAGGCCATATTGAAGTTTTAAAAGAATTGCAACCTGAAGAAACTCAAGATGAAGTTGAGCCTGAAAAAGGCAGCGACTTAGAAAATCTTGGTTTGAAAGTCGAGCCAACATACAACACCGAAAAGGTTGTTGAAGAAGTAACCAATTATGTTCAAGCAATCATCGATGATATGGATGTTGAGGGAACTATTTCTAGCACCTCTAACCGTCGCTCTATCAACATGCAAATCGATACAAATGAGCCAGGTCGTATCATTGGTTACCATGGTAAGGTTTTGAAATCTCTTCAACTTTTGGCACAAAATTACCTCTACAATCGTTATTCAAAAACTTTCTACATTACTATCAACGTGAATGATTATGTAGAACATCGTGCAGAAGTGTTACAGAGTTATGCTCAAAAATTAGCTACACGTGTCTTGGAAGAAGGCCGTAGTCAGATGACAGATCCAATGTCAAGCAGCGAGCGTAAAATTATCCATCGTATCATCTCACGAATGGAAGGTGTTACTAGCTACTCTGAAGGTGACGAACCAAATCGTTACGTTGTTGTTGACACAGAATAAAAAATGAAAAATCAGGGGAAACCTGATTTTTTTCTAACTGAAGAAGGAATAAAATGAAAGAAATCAAGGACTATCTTGCTTATCAAGGGGAACAGTACCGGAATCCTGAAAAAGCAGGAGCTGAAAAGGATAAAATGCTAGACCTGCGTCAAAAAGGGCAGGAAGCGCGAAAGGCATTTACTCACCTAGCGAAATGTTTTCAAGCTAGGCATTCCGATTGGAATTTACACCCAACCAGTCAATGGATGAATCAAGCGCAGAGATTACGACCACATTTCTGGGTATATTTACAGAGAGAGGGGCATGTAACAGAGCCCATGATGGCTCTTCGTTTGTATGGAAATCAGAATAATTGGGGAATCTCTATAGAAGTCAGCTTTGTAGAGAGAAAGAAAGATGAGACTACCTTGTCAAAACAGGCTAAAATATTGGATATCCCAGTGGTTGATGGAATCTATTATTGGGTTCAGAAAAACGATGAAAGCTATAGAGTACAAGCTACTGAGGAGAATAGGCAACTTTTAAGACAACAATTATCCAATCAGGAGATTCGTAAGGTTTTAGTAAAAGTTGATATTCCAGTAGCCGATGAAGATACTATAGATAAGCTTCTAGATAAACTTGATAGAGGTTTTGAAAAACTATCACCTTACTATCAAGTGACTAGAGATTAGTATAATCGGCTGAGTCATTTTATAGTAAATTGTTTTATTGCTATTCTATCTGTTTTTTCATATAATAGTAGAATAGGATATGTGATAAACTTATCACCTTAAATAGAAAGGAAATTCTATGTCAAATCTATCTGTTAATGCTATTCGTTTCTTGGGTATTGACGCTATTAATAAAGCGAATTCAGGTCACCCAGGGGTGGTAATGGGTGCAGCACCGATGGCTTACAGCCTTTTCACTAAAGAACTTCGTATCAATCCAGTTCAACCAAACTGGATCAACCGCGACCGTTTTATTCTTTCAGCGGGTCACGGATCAATGCTTCTCTATGCCCTTCTTCACCTTTCTGGATTTGAAGATGTGAGCATGGATGAAGTGAAGAGCTTCCGTCAATGGGGTTCTAAAACTCCAGGTCACCCAGAATTTGGTCATACAGCAGGGGTTGATGCAACAACAGGTCCTCTAGGACAAGGGATTGCAACTGCGACAGGTTTTGCACAAGCAGAACGTTTCCTTGCAGCCAAGTATAACCGCGAAGGTTATAACATCTTTGATCACTACACATATGTTATCTGTGGAGATGGTGACTTGATGGAAGGTGTATCAAGTGAAGCTGCTTCTTATGCAGGTTTGCAGAAACTTGACAAATTGGTTGTTCTCTATGATTCAAATGATATCAACTTGGACGGTGAGACAAAAGATTCATTCACAGAGAGTGTTCGCGATCGTTACAATGCTTACGGTTGGCATACAGCCTTGGTTGAAGATGGGACAGACTTAGAAGCTATTCAAGCAGCTATTGAAGAAGCTAAGGTTTCAGGGAAACCATCTTTGATTGAAGTAAAAACTGTTATTGGTTATGGTTCCCCAAACAAACAAGGAACTAATGCCGTACATGGTGCTCCTCTTGGTGCAGACGAAACGGCTGCAACTCGTCAAGCCCTTGGTTGGGACTACGAACCATTTGAAATCCCAGCAGAAGTTTATGCTGATTTCAAAGAAAATGTTGCGGACCGAGGTGCATCAGCATATGAAGCATGGACAAAACTAGTTGCAGATTATAAAGAAGCTTACCCAGAGCTTGTTGCAGAAGTGGAAGCCATTATCGACGGACGCGATCCAGTTGAATTGACTCCAGAAGACTTCCCAGCTTTAGAAAATGGCTTCTCTCAAGCAACTCGTAATTCTAGCCAAGATGCTTTGAATGTTATAGCAGAAAAAATGCCAAACTTTTTAGGTGGTTCTGCCGATCTTGCTCATTCAAATATGACTTACATCAAAACGGACGGACTTCAGGACGATGCCAATCGCTTGAACCGTAATATCCAATTTGGTGTTCGTGAATTTGCAATGGGTACAGTTTTGAACGGAATGGCTCTTCACGGTGGACTTCGAGTTTACGGTGGAACTTTCTTCGTATTCTCAGACTATCTTAAAGCAGCAGTTCGTTTGTCAGCCTTACAAGGTCTTCCTGTAACCTATGTCTTTACTCACGATTCAATCGCAGTTGGTGAAGATGGACCAACTCATGAACCGATTGAGCACTTGGCAGGACTTCGCGCGATTCCAAACCTTAATGTTTTCCGTCCAGCAGATGCGCGTGAAACTCAAGCAGCTTGGTATCTTGCAGTGAATAGTGAGAAAACACCAACTGCCCTCGTCTTGACTCGTCAAAACTTGACTGTTGAGGAAGGGACAAACTTTGATAAGGTTGCGAAAGGTGCTTATGTTGTCTATGAAAATGCTACAGACTTTGACACGATTTTGATTGCAACAGGTTCAGAGGTTAATCTAGCTGTTGCAGCTGCTAAAGAATTGGCAAGTCAAGGTGGAAAAGTTCGCGTAGTCAGCATGCCATCTACGGATGTCTTTGATGCACAAGATGCCGCATACAAAGAAGAAATCCTACCAAATGCAGTTCGTCGCCGTGTGGCGGTTGAAATGGGAGCGACTCAAAACTGGTACAAATACGTTGGTCTTGATGGAGCAGTTCTCGGTATTGATACTTTTGGAGCATCTGCCCCAGCTTCAAAAGTGTTGGCAGAGTATGGATTTACAGTTGAAAACTTAGTGGAAATCGTAAACAACTTGAAATAAGAAAAATCAGAGCTTTGCTCTGGTTTTTTATTGATCTAAAACTAAGGTGCAATCTTGTAAAAAATAGTGAAATTTGATATAGTAGTCCTATGTAAAATACAAAGGAGAAAATACTATGGAAAATATTAGTCCAAATTTAACATTTGTGATCATGCTTGTAGGAATGTTTGCCTTGATGTTCTTTATGCAACGTTCTCAAAAGAAACAAGCGCAAAAGCGTATGGAGAGTCTCAATAAACTTCAAAAAGGCTATGAAGTCATTACTATCGGTGGTTTATACGGTACAGTTGATGAAGTTGATACCGAAAACAGAACGATCGTACTTGATGTAGACGGAGTTTACTTGACTTTTGAACTTGGAGCTATCAAATCTGTCTTGCCACTTAAAGAGGCTGTTACATCAGAAGGTACAGTTGTCGATGGTGAAAGCGCGATTGAAGAATAAAACGGGGTGGATCTCATACCCCTTTTTCTATGAAGATGAGGAACAATAATGAAGAAAGTTGTTTTTGTATGTCTTGGTAATATTTGCCGTAGTCCTATGGCAGAATTTGTTATGAAATCTTTAACCGATGATTATGAGATTGAAAGTAGAGCAACTTCTTCTTGGGAACATGGCAACCCAATTCACAAAGGAACTCAGAAAATTTTTAAAGCTCACGAGATTCCTTACGATTCATCAAAAACATCACAGCAAATTTCTAAGGATGATTTTGAATATTTTGATTATGTCATTGGAATGGACGAGTCCAATCTTCTAGATTTGACTCGGATGTGTCCTCAAGACCAACAACACAAGCTAGAGGCATTTGCTTCTGAGGGTGTTCCTGATCCATGGTATACAGGTGATTTTGATGAAACTTACGATCGAGTTTTAACTGGTTGCCAAGCTTGGCTAACACGTTTAGAAAATGAGGCAAAAAATGGATAATTTAAAGAAATTCTATGATAAGTACAGTGTCTATATAACGCGTCCTCGTTTGGAAATTGCAACAGTAGTAGTCATAGCTCTTTGTGCTATATTTGTATTTGTAGGGAATATGCCTAAGCAAGGAGTTTTGAAACTGGATGGCGATTCACTTGTATATGATGGAAGTATTGTACGTGGAAAGATGAATGGCAAAGGCACAATGACCTTCTCAAATGGCGACACTTATACTGGTGAATTTAAAAATGGAGCATTTAATGGTAAAGGGACCTACCAAGCTAAAGAAGGCTGGGTTTATGAAGGTGACTTTGTTAATGGCCAAGCTGAAGGAAAAGGAAAACTGACTACAGAGCAAGAAGTTGTCTATGAAGGTGACTTTAAACAAGGGCTCTTCCAACAAGCACAATAACCTCCTCTTAGAGGGGGTTATATACCGCACTCATAGAAAGCGCTTACATGGAAATTGAGACACCTTTCAATGCCTTTTTACAATGAAGTTTGTGAAAAATAAAAGTTTTATGGGATTATTCACAAAGTATAAGCTAAAAAGCGTATGGGTAGGGCTGTGCAAAATTATTTTCACAAGCGAATAAAAAAAGTTTGTGAAATTTCTATGAAACTGTTTACAAATCTTGAAAAAAGAGTTATAATAAGATTGTGAAAAAATTAACAAAGGACTTACAATCCTTGAAAGCTATGGAGGAAAATATGGCTGATAAAAAAACTGTAACACCAGAGGAAAAGAAACTCGCTGCTGAAAAGCATGTTGATGGTTTGGTGCAAAAAGCTTTGGTTGCCCTTGAAGAAATGCGTAAACTTGACCAAGATCAAGTCGATTATATCGTAGCAAAAGCTTCAGTTGCAGCACTTGATGCTCACGGAGAATTGGCTTTACATGCCTTTGAAGAAACAGGACGTGGAGTATTTGAAGATAAAGCGACTAAGAACTTGTTTGCCTGTGAGCACGTAGTAAACAACATGCGCCACACTAAAACAGTTGGTGTTATTGAAGAAGACGATGTGACAGGATTGACTCTTATCGCTGAACCAGTTGGTGTTGTTTGTGGTATCACTCCAACAACTAACCCAACTTCAACAGCAATCTTTAAAGCTTTGATTTCATTGAAGACTCGTAATCCTATTGTCTTTGCATTCCACCCATCAGCTCAAGAATCATCAGCTCACGCTGCTCAAATCGTGCGTGATGCAGCGATTAAAGCAGGAGCTCCTGAAAACTGTGTACAGTGGATTACTGAACCATCTATGGAAGCAACTAGCGCATTGATGAACCACGAAGGTATTGCAACAATCCTTGCAACAGGTGGAAATGCCATGGTTAAAGCTGCATACTCATGTGGTAAACCAGCTCTTGGGGTAGGTGCCGGAAACGTTCCAGCTTATGTTGAAAAATCAGCCAACATTCGCCAAGCTGCTCACGATATCGTAATGTCTAAATCATTTGATAATGGTATGGTCTGTGCATCTGAACAAGCGGTTATTATTGATAAAGAAATTTATGATGAATTTGTAGCAGAGTTCAAATCTTACCACACTTACTTTGTAAACAAAAAAGAAAAAGCTCTTCTTGAAGAGTTCTGCTTCGGCGTGAAAGCAAACAGCAAAAACTGTGCTGGTGCAAAATTGAACGCTGACATCGTTGGGAAACCAGCAACTTGGATCGCAGAACAAGCAGGATTTACTGTTCCAGAAGGAACAAACATTCTTGCTGCAGAATGTAAAGAAGTTGGCGAAAACGAGCCGTTGACTCGTGAAAAATTGTCACCAGTTATCGCAGTTTTGAAATCTGAAAGTCGCGAAGATGGTATTTCTAAAGCTCGTCAAATGGTTGAATTTAACGGTCTTGGACACTCAGCTGCCATCCATACTGCTGATGAAGAACTGACTAAAGAATTTGGTAAAGCTGTTAAAGCTATTCGTGTTATCTGTAACTCACCTTCTACTTTCGGTGGTATCGGGGATGTTTATAATGCCTTCTTGCCATCATTGACACTCGGATGTGGTTCTTACGGACGTAACTCAGTTGGGGATAACGTTAGCGCCATTAACCTCTTGAATATCAAAAAAGTCGGAAGACGGAGAAATAACATGCAATGGATGAAACTTCCTTCAAAAACATACTTTGAACGTGATTCAATTCAATACCTTCAAAAATGTCGTGACGTTGAGCGTGTCATGATCGTTACTGACCACGCTATGGTAGAGCTTGGCTTCCTTGATCGTATCATCGAACAACTTGACCTTCGTCGCAATAAGGTTGTTTACCAAATCTTTGCAGATGTAGAACCAGATCCAGATATCACTACAGTTGAACGTGGTACTGAGATTATGCGTTCCTTCAAACCAGATACAATCATTGCTCTTGGTGGTGGATCACCAATGGACGCTGCTAAAGTAATGTGGCTCTTCTACGAGCAACCAGAAGTGGACTTCCGTGACCTTGTACAAAAATTCATGGATATCCGTAAACGTGCCTTCAAATTCCCATTGCTTGGTAAGAAGACTAAATTCATCGCGATCCCAACTACATCTGGTACAGGATCTGAAGTAACTCCATTTGCCGTTATCTCTGATAAAGCAAACAACCGTAAATACCCAATCGCTGACTACTCATTGACACCAACCGTGGCAATCGTAGACCCTGCCTTGGTATTGACAGTTCCTGGATTTGTTGCCGCTGATACTGGTATGGACGTATTGACTCACGCAACTGAAGCTTACGTATCACAAATGGCTAGCGACTACACTGATGGACTTGCTCTTCAAGCGATCAAACTCGTATTTGAAAACCTTGAAAGCTCAGTTAAGAATGCAGACTTCCACTCACGTGAGAAAATGCATAACGCTTCAACTATTGCTGGTATGGCCTTTGCTAATGCCTTCCTAGGTATTTCTCACTCAATGGCTCACAAGATTGGTGCACAATTCCACACAGTTCACGGACGTACAAATGCAATCTTGCTTCCATACGTTATCCGTTACAATGGTACACGCCCAGCTAAGACAGCTACATGGCCTAAGTACAACTACTACCGTGCAGATGAGAAATATCAAGATATCGCTCGTATGCTTGGACTTCCAGCTTCTACTCCAGAAGAAGGAGTTGCATCTTATGCTAAAGCTGTTTACGAACTCGGTGAGCGCGTAGGTATCGAAATGAACTTCAAAGCACAAGGTGTTGACGAGAAAGAATGGAAAGAACATTCACGTGAATTGGCCTTCCTTGCTTATGAAGATCAATGTTCGCCTGCAAACCCACGTCTTCCAATGGTTGACCATATGCAAGAAATCATCGAAGATGCTTACTATGGTTACAAAGAAAGACCAGGACGTCTTAAATAATTGGTTACCAGTCAGAGACAGGAGGTATCCTGTCTCTTTTTATAGTTTTTCAAAATAGAAGAGGTTAAAAGTTTAACAAAAAAGTTTAGTAAATAACTATAAAGATGCATGTTGATAGACTTTTGACAAAGGGAATCTATATAAAATTGTGTATCTAGAAAGTAGAAAACTGAAGTGAAAATCAACGTCAGCGCTTGCAATAAAACTAAAATAGTTATATAATAGGTTTGTTGAAAGGTGATTTGTAGTGATTCAAGTTACTCTTTTCACAATAAAATTTTCATGATTTTCATAAGGAGGAAATCACTAATGGTAGTTAAAGTTGGTATTAACGGTTTCGGTCGTATCGGTCGTCTTGCTTTCCGTCGTATCCAAAACGTAGAAGGTGTTGAAGTTACTCGCATCAACGACCTTACAGATCCAGTTATGCTTGCACACTTGTTGAAATATGACACAACTCAAGGTCGTTTCGACGGAACTGTGGAAGTTAAAGAAGGTGGATTCGAAGTTAACGGTAAATTCGTTAAAGTTTCTGCTGAACGTGATCCAGAACAAATCGACTGGGCTAACGACGGTGTAGAAATCGTTCTTGAAGCGACTGGTTTCTTTGCTAAGAAAGAAGCTGCTGAAAAACACTTGCATGCAGGTGGCGCTAAGAAAGTTGTTATCACTGCTCCTGGTGGAAATGACGTTAAAACAGTTGTATTTAACACTAACCACGACGTTCTTGATGGTACTGAAACAGTTATCTCAGGTGCTTCATGTACTACAAACTGCTTGGCTCCAATGGCTAAAGCTCTTCAAGATAACTTCGGTGTTGTAGAAGGATTGATGACTACTATCCACGCTTACACTGGTGACCAAATGATCCTTGACGGACCACACCGTGGTGGTGACCTTCGTCGTGCTCGCGCTGGTGCTGCAAACATCGTTCCTAACTCAACTGGTGCTGCTAAAGCTATCGGTCTTGTAATTCCAGAATTGAATGGTAAACTTGACGGATCTGCACAACGCGTTCCAACTCCAACTGGATCAGTTACTGAATTGGTAGCTGTTCTTGAAAAGAACGTTACTGTTGATGAAGTGAACGCAGCTATGAAAGCAGCTTCAAACGAATCATACGGTTACACAGAAGATCCAATCGTATCTTCAGATATCGTAGGTATGTCATACGGTTCATTGTTTGACGCAACTCAAACTAAAGTTCTTGACGTTGACGGTAAACAATTGGTTAAAGTTGTATCATGGTACGACAACGAAATGTCATACACTGCACAACTTGTACGTACTCTTGAATACTTCGCAAAAATTGCTAAATAATTTCTGAGTCGAAAAAGCAAGACCAATCGGTCTTGCTTTTTGTATCTATAAAAATGGATGATAAAATCATCCATTTTGTTTTAATTCTCTTTCAAATGTATCTGAGAGTGCAGTAAAGCTTAATTTATTTAAAGTCAGAGGGTGGATAAAGGATAGTTTAAATGCGTGAAGCATCAGTCTCTTGCTTTTTGAGTGTGGGTTGTAGAGAGGGTCCCCGAGGATTGGATGTCCGTGGCGAGATAGGTGGACTCGAATCTGATGAGTACGTCCTGTTTTTAATCTACACCGAACGAGACTGGTTTTGTTTTGAAACAGCTTTAATCGAGTTACATGAGTTTCGGCGTATTGACCATTTTTTTGATCCACAATTCTTTTTCTACGATCGTGACGATTGCGACCGATTTTATCTCGGAAGATCAAGTCCTTAGCCTCTAATCTTCCATCAACCAGAGCCCAGTATTCTCGAGAAATCTCTTTTTTCTCTAATAAGCGATTAAGGATAGGAAGAATGAATGGATTCTTAGCAAACAATACGAGACCACTTGTTTCCATATCCAAGCGATGAACAACATAGCAGGTTTGGCCGACATAGGCGCTGACATGATTGAGAAGAGCTATCTCGTCTGGCTGATTACCATGTGTCTTCATACCCTCAGGTTTATTGACGATAATTAAATGTTGGTCTTGATAGACTTCTTCGACAAGTTTGGGATTTCCCCAGAGAATTTTTTTTGTAGGATAATCTTCCTCGTCGAAAATCAATTGGCACTCATCTCCAGCCTTGACCGTTTGATGCCAGTGGACTTCTTCTTGATTAATGAGGATGTGTTTCTTGATTCTCAAAAAGTGCCTTATTTTTCTAGGTATTAACAGCTGTTCTTCTAGAAAATGTTTGACAGTCATTTCGGGTAGAGAGTTGGGGATCGTAAAGGTAAATTTCATACTGATATTGTAACAAAAATCAATTTATTTGGACAGGGGAACTAGCAAAATTCTTGTCTTCCTATGGGGAAGATGATAAAATATACGCATGAAATTAGATACCTTATTTGAAAAATTTCTTTCTTTATTTAAAAAAGAAGAATCTGAAATTGAAAAAACAGAAATGAATGGAACTGAACAAGAAGAAAGTGTGTCGAGCAATTTACGGCGTTCAAGAGCAGGACGAAAGAAAGCGGGGGCAATTGGCCCTGTTCGAAAATTTTGGCGTCGCTATCATCTGACAAAAATCTTTTTGATTCTTGGGCTTAGTGCTAGCTTGTTTGTTGGGGTCTATTTGTTTGCTCTAGCAAAATCGACAAATGTTACCGACCTACAAAACGCTTTAAAAACTCGTACTCTGATTTTTGACAGAGAGGAAAAAGAAGCAGGCGCTTTGTCAGGTCAAAAAGGCACCTATGTCGAACTTTCGGACATCAGTGAAGACTTACAAAATGCCGTCATTGCTACAGAAGATAGAAGTTTCTATAAGAACGATGGTATTAACTATGCTCGTTTTTTCCTAGCGATAGTGACGGCTGGACGCTCGGGTGGTGGTTCTACAATTACTCAGCAGTTGGCGAAGAATGCCTATCTTTCTCAAGATCAGACTGTACAGAGAAAGGCGAAAGAATTCTTTTTAGCTTTGGAGCTAACAAAAAAATATAGCAAGAAAGAAATTCTGACTATGTACTTGAACAATGCCTACTTCGGAAATGGAGTTTGGGGTGTTGAAGATGCAAGTAAAAAATATTTTGGGGTTTCAGCCTCTCAACTGACACTTGATGAAGCTGCAACTTTAGCTGGAATGCTCAAAGGACCAGAATTGTATAACCCTTTGAATTCTATTGAAGATTCTACTAATCGTAGAGACACCGTTCTCCAAAACATGGTCGCTGCTGGCTATATTGATAAAGACAAAGAAGCGGAAGCTTCGGGTGTTGATATGGCCTCTCAACTGCAAGATGCTTATGAAGGTAAAGTTTCAGACTACCGATATCCATCCTATTTTGATGCTGTTGTTAATGAAGCAATTGAAAAGTATAATTTAACTGAAGAAGAAATTGTGAACAACGGCTATCGTATATATACGGAATTAGATCAGAATTACCAGGCTAATATGCAGGTCATTTATGAAAACACAGCTCTCTTTCCAACCGCAGAAGATGGAACTCATGCTGAGTCGGGCAGTGTTGCTCTAGAACCAAAAACAGGAGGAGTTCGAGGAGTTGTTGGTCGTGTAGCAGGAGATGATAAAGCTGGTTTCCGAAATTTCAACTATGCAACTCAATCAAAAAGAAGCCCAGGTTCAACTATTAAGCCCTTAGTTGTCTATACCCCAGCAGTCGAAGCTGGTTGGCCTCTAAATAAAGAGTTGGACAATCATACTATGGAGTATGGTGATTACAAGGTAGATAACTACGCAGGAATTAAAACATCTCCAGAAGTTCCAATGTACCAGGCTTTAGCTGAATCCCTAAACCTTCCTGCAGTAGCCACGGTTAAGGAACTTGGTATTGACAAGGCTTTTGAATCAGGCGAAAGATTCGGGCTTAACTTAACCAATGTAGATCGTGTGTTGGGTGTTGCACTGGGCGGTGGTGTGGAAACTAGTCCACTGCAAATGGCGCAAGCTTATGCAGCATTTGCGAACGAAGGTTTGATGCCTGAAGCACATTTCATTACACGTATTGAAAATGCAAGTGGTCAAGTCATTGCTACCCATAAGAATTCTCAAAAACGAGTGATAGATAAATCCGTAGTGGATAAAATGACTAGCATGATGCTAGGGACATTCACAAACGGTACAGGGATAAGTTCATCACCAGATGGTTATGTTATGGCCGGAAAAACAGGTACAACAGAAGCAGCCTTCAACCCGGTGTATACGAGTGACCAGTGGGTTATCGGCTATACGCCAGATGTAGTCATTAGTCACTGGCTTGGTTTCCCGACAACCGATGAAAATCATTATCTAGCAGGTTCGACATCAAATGGCGCCGCTCATATTTTTAGAAGTATGGCAGAAACAATTCTTCCTTATACACCAGGAAGCACATTTACAGTTGAAAATGCCTATAAAATAAATGGGATTGCTCCTGAAAATGTTCCGAATCAGTCAACTGACAATGGTGGTGGGCAGTCAAATGACTCTATAAATGATATCCAAAGTAGAGCTCAGAACCTTATTGATGAGGCAGAAAAAGCTATTTCAGATGCAAAAATTAAAGAAAAGGCAAAAACCGTCTGGGATACAATTGTAGATTTGTTCCAATAAATTGTTTAAAAGACAAGAGCATAACTCTTGTCTCTTTTTATATCCTAAAAAGTCTAAAAAGATATCCCAACGAAATATCAAACATTCAAAAAAATAAAATCAGACAAGATAAATAACAAAATAGAAGAAATGTCATAATTCGTCCCTACCTCTGCTATACTAATGGCAGAAAAGGAGAACAACTATGTTAGACATGAATTACCACGAAGTAAAAGCTATTGTACATAAGTGTAGAAAAGAATACTACCTTCATTTATGGGAAAAAGAAGATTGGGATCAAGAGGGAATGATTTGCCTACATGAATTATTAGAAAATCACCCTGATTTTAAGGAAAATAAAAATAAGGAATTTTATACCTACTTCAAAACAAAGTTTCGAAATCGAATTTTGGATGCAGTCAGGAAACAAGAAAGTTACAAAAGAAGATTGGATCGACAAGCTTATGAAGAAGTGAGCGAGATTAGCCATCGATTAGGCGAAGGGGGATTGTTGATAGATGAGTCTTACGCATTACAAGAAGTGCTTAAAGAGTATCGGGCAGGATTAGGGAAAGAAAAATTGGAGTTATTTGAACGACTGTTAGCTGATGAGCGATTCAAAGGAAGAAAAGCAATGTTAAAAGAACTAAAGCATGTGCTAAGAGATTTTTCTCCAAAAAGATAAAAAAATAAACCCAATATCTTGACAAGATTCTAAAAGTGGGTATAATAGAAAGAGTTGAAAAAGCTCAGGTCCGTTGGTCAAGGGGTTAAGACACCGCCTTTTCACGGCGGTAACACGGGTTC
>NZ_JALDVP010000003.1:128745-202068 GCF_023110115.1 Streptococcus sp. oral taxon 431 | reverse complement strand
CGGATCTGGAGTTGGCTCTGGATCTGGAGTTGGTTTTGGATCTGGAGTTGGCTCTTCAGTTTCTTTAATTTCTTTCAAGCCTTCTACCAATTTATTAAGTCCGTTTGGAGTTAATAAGTTATGTTCTGCAAGACCATTCTTGTACGCTTCAACAGCCGCCAAGTATTCTTTCGCATCTTGACGATCGATCTTACGAACACGTTCTACTTCAGCATTGTATGCAGCTTCATCTAATGGTTTATCATCTTCAATTGGAAGGACGAAGCGTAATTCCGCTGCTGAAATATGTCCAGGATCACCGTATGTTTCGTTACCAGTAAAGATTGCTTTCTTCACTTTGATTGGAGCATCGAAGTTAATCACTTTTGTTTTCGCATTATTTTCCCATCCAGTAAAGCTAAAGTTATGTTCTTGTCCTTTTTCATCAATCACTGTAAGGCTACCGCTCATCACACGTCCATTTGGACCTGAAGGGCGAGGAACATATTCAAAGCGAGTTGATTCCATCGGATTATTGAACTCTACTGTTAATGGTTTTCCTAAGCTATTCACTCCATAAGGTGTATGCCATAAAGTATTTGTATTTCCATCAAATGCATACCATACATTATCTGCTTCTTCATAAGGAGCATCAAGATCATGAATATCGTCCCAATCTGGAGCGCTACGTTTCACCGCAAGTTTTTCTTTAGCCTCGTTAACGCGTTCTACAAGAGCTTTAGCGTCATCCACACTAATATCATCGTCTGCTTCTAATAAAGCTGCTACAGCGTCTTTATATGCATTTAATGAATCTTGTTTGTAGTTGCCATTTACGATTGGAGTATTCTTTTCGTATGCTTCATCGATGATCATCTTACCAGTTAACTTGATTTCTTCAATTTCAAGGTTATCTAACATAAAGTCTTTATAACCTTTGAAGTTGATTTCGTTGTTATCTGTAGCTCCTTTAGTATCGGCACCACGCGCATTTGAGTAAATACCAATCCAAGTGTTTCCACCTTTTTCACCAGTAACATAGAAGCTTACTTTCTTAGGAGTTGATGATTTTTCCCAAGTGTTTTCTAAGTCGTATTTCGTTAATTTACTACGACGAGAATTTTCGCCATTACCGATAACGAATGAGTATGCTCCATTTGAACCTGCTTCATACTCGAAGGTTACTTTATAAGTCTTACCTTCTTCGAAGCGGAAGTTTTGTGGAATTGTTTGGTAAACGAGTTTGTCATAACCTGATAAACCGTTCGTCTTCAATGACCAATTGCCTTCGATAACATCGTTGACTTTCTTACCATTCCATCCACGTTGAGTATATGGTTCGTGTTTCTCAGATAAGTGAGTACGGTTATCTTGTACACCTTCAACATCGCCGACTACGAATGGGAAGATACCTTGAGGCACTTCTTCAAAGTCTTGTTTGAATTTACCATTTCCTGTATCGTGTTTTTCGTTGTACATTACAGATTGATTTTCAAATACACGAATTTCATCGAAGTAAGTTGCTGCTGCATCCGCATCACGTCCAAGTTCTAATGTCACATTAGAAACATCTTCGCCTGTTGTGAAGTATACATACATGTTTTGGAAGTAACTTGTATTATCCACAGTTGCGTTCTTTGAAAGTGTGTTATGCGCATGTGCTTGTACATAGTTCTTCGCGATTGATTTGTTAGTGTAGTTAGAAATCACTTTGTCGCCTACACGGATTGTGATATCTGCACGTGCATCACTTCGGTTATCTACACCTACATAAACAGCATATCTTGTATTTGGTTTCAAGTCTGTTAAGCGTTGTTTCAATGTCACACGTTCAGTGTTTCCTTGAATACGTAGCATTTCGTTAGCCCCTTGAGATTTCACGATTTCAGCGTGTTCGCTGTCACCTGTTTTTTCCCAATGATCTAATGTTCCGCTGTTGAATCCTTGGTCATAGATGTGTAGACCTTCACTCCATACCATTGTCTTTTTGCCTTGAGGAGCTTTGTAAAGTACATATGGTTGGTTCGCATCTCCCGTAATTTGAATCTTACGGTCTGCGCCGACTGTTAATTCTACAACATCTTTCTTACCTTGGTCTGTTAAACGGTAAAGGTATACTTTATCTCCAGTCCAATCTTCTGGAAGAGTCCATTCAGTTGTTCCACCTTCAGTTGTGTAGAAGTACATCTTTTCTTTGTCGCCTGTTAAAGCTTTACCATTTTCATCCCAGTTCCATGGTACTAAGTAGCTTCTACCATTTTCGATGACACGACCGTTTAATGTTGTGACACGTTTACGGTAATCTGGGCTATTAGGGTCGTTTGATTGACGAACAATTTTCACTTCGTCCCCATTGTCATTTGTTAAATGTACTTCCATCTCTGGAGTCCACTTGTAGTTTTGACCGTTGTCGCTCATCGCAACTGGGTCACCGTTCACCCATTTAGAAACTTTGTAGTGTTGGAAGAACTTCGTCATGATGTTGTTTTCGAAGAGGTTACGAATATATCCTTCGTAGTCGCTTCGACCTTGCCAGCCTTCGAAGTCTTTCATGTTATATCCACCAAGTAATGGATAGTTAGCGGCACCACCGTAGCTTGGATAGTCACCCACCCATGAGTCTTTTTGGTGGTTACGAATGAATCGAGTGATATTTGAGTTAATACCCTTCAGTGAATATCCACCGTAAGTTAAGTCAGCTGCCCAGTGTTGGAATGTTGAGTCATATTCTGCACCGAAGCCCCACTCGATAGCCATACGCCATCCTTGAGAGTTTAATTCTTTAGCAAGTACGTGAGTTGGCCAAGCAGTGTTATCTCCTGATTGTCCGTTACCCCAAACGTCCACATAGATGAAGTCTAAGTCAGCACCTAGTTTTTCTCTTAATTCTTTCCAACGATCCAAACGTCCATGAGCTAAGTCATATTCTGCATCGATGTTGATACCTTGGTCTAACCAGTTCCAACCGTACATATATGTTCCGTCAGAGTTTCTACGTAAAATAGCTTCACTGAAGTATTTAGATTCAGGATATGTTTCAGAAGCATTAACGTGAATACCGATTTTAGCTCCATATTCTTTTGATCTTGCTAATAATTTCTTGAAGTCTTCAACGCCTCCGATTCTCTTACCGATATCCGCATAGTTTAAGTGACCTGAGTCGTGACCTTCACTACCATACCCTTTAAGTAGGATTGATTGGCCTAAACCATCTGTGTGTAAGTTAATCTTCTTAATACCATCTAATGTCATTAAGAATGGATTTTGCGCTTGAGATGCGAAGTTCATCGCAATACGATACGCTACTAAATCTGGAACAGATTCTGCCCCTTTAGGATTGTTCATGATATTACGATATGCAATCGCACCATCTTGCCAGTCCACCACATTATCTTTGTTTAAGTCTTTTGTGATGACTACTTTAGAACTTGGTAATTCTAATGTGTATTCTGGGAATACTAAGTTTTTATAAGCACGTTGGTACCAATAAGGTGAGCTTTGGATACCTAAGTAGTTTACGCCTTCAACACGTTCTAACGCTGTTGTTAAACGTGCAAAGTCATTTCCTCTATAAGTAAATTGAGAATTACTCCAAACAGATGCTGCTAATTCATTAGAAGAAACAAATCCATACATGAAGCCGTAAGTATATTCATTCATCTTGCCTTCTTTCAAGTCTAAATGATAGTCTCCACGGTTATGTGTGTTTGTAGACATTTGAGCTCCGTCGAATTTTGCACCTTGTTTGTTAGAACCAACAGAAACAAGTGTGTTTCCTGGAAATTCAATAGTTTGGATTAATTTGCGAACATTGTCGACTGGTTTACCCATTTCGACATTGTTTTTGTTCACTACTTTTGTCACATCGAAGTGCATTTCGTTGCCGACTAATTGTAATTTTACAGTGATTTCAGCATTGATAAATTCATCATCGTTTCTTACTTTCATTACATATTCTGCAGTAGTGTCATCAATCTTACGGTATTGAACTTCTGGAGTGACTAATACACCGTTGATTGACATTTTATCTAATTTTTGAACTTGACCTGTTAACGTTTTTCCATCTAATTCATATTCTTTAACACGTGGAAACGCTGTGTCGATAATCGCTTTTAATTGTTCTGATTGTAAAGTTTCATAGTGAACATCTTGATCATTGCGACGTAAGCCATCATCCACAGCTGGAGTTTCGTCTTCAGGTTTGATGTTATCTTGGTTATCCGATTTGATCGATACAGAAGATAATTCTGTACCATAAGTACCAGCTTTGAGGTAAACTTTATTCACATCAGCTAAAGCGTTCTTGACAGCTTCTGGAACAACTTCTGTGCTAAATAAATTTTGTCCATTATTTGTAGCATTTAATTGACCGTCTTTTTTGTAAACGATAGATAGGTGGTTTTCTTCACCTACATTTGGTGCTTCTACACGAGTCTTACTATACCAAGTATTTACATTTGGTCCTTTGTATTGCCAGAACCAACCGCCCTTGTCATACCCAACAAAGATGTTGTTGTCATTATCTTTATATTTTAGATATACCCCAAAGCGTGTTTCAGCTGGAGGAGTGTTTGCCTTGAACGTTAAGTCGACGCTTACATTTCCTTCCGCATCCGCCTGTAATCCAGCTTTTTCAAATAAAGCTTCGTTTGCTCCATTGTCGTTAGCTGTTGTTGAAGTTAATTTGTTGTAGCGTACTCCGCCTTCTTCAACGACTTCAACATTCCCTTTCACACGGCTTACTGAGTCCCACTCTTTTTTCACTTCGGCAGTAGCGTCGCTAGTTTCTCCCGTTGCTGCTTCAGCTGGTTTATTCTCAGCTGGTTTGTTTTCAACTGGTTTTTCTTCCTGAGGTTTGTCCTCTTTTGGTTTTTCTTCTTTATCTTCAACTTGTTTATCAAGTGCATCTAGACCCGCTGGTTTAGTTGTTTCAATACCTTTGATATAGTTTTGAATCCACTCTAATTGAGCAGGTGAGAAAAGAATACCACCACTACGTTTACCAGATACACCATTTTGGTGAATACCAATTAATTTTCCATTTTCATCAAAGATTCCGCCACCACTGGCACCAGGTTCACTTCCTTGGTAACTAATTCCACGAACGCCCTCTCCATGGTCATTAATATCTTCGACAGTGGTATTAAGGATTGGATCAAGCTCTCCTTTTGGATAGCCAAATACATGTACCTTATCTCCTGTCTTGATAGTTGATGGTTTATCTGCAACTTCAACTGGAGCATTTGCAAGTGGACTGCGAAGTTTGACAATGGCTAAGTCATTTTTATAACCTTTTAGAAAACCTTCACGGTCCCAGTGTTTTACATCATTTTTACTAAACTTAACGTCTGGTGCACCTTCATAAGAAACTGTATACACATCTTTATCACTTTCGATGTTGTCTGCTACCTTACGATTATTGCCATCCGGAACATCCTTGATAAAGTTATGAGATACTGATAAGACAAGATTTTCACCGATAACAACCCCACTACCAATACCAGCTTCGCTCTTAATTTCAACAGTCGCACCGTAGTTCAATTCACCGTTTTTTGTTTTAGCAACATCTTCTGGAACTAAACTTTTATCTTCTTTTGCTAAATCTTCTTTTGAAGCAGAATGTCCACTATCTTCAGCCTTATCGAGTTTTTCACGCAAATCTTTTGGAAGTTCATTTTCAGTTGCTGAACTTACTGCAACTTCTTTTTCTTTCTCTAGTAATTCTTCCTCAGTTTTTGGACCTTCGGTAACTTCAGGAGAACCTTGATCTTCTCCAGGTTTTGGTGCTTCAAAATCATGTCCATTATCATCTTTTGCATTTGCCAGAGCAGCTGCTAAATCAGCTGGCATATTTGCAGTAGAACCAGTTTGTGCTGTATCCGCCAAAACAGTGCTTGTTCCAAAGAATGTTGCACCAATGACAACAGAAGCAACACCTAATGAAAATTTCCGAATACTATATTTACAACGTTTTTCTAATAACCTTTTATCCATTATTTTTTTCCTTCCTGCTTAAAAAGTAAGCGTTTGCATTTTGTCTTAAAAAAATAACCCCCTTCATTATTTTCGCTTATTTTTTAAACATATAAATATTTCTTATACCATTTTAATATATCAAAAACCGGTTTAAAAATCAATACTATATTAGTTAAAATTAGTAAAAGTAAAATCTAAATTCCGAACCAGACTGAAAGTCTTTTTACTACAAGAACACCTATAATCATAGCATAAAATAAGAAATCACCTTCGAAAAATTAGAGTAGATTATCCCCATTTTCGAAAGGTAATTTCTTGAATTTTTATTCTATTTTCAAACAATTATTGTTGTAAGACTTTTCGAGGTTTTGTCCCTTCAGCAGGACCAATAACTCCAGCCATCTCTAATTCTTCCATCAATCGAGTGGCTCGGTTAAATCCAACCGATAGACGGCGCTGAATCATGGATGCACTTGCTTTTTGTGTCTCGATGACAAGAGCTTTTGCTTCTTCAAAGAGAGGATCTCCAGCATCATCGCTAGAACCAAAATCACCTTCTGACTCAGATACTTCTCCTGGGTCAAAGCTTTCATCATAATCCGCATCAGCTTGAGCCTTAATGAAGTTTACGATACGTTCCACATCATCATCTGAGATAAAGGAGCCTTGGAGACGAACAGGATGGTTTTCATCAATTGGCTTAAAGAGCATATCCCCTCGGCCGAGTAATTTCTCCGCACCATTTTCATCCAAAATCGTACGTGAATCTGTTCCTGAAGAAACCGCGAATGCTACACGTGACGGCACATTTGCCTTAATCAAACCAGAGATAACATCCACTGAAGGACGCTGGGTTGCGAGAATCATGTGAATACCAGCCGCACGCGCCTTCTGTCCAAGTCGGATAATGGCATCTTCTACTTCCTTGCTAGCAACCATCATGAGGTCAGCCAACTCATCCACAATCACGACGATTAAAGGTAGAGGTACTTGTTTGTACTCTGATTGAGCATTAAATTCCTCAACCTTAGCATTGAAACCGGCAATATTTCGAACTCCGACTTTGGCGAAAAGTTCATAGCGGTTTTCCATTTCATCTACGACTTTTTGAAGGGCCTTGCTGGCCTTACGAGGGTTGGTCACAACTGGAATCAAGAGATGAGGGATATCGTTGTATACTGAAAGCTCAACCATCTTAGGGTCCACCATCATAAATTTAACCTGGTCAGGGCGGGCCTTCATCAAAATACTTGCGATAATTCCATTAACTGCAACGGATTTACCAGAACCTGTAGAACCGGCCACTAGCAAGTGAGGCATTTTAGCCAAATCAAAACTACGAGCCGTACCATTGACTGCTTTCCCAAGAGGAATTTCTAAAAGATTTTCAGGTTTTGTTTGAGATTGTTCCCAAAGCTCACGGAAGGATACCGTTGCAATTTCCGAGTTAGGAACTTCTATACCTACCAAGGATTTCCCAGGGATAGGTGCTTCGATACGGACATCTTTAGCAGCCAAAGCCAAAGCCAAGTCGTCTGCTAGGTTTGAAATACGGTTGACACGGACACCAACAGCAGGTTTAACCTCATACTTGGTCACCGACGGACCGATTTCAGCACGCTCAACTGTTACCTTGATACCGAAACTTGCAAAGGTTTCTTCCAAAATTTTGATATTTTCTCGAACAATTTTCTTTTCTTTAGACTGGTCTTTTGGTTTATCAGGTGCAAAAAGTTGTAAGCTTGGAAGCTTATACTCCAAGGCCTTTTTAGCAGAAAAATCTACTTCAACCTCTTCATCATCATCTTCTTCTTCAGAGAAAACTTCTTCCTCTGGATAGTCCCCTTCTTCAGGGTAATCAAAATCAGCTTGCGGGAGAATAATCTCAGGTTCTACCCATTCCTCCTCTGGAAGTGGAGGAAATTCTTGCAGTGGTTGGTCTGATAAGATTTCTCCAGTTTCCATATCTACAGGCTGCATGTCAAGCAAAGCCTGCTCTTCTCTTTCTTTTTCAAGTCTTGCTTGCTCTTCTGCTTCTCTTCGTGCCTTATCCTCTTCACGCTTGATAAAACGCTCTTGTTTTTTCTGTTCACGGCGCTCCATCCAGATAGCAAATCGAGCTGAAAGAAAATCAGCAATATCATAGATAGACCATGGACTCATTAAAAGAGCTCCGATTAGGATTAAGATTGCCCCTATGAAATAGGTACCGATGTTTGAGAACAAAAAGGCTACCGGAATGTAGAGACCTACCCCTAACAAGCCTCCCCCTGCAAAACTGGTTACTTGAAAACTGGTTAAATCTTTAAAGATTTGTCCAATCGTTCCTTGAAAAATAGCATTTGCCATGCTAAGCTTCCAGACAAGATAAGCTTGAAAGATGAGGAGTAAGCCTGCAAAAATAAAGAAGAAACCTGCTAGCAAGCCTTCTTGTTTATGAATCCATTTAAAGAAGAATAGATAGATTAAGAGAGAGAAAATAGCTAAGTATGCTAAACTCCCGACGAGTAAGCGAATCAGGTTATAAACAGTAATTCCGACAGCTCCCCATTTGAGGGCTGCAAAAATTAAACAGATAGCCAAAGCTAAAGAAATCAGCATTCGTTGAATCGCTTGTTTTCTTTCCAATTCTGCTTTAGACGGTCTTCGTCTTGTTTTAGTTGTATTCTTGTTTGCCATGCTTCTATTATATCATATTTCAGAAACTTTTCGAGGGGTTAAAAAATGACTGCCCACTTTCGTGTTCAGTCATTTGAATGTGTTTGGGATTATTTTTCTAATGGTTTACGAAGGTAACCGTAAACTACACCACTGACAATTGCTCCTACCAAGACAAAGACAAGGTAAAGAAGAGCATTTGAAGTAAGAGCGATAACGAAGATTCCTCCGTGAGGAGCCATGAGTTTGATATTTGCAAGACCAACGAGTCCACCTGCTACTGCTGAACCAAGGATGAAACTTGGGATAGCACGAGCTGGGTCTGCTGCACCAAATGGAATCGCACCTTCAGTGATGAATGACAAGCCCATAACGATGTTAGTCAAACCAGAGTTACGTTCTTCTTTGGTAAATTTATTCTTGAAGAGAAGTGTTGCGACAAAGATTGCAAGTGGTGGAACCATTCCTCCAGCCATAACTGCTGCCATGGCTACTGAACCACCTGTTGCCACTGTTGCTGCAAGAGTACCAGTACCAAAGACGTAGGCTGCTTTATTGACAGGTCCACCCATGTCGACAGCCATCATTCCTCCAAGAACGACTCCAAGAAGGACAGCTGATCCACCTTCAAGACCACCAAGGAAGTTGTTCATACCAGTGTTGATTGCGGCCATTGGGATATTAACAGCTAGCATGACAAATCCTGTCAAGATTGTTCCAAAAAGTGGCAAGAGAAGGATTGATTTAGCACCTTCAAGTGAGCGAGGAACCTTCACGTATTTCTTAACCAAGAGCACCAAGGCACCTGCGATAAATCCACCTACGAGGGCTCCAAGGAAACCTGATGATACTCCTGCAAGAGCTGAAGTTGCTTCACCACCCTGAGCGTAAGGGATTTTACCAAAGGCATAACCTTCTTTAGCGATAGCACCAGCTACGAAACCGGCTACCAAACCTGGTTTTTCAGCGATTGAGTAAGCAACATATCCTGCAAATACTGGAAGCATTAAACCAAAGGCAGAACCACCAATTTTCATGAACATAGAAGCGAGTTCATGGTAAGAACCAAGATTTCCAAGGCTCTCATTTGGAACCCCCAAAGCACCATCAATCAAGAAGGCGAGGGCAATCATGATACCACCACCAATAACGAATGGCAACATTTGTGATACACCACTCATCAAATGTTTGTAGAAGGCACCACCTAGACTTTGTTTTTCATTAGATGCTGTTGAAGCTTGCGCTCCATTAGCAGCACGATATACTTCAGCATTACCAGAAAGAGCCAAGTTGATCAACTCTTCTGTCTTACGGATACCATCTGCAACTGGACGGTTCACCAATGGTTTACCATCGAAACGATCCATCTTAACTGCTTTATCTGCAGCGATGATAACAGCTTTGGCATTTCGGATATCTTCTGCTGTTAATTTGTTGCCTACACCACTTGCACCGTTGGTTTCAACCTTGATACCAACCCCCATTTCTGCAGCCACTTTTTGAAGAGCTTCTTGGGCCATGTATGTGTGGGCAATTCCTGTTGTACAAGCTGTAACTGCTACGATAAAGTCACCAGATTCATTTGCAGGAGCTTGAACTGGCTCTTGAGCTTTTTCTGAAGCTTGGTCAAAGAGTTCAATGACTTGATCAGCTGATGTTACTTGACGAAGTTTATCAGCAAATCCGTCTTTCATCAAATATTGTGACAATTCTGCCAAGGCAGCCAAGTGCGTATCATTGGCACCTTCTGGAGCAGCAATCATAAAGAAGAGGTCAGTTGCTTGTCCGTCTAAACTTTCGTAATCAACACCCTTGTTCGACTTAGCAAAGAGAACAGTAGCTTCCTTTACAGCAGCATTTTTGCTGTGTGGCATAGCGATACCGTCGCCCAAGCCTGTAGAAGTCAAAGCTTCACGCGCTAAAATTCCTTCTTTGAAGGTTTCAAAATCTGTCACGTATCCGTGTTCAACCAAGCTATGAATCATTTCTTCGATAGCTGCTGTTTTTTCAGTTGCTTGCAAATCAAGCAACATGACATCTTTTCTCAATAAATCTTGAATTTTCATCTTTTTTCTACCTCAACTTTTTCATAAGTTTCTTTAATAAATGCTGCAGTTGCTAAATCATCTGAAAAGGTGGTTGCTGTTCCACATGCCACTCCCCACTTGAAGGCTTCTACTGCGTCTTTTGATTTGACAAACTCACCCGTAAATCCAGCAACCATCGAGTCACCAGCGCCCACTGAGTTTTTCACGGTTCCCTTAATCGGTTTAGCAAAGTATGCTCCATCTGATGTTACCAGAAGAGCTCCATCTCCAGCCATAGAGATAATAACGTTTTGAGCACCTTTAGCCAGCAATTCTCGAGCGTATTTCTCGATTTCATCAAGGCTTTCAAGTTTGACTCCAAAGATAGCTCCCAGTTCATGATTATTTGGTTTGACCAAAAGTGGTTGATAATCCAAACTATCGATCAAGGTCTGACCTTCAAAGTCACAGACTACTTGAGCGCCTGTCTGACGCGTCAAAGAAATTAATTCTTTGTAAACAACATTACCCAAGTTTTTAGCACTCGAACCTGCAAATACAACTGTATCTTCTGCTGTGAGATTTGAAAGAATGGCTTTTAACTCTGCAAGTTGTTCGGGCTCAACATTAGGTCCTGTCCCATTGATTTCTGTTTCTTGGTCGGCTTTAATCTTAACATTGATACGCGTATCTTCTGCCACTTGGACAAATTGCGTTTCAATTTGTTCTTCAGCTAAAGTATCTGTGATAAATTTTCCAGTAAAGCCTCCGATGAAACCTGTCGCTGTATTTGGAACGTCTAAACGTTTCAAGACACGGCTAACATTGATACCTTTACCACCAGCAAACTTATCATCACTATCCATACGATTGACACTACCAACTTCCACTTTATCCAGACGGACAATGTAGTCTATAGATGGATTGAGTGTGACTGTATAAATCATACTTCTATTACCTCCGTTTTCTCTTTGATAGCTGACAAGAGCTCGTGATCCTTGCTTGTAATGACAATAGCACGTTTTATAGGAGCTACCTTAGCAAAACAAGACTGACCAATCTTGGATGAATCTGCTAGAACATATGTCTGTTTAGCATTTTCTAAGATAGCACGCTTGACGGCGCCCTCCTCCATATCTGGAGTTGTAAAGTAACCTTCATCTACACCATTCATTCCAATAAAGGCACGGTCAAAGTGCAGTTGGTTAATCTGATTGAGAGCTACTCCTCCGATACTGGCATCAGTTGTCATCTTGACTCCACCACCAATAATGACGGTTGGGATTTGCTTATCCACTAATTGAACCGCATGGTGAATGGAATTGGTTACCACTGTAATGTCTTTTTGCTCCAATTCTTTAATGAGAAAGGCTGTCGTACTCCCTGCATCCACAAAGATAACATCTTTTTCTTTGATGAGGGAAGATGCTTTTTGAGCAATCAACTTTTTCTCTTGAAGGTTTTTGACAGATTTTTCTTGAATGGTTTCTTCTTCTTGCAAGGAGTGAGGCAACTCTGCTCCTCCATGCACTCGACGAAGTTTATTTTCAGACTCCAATTCATCTAAATCACGTCTAACTGTTGATTCTGAAGTATCTAACAAGCCTACCAATTTCTCTAGAGAGACGATTTTATGCTTACTCAATTCTTCTAAAATCACCTGTTTTCGTTCACTTTTTAGCACTAGTTTACCTCCTGTTAACGATTACATTATTCATTCTATCATAAAAAATATCAAAGTCAAGCATTTTTTGTCACTTTCTTTCATTTTCTGTCACTAGCTCCTCATCTTCAAATTAATTTGCAAGAAAGAAGGCTTTATGGTAGACTAGGTTAGTAAACAATGGAAGATTACTCAAGAGGCTTAAGAGGCCGTGTTGGAAACGCGGTAGGCGTGTTAAAGCGTGCGTGGGTTCGAATCCCATGTCTTCCGTTTATTTTCAAAAAGATACCCAAGATTTCTTGGGTATCTTTTTTCTTATATGCTTGTTTTCTAACTTGGGTGAATTTCTTAGAAAATATCAAATAACAATTTCACATTGAGAATTGTTAAGATAATGGAAACAATATAACCAAGAATGGTATTCCATTTAGCATTGGTAAATTCGCCCATCAGTGATTTCTTAGAAGTTAAATAAATCAAAGGGAAGATTGAAAACGGAAGAGCGATTGAAAGAAAGACCTGCGAATAGACCAATAACTGATCCAAGGTTTTTTCCTGATGACCAAACAGAACCGCTACAATCATGACAGGCAACAAGGCAAAGAGACGAGTTGCCAAACGAATGAACCACTGAGGCAATCTCATATGCAAGAAACCCTCCATAACGATTTGTCCAGTCAAGGTACCCGTAATTGTCGAATTCTGACCACTGGCTAATAGGGCCAAGGCAAACAAGGTTGATAAGGTTGAGCTAGCTATAGCTCCCGCAATGGTAGAATCCTGCAGGGCATTATACATTTGAGAGAAGGCAGAAATCTCGGATGCATGGCCGAAAAAGAGAGCCGCTCCGAGAATTAATAGAAGGGAGTTAACGATAAAGGCCAAGGACAGTTGAAGATTCGAGTCCCAGGTCATAAAGCGCACCGCTTTTCGAACATCATCCTTGGCCTTGTGATTGATTTTCCGAGTTTGAGATAAGGAAGAATGTAAATAGAGGTTATGGGGCATAACCGTCGCACCTACAATCCCCAGAGCTAAAGTTAATTGACTTTCATGTCCTGGCAAAGGACTCTCAAATAAGGTCGAATTGGGTAAATAACCCTCAGCTATTCCCTGGAAACTTGGGTGTGACAAGGCTACTAGATAAGTAAAGATTGCTAAAATCGTTAAAATCAGTGTTGTCACAATAGCTTCTATCTTCTTAAAGCCAAATTTCATCAAAAGCAATAAGAGAAAGACATCTAGAACCGTCAAAAGGATGGCTATCATAATCGGAATCTTAAAAAGAAGATTGAGAGCAATGGCTGAACCTAGAACTTCTGCCAGGTCTGTCGCCATCAAGGCTAACTCCAAAATCACCCATAAGCTATAACGAAGCCATTTTGGTGAGTGATGAGCTGTTGCTTGAGCCAGGTCCATCTGGGTTACAATCCCTAGCTTTCCTGCCATCTGCTGAAGCTGCATAGCAATGAGTGATGAAATCAAGATGACAAATAAGAGACTGTACTTATAGGATGCACCTCCAACCACACTGGTTATCCAGTTTCCTGGATCCATATACCCTACAGCCACAAGGGCACCTGGACCCAAGAAGGCCTTTAAATTTTGCCAGAAATGATTGTTATTTGGAGTATCGATAGATTGATTAATCTCAGAGAGTGACACTTTTTTATGAGAAGACATAGATACTCACCTCTTTCTAAACCTACTTTTTCATTATTTTCTATTAGAGAAAAATAAGATTGACTTTAAACTATTAAAATAATGAAAACTATATGAAAAACATTTAGTTTTTTCATAATTTTTTCTTAACGCCCCTTAATTATAACACAAAATATGATAAAAACTTAAGAAAATTCAGGACTTGATTTAATATTTAGGATACAACTGAAAATTGTATCTTTTTTGTAAAAAAGAATACCAAGGAATACCAAAGAAAAAAATAAAAAACGCTGTAAGTACAACGTTTTAGAAAGGAATGCAAAAGAATGCAAAAGAATGCAAAAGAATAATGGAGCCGGTGGGAGTCGAACCCACGTCCAAACACCTGCTAACATATTTGTCTACAACCATAGGTTATGTATTGTTTTAACAGTTCCTCGACACATAACTCAAGCCTAGGAACTGCGAGTCTATAAATCTCTTATCAAACTGCTAGACAAAGCTTGATCGTATCTCGCTAATAATAAGACCCATCATCAGACACGAGCAATCCGAATCGGGTCACGCCTGCTGGTTTTTAGGCAGCTAGAGCGTAAGATGTGTTATTTTTTGCAGTTATATTTAACTGAGCGTTTACGTCGCCACACGAGTTGCAAAATATGCCTCATAATGCCTGTCGAATCCGTAACGACCCCAAAGACTATAAAGATATTATACCTTATCTAGCTTTAAAAAGCAAAAAACAGGCAAAAACTTAGAAAATGTAATCTTTCAAGGCTTTTGATAAAGTCTGATAGCCAGGGACGCTAAGATGAAGACCATCTGTTGTATAGTCTGATTTGAGTTGTCCTTCCTGATCGAGTAGTTTGTCAAAAACAGATACATATTCTACCTGCATATAGGCTAATGCCAGTTCTTGGTAGGCTTGGTTCCATTCTTTAATTTTTTCATTGGTACGAATATAAACAGTCTGTTTGAAATTCTCACTCTCATTGACCGGCAAGATGGAAACAAGCTTTATTTGTGACAGCGGATAGTCACGTGAAATGGTTTGAATCACACTCTCAAGATTGTTTAGCGCTTCCATCATTGGAACATTTTTTCCAATGTCATTTGTCCCAATCAATAATACAATTTGATCTACTGCATCACCATAGAGGTGGGCATCAAGATTCTTCAATAAAAGTCCGGTCTGATAGCCTCGAATGCCTCGATTCACAATCGTCTTTGACGTTCCTAGTAATTCTTGCAAAGGATAATACTCAATAATTGAATCACCAATAAAGATGATAGAGGGTTCAATTACCGAGATACGATTGAGTTCACGATACTTGGTTTGAATTTTCTCCTGCTCTTTTAAGAGCCAATTTTCTAAAAGCTGTACTGCCAAGTTATTCTCCTTTTTCTAGCCAGTTTTCTAAAACTTGGTAAACACCTGCCTGACTGTTGGCTGGCGCCACTTTTGTCGCAACTTCCTTAACAGACTCCTCAGCATTTTCCATCGCGTAAGAAATTCCTGCCAACTCTAACATTTCGATGTCATTTTCACTGTCTCCAAAAGCCATGATTTGTTCTGGTTTTAAGTTCCAACGTTTGAGCAATTCCTCTAAGCCCCAAGCCTTATGAATCCCGTCCTGTAAGATGTCAATACAGCCATATCCACTAGAAACAGCACGAACATGACCATCAAACAAGTCATTAATTTCCTGCAAAACTGCATCTGATCGTTCTTCACCAACAACCATACTCATCTTTAGAACACCACCGAATAAGCTGGGGTCAAATTCATCAACAAAGTGCATTCGTCGATAGAGCTTTTCAATCATCTCTGGAGTCATAAATTTATCAAGTTCTGTAAAAACAGTGCCTTCCTTGACAAAACCACCATTCATAGCAGTTACGACAAACTGATCCTGGCATTCTCTACCTTTAAAATGGTTCAAAGCCCTATCAACCATGGCATCATCCCAAGTTTGTGCCTGTAGCAATTTATCATTTTCAAATATACGAGCACCATTAGCAACTACGAGAACGACTCTTTCTACCAGATGCTCCAGTAATTGACGCATACGATGAACTTCATTTCCAGTAGCAATGACGAAACGAATGCCACGTTGATCTAACTTATCCAATATTTTTTCTAGGCGTGGAAGATCTAGTTGTCCTTTTGGATCCAACAATGTACCATCCATATCCGTCGCAATTACTCTAATATCCATCTTTTTCTTATCGCTCTCCATTGCTACCATTTCAAACCTACATGCTCATTCATTTCTGTATAAGCTGTATCTATCCGTTCCTTGGTTTCATCATCTAACTGGTTACGATATTTTCCACCCTCAATGAAATCATCTAAGATATAGGTCTGGTATAGATAGAGTGGATAACCTTCTGGAGAATAAGTTCCTTTTGGTGTCCTATTAACCCAGCTAGGATGAGCTTTAGCAGTCTCGATTGTAGTCTTTCCTGCTTTTTTCTTAATGGTCACATCCATGAGAACGCCACGTTCTGTCCATTTGGCATTTTCCTCATCCTGCATGGTTTCAATACGCTGATTCGATAGGAAATTCCCCATAGAATAGATGATGAGTTTTTTATCTCCATCTTTTTCAACTGTCTCAGCTGGTTCAACAACGTGAGGATGTCCACCGAAGATAATATCAGCCCCCCAATCGATCATTTTATGGTATAGTTTCTTTTGCTCTTCTGTTGGTTCCAATTGATACTCAATTCCCATCTGAGGCATGACGACTGTTATATCTGCTTCTTTTTCAGCTCTTTCAATTTCGGCCTTCATTTTTTCTTCGTTGAGGTCAGAAAGATGATTGTCGTAGTCTTCTTTAGAAATGTATTCTTCAATACCGTTAAAGCCATAAGAATAAGCTAGAAGAGCAACTTTTATGCCCTTGACTTCCTTGATGACGATAGGCGCCTTATCTCTTGGTTCGTGGGTGTAAACTCCGATTGGAGTCATTCCAGTTTTTTCGATAGCATCAGCAGTTGAAAAAACTCCCTCAATCTGAGAATCTAAGATATGATTGTGAGCCAAGTCTAACACTTGGTAACCAGCATCCTTTATAGCATCCATGACTTCTCCAGGTGCATTAAACAAAGGATAACCTCCTAAGTAGTGATCCTTGTTTACAGTTCCTTCAAAGTCACCGATGACTAGGTCTGCTTGTTTGAGCCAAGGTTTTACATACTCAAAGTTTTCATGAAAATCATAAGTCCCATCTTCTTTTAGGGCAGTTCGATAAATCGGAATATGATAGAGGAGGTCACCATTTGCCATGATGCGCACACTCGTTTCTTCTTCCGTTACGGAATTCTTACCTTTAGAGTCTGAATTCTGACTCACTGCAGGTGCATTCCTATTCCACAATGGAACTCCCTTAATTCCTTGAGCTAATAAAGTCAAAGCCATCGAAATCGCAACAACAATCAACAACACAACAACAAAGGTTTTATTACTCCACTGTCGATAGTTTTTGAAAAATTGGATAGACTCTCTGATAACTGGTAATCCTGATTGCTTTTTTCTTCTACTACGTTTTTCCATATCTTTTCTCCTTGCTTTTTGATGCAAGTCTCCTTACCTTATTATACCACAGACAAATAGCTATTTCCCTTTATTAGCAACTTCTGTGACTTTCTTTCTCAACTATTTTGTGTTATCATGGAATTGTAATGGAAGGAAGGAGAGAAGATGTCTGCTATAGAACGTATTACAAAAGCTTCACATTTAATCGATATGAAAGATATTATCCGCGAGGGCAATCCAACCCTACGAGCTGTTGCTGAGGAAGTCACTTTCCCATTGAGTGATCAAGATATCATTCTTGGTGAGAAAATGATGCAATTTTTGAAACATTCGCAAGACCCAGTTATGGCTGAAAAGTTAGGGCTACGTGGAGGAGTCGGACTTGCTGCACCACAATTAGATATCTCAAAACGCATCATTGCTGTTTTAGTTCCTAATATCACCGAAGAAGGTGAAACACCTCAAGAAGCCTATGACTTACAAGCTGTTATGTACAATCCTAAGATTGTCTCACACTCAGTCCAAGACGCTGCTCTAGGAGAGGGAGAAGGTTGCCTATCAGTCGATCGTACTGTCCCAGGTTATGTTATCCGCCATGCTCGAGTAACTGTCGACTACTTTGACAAGGATGGCGAAAAGCATCGCATAAAGCTAAAAGGCTACAACTCCATCGTTGTACAACATGAAATCGACCACTTAAATGGTATTATGTTTTATGATCGTATCAATGAAAAGGATCCTTTCGCAGTCAAAGAAGGTTTACTCATTCTGGAATAAAGAAAATCCCGTTCGACAACGGGGTTTTATGTTATAATAGAGCCATGAAAACAAATGATATTGTCTATGGCGTTCACGCCGTTACCGAAGCACTGTTAGCAAATACTGGAAACAAACTCTATCTCCAGGATGATTTACGAGGTAAGAATGTAGAAAAAGTCAAGGAACTGGCGACTGAAAAGAAAGTATCCATCTCTTGGACTTCAAAAAAATCACTTTCCGAGATGACTGAAGGAGCTGTCCACCAAGGTTTTGTCCTACGTGTTTCTGAATTTGCCTATACTGAACTTGAGCAGATTCTTGCTCAGACTCGTCAAGAAGAAAACCCACTAGTATTGATCCTCGATGGACTAACTGACCCTCATAACCTAGGTTCTATCCTAAGAACAGCCGATGCAACCAATGTTTCAGGCGTCATTATTCCCAAGCATCGAGCTGTTGGTGTGACACCCGTAGTTGCAAAAACAGCAACGGGTGCCATCGAGCATGTGCCTATCGCTCGCGTTACCAATCTCAGCCAAACTTTGGACAAGCTAAAAGAAGAAGGCTTTTGGACCTTTGGTACTGATATGAATGGAACTCCTTGCCATAAATGGAACACCAGTGGAAAGGTCGCCCTCATTATCGGAAATGAAGGAAAAGGTATCTCAAGTAACATCAAAAAGCAAGTGGACGAGATGATCACTATTCCAATGAATGGACATGTACAGAGTCTCAATGCAAGCGTTGCTGCTGCTATTCTTATGTATGAAGTCTTCCGCAATCGATTATAAAAAAGTGAGGTTGGGACAAAAGATCCCGACCTCACTTTTTATTAGCAATCAAACTTTGACGCGGTAGCTGATTGAACTTTTTGTTCGTCTTTTAGACTCCAAAAAGCTCCTAATCATCCTCGCGGGGCTGGGACTACGAAATCGAGACTTTGTCTATCGATTTCTGTCCCACCGCCTTTTTAACTATGTTCAGTAATATATTTATAGGCTTCTTGACCTGCAATAGCACCATCTCCAACTGCTGTTGTAACTTGGCGAAGGTCTTTCTGACGAACATCTCCAACTGCAAAGACACCTGCAACACTTGTCTTCATGTGGTCATCTGTCACAATCCAACCTGACTCATCTTGGATTTGTAAATCTTTTGTAAAATCGCTAACTGGATCTAAACCAACATAGATGAAGACACCTCCAAAGGCATGTTCAGTCACTTGATTTGTTTTAACATTTTCAATGACAACTGACTCCACACGGTTTTCACCCTTGATTTCTTTGACAACAGAATCCCAAATGAAGTTGATTTTTTCATTGGCAAAGGCGCGTTCTTGCAAGACTTTTTGAGCACGAAGCTCATCACGACGGTGAACGATGGTTACAGTTTTGGCAAACTGTGTTAAGAAGATTGCTTCCTCAACCGCTGAGTCACCACCACCTACAACCAACAAATCTTGGTCACGGAAAAAGGCTCCATCACAAACCGCACAGTAGGAAACTCCACGACTATTCAATTCTTCTTCACCTGGAACTCCTAAAAGTCGGTGCTTAGAACCAGTCGCCACAATAACTGTGCGAGTTTCAAATTCTTCATCGTCTGTGATTACTTTCTTAACATCACCATGGTTCTCAATATTTTTTACAAAGCCATAGAGATGTTCAACACCTAGATTTTCAAGAGGTTCAAACATCTTTTCTGCCAACTCAGGTCCACTAATGTTAGCATAACCTGGATAGTTTTCAATGTCAGAAGTATTGTTCATCTGACCGCCAGGAAGACCACCTTCAATCAAAGCTACTTTGAGATTGCTGCGAGCTGCATACAAGGCTGCAGTCATCCCAGCAGGACCTGCACCGATAATAATCGTATCGTACATTCTATTTCCTTCTTTCTTGTTGTAACTATTCTTATTCTAACGGATAAAATCCTATTTGACAACTATTAAGCCTTGAGAACCAACAAGATGCTCATAGTTGCAAAAGACAATACTGGAATTGTTAGAACTCCAATCATAATCATATCATAGAGGTGAGCCTGACGCTCTTTGGCAGTTTTATCCACACCTGATAGAGCTCTTAAACCAATCCAAATCCCTAAGACAACCAAGACTAGTAAAATCGTCAACACCAAACTCTCTAAATACAAAGCAAATAGCTGAACTAGCATGCTCTCTCTCATTTCTATTATTTTTAAAGAGCAAACCCAGTTAGCTTAGCCAACTGAGTTTTTCTTATCTTCTATTATATCAGATATAGGTCCGTTTGTAACTAGCAAAGAACTCTTTTGTTCGTTCTTCTTTGGGATGGTTGATAATCTCATCCGGTGTTCCAGATTCAATAATCTTTCCTTTATCCAAGAATAAAACCTTATCAGCTACTTGAGCAACAAATGACATATCGTGACTAACCAAAACCATGGTTTGACCTGATTTTGCAGCATTAGCAATCGATCTTTCTACCTCACCAACCAATTCTGGATCCAGTGCTGAAGTCGGTTCATCCAAAAGTAAGACGTCTGGTTTCATGGCTAGGGCACGCGCTATAGCTACCCGTTGTTTTTGCCCCCCTGACAAGTGACGCGGATAATGCTGTTCACGATCAGAAAGTCCAACCTTAGCTAGTTCTTCCTTGGCAATCCTAGTCGCTTCTTCGTCCGATAGTTTTTTAACGACCACCAAGCCTTCTTTAACATTGTCTAGCGCTGTTCTACGCTCAAATAAATTAAACTGTTGGAAAACCATCGATAGTTTGCGACGAAGAGTTAGGATTTCTTCTTGCGTAATTTGAGAAAAATCAACTTTGAAATCATCAATCTGAATACTTCCACTATCAGGAGTTTCTAGATAGTTTAAGCTACGAAGAAAAGTTGATTTCCCAGCTCCTGAAGAACCAATTAAGGCAACAACTTCTCCTTTTTGAATATCTAAGTTCAGATGATCCAGAACGGTTTGACCTGAAAAGGATTTGCTTAAATTTGAAATTTTAATCATTAGCGAAGCTCTCCTTTCACATCTGTCTCAACATTATCTGGTGCTGTAATAGCCATTTTTCTTTCAATGAAACGGCCAAGATTTTCAATAACGATATTTACCACCCAATAGACGAGGGCAACTGAGATGAAACGTTCAAAGTAACGATAGTCTGCACCACCCAAAATCTGAGCTTGGGCAAAGACTTCTACAACACCTGCACTGAAGGCTAGGGAAGTTCCCTTGGTCAAGCCAATCAAGGAGTTAATCAAGGTTGGTGTTGCAACTACGGCTGCATTGGGAATGATCACACGACGATAAACTTGCGCACGTGTCATACCAAGACTACGAGCAGCTTCAATTTCACCTGGATTTACAGAAAGAATTGCCGCACGAAGAGTTTCGCTGGCATAGGCTGCCTCGTTAAAAGCAAAAGCCACAATCGCAAATGTCGCTGCTGGAATCGCATTAATGTTTAGAGAAGTTCCCCATTGTTGATTCAAGGCTTTCAAAGCTAATGGAATCCCATAATAAGTCAACATTAGTTGAACTAAAATTGGGGTTCCTTTTAGGAAACTAACAAAAAAGGCTTGTAATGGGTATATAAATCTAACTCGGTTGATTTTAACGATAGCAAAGATTAGGGCTAGCATGATACCAAAAAAGGCACCGAATACCGTTAACATCAATGTTGTAGGTAATTGCTGTACAATTCTTGGAATCCCATCAAAGACCGAACGCCAACTAAAAAGTTTGCCATCTGGGATATATTGCATCAAATTTTGATACCAATCAGATGCTAAAATCGTTGTAACATTCATAGAAACATCCTCTCAAGATAATGATTCATTCTATCATACTTATGCTCTAATTAAAAATATTTGCTACGAGCATATCAGACTTCATCTACCTTCTAGTTTATCATACTTTAAAAGTGGGAGGTTATATATTTTATCTATCAAGGAGATAGAAAAAAACTAATTCAAATCCAAGTCCTTATATGATTTACGATAGCCAATTTGTTTTACAAGACCATTTTCAACTAGTATCGGACGTTTTAACAGCATACCATCACTGGCCAAGAGTTTGGCTGCTTCTTTGTTAGACAATGTTCCAACCTTATCTTTCAATCCGAGTTCACGATATTTGATTCCACTAGTATTAAAAAATTGCTTCAATTCAAATCCCGAAGTTTCGAGCCAGTTTAAAATGACCTTTTCACTCGGAGTCTCTTCAACGATATGAACGTCTTTATATTCTAGTCCGAGTTGATCTAATTCTTTCTTAGCTTTTTTACAAGTTGTACATTTTGGATATTCGATAAATTCTAACATTTCCTTCTCTTTCTATTTTTTATTTTCTTGATAACTTGCACCTTCATGCCTCAAGAGCCAAGCCTTCTTTTCGAGTCCCCAAGCATAGCCTGTCAGACGTCCTCCAGCACCTAGCACACGGTGACAAGGTACAAGGATAGACCAGGGATTGCGACCTACTGCTCCTCCGACTGCTTGAGCAGAAGCCACCTGCAAGTCCTTAGCTATTTGCCCATAAGTAACTGTCTGACCAAAAGGAATTCCTCTCAGGTAGTTCCAGACTCTTTTTTCAAAGTCACTACCGACAGGAGCTAAAGGCATCTCAGATAAGTCTTGATCTTGCCCCTTAAAATAAGTCTCTAAATAGGAAGTAATTTGATTTAAAATGGGATGACTCTCAACAACAGTTACATCATTTTCAGATAATCCCTTCTCAAAATCGCTCTCTTCTTCAATCCATATCCCAAACAAATAGTGGTCATCTGCTACCAGAGATAGGGGACCAATCGGTGACTTGTATAGCATCTTTACATACTTCTTAGGCATTTGATTTTAATTTTTGATAGGCCAAGCGTTCCCCGTCTACTGGAACTTTACCAACCTGTTTGAAGCCAAGTTTTTCAAAGATATGCTGCATGGCTATGTTTTTATCATGCGTATCTGAACGAAAATCTAGGTAATCGAAGCCTTCAACCAAGCCTTCTAAAAAGGTCTGAGCAGCACCTTGACCTTGCGCATCTCTAGCAACAGCAATACGGTGAAATACTAAGTATTCTGCTTCATTTCCCTCCCAGTTGCCATCATAAATTGCTTCATAAGCTTTTTCTGGGCTCTTAGTCACTGCTGCATAGGCTAAGAGGTCACCTTCGTCTAGGGCTACATAAGCTTGACCAGAGATGATATCTTCAATAATGGTATCTGCATCTGGGTAGCCGTTTTGCCACTGAGTGCTACCAGCTTCTGCCAAATATTTCTTGGCTCCCTCAATCACTTGCATAATTGCATCAACTTCGTTTGGAAAGGCTAAGCGAATCTCCATCATTTATCCTCTTTTCATACTATTTTCTCTCATCATAGCATAAATTATTTCTTTCTACAAGCACTTGAAACTTGACTTATTATTTCTAATATTTTATAATCTAGTTATTAAAACTAGATAAAAAGGAGTTGAAAATGAATACCACTTTTTCCTATCCAAAATGGGAAGAAATTCCAAGTATCAATCTCTATCTGGACCAGGTTCTGCTCTATGTCAATCAAATCTGTCCTCCAGCTTCTCCTGACAAGGAGAAAGGTTTGACAGCATCCATGGTGAACAACTATGTCAAACACGGTTATATCAGTAAACCTGAAAAGAAAAAATATCAACGCAAACAAATCGCACGATTGATTGCTATTACCACTCTCAAGTCTGTTTTTTCTATCCAAGAAATTGCTCAAACCCTTAATACCCTACACACAGACACTAATTCAGAAGAACTTTACAATGCTTTTGTGGACTATATGAATAAAGATATTGATCCAGCTAATCCCATTATCCAGGCAAGCTGCCAAACTGTCAAACTCTATCATCAAACACTTGCATTAGTCTATACAGAAACCGAAAAGGAGGAAACAAATGAATACTAGTTTCAAACTTAGTAAACGACTTAGTTTTGGAGAAGAAATTGCCAACAGTGTCACCCATGCTGTAGGAGCATTTATCATGCTCATTCTACTTCCCATTTCATCTACTTACAGTTATGAGGCACATGGTTTATTATCGTCTATCGGTGTTTCCATCTTCGTCATCAGCCTCTTCCTCATGTTCTTATCATCAACTATTTATCATTCTATGGCTTATGGTTCAACTCATAAATATGTGTTACGAATTATTGACCATTCTATGATTTATGTTGCGATTGCAGGTTCTTATACACCAGTGGTTTTAACCCTGATGAATAATTGGTTTGGTTATCTCATTATTGCTATCCAATGGGGGACAACTATTTTCGGTATTCTTTATAAAATCTTTGCCAAGAAGGTCAATGAAAAATTCAGTCTCATCCTTTACCTCATCATGGGATGGCTTGTATTGGCTATCTTACCAGCAATCATCAGTCAGACAAGTCCAATGTTTTGGAGTCTTATGGTATCAGGTGGCCTTTGCTATACAGTTGGCGCTGGATTCTATGCTAAAAAGAAACCATACTTCCATATGATTTGGCATCTCTTCATTCTAGCAGCCTCTGCTCTCCAATATATTGCTATTGTTTATTACATGTAAAAAAGAAGTTGAGAAAAATCCCAACCTCTTTTTTTATTTACACATATTCATAAAGTACTGATGCAAACGGAGATCATTTGTCAATTCAGGATGAAAGGAGGTTACCAGCATATTTTTTTCTTGTGCCGCTACGATTTGATCGTTCACAATTGCTAAAACTTCAACATCCTCACCAACACTACTGATAATCGGGCCACGGATAAAGGTCATTGGAATTTTACCAACGCCCTTGCAGTCAGCTTCTGTATAAAAGCTTCCTAGCTGACGTCCATAGGCATTGCGCTCTACTACTATGTCCATAGTCGCTAGATGGCTTTCCTCTTGAGAAGTGATTTGTTTTGCTAGCAAAATTAAACCCGCACAAGTTCCAAAGACTGGTAACCCATTGAGAATAGCTTCTCTTAGAGGAATGAGCATCTGCTGATCTCGCAACAGTTTCCCCATAGTTGTAGACTCTCCCCCTGGCAAGATTAACCCCGACAGGTCACTCTGGTGTTGCTGAAAATCTTCTAGGTTTCGCAGTTCAATACTTTCAACTCCTAGTTGATCAAGCATTTTCTCGTGTTCTACAAAGGCACCTTGCAAGGCCAAGATTCCGATTTTCATCTATTTTCCTCGCTCAGCCATGAGAATTTGGATTTCATTCTCGTTGATACCAACCATGGCTTCTCCCAAGTCTTCCGAAATTTGAGCCAGAATTTGAGGATTCTGATAATTGGTAACAGCCTTGACAATTGCTGCCGCACGTTTAACAGGATCACCTGATTTAAAAATTCCTGAGCCAACAAACACACCTTCCGCACCTAGCTGCATCATAAGAGCAGCGTCCGCTGGTGTAGCAACACCTCCAGCTGCAAAGTTTACTACTGGTAATTTCCCATTTTCGTGGACATATTGAACTAATTCTACAGGTACTTGGAGTTCTTTTGCAGCAACATACAGTTCGTCCTCACGTAGATTTTGAATGCGACGAATTTCTTGATTCATCATACGCATATGACGAACCGCCTGAACAATGTCTCCTGTTCCTGGTTCCCCTTTTGTACGAATCATAGAAGCTCCTTCAGCGATACGACGCAAGGCTTCTCCTAGATCTTTTGCACCACAAACAAAAGGAACTTGAAATTCTTTCTTGTCCACATGGAAACGATCGTCAGCTGGAGATAGAACTTCGCTCTCATCGATATAGTCAATCTCGATAGCTTCTAAAATCTGAGCTTCAACAAAATGCCCAATTCGAACCTTAGCCATAACTGGAATGCTGACTGCTTCTTGGATTTCCTTGATCATCTTTGGATCACTCATGCGAGAGACACCACCCGCCGCACGAATATCAGCTGGGATTCGTTCCAAAGCCATAACTGCTGCCGCACCTGCAGCCTCAGCAATTCTTGCCTGTTCAGGATTTTGAACATCCATGATGACGCCACCCTTAAGCATCTGTGCCAAATTCTTATTTAATTCATAACGATTTTCAGTCATTTTTTTCATCCTCAATAGTTGTATTGGTAGCTACAGTTTTATTGTAAGGTATAAAAGACTGCATAACAAGATAAAAAAAATCGATTTGTCCGGGTACAATTATCTCTATCACAAAAAAAGCACCCACATTGGGTACTTTTATTTCTTAGATTTTTTTATACTTTTCACAAGATAAAAGAGATATCCTGAAACCATGTAGGCAACAAAGATAGTTGCTGCCCATTTAAAGACAAAGCCCCAACCATGTTTGGTAGCATTCAAAAAGAAATAAGGGAAGGGACTATCCTTAGCATTAGGGACATCCATCTTTAGAACAAAACCGTTTAAGAGGGCAAAAATCATATAAAGCAACGGAAGGCTAGTCCAAAGCATGGGATCAACTAACTTATATTGACGACTCTTATCAAAAATAATTGTATCTGCTAAAAACCAGAGAGGGACAATATAATGACAAAGGAAATTTTCCAAACGGTAAAAATCTGTCGTCAAGGGAGCTAGCATGAAATGATAGATGACACAAGTAATCATAATACTCATGGTGACTCCACCTTTGAGGCGTAGAATCCCAGAACTCTTCCAACTATCACCGCCACTACGCATCTTTATCAAAAGATAGCCTGTAAAGATTACAACCAAAAGGTTAGAGAGGACTGTATAGTAGAGTAACATCCCTAAACCACCACGTTTGGTAATCTCCAAGTATACACCAGTAAAGGCTGCTATAAATAAAAAGATACGACTATAAAATATTACTTTTTCATTTTTAATCATGATTAAATCTTCTTCACAAATTCTGATTTTAGCTTCATAGCTCCAAACCCATCAATCTTACAATCGATGTTGTGGTCACCCTCTACAATACGGATGTTTTTCACACGAGTTCCTTGTTTGAGGTCTTTAGGAGCACCTTTAACCTTCAAATCTTTAATCAAGGTTACTGTATCTCCATCAGCTAGTTTGTTTCCATTTGCATCGATAGCAACAATGCCTTCTTCTGCTTCTGCTTGCTCAGCAGGATTCCACTCGTAAGCACATTCTGGACAAACTAGAAGTGCGCCATCTTCATATACATATTCTGAATTACATTTTGGGCAATTTGGTAATTGACTCATGTTATCTCCTTAAAAAATTTATGATTATTTGATTGTCAAATTTTCTTCAACAGCAACTATTATACCTTAAAACAGACTATTTGACAAATTATGATAAAAAACGACAAACCGAAATTCAGTTCATCGTTTCTATAGTTCTTATAAATGTTTTTGAGCTTCTGATTTAATTTTTTCAACAACTTCTAAAATAGAGAGGCCAGTCGTATCCAAATAGATTGCATCCTCAGCTTGCTTGAGAGGTGAAGTTTCACGATGACTATCTTTATAATCACGCGCAGCAATCTCTTCTTTCAAAGTTTCCAAATCTGTTTCGATTCCCTTTGAAAGATTTTCCTTGTAACGACGTTCCGCACGCTCATCTACAGATGCTACTAGAAAAATCTTCAATTCAGCCTGAGGCAAGACTACTGTTCCAATATCGCGACCATCCATGACAATACCACCTTGTCGGGCAATTTCTTGCTGGAGGGCTACTAATTTTTCACGAACAGCTGGAATCGCTGCAAAAGCAGAAACAGTGTTGGTTACTTCATTTTCTCGGATTGGATTTGTTACATCTACATCTCCAACAAAAACAAGCTGCTCTCCTGTTTCAGCGCGGCCAAAACTAATCGGGTATTGTTCCAATAATTCAAGAAGTTGAGATGGCTCATCTGGGCTAATTTGGTTTCTCAATGCGATGTAAGTCGCCGCACGATACATAGCGCCTGTATCCAGATAAGTATAGCCAAAGTCCTTAGCAATAATCTTAGCTACTGTACTCTTACCACTGGAAGCTGGCCCATCAATCGCAATCTGAATTGTTTTCATTGTCACTCCTATCTTGTCTTAAGGACATCACCAGGATTTGCAAACCAAGTTCCTGAAGACATATGACCAGGATTCAAGGCTTCAAGTTGAGCAATAGAGATTCCAGCGCGAGCCGCAATGGCTGCTTCACCTTCTCCTGGCAAAACAGTAATAGTTCCTTCAGAATCAGTACGTGCCTCTGTATGTTCTTGTTGAGTTGTCTCTGCTTCTGTTGCCTCTGTTGACTGAGCAGTAGTAGCCACTGTTGTAACTTCTTCTACTTTTGGAGCTGAAGAATCATAAAAATCTTTCAAAGCTGAAGTGCGATCACTTCCGCCTGATGACAAGTAGACCAATACGACTACCATCCCAACAACAATCACAAAGAAGAGAATAGCTAGAACCGTTAAAATACGATTGGCAACGACACCTGAACCTTTTTTGTTTCGTTGACGGCGTTCTGTTCTTGATTCCTCTTCTTGGTTTTCATAAATATCTTCTTGCCACGGTTCCTTTTCCATACCTTACTCCTTGAGTTTTTTTTAGTTTCTTATTACAATATAAATATGAAGATTAGACTTATACCTGAACGTTGCATCGCTTGTGGGCTCTGCCAAACTTATTCAGAATTATTTGATTACCATGATAATGGTATCGTCCGTTTTTACGATGAATCTGAGCAATTAGAGCGAGAAATTGCTTGCAACGATGACATTTTAGAAGCCGTTAAAAATTGCCCTACTCGTGCTCTGATCATAGATGAATCTTAAAATTTGGTGGAACATCGATCTCTAATTTCCACTCCTTCTAGTTTAGCATATTTTTCTAGAAAATTATAGTCTTTTGCTAGCTATTTTCATACAATTTTACTTTTATTTGTTCCAGCATTTCAATAATCAATAAACTGTTCTTTTAAGACATTTTTCTATCACTTAAGCACTAATCAAATTTTTATTTCAACCACATATAAAGTTATAAAAAAAGAGGAATTACTTCCTCTTTTTTTGTTTAATCAAACGATTAGTCATCAAATCCATTTGGATGTTTGCTTTGCCAACGCCATGCATCTTCACACATTTCTGTAATACCAAGTCCAGCTTCCCAACCTAGTTCTTCCTTAGCTTTTGCTGGGTCTGAGTAGCAAGCTGCGATATCACCTGGGCGACGTTCAACGATACGGTATGGAATTGGGCGTCCAACAGCTTTTTCCATATTTTGGATAATTTCAAGAACTGAGTAGCCTTTTCCAGTACCAAGGTTATAGACATTGAGTCCTGAGCCTTTTTGAAGCTTCTTAAGGGCGGCAACGTGTCCTTTTGCTAGATCAACGACGTGGATATAGTCACGAACACCTGTTCCATCTTCAGTATCGTAGTCATCTCCGAAGACTTGAACTTGTTCTAACTTACCAACTGCGACTTGTGTTACATACGGTAGAAGGTTATTTGGAATGCCGTTTGGATTTTCTCCTAGGTCACCACTCTCATGCGCACCAATTGGGTTGAAGTAACGAAGTAAGACAACGTTCCACTCTGAATCTGCTTTATGGATATCTGTCAAGATTTCTTCCAGCATAAGCTTGGTACGGCCATAAGGGTTGGTAGCTGAAAGTGGGAAATCTTCTAGGATTGGAACAGTATGTGGATCTCCATAAACTGTTGCTGATGAACTGAAGATAATGTTCTTACAGTTGTTTTCTTCCATTGCCTTCAAAAGGCTAACTGTACCGGCAATATTGTTATCATAGTAGGCAAGAGGGATACGAGTTGACTCACCAACTGCCTTCAAACCTGCAAAATGGATGACTCCTGTAGGTTCTTCCTGTTTGAAAATGTCACGAAGCGTATCTGTGTCACGAATATCTGCTTCGTAGAAAGGAATTTCAACTCCTGTAATTCTTTCCACTACTTCTAAACTTTTACGGTTACTGTTGACCAAGTTATCCACTACAACAACCTGATGTCCAGCTTGGACCAATTCAATGACAGTGTGAGTTCCGATAAAACCTGCTCCACCTGTTACCAAAATCTTTTCTTGCATCATTTTTCCTCTATTCTTAAATTATTTTTTTCATTTTACCATTTTTGATAGGGAAAGTCATTTGCTATCCTAATCCTATCGTAAAAACTAGGTAAAAAGTTTACGATTATTTCTCTTTAATATATCTTTCAGTCGGATAATCCGCTGGATCCAAGACTCCATTTTCCCCTTGAAGCATTTGGGCTAGGTGATAGCCTATAATGGGTCCAGTTGTCAATCCTGACGATCCTAATCCACTCGCAACAAATACTCCTGACAAGTTTGGCACTTGTCCGAAAAACGGCGAAAAATCACTCGTATAAGCTCGAATCCCCACACGTTCACCACTTATCATTGCATCTTTTAAGCTAGGATAAAACGAACTTGTTGCTTCAACCATTTGTTGAAGCAAATTCTCATCAACGGCTAGGTCAAATCCCATGTCATTTTCATGGGTAGCTCCTAGAGATAACTTACCACCGGGAAATGGTATCAAATCCCACTCACCTTCCGGCATAACTACAGGGTAAGCTCCCATGTCTTGTGGCACTTGGTAATCTCGGAGTTGACCTTTTTGCGGGCGAACATCCACCTCATAACCTAAAGGTTCTAGTATATCCCCCAACCATGCTCCTGTCGCAAGAACAACTTGGTCAAACATTTGATTATCTATCTGATAGCATGATAATAGAGGGGTTAGACTAACCTCTTTCTTTACGACCTTAACCTGACTGGCATCCAGTAAACGACTCACTAGGAGTTGCCCATCTACTCGAGCTCCACCAGAAGCATAGAGTAAACGTTCAAATCCCTCTAGACCGGGAAATAAGTCACTAGCAGTCGCTTGGTCCAAAATGGCTAATTCCCCAATCAAGGGAGATTCTTCTCTACGTTGCAGAGCCAGTTGATAGAGCTCCTCTAGCTTAGAGTCATCGTTTTTAAGAAGAAAGACACCAGAACCTTGGTAAAAATCAACTTTTTGACCCGGTTTTTCTAGGTCAGCTAATAAATCGACATAGAAGTCTGCTCCCAAACGCGCCATCTTATACCAAGCCTTATTGCGACGTTTAGAAAACCAGGGACTGATAATTCCTGCTGCCGCCTTGGTTGCTTGGCCGTGTCCATGGTCAAAGACAGTCACTTCGATATCAGCTTCTTTAGAGAGATAATAGGCAGCTGTCGCCCCTACAATTCCTGCACCTACAATGGCAACTTTTTTCATTGTTTTTACCTTCTAACTAGATATGATGGAATGGATTGGTCGATGCCTGACTTGCGATAACCTCTAAAGGCCAATCATTTTCTTCCTTCCATTCATTCAGGAACGCTGCAATTTTTTCAACAAAGAGAACTTCAATATAGTGGCCTGGATCCAGAGCCAACAAGCCGTCTGACAACATATCTTGGGCAGTGTGGTAATAAATGTCACCAGTAATGTAAATATGAGCTCCTTTAGCTAAAGCATCAGAGTAGAAAGACTGCCCACTACCACCACAAATAGCTACTCTTGAGATTGTTTTTTGCAAATCAGTCTCTTTATAATACACCATACGAAGGCTATCTAGACCAAATACTTCCTTAACATGACTCGCAAATTCTTCAAAGGTTTGAGGGCGAATATTGCCAATACGGCCAATCCCACGTTCAGGACCTGTTTCCTGCAGATAAGTTGTGTCCTCAATATCCAATAGTTGGCAGAACCAGTCATTAAGACCATTTTCAACAACATCTATATTAGTATGACTGACATAAACAGCGATATCGTGCTTGATGAGATTGATATAAATCTGATTTTGAGGACGGCTAGATACCAAGTCCTTAATCGGACGAAAGATAGGCGCGTGCTTGACGATAATCAAATCTACACCCTTTTCAATGGCTTCTGCAACCGTTTCTTCACAAATATCGAGGGCAACCATGACCTTTTTGATTTCTTTGTCTAGGGTTCCAATCTGCAAACCACGGCTATCACCCTCTATAGAAAATTCTTGAGGGCAATAGGTTTCATAACGCTTAATCACTTCACTTGCTTTCATGGAGCACCTCCTTGATGGCTTGAATTTTATCTACTAAAACTTGACGTTCTTCATGATTTTTTTGGGGGATTTGGGCTAGAGCAAATTCTAACTTATTAGCTTCTTTTTGCCATTTATGAACAAATACTGGGCTGACTTCTTTTGACAAGAAGGGGCCAAAACGGATATCGCTAGCTGATAGATTCATTTCTCCAGCTTCTACTACTAGAATCTCGTAAAATTTACCAGCTTCTTCTAGGATACTTTCAGCGATAATTTGAAAACCATGCTCCTGTAACCAGCTACGCAACTCGTCTTCTCGGTTATTTGGTTGGAGAATCAAACGCTCAACATTGGCTAGTTTACCTAATCCCTCTTCCAAAATCGTAGCAATCAAACGACCACCCATTCCAGCAATAGTGATGACAGAGACCTGGTCACTTTCTTCAAAAGCAGCCAAACCATTGGCTAAACGAACCTGAATTTTCTCAGTCAAACCATGACTTTCAACATTTGTAACTGCAGATTGATAGGGACCTTCTACAACTTCTCCTGCAATAGCACGTTCGATATGACCCTTTTCAACTAATTCAATCGGTAAATAAGCATGGTCGCTCCCGACATCCAGCAAAACAGCTCCTTGGGGAACAAAAGAAGCTACTGTTTCTAATCTCTTTGAAATCATTTTCTCTCACTTTCAAAAACTCTATTTCCCTTTATTATACCATATTTTAGCTAGCAATCCTGCACATAAAAAGACTGCAATCTAGGATTGCAGCCTTTCTTTATCTTTTAACTTGATAACGACTTGTCAGGATGAAAATCACAATAAAGACGAGCATCATAATGCCATAGACAGGTAGTGTTTGACCTGTAAGTGTTGAAATTTCAAGCAATTTTTGGATTCTTGGAAATAGAGCTGTTCCAAGGAAACCTCCAACTGACCAAATAATCAAGAGAACACGCCACAGACTAAATGGCAAACAAGCTCTAACTACAGACATGAAACCAATCGATGCCAGTAGATAATACAGAAGAGTCGAAATTTCAATGGCTGACCAACCTTGACTTGTTCCAAAAATTTTAATAAATAGAACGCTAAATACTACCATCAAGGCACTTGGTAGTGCACGAAGCATGGACTTTCTGAGGAAGTTTTGTTCTACTGGTTTGATATTTCGTTCAAAGGTCAATACGAACGGCGGGAAACCTTCCACAAACTGGTCAATCATGGTAATCTGAATGGGAATGAATGGGAAAATTAATATCCATTCAGTACGTCCCAACAAAGCACTTGTAATACAGATGACTGCGAGCAAGAAGGAATAGATTGTCTTAATCAAGAAAATCGGTGCGATGTGGGCAATATTATTGACCACACGACGACCTTCAAAGAGAATCTCAGGTACATCATTAAAGTCTGAGTTCAAGAGAACCAGATTTGCAATCTGACGGGTCGCTGGATCTCCTTCAGCCATAACGATGGAACAATCTGCCTCGCGGAGAGCAAGGATATCATTGACACCATCTCCTGTCATGGCTGTAGTATGTCCTGCTTTTTTCAGAGTTTGGATGATTAGTTTCTTTTGATGAGGCGAGACACGTCCAAAAATCGCTGTCTCCTCAGCCATAGCAATTAATTCCTCGTCCGTGATTTTTGAACAATCTACATAGCTATGATAATCTGCAAAACCTGCTTTTTGAGCAATACTTGAAACGGTAACTGGATTATCACCAGAAATAATTTTCAGCCCTACTTCCTGAGAACGAAGATAGTCTAAAGTTTCAGCTGCCCCTTCTCGGATTGGATCTAAAATCTCAAGCAGAGCCAAAGCCTGAATATCAGATGGCTTCTGTGGTTTATGGTGATCAAGTTTTTCTTGACTGAGAGCCAGAACCAAGACACGAGATCCTCGTTCAAGAGCTTCCCTAGCTTCAGGAACTTCAGCATCCAACAACATCTCTGGTGCGCCTAGGAAAACAGTTCCGAGACCTTCCAATTCCATCGCTCCCCATTTTCGATCACTAGAAAATGGAAGACTAGAAATCATCGGATAGGCTACCTCTCCCGCAAAACGCTTTCGAATAGCTTGGGCAGTTGGATTTTTATCCTCACTGTGTGCCATATAGCTGGTTAGTATTTTTGCAATAGCATCCTTGTCATAAGCCTGGGTCAGCGGAAGGACAGTCTCAACCTGCATCTTTCCTTGAGTGATGGTACCTGTTTTATCCAAACAAAGCATATCCACACGCGCCAAGGTCTCAACAGAATACATCTCCTGCACCAAAACCTTTTTTAACCCAAGCTTGATAACAGCAGTTAAGAGAGAAGTGATGGTCAAAAGGGCGATTCCCTTAGGCAACATCCCCAAAAGAGCTGTAGATGAATTAACTACAGAAGACTTGAGTGGCAGACCTTTTAAGACCAAGGCTTCAAGCAAGAGAGCAATACCGAAAGGAATGATAATTTTCCCAGTAAAGCCGGCTAACTGGTCTAGCGATTTCATGATACGAGAGTTTATTGGCTTGACTGTCTTAGCTTCAAGCATGAGTTTAGCAGCATAATTATCTGCCCCTACATGATGAACCTGAGCAAGGACAGACCCACTCGCAAGAAAGCTACCCGACAACATTAAGTCTTCTACTTCTTTTTGCACCAAGTCGCTCTCACCCGTTAACATAGCTTCATTGACTTCTGCAAAACCTTCTAATACAATGGCATCACTTGGAATCTGATCCCCTGCTGACAAGCGAATCACATCGTCCAAAACAAGCTCCTCAGGATCCAGAGCAATCTCTTGTCCATCACGAATAGTGATAATCTTTTCTTTATTCAAGAGATTGAGCTTATCAACCATATGTTTGGCACGTAGCTCGGTTACAATCCCAGAAAATGCATTAAAACAGATAACCGCAAAGAAAACTAGGTTGCTCCAAGCTTGAACAAAGGCGAGCGCTAGGGCAATGGCAAAGTTTAAAGCATTGAATAAAGTAAAGACATTTCTCTTCACAATCTGCCATGTACTAGTACTAGCTGAAGCTTGGAAATCATTGACCTGTCCCTGTTTCTGACGATCTTTGACTTCTGATTGGCTTAATCCCATAATTTTATTTTTATCCATAAATTCTATCATATCATTTTTTTTTGAATATTTCTAATTTCATATAAAAAGCTATTCCGCCTAAACAAAAAACATTTGCCTGTCCTAGTATGATAAGGTATAATAAAAGAAAGAAAACTGAAGGAGACATCATGTTTTATACTTATCTGCGTGGGCTGGTTATGTTGATTCTATGGTCAATCAATGGAAATGCTCACTTTCACAATACTAAAAAAATTCCAAGTTTAGATGAAAACTATATCCTTGTTGCGCCACACCGTACCTGGTGGGATCCAGTCTATATGGCTTTTGCAACAAAACCAAAGCAATTTGTCTTTATGGCAAAAAAAGAACTCTTTTCAAATCGCATCTTTGGTTGGTGGATTCGCATGTGTGGTGCTTTCCCTATCGACCGTGATAACCCAGGTTCTTCTGCTATCAAATATCCAATTAATGTTCTTAAAAAGAGCAATCGCTCACTGATTATGTTTCCAAGTGGTAGTCGTCATTCCAATGATGTTAAGGGTGGTGTAGCCCTCATCGCAAAGATGGCTAAGGTTCGGATTATGCCAGTTACCTATACTGGTCCTATGACTCTAAAAGGACTTGTCAGCCGTGAACGTATTGATATGAACTTCGGAAATCCGATTGATATCTCAGATATTAAAAAGATGAATGATGAGGGAATTGAGATGGTTGCAGACCGCATCCAATCTGAATTTCAACGCCTAGATGAGGAAACAAAACAGTGGCACAACAATAAAAAACCAAATCCACTGTGGTGGCTCATCCGTATCCCTGCCTTGATTCTAGCAATTATAATCGGAATTCTGACAATCCTCTTTACCTTTGTTGCAAGTTTTGTTTGGAACCCAGATAAAAAGAGAGAGCAATTACAATAGTCTAATTTTCACAAGCCCAAGTTTATTACTTGGGCTTTTCCAATGAGTTAGCATACTAATTAGCATATTGACAAAAGCTTAAATCTATAGTATACTTTCAAAGTAAGCTGATTTAGCTCAGTAGGCAGAGCGCATCCATGGTAAGGATGAGGTCGCCGGTTCGATCCCGGCAATTAGCATCAATTCATCAGTTCCTATCTGGGGAGCTGTTTTTTTCTTGACAAACTATTACCCACTATAGTAAAATAAAGTCTGCGATGAGTCGATATGTGGCGAGAGCTACAATTGCGCAAAGGAGGTCATAACGCAGGAGCGGACCTTGAGAAATTGTGTGAACCAGTTTCTCACATGGAGATGCCTCTCATACTCTCTGGTTTTTCCAGAGAGTTTTTTTCTTTTCTTAAACGAATCGGTTTCTGGACCTTATGAAACAAAAAAAGACCTACCATACAAGCTGTAAAGCCGGATATGATAGGTTTTTAATGTTAGATTAACGTACTGTACGGATACGCATAGTATTTGTACGAACAGCTTCTCCAAGTGGCACACCTGCAACGATAACGATATCGTCACCAGATTCTACAAGACCTGCTTCAACTGCTTTACGTTCAGCGATTTCGAACATATCATCAGTTGATGATGGAGCTTCAGTTAACATTGGGATAACACCCCAGTTCAACATCAATCCACGCTCTGTCAATTCGTCGAATGTCAATGCCAAGATATCAGCATTTGGACGGTATTTAGAAATCAAACGTGCTGTGTGACCAGTCTTAGTAAGAGTTACAACCAATTTGATATTCATTGAGTTAGTAGCGTCTTTAACAGCTGAAGCCATAACTTCTGTCTTAGAGTTACGTTCGAAAGTATCTGAGTTCAAACGTCCGTATTCGTTAAGAAGAGTTTGAGCGTTCTTGTCAATTGTAGCCATTGTTGTTACTGACTCAAGTGGGTATTTACCGTTTGCAGACTCACCTGAAAGCATAGTAGCGTCAGTTCCGTCGATAACAGCGTTAAATACGTCTGATACTTCTGAACGAGTCGCACGTGGTTTTTCAGTCATTGTTTCAAGCATGTTTGTTGCAGTGATAACAACTTTACCAGCAGCGTTCACTTTAGTGATGATCATTTTTTGGTAAACTGGAACCATTTCGAATGGTACTTCGATACCCATGTCACCACGAGCGATCATGATACCGTCAGCAGCTTCAATGATTTCGTCCAAGTTATCGATACCTTGTTGGTTTTCGATCTTAGCGAACAATTGAACGTGACCGTTACCAGTTTCTTCACAGATTGCACGAACTTCGTTGACGTCTTTAGCAGTACGTACGAATGAGATCGCGATGAAGTTGATACCTTGTTCCAAACCGAAGCGGATATCAGCGTTATCACGTTCAGCAAGAGCAGGGAAAGGAATTTTCGTGTTAGGGATGTTCACACCTTTTTGTTTAGCGATCACACCGTCATTTTCAACTTCACAAACGAATTCACGAGTTGCGTCATCTTTTTCTACAACACGAAGACCCAATTTACCATCGTCAACCAATACTTGGCGACCAACTTCAACGTCATCATAGATGTCAAGCGCACCTGCAACGTTCAAAGCAATCACTTCACGAGTTGATTTGATTCCTTGTTTAGTTGCAACACGGATTTTTTCACCAGTTTTGTATGAGTACTCTTTAGCTTCACCTTCGAACAATTCAGTACGAATTTCTGGACCTTTAGTGTCAAGAAGGAAACCAACTTTTTTACCTGCAAGTTTTTCTGCAAGTTTAACAGTTGCCATACGGTCACCTTGTTCTTGGTGGTCACCGTGTGAGAAGTTGAAACGGAAAGTGTTAGCTCCAGCTTCGATCAATTGAGCAATGTTTTTAGCTGATGCTTCAACGTCAAGTTTTTCACCCCAGTATCCGTCATCACCGAATTTTTTACCACCACGGATTTCTACCGCAGGACCCAAAGTTGCAACGATTTTTACACGTTTGTTCATGATTTTGTGACTCCTTTATATAATTCGACCTTTTATGGTCATTTTACCAGATTAGTTAAAGTTGATTATGACAAGCTCTTGTTCAAGTCAGAAAGTTCAAGGTCAGCTTTGTGAGGGTTATTGACAACAATCTTACCATCAGCTGTTAAGCTAAACAAAGCTCCCTCTTCTGCAGTTCCAAGAATTGGATTTTCAACCATTTTCTCGTTACGAATACCGACAGCGACACCACCGATTCCTTGTTTAAGGAGTTTAACAGCGTGTGCGCCCATACGAGATGCCAATACACGGTCACGAGCAGTTGGTGAACCACCACGTTGGATGTGACCAAGTTCAGTTACACGAAGGTCACTTGTATCGCCAGCTTCTTTTAGTTTTTGACCAAATTCAGCCGCTGACATAACACCTTCTGCCAAGACGATAATGTTGTGTTTTTTACCGTGTTCATATCCAGCTTTGATACTTGCTACGATATCTTCAAATTTGAAACCTTCTTCAGGGATGATGATTTCGTCAGCACCAGTCGCGATACCTGCCCAAAGAGCGATATCACCTGCGTTACGTCCCATTACTTCAACAACGAAAGTACGACGGTGACTTGATGATGTATCACGAATCTTATCGATTGCATCCATTGCAGTTGTTACTGCAGTGTCAAATCCGATTGTAAAGTCAGTACCTACGATATCGTTATCGATTGTTCCAGGAAGTCCAATAGCAGGGAATCCATGCTCAGTCAGGCGCATAGCTCCATGATAAGAACCGTCACCACCGATAACCACGACACCTTCTATACCGTGTTTTTTCAATTGCTCAATCCCTTTAAGTTGACCTTCGAGTTTTGCAAACTCAGGGTAACGAGCTGAGTGAAGGAAAGTACCACCACGTGAAATGATGTCTCCTACTGAAGCAGCATCAAGTGGATAAATTTCACCAGCAACCATACCAGCGTATCCATCATAGATACCAAAAACTTCCATTCCTTCTGAGATTGCTTGACGAACAACTGCTCGAATGGCAGCATTCATACCAGGGGCGTCCCCACCACTAGTCAAAACAGCAATACGTTTCATTTGGTTTTGCTCCTTTTTCTTTAACATTCTAACTGATTATACCATATTTAAAGTTAAAATTCTTTTATTTTCATTGATTTTTAACGATAAATCGTTTTCATGACAATCTGTTTTAAAGATTCTTGTAAGCCAGCGTCTTTTGCAACTAAATAACCAGGCAAAAGAATATTTTTTTGTTCATTTTCATAACGAATGACAACAGGAATTTGTCCCTTGTACTGATCTAAAATATGATAAATTTCAGAATCGTGGTCATGATTGGGAACTTGAATCCAAAAACGCTCACTCACTGCCTCTTTTAAATTATTTAAAACTAATTGAAGACGACCATCTCTGGCTTGCACTTTCCCATTTAGGTAATAGAAACTTCCTTCGTGCAAGAGATTTTTAAATTGGCGGTACTGTTCAGAAAAAACAGTGACTTCAAGACTTGTTTTACTATCAGTAACTTTCAAAAAGGCCATGTTTTCACCTTTTTTAGTTCGAATCACTCGGATAGACTGAATTTCAACGAGCACTGTAGCTGTCTGTCCCTCGGAAAGCTCAGATAAACTCACAATTGGATACAAAGGATTCTTCGCTAAAACCAGCAATGGGTGTTGGCTAATTCCAACACCTAACCAATCCTGCTCTTTTTGGAATTTTTCAATATTTGAAAAGTCCTCTGTATCTGTCCAACTATAGCTAGAATCCGCAAAGAGGCTACCTAATTCTTCTACAAAGATAAATAGAGTTGGTAGATTGGTTAAGATTTTTTGACGATTTTTATCAAATCCATCAAAAAGTCCTACTTCCACTAAAGGGGTTAAGAGGCTAATCTTTTGATAATTTTTGGGTAATCGTGTGATAAAATCTTCAACACTGCTAAATGGGCGATGCTCGATAATCCAGTAGGCAAAATCACGAGGCATTCCCTTGATAGTCTTAAGTCCTAGATGGATTGTCTTATCTGCTAGTTTATCTTGATATGGAACCGTATTGATAGAAAGCGGAGCTAGTTCAAAGCCCATTTCAAGCGCATCTAGAATATAATCTCCGCTAGCATAATTGAGCATGACCTGATAGAAGATTGCTGGATAATGTGTTTTAAAGTAGGCAAGCTGAAAAGCTAAGGCAGCATATGCATAAGCGTGCGAACGGTTAAAACCATAACCGGCAAATTTTTCCATTACAGCAAAAACTTCTTGAGCCTGTTTTTGTCCATGCCCTTTTTCGAGGGCCCCTTGGATAAAACTCTCCTCCATCCGATGCATCTCAGCCGCATTCTTTTTCCCCATAGCACGACGCAAGATATCGGCTTTTCCAAGACTGAAACCTGCATAGCGTTGAGCTACTTGCATCACCTGTTCTTGGTAGAGCATGATGCCATAGGTCGGAGCTAAGATATCTTCTAGCACAGGGTCCAGAACCGTAACCTTTTCTTTACCATGTTTTCTGGAAACAAAGTTATCTATATAGTCGCTCGCACCTGGTCGGTTCAAGGAAGTCGTCGCCACTACTTCTTCAAAATTTTGTGGTTTCACTCGTTTCAATAAGCGTATGGCTCCAGGTTGTTCAAACTGAAAGATTCCCTTGGTCTTCCCAGCTGCAAAGAGGGCTAAGGTTGCCTTATCTTCAAGATCAATATCCTCAATTCTTAGTGAAATACCTTGAGTTTCATATAAGAGCTCCTGCATTTTTTGAGCAAAGGTTAAGTTTCGTAGGCCCAAGAAATCCATCTTGAGCAGGCCATTCCCTTCAACTCCATGCGCATCATATTGGGTAATGAGCATATCCTCTCCATACTTGAGAGGAATATAATCTGTTAGATTTTTGTCACTAATAACGACACCAGCTGCATGGATAGAAGTCTGTCGTGGATAACCTTCTATCTTTTTGGCAATAGAGAAAGCCTTTTGGTACTCAATCTTACTCTGAATGAGTTGTCTAAAACCTAGATTGCCTTCATAGGCTGTCGTTAGAGTATCTTTAGAGCCTATTTTTTTCGTAATGGCCGTCAATTCATACTCAGGGACGCCATAACGCTTGAAGATATCTCGGATGGCTTGCTTGGCTCCAAAGGTCGAGTAAGTGACAATCTGCGCAGCATGGATACTACCATAACGGTCACGAACATAGCGAATAAACTCTGGACGATAGATATCTGGGATATCAATATCAATATCTGGCATGGTGTAACGTTCACGATTTAAGAAGCGCTCAAAGATAAGATTTTTAGCTACAGGATCAATTCCAGTAATATCTAAAGCGTAGGCTACTAAACTTCCTACCGCAGAACCACGTCCCATCCCCATATAATAACCTTGAGAACGACCAAAACGTAAGAGATCCCAGACAACCAAGAAATAGTCATCGAATCCCATATCATGAATCACAGATAGTTCTTCTTCTAAACGTACCTGATAAACTGAATCTAGTAAACCTTTCTCTTCCAAGCCCTTGATAGCTCTTTCCCGAAGTTCCTCAACAGCAGGTCTTTCTGGATTGAAACGTGGAAGCTTGAGACTACTATCAATCTCGTAGGAAGTATCCTTGACCAATCTTGCAAGATTATCCAGTGCGATTGGAAACTTCTCTAGAAAAAACTGTTCAAGACGTTCAGCAGGCAAAAACAAGCCCTGTTGAGATTGAACATCAACCTCTCTCAAGGTCACGTTCTCTTTAATCGCTTTAAGCATCTGTAGAGCTTCTAAGTCCTCAGACTCGAAAGAGTTAACACGATAAAGTGGGAGAATAGGGTGAGAAAAATTCGATTGAGCTGTATCTGGATACACTCCGATATAGTAGTCATGCCCTAAGTCCAAGGAATCAATTTCAGGATAGTAAGGAACAATGACACAAATATCTTCAAGGTAGGAAGAGAAATCAGCCCATTCTTTTTTACCTGTCATCTTTAAAGACGACATCTTCATCAGGTTTTGATAACCTCGGTTTGACAGGGCTAGAAAACGTAGATTGATCCATTCATCTTTATGATGAACAGTCATCTCAAGGCCTAATAAAGGCTGAATCCCCTGTTTTTGGCATTCTTTGATGAAATAATAGGCTCCATAGAGATTGTCTTCATCCATGATTCCAAGTGATGAATAGCCATATTCCTTCCCAAGGCTGACATATCTCTTGATTGAAACCATACTCTCCATGAAACTATAGACAGTTTTCGTATCCAGTTGGGCAATCATTCTTTCTCACCTCCCTTTTTCTTTTTTCTATTATACCATTTTAGAAAATAGAAACACAATTTCTTTCTAATCATGAAACTAAAAAACCACAGCCTTAAAGGCTATGGTTTTATGAGATGAAATAAATTCGAAGAAGAATTGCGCCTAGCTTTGTTAATTTAGTTACTTGTATCCTTCGTTAAAAATATCCCAATTAAAACTAGAACTAGGGAGAGAAAAGGAAAAATCCCAAAAATCTGCCAATCCAGGCCGAATGCAAAGAGTCCTGAAAGCAAATAAAATCCTGCACTCGCATACAAGAAATTTCTATTTACTTTCTTGATTCCTATCTGTGTTAAGACAGTTGCTATAGCGTAAGGAATTAAATTAGGACCTAGAAAAATCAAGAATACAATTCCCCATTTACCAGCAGATAAAGCAAGAGATATAAATAGAAGAATATAGGTAAGTGCCAAATAAAATGAGAAAGATAGAAGAGCCGAAGGTTTCTTGACTGCTTTTGGACCATTCTTCATAGCTTCCACCGAATTATTTTCTACAATTAGTTTATCTTCTTCTTTGTTTAGTTCTACATTTGGATTTTGGTCTGACATCTTTTTCTCCCACTAATTTGTTTTATTATTGTTATTATATCCCAATTTGTCACATTAAGCTAGATAGAAAAAGCCATCTATGTTAGTCTCAGATAAACGCTCACATTTGTCTGAAAGAAACTAACATAAATGACCTACACTACTCCGTTTCAAGTTTTTCTGAGTCAGGTGAAATTATCTAACTCAATTTGACAAATGAGGAGATTTTATTATTTTTCACGAATCACTTCTACCTTGTATCCATCTGGATCTTTGACAAAGTAATAGTTTGGTTGTGTTCCTGGAAGTCCATTTGGATTTGTCACTTCGTAACCCTTGTCGCTATGTTCTTTATGAAGGGCCTCAAGGTCAGGTGTGCTTAGAGCGATGTGCGCAAAACCGTCACCTACAACATAAGGTCCATGATCGTAGTTGTAAGTCAACTCCAGTTCATAATCATCACCGTCAAGACCTAGATAAACAATGGTAAAAGCGTGTTCTGGGAAGTCCAGACGACGCAATTCCTTAAATCCAAAAGCATCTTGATAAAAAGCAATTGATTTTTCAAGATTCTCTACCCGCAAGCAAGTGTGTAACATTTTTGAAGCCATTTTTTCTCCTTTGTTTAAAAAAGACTGGGACAAATTTGCACCAGTCTTGTGAATAATTATTTACCAAGTTTTGCTTTAGCTGCATCTGCAAGAGCTGTGAAAGCTGCTGCATCGTTAACAGCCAAGTCAGCTAGCATCTTACGGTTAACTTCGATCTCAGCCAATTTCAAACCATGCATCAATTGTGAGTATGAAAGTCCGTTCATACGAGCTGCCGCATTGATACGTGTGATCCACAATTTGCGGAAGTCACGTTTCTTTTGACGACGGTCACGGTATGCATAGTAGTAAGAGTTCATTACTTGTTCTTTTGCAGTACGGAACAAGATATGTTTAGCTCCATAGTAACCTTTTGCTAATTTTAAAATACGTTTACGACGTTTGCGTGATACAACGCCACCTTTAACACGTGCCATTTATATTTCCTCCAATATTTCCTAGAATTGTTAACTTACAAATACGCGATTATTTCAAGCGAGTAAGCATTGCTTTGATACGTTTGAAATCTCCTGAATGCACCATAGATGCTTTACGAAGATGACGACGTTGTTTCTTAGTTTTTCCGTGGAAACGGTGAGAAGTGTAAGCACGGAAACGTTTAAGTCCACCAGAACCTGTACGTTTGAAACGTTTAGCTGATGCGCGGTGTGTTTTTTGTTTTGGCATGATATTTTCTCCTTTTTTTAACTTTCTGACAGATTATTTCTTGTCAGTTGCTGGGGCCAACTGCATGAACATTTGACGACCATCCATTTTAGCACGTTGTTCGATGATAGCAATATCTTGAGTTGCTTCAGCGAAATCGGCTAAAACTTTTGCTCCAATCTCTTTATGGGTAATCATACGACCCTTAAAGCGAATGGAAACCTTCACTTTGTTCCCTTTTTCAAGGAACTTGCGAGCACTGCGAAGTTTCGTATCGAAATCCCCCTTATCAATAACTGGGCTCAATCGAACTTCTTTCACGGTCACAACGCTTTGTTTTTTGCGTTGTTCTTTTTGTTTCTTCTGGTACTCAAATTTGAACTTACCGTAGTCCATAATTTTCGCAACAGGAGGTTTAGCTTGAGGTTGAATGAGAACCAAGTCCACATTAGCGTCGTCCGCAAGTGCTTGCGCTTCACCAAGTGGTTTGATACCCAATTGTTCGCCCTCAAGACCGATTAAGCGAACTTCACGTACACGAATTTCATCATTGATGAATAAGTCTTGCTTTGCTATGGTTTTCACCTCTTTTTTTATTTTAGAGAAAAACAAGAGCGGACTTGCTAACGCAAATCCGCTCTACATGATTATAGTTCATTTCTGAAACTTGATCTGTAGGGGCCAGACAACGTTAGTCGCAAGGCGAGAAGTTCTCACTTCTGCTTTTCTCATCTTGTATATGATATCAAGTTTTTTCCTACTTGTCAAGATAAAAATAATCTTTTTTAGTTTTTTTCTAATAATTGAATTTAAATCCAATTATTGGTTACGAGAATAGTATATCTCATGTGGTTTTACATGATTCCCTAGTAACTCAGAGACTGTAACAAAGCTATACCCTTGTCCCTGCAAATATTCAATAACTTTTGGTAGTGAATTTACTGACGTCTGGTGAATATCATGCATCAATATAATAGAACCATCAGTCGTCTGACGTTGAATTTCTGTTAAAATAGCAGCTTCGTTTTTACTCTTCCAGTCTAAGCTATCGACATCCCACATAATAAAGCTCAAATCGAGACTATTACGGATATCATCTGAGATGGCACCATATGGTGGGCGCATCAATTTTGAACTCTTTCCGAGAACACTAGTGATTGCTGATTCTGTATCCGTAATTTGTTTCTTAGCATCTTCTAATGAGAGTTGCGTTAAAACTGGATGGTTCCAACTATGATTTCCGACTTCATGCCCCTCAGCCTGCATACGTTTGAGGATAGCTTCATTACCTGCAATATTTTTCCCTTGGACAAAGAAGGTTGCTTTGATTTTGTACTTAGCTAAGATATCCAAGGCTTGTGGTGTTGTATTACCATCAGGACCATCATCAAAGGTAAGAGCTACCACTTTTTTATGTTTTTCCGCTTGAACTTTTTTATAAAGTTCAGCATCTTTTTCTGTTAGATAGGATGTTTGAATATAATCAAAGAAATCTGAAATAGGCATTGCTATTTCTTCTACATTAGTCATTGCTTTGACTGGATATAGAACCAATTGACTATCTTTGTAAGCAAACTTCCAGCTTGACAATTCTGCAGCTGAGAAATCAGCTAAAACTTGGTCAACAACTGATTGATCTACTTTTTTATCTTGGAGAGTTGACTTAACTCCCTCAAGGACTTTTTCTTTGGCTGTGGATGGGTCTGTAAAGAGTTGATCCAAGGTAAAGATAGAGCCATCCTCTTTCAGATACAGCTGGTCTAAAGTAGTATTTTCTAATTCAACGACATTAGAATTTGCCAAGTCATAGGCCTGTTTTTTAATCAAACGATTTTCAACCCCAGTTAAAGAGGAATCCCCTTTTTCTGAGTAATAAAAAATTAACTGTTCTTTACCTTCTACTTTGTCAGTGATGTCTTTTACGATGATATCCTTGACAGGGGAAATAAGGCTGTCACCGACTAGTGGATAATAGGTGATAATTTCAGATTTTTCTTTGCGGAAATGCTCTTTTTGACTTCCTTGGGAGTAGGCTTCATCTTTTTCCTTCTTGAGGCTCTCAATCTTCTGTTCAAAGGCTTGCTTGTTCAACACTTTATAGGTAATCACACTACCGAGTGCTAGCATTGTGAAAAACAAAAGCAAGACAAGAATGCCAAGTTTTTTATTGTTTTTCTTCTTTACTTTATTCTGGGGTAATCTCTTTTTTGTCATAGTCTAATCATATCAAATATGAACTATAATTTCAATGAAAACATGGCATAAAAATATTTAAAATAGGTAAAGAAAAGTAAAAGAACCCTAGAAAAATCTAGGATTCTTTTATAAATTAGAAACGAATACTTTCTCTTGTTTTTTCATAAGAAGTAACGAAGCGATTGGTAACACCAGGCTCAGCAACTTCTAATGCTTGAGAGATTTTTTCGAAAGATGCTTGATAATCAAATGTTGTTTCAAAGATATTCAAAGCTTCTTGGAAAGCTTGTTGAATACGATCATCAAATGATCTGTAACGGTTCGAATATTGAAGCAATTGTTCTGTCAATGTTGCATTTTGAACGATACTGTATGTTTCTTCTTCCAACATATTCATATCATTTGTCGCAATCTCAAGGATACGATTCACAGATTCGATATTCACTTGCGCTTGTTCCAACTCAGCCATCAAGTCTTCTGTACTGTGACTTGCATCAAAGAAGAGCTTCAAGAATTTTTGTGGAATTCCTGGAAGATTTCTCTTCTCCATGTAGCGTTTAATCGTATGCAGACGGTTGACATATACATTTGCTTTTTGACGAGCATTGATGTCATCTTTTTCAATTTTAACGAGACGTTCACTAACACCGATTTGGTTATCTTCAATATCTTTTAATGTAGATTGGAGATTTTCCAAACGTTCTTGTAAGACAGAATATGCTTCTGAAACTTCTGACTCTGCATGAGTCATTTCTTCAATAGTAGCATTCAAGGCTGAGATATCAGCTTGAAGACGACGAACTCGATTCACATCGCTTTCTGAAATCAAATAGGTTTTCCCAAGACGTTCGATATCTTTAACTAGTACCTGATTGTTTTCTTTCAAGTGTTTAAGATAGGTAGGAAGGGTAGTTACCAATTTCTCAAAAGCTTTATGTGCTTTAACTTCACGTGTGAAAATATCATAAAGTGCATTGATTTCTTCTTGGATTTGAGTGTTTTCATACTCTGCATTATCCAACTCCAATGTACGGATATTTTCGTGATTATTCTTCAAGGCTTCATAGAGTAGTTGAAGACGAGATTCGATATCAGTTTCTACAAAATGGTAGTTTTCATCTAAAAGCTTGCGGTAACCAGCTTCTAAATCTTCAAGTTGTTCTGGCAATTCAGTAGTAAGCTTAGTGACAATCGCTGGAATTCTTTCAACGATATGTGTCAAAGCTAAAATATGATTTTCAGCGTTATCTAAAATGCCCGCTGCTTCAACCGGATCTCCCGATGAATTCAAGGTTACAAATTGAGAAAACTCAGATTGGATGTTCTCCAATTGTTTTTCAATTTCTGGAAGAGCTTGACCATATTTTTCAGGATCTTCAGCTACAGTGTTTTGTAGTTTCTCAAATAAATCTAAGGCATGCAGAACACGTCCACTATTTTTTGACTCTTGTTTTTCCAACTCAGACAAGGCATTACGAATTGCTGCAATATCTTCTTCAACAAGTTGGATTTGACTTTCAATTTGATCAATCTGGTGCTTAGCTTTCAAGAAACGGAATGAGTTATTGTATCCTTCAGCTTCAAAGAGGTTATTCTCGATATCTGCAAAAGAGTTAAGAGACAAATCTACCCATTTTTGGTTCCATTCTCTAAAAGCAACCTGACTTTGACCAATCAGATGCATATTTTTAACAACCTCTACCTCGTCATTAACAGGAAGGTTATATAGTTCTTCTTTTCTTTCTTCTAAAGCTACAAGTCTACTCTCATTTCGTTTACGTAGCAAAATTGCTACTGCAAAAGCAATAAGAAGCAGGACTGCAATTCCAATCAAAGTAATAATCAACTGATTATTTGACATATCAAACTCCTTTTATACATGACACAATTGTAATGATTATATCATATTTTTCAAACCTTGGGAACTATTTCCCAATATTTTTATACGTCAAGAGTACTGTAAACAGCGTTTTCTTCGATAAATTCTCGACGTGGTTCTACTCGATCACCCATGAGCATATCAAAAATCTTATCTGCTTCTGCAGCATCATCTACTGATACACGAGCCATAAGGCGATGTTCAGGATTCATCGTAGTTTCCCAAAGTTGGTGGTCATCCATCTCTCCAAGACCTTTATAACGTTGAATGGTTGGTTTAGAACGACCTTCGCTGTATCGAGCCAGGGCTTCTTGTAGGCGGATTTCTTGGTCTGCGCCAGGTTGAATATATTCTTTAATCTCACTACCAACTTTAACACCGTAAATAGGTGGTTGAGCGATATAAACATAGCCTGCCTCTAAAACAGGTTTCATATAACGATAAATCAGAGTTAACAAGAGGGTACGAATATGAGCTCCATCGACATCGGCATCTGTCATGATAACCAGTTTTTGATAGCGAGCTTTGCTAACATCGAACTCAGCGCCAAATCCTGTTCCCATAGCTGTGAAAAGACTGCGAATCTCCTCATTAGCAAGGATTTTATCCATAGTTGCCTTTTCAACGTTAAGGATTTTACCACGAATTGGTAAGATGGCTTGGAATTCACGATTACGTCCTGATTTTGCAGAACCTCCCGCAGAGTCTCCTTCGACGATGAAAAGTTCAGTTTCAGCTGGATTGTTTGATGAACAGTCCGCTAATTTTCCTGGAAGATTTGAAATTTCTAAACCAGATTTCTTACGTGTAACTTCACGCGCACGCTTGGCAGCAACACGCGCTTTGGCAGCCAAAATCCCTTTTTCAACGATGCGCTTAGCAATCTGTGGATTTTCCAAAAGGAAGTCAGAAAATGCATCGCTGAAGAGGCGATTGGTAATCTTCACAACTTCACTATTTCCAAGTTTGGTCTTAGTTTGTCCTTCAAACTGAGGATTTGGATGCTTCACAGAGATAACAGCTGTCAATCCTTCACGGACATCCTCACCTGTTAGGTTATCTTCGTTATCTTTTAGAAGTTTGTTTTTACGAGCATAGTCATTGATAACACGAGTTAAGGCTGTACGGAAACCTTGTTCATGGGTTCCACCTTCATGGGTATGAATGTTGTTAGCGAAACTCATGACATTCTCGTGGTAACCAGTTGTGTACTGCATAGCAACTTCCACTGTAATATCATCCATTTCACCATCTGTGTAGATTGGTGTATCAAAGATAACATCCTTGTTTTCGTTGATGTACTCAACATAGCTAGCAATTCCACCTTCGTAGTGGTAATGTTTTGTTTTTTCCTGACCTTCTCGCTTGTCTGTGATAGAAATCTGAAGACCACGGTTTAGGAAAGCAAGTTCTTGAACACGTTTGTTTAATCGATCAAAATCAAATGTCGTTGTCTCAGTAAAAATTTCTGGGTCTGGAGTAAAGTGAACGATTGTTCCTGTTTTATCCGTATCCCCGATCACCTCAAGGTCTGCAACAACATGTCCACGACGGTATTCTTGGTAGTGAATCTTTCCATTTTTATGGACGCGAACATCCAACTGAGTAGAAAGAGCATTTACAACTGATGACCCTACACCATGGAGTCCACCAGATACTTTGTATCCGCCACCACCGAATTTACCTCCAGCGTGAAGAACAGTAAAGACTGTTTCAACGGCAGGACGTCCTGTTTTCTCTTGGATATCAACAGGAATTCCACGACCATCATCGACAACAGTAATGGAATCATCCGGTTCAATAAAGACCTCGATATGACTAGCGAATCCCGCCAAAGCTTCGTCGATAGAGTTATCTACGATTTCCCAGACTAGATGGTGAAGACCTTCTTTGGCAGTTGATCCAATATACATCCCTGGACGCATACGAACTGCTTCCAAACCTTCCAAAACTTGAATTTGACTGGCATCATAATCTTGTGCCTGTTGGTTTTTAATATCTTCTGTCATTTTTCCCCTTTTTCTTACATGTCTATTGCTTGTTTTAAGGACACAACATCCTCAAAGAGATAGGCATCTAAGCCTGCAGCATGTCCTGCTTCTACATCAATGGCACGGTCACCAATGACTAGACCTGACCTTATATGATACTTATCACGTAAATAAATCATCGATTCAGGATCAGGCTTGCGTTTAAAACCTGAACTAGCCGTCACTACTTCTGTAAAGTAAGGAGCTATCTTAGTTTTTGCTAAAATCTCCAATACTTGATCGTTTCGATGAGAAACCAAGAAGTTACGGCCACCTTGGTCCGAAATATTTTCTAAAAGAGTAGGAATCCCATCAAACAAAACTGGATGCTCAAGTTCACGGGCTTCATTTTCCTTATATTTTTCAAGAAAGTTTTCAATACCTGGAGCATACTTTTCGATGGCAAAGGCAGTCGAAACCTTCAAAGCTTCGTAAACACTATCGTGTTCCTGCTCAATCCCGAACTCTGCTAATGTTTCTACAAAAGCTGCTGTAGAAGTTTCATAATTATCAAGCAGGGTTCCACCTAAATCCCAGATGTAATCGTGATATTTCATACCCTTCATTATACCATTTTTTTATAAAAAAAGCGATGTTTACCTTGTTTTTTGCCATTAAAAAAGAGAAGAATCTTCTCCATCAAGAAAGATTCTCCTCAGTTTGTTCATTATTTTTCAAATAGGTCTGTGTAGAGCATGCCATTTCTTAGAGACTCAGCATCTCCGCCTAATGTTTCAACCAAGTGGTAAGCAAAGGCTAAAGCTGTTGCTGGCCCACGGCTAGTGATAACATTCCCATCCACTACTACTGTTTCTTTGTGGTAGTGACCGTCAGCAATTTGTTCTTGGACTCCATCATAGCAGGTGAAGTTTCTTCCTTCTAGGAGACCAGCTCGATTCAAAGCAATTGGAGCAGCACAGATGGCTGCTACTTTTTTACCGGTTTCCTCAAATCTTTGAAGTTCAGAGATTAATTGTTCATTGTCCCGCAAGTGGGCAGCACCAGGCATACCTCCTGGAAGGACAATCATGTCATACTCTGATAAATTACCATCAAACACTCGATCAGCTTGAACTTGAATAGCATGTGAACCTGTCACTTTATCTTCAAATCCTACCATATGGCAGGTGATATTTGCGCGGCGCATGACGTCTACGACCGTCAAGGCTTCAATTTCTTCGAAGCCGTTTGCTAGGATAACTGCAACTTTAGGCATAGCGACCTCCTTATTTCACTTTTTTCAGTACAACTTTTTTACGTTTGAATCTTGTTCGACCACTCTTTTCATCAGCCAAATGGGTTTGGTAGCTCATCGATAACAGCAAACCGACACCAATTAGATTACTGATAATAGCGGAACCCCCTTGAGAAATAAAGGGTAAAGGAATCCCTGTCAGAGGAAGAAGACCAGTAACCGCACCAATATTTTCAAAGATATGGAACAAGAGCATCATGATAAATCCAGTTGAAATGTAGGTATAAAATTGATTATTGGATTTTAGGGTAATCTTTAACATGCGATAGATGAGCAGTAGGTATAGTGCAACCACTACAACTGAACCAATAAATCCAAAGTCTTCCGCAATTACTGTGAAAATCATATCACTCTCGCGGACTGGAATAAGGAGATTAGACACATTAAAGCCTTGACCAAAAATTCCACCGCTACCAATCGCAATTTGACCCTGCGCCTGTTGATAGGTAGTCGTTTGGGCATAATCAAAGGGATTGAGCCAAGCTAGGATACGATTTATCTGATAAGTTGGCATCCCAATCTGATGCATAAAGGCACGCCCGTCTTTTGTGATAAAGATTGCTAGGAAGCCTGCAATCGCCGATACAACTGCGACAAAAATTGGAATAATAATCTTCCAAGAAACACCAGACAATAAGACAAGTCCTGCAAAGATTGCGACAAAAACCATAGCTGTCCCAAGGTCACTTTGCAAGGCTAGTAAAACCATAACTGGCATCGTGAAAACGATCATCCACAAAATCAATAGAAAATCTAGGCCAATCGTTCGTTCTTTGTCTTTATGTTTCTTGGTAAAGGTTACGATAACGTATGCCAACATCAAAATATAGGATATCTTCATGAATTCGGAAGGTTGAAAGAGTGTATAACCACCGATTGACACCCAGTTTTTCGCACCAGTTGCAGCTACTAAACTCGGGTTGTAGAAGACTAAAGGCAAGACCATCAAGGCTAGACCGAGTCCATATAAATAAGGTGTGGACTGCCAGAGAAATTTTGTGTTAAAAAACATGACTATGAAGCTAAAAACAATCCCTAGCGATATCCAAGCCAGTTGTTGTCCAAGTATGGGCCAAACATTGTTTGGATAGTCATGACTAACTGCTATATAAATAGCTACAACTCCAATCACCAACAAACAAAATACTGGTAATATTAAACTATAATCGACCCTAGAGTCGAGAGAACGTTTCATAAAAGGCCTCCTTCATTCTTTCAGGTATTCATTTCATTGTTTATTTAAAAATTCTTGAACTTTTGAGAATACTTGCTCTCGGCTAATGACTCTAACACGATTGCTTCGAGCCAAAGATTTGCTGATTTGCTTACCATAGCGTTTACTTGCCATGCGGCTATCGAGAATCAGAACTGCGGAGCGTTGCCCCACTCGACGCATGGTTCGTCCAATCGCTTGCTTGAGGCGAATAATAGCCATAGGAAGCTGATAATCGTAAAAAGGATTTTTTCCTTCCAAACGAAGTTCTTGATTCATCTTTTTCGTAAAGGGATCTTCTGGATTTTGGAAAGGCAAACGAGTCACCACTTCAATCACTCGAGGATGTCTTGAAAAATCGACACCTTCCCAAAAACTTCCCGCCCCAAGCAAGAGCTCACGCTCGCCTCTTTCAAAGCGTTTTTTCAATTGGACAGGTTCACCGTGCTTATACTGGGCCAGATGGGGAACCCTCAAAGCATCTGAAACTTGCAACAATAAATCTTTTGCAGTAAATAAGACTAGAATGGGTTCTTCAAGCTGGAATAATTCTTCTAGAACTTCTACAATTGCTTGTGCATATTCATCGGATGAAATTTCTGTCACCAACGGAAAATCATTCACTAATAAAATTTCCTGATTTTCCTGAAACTGTTCGTCCATACAGTAAAAGGCCGCTTGAGGAAAACCTAACAATTCTGGTAAAGAAACCCTACTACTAATTTCAAGGGTTGCAGAGATTCCTAAAAGTTGACAGGATTCTGGGAAAATCTGAGAAAAGAGCAAACGATGATTGCGACTAGAAGTGATTTCAACCTTCTTACTAGACACATCTGAAGTCGATAACCAAAATTCTCCCTCAGATGTAAAAAATCTCTGATAGTCTTTAAATTCTGGTAAATTCAACTCAGAAAAATCTTGGCGGAGCTTGTCAATGCTACTAGCTGGACACATCCTACGTTTACCAGATAAGAACTGATCGAGTAGGTAAGAAACTTCAAAACGAATACTTTCTAGCAAGCGTCTTTGAAGCATACCTTCTTCCCTCAATAGAGCTTGATCTAGTTGATCTAGCAAATCCGTTAACAAATAAGATTTTCGAGAGAGATTTTCCAATGTCAACAAGATTTTCTGGGCTTCATCTAAAATCAAGAGACGCCCTTCTAAGAGACTCGGATCATCTTCAAGTCGAGTAACGAGGTAAGCATGATTGGTCACAAGCAACTTGCAAGAACGAGCCTTGTCCTGACCTCGTTTCCAAAAATCCTCTAGCCAAAAGAGAGAGTCTTTGTGAAGGTTGCCATCATGAACCAAGTTCGGTAAAAACTGCTGGTAGCGATATAGCTGACCAATCTCGTCTAAATCTCCTGTATCTGTCTCTGTCAACCAAACTAGAAGTTGCATCTTGAAACGAGTATACAAACGATTGGACTCTTCTTCCTCTAGCGCTGCATGAAAGGCATCTAGCTTCAAGTAATTCTGAGGACCTTTAAGACTATGAATAGAGATATGGAAAATCTCTTCTAGTTTTTTAGCCTCCTCTTGCATCACCTGATTTTGAAGGATTTTAGTCGGAACACTGAGTAGGATTCCTTCTTCATTCTCAAGTGACAAGGCCGGCAGCAGGTAACCATAGGTTTTCCCAATTCCTGTTTGAGCCTGAATAAAGGAAATGGCTTCCCCTTGTAAAAACTCTTGAACCTTTTGGGCAAATTCTTCTTGTTGACTTCTCTCCTCCAAACCTAGCAAGGCAATATTAGTTTGGAAATCCTTTGAGAGTTTGCGTGGAGAAAGGACTGGCTTTTCTTTTCTCAAAAATAAACCTTGCACTTCTACCAAATCATGCTCAACAAGGAGAGACTGTTTCTGATAAACTTCCTCGATGACTAGGTAAGATTCATAGAGTAAGCTGTCTGATAAACTCAATAAGCGCTCCAACAAACCTTTTGGCAGTCCAAACATCTTTTGTCTCATACAAAGAAAGAGTTCTGCTGTTGCTTGGGCATCAGATAGAGCTGAATGGGCTTGCTCTAGAGGAATCCCCAACTCTTGGCAAAGAATGCCGAGATTATACTTCTCAAGCTGAGGGTAAAATATTTGAGCTAATTCCACTGTATCGATACGAGGCGTGCGCAATTCATAACCCTCAAAAAAGAGGAATTCTGCCAATAAATTAGCATCGAATTGAACATTGTGCGCAACAAAAACACCGTCTTTGACCAGTTCAAAAATCTTTCCAGCCACCTGAGAAAACTCTGGAGCCTTTGCCAAACGTTTATCAGTCAAACCCGTTAATTCTTTGATATGAGAATCCAAGCGTTCATGAGGGTTGACATCAGTAGCATACTGTTCAACAATCTCACCATCTTCAATGACTACAATTCCCACTTGGATGATTTTTGCCTTACTTCCAGTACTTGTTGCTTCTAAATCTACAACCACATACCGATTATTTCTAAAATTCATCACTAAAAATTATATCAAAATTTGCACCATTTGACACCCCTGAACTTTATTTGAAGAGTCAAGTTTCTTGCAAGATTTTAAAAAAAATGATTGAATATAATTGTAGTAAAGGAGGGAATTCATGAACCCATTAGATTTGTTTAATCAAGTAAAAGAACTCATTGAGAACAAAGATTTTTCTGCAGCAAAAACATTTGTTGAAGAAAACAAGGATCAACTCGGTGAGTACCTAAGCCAAGCACAAGCTTTGGTATCAGGATCAGAAGGACTTGACGGTCTTGTAGATAAGGTCAAAGGCCTCTTCTAATCATCAAAAGACACCTGAAAAAATCAGGTGTCTTTTTGTATTTTCTTCATGAATGCTGGGATATGTTGACTAATCGTGGTTGGTAGAACTACAAAGTTGTCCTCAGCTAGTTCTTGGGCAATTGCTGAATGCAAGTAGGTCGCTACTGTCACTCTTTCATAGAGACTTGCTCGAGGAAATTGCCCTGCAAAGCCAGCGATCATCCCAGCTAAGGTATCTCCCATTCCTCCAGTCGCCTGATAAGGACCACCAACACTCAACTGATAACAATCAGCTTGACCAGCTTGCCAAATTCGAGTAGCAGGACCTTTTTGAACAAGAATCGTTCCTGAAGGAAATTTCTTCAAAGCCTCTCCTGTTTCCTCAGTTCCTTGGGAATCCAAATCTAAGCTTGACAAGACTTGCCATTCCCTTTGGTGTGGAGTTAAAACAAGCTGAGCCTTAGGAAATTTCATTCCCGTCTTCGCTAAAATGGATAGGGCACCACCATCCAGTATGAGGGTCTGGTCTTGGACTAAATGATCAAAGACTGTTTGGAGAAGCTCTTCTCCACGCTCATCATCCATTAGTCCAGGTCCGACCAAGACAACACTTGCTTTCTGTAACTGTTGCTCAAGTAATTGCTTATCATCAAGGTCAAAAGCCATAGCCTCTGGCAGATGGCTATGTAGAGCTGAAATATTCTCTTTATCCGTTGCTACTGTCACCAATCCTGCGCCACTTCTAACAGAAGCTAAGGCGGCCATAATAATCGCTCCCCCATAGGGATAAGTTCCCCCAATCAAGAGAAGACGACCGTAGTCTCCCTTATGACTAGAACGAGGACGCTCGATGATCACTTTTTTCAGTAGAGCTTGATCAATGACTTTCATAAGCTACTCCTTCATGCTTGTTCTTACTTTCATTATACTACAAAAAAATAAAGAAAAACATCAATTGAAATAAGTATCTTTACAGCAAATGAAAAGTCGAGATATCACTATCTCAACCATTTTTCATCATAAACTTAATTTTTATCCAGCGTTCTTAAAGCAGCCTGATAAGTCTGTTCCATCAGCATGGTAATGGTCATTGGACCAACTCCACCAGGTACAGGGGTGATATGACTAGCAATTGGTGCAACAGCATCGTAATCAACATCTCCACAGAGCTTGTCATTTTCATCTCGGTTCATCCCTACATCAATGACAACTGCACCTGGTTTGACAAAGTCGGCAGTCACAAACTTGGCGCGACCGATAGCTACGACCAAAATATCGGCTTTAGAAGCTACTTGGGCTAGATTGTGGGTGCGAGAGTGGGTCAAGGTTACAGTTGCATTTTTAGCCAAGAGCAACTGAGCCATGGGTTTCCCAACAATATTGGAACGACCAATTACGACCGCATTTTTACCTTCTAAGTCAATCCCATATTCATGAAACATTTCCATAATCCCTGCAGGTGTTGAAGGAATCATAACTGGGTGACCAGACCAGAGGCGTCCCATGTTGAGAGGATGGAAACCATCCACATCCTTTTCAGGATCAATAGCTAGTAAAACAGCTTCTTCATCGATGTGTTTTGGCAATGGAAGCTGAACCAAAATCCCATGCCATGCTGGATCTTGATTGTATTTAGCGATTAATTCTAACAATTCCTCTTGAGTAATGGTCTCTGGAACTCGCACGACTTCACTTTGGAAGCCTGCAGCGATAGCAGAACGCTCCTTGTTGCGTACGTAAACTTGGCTTGCTGGATTTTCTCCGACTAAAATAACGACCAATCCTGGAACCAAACCTGTCTCTTCCTTTAATTTGGCTGTTTTTTCAGCCAACTGTCCTTGTAGCTTGGCTGCTAAAGCCTTGCCATCAATCATCTGTGTCATGTATTTTCTCTTTTCTAACAAATATTTTCTATTATAACAAAAAATCGTTCGGCATTCTAACACTTCTTACCTAAGATACCCTATAGTCTGAAACTATAAGAAAAAGCCCACTTGGAGCTTTTCATGATATTCTTACAAAACCTTACTCAAGAAATCCTTGGTTCTTTGTTCTTGGGTTTGTTCAAAGACTTGCTCTGGAGTTCCGTCTTCAACAACAACACCATCAGCCATAAAGATGACACGATCTGCCACCTCACGAGCAAAGCCCATTTCATGCGTTACGATAACCATGGTCATTCCTGACTGAGCAAGTTCTTGCATAACTGCTAGTACTTCTCCTACCATTTCTGGATCTAGAGCAGAAGTTGGTTCATCAAAGAGTAAAACATCTGGTTCCATAGCAAGACCACGCGCAATAGCGATACGCTGTTGCTGACCGCCCGACAAGCTTTGAGGATAAGCATCTGCCTTATCTGGCAAACCAACCTTTTCCAAGAGCTCATGGGCTCTCTTCTCAGCAACTGCCTTACTTTCGCCTTTTGTCTTAATAGGAGAAAGCGTGATATTTTCCATTACCGTCATATTTGGGAAGAGATTGAATTGTTGGAAAACCATTCCCATCTTTTCACGCATGGCAAAGAGGTCATTTTTCTTATCGGTAATGTCAACACCTTCAAAGATAACTTTTCCTTTAGTAGCTTCTTCGAGGAGATTCATCGAACGAAGGAGGGTTGACTTACCACTACCAGAAGGTCCGATAATCACCACTACTTGTCCTTTTTTTATTTCAAGATCAATTCCTTTTAAAACTTCATTTTTTCCAAAGTTTTTATGAAGGTTTTCAATTTTTATAAGTGTTTCAGTCATTATTTCTTATCTCCTTGTCCCATACGATTTTCAAAAGCTTTCAAAGCCAGTGTCAAGATAGAGGTCATAATCAAGTAGTAAAAGGCTGCAAATAAGAGCGGTGTTAAAGGTAGGTATGTGGTTGTTGATACTGTAGTAGCTCCATTCCACAACTCCATAACCCCGATAGCTGACAAGAGCGAGCTATCCTTGATAATGGTAATAAACTCATTCCCCAAGGCTGGTAAAATATTCTTGATAGCCTGTGGTAGGATGACATAGCGCATGGCCTTTTTAGGACGAATCCCTAGTGAATAAGCAGCTTCTAATTGTCCTTTTGGCACTGCATTAATCCCAGCACGAACCGTTTCTGATACATAGGCACCACTATTCATAGAGATAATCAAAATCCCTGGAATCAAGCGAGTCAGATCAACATCTAAGATCCCAATTTGAATAGTCGGAGCACTAATATGCATCAAGGCAAATGCAATCATAATCTGCACCATCATCGGAGTCCCACGGAAGACCCAGATATATAGATTAGCAAACCAGGCAAGTGGTTTAATCTTTGAACGTTGTGCAAAAGCCAACAGCACTCCTAGAATGGTCCCCAAGAAGACCACCAAGATAGATATGATAATTGTTACAACGGCACCATAGTTAAAATATGGTAGATATTTCGGTAAAAAAGAAAAATTCATGGATACTCTACTTTCTGTTTTTAATATTTAAACTTAAAACTTGTATAAGGATAACATATTTTGCATAAAAATACAACATTTTCTCCTAATATTTTCAATAAATTTTCAAAGACGATAGAAATAGCGAGAAATCTTAGTTTTTTTCTAGTCAAGTAGAGTCTGTTTATGGTAAAATAGTAAAGATAAGAAATGGAGGAGAATCAAAATGGAATCACATTTGGTTAGAATCATCAATCGCTTAGAAGCAATGACTAAAGATGGTGGTAACTTGAAACGTAACTTTGAGCGCGAAGGAGTTGTTGTCGCAGAGGTTGCTTTTAACCACGACGAAGAAAACGGACCACTCTTTACACTTCGTGATGTTGAAGCTCGTGAAACATATACATTTGATAGCATCGACCTCATTGCGATGGAAATCTACGAACTTTTATACTAATTGTTGAATAAATGCCGGAGAAGTCTCCTGCTTTGACCAATGAAAATCCTTTTTGCATGACAAATAGGATTTTTCTTTTTATCCCTATATTTCATTTACAAAACTCTCTTATCATGAGTTCTAGGACTCAATCTTTTTACTTGCTTTCCCCTTCAATCATGATATAATGAGACTAAAGAACTTTGACTATTTTTGACCTTTCTGTTTTAGTCAAAGCCAAGAAAGAAACGAGGTAGTGGTATGCTCTGTCAAAATTGTAAAATCAATGACTCAACGATCCATCTTTACACCAATCTTAATGGACAACAAAAGCAAATTGACCTTTGCCAAAATTGCTACAAAATTATCAAAACAGATCCAAACAATAGCTTATTCAAAGGCATTACAGATTTAAACAATCGTGATTTTGATCCATTTGGAGACTTCTTTAATGATCTGAATAACTTTAGACCTTCTTCCAATAATAATGTTCCTCCAACCCAGTCAGGTGGTGGATATGGTGGCAATGGTGGTTTTGGTTCCCAAAATCGCGGGCCAGCTCAAACACCTCCTCCTAGTCAAGAAAAAGGACTCTTGGATGAGTACGGTATCAACATAACCGAGATTGCCCGCCGTGGAAATGTTGATCCTGTTATCGGTCGCGACGAAGAAATCATCCGTGTCATTGAAATTCTCAACCGTAGAACCAAAAACAATCCCGTCCTTATCGGAGAGCCTGGTGTTGGTAAGACAGCCGTTGTCGAAGGCCTCGCTCAAAAAATTGTAGATGGTGATGTTCCCCACAAACTTCAAGGGAAAGAAGTCATTCGTTTAGACGTTGTTAGCCTTGTCCAAGGCACAGGAATTCGTGGACAATTTGAAGAGCGCATGCAGAAACTCATGGAAGAAATTCGTGAGCGTAAAGATGTCATCCTCTTTATCGACGAAATTCATGAAATTGTCGGTGCGGGTTCTGCTGGAGACGGTAATATGGATGCAGGAAATATTCTGAAACCTGCCCTTTCTCGTGGCGAACTTCAACTAGTTGGTGCTACTACCCTCAATGAATACCGCATCATCGAAAAAGACGCCGCCCTTGAGCGCCGTATGCAACCTGTTAAAGTTGATGAACCAACTGTGGAAGAGACTATTATTATCCTCAAAGGTATCCAAAAGAAATACGAAGATTACCACCACGTTCATTATACAGATGCTGCTATCGAAGCTGCTGCTACTCTTTCTAACCGCTACATCCAAGATCGTTTCTTGCCGGACAAGGCTATTGACCTCTTAGATGAAGCTGGTTCTAAAATGAACTTAACTTTGAATTTTGTGGATCCTAAGGTTATCGACCAACGCTTAATCGAAGCAGAAAATCTTAAGGCACAAGCAACTCGAGATGAAGATTTTGAGAAAGCAGCCTACTTCCGTGACCAGATTGCCAAATATAAGGAAATGCAAAAAACAAAAGTAACGGATCAGGATACCCCGATTATCAGCGAAAAGACGATTGAACACATTATTGAACAAAAGACCAATATTCCAGTTGGTGATTTGAAAGAAAAAGAGCAGTCTCAACTCATCAACCTAGCAGACGACCTCAAGGCTCATGTTATTGGTCAAGATGATGCAGTTGATAAGATTGCTAAGGCTATCCGCCGTAACCGTGTTGGGCTTGGAACTCCAAACCGTCCAATTGGTAGCTTCCTCTTTGTTGGTCCTACAGGTGTCGGTAAGACAGAACTTTCTAAACAACTAGCTATTGAGCTTTTTGGTTCTGCTGATAGCATGATTCGCTTTGATATGAGCGAATACATGGAAAAACATAGCGTTGCCAAACTCGTCGGTGCCCCTCCAGGATACGTAGGTTATGATGAAGCAGGTCAGTTGACTGAAAAAGTTCGTCGCAACCCCTACTCACTTATCCTCCTTGACGAGGTTGAAAAAGCCCATCCAGATGTTATGCATATGTTCCTTCAAGTATTGGATGATGGCCGTTTAACGGACGGTCAAGGACGCACTGTTAGCTTTAAGGATGCCATCATTATCATGACCTCAAATGCAGGTACAGGTAAGGCTGAAGCAAGCGTTGGATTTGGTGCAGCTAGAGAAGGCCGTACTAACTCTGTCCTTGGAGAATTAGGCAACTTCTTTAGTCCAGAATTCATGAACCGCTTTGATGGTATTATCGAATTCAAAGCTCTCAGCAAGGAAAATCTCCTACAAATCGTTGACCTTATGTTGGATGATGTGAATAAACGTCTCTCAAGTAATAACATCCATTTAGATGTAACAGATAAGGTGAAAGAAAAACTTGTAGACCTTGGTTACGATCCAAAAATGGGAGCTCGTCCACTCCGTCGTACCATCCAAGACTATATCGAAGATGCCATTACAGACTACTACCTTGAAAATCCAAGTGAAAAAGACCTCAAGGCAGTCATGACAAGTAAAGGTAAAATCGTGATTAAGTCCAAAAATAAAACGGAAACAGTCGAGTCAAACGACTAGTTCCTCACATACAAAAGAATGTTCTTACTTGACAGTGAGAGCATTCTTTACTATTATAGAAAGAAAGCGCACTCACGAAGGAGAACTTTATGGCAAATCCAACATTTGGAGAAAAAAAAGAGGGAGTAACCTACAAAAATAGATATGGCGTTTATGCAGTCATACCTGATGCAAACCATGAAAAGATTATCCTCGTACAAGCTCCAAATGGTGCATGGTTCTTACCAGGGGGCGAAATTGAAGAAGGCGAAAACCATCTCGAAGCTCTCAAACGAGAATTGATTGAAGAATTAGGATTTACAGCTGAAATCGGCACCTACTACGGGCAAGCTGATGAATACTTCTACTCTAGACATCGTGACACCTATTACTACAATCCAGCTTATCTCTATGAAGCTACTTCTTACCAAGAAATCCAAAAACCTCTGGAGGACTTCAATCACTTAGCTTGGTTCCCAATCGATGAAGCTATTACTAACTTAAAACGTGGAAGTCACAAATGGGCGATTGAAGCTTGGAAAAAACAACATCAAATTTAAACTATCTTTACCAAATTTCCCAAAAAGTGCTATAATAGACATAGATATACAGGAGGAAACCCTATGAAGCTTATCAATACTACAAATTCACACTCGCAGCTTGTTAAAAGTCAGCTAGAAAGCACAGACGCAACGCTTGTAGAGGTTTATTCTGCGGGAAATACAGATGTTATTTTTACTCAGGCTCCACTTCATTACGAAATCCTCATTTCCAATAAACATCGTGCAATCCGGGAAAAAGAAATGGAAATAATCAAAGAATTTTTCCTCAGTCGTAAAATTAATCAACAGGCTATTGATAAGGCAAATATTAAAACCCTCTATTCTGATAAATTGATTGAGATTTCAATCCCTACAAAATAGAATTAATCTACCCTACAGTTAAAACTGCGGGGTTTTTTAAAACCTTTTCTTGTTTATATCTTTAAATAAATTATTGTGAATAAAGCTTTTTTGTGAAAAATTCACACTTTAATCGAAAAATATGAGAAATTTCGTTATAATAGATAGAGAGATTTTAATGAAGGAGTTTGATATGAAAGAAATAGTATACAGAGAAGCCAGGCTAGATGAATATCAAAAAATTGGAAAAGTATTGGCTGGTGCCTTTATGGACTACCCTTTCATGACTCTTATCAAAGATGATTTAAAAAAACCAGAATATTACCCAGCATTCTTAGAATTATTGGATAGCCTTCTGACCAAACTCTATATCAAAGGAGAGACCTGTCTAGTCGCTGAACGAGACGGGGAAATCATGGCCGTTGCCCTCCTGCAACAAAAGGATTTTTCCATTCTATCTTATTTGCTGAATGGTATGGTCAAGCTTTTCCGTTTTATTACTCCGCGCAATCTCTTGAAATATCTTGATTTGGTGGAACGTTCCGAACAGCATTTGAAAAGATCAGGAAATTTTGACTGGTATTTGATGATGTTAGGTGTCAACGCTTCTAGTCAAAACCAAGGAATCGGGAGTGCTTTTCTACAAGAAGGTGTTGAACCTTATCTTAAATCCAAAGGCTGCAAACGCTTGGGCTTGATTACTAGTACTGAAAAAAATGTTTGCTTCTATGAAAAAAACAAGTATGAATTACTAGATTCGATGATGTTAGAATACGGAACAAAATCTATTGGAAACTGGGCTTTTGTAAAAATCCTGGATAACTAATTTTAAACATAAAAAAGATTGGTCTAAAAACCAATCTTTTTTTAGTTTACTTAACGGCTTCTTTCAAAGCTTCTACTTTGTCCAAGCGTTCCCATGGAAGATCAATATCTGTACGTCCCATATGTCCATAAGCCGCTGTTTGACGGTAGATTGGACGTTTGAGGTCAAGCATTTGGATGATTCCTGCAGGACGAAGGTCAAAGATTTGACGCGCTGCTTTTTCAAGTTTACTTTCAGCTACTGTTCCTGTACCGAAAGTATCGATACGGACAGATACAGGTTGAGCTACACCGATTGCGTAGGCCAATTGCACTTCTGCTTTCTTAGCAAGACCTGCAGCAACAATGTTTTTAGCAATGTAGCGAGCTGCATAAGAAGCTGAGCGGTCAACCTTAGTGGCATCCTTACCAGAGAAGGCACCACCACCGTGACGTGAATAACCACCATAAGTATCTACGATGATCTTACGACCCGTCAAACCTGAGTCTCCTTGAGGTCCTCCGATAACGAAACGACCAGTTGGATTGATAAAGAATTTAGTCTCATCGTCAAGATACGAAGCTGGAATCACTTCTTTGATGACCTTGTTGATTACATCCTCATGGATTTGTTCATTGCTGACTTCTGGATCGTGTTGAGTTGAAATAACGACTGTATCCACGCGCACTGGTTGATCATTTTCATCATATTCAACAGTAACTTGCGATTTAGCGTCTGGACGAAGGTAGCTAATTTCACCAGACTTACGTAGCTCTGCCAAACGACGAACCAACTTGTGGCTGAGTGAGATTGGCAATGGCATGAGTTCTTCAGTTTCATCAACTGCAAAACCAAACATGAGACCTTGGTCTCCAGCCCCAATCAAATCAAGTGGATCTTGATCCGCATTCCCACGAACTTCTAAGGCTTCATTAACCCCTTGAGCGATATCTGGTGATTGTTCTACCAAGGATGGGTGAACTCCTACCGTCTCCGCAGAAAAACCGTACTCTGTATTGGTATAACCGATTTCTGCAATCGTATCACGAACCACTCGGTTAATATCGACATAAGCATTGGTTGAAATTTCACCGAAAACATGTACTGAACCAGTATAAACAGCTGTTTCAGCAGCAACGTGCGCCTCTGGATCTTGCTCTAAAATAGCATCCAAGATAGCATCTGAAATTTGGTCTGCAATCTTATCTGGATGCCCCTCAGATACAGATTCAGACGTGAATAATTTACGTTCTGACATAAAAATGTCCCCCCTTAAAAAATATTCGTTATAGAGTTACAAAGAACTGGTAGGAAGAGTATTTACAATCAATCCCACCACCTTATCGGGACCATATAACCTAACTATTATAACACGAATCTTTGAAAAATACTCGTATGATTGCTATTTTTCTTACTAGGAAAATGTTTTCTAATCATAACCAAATAAAAACTCTTAAAATAGATGAGTTTCTACTTTAAGAGTGATGTTATAAACTAATTATTTTCTAGATAAAATTCAAACCGTTCTCCGACGTATTGGCTCTTTACATACTCAAAAGCCGTTCCGTCATCAAAGTAAGAAACCTGAGTCAAACCTAAAATAGCATGCCCTTTTTCAACTTCTAAATAATGAGCTATCTTTTCTTTGGCTAAACGTGCGTATATGGTCTGGTGAGATTTACCAATTCGATAACCATGCTCTTGCAAGGTTTGAAAGAAGTGCTTGGTTACTTCTTCTTTTTTGAAATTTTTGATAAATTTCTCAGGGATCGACGCCACTTCATAGACTACAGGGACTTTGTCGGCATAGCGAACACGCTCCATACGAATGATATTGTCGGTTGGCATTAAACCTAGTTTAGCCACTTCTTGCTCATTTGGGATGGTTCGACGATAAGAAATCAAGTGACTAGACGGAGTTTTCCCTTGAGCTTTAACAATCTCTGTAAAACTAGTTGTTCCACGCATTCTTTCCTGAACACGTGTACTTGAAACAAAGGTCCCACTACCTACACGTCGTTCCAAAACCCCTTCTTCAACCAAAAGAGAGATTGCTTGACGTAAGGTCATGCGGCTAACGGAAAATTCCTCAGCTAAATCTCGCTCACTTGGAAGTCTTTCCCCAATTTTCCAACTTCCCTCATCAATGTCTTTCTTGATTTGGTCGTGGATTTTCATATAAGCTGGTAACATGCTTGATCACTTCTTTTCTTTATTTTTTCCATTGTACCGTAACTCATAGGGAAAAGTCAAACCGCACTTGTTTAGTTGGTAATTCTAACCCTTTTATGATAGAATATTCAAGAAGATATTTCTTTGAAGAAAGGGAAAAGATGAGCAACATTTCAACTGATTTGCAAGATGTCGAAAAGATCATCGTGCTGGACTATGGTAGCCAGTACAACCAACTCATCTCACGTCGTATTCGTGAGATTGGTGTCTTTTCAGAACTAAAAAGCCACAAGATTTCGGCTGACGAAGTCCGTGCTATCAATCCTATCGGGATTGTACTTTCAGGTGGTCCAAACTCTGTTTACGAAGAAGGATCGTTTGATATTGACCCAGAAATTTTCGAACTTGGAATTCCGATTTTGGGAATCTGCTATGGTATGCAACTATTGACTCACAAGCTTGGTGGTAAGGTTGTTCCTGCCGGCGATGCTGGTAACCGTGAATACGGTCAATCAACATTGACTCATACAGAATCAGCTCTTTTTGCGGGTACTCCAGATGAGCAGCTTGTCTTGATGAGCCACGGTGATGCTGTAACGGAAATTCCTGCTGACTTTGTTCGTACTGGAACTTCTGCAGACTGTCCTTATGCATCTATTGAAAACCCTGATAAGAAAATTTACGGTATCCAATTCCACCCAGAAGTTCGCCACTCAGTTCACGGTTATGATATTTTGCGTAACTTTGCTTTAAATATCTGTGGTGCCAAAGGTGACTGGACTATGGATAACTTCATCGAGATGCAAATCAAACAAATCCGTGAAAAAGTTGGAGATAAACGTGTTCTTCTCGGACTTTCTGGTGGTGTTGACTCTTCTGTTGTTGGGGTTCTTCTCCAAAAAGCTATCGGTGATCAATTGATCTGTATCTTTGTAGACCACGGTCTTCTCCGTAAAGGGGAAGCTGACCAAGTTATGGATATGCTTGGTGGTAAGTTTGGGTTAAACATTGTTAAGGCAGATGCTACCAAACGTTTCCTTGATAAATTGGCTGGTGTATCTGATCCTGAACAAAAACGGAAGATTATCGGTAACGAATTTGTCTATGTCTTTGATGACGAAGCAAGCAAGTTGACTGATGTGAAATTCTTGGCTCAAGGAACTCTTTATACTGACGTGATTGAGTCTGGTACGGATACTGCTCAAACTATCAAGTCTCACCACAACGTGGGTGGACTTCCAGAAGACATGCAGTTTGAACTGATCGAGCCACTCAACACTCTTTACAAGGACGAAGTTCGTGCACTTGGTACTGAACTTGGTATGCCAGACCACATCGTATGGCGACAACCATTCCCAGGACCAGGGCTTGCTATCCGTGTCATGGGAGAAATCACTGAAGAAAAACTAGAAACTGTTCGTGAGTCAGATGCTATCCTTCGTGAAGAAATCGCTAAAGCTGGCCTTGACCGCGACATCTGGCAATATTTCACTGTTAACACTGGTGTTCGTTCAGTAGGTGTTATGGGAGATGGCCGCACTTACGACTACACCATTGCCATCCGTGCTATCACTTCGATCGATGGTATGACAGCTGACTTCGCTAAGATTCCTTGGGAAGTTCTCCAAAAAATCTCTGTTCGTATCGTAAACGAAGTTGACCACGTCAACCGCATCGTCTATGATATTACAAGTAAACCACCTGCAACCGTTGAGTGGGAGTAAAATCATAATATTAAAGTCTAAAATCCCATCAGATAATTTCTGATGGGATTTTAATATTTCATGATAATTCTTACCAGAAAAACTTTCGATAAATTCTAGCAATCGTTAAAAAGATAGCATAAAGTATGCCCAAGATAGTTAAAACTATTTTTCCAGTACTCAATTCTGAACCGATGACCAATATATGAAAGAGAGGAGCGAGACCGGTACACACATATATCAAATAAGCAATAACATTTATTTCACCAATCCCAGCAATAAAATCTTTAAAATCTCTCATTTAACTTCTCCTACAATCTATTTTTAATTTAAGTATATTATAAACTTCAGAAAAATAAAAGAATGTTATGATTAGATTTTAAGATTCCCAATATCTTCTACTTATGAAATCTGACAATCCCAATGTTGAACTATAAAAAACAGTAAAACCACTTGGTTCTACTGTTTCATTTTTAAAATGTTTGACGTTTAGCTTTACGTTCTGCACGTCCTCGGGCACGACTTTCTGCTCGCTTAGTCTTCCGGCGTTTTTCATCGACCGCCCATTGAATTTTCTTCTTATAGCCTGGTTTGACTTTTTTCTTTTTCTTTTTGACCAAACCAATCATTTCGATATCCAGTTTTTCTTGTTTTTTCTCACGATTGGCACGACGGTCACGGTCATAAGTGTCTTGGAACTCTCCATCTTTAACAACCTTAGGTACAAACTTGATTCCTAATTTCTCTAACTCACGAATATCAGAGTCATCGCTTGGCTGATAAAGGGTAATGGCTGTACCTGGTAGACCATTACGTCCAGTTCGTCCAACACGGTGAACAAAGAAGGACAAGTCTTGTGGAATAGCATCGTTGATAACGTGGCTGACACCCTCAATATCAATCCCACGCGCAGCCAGGTCAGTTGCTACGATATACTCAAAATCAAGATTTTTCACCTGATTCATGATCCGTTTGCGTTCACGAGGTGCAATATCCCCATGGATCTTAGCCACCTTTAAGCCTTGAGCTGTTAAGTATGTGTGCAATTCATCCGCACGAGTTTTTGTATTGACAAAAATCATGGCGAGATACGGCTGCATGACTTGAGTCAACTCATAAATCTGAGCATTCTTGTCACGACCCTTGGTCGAAATCAACCAGTTGTCAATGGTATCAGAGATAACTGTCTTAGTCTTGATTTTCTCCATGACAGGATTTGACAAGTACTTTTTCAAGAATGGTTGCAGTTTTTGTGGGATAGTTGCTGAAAAGACCATGAACTGCAAGTCTTTCGGAAGACTTCCTGCAATCTTATCAACTGTTTCCAAGAATCCCATATCCAAGGTCATGTCGGCTTCATCTACTACAAAGGTCTTAGCTTTGTGAATGGCTAGGTCACCAGACTTGACCAAGTCATAAATACGACCTGGAGTTCCGATTACGATATGTGGTTGATTACTTGCTAATTTGTCAATCTGACGGGCCTTGTCTGTACCACCAACATAGTTGGCAACACGAATCTCAACATCTGAATGAGCTGCGATCTGACGAGCCGCTTGATAAATCTGAGTCGCTAATTCACGACTTGGAGCTGTAATGACTGCCTGCACGCTATCACTCTCTTCATCCAACTGTTGGAAAATTGGAAGCAAGAAGGTATGAGTCTTCCCTGAACCTGTTTTTGATTCACCAACCAAGTCACGACCTGCCAAAACAATAGGAATCAACTTTTCCTGCACCTCGGTAGGAGTCGTAAACTTCAACTCCTCCAAGGCTTTTTCTATATATTTTTTAAATTTAAATTGTGTAAATGACATAATTTCCTCGATTCTATCTACTCATTATACCATAATTTAGTCTATTACAGGGGATGGATTTCCGTCAAGAATAATACCATGAACATTTTAACAACCAAGCATACATAAGAAACACTCCTAGTTACCATGAACAAGGAGTGTTATAGGGTTACTTAAGCTTCCACTCGTCTCTCAGCCAATCACAAAAATAGTGATAACGTTCCTTAAGAGCTTCATGATGCCCATAAGCATCAAATGTGCAATAAGTCGAAGGGACTTTCTCTGAAATCAAATCATGAATGTCTCTTGCAAAAATAGGAGCCTTAGACAGACGATTGGAATGATTGGCACCTTCTGTCTGACCATTTTGCAAATAAATCAGGCTTTGATTCTGTATCAAGTCATGTTCCCCACAATATTCTGTAAAATCAGAATACCAGAAGGAGCCACAGATAGAGAAGATACAGGTCACAGGTAGATGACTACTATAAAGACTATAGACAGCAGCAAGACCACCCAGTGAATAGCCGCCATAAGCAATTCGACTTTCATCAATCAAGTAGTCTTTCTTTAGAATTTTTAAAATTCCTTGAAATAGCTTTTGATGGTATTGGTCTACCTTCCCACCAAAATCTGGAACCCCTTCTTTCAATGCATTAGACTGCCAGGGTGTAAAGTCATCCAGACGATTTTCTGGAATCAACCCCACCAAAATCACTGATTGGGATAGGTCTGACAAATAGTCCAATTGTCCATCATTTAAAAGCACAAGTGGATAGGCTTGTTGAGGATCATAGCTTGAAGGAAGACTGACCCTAACTCGAATCCCTTCCCAGTTAAACTCCTTATTTCTTGATAAAGTCATTGATTTTTTCAAGGGAATCAATCACTGCAGGACCGTAATCCATCAACTCATCGTAAGAGATCGTCATGATTTTTTGATTCTTGATTGCTGGGACATTTTCCAAAACAGCATTTGCCTTCATCAAATCCACTGCTTTTTCATCTAACTTTTGATTGCGGTCGCTGGTTACATAGATAATCAACTCTGGATCCATTGATACTAGATTTTCCAAGGTCAAGCCAGAAGTTCCTGTTGCGACATTGGTATAACCAAGTTGATTGAGCAAGCTTTCCTGAAGGGCTGACTTGTAAGCACCAAAGGTTTCGTCATTGTAGGCCACCATAATCAGAGCCTTTTTCTTTTCACCCTGTGTTTCTGGGTTAGCTTTTTTAACCGCATCGATTTTAGCTTGTAATTGCTCTACGTATTGATTTGCCTTGTCTTGGACATTGAAAATGGTACCAAGATTCTTCACATCTTCTACGATATTTCCTAAATCTTGTTGGATAGTTGAAAGTGAAGCTTTTTGCGTATAAACAGGGATTTTGTTTTCATTCCAAGCACTAATGGTTCCCATTGACTTTTCAGAAAACATCATGTTGCGTCCCATCAAGGCATCTGGTTCATAAGAAAGAACTGTTTCTTGTGAGACAGATTTTTTATCACCAATGTGAGGGATGGCCTCAATAGCATCCTTGTATTTACCAGTTACCGCATTATCAGGATTGAGCATGCCAGCAATTTTATCTTGCAAACCGAGTTCAAGTAGGATTTCAGTTGTTGAGAGGTTGTTGGTGATGACCTTTTCAGGTGCCTTTTCAAAGACTTGTTCGACTTCATTTCCTTTAGCATCATAAGTTTTGATAGTTACAGGATAGCTGGTTTCTGTATTAGCTTTTTGACTAGCTTCTGTTGTAGCCGGTGCCGTTGCTGTTTCTTTAGATGCGTTACCACAAGCTGCCAAAGATAAGGTAGCTACTGTTACAAGTAAAATACTGAGTGTTTTTTTCATGTTTTGTTTTCCTTTTTAATTTTTATAAATAGTGAATCATGGCTTGCTGATCTTCTGTCCAAGTTACCTTACTTTGAACGCCATAGACAGCCTGCAATGACTCTGGTGTGATGGTCTCTTTTGGAGTACCTTGGTAAACAATCTCCCCTTCTTTCATTAGGTAGAGATAGTCTGAATAGCGACAAGCTAGCTGAATATCATGCAAGACAGCTAGCACATTGATCTGAAGATTTTTGACAATGCTCAATAAGTCTAGCTGATACTTGATATCCAAATGATTGGTCGGTTCATCTAAGAGCAAGAGGATCGGCTCTTGGGCCAAGGCGCGTGCTAACAGAACCCGTTGCTTCTCTCCTCCTGACAAAGAAGAGTAGAGTCGATTTCTCTTTTCGAGCAGATCTACCTTGACCAAAGCATCCTCAACCAAGGCAAAATCTCTGCCTTTTTCTTTTTGTAAGAAAGAGAGATGGGGTGTTCTACCCAGCATGACAATCTCCTCAACCGTACAATCAAACTGAAGTTGATTAAACTGCGTGATGACTGCCATCTGCTTTGCCGTTTCTTTGACGCTCATTTGGTCTAGAGGCTTCCCATCTAAAGAAATCAAGCCCTGATTCGGCTTTTCCTGTCGATAGAAGAGTTTCAGCAAGCTGGTCTTTCCACTTCCATTTGGTCCCAAAATAGTATGAAATTGGTTTCCCTCAAGTTTAAGTGAGACTCCTTTGAGAATCTTTTTTTCTCCGATTCCAAAGTGAATATCCTGGCACATTAAGTCCATATCAGACTCTCACCTCCCTTCGTCTACTTGCAACCATGTAGATAAAGAAAGGTGCACCTACTAGGGCCGTGAAAATTCCAATCGGTAGTTCAGCATTTTGAATCAGAATGCGAGCAAAGACATCTGCCCAGATGACAAAGAGGGCACCTAGCAAGGTTGCAATCGGAAAAAGCCTTTTGTAATTTGTCCCTACCAAACTTCGAGCCAAATGCGGTGTAATCAAACCGACAAAACCGATAATCCCACAGCTCGATACCAAGATAGCTGTCATCACAGCTACAATCGTCACATAGAGATACCAATAAAAACGCAAGGGAATTCCCAAAGTCAAAGCCGCCTCATCACCCATCATCATGGCATTGAAAACACGGTATTGTGTAGAGAAAAATAAAAAAGCGATTCCCACGATTATAGTTGGTAAGGTTAAGTGAGCCCATGAGGTCCCCGCTAAAGAACCCATGGTCCAAAACTTGATAGTCATAACGCTATCAGCATTGGCCCCAATAGAGATAATAAAGTTTGAAAAAGCCAAAAATAGTGCATTGACAACCGTCCCTGATAAAATGAGGCTAGAAGTTGTCATCCTGCCCTGCATAGACGCAATGAGAAGAACTGCAACTGTTGCTAAAATCGCTCCGAGGAAAGAACCTAGACCAATCATAACTTTAAATCCAAGAATAATACTCAAAGTTGCTCCAAAGGTTGCCCCGGCTGAAATTCCTAATACATAGGGCTCTGCTATTGGATTGTTGACCGTTGACTGCATGACACTACCACACATGGAGAGGCCAGCACCAACAATCAAAGCAAGAAAAACCCGTGGTAATCTCATATTCCAAACAATAGCAAGCGTAGACTTTGAAATGTCTCCTATATCAAAAGGAGTCCCTAACTGACTCAAAATTATCCGATAGGTATCACTCAAGCTAATTTGAACAGACCCCATAGAAACTGCCAGAAACAGAGAAATCCCCAAAGCTCCTAACAGGATAGATAGTAAAAAACAATATCTCAGGTTTTGATGGCTTCCAGAAAATTTGGAAAGCATGAAACCCTCCTTTAACAAAAATTAAAAATTTAGACAATTTTCATAATTAGTATACCACATTTCTAAATCAGGAACAAGACTAGAAAAAAGCACACAAAAAAGCCCTCTGATTTCAGAGAGTTCGTTTGAACTCGGGATAAAATCTTAGTGAAACAAAAAATCTCCCCGAAGGGAGATCATTCTGGTTTATTTTACCTTACAGTGCTAGGAACCGTAACCGAAGATTATACTTGAGTATATCGAGGTAAGATGACAACAATAAAAAGCTACTCTATTTGAGT
>NZ_JALDVP010000003.1:0-128645 GCF_023110115.1 Streptococcus sp. oral taxon 431 | reverse complement strand
AGCCTTATTTTCAAGATGTGCTCAATTGAACACGGCCTAAGCACTTGGCAAAAAATAAAAAGCCCCCTGAAGTCAGAGAGCTGATTTGAGCTCGGGATTAAATCTTAGTGAAACAAAAAATCTCCCCGAAGGGAGATCATTCTGGTTTACTTTACCTTACAGTGCTAGGAACCGTAACCAAAGATTATACTTGAGTATATCGAGGTAAGGTGACAAAAATAAGGCTACTCTAGTTGAGTAGCCTTATTTTCAAGATGTGCTCAATTGAACACGGCCTAAGCACTTGGCAAAAAAGATAAAATCTCCTAGAAACTGAAGTTTCTTCGTCAATTTTCCTATTTTTGCTTTGTGCTTTTGACGGCCTTTGTATCTTGAATTAACGACGAAGTCCAAGAGAGTTGATCAACTCACGGTAACGGTTAACGTCGTTTTTACGCAAGTATGCAAGCAAGTTACGACGGCGACCGATTTTCTTCATCAATCCACGGTAAGTAGCGTGGTCTTTTTTGTGTTGTTTGATGTGTTCGTTAAGGTGGTTGATTTCCCAAGTAAGGACAGCAACTTGAACCTCTACTGAACCTGTATCACCTTCGTGACGTGCATATTGTGCAATGATTTCATTTTTTTTCTCTTTTGAGATTGCCATGATGTTTCTCCTTTTTATTTGGCTTCATCCGAGTGACAGGTTGGCATGCCTGTAACCAAGAAGAAGTTATTTGTCTTTACGACATTTCTTATTCTACCAATAACTAAGTTCTTTGTCAACTGATTTACTATCCATACCTCAAATGTGCTATAATAGTTATAGGAAGGATATCTAAGTAGACATCTTGAAAAGAGAGGTGATTACCATGCGTAAATACTATCGTTACCTCCCCTACTATTTGGTCATATTTTTCTTTTATTGGCCACTTTATGAGCTGTTATTATGGACTATTACTAAAAACTATATCTTGAAGGAGCTCACCATCGGCAACGTTATTATCTTCTCTCCACTAGTGACTTTCATAGTATCACTATTCTACTCTTATCGTTTCAAGTTCTCAGTTTGGTGGTTAATTGGAGTTGGCTTGCTCTTTTGCTTTACCATCATTACTTTCGGAGAATTTATCTTTCTCTACTTCCTAGCCTATGAAATCTTTGCCCTCGCGGGTATGGCTGTCGGTGCCGCTATTAAGAATCTAGTGCAAAAACTGAAAAGGAAAAAACTTTCACAAAATCCTTGAAAAATCTCACAATCATGCTATAATAATGCATAGAGACAAGTCACTTAGCCCCTTTCTACCAGAGAGTGCGTGGTTGCTGAGAACGCATAGGAAGACTAAACTGATACTACTCTACTGACTTTTATGCAAACATAAAACGGTGGCCACGTTAGAGCCAATCAGAGGTGTCCCTCTTTTTTGAGGAACATAAATGAAGGTGGAACCACGTTGCGACGTCCTTTTTAGGATGTCGCTTTTTGTTTGGAGAACTATTATTACTGGCTTAGGATAGAATATAAACATAAATTGAATATGGAGGTTGATATGAAGAAAGCATTGCCCTGGGTAATTTCCTGTACCTTCCTTATAGTTTATGTGTGGCTAATGAAAACTCTTAGTCTATGGGGCTTGGAGTACATTGTTGTCTTTTCATTTTTTGCATTTGTTCCTCTTATACCATTTCTTGCTCCTTTTCTCGGTATCTTAATGTTTTTTAAGAAAAAGAGACTCGTTATATCAGGATATCTTTTAAGTCTTACTACTGGTATTTACTTGTTCAATGCTCTCAGAAGCTATCCAATTATGATATATATGACTGGCGAGATGACTGATGAACAATATATGTCTTTAATCCTTTCCTTGGTATCATATCTATTCATTTCGACACTTTTCTTTATTTTTAGAATGAAAACTCTAAAGTAAGGCTAGTATAGATATTCAATTATCATCATTCTGTGCAAATAACAATTTCCTATTTCTTCAAACCTCTATTCTAAAATACGATAAATTTTTAAGGAGAAAACCATGATCAAAATTACTTTCCCAGATGGCGCTGTTCGTGAATTCGAATCTGGCGTTACAACTTTTGAAATTGCTCAATCAATCAGCAATTCTCTAGCTAAAAAAGCTCTTGCTGGTAAATTCAACGGCAAACTCATCGACACTACTCGTGCGATCACTGAAGATGGAAGCATTGAAATCGTGACACCTGATCACGAAGACGCTCTTGACATCTTGCGTCACTCAGCAGCCCACTTGTTCGCTCAAGCCGCTCGTCGTCTCTTCCCAGACATTCACTTGGGTGTTGGTCCAGCTATCGAAGATGGTTTCTACTACGATACTGATAACCAAGCTGGTCAAATCTCTAACGAAGACCTTCCTCGTATCGAAGAAGAAATGCAAAAAATCGTTAAAGAAAACTTCCCATCTATTCGTGAAGAAGTAACAAAAGATGAAGCCCGTGAAATCTTCAAAAACGACCCTTACAAGTTGGAATTGATTGAGGAACACTCAGAAGACGAGGGTGGCTTGACCATCTACCGTCAAGGTGAATACGTGGACCTTTGCCGTGGCCCACACGTCCCTTCAACAGGTCGCATCCAAATCTTCCACCTTCTCCATGTAGCTGGTGCTTACTGGCGTGGAAATAGCGACAATGCTATGATGCAACGTATTTACGGTACAGCTTGGTTCGACAAGAAAGACTTGAAAAACTACCTTCAAATGCGTGAAGAAGCCAAAGAACGTGACCACCGTAAACTTGGTAAAGAGCTTGACCTCTTCATGATTTCTCAAGAAGTTGGTCAAGGTCTACCATTCTGGTTGCCAAATGGTGCGACAATCCGTCGTGAGTTAGAACGCTACATCGTCGATAAAGAATTGGCTTCTGGCTATCAACACGTTTACACTCCACCACTTGCTTCTGTAGAGCTTTACAAGACTTCTGGTCACTGGGATCACTACCAAGAGGACATGTTCCCAACTATGGATATGGGAGATGGGGAAGAATTTGTCCTTCGCCCAATGAACTGCCCACACCACATTCAAGTCTTTAAACACCATGTTCACTCATACCGTGAATTGCCAATCCGTATCGCTGAAATCGGAATGATGCACCGTTACGAAAAATCTGGTGCCCTCACTGGTCTTCAACGTGTGCGTGAAATGTCTCTGAACGACGGTCACCTCTTTGTGACTCCAGAACAAATCCAAGAAGAATTCCAACGTGCTCTTCAGTTGATTATCGATGTTTATGAAGACTTCAACCTAAACGAGTACCGTTTCCGCCTCTCTCTTCGTGACCCTCAAGATACTCACAAGTACTTTGATAACGATGAAATGTGGGAAAATGCCCAAACCATGCTTCGTGCTGCCCTTGATGAGATGGGTGTTGACTACTTTGAAGCTGAAGGCGAAGCAGCCTTCTACGGACCAAAATTGGATATCCAGGTTAAGACTGCCCTTGGAAAAGAAGAAACTCTTTCTACGATTCAGCTTGACTTCTTGCTTCCAGAACGCTTCGACCTTAAATACATCGGAGCTGATGGTGAAGAGCATCGTCCAGTTATGATCCACCGTGGGGTTATCTCAACTATGGAACGCTTTACAGCGATCTTGATTGAAAACTACAAAGGTGCCTTCCCAACATGGCTTGCACCACACCAAGTAACCCTTATCCCAGTTTCTAACGAAAAACACGTAGACTACGCTTGGGAAGTAGCGAAGAAACTCCGTGACCGTGGTGTCCGTGCTGATGTGGATGAACGTAATGAGAAAATGCAATTCAAGATCCGTGCATCACAAACTAGCAAGATCCCTTACCAATTGATCGTTGGTGACAAGGAAATGGAAGACGGAACTGTCAACGTTCGTCGCTATGGACAAAAAGAAACGAACACTGTGTCAGTAGAAGAGTTTGTAGCAGCTATCCTAGCTGATATCGCCAACAAATCTCGTGTTGAGAAATAAAACGATCACAGTCTGAGAAACATTTTTCAGTAAGAAAAAGCAACAACTGAAATAGTTGTTGCTTTTTTATATTTTGATTAAGCTGAGCTAGTAGTGATTGGTCAAACCACCACAAATAGTATTCTCATCAACAATCCTTTCTATCCATTAACTTTTGGATATAGGATATCCTCCCAAGATTTGCTTCCATGAGTTAGATAAGTTGACTATCCTCAGTCCTTGTCTGCCTCAATTTCTTTTACGATGTCATCTTGTGAATCTTTTTCAGAGAGTTTTTGATCGATATACTTGTCAATGTTTTCGTAAAATTCCTTAATCGTCTCACTGTCTAATTTTGTCGAATTGTTGAATTGCTTGACTTTCAATTGAACAGATTGAATACCGTAAGAGGCTTGTTTTTGGTGGAGTGTTTCTAATTCTTCTTCTGAAATCGGATCTCCAACAACCGTCAAGACCAATTCATTGTTACTTGACTTGTAGACTTGATTAATAACCGTATAATTGGCGAACTCTTTTCCTACAAACTGTTTGATCCCTTCTTTGCGCGCTTGTTCTATTGTCAGAGTAACTGCCGAATAGCTAGCTGGAAGAATCAACAATACAATCAAGGATATCAACCCAATTCTCATTTTAATGCTCAGCTCTTTAAATGAAGTTAAAGGAGATTTTCTCATCAAAATTCTTGTTCCAACAATGTTGGCTAGCATGATAAAGACACAGTTGATCAAGAAAAGATAGAGAGCCCCCAATAAAAATCGTACATTCCCATTAGCTAAACCATAGCCAGCAGTACAGATAGGCGGCATCAAAGCTGTAGCAATGGCTACTCCTGGCACGATATTGTTTGCTTCTTTTTTCCTTGAACCGATCACACCAGCAATCCCACCAGCAATAGCAATGAGAACATCCCAAATGGTTGGAGAGGTTCGTGCGATCAACTCGCTACTTGCATAAGACAAGGGAGAAATCCAGAAATACAGAGTCGAGACAAGCAAACTGACCAACACTTGAGTCAATAAAACCTCTAGAGATTGCTTGATTAAACGCGTATCAAAAATAGCTAAACCGAATCCCAGTCCAACAATCGGTGTCATGAGAGGTGAAATTAACATGGCTCCAATAATAACAGCTGTTGAATTCATATTTAGACCGATAGAGGCAATAAAAATTGCACACATCAAAATCGCTGTATCTCTCAATCGAACATGAAGGTCATCGTATAATTTCTCACGGTATTCCCGTGTTGAATAATTGGCAGTCATTTGTCCTCTCCTCTTTCCTTATTTAAATCGGTATAATAATTAATAATAACAGCTGATAAACAGCCAAAAAATATGAGCCCATAAATCGTCAAGAAGACACTGGTAATCCTTCCAATCAAGGTCACAGCTAGGAGATCCCCGTAGCCGACAGTCGTCGAAGTCACAAAAGCATACCAAAGACCGTCTCCGTAATTTGTGATAGCAGGTTCAACTAGGAAAAGCACGCCTCCTGACCCAAAAACAAAGGTCACAAAACTCAGAGCAAACCGAGTAAAACCCGTAACCTGTATAATATGCCATAACATTTTTAAACGTCTCATTTGTTCTCCTTATTCATACTAGCTCCTGACCGAGCCGTTTTTTCCAATAATCAAAGTGAAGATAGGACATGATCTCCATCAGAGAAAGATAGACAAACTGATAGATCTGATTTAAGCTGATTATCAACTGATATTGTTTGAAAAATGACTGGAAGAAAGACCAGATATGACTGTCTTGAATCAGTCCCTTCTTAACATTATATCAAAAATTTTACAGTCTTTCTCTGAAGAAATCAATTAATTTAAAAGATAGAGAAAGGAAGAAATTTTTGTATCCTTATCCGAAGAAGAAAAACGATATCTCCTCTGAAAGTAGATACCGTTTTAATGTTTAAACATGATGAGTTTGTAGCAGCAATTCTAGCTGATATCGCCAACAAATCACGTGTTGAGAAATAAGAGATAAAACCTGGTACAAAATCCTAGCTAGCTAAAAAGAGAGTGGGACAGAAATCGTTAATTCGTTAGAATTCGATTTCGTCGTCCCACCTCCGCACAGTTGAGTAGGGCTGTAAAAGCTGATGAAATCAGCGTAGTAGAGCCCACTCAACCACTGCGTCTTACTCGACAATCCAAAGACAATTGAGAGGCTAGGATTTCTGTCCCACTCTCTTTTTTGATGTTTCTGTTTTTACATTTGAACAATTCTACGATAGCTTCTTGAAGTAATCATAAAGATAAGTACGTAGATGAGGGCAAAGATACCACAAATAGAAAGTGTTACACTTAACATCATAGCTGTATCTACTACCCCAATGACCTTAAGAATCAAACTTAACATATGATAGGCAAAAGCCAAGTGTAGGAAAGCAAAGATTACAGGGAGGAAGAAAACAGTCAAGACCTGCTTGTTAATGGTTTGTTTGATTTGTTTTTGATCCAAGCCCACTTTTTGTAGGATGACAAAGCGTTCACGATCCTCATAACCTTCTGAGATTTGTTTATAGTAGATAACGAGTACAGTTCCAATCATAAAGATGATAGAGAGGAAAATACCAATAAAGAGAACTCCTCCAAAGAGAGCATTCATTTGGGCAATTGCGTCACTTGCAGTGCCTCCACCATAAACCATGCCGTCTTCATTTTTGAGATTATGACTAAAATTATTTACAAACTCCTCAAAATCATCAGATAGCTTTAACTGTTCCTCTAGACTAGCTGTTACATCCATACCACCGTAGAGCTGTGTGTATACAGCTGAATCCTGGTACTGTTCCAAAAAACTTTGAATATCAGCTACTACAAGATAGTTATAATCCGATACCAATAGTACATAGGGATTAGAAACATGATTGGCAATAAAATCCTGCTGGATTGCTTCCTTGATCGTATAGTTCTGATTGTTCAGACTAAATGCTTTCTGTCCTTTAAGTTGGTCGTTTCGAGCCCAAAGTCCTACTTCGTTACCAGTAAGGTTTAGCTTTTGTTCAGTCATTTTTTCATAATCTTTTTGATCAAAAACCAGGAAGACTGTCTTAGGCATGACATTGTTTTGCCCTTTTTCAAAGATGGTTAATTTGGTCCCCTCTTGACTCGAAAGACCGAAACTTGCATAATTGAGGACGTCCTTATTGCTGACGGTTAGGTTCTTTTCACTAGCGTATTGAGTCAAAAGCTTGTCTAAATCTTCAACTTCTACATGTTGTCCCTTAACATCAAAATCGTGAGGATACATGAGTTTTTTCATATTCTCAGATCCGTTGTAGATACTAGTAGCTGCAGACATAGTGATTAAAACCATGGTTGAAAGGATGGCAATGGTTGCTAATCCGACCGCATTTTTCTTCATACGAAAGATAAGGTTAGAAACAGAGATGAGGTTGTTAGGTTGGTAGTAATATCTCTTATTTTTCTTGAGCAACTGTAAGAAAACTGTAATACCAGCATTGAATAAGAGATAGGTCCCTACAATAACTAACATAACCGCAATAAAGAAAGTAGCGACAGCTTTGAAAGCATCTGTTACGCTTAGTGCTAGGTAGTAGCCACTTCCTAGAGCTATTAGCCCTACAAGTGTCTGAAGAACTAGGAAACGCCCCTTCTTCTCACCCTTCGCTTTTTCTCTAGAAAGCTGGAGAGCATCCATACGGATAATGCGTACAGCGTTCAGGAAAACGATGACTAAAAAGATAAAACCGAATACCAGAAGGATTGAAAGCACTACGGACCATTGGAAAGTTGCAACTAACTCTACCTTCATCTTTGCAAGTTTAAGTAGCAAAGCGAAAATCAAATTATCAAAGAGGGCACCAATTCCAATCCCAGCAGTGACTGTTACTAGCCCAAATATCAAGAGTTCCTTAAAAGTCATACCAATTAAATGGCGTTTTTCTAATCCCAACATGCCATATACACCCAGTTCTTTTGAGCGATTTTTCATGACAAAACTGTTGGCATAAAGAACAATAATGGCAGATGCAAGTGTCACAACGACAAGCCCTAGTTGTAGGGTAAATTGTATAGCAGACGCACCACGCAAATCCACAATTTTAGGATTAAAGGCTAGGGAATAAAAGAGATAGCTAATTGTGACTGCCAAAATGACAGACAGAGCAAAAGGATAATAGAGTTTGCGGTTTTTGATTAAGTTGGATATGGCCAACTTATTGGTTAATCGAAACATACTAGTTCACCTCACTTGCCATAACAGTCAAGGTGTCAGAGATTTCTTGGAACATCTGACGATCCGTCTTTTCACCACGGTAGATTTGATTATAGAGAATACCGTCCTTGATGAAAAGAACACGTTTTGCACGACTTGCTGCAGCTGTTGAGTGGGTCACCATGAGAATGGTTTGCCCTTGCTCGTTGATCTGATCAAAGATATCAAGGAGGGCTGCAGATGATTTAGAGTCTAGGGCACCTGTTGGCTCATCCGCAAGAAGAATTTCTGGTTCTGTGATGATAGCCCGTGCAACTGCTACCCTTTGTTTTTGCCCTCCAGAGATTTCATAAGGGTACTTCTCCTGCAATTGATTGATGCCAAGATTTTCGGCCGTCACGACCAATTTTTTCATCATTTCTGTAATAGGCTTTCTAGACAATACCAAAGGGAGTAAGATATTGTCTTTAACAGAAAGCGTATCTAACAAATTGAAGTCTTGGAATACAAAGCCTAACTTTTCACGACGGAAGCTTGATGCTTCAGAATTTTTAATGGTAGCTGTGTCAGTTCCGTTTAGGAAGACCTGCCCACGCGTTGGCTTGTCAAGCATAGCCAGAATATTGAGTAGAGTAGATTTACCAGATCCAGACTCACCCATAATAGCAACGTAGTCGCCTTTTTCAACGGTAAAGTGAATATCTTTCAGAGCTTCTACTTGGTTGCCTTGAAAGCGAGTTTTATAAATCTTTTGAACGTGTTTTACATCTAATAGTGTCATTTTAACTTCTCCTTTTTAATATCCCATTAATTGAAACTGAGCTTGCATCATTTCGATGCCGATTTGAACTCGCTCGATATCCTTCGGACTTGGCTTACTTGTTTGTTTCTTTTGTAAAATTGTTTTCATGGTTCCTCTCCTTTTTCTTTATGCTCTAAGTTTACTCCAAAAAAAGAGGACTTGCCATAACATAACCTTACAAAAGAGGACTTTAATCTTACATTTTTGTAAGATTAAACTATTTTATACTCAATGAAAATCAAAGAGCAAACTAGGAAGCTAGCCGCAGGCTGTACTTGAGTACGGCAAGGCGAAGCTGACGTGGTTTGAATTTGATTTTCGAAGAGTATTATCTGATTGGAGCCTTTTTTCTCACCATATCAAGGTCTAAAGAAGAGAGTGGGACAGAAATCGGTAATTCGTTAGAATTCGATTTCGTCGTCCCACCTCCGCACAGTTGAGTAGGGCTGTAAAAGCTGATGAAATCAGCGTAGTAGAGTCCACTCAACCACTGCGTCTTGCTCGACAATCCAAAGACAATTGAGAGGCTAGGACTTTTGTCCCAGCCTCTTCACAATTCTTTTCATTCAATCAGTAGATTCACTTCAGAGAACTTAATTCTCACCGTTGTTCCTTGCCCAAGTTCGGATTCTATTTGAATCTGATGTCCTAATTCTTGGCTGATTTTCTGGGTTAGATAGAGCCCAAGTCCAGATGACTGCTGGGTCATTCGCCCATTATATCCTGAAAAACCACGTTCAAAGACTCGCAACCGATCACTGTTTTTTATACCAATCCCAGTATCTTTGATGCAAAGGTCTGAACCTTCCATGTAGATTTCAACCCCACCTTCATTTGTGTACTTGAGACTATTTGATAGGATTTGTTCAATGACTACCAACAGCCATTTTTTATCCGTCACAATCCTTCTATCCAAGTCATGCAGATCGACACTTAGACCTTTCTGGATAAAGAAAATGGCATATTTGCGAATGACTTCCTTGACCAGATCTTCTATATTTTCTTTCTTCAACACCAAATCATCATGGAAACTTTCTAAGCGCAGATATTGGAGTACGAGATTGGTATAGGAATCAATCTTAAAAATTTCCTGCTCCAACTGTTGCTTCAGTTGGCGATCCTCCACCTCACTCACTAGGAGTTTACTGGCTGCAATTGGTGTTTTTATCTGATGAACCCAGAGTGTATAGTAGTCCACCAAATCATTATAGCGGTTTTCAGCATCTGATTTCTTTTGATAGAGTTCAGATTCGCTTTTCTCTAATTTTTCAGTTAGAAGGACTTCCATTGGTGACTTAGCTTTTCTTTCGCCATAGAGCAATTCCTTACGATAACGTTGCAATTCTATCAAGAAATCAAATACCAAAAACAAAAATGTCAAAAATGTAGATAGAAAGAAGAAATAGTTAAAGTAGGGCCCTTGCTTATCAAACAAGATTTCAAAGAGAAAAAGCAAACCTGTAAGCGATAGAATAAAAGCAAAAAAACGGCTACGCGAACGGATATAAGCTAGAAAAAAACTTTTAATATCAAGCATGTTTCAATCCATACCCTATCCCTTTCTTGGTTTCGATAAAACCAATCAAACCTTCTTCCTCTAGTTTCTTGCGCAAGCGAGCGACATTAACAGATAAGGTATTGTCATCGATAAAAAAGTCACTGTTCCAGAGTTCCCGCATCAAATCATCACGCGCTACGATATTTCCTGCATGCTCAAATAAAACCCTCAAAATCTGAAATTCATTCTTGGTTAGGCTGATAGCTTTGCCATTGACATGCACATCCATAGACTTGGTATTGAGGATAACTCCTGCATACTCTAGGAGACTCTCATCTCGTCCAAATTCATAGGAACGGCGCAATAATCCTTGTACCTTGGCTAAAAGGACCTGCTGGTCAAAAGGCTTGGTTACAAAATCGTCAGCTCCCATATTAATAGCCATCACGATGTCCATAGCCTGGTCTCTTGAAGACAGAAACATAATAGGAACTTTGGAAATCTTGCGAATTTCCTGACACCAATGATAACCATTAAAGAGAGGCAATCCAATATCCATCAGGACCAGATGAGGCTCAGACTGAACAAATAGCGTCAGAACTTCCATAAAGTCTTCTACCATGACTACTTCAAAACCCCATTCAGAGAGCATTTTCCCAACTTGCTGACGGATTACTGGATCATCTTCTACTAGTAAAATCTTATGCATCTGCTCCTCCTTTTTTTATATTATAGCAAAATTCTTCTGACTACTAGCGAAATTGATGCAAATCTGATATGATAAAAGTTAAGAAAGGAATTCTCATGGCCAATATTTTTGACTATCTAACCGATGTTCAATACGATTCTTTTTATGATCTTCCCTTAAATGAACTGGATGTACTTGCTTTGACAGAGCTGACTTATCTTCCTTTTGATGACTTATTGGACCAGCCTGTCAATCGTTTAAGCAATGTCGCAACAGGTGTTCCGCGAGAAAGTACCATGTTGACCAATAAAGAACGTCTGCAACTTTTGGACCAGCTTGCCCAACACAAACGTTTTAGAAATTGCAAACTCTCTAACTTTGTAAACGAGATTGACACTAAGCAACAGAAACAGTTCGCTGCTATGACCTATCGTCTGAACCTAGATACTTATCTGATTGTCTTTCGTGGAACAGACGACAGTATTATTGGCTGGAAGGAAGATTTCCATATGACCTATATGAAGGAAATCCCTGCCCAAAAGGATGCTCTTGAATACTTGGAAGATTTCTTTAAACAATATCCAAAACAAAAAGTACTTCTTGCTGGGCATTCTAAAGGTGGAAATCTAGCCGTCTATGCTGCAAGTCAAATCCAGCCTGAATTGCAGGAAAAGATATCAGCAGTTTATACCTACGATGCTCCTGGTTTGCAGGCTCATCTGACAGAAACGACTGGTTATCAAGATGTTATCCCTAAATTTCACCGTTATGTCCCACAAGGTTCTGTCATCGGCATGATGCTAGAAGTTCCTGATACTCCTACCGTTGTCAAATCTACGGCTCTCGGTGGAATCGCTCAACACAATACTTTCAGCTGGCTAACTGAAGGACACCACTTTGTCCAACTAGAGGAAATTAGTAGCGAAAGTCTACAAATCAAAGACGCTCTTAAAGAATGGGTGGACAGTGTGCCCGATGAAGAACTCGAGCTCTATTTTGATCTCTTTTTCGGAACCATCCTAGAATCTGGAATCACTTCCATCAACGATTTATCTTCTAGAAATGCTATCGACCATGTTCGACAACTTGTTTCTCAAGCCCAGACACTAGAGCCCGAGCAAGTTGAAATCTTAAAAAACCTGACACAACTCCTACTGGATGCACGCTTCCAAGCCTGGAAAAATCATTTTTAAAAAGTTAAAAGTCCCTTCCTTTATGGAGGGACTTTCTTGTTGATTCCTTATTTTATTCTTCTGTGTTATACTAGAAACTGTAAATCTTTGAAAGAGGAAATCCTATGAAAATCCATAAAACTGTGAATCCTATCGCCTATGAAAATACTTATTATCTTGAAGGGGAGCAACACCTGATTGTAGTCGATCCTGGTAGCCATTGGGAGGCCATTCGAAAGACTATCGAAACCATCAACAAACCGGTCTGTGTCATTCTTCTGACCCACACTCACTACGACCATATTATGAGTCTTGACTTGGTCAGAGATACTTATGGAAATCCTCCAGTCTATGTGGCAGAAAGTGAAGCTTCTTGGCTCTATACCCCTGTTGACAACCTTTCAGGTCTCCCTCGACATGACGATATGGCAGATGTCATCTGCAAACCAGCTGAACACACCTTTGTCTTTCATGAAGAATACCAGATTGAAGAATTCCGCTTTACAGTCTTACCAACGCCAGGCCACTCTATCGGTGGAGTTTCATTGGTTTTCCCAGATGGACACTTGGTCTTAACGGGAGATGCCCTTTTCCGAGAAACCATTGGTCGGACAGATTTGCCAACTGGTAGTATGGAACAACTCCTTCATAGTGTCCAAACCCAGCTTTTTACTCTCCCAAACTACGATGTCTATCCAGGACACGGTCCGGCTACAACCATCGCGCACGAAAAAACTTTCAATCCATTTTTCTAAAACATAAAAACCAAGGACAAACATCCTTGGTTTTTTGATTACCAAATAATCACACGGTCTTCTGGTGAACGCCACATGCCGTCGCCTTCTTTGACATCATAGGTTGTAAAGAAGTCATCAAAGTTTGGCACTTGGACGTTAACACGGAGTTTAGCCGGAGCGTGTACGTCGACGCTAGCCATGAGTTTCATCAACTCTGGGCGACCTTTCATACGCCAGATACGTGCAAAGTTATGGAAGAACTCTTCAGCTGAGAAATCTGGCTCTCTCTTAGCAGCTTCTAGCGCTGCAGCGATTCCTCCAAGGTCGGCAACGTTTTCGGACACGGTTAGTTTCCCATTGATTTTTGCACCGTAAGATTCTTGACCATCAAACTGGTCGATAACCTTCTGTGTTTTTTCTTTAAAGGCTGCGTAGTCGCTCTCTGTCCACCAATCCTTGAGACTTCCATTTTCATCAAAGGAAGCTCCATTAGTATCAAAGGCGTGAGAAATTTCATGGGCAATAACCGCACCAATACCACCATAGTTGGCAGAAGATGACTGATGCAAGTCATAGAATGGTGCCTGTAAGATAGCAGCTGGGAAGACAATCAAGTTCTTTTGTGGATTGTAGTAGGCATTGACCATATGAGCAGGCATTCCCCACTCCTTGTAGTCAACCGGCTGATTCCACTTGCTCCAGCTGTGCTTAATTTCTACACGCGCAAAGGCTAGGGCATTCTCAAAGAGGCTAGCAGATTCATCCACTACCTTGTCCTTATAGCGAGCTGGTAGCTCTTCTGGATAACCGATATAAGGTTTGATGACATTAAGTTTGACGATGGCTTTTTCTCGAGTTTCAGGAGTCAGCCAGTCATTTTTAGCCAAACGTTCCTTATAAACGTCAATCATGGTCGCCACTTTTTTCTCTACGTCCGCCTTGGCTTCTGGAGAGAATTTTTCGTGGGCATACCAAAGGCCGAGAGCTTGTTTAAAAGGTCCTTGAGCTAAGTGGTAAGCTGCCTTGCGTTTGTCTTGAGCCTCTGGAACTCCTGAAAGAGCTCGTCCGTAGGCACCTGACAAGATACGAATCTCATCTGTCAGATAACTAGTCGAAAGATTGACCACACTCAAGATCAAGCTTGCCTTGAGTAAAGGCCAAGCTTCCTCACTATAAAATTGCTCTGCTGCTTGCCAGAAACGTTCTTCATCTACGATAACCTTATCTGGAGTTTGTCCAATCACAGCTTGGAAGAAGTCATCGAGAGGTAGGGCAAGCGCAAACTTTTTGAAATCTTCATAAGAATAAGGATGGTAAAGTTTGGCATACTCTGAACTCTCTTCGTTTGAAAGTACGACAGCTGAGATACGGCGGTCCAATTCCAATCGTTTCTCTAGCAAATCTTCGATTTCTTCATCTGAGAAGTTATAGGCTTTGAGAAGATTAGAAGTACTTTCTTTCCAAAGGTTCAATAATTCCTCACGCTGAGGATGGTCTTCCGCATAGTAGGTTGTATCAGGCAAGATAGTTCCTGGTGCACTAGCCCAGAGAACATTGGTTCTAGCATCCATAAAGTCTGGTGATACTCCAAATGGAAGGAAGTTTGGTTTACCAGCTAATTCAAATGCTGCTAGTTTACTTGCAAAATCCGCAAAACTTTTCAAATCTTGGTATTCCTTAAGCAAAGGAAGGACTGGTTTGATTCCATCTGCTTCTCGTTTGTCAAAATCTCTGACCATACTATGGTACTTGACAAAGTTTGCTAGGATAGCATCTTCTGGCACATCTTCACCTGCCAACCATTTGTCGGTTGTCGTTAGCATCAACTCTTCAATTTCTTCGTCAAGGTCGATAAAACCACCTGTTCTCGATTTATCTGCTGGAATAACAGCAGTCTTTTCCCACTCACCATTTATGGCATCATAAAAATCATCTTGATAACGTGTCATCTTGTTCTCGCTTTCCTAATTTCACTTATTCTTAGCTTAGCAAAAATCCCTGGGGAATGCAATTAAAAATGCCGTCTCTTACTGATCGATTTCATCATTAATATTTTAAATTTTTACCAAAATTAACTTGACTTAAAAATAAAATTAAGGTATATTAAAATCCAGGAGGAATACAACTGTATGATACGTATCGAAAACCTCAGTGTCTCCTACAAAGAAACGTTGGCACTTAAGGATATTTCACTAGTGCTCCAAGGACCAACGATTACCGGAATTATTGGTCCAAACGGTGCCGGGAAATCAACATTATTAAAAGGTATGCTGGGCATTATCCCACATGAAGGACATGCTTTTATCGAAGATAAAGAAATGAAAAAATCTCTTAAGAAAGTTGCCTATGTCGAGCAAAAAATTCATATCGACTACAACTTCCCTATCAAGGTAAAAGAATGTGTCTCTCTGGGACTCTATCCATCCATTCCACTCTTTCACACTTTAAAAGCAAACCACTGGCAAAAGGTGGCTGAAGCACTAGAAATTGTTGGACTTTCTGACTACGCAGATCGTCAGATTAGTCAACTCTCTGGTGGCCAATTCCAGCGTGTCTTGATTGCCCGTTGTCTAGTTCAAGATGCTGATTATATTCTCTTAGACGAGCCCTTTGTGGGGATTGACTCTGTCAGTGAAGAGATCATCATGAACACGCTGAGAGAACTTAAAAAAGCTGGCAAGACTGTCCTTATCGTTCACCATGACCTCGGCAAGGTTGCCCATTATTTTGACCAGGTACTCCTTCTCAACAAGGAGCTAATTGCCTTTGGTCCAACAAAGGAGACCTTCACCCAAGCCAATCTCAAACAAGCTTATGGTGACCGACTCTTTTTCAATGGAGGTGACCTATGATTGCAGAATTTATAGATGGATTGCAGAACTTCCACTTTCTCCAAAATGCCTTGATTACAGCTGTTGTGATTGGTATTGTTGCTGGAGCGGTCGGATGCTTTATCATTCTCCGTGGTATGTCCCTTATGGGAGATGCTATCTCGCACGCTGTCTTACCTGGTGTAGCTCTTTCTTTTATTTTAGGAATTGACTTCTTTATTGGTGCTATCATCTTTGGACTGCTTGCCTCTGTCATCATCACCTACATCAAGGGGAACTCTATTATCAAGAGTGACACTGCCATTGGGATTACCTTTTCATCTTTATTGGCTCTGGGCATTATCTTGATTAGTGTGGCTAAAAGCTCGACTGACCTCTTCCATATTCTCTTTGGGAATATCTTAGCTGTGCAAGACATAGACATGTATATTACCATCGGTATGGGAGCTCTCATTCTATTGATTATCGGGATTTTCTTCAAGCAACTCTTGATTACATCCTTTGATGAACTCCTAGCCAAAGCTATGGGCATGCCAGTTAATTTCTACCACTATCTACTCATGATACTCTTGACTTTGGTGTCAGTGACTGCTATGCAAAGTGTCGGAACCATCCTTATCGTAGCCATGCTGATTACTCCAGCCGCGACAGCTTATCTTTACGCCAATAGTCTAAAGACCATGATTTTTCTTTCATCAGGCTTGGGAGCTCTAGCTTCTGTCTTGGGACTTTTTATCGGTTATAGCTTTAACCTGGCTGCAGGTTCAAGTATCGTGCTGACATCTGCAAGTTTCTTTCTCATCAGTTTCTTTATCGCACCAAAACAACGTTATCTGAAGCTGAAAAATAAAAAAATCAAACAATAATGAGGGAGCCCCTCTGGAGGAATATAATGAAAAAATTAGGTACATTGCTTGTTCTTTTTCTTGCTATCATTGGATTAGCTGCCTGTGCTAGCGGAAAAAAAGACACAGCATCTACAAACCAAAAACTAAAGGTTGTAGCAACTAACTCTATCATCGCTGATATTACTAAAAATATCGCAGGAGACAAGATTGATCTTCATAGTATCGTGCCTGTAGGACAAGATCCACACGAGTACGAGCCACTACCAGAAGACGTCAAGAAAACTTCGCAAGCCGACTTAATTTTCTACAATGGTATCAACCTTGAAACAGGTGGAAATGCCTGGTTTACAAAATTAGTTGAGAATGCTAAGAAAACTGAAAACAAAGACTACTTTGCAGTTAGTGAAGGCGTTGATGTCATCTACCTAGAAGGGGAAAATGAAAAAGGGAAAGAAGACCCACACGCTTGGCTCAATCTTGAAAATGGGATCATCTATGCTCAAAATATTGCTAAGCAACTCATCGCCAAAGACCCTAGCAACAAGGAATTCTACGAAAAGAATCTCAAAGAATACACTGAAAAACTAGACAAGCTTGACAAGGAAGCCAAAGAGAAATTTAACGCTATTGATGCGGACAAGAAACTCATCGTAACCAGCGAAGGATGCTTCAAATACTTCTCTAAAGCTTACGGTGTCCCAAGTGCTTACATCTGGGAAATCAATACTGAAGAAGAAGGAACACCTGACCAAATCAAGACTTTGGTTGAAAAACTTCGCCAAATGAAAGTTCCATCACTATTTGTTGAATCCAGTGTCGATGATCGTCCAATGAAGACTGTTTCACAAGACACAAATATTCCAATTTACGCACAAATCTTTACTGACTCAATTGCTGAAGAAGGTAAAGAAGGTGACAGCTACTACAACATGATGAAATACAACCTTGACAAGATTTCTGAAGGTTTGTCAAAATAATCCATTAAAAAACGTCAGTCACCATGAATTGGCGTTTTTTGTCTATTTAAATTTCGGTCAAATTATTGGAAGAGTCTGAACATTTAATGTAAAATGAAAGAAAAAAGATTGGAGTAGCTTATGACTACATTCCTTGGAAACCCTGTTACGTTTACAGGAAAACAACTACAAGTCGGAGACAAAGCACTTGATTTCTCTCTCACAACGACTGACCTCTCTAAAAAGACACTGGCTGACTTTGAAGGCAAGAAAAAGATTTTGAGTGTCATCCCTTCTATCGATACAGGCATCTGCTCGCTACAGACTCGTCGCTTTAACCAAGAATTGGCTAGCTTAGACAACACTGTTGTCCTAACGGTATCTATGGACCTTCCATTTGCTCAAAAACGCTGGTGTGGTGCTGAAGGAATTGAGAATGCCATCATGCTTTCAGACTACTTCGACCACTCCTTTGGACGCGATTACGCCCTCTTAATCAATGAGTGGCATCTGCTTGCACGCGCAGTTTTTGTTCTCGATACCGATAATACCATCCGCTACGTTGAATACGTAGACAATATCAACAGCGAACCAGATTTTGAAGCCGCTATTGCTACTGCAAAAGAACTCAACTAAGTCCAGCTCTTGTAGCAATAGAGAGGGGGACAGAAATCGGTCATTCGTTAGAATTCGATTTCGTCGTCCCACCTCCGCACAGTTGAGTAGGGCTATAAAAGCTGATGAAATCAGCGTAGTAGAGTCCACTCAACCACTGCGTCTTGCTCGACAATCCAAAGACAATTGAGAGGCTAGGACTTTTGTCCCAGCCTCTTTTTTGGTATACTAGATGGAGATAATAAACAAGGAAATGCGAATGACACCAAATAAAGAAGACTACTTAAAATGTATTTATGAGATTGGCATGGATGTTCCTAAGATTACCAATAAGGAAATTGCTGCTCGAATGCAGGTATCTCCTCCAGCTGTAACTGAAATGATTAAGCGCATGCAGTCTGAAAATCTCATCTTAAAAGATAAGAAAAAAGGATACTTGCTAACCAATATTGGGCTAACACTTGTATCAGAACTTTATCGTAAACATCGTCTGATTGAGGTTTTTCTGGTCCACCATCTAGACTATACCAGTGACCAAATTCATGAGGAAGCTGAAGTATTAGAACATACCGTTTCAGACTTTTTTGTAGAGAGATTAGAAAGTATGCTAGGTTTCCCAAAAACTTGCCCTCACGGTGGTACCATTCCTGCTAAAGGAGAGCTTTTGGTTGAAATCAACAACCTACCACTATCAGAAACCAAAGAAGCTGGAACCTATCTCCTAACTCGGGTTCACGATAGCTTTGATCTCCTAAAATATCTGGAAAAACATGCCATCAATATCGGAGACAAACTCCAAGTTCAACAGTTTGATGATTTCTCTAATACCTTTACTTTAATTCACAACAATGAAGAACTCTTGGTAAGTCTAGAAATCGCCAAACAGCTCTATGTTGAAAAGATGAACTAAATCCGTCACAAAAAAACCAAGCTAACAAGCTTGGTTTTTCTTATCTATTTTTGGTATCAAGGATGATAGTTACCGGCCCATCATTGACCAGTTCTACCTGCATATCTGCTCCGAAGACACCTGTTTCAACAGGAACCTCTTTGGCTAGTTCCTTGTTAAAATCTTGATAGAAGGCCTCAGCAATATCAGGTTTGGCAGCACCTGTAAATGCTGGACGATTGCCTTTTTTGGTATCAGCAAACAGAGTGAATTGAGAGATGGAGAGAATTTCTCCTTGGATATCCTTAACAGATAGGTTCATCTTGCCTTCGTCATCCGAAAAGATCCGCATATTGACCAGCTTTCTGACTGCATACTCCAAATCCTCTTGCTGATCCTCAGGTCCAACACCCACTAGGAGCAAGAGACCTTGTTTGATTTGAGCATGAATCTGCCCCTCAATAGAAACCTGAGCTTGCTTGACTCGCTGAACGATGATTTTCATAGAAATCCTTTCTGACTGTATCGATCATACTTAACCATTGGTCCGTTTGACTGAGTAGACTTCTGGTACACTCTTAATCTTATCAACCACAGTTGTCAACATTGAAAGGTTAGAAATTCCAAAGGATACATGGATATTGGCAAATTTCATATCCTTGGTTGGCTGGGCGTTAACCGTTGAGATATTCTTAGTTGTATTGGATAGGACTTGCAAGATATCATTCAAAAGACCAGAACGGTTGAGTCCATAGATGTCGATATGAGCCATATATTCCTTGGTTGAGAATTGGTCTTCCCATTCAACATCTAGCAGACGTTGCTCATAGTTTTCCTGTGAACGAAGGTTCATACAGTCCACACGGTGGATGGCAACTCCGCGACCTTTGGTAATATAACCAACGATATCATCACCTGGAACAGGGTTACAACATTTGGCAATCCGGACCAAGAGCCCAGAAGCACCTTGGATGACAACACCACCCTCATGCTTCACTTTAAGCGTGTCCTTGTTCTCTACTTTGACTTCGCCACCCTTGACCAGTTCTTCTGCTTCTGCCTTAGCCTTGGCACGCTCTTCTTCACGACGTTCTTTTTCCGTCAAACGGTTAAAGACAGTGATGGCTCCGATTTCTCCAAAACCAATGGCTGCAAAGAGAGCTTCTTCTGTCTTGTAGCTGGTTTTTTGAAGAACTTCATCCATGTGGCGCTTGTCCATAAATTTATTGGCCACATAGCCGTTTTCTTGGAGCTGACTAATCAGCATTTCACGGCCTTTATTGATGGACAATTCTTTATCTTGGTTTTTAAAGAACTGACGAATTTTGTTACGGGCTTTGCTGGTCTTAACCATATTGAGCCAGTCACGGCTCGGTCCAAATGAATTTGGATTGGTGATGATTTCAACCTGGTCACCCGTTTTCAGCTTGGTAGTCAAAGGAACCATACGGCCATTGACCTTGGCACCAGTTGCTTTTTCCCCGATCTTGGTATGAATCTCATAGGCAAAGTCAATCGGTCCCGAATCCTTTGGAAGAGAACGAACCGCCCCATCTGGAGTAAAGACATAAATCTCTTCTGCCAGATAGTTTTCTTTGACCGTATCTACAAATTCCTTGGCATCATCCGCCTGGTCTTGGAGTTCCATCATCTCCTTGATCCAGTTCATCCCAATGGCAGATTCTTTACTATTAACTTGACCTTTCATTCCTTTTTTGTAGGCCCAGTGAGCCGCAACCCCGTACTCAGCAACCTCGTGCATTTCCTTGGTACGGATCTGGAACTCAATTGGTCCTTTTGGTCCATAAACAGTCGTATGGATAGACTGGTACCCATTGGCCTTACGATTGGCAATGTAGTCCTTAAAACGTCCTGGCATTGGTTTCCATAGCTCATGAACGTAACCTAACATGGCATAGACATCACTCTGAGTATCTAGGATACAGCGAATGGCAATCAGGTCATAGATTTCCTCAAAGCGTTTTTTCTTGTCCTGCATTTTACGGTAAATAGAGTAGATATGCTTAGGACGGCCATAGATTTTTCCTGTAAGATTGCGCTCAGATGAATACTCCTCAAGCTTCGTCACAACTTCATCGACCAAGGCTTCACGTTCTTGACGTTTCTCCTTCATCATATGAGTTATCTTGTAAAACTCTGTCGGATTGAGGTAACGGAAGGATAGATCCTCTAGTTCCCACTTAACACTTGAAATCCCCAGACGGTGAGCAAGTGGTGCGTAGATTTCCATGGTTTCTCGGGAAATACGTTCTTGCTTGTCCTTACGAAGATGAGTAAGGGTACGCATATTGTGCAGGCGGTCAGAGAGTTTTACCAAGATAACGCGAATATCCTCTGACATGGCCATAAGCATCTTGCGGTGATTCTCAGCCAACTGCTCTTCTATAGACTTGTATTCGACCTTACCAAGCTTGGTAACACCGTCTACAATCACTCGAACATCATGGCCAAACTCGCGCTCTAAATCATCCAAAGTAGCATCTGTGTCTTCTACCACGTCATGCAAAAAACCACAGGCAACAGTGACAGCGTCCAACTTGAGCTTAGCCAAGATACCTGCTACCTGGATAGGGTGGATAATGTAAGGCTCGCCTGATTTACGATATTGGCCACTATGGCACTCTACAGCATAAACCAAGGCCTTATGGACAAAAGCCACATCTTCTTTCGATAAATATTTTTGCGTTAAAGCGACGACTTCATCGCCAGAATAAATTACTTCTTTTGGCATGCATACTCTCCAGTTCTTCCTACCATTTTAACACTTTTTAGTGAATAAGAAAACTAGTAAAGTCTCCTTCTATCTGAGTTTCTAAACTTTATAAAAAAACACTACTAGAAAAACTCTAGTAGTGTTGTTTTATTCAAATCTATCTTAGTAAACTGTCTTTTCAGTTTCAACGTCAAAGAAGTGAGCTTTATTCAAGTCAAATCCAAGTTCCACAGTCGCACCAGCTTGCAAGTAGTCACGTGCGTCAACTTTAGCAACGAATTCATCTTTACCAACTTGGCAGTATAGGTGAGATTCTGAACCAAGCAATTCTGATACAGAGATAGTTGCTTTCACAACTGATTCTGGGAATGTTTCAAGGAAAGCAGGTTCTGCGTTCACGTCTTCTGGACGGATACCGAAGATCAATTCTTTACCTTCGTAACCTTTATCGCGAAGAACTTTCAAAGCACCTTCTGGAACTTTCAAGTTAAAGGCATCACCAACGATGTGGTCACCGATCAATTTTACGTTGATGAAGTTCATAGCTGGGCTTCCGATAAATCCTGCTACGAATTTGTTAACTGGGTTTTTGTAAACTTCTTGAGGAGTACCGATTTGTTCAACACGTCCGATAGTACCAGTACCAGCAGGGTTTTTAGTTGCTGACATGATAACGATACGGTCTGCAAGTGTCATCGCTTCTGTTTGGTCGTGAGTTACGTAGATAGTTGTAGCTCCGATACGACGGTGGATTTTAGCGATTTCAGCACGCATAGATACACGAAGTTTTGCATCCAAGTTTGACAAAGGTTCGTCCATCAAGAATACCTTAGCGTCACGGACGATCGCACGACCCATGGCAACACGTTGACGTTGACCACCTGAAAGGTCAGCTGGTTTACGATCCAAGAATTCTTTCAAACCAAGAATTTCTGCTGCTTCTTGTACACGTTTGTCGATGTCGTCTTTGCTGTATTTACGCAATTTCAAACCGAAAGCCATGTTATCGTATACAGTCATGTGTGGGTAAAGAGCGTAGTTTTGGAATACCATGGCGATGTCACGGTCTTTTGGAGCTACGTCATTGACAACAACGCCATCGATAGATGCAGTACCTTCTGTGATATCTTCAAGACCTGCAATCATACGGAGAGTAGTTGATTTACCACATCCTGAAGGTCCTACGAAAACGATAAATTCTTTGTCTTTGATGTCCAAGTTGAAGTCTTCAACTGAATAGTGCTCGCTGTTTGGATATTTTTTGTAAATGTTTTTAAGATTTAATTCTACCATTTCGGTGAACTCCTTTTATTTTTGATAGTTTTATTATAAATGAAAACGCTTTACATTTCTATGGCAAGGTGACCAAAAAAATAAAAAAGTTCTGTGCAACTTGCACAAAACTTTAAATAATATCTGGTAAAATCAATTGATAACACAAGGTCAAATCTGTCAATTCTTTCAACTGAAGTCCTGTCAATTCTTCCCATTTATCAATCTTGTATTGGAGAGAATTGCGGTGTAGATAGAGCTGCTGTGCTGTTTTAGTTAGGACCGCACTATTTTCCCATAAGGAGAGAATGATTTCCTGAATTTGATCCTGATCCAAAATCATCTGGTGGAGATAATCTTTGATCAAACCAAGATCCACCATTTGTTCACCCATACTCCAAAGGTAGAGCTGAGAAAACGTGTGGAATCCTTGATGACCTTGACGCCACCAATTTTTGAACAAGTCACGTTCTGCTTTGATGAGATCTGTCAAACTCTGATTTCCTGTTTGCGACCAAACCTGCCCCAGCATGATGGATAAGCGAACACCAAAGTCGTACTCTACGGCTTCCAAGGTATCCATCAAGATAGACCGAACAGAAGTATATTTGTCCTGTTGGAGAACAAATAAGTAATCCTGAGCTCCCACCTGAAGCACTGTCTCGCAATTAGGAAAGAGGGTTCTCATCATATCCAACCAAGAAGTCAAGTTTTCCTGTTGGTAATAGGAAAGGTGACAATAGACAACTTGTAGCTTTTTAAAACTTTGCGGTGCTTGTCCCTTGCCCTCAATCAAATAACTATACCAAGGATTGAGCGAGATCGTCTGTTCCTGCTGAGTTAAGAGGGCGACCAACTGTTTCTCACGTTCACTTAGTCCAACTTCCTCCAGTAAAATCCACTGTTGCGAGGAAACTGGTAGCGTAAGAAAACCTTTCTTATCAATTGGCTGGTCTACGATTTGAGCTTGTGGAAACCAATCTAGTAATTCTTTTGCAATCATTTCCTAGCCCTCCACTTTTTGGATACACCAAGAAATCAAGGTTTCAAGGCGCTCCACATTTTCGGTCATATGAAGATAACCCATGACAGCTTCAAAACCCGTAGACATACGGTAGGTGACAACATCTGCATTCTTTGCCTTGGTATGGCTATTGGTATTGCGACCACGTTTGTAGATTTCTTCTTCTTTTTCCGTTAGGACTTCTTCTTCCAGCATGAGGGAAATCAAGCGTGCCTGAGCCTTGGCCGATACATACTTGGTAGCCTCTTGGTGGAGTTTATTGGGCTTGGTCATGCCTTTTAGGATGAGGTGACGGCGAATATACATAGAATACACCGCATCTCCTTCAAAGGCTAGAGCAATCCCGTTAATGAGATTGACATCAATCACGTGTCCACCTCACTCCATCCTTGGTATCCAGTAGCTTAATTCCTTGAGCAGCCAATTGGTCACGGATTTGGTCTGCTGTCGCAAAGTCACGATTAGCACGCGCATCTTGACGTTTTTGGATTAAGGCTTCAATTTCTGCATCCAAAACTTCCTCGACAAAGACAATACCAAAGACTTCTAACATGGCCGCAAGAGCTTCCTTAACACTCGCATCATAGTTGCCGGAGTTGATCCATTTGGCCATTTCAAAGACTACTGTGATACCATTGGCAGAGTTAAAGTCCTCATCCATAGCCGCTACAAACTTATCTTTAAAGTCTTGCAACTCTTGAGCATCGACAGTCCCAGTAAATGGTTGTTCATAGGTATTTTTCAGATACTTGAGATTGGTCTCGGCATCCCGCACTGCTTTTTCTGTAAAGTTGATTGGCTTACGGTAATGCTGAGTGGCAAAGAAGAATCGAAGAACTTGCCCATCGATGGTTTTGAGGGCATCATGGACAGTAATAAAGTTGCCCAAGGACTTGGACATCTTGACATTGTCGATATTGACAAAGCCGTTGTGCATCCAGTAGTTGGCAAAAGTCTTACCTGTTTTAGCTTCTGACTGGGCAATTTCGTTGGTATGATGCGGAAACTCTAGGTCAGCTCCACCACCGTGGATATCAATAGTATCACCTAAAATCTCTGTCGACATAACCGAACACTCGATATGCCAGCCCGGACGACCAGGTCCCCAAGGACTGTCCCAAGAAGTCTCGCCTGGCTTGGCAGATTTCCAGAGGGCAAAGTCCACAGGATTTTCCTTACGTGCCGTTTCTTCATCTGTTCGACCTGAAGCACCCAACTCCAAATCTTCCAGGGTTTTATTAGCCAACTTAGCATAGTTGTGAGATTTTTCCACACGGAAGTAGACATCCCCCTGGCTCTCATAGGCATAACCTTTTTCAATCAAGTCTTCCACAAAACGAATGATGTCAGCCATAAACTCTACTACACGTGGATGGCGAGTCGCAGGTTTCACGCCCAAGGCCGTCACATCCTCACGAAAGGCCGCGATGTACTTGTCCGCTACTTCTTGAGGTGTGATACCTTCTTCCCTGGCACGGTTGATAATCTTATCATCCACATCCGTGAAATTGGAAATATAGGCAACTTCGTAGCCACGATATTCAAAGTAGCGACGAATGGTGTCAAAAGCCACCGTCGATCGTGCATTCCCCACGTGGATATAGTTGTATACCGTAGGCCCACAGACATACATCTTGACCTTGCCGTCCTCAATTGGGACAAAATCTCGCAAATCACGAGACATGGTGTCATAGATTTTAATCACTCACTGACTCCTTTCTGTGTCTTGTTTATCGTAAAGAGTCGTTTCAATCCAACTCTCTAGCAATTACTAATGCTATATCAAAGAAAGTCATAGCATCTGCTTTTCTTTCTTCGTATCTTGCATCCCACTCATGATTATGATGGTCAACATAATCAGCTGTATAAAAAAATTGATAAACTTTTGCTTGTCGAAATTGTGCCCAAGCCATGATTGCTGAGGCTTCCATATCTACAACAGTCGCACCTGCTGCTAGTCTGCGTTTGACCTTATCAGCTGTTTCACGATAGAAAGCATCTGTGGTCCAAGCCTTTGTTCGAATGTGCTCAATATCAGATTTGTTTAAAGCTTCTTCTATGGTTAAGAGTAGAGTTTCATCATAAGCTATCTCATCACTTGCAGGAGCGTAATGGTAACTTGTACCTTCATCACGTAGAGCTGAACTTGGTAGGATAATCTTATCTGCCTGAATAGACTTATCTAGAACTCCGCAAGAACCCAAAACAATAAAGTTCTTAAATCCTCTTGCTTTGAGTTCTTCTAAGAGTCCAACAACCATCGGGGCTCCAATCGTAGCTATAGCAACTGCTACCTTACTCCCATCTTTTTCATAGATATACCATGGAAATCTACCATTTAGATTGGTTAGATAGCCACCTTCGTAAACATCTTCAAACTGCTTTACTCGTTCAACGATTTCTCCATTAAAAGATAAAATAATCGTATCACAGATTTCTCCACCACTAAGGAGGCTTCGATCAGTTGGCTCGATAACAGCAGGTACATTTTCAAATTCTTCTAATAGCATCGGCCTAACCTCCTAATTAAAGAGTCACTTCTCATTACAAACCAGACGACCTGTGACTGGCTTCTCTAGCATGCTCAAGTTTATTGACGTAGTATTCACGTTTTTCTTCGACTTCGTGAATGGTTGGTTCATCCTTTTGCCCATGTACTCGGACAATCTTAGCAGGAATGCCAACAACCGTCACATCACTAGGAACATCTGCTACAACAACCGCAGCGGCACCGACTTTGGCATTTTCACCGATTTCTACAGGTCCGATAACTTGGGCATGAGCAGAGATAAGAGCTCCTTTGCGAACAGTCGGATGGCGTTTACCACTATCCTTACCTGTCCCACCGAGAGTCACTCCGTGGTAGAGAAGAACACCTTTTTCAACGATAGCTGTCTCCCCAATCACAAGTCCTGCTCCATGGTCAATAAAGACACCTGATTCGATCTGAGCTCCAGGGTGAATCTCTATCTGTGTCCAAAAACGCCAAAACTGGCTGTGCATACGAGCTAAAAGCTTAAAGCCATGTTTCCAGAGAAAATGAGAGAGACGGTGAGCAGCCAAGGCTTTGACACCCGGATAGGTCAGCAAGACTTCCAAGGTAGTGCGAGCCGCTGGATCATTTTCTTTTACGATATCAATGGTTTCACGCCACCATCCCATACATTTCTCCTTTCTTATTCTGAGTCTTTTGGTGTTTCTGTAGTTTCTTTCTTAGGTTTGTGGTCCTTGTGGTGGTGACGAGGACGATCGCCATGACGATGACCTTTTTCCCCTTTTTCTTCTGAACGTTCAGGTTTTGGCGGACGTGGCAAGAGTGCCTTCATAGAAGCATCTACACGACCTTTTTCATCGATCTTAATAACTTTCACATCGACAAAATCACCAATTTGAACTAAATCTTCTACATTATTAGTACGAGTCCAAGCCATTTCAGAGATGTGAACGAGGGCATCTGTCTTGTCAAAGAGGTTGACAAAGGCACCAAATTTCTCGATACGAACAACTTTGGCATGGTAGACTTCGTCCACTTTGGCTTCACGAACCAAACCAGCAATGATTTCTTTAGCACGGTTGATAGCATCTTGGTCGCTAGAGTAGATAGATACGTTACCTTCTTCGTCGATATCAATCTTAACGCCTGTTTCAGCGATGATCTTATCGATGGTTTCTCCACCTTTACCGATGACAATCTTGATCTTGTCCACATCAATCTTGATGGTATCAATTTTCGGAGCTGTTGGAGCCAATTCTGGACGAACTTCTGGAATAGTAGCTTCAATGACATCAAGGATTTCAAAACGAGCTTTCTTGGCTTGAGCAAGAGCTTCCGTCAAGATTTCTGCAGTGATCCCTTGGATCTTGATATCCATCTGAAGGGCTGTAATACCGTCGCGAGTACCTGCAACCTTGAAGTCCATATCTCCAAAGTGGTCCTCCAAACCTTGGATATCTGTCAATACTGTATAGTTGTTTCCATCTGAGATGAGACCCATAGCAATCCCTGCTACCGGCGCCTTAATTGGCACACCACCAGCCATAAGGGCAAGGGTGCCGGCACAGATAGAGGCTTGAGATGAAGAACCGTTTGATTCCAATACTTCTGCTACCAAACGAATCGCATATGGGAATTCTTCCAAGCTTGGCAATACTTGAGCAAGAGCACGCTCCCCGAGAGCACCGTGACCAATTTCACGACGACCAGGTGCACCGTAACGACCTGTTTCCCCTACAGAGTATTGAGGGAAGTTATAGTGGTGCATAAAGCGTTTCTTGTACTCTGGATCCAAACCATCGATGATTTGAGTTTCGCCCATTGGCGCCAAAGTCAAGATAGAAAGAGCCTGAGTTTGTCCACGAGTAAAGAGACCTGAACCGTGCACACGGGGAAGGAAGTCAACAACCGCATCCAAAGGACGGATTTCATCGACCTTACGACCATCAGGACGAACCTTGTCTTCTGTGATCAAACGGCGCACTTCTGCGTGTTCCATTTGTTCCAAGATTTCAGCCACATCACGCATGATACGGTCAAATTCTTCATGGTCTGCATATTTTTCTTCGTAAACTGCTGTGACTTGGTCTTTCACTGCTTGAGTTGCAGCTTCACGAGCCAATTTTTCTTCTACTTGGACCGCTTTTTGGAGGTCACTGTTGTAGGCTGTGATGATTTCAGCTTGCAAGTCAGCATCTACATGAAGCAATTCAACTTCTGCTTTTTCTTTACCAACTGCCGCTACGATTTCTTCTTGGAAGGCAATCAATTCTTTGACAGCTTCATGTCCTTTGAGAAGAGCTTCCAACATGATTTCTTCTGACAATTCTTTGGCACCAGACTCTACCATGTTGATAGCGTGCTTAGTACCTGCTACTGTCAATTCAAGAAGCGATTGCTCTGCTTGTTCTTGCGTTGGGTTGATAATGATTTGGCCATCCACATAACCTACTTGTACCCCAGCGATTGGTCCGTCAAATGGAATATCTGAGATAGAGAGCGCCAATGATGAACCAAACATAGCTGCCATTGGTGCAGATGCATTTTCATCGTAAGAAAGGACAGTGTTGATGACTTGTACTTCGTTACGGAAACCTTCCGCAAACATTGGACGGATTGGACGGTCAATCAAACGCGCTGTCAAAGTCGCATCTGTTGAAGGACGTCCTTCACGTTTCATAAAACCACCAGGAAATTTCCCAGCCGCATACATTTTTTCTTCGTAGTTGACTTGAAGTGGGAAGAAATCCCCAGTTGCCATCTTCTTAGACATAACGGCAGCAGTCAAGACAGTTGACTCACCGTAACGTACCACAACAGAGCCATTTGCTTGCTTAGCAACCTGACCAGTCTCTACGATCAACTCACGACCCGCGAAAGTCGTTTGAAACACATGTTTTGTCATTTTAATCCCCTTTGGATTGATAAAATTATACGCCTTGCCTACAAAAATCAAGATACCAAGGCCGTCAAAAGCAAAGTAAAAATAGGAAACTGACGAAGTCTTCGATGAAGACAAGACAGTTTATCTTTTTTACACAGCTTTTCGGCCGGGTTCAATTACTCAAGACATTTTGGATTTTTTGAGTTTCGTTTTCGCAACCTTTATAACCTAAATACCCTCATCTTTGTATCAAGTACGTACAGAGTCTATTTTATCATATTTTTCTTAAAAAGTACGGTCTTTTCTATAAAAAAGGAACCATTCTGCTATGAAAAGAAGAATGGTTTGCTTTTGATTATTTTAAGGTTGGTGATTGAACAAGGCATGGGTTGCTTGGTGAATGTACTGAGCAGTGTCTGCGTTGTTCATGGTGTAGAGATGCACGCCTGCTACGTCTTGCGTTACCAAGTCCACGATTTGGTCTACGGCATAGGCAAGTCCTGCTGCTCTGAGTGACTCAGGGTCATTCTCATACTTGTCCAAGATAGCCTTAAACTTACGTGGGAGATGGATATTCTCACAAGTCTTCAAAAGACGAAGAGCTTGGTTACGATTGAGGATTGGCATGATACCGGCATGAATCGGAACATCAATCCCAGCCAAGGTACATTTGTCTTGGAAATCGTAGAAACGCTCATTGTCAAAGAATAGCTGAGTGACAAGACTTGAGCATCCTGCATCCACTTTTCTTTTGAGATTTTGAATATCCGAGATTTGGTTTGGCGAATCCGGGTGCCCTTCTGGGTAACAAGCTCCGATAATATCAAAATGTGGGGCCTGTTCAGTGATAAACTCAATCAAGTCTGTGGCGTAACGGAAATCCTTCTGTGGCTCAACACCTGGAATGATATCCCCCCGAAGAGCCAAGATTTTCTGAACACCAACTTTATCCAAATCCGCAATGGTCTCAGCCACCTTGTCCTTAGTCAAATAGATAGCTGGCAAGTGAGCAATGGTTGGGATCTCCAAGTCATTTTGGATATAGTCTGCCAAACGAACCGTCGTCTCTTTGATATTAAATTTATTATTACTAGCAGTCACACTGATGAAGTGTGGTGCCAAGCCCTGCATGTCTTTCAGGGCTGCAATAATTTTGTCATTGCCTACTTCTGGGTTTGGAGGGAAAACTTCAAATGAGAGGGACGGTGTTTGACGTGACATATGTATGAACCTTTTCTAGTTGATTTCTTACTGATCAACCGTGTAGAGAGAACTGTCTTTTCTTACAATTTCTCACGCGCAGCTTTCGCAGCGTCTACAAGGCGGATCAAGCTTTCTTTCGTTTCTGGGATACCACGTGTTTTCAAACCACAGTCAGGGTTGATCCATACTTTCTTGCTTGGTACTTTGGCAAGGATGGCTTCGATGGTGTGGTCGATTTCGCCTTCGTTAGGCACACGAGGAGAGTGGATATCGTAAACTCCAGGACCCACTTCTGTCTGGAAGTTTTGAGCTTTGAGTTCGTCCAAGATTTCAAGATTTGAACGGCTAGCTTCAAATGAGATAACGTCCGCATCCATGTTGTCGATAGCTGGGATGATATCTGTAAATTCTGAGTAACACATGTGAGTGTGGATTTGTGTATCTGGTGCTACTGTTGAGTGTACCAAGCGGAAGGCTGGAATAGCCCAGTCAAGGTAGTCTTCGTACCAGTCGCTACGACGGAGTGGCAATTTCTCACGAAGAGCAGCCTCGTCGATTTGGATGATTTTCACGCCTGCAGCTTCAAGGTCAAGAACTTCATCCTTGATTGCAAGGGCGATTTGAAGAGTAGAATCCTTGATAGAGATGTCTTCACGTGGGAATGACCAGTTAAGGATGGTAACAGGTCCAGTCAACATACCTTTAACAGGTTTGTCCGTACGGCTTTGTGCGTAGCTAGACCATTTCACAGTGATTGGGTTGAGACGAGTCACATCACCCCAGATGATTGGTGGTTTAACCCCACGCATACCGTATGATTGTACCCAACCATTCTTAGAGAAGAGGTAACCTGACAAGTTTTGACCGAAGTACTCAACCATGTCATTACGCTCGAATTCACCGTGTACAAGCACGTCAAATCCAACTTCTTCTTGCCATTTGATCCATTCGTCGATAGTTTCAGCAAGGAAGGCATCGTATTCTTCTTGTGACAATTCACCCTTACGGAAGGCCAAACGTTTGGCACGAACTTCCTTAGTTTGAGGGAATGAACCGATTGTTGTTGTTGGAAGAGCTGGAAGTTTGAAAGCTTCTTCTTGGATTGCTTCACGCTCTGCAAAGGCTGGCAAACGAGTGTAGTCTGCGTCAGTCAATCCAGCGATACGTGCACGAAGTTCAGCATTTTCACCAACACGTTCAGTCGCAAAGAGTTCTTTGTTCGCTGCAAGAGCTTCTGCACCTTGACCGTTGCGGATAGCATCCAAGTCACGGATCTCATCCAATTTTTCTACTGCAAATGCAAAGTGGTTCAAGATAGCTGGTTCAAATTCTTCGTTAGCTGTTGTAAATGGCACATGAAGAAGTGAGCATGAGCTAGTCAAAACGATATTTTCAGCTGGGATTTGCTCAAGAATAGCCAAGCTCTTTTCGTAGTTGTTGCGCCAGATGTTCTTACCATTGACAATACCCGCATAAAGAGTCTTGTCAGCTGGGAAGCCACCTTTAACCAATTCAAGAGTTTTCTTACCTTCAACGAAGTCAAGACCGATCGCATCTACTGGCAATTTCACAAGGTCAGCGTAAACGTCACGAACGTCTCCGAAGTATGTTTGAAGCAAGACTTCAAGACCTTTTTTGTCAGCCAAGAGTTTGTTGTAGATGTTCAAGAAGAGAGCTTTTTCTTCTTCTGTCAAGTCTTTGACAAGAGCAGCTTCGTCGAGTTGGATACGAGTTGCACCAAGTTCAGCCAATTTCGCAAAAACATCTTGGTAAGCAGCTACTAAGCTATCTACGAAGTCTTCTGCTTTCACGCCTTCTTCATAGTCTGACAATTGAAGGAAAGTGAATGGTCCTACAAGGACAGGACGAGTGTTAAGACCAAGTTCTTTAGCTTCTTGGAACTCATCAAAGATCTTGTGACCAGCCAATTTTACTTGAGTGTCTTTTTCAAATTTAGGAACGATATAGTGGTAGTTGGTGTTGAACCATTTCTTCATCGGAAGGGCACGAACATCCCCTTTTTCTCCTTGGTATCCACGTCCCAAAGCAAAGTAGCGTTCAAGATCAGACAATTCCAAGTTTTGTACTGATGCAGGAACTACGTTGAAAAGGAAGGCAGCATCAAGGAAGTTGTCATAGTGAGAAAAGTCATTTGATGGGATTTCAGTGATGCCTTTTTCTTTGACGATGTTCCAGTGTTTTGCACGCAATTCTTTAGCAGCAGCCAAGAGTTCTTCTTCTGAGATTTCTTTTCTAAAGTATTTTTCAGTTGTAAATTTTAATTCGCGGAATTCACCCAAACGAGGGAAACCGATAATTGTAGTTGACATGTTTTGTCCTCCAAAAATTGTTGTTGAAACTATCTTAACAGAAAAGAAACTGTCTGTATAATTGTAAAAAATTAGGCTTTGATATAGTTTGAAACTATATCTCGATTTAAAAGACAAAAAAGGATTTGGAGAAGATTCCCCAAATCCTTTGGTAAATATAGATTGATAGCCTTTAAAGGTTGCTATGTTCTTCGCAAAATAATAGTGAATTGAAAACTACCTATGGCTTGTTATTAGAAAAGACTATAGGTTGATCCCCTTTTCACGGAGATTAGCCAGACACTCCTCATAGTAGGCATGCTCATGCTCGCTATAGATAGGACTGTTCAGCTTTTCCTCTGCTAAGTCTTGATAAGGAGGGCAGGTCTTGCCCCGGTAGTTCTTGTCCAGCCACTCCGGACTGACATTGTAGCCACGACGCTCCATCTCCCCCATGATCAAGTCATGATAGGCATAGAGACGATAGGGCGAGTGGGTAAAAACATAGTCCACCGTCGCATGTTTTCTGCCCCAACCATTGCCACGAAGGGCACAGCACTCTCGATGCTGCCCCAAGAGCTGAGGACGGGGAAGCTGTGAAATCAAAGCCTCATGCCAAAGTCTCATGGGAGTCTCCTTCCAGCAAGGTAGAATGTTGCAGATATGCATTTGGGTATCGTTCAAGCAAATCTCTCGTCTGAGCAATCAAGTCTTCTTTGGTGGCATGACCAGAGTGATAACGCTCCAGTAAAAACATATAGTCCTTACGCTCAGCATCAGTCGCTTTCTTTTTAAAATAGCCCCAAATATGCTGGAAGGCGTTGCAAACCTGACCCCTGTGTTCTGGAATCAGGCAGGCACGGTCAATCATCTCTTGAACCTGACTCAGCTCCACCACTTCTTGCTTGAGATACTGGCGAATGTCCTTGTAAATGTTACTGGAATGGCTCAAAACAAGGTATTTATTTTCCGCCCAGAGTTGTTGGCACTGGGATTTTTGATTAGTTTGTTCCATCTTTCTCCTTACTTTTTATCAGTTTCCAGGAAATATGGAAACAAAGTTAAATCTTAAACATGAGCGAATGGATTTTTGATGAATTTAACGTTTACTTCGTTAAATACCAGTGTAAATTTCAACTAGTAATTGAATCTGGTGTAAAACTTCTTGTTTTTTACGTTCACGAGTTCCTTGTCTACGAGTAGTCGGTGGAATAATCGAATCCAAACATATCCACTGCGATTTTATCACCGTTAGTAGAAGGGAATAAATCAACTATTTTCTATCCATTCTTTAATTTTACTCTGTATTAACATTGCATCCAAACTTCCGTCTAATCCATCCTGGGTAATTATCAAATTTCCAAGAGTTTCTGAAATTCCCACACTTTCATAATTTGCTCTTTTCTCGTCCCAACGCTTTTTATATGATTTATCTCTTAGCATTCCAAGATGCTCTAAATAAGCAGTTTTGCCTTGGTAGCGTAGAGTAAAATCAGGAATATAGGTTTTTCCATTGATATTTAATGGTTCTTCATAGAAATACTCAATTTTCATCTTATCGAGAATATTAGCCACAATTACTTCGGACTTTGATCTAACCATTTCTCCACGAATCGTTTTATGGATCAATTTTTCTTCAAAGTACCTTTTTTGTTTACTAATCTCTATCTCAATGATTTTTGGAACTTCAAATAAGTCTGTATATCGTTGTTTGGTATCCGAATACCAGTCATTCGCATACTGAACTAATTCTTGAATTGACAAATCACTTAATACAATTAGTTTTTCTCTTTGACGAGAAAACGCAGTATACAAAAGTTCTTTTGTAACAAATGAACTTTTACCATTTATGACTACTATGGTTTTTCCAAAGCTAGAACCCTGTGATTTGTGAACTGTAAGAGCATAAGCAAGTTCTAACTTAGAATCGCTATTATCACCACCAAAATCAGCTTTAGTATATGAAAATACTTTTCCTTCAAATGAGCCAAAACGGAATTTATACCAACTAGTATTCGTATCCTTTTTTCCATAGTGACTAGGGTAATCGACCATAATACCAATTTCACCATTTGCAATATATTCTTTCCCCGATGAACCATCCCAGTAATCCTTCTCACCATTTACATTAGATATGACTTTATCTCCGTAAACAATATTTTGAACAGATTGAGGACTGTTTTTTGACCATGGATAAGCATTCCATTTATCAACAATGTCTTGACGATATTTTTGGTGAAGTTGATTATTCAAATAATAGCTTCCTGCACCAATAAATTTCGTTGGAGATAGGATTTGCCAGTTTTCTATATGTTCACTAGTTGGATAGTTTGTATATTGGCCTACAGTAGCTCCCAAACTTTTATTGAAACCATCCAGATCATCTGCATTTGTCATATTTGTAATGTCTACCAATTCCTCAAAGAACACTTTTTCTAACTCGTCTAAATCGTTGTATTGAATATATTTAAGACGATTATCTGTTTGATTGTTTTGAATACGGTAAATTACATCTTTATCGACTGAATCCGAATTAGAGAATATTTGGGCAAATGATAAATCATCACCACCTGAACCTTGTCTCATCTCCGTTTTCAATGTCGCGATCTTTTCAGGATAAGCACTCTCTAAATAATGAATCAAATCGACAAATGGGCGTCCTGCTCCAATTGGGGGTAATTGATTTGGATCTCCAATAAAGATGATTCTTTCAGCATGAGAATCAACAAGCTTAAGTATGCCCCCAAACATATCTTCCGTCAGCATCGAACTTTCATCGATAATCACTGTTTTGGCAATACTCGAACTGGGTTGGCTTGGCATTTTATAAACCATTGTGTTCCAACTAAAACCCTTTGAACGAATTAAAAATTGTGCCACCGTCATAAACTCTGCTTGAACACTATTCTTCTTAAAGGCATTCTCAAGTTGAACTCTTGCTTTTCCAGTAGGGGTCAATGCTAATACTCCACCAGCTTTAATTTCTTTTGAAGAAGCAAAAATCCCCAATGCTGATGTTTTACCCGTCCCAGCTCTCCCCAACAAGACAGATATTCTAGATGATTCAAGAATCTTTAACGCTGTTGCTTTTTCATCACGAGCCAATTGATCATTTTCTTCATTATTTTCTTGGAGCTTTCCAAATTGGTTATCAATAATTTTTCTCCAATTTTGTTCACTTGATAAACTAGTTTCTAAACGGCTATTTACTATATCGACTACCAATTGTTTATAATCTTGATATTCTTTCAGTTTGATGTAAGTATTTTCCACATTAACGTGCAATTCACCTTCCTGCAAGAACTCTAGAACACCTTCAATCTTTTCTGTTTGAAAATCCGTTTTATTATCTAATGGTAATTTGTTAATTTCTTCAACAATTTGATCATAGCTGAGTAAAGTATGGCCTTGATTTACGGCTTGAACTAAAATAAATATCACCATAGCTCTAAATCGGCGTTTATCACTTTCAGTTCTCATCTTGGTTGGTTTCTTAAGAGGATACTTATTTTCCACCAACGGATTCACAAACATTGCATTGTCGATTTGAGAAATAGTAACTTGATGAATGTCCTTTTCTTTTCGTGTAAGTTCGTATAACAGGTATGGGTTTTCAATAATTTCAGCTGCATAATTTTTCAGGTTACCCCAAGCATAAATAGCTTGTTCAACAGAAAGATTCAATCGTGACAAAAGTTCAAAGAATCGAGTTTTGTTTTCATCTCTTAGTAAACCAGAAAACTCATCCTCTTTGTCAGCTAAGCTGTTATCCAATTTTTCGTTCCCAGTTTCTTTATCACCTGAAAAGAATAACTTCAATTCAGAAATCAGGTCATTTTCAGAAGTATCGACATGTTTAGCAACATCGAAACCGTATCTAACACCGAAAGCTGATAAAATCGAACCTAATCCTGGGAATATACCACGTTGATTCCAAACGCTTTTTAATTGATTATCAATATATTCAAGTTGAACATTAACCCATTCATGATTGGCTTCTTTTAGCTTGAGATTAGCTATATTTTTCAATACTGTTTTCGCTTGATTTAGCACATCAATAGCCGCATCGTAGCTGACCCATTCAGCTGCATATGAAAATTCCGATCTAAAACCTGCTGGTTCAAACAATGTGACACTCGCTACATCAAAATCAGGATGCTTTTTTGCATACTCGGAAATTTCAAGATATGGCAATAAAAAGCCATCTTTACCATCTACTCTTATTGAATGAGCTACATTTGTCTCCCAAATATAGTTTTTTTCGTCACTGCTTCCATCAGACTCATACTCATGAATTTCTACATTTGATACTATATTTCCTATTCCTGCAATTACACGCCTATTATCATCGATAAACGGAACTTGTTTGTAATATGGAAATATCAATGAATTGTGCGGACTAATTCCAGAAAAGAAGTAGTCGAAAATTCCTTTTTGGGATTCTCCATGCGATACCCACGAACTTGACCAGCTCAGCATTTGTTCTGTTTTTTCTAAGTCAAAATAAAAATTGTAATACTTTTGTTTCTCATTGGCATTATCCTTTAAAGTCCATGAAAAGGGGCGCAATAAGAATGAATAGGGCTCCATCTCGAAAGTCGTTTCTTCGAAATGATTGAACTTAACATTTCCTTTTTTATATGGGTGGTTCATCTTAAGAGCAAGCTTGGTATCACTCATGAACGCAGAGTTCTCTGTAATCCAGTTTTGCATTTTTACTGGTCCTACTTGTTCGTAATTTTTACCTTTATTTGCTTCCTCAAACTCTAAGTCACGTGATGATGCAATGTTAGGGATTACTTGAGCTGCTACATTATATCTAGGATTATTGTCAATTCGCCCAGTATAATCATTATCCTTCCATGGAATTCTTGTTGAAAAGTGTTGCACATAGTTTGTTTGTTGTTTAAGTTTCTTATCCATTAGCCTTCTCCTCCTAAATCACAATTACATAATACCTTCTATTATCATCAGGTCTCCAAAAAAACTCTCCTTTATGCTGATGTACTGTTTACAACATTTATTCTTGTAATGACTGCTCTAAACAGTACACCAACGATTCATTTTTTTGATTCTAAACTTTGATAGAAGCTCTAAAGCTCTTATATTTACTTGACTATTTGCCTGTGTCATTATTATGACACGAAACCCACATGTTGGGTCATAGACCTTGTTAATCTTATCCTTACCGACCATAACTAATCGAGCTAACAATTTAGAAACTGTCTGAGGAGTGAAGAATTCACCACCACTTTTACCAGCATTACTCGCATAGTTTGAAATCAAGAACTCATAGGCATCCCCAAAGGCATCAATATCATTTTCCTCAAAATTACCAAAGTTAATACTATTGATACCATTAAGAATATCAGAAAGACGCTTATTTTTTTCTGGAACAGTACCACCAAGGATGTTACTTCGTGTGTCCAAGTTATCAAACAAGGCTTTGATATCATCTTCTGATTTGAATCCAATTGCTGATTTTTCAATATCTTGGAAAATATTGGCTAAATCTTCATTTAGATTTTCATTTTGTGAAGCATTCTTGACGACATTCTCAAACAATTGACTTGGAAGAATAAAGAAACCCTTATCCTCAACTGTTCCTGGTTTGAAATCTCGCTCAGCTTCTTGATCACTTAATTCAGCATAACGGAATTCTAAGTCTCCAGCCTCATGTTCTGCATGGTCAAAATAGTCTGCCATATGCTCAGAAATAAAACGATAGAATAGAATTCCAAGTATGTACTGCTTGAAATCCCAACCGTCTACAGCTCCACGCACATCATCAGCAATCGCCCAAATTTTACGGTGAAGCTCCTTGCGCTCTGCATTTTCTTTACTTGCCATTTTTACTTTCCTTAATTAATGTATTATCCTTTCTATTTTATCATATTTCAAGAAAAACCACTCGCCCTGAATAGAGCGAGTGGGAGCGAAATTTAACACAAAAAAAGGGTACAAGCATGAAGGATATTACTAAAAGGAGAACATACTAACCAATTATCCTTTAAAACTCATAGATTACCTACCAGTATTCCCTATCTATTTTCTCCTCGAATGTAAATCCTTTAGCTTCCAATTGCTCAAGTTGCGGCTGAATCTTTTCAATGACAGACTTATTCTTTTTCATTTTATCTTGATTTTCATACATCATAAGAAAATATTTTTTGTTTCTAGGAACAACATCAAAACAGTAATAACCCAATCCATTTGAAAGAATTCCTAAGATTTTCCAAAATGACAAAAATTCCTTATCCTCAAAACACTCTATTGCATTCCATATGTTGCTATCCCATGTGTTAAATTCCTCAAATTTATTAACTACACTAAGATAGGTCAAGAGGAAGAAATCTTTTCGTCTTAGCTTAGTGAAATTTTTATTATTAATTTCTAAGTTTGAATAGTGACGTCCCAAATCATAGAAGGTCAGCACTCTATGTTTTTCCATAAAATAAAGTATCTCAGACGGATCCAAACCTTCTTTTCTCAGAATACTTTCCCAGAAATTCACAATTCTACCTATTATTTCTTCACTTAAAGGACTATTCCTCTCATATCGGGGAATTTCTTCATTTAACTTTTCTGCAACAATATAGTCCATTGCAGGGCTATTATAAGATTTCAGAGATTCTTGTATGGTAATACGTAGTAGTTTAGCTTTCTGATTTTCAGAAAATGATTTATATTCACTTGAAAGATATTGATAAAAATCAGTCTTATGATTCCCCTCTCTTAGTTCTCTTGATAATTCCTCACTATCTGTCTCAAGTAATGTATCCAATTCCTCTTTTGTACGATTTAGAGATTCTTCATAAAGAAAATAGGCCGAGCTATTCATTTTATAGCTTGGTGGATATTGGGTAAGATCTGATTGTTGAATGTCGGACAGTATTTCTTGTATGCTTCGACCAAACTTGAACAGCCATGTAAAACTAGTTTTTTCATCATCCTTGACTTTTATTTCTTCAGCCTTTAATAATTGTTTATATAATTCAGGATAAAAAAGGTAGGTATAGATAATCCAAAGTTGCTGTTCCTCCTGAACATGTCCTAGTTTCCCCCTTGAAAAGAATTCTTGATTGACATAGTCATTAAAATGATTTCTATCTCGCAAGTTTCTATTTTCAAAGCTGAACCTTCTCCAAAAATCATCTGACAATCTCGTACTAAATTTCTTTCCTAGCAAGTCAAAATAATCTTGCCAAATATTTGATGGATGAAGAACAAATGGTAGCTCTATTCTTCTATCAATTATTTTAGAAAGAAAATTATTGTCTTTAAGATGTACTTTCTCAATGTCTCCTACAAAGACAATAGGAAGCTTGTCATTAAGAAAGCTAAAAATTTTATAACTCTCCTCTTGTTGCTTATTAGACATTCGGTCAAAATCATCAATAACTAGAACTTTTCGAGCTAATGACAAACACTCAAATGTTAGCAAACGACTGTAAAAACCATCAGATTTGACTTTGAAAAATTGGTAAACACCCACACTCAAAGCTACGATTCCACCAACTGAAACCACCCAATAACCAAAGAACTTGCTTAGACCTAAATCAACTACATTGGTCATTAAGATAGAAACTGCGACACATAAAACTATGAAAATCCTTAAAAAGCTATATACCAACGGGTGTAATTTTGAAAAAACAATCTCAATCGTTGAGCGGTTATCGCTTAATCTCCAAAAATCTATCGTAACTAATTTTTTATTAGTATTCCTACCAACTTCAACTAGAAATTCTGTTTTCCCAGAACCCCAGTTCCCATTTAAGAAATAAGTTTTATTTTCTTCAAGTAATTTAGCGACATTTTTAGCTGCTACGGAGGTATCAATGTGCTTTAATGTAATGAATCTATCATCCATAGTATCTCTTTCTAAAAAAAAAATTTTATAACCTTATACTTTCCCTAAAATTATACCACGAATCCACCAAAAAGCGCCTTTAGATAATAATATATCCAAAAGCATATATTTTAATCCTGATACACGTGTAGCCTATTCTACTTTAACTTTCTTCGCCTCCTTACTCGTAGCAACCAATCGTCTCTTACTATCTCTAATTGTGTTTATATTTTAAGAAAATTTATTTATATATTGTGAATTTCTCTATTTCAACGCACTCTTAACCTTTTTCTTTGTAATGATGCGGTCGTTTTTGTTGGCTAGGGATTTGAGTCTGGCTTCGAGTAGGATTTTTCGACCTGCTTCGTTGCGGGTGTAGACGAGTTGGTAGTTGCCAATGTGTGGTGCGACGGCATCTAGGAAGAGCTGGGCATCTTCCTTGCGTTTTTCAAAGAGGCTAGGGACTACGAAATACTTGGACTGACCTGCTGGTGCTTTTTGAGCGACTAAGAGGTAGCGTTGATTGTCCACTGGCGCAAAGAATTCTCCTAAGGCCTTCGAAAAGAGTTCCTTGTCTCGCATGCTGCCACCTTTTAGATAGGCAAAGACGTTAAAGCTTTCCTTGTCCTCATCGACCTGCACGCGCGACTGGTCATCAGACAAATGCCCGGCAGTCACCATGGCTTTGCGAATAGCTTCACCGATCTGGCGCAAGCGTTTATAAGGACTCTTGTAGTTGTAATAGCGAAAGGCTGTGATAGCTAGGAAGAGGACACAAAGAGCTGTCAACCATGGCAAGGCAAAAATGGTTAGTCGAACGACATAAGCCAGGAGACTAATGGCAAATACCATCAGAGCGTAGCGAAGCCACTTTTCAGCATCCGCTAGGGCGAGCAGGGGGATTCGTTTGCTGTCGGTCGCCACTTCATTGACAATCTCAATCTTGTCAGCAACAATGAGAGATTCCTGCCATTTTTTACGAAGGGAGGCACGATCTTTGGATAGTTCCATGATCTTCTCGTTATAGTCTTCGAGTTTCTTTTTCTTAAATGGGAACTCAGGAAAGTTCAAGCGATCCAGACCTGTTTCAATGGTATCTTCCTTATAGGACAAGCCAAGGAAATGGTCCATACGACGGGCAAGAGTCTGCAGGTCCTGATATGGATTGAGGTCTTGGTCTTCTTGATTTTCATTTGAAAAGGCTGGATTTTTATACGGTTTGATGGCTACTAGGTGCCAGATATTGCTGGTCTTATCTGGATGTCCTGGCCAGATACGGATAGCACGGCCTCGCATCTGATTACTCAGCATAAAGCTTCCGACAAAACTTCCGAGGATGAGAGAGTTGACACAAGGCGCATCCCATCCTTCTCCCAAGAGAGACTTGGTTCCGACCAAGACCTGGATAGAACCACGTTTGAAGAGCTCAGTCACTGCTGCGACCATCCCCTTAAAGCTGGATGGAAAGCCTACCTGGAGATAAGCACCTTGATCGAGTTTTCCGATGGTAGAGAAGCTTAAGCTAGTGTTTGGAATGAGTGCTTGAAGTTCTGCCTTGACACTAGCCGGTATGATAACGACACTACCAGAAAGGACTGCTATAGGGACAGACAAGCCTTGTTTTTGTGCACTTCTGCGAATGGTTTCAAAGTAAGGGAGGACACCTAGTTGAGTGATTGGTGCTTGGTCATCTCCCAGATAACTGGCAAAATCCTTACGGATATAGTCCGCCAAGACTAACTGTCTCAAGTCCTGACCTAGACTAGCATACTCGGTCTCAAAGATAGATGCGATGCCAGCCAGTTTTCCTAGAGATTGGTTGAGGATTTGGTCATTGGCCTTGGATTTGACCAAGAAAACCTGACGTTTTTCAATCAACCCTCTTGATTTCAGTTCTGCTTCTATTTTTTTCTTTGTCTCCTGCGGATCCTCATACCAGTCAGGTGTCTGATAGAGAAGGCCTTGCAAGAGAACTTCTAGCCAGTAGTAATTAAGAGAAGGCAAGCCTTCAGCACCTAGTAAATCTCGTAGATACTTGGGGATTTCCAGCTTTTGAGCCTGTAGATAAATGAGGAGTGCTGAGAGATACTTGGGATCCTCAAGGAGCATATCCGCAGAGATTTCCCCTTTGAGAACTTTGGAACTCCGAATCAAGTCTTGGAAGTCAGGATCAACGACTAGTTGGCTGACATACTGCCACTTGGTATCCTCAAACTCTTCCAAGCGCTTGTCCTCTTCCTTAGTCGGAAAACAGATATAGACAAAGTCCTGATGAGGGCAAAGAGTGTCTTCCTTGACCAGTTCCGGCACCGTGATTTCTTGGTCAATCTCGCCACACATCTGGAGATAGCGATCCCAGAGTTCTGGTTCACTGTCATAAGGCGGTGTCGCAGTGAGAGAGATGACTTGCAGTTGCTGGTAGTTTTTACGGAAGTCTTCTAAGCTTTTCCACCATTCATTTCTCAAGTGATGGCATTCGTCCAGACAGAGGGTTTCGACACCCCTTTCCTTGAGTCTGGCAAGCAGGTCAAAGCCTACAAAATCCTCAACCTCGCCATTATCTTCTTGAGATTGTACCTGTTGCATAGCACTGTGAAAGGCTTGGTAGGTGGCAATGGTGATTTGCTTCATGTCCTTGAGATTTTGAGACACGAGACTTGTGACCTGATTCTCATCCTCTAAAAAGGCCTGGCGAATCCTATCCACCCATTGTTCCCGGATGGTAACCGTTGGTACCAATACGAGGGCAGGCTTATCAAAGCGAGCAATCAACTCGATTCCTATGGTTGTTTTCCCTGAACCTGGTGCTGCCACCAAGTGGACATGACCATCTGCTTGGTATTCTTGGAAATTGTCCAATACCTGTTTTTGGTAGTTGCGCCAAGTGCCATTAAACTTCAATCCTAACATGATTTTCCTCATTCTAAGCTGTCATTTTCTTATTCCCATTTTACCATACTTGAGGCAAAGTCACACGAAGTATCCCATGTAGTCTTTCTCCCTAAAATATGGTATAGTAGAATCATACTACACAAGAGGAGTTTACATGTCACACGAGAAAGAAATGAAAGCTGTTTCTCCCCTTCTACAGCAAGCGATTCATATTTCCTCCATCGTCGGTGGAGTTGGTACTATAATATTCTGTATCTGGGCCTATCAGGCCGGTATCTTGCATTCCAAGGAAACCCTATCTGCCTTTATCCAACAGGCGGGTATCTGGGGGCCACCACTCTTTATCTTTTTACAGATTTTGCAGACAGTTGTTCCTATCATTCCAGGTGCTCTTACTTCCGTTGCAGGCGTCTTTATCTATGGGCATATCATCGGGACCATCTACAACTATATCGGTATTGTCATTGGTTGTGCCATTATCTTTTACTTGGTTCGTCTCTACGGAGCACCCTTTGTTCAGTCCATGGTCAGCAAGCGCACCTATGACAAGTATATCGGTTGGTTAGATGAGGGCAATCGCTTTGACCGATTCTTTATCTTTATGATGATTTGGCCAGTTAGTCCAGCTGATTTTCTCTGCATGTTGGCTGCTTTGACCAAGATGAGCTTCAAGCGGTATATGACCATTATTATCCTGACCAAGCCCTTTACCCTGGTCGTTTACACCTATGGCTTGACTTACATCATCGATTACTTTTGGCAGATGTTTGGCTAATAGACAAAAAACTCAAGGAACTTACATCCTTGAGTTTTTTGTTAAACTTCTTTTTTCAATAAAAGGGAAACAATGACTGATGTTGCAATCATCCATGCTCCTAGGATAATAAAGGTCAATCGACCATCTGTAGTCACTAAGCCAATCCCTGAAAGAACGAAGGGTGTTAATGATGCTCCAAAAGAACATCCCAAAACAGCAAATGAAGTTGCTTTGTTGAGGAGTTTTGCAGGAATTCGCTCAGATATCAACTGAAAGACTGTCGTCAGAGCAATACTGTAGGCAAAGCCTCCAAGAATCGAACCTGCAACGACCACCCAGAGTGATGGTGCTAAGGCAATGATGATTTGGCCAATCCCAAAGGTAACACCAGCGACCAATAGAAGTCTTTCCTTGAAGGTCGAAATCAAGAAAGAAAAGCTGATTCCAGCTAGAATCCCAATCAACTGCATGGCACTAAGTACCAAACTGGACAACTGAGCATCTCCAAACCCTGCCTCAATCATGAGACTAGGGATACGGAAGGTGATGGCCGTATTGGTACATACAATCACTGCGGCTGCAATAGCAAGGAAGAAAATCAATTGGAGCATGGAACGAGTCAGTTTCGCTGCTTCTTCTGTCTGATGCTTGGACTCGTGAATTTCTTCCTTGTTGTAAGGGACAAATAGAAGAAAGAGCACCAAAACTACCAAGCCTGATGCATAGGCTAGGAAGGTTGCTGTCCAGCCAAAGGCTAAGAGCTGACCGACTGCCAGTGTCAAGATGGATGCTCCTACGACTTCGGCAGACCCACGAAAACCAAGCATTTGGATACGAGTTTTGCCGTGGTAACGTTCACTGATGATTGAAATAGCCTTGGCATTGAGCATTCCTACTCCAAGCCCAAATAGCAAGCGGGTTGCAAAGACAAAGTAATAACCCTGATACCAGAAAGGTGCAGTTCCGCTGATTGACAAGATTAAAAGTCCCAAGGTCAACTGGAGGCGTTCAGGAAAGATTCGCTCCAAAACTCCATTCAGCAAAAGCATAGCCATAATCCCGAAGGAAGGTAAGCTAACTAAGAGCTCAACTTGACCTGTCGGATAGCCCTGATAATAGTCAAACATAGCTGGCAGAGCACTTGAGATTGAAAACGATGTGATCAATACTAGTGACAGGGAGAGTATACTCAGCTTTTCCAAAAATTGTTTCATCTTATCCTCATTTTTCTTGATTTAGCCTAAAAGGTACTTTCCTATCATACACTGTTTCCCCAAAATTGGCAAGCGACTAACTATAGAGATAAAAAGAAAAAGCAGGACAATCAGACTAAGCTAAGCCTCAAGTGCATCCCACTTTTTAGTATTTTTTAAAATTAAATTTGACTTAGATTTTCAAGAATCGACGCATTGAGATTCCTGAACCTAGTGAACCGATACAGATTCCGATGAGGAACAAGAGACCGATCATCAATGGAATAAAGGTATTCGGTGTAATCAAAGATAGGTTTTGACCAACCAAGGATGGGTTGACAGATTGGAATACTCGGTTATAGATAAAGTAAACCAATGCTGATGGAAGAGCTGCTCCCAACAATCCGATAAAGGCACCTTCTAGCAAGAATGGGCCACGGATATAACCGTTCTTGGCACCAACCAAACGCATGATTTGGATTTCACGGCTACGTGAAATGATAGTAATACGGATGGTATTTGAAATCAAGAAGACTGCGATGAAGATCAAGAGTCCTGCGATGACCAATCCCCATACACGGATGAAGGAAGCCAACTTGAAGAGACGTTCGGTATTGGCACCACCGTCTTGAACTTCAGAGACACCTTCAATTTTCTTAGCTTCTTCAGCTACAGGTTTTACATCACTTGGTGAATTGGTATCTACGATGTAGGCATCATGAAGAGGGTTTGCATCTCCTTCAAATACCTTCCACTCGTCACCCATAGTTTCAGTTAGCTTTTGGTACTGCTCTTCTTTACTTGAGAAGGTTACATTTTTAACGGCTGGCAGAGCTTTAAGGGCGTTATAGACCTTGTGGTAGTCATTGTTCGTGACTGTTTGGCCTTCTTTTACAATGGTTTCACTGTTGTCTTCAACGTCTTTACGAACATAAACCATGACGCGGACGTTGTTTTCAATATCAGTTGCTAATTTCGCAGTATTGAAGATAACTGAAGCAAAGATAGCAACCAAGGTCAAGGTAATCATTACTGAACTGACCGCAGCAATGGTCATCCATCCATTACGCTTTAAACTTTTTAAAGCTTCGAACAGATGGCGGAAAAATCTACTAATCATCGTATCCGTACTCTCCTTTCGCTTCATCACGTACCACGCGACCATTCTCGATGGCAATAACGCGGTGGCGCAAGGTATTTACGATTTGGCTGTTGTGTGTCGCCATCAAAACAGTTGTCCCTTGAAGATTGATACGTTCCAAGAGGTTCATGATTTCCCATGAGTTATCTGGGTCCAAGTTTCCTGTTGGTTCGTCGGCAATCAAAACCTTAGGATTGTTTACAATAGCACGCGCAATGGCGATACGTTGTTGCTCACCACCTGAAAGTTCATTCGGGAATGAACGAACCTTGTGCTTCAAACCGACAAGGTCCAAGACTTCCATAACACGTTTTTTGATGTTGCGACGACTTTCACCAACAACCTCCATGGCGTAAGCAATGTTCTCATAAACGGTTTTCTTTGGCAAAAGTTTGTAATCCTGAAAGACTACTCCAACGTTTCTACGCAAGAACGGAATATCTTTCTTTTTAATCTTAACGAGGTTATAACCTGCAACTTGCAAGCTTCCTTTGTCGATTTTGACCTCACGATACAAGGCACGGATAAAAGTTGATTTACCAGCACCTGAAGGTCCTACGATGTAGGCAAATTCTCCTGCATCGATATTTACAGTGATGCCACGTAGGGCTGTTGTCCCGTTGTCGTATTTTTTGACAACATCTCTCATTTCAATGATTGACATGTGACTTCCTTTCTTTTAACTGATACGCCATTTCAGATAAGCATCGATGAAACCATCTAGGTCTCCATCCATTACCTTATCTACTTGCGCTACTTCAAAGTTTGTACGATGGTCTTTTACCATTGTATAAGGCGTAAATACATAGGAGCGGATTTGGCTTCCCCATGTAATTTCCTTTTTCTCACCCTTGAGCGAGTCTACCTCAGCAGCTTTCTTTTCCTGCTCCATCTGGTAGAGTTTTGCCTGAAGCATCTTCATAGCACGGTCACGGTTTCCGTACTGAGTACGGTCGACGGTTGATGCTACGACGATCCCTGTCGGAATGTGAGTCAAGCGGACACCTGTTGAAACCTTGTTGACGTTTTGTCCACCTGCTCCACCTGAACGGAAGGTATCCATCTTGATATCATCCTCACGGATGTCAACTTCGATGGTATCATCCAACTCTGGCATAACTTCTACAGAAGTAAATGAGGTGTGGCGACGTTTAGCAGAGTCAAATGGTGAGATACGGACCAAACGGTGAACTCCCATCTCTGACTTGAGAAGACCATAAGCATTTGGTCCTTCAAAAGACAAGGTTACTGACTTGATTCCTGCCTCATCACCTGCTTGGTAGTCTAAGACCTCGACCTTGAAGCCTTTGGCATTTCCATAGCGAGTATACATACGAAGGAGCATATCGCCCCAGTCTTGAGCCTCTGTCCCCCCTGAACCAGGATGGATTTCAAGGATGGCATTGTTGTGATCATAGGGTTCTGACAAGAGAAGGGTCATTTCGTAGCTGGTCATCATCTGATCTAACTCATAGAGTTTCTCAACCAGCTCATCCTTAACGGATTCATCCTCTGCCAAAAAGTCCAGTAAAATCTCAACTTCATCCTGCAACTCATCCATCTTGTGGAAGGTATTATAGGTATTTTTGAGTTCGTTTAATTCTTGCGACGTTTTTTGGGCCGCAATATTATCGTTCCAAAAATCAGGTTCTGTCATTTTATTTTCCAAAATGGCAATTTCTTCCTCTAAACCTTCGAGGTCAAAGAGACCCCCTGAAAGAAGCTAATTTTTCACGATTTGCGTCAATTTTTTGACGAATTTCTGAAATGTCCATACATACTCCTTTAATTGTATCGTTTTATTATACCATAATTTTTTTTATTTATCTAATCGGTGTTTTTCTAATTTAGTATCAATATATTTCTGCAAGACAGCTACTCGCCTGATTTCTAGCAAAATTTTAAAAACCTCACAAGAAATTTCCTATGAGATTTCGTAAATTTATGCTTATTTTTGCATGTTCACAGTCAGCACTTGACCGTCTTTCACGACTTGCTCACCAGCGATATAGACATCATTAACGTCACTAGATTTAACGGCATAAACGAGGTGAGATAGCATGTTTTCTTGGGGTTGGAGATGGATTTTTCCTTGAGGTTGGATGACTAGGAAATCAGCTTGCTTGCCAACTTCCAAACTTCCAATCTCATCTTCCATTCCTAACACCTTAGCACCCTCGATTGTCAAGGCCTTGAGGGCAGTTTCGATTGGAAATTGGCTGGCATCGCCACTCTTCATCTTCTGTAAGAGTGCTGCAGTCCGCCCTTCCTCAAACATATCCAGATTATTGTTAGAAGCAACTGAGTCAGTCGCAATCCCGACTGGCACTCCTGCCTTTTTAAGTTGGACGATTGGTGCAATTCCTGAGGCTAGTTTGAGGTTGCTGATAGGATTGTGGGCGATAGCGACTTGTGAATCTGCCAGGCGGGCAATCTCTGCTTCATTTAACTCCACACCATGGGCAAAGACAGCTTTATGGTCTAAATAGCCAAGTTCATCTAGAAAGGCTAGTGGTCGTTTGCCATAGCGTTTCAGGATAATACCTGACTCTTCCTGTGTTTCTGCAACATGGATATGAAGAGGAATGTTTTCTTCTTTTGCTAGCTCAAGACTTGCCTCCAGCAAATCTCGACTACAACTGTAGGGCGAATGAGGGGCCACCATAACCTTAAAATTTGGGTCTTGATATCCTTTGATTGTCTCGATAATAGCTCGAGTTCTGGCTATAGTTTCAGCCGTCGTCTCTACATCTGAAGAAAAGAGGGTTGGAGAAAAATAGCAACGCATCTTGGACGCCTTGACTGCCTCATAAATCTCAGCTATATCCACTCCATTAGGATTATACATGTCGTTGAAGGTTGTTGTTCCAGACTGGAGCATTTCTGTTAGCGCCTCTTTGACGGCCTTTGTAGTCATCTCTGGTGTGAATTCTGCTTCTGCTGGCCAGATATAGTTCTCTAGCCATTCGTGGAGATTGCTATCATCACGAATGCCTCTCAAGCCTGTCATGGCAGAGTGAGTATGGCAGTTAACCAAGCCAGGCATAATCCAGGCGCCCTGATAGTCTATGATTTGATCTGCTTGTTTAAGAATCTTTTGATTTTCCTGACCGACATAGACGATTTGGGATTCTTTAATAGCTAAAATCCCATCCAAATAGACGTGGAAATCTTGGTCACAAGTCACGATATTTACATGCTGAAAGACTTTCATCCCTAGGCTCCTTTTCTATATAAGTATTCATACGGGATAATTTTTCTAGCTATTGTAACAAAAAAGTCACCCGAAGGCAACTTTTCTTATTGTTTATGGGGTTTAAAGTAAGAAAGTAAGTGTTTCATGAGTCCCTTCTATTTCCAAAATGAAGAAGGTGGAAAAACCACCATCTTTTTACTTATTCAAATATGGAAGCAGGTAGCCATAACCAGCCTCTTCCATTTCATCCTTAGCAATGAATCGTAAGGATGCAGAATTGATACAATAGCGTAAACCACCTAGTTCCTGAGGTCCGTCTGTAAAGACATGTCCCAAGTGAGCATTTCCTGAACGTGACCGGACTTCGATACGCTCCATACCGTGACTCAAGTCCTGGTAGTAATGAATGAGTTCCTTGGAAATAGGACGGCTAAAGCTTGGCCAACCACATCCTGAGGCAAACTTATCCTTGGCAAAGAAGAGGGGCTCACCAGTCGTGATATCGACATAAATTCCTTCCTCAAAAGTTTGGTCATAAGCATTGCTAAAAGGAGCTTCCGTCGCAGCTTCTTGGGTAACTCTATAAGACTCTTCTGACAAATTTTCTCTTAAAACTGCCTGACTCGGTTTTTCGTAGTTAGCAGCGTCTATCAGTGGTTTCTCAGCATCCCTCACATCAATGTGGCAATAGCCTCCAGGATTTTTCTTGAGGTAGTCTTGGTGATAGTCTTCAGCTAAGATATAGTGGCGAAGCTTTTCCACTTCTACTGCAATTTTACGACCGATGAGGAGTTCTTGTTCACGAACTACTGTATTAATAGTCGGTAAATCCTCTTCATCTAGGTAATAAATCCCTGTGCGGTACTGACGACCACGGTCATTGCCTTGTTGGTTGACAGATAAAGGATCAATGACTCGGAAATAATAGAGCAAGATCTCACGAAGCGATACCACCTTTTCATCGTAGATGACTTGCACTGTCTCTGCGTGATCTGTTTCTTTGATCAGTTGATAATTGGTGGTTTCTACCTGACCATTGGCATAACCAACACTTGTTTGCAGCACTCCAGAAATACGGGAAAAGTACTCTTCCAAGCCCCAAAAACAACCGCCTGCTAAATATATTTCTGCCATTTCAAATCCTCCTTGACCGTCCAGCGGTCGACAAAACTGGGAATCATTTCATATCCCATGTTTCATTTTCAAAAAAAGGACAGGAAGCTCTCTAATAGAGAGTTTCCCCATCCTATTGTTCTGTTTATCTTGCTTCGACGCGAACGCCTTGTGTATCTACTTGCAAATCATGTAGCTTACCTTTGAAAGGTTGCTTTTCAAGCTCAGCCTTAATCTTAGGCATCTTGTCAGGATCAGCCAAGACCATAACAGTCGGACCAGCGCCAGACAAATAGGTCGCATAAGCACCATTTCTCTTAGCAACTTTCTTGATCGTCGCAAATTCTCTCACCAGTTCTTGACGGTAACGCTCATGGAAGAGGTCACTCTCGATAGCCTGGCCTGCTTTGACCATATCTCCAGTCAGTAGGGCTGCGATAGCTACATTGGCGATAGAACTTGCCGCAACGGCTTCCTTGTAAGAGAGTTTCTTAGGCAAGACACCACGACTATCTCGAGTACGCAATTCATAGTTTGGAATATAAGCTAGAAAAGCACACTCTGGGAAAGGCGCCACAACAGCAGAAACCTGACCTTCTACCGAACTAGCAATTACGAGATTTCCATAGATAGCAGGTGCAACATTATCAGGATGCCCTTCAATCTTAGTCGCCAATTGTAATTTTTCATGTTTGCTTAGTTTCAAGTTTCCGAGTTGATTTGCCAGTTCAATCCCAGCAACGATGACCGAGCTCGATGAACCTAGTCCACGCGCAAGCGGAATATCACTGACCATCTTCAGACGTCTAGGTTGGAGGTCTGGAACAATTTGTAGAGCAATCTTCAGCAAAAGATTACGTTCATCACGTGGAATCCATTTGCCTAATTGGTGCTCAATCATCCATTCTTCACGTTCCTCACAAACCTGAATCTCTAGATACTTAGTTACAGCTACACCAACCGAGTCAAAGCCAGGACCCACATTGGCACTTGTAGCAGGTACAATAATCTTCATCTTAGTCTCCTAAAACCTTGAAGGTGTTGAGAAGTTCAAACTCGGCTACTGCCTTCAAAGCGTCTGTAATATTTTCAAGCTGCGCCTTGTTGATCTTATGGCTGATGATGACAACACGAGCCTTGCCTTCTTGCTTACCATCTTGAAGGATTTGCTTGAAGGAAATATCTTCTGCGTTAAAGAGCTCAGCCAATTTCAAGACTTGCCCTTTTGAATCTGGAGCCAAGATTGAGAAATAGTAGTTGGCTTTGACATCTTCTGGCTTAGCCAAGACTACTGGACGGCTGTATTCATTAAAGGCTTTTCCAATTGTTCCATCATTCAGGCGACGAACGATGCGGGCAATATCAGCCACAACACTTGTTGCAGTTGGCTTTTGACCTGCACCTGGTCCATAGTACATAGACTCGCCGATACCGATAGATTCCACAAAGACAGCATTCATAACACCATTAACACTTGCAAGCGGGTGAGTTTTAGGAAGGAAGGTTGGCGTAACCTCAGCAGCAATTCCTGAAGCTGTTTCTTCGATAGAACCAACTAATTTCACAACATAACCAAGTTCTTGAGCTACTGCCACATCTTCTGGAGTGATGTTGCGAATTCCTTGGTGACCCACATCTTCAAACTTAACATTCATTCCAAAGGCGAACTGACTGAGGATGACCATCTTGTAAGCCGCATCAATTCCATCAACGTCATTGGTAGGGTCGCTTTCAGCAAAGCCAAGTCGTTGGGCTTCTGCCAAAGCATCTTCATAAGACCAACCTTCTGTTACCATTTTGGTCATCATGAAGTTAGATGTTCCATTCACAACACCAAGAACACGTGTGATTTTGTCTGATGCTAGTGAGTTGACCAAGGTACGAAGGATTGGGATTCCTCCTGCAACAGCTGCTTCGTAGTAGAGAGCAACATTGTGAGCTTTGGCTACCTCAAGCAATTCTGCACCATGGACTGCCAAAAGATCCTTGTTAGCTGTCACGACGTGTTTCCCTGCTTCTAAAGCACGAGTGATAAATGTTTTAGCAGGTTCGATACGCCCCATCAACTCAACAACAATCGTGATGTCTTTGTCTGACAAAATTTCATCGATATTTGTTACAAAATTAAAATCATTTCCTGCTTCAAGCAAGCGGGCTTTTTCTTGATCGTCTTTGACCAAAACTTTAGCTACTTCAATTTCTGACTGGGCTGCTTGAACAATTTTTTCTCTATTTTCCTTTAGCAAGAATGGCACACCACTGGCTACTGTACCAAATCCAAGTAAAGCAATCTTAACTGACATATTTGTCTCCTCGAAATTTTCTAATAGTCCTATTATACCAAAATTGTGAGAAAATTCCTACCATTCTAAACTAAAAATAGGAGCACCAAATCACAAAAAGAGGCTGGAACAAAAGTCCTAGCCTCTCAATTGCCTTTGGATTCTCGAGCAAGACGCAGTGGTTCAGTGGGCTCCACTACGCTGATTTCATCAGCTTTTACAGCCCTACTCAACTGTGCGGAGGTGGGACGACGAAATCGAATTCTAACGAATTACCGATTTCTGTCCCACTCTCTCTATTTTACAAAAGCCAAGTCCTTGTCACTAGACAAGTCTTCTCGATAATTGAAACCCGCAAAGTTAAGCTTTTTAATCTCTTCAACCGAAGTTACCTGACCTTCCATCAAGGCTGTCAAAAAGGCTCCTCGGGATTTTTTAGAAATAGTTGAGTGAATTTTTAGTTTACCATCTCTTTCTTCCATGAACTTAAAGGTCACCATTTTCTCACGGATTTCTTTAGGGAAGACAGTTTCAAACTCCGAAGACAAGAGAGAAAAGATTAACTCCTGGTCTTTCATTGACTCCTCATAGGCCACCTTCCAATGACTTTTCAAGCTTTTTCCAGCGACTTTGAGTTTCATCAAAAAGTCCAGTCTGTGAGGCGCAATCGGTTCAAAGGCTGGAATCACACCATAGAGAGCTGACGTTATCATGAGGTGTTTCTCCAGATAGGTTTGCTCCTCTTTGGTGAGATCGTCCCGTTTGATGTTGCGATACATGAGTCCATCAAAGAGGTGCAAGGCTGGATAGTTTGTCGCAGTTTCATTTTTCAAGGCCTGGATATGGTCATACTCCTCTTGCGCTTTTTCAGCAGATATTTTGTAAAAGTTCTCCAGATTTTGGGCAGAATATGTCGCTAATGCATTCAATACAGCCTGACTTTCAGGACGCAATGGTTTAGCCTCTAAACTAGGGATTTCGGTGTTCATTTCTTTTGCAGTTGGGATTAGAATTTTCATAGTGTTAGTGTAGCATATTTTTTTAGGACTACCAAGGATTTGAACCTAAAAACCTCGGTGACTACCGAGGCTTCTTTCATTATTTTGGCAATCCTAACCAGATTGCAAAGAGAACGAGTGCTGTTCCAAGGCAGCTTGTCAAGATAGATGACAGATTAAACTTTTTCTCCTTTCGATGAGAAAATCCTATCTTCAAAGCGAAAAGACCAAGCAACATCGAACCAATCATCAGATAAAATCCCATTTGACTGTCCTCCATTTATTATTCTTTCTTTCATTATCACAAATTTTAAACAAGAGTGCAAGAAAAACGAGGTTGTTTCCTTAAGCTTGAAGGATGGACCCTGATCTAGGATACAAAGCCTATATGATAATCCCTTCCAAATGATCCAATTCATGCTGACAAATCTGAGCAGGAAATCCCGTCAGGCTAATGGTTTGCTCTTGCCAATGGATGTCTCTGTAGCTTACTGTAATTTTTTCATATCGAGTTGTCGGTCTTACACCTGCCAAAGACAAACAACCTTCCTCTGTCTCGTATGACCCTTCAAAAGATTGGAGAACTGGATTAAACATAACCATGGGAATCATTCCGATATTAAAAATAATGACACGTTTTTGTACCCCAATCATATTGGCCGCTAGTCCAACACAGCTTTCTCGGTTAGCCAATAGGGTATCCTGCAAATCCTTTGCTAGGGGTAAATCTTTCTGACTAGCAGGCTGGGATACCTGCGACAAAAACAAGATATCTTTTACAATTTTCTTTTCCAACTACTATTCCTCCATCTTTTTCTCAACTTGATTATAGCATAAAATCTATCTCTGTTTACCATATATAAAAGCAAAAAGCCATCCGAAGATGACTTTTCATAATGCTTAAATAGCGTTTTTATCTTTTCCAAGTGCTCGTTGGACTGCTTTAACAATCTCAACAAGGACCACGATCATAAGCGCTCCTACAGCGACCACAATCCATTGAGTCAAGCTCAAATGTGACACGTGGAAGAGACTGTTAAATCCAGGAACCAAGATTGTCACCACAAAGAGGACGAAGGCAACTGGAATAGACCAGTTAAAGGTCTTGTTCGTAAAGAGTCCCACTTTAAAGATCGATTGGTAAACCGACTTAACGTTAAAGGCATGGAGCAATTGGATTAAACCGAGAGTTGCAAAAGCCATGGTAAGAGCATCCGCGTGGATTTCACTTTGAACTTGATGCTCTGGGAAGAGAAGAGCCCAACCATAAACACCTAAAACGAGCATCGTTTGGAAGATCCCTTGATAAATGATTGCTCCGAAGACACCACCATCAAAGAAGTTAGACTTACGCCCACGAGGTTTGTGGGTCATGACACCTGGTTCAGCTGGTTCCACCCCAAGAGCGATGGCTGGTAGCGTATCTGTTACCAGGTTAATCCATAGCAAATGCACTGGTTGAAGCACATCCCAACCTAACAAGGTTGCAAAGAAGATGGTGAAAACTTCAGCCATATTAGCAGACAAGAGATACTGGATAGATTTTTGGATATTTGAGAAGACCTTACGTCCTTCTTCAACCGCTACGATAATGGTTGCGAAGTTGTCATCAGCAAGGACCATATCAGAAGCACCCTTAGAAACCTCTGTACCTGTAATCCCCATACCGATACCGATGTCAGCTGTCTTAAGTGATGGCGCATCGTTGACTCCATCACCTGTCATGGCAACAACTTTACCTTCTTTTTGCCATGCTTTCACGATACGAACCTTGTGCTCAGGTGATACACGTGCGTATACAGAGTATTGCTTGAAGACTTTTTGGAATTCTTCATCAGTAAGTTCATTCAATTCAGCACCCGTGAAGACATGGTCTTCAGTATCATTTGGATCGATGATTCCAAGACGTTTAGCAATAGCTTCTGCTGTATCTTGGTGGTCACCTGTGATCATGATTGGACGGATACCTGCTTCTTTAGCGACACGTACAGCTTCTGCAGCTTCTGGGCGCTCAGGGTCAATCATGCCGACCAAACCAGAGAAGATGAGGTCAGACTCAACAATTTCAGATTCCAAGGTTGGAATTTCGTTACTTGTCTTGTAAGCCATCATCAAGACACGAAGGGCTTGTTTAGCCAAGTCTTTGTTGGTTGCAAGGATAGCATTTTTATCTTCTTCTGTGATTGGGCGAACTTCCCCATTGACTTCAATACGAGTCACGCGCTTGAGCAATTGGTCAGGTGCACCCTTGACAGCGATAAAGTAAGAACCGTCTGCTCCCTTATGAATGGTAGACATGAGTTTACGGTCTGAGTCAAATGGCAATTCAGCTACACGTGGCTCATCCTTCAAGACTTCACGAACATCAAAGTTGTGGTCCAAACCAAACTGTACAAGAGCTGTCTCCGTTGGATCCCCAATCAACTTGCCAGATGGGTCTACCTTTGTATCATTGGCAAAGTTCATGATACGTAGCGTATTGTTGTTAGCAGCAATTTCAGATGAGGAACTTTGCAATTGACCGTTGGTATAAACTTTTTCAACCGTCATTTGGTTCATAGTCAAAGTACCTGTTTTATCAGACGCGATGATTTCTGTTGAACCTAGAGTCTCAACAGCTGGCAATTTACGGACGATTGAATTCCGTTTTGCAAGAGTTGTAGTTCCCAATGATAGAACGATGGTTACAATGGCAGGGAGACCTTCTGGAATCGCAGCAACCGCAAGAGCAACCGCAACCATCAAGCCTTCTAATGGATGTTCACCACGAACAAAGACACCAACCAAGAAAGTAATAACGGCAATCACAACAATCAAGTAAGTCAAGGCCTTAGATAATTGTTCCAAGCTTTGCTTCAACGGTGTTTCTGTCTCGTCAGCATTAGCCAACATATCTGCAATCTTACCAACTTCTGTATACATACCAGTATTGGTTACGACACCAATCCCACGACCGTATGTTACGTTTGAGTTTTGGTAACCCATGTTAACACGATCCCCGATCCCAGCATCTGCTTCAACAAGTCCTGTCACATCTTTTTCAACTGGCACAGACTCCCCTGTAAGAGCTGCTTCTTCAATTTTAAGGGAAGCTGCTTCAAACAAACGCATATCGGCAGGCACCACATCTCCCGCTTCAAGCAAGACGATGTCCCCAGGTACCAATTCTTTTGAGTCAATCTCAATCACATGACCATCACGACGAACACGAGCCATCGGGCTAGACATATTTTTCAGAGCTTCAATGGCTGCTTCTGCTTGCCCTTCTTGGTAAACCCCAAAGGCAGCATTCAAGACAACAACGGCCAAGATGATAATGGCATCCGTTAGACCGTCCATTCCTTCTGTAATCACAGAAAGTGCCGCTGCCGCAAGCAAGATGATAATCATCAAATCCTTAAATTGATCAAGGAATTTAGCTAGTAGGCTACGTTTCTCTCCCTCTTCCAACTCATTACGACCATATGTCGCTAAGCGTTCTTGAGCTTGAGCAGTTGACAAACCTTCGATAGATGAGTCCAAGTTCTTTAGGACTTCTTCTGAGGTCTGTGTGTAAAACAAGTCTTTATTTTGTTCTTTTGACAAAACAGTCTCCTCCTTTTTGGCCTCTTTTTACAAAAAAAGAGACCTGTTTTTTAAAAAAACAAGTCTCGCTGTTTAATATAGTGCCGGAAATAATTCGTAATGACGACACTATCGCGGTTAACCGCCAGCTACTCCCTTGAGTAGTTCTATTATATCAGAATTTCAAAAGTTTTCAAGTTTTGAGGTGTATTTAACTCACTTCCCACATTTGAATTTTCCTTGGAAAACCAGTATAATGAAAGAATACTAAAATGCTAGAAGGGGAGTTAGATGAATCAATCGGTTTCAAACTTAAAATTAGCTGAGCGCGGTGCCATCATCAGCATCTTGACCTATCTATTCTTGTCTGCAGCTAAGCTAGCGACCGGGCACCTCCTCCATTCATCCAGTTTGGTAGCAGATGGTTTTAACAACGTTTCAGATATCGTTGGAAATGTAGCCCTTCTCATCGGGATTCGTTTGGCTCGCCAACCGGCAGATAGAGATCATCGCTTCGGCCACTGGAAAATAGAGGATTTGGCAAGTCTCATCACTTCCATCATCATGTTTTACGTTGGCTTTGATGTTCTACGTGACACCATCCAAAAGATACTCAGCCGAGAACAAACGGTCATTGATCCACTTGGGGCAACTCTGGGAGTCATCTCTGCTATCATCATGTTTGCAGTTTATCTTTACAATACCCATCTGAGCAAACAGTCCAAGTCCAAGGCCCTCAAGGCAGCAGCTAAGGACAATCTGTCAGATGCCGTGACATCTCTTGGAACTTCTATTGCTATCCTGGCAAGTAGCTTCAACTACCCAATCGTGGATAAGTTGGTCGCTATTATCATTACTTTCTTTATTCTAAAAACAGCTTATGATATCTTCATCGAGTCATCCTTCAGCCTTTCTGATGGTTTTGATGAACACTTGCTTGAAGATTACCAAAAAGCTATCATGGAAATTCCTAAGATTAGCAAGGTCAAATCTCAAAGGGGTCGTACCTACGGAAGCAATATTTATCTGGACATTACTCTGGAAATGAACCCAGATCTGTCTGTTTTTGAAAGTCACGAAGTTGCGGACCAGGTTGAATCCATGTTATCAGAACGCTTTGGTGTCTTTGATACAGATATTCATATCGAACCTGCACCAATCCCTGAGGATGAAATCCTAGATAATGTCTATAAAAAATTGCTCATGAGAGAGCAACTAATCGACCAAGGAAATCAACTGGAAGAGTTACTTGCAGAAGACTTCATTTATATTCGCCAGGACGGACAAGAACTGGACAAGGATGCCTATAAGGCTGAAAAAGAACTGACCTCTGCCATTAAAGAGCTTCATTTAACCTCTATCAGCCAGAAAACAAAGCTCATCCGCTACCAAGTCGGTGATACCATTCATACCAGTATCTGGCGTCGCCACGAAACTTGGCAAAATATTTTCCATCAGGAAACCAAAATAGAAAAAGACTAAAGCAAAACTCCCAACTTTCTCAGTTGGGAGTTTTTTATATCCTTATTTTTCAACGCTCTTAGCAAGAACGAAGTTTCCTAGTGTAGCTGAACCATTGCCAGCAACAGCTGGAGTCACGATATAGTCACGTACATCTGGAACTGGGAGGTAGCCATTGAGTAGGGCTGTGAATTTCTCACGTACACGGTCAAGCATATGTTGTTGAGCCATAACCCCACCACCAAAGACGATGACATCTGGACGGAAAGTTACAGTCGCATTCACTGCGGCTTGAGCAATGTAGTAGGCTTGAACATCCCAAACAGAGTTGTTGAGTTCAATGTTTTCCCCACGAACACCTGTACGAGCTTCCAAACTTGGACCAGCTGCATAACCTTCCAAACATCCATTATGGAAAGGACAAACACCTTTAAATTCTTTTTCAATATCCATTGGATGTCTAGCCACATAATAATGACCCATCTCAGGGTGACCAACACCGCCAATAAACTCGCCACGTTGGATAACACCTGCACCGATACCTGTACCGATTGTGTAATAAACCAAGTTTTCGATACGACCGCCGGCATTATTACGAGCAACCACTTCACCGTATGCAGAACTGTTTACGTCTGTTGTGAAATACATAGGCACGTTTAGAGCGCGACGAAGAGCACCAAGCAAGTCTACATTTGCCCAGTTAGGTTTTGGAGTTGTTGTGATAAAGCCGTAAGTTTTTGAGTTTTTATCGATATCGATTGGACCAAATGAACCAATGGCAAGTCCTGCAAGATTGTCGAATTTTGAGAAGAACTCGATGGTTTTATCGATTGTTTCAATAGGTGTTGTTGTAGGAAATTGTACCTTTTCTACAACGTTATAGTTTTCATCTCCGACAGCACAGACAAATTTTGTACCGCCCGCTTCCAAACTTCCGTATAGTTTTGTCATGATAAACCTCTTGTATTTATTTTCTCTATTATAGCATATTCCCATAAGGAAAATTACTCTATATTTTAGTTTTTTCTCTGTAAATTTAATCATTCAAGCAAAAACGAACAAACATGACATTTGTTCGTTTTTTTGATTTATTAAGCTTTAACTTCGATGATTGCATCACCCTTAGCAACTGATCCAGAAGCAACTGGATTTACTGAAGCAAAGTCCGCAGTGTTTGTTACGATAACCATAGTAGTGTTATCAAGTCCTGCAGCAGCAATCTTAGCTGAGTCAAATGTTCCAAGAACATCTCCAGCTTTAACCTTGTCACCTTGGGCAACTTTATGGTTGAAGCCTTCACCGTTCATTGAAACAGTATCGATACCAACGTGAATCAAGATTTCAGCACCGTTAGCTGTTCTCAATCCATATGCATGGCCAGTTGGGAAGACGATTGTTACTTCAGCATCAGCTGGTGCATAAACAACATCTTGGCTAGGTTTCACAGCAATACCTTGTCCCATAGCTCCGCTTGAGAATACTGGGTCATTCACATTTGAAAGAGCAACAACGTCACCAACGATTGGTGTTTGGATGACACCTTCACTAGGTGAAGCAAGGGTACCAGTTACTGCTTCTTCTGTTAAACGGTCAGTTTCAGCTTCAGAAATTGCTCCTGCAACCTCTTCTACTTCATCTTCGTAACCAAACATGTAAGTAAGAGCAAAACCAAGTGCAAATGATACAGCTACCATAAGAAGGTATTGTAGAAGTTGTCCATTACCAATATAAAGCATTGTACCTGGGATGATTGTGATACCATTACCAGTACCAGCAAGTCCTAGGATTGAAGCAAGTCCACCACCGACTGCACCAGCAATCAATGAAAGGAAGAATGGCTTACGGAAACGCAAGTTAACCCCGAAGATAGCAGGCTCAGTAATACCTAGGAAGGCAGAAAGAGCAGCTGGGAAAGCAAGAGTTTTAAGTTTTGGATTTTTAGTTTTCACACCAACGGCAACAGTTGCAGCACCTTGAGCAGTCATGGCAGCTGTGATGATAGCGTTGAATGGGTTAGCATGGTCAGCAGCAAGTAATTGAACTTCAAGCAAGTTGAAGATGTGGTGAACACCTGATACGACAATCAATTGGTGAACTCCACCGATTAAGAAACCACCAAGACCGAACGGCAAGTTAAGGAGTGCTTTTGTTCCAAGAAGGATGTAGTTTTCAACAACGTGGAAGACTGGTCCGATAATAAACAAACCAAGAATTGACATGACCAAAAGTGTTACGAATGGTGTTACCAAGAGGTCAAGAACGTCTGGAACAACCTTACGAACAGATTTTTCAAATTTAGCTCCGACAACCCCGATGATGAAGGCTGGAAGAACGGAACCTTGCAAACCTACAACTGGGATAAATCCGAAGAACTGCATTGCAGTTACTTCACCACCAGAAGCAACAGCCCAGGCATTTGGAAGTGAGCCAGATACGAGCATCATACCAAGGACGATACCAACGGCTGGGTTACCACCGAATACACGGAAGGTTGACCAAACAACCAATCCTGGCAAGATGATAAAGGCTGTGTCAGTTAAGATTTGAGTGTAAGTTGTCACATCTTGTGGAAGTGTCATTCCGAGAGCAGTCAAGAGACCACGAACACCCATGAAGAGACCAGTTGCTACGATAACTGGAATGATTGGAACGAAGACGTCACCGAATGTACGGATAGCACGTTGGAACCAATTTCCTTGTTTTGCAGCTTCTGCTTTCATTTCAGATTTTGTAGAAGTTGGCAAACCAAGAGCTACGACTTCATCGTACATCTTGTTTACTGTACCAGTACCAAAGATGATTTGGTATTGACCTGAGTTAAAGAAAGCACCTTGAACTTTTTCCAAGTTCTCGATAGCATCCTTGTTAATTTTCGCTTCATCTTTAACCATAACGCGAAGACGAGTCGCACAGTGAGCTACACTATTAACGTTCTCACGTCCACCTAAGGCTTCGATGACTTTTTTTGCAATTTCTGTATTCGTCATTTGCAAAAATCTCCTTATAAAAAAATTTGTTCTTGTTTGAAAGCGATTTTACTCGCCCTACGAGTATTATTTTATCATCTTTCAAAAATATGTCAAGCGTTTTGCAGAAAAAGTTTTTTGATTGCTAAAATTTTTGATAGTTTTTGCTACTTTCTTAATAAAATTCTCTCAAAATCGCCTATCTCTACATGTTTTTATGTGAATATTTTCAAAAACTTTCATATTTTCATTGATTTTCATAAAAATAGGTTTCTAATTATCTGTCAATCGTTTGACATTTTTTTCTTGATTTTATAATAAAAGACTTGCTTTTTTAAAAGGAAACGTTTACTATAAAGATAGTAGAATTTATGGAGGGAATATAAATGGAATGGACTACTGAACGTCGTTACAGACGTTATGAAGATTGGACACAAGAAGAAAGAAAAGAAATCCAAGAAAAGATGGCACAATCCCCATGGCATGTCAGCTATCACATTGAACCAAAGGAAGGACTCCTTAACGACCCAAACGGTTTTTCTTACTTTGATGGCAAGTGGGTTGTCTTTTACCAAAACTTCCCCTTTGGTGCAGCTCACGGTTTGAAATCTTGGGTTCAGCTTGAAAGCGACGACTTGGTTCACTTTACTGAAACAGGTGTAAAAATATTACCTGATACTCCTCTGGATAGCCACGGTGCTTACTCTGGTTCTGCTATGCAGTTTGGCAATCAATTGTTCCTATTTTATACAGGAAATGTCCGTGATGAAAACTGGGTTCGCCACCCTTATCAGATTGGTGCTTTGATGAATAAGGACGGAAACATAAAAAAGATTGATAAGGTCTTAATTGATAAACCAGCTGATGCTACCGACCACTTCCGCGATCCACAGATTTTTAACTTTAAAGGACAATACTACGCAATCGTTGGTGGACAAGACTTAGAGAAAAAAGGATTTGTCCGTCTCTACAAAGCAGTCGATAACGATTATACAAACTGGCAAGAAGTTGGTGATTTGGACTTCAACAATGACCGCACTGCCTATATGATGGAGTGCCCAAATCTTGTTTTTGTCGGAGAACAACCTGTCCTTCTCTACTGTCCACAAGGTTTGGATAAAAAGGTTCTTGACTATGACAATATCTATCCAAATATGTATAAAATTGGTGCTTCCTTCAATCCTGAAAATGCACGTATGGTAGGTGTGTCTGAACTACACAATCTAGACTATGGTTTCGAAGCCTATGCTACTCAGGCCTTCAACGCTCCTGATGGACGTGCCTTAGCAGTAAGTTGGCTTGGTTTACCAGATGTGTCTTATCCATCTGATCGCTTTGATCACCAAGGAACTTTCTCATTGGTCAAAGAATTAACCATTAAAGATGGCAAACTCTATCAGTATCCTGTAGCAACCATCAAGGACCTCCGTGCTTCAAAAGAGGAATTTTCAAATCGTTCTGAAACCAAAAACACCTACGAACTTGAGCTTAACTTAGAAGCCGATAGCCAAAGCGAAATTGTCCTTTTTGCTGATAAAGACGGCAAGGGACTCACTATTAACTTTGACCTTATTAATGGCCAAGTAACCGTTGATCGTAGTCAAGCAGGTGAGCAATATGCTCAAGAATTTGGAACTACTCGCTCTTGCTCAGTTACTAATCAAGCAACTACTGTCAATATCTTCATCGACAACTCAGTCTTTGAAATTTTCATCAATAAAGGAGAAAAGGTATTTTCTGGTCGTGCCTTCCCAGATAAGGATCAAAATGGAATCCTTATCAAATCTGGAAACCCAACTGGAACATACTACGAATTAGAATATGGTCGCAAAACTAACTGATGTCGCAAAATTAGCTGGCGTCAGCCCTACTACTGTTTCACGTGTCATCAACAAAAAGGGTTATCTATCAGAAAAAACCATTCAAAAAGTCAATGAAGCCATGCGTGAGCTGGGCTATAAACCCAACAACCTAGCTCGCAGTCTTCAAGGAAAGTCTGCCAAATTAATTGGGCTAATTTTCCCCAAAATTAGCCATGTTTTCTACGCTGAATTGATTGACAAATTGGAACACGAACTATTCAAAAAAGGTTACAAGACTATCATCTGTAATAGTGAACACGATTCGGAAAAAGAACGTGAATACATCGAAATGCTAGAAGCCAACCAGGTGGACGGTATCATTTCGGGAAGTCATAACCTTGGGATTGAGGATTACAATCGCGTAACCGCTCCGATTATTTCATTTGACCGTAACCTGTCTCCAGATATCCCTGTCGTTTCTTCTGACAACTATGCTGGCGGAGTCCTAGCAGCTCAGACCTTGGCTAAAACTGGAGCAAAATCTATTATCATGATTACAGGTAATGACAATTCTAATTCCCCAACTGGACTTCGCCATGCTGGTTTTGCTTCAATTTTGCCAAAGGCTCCTATTATCAATGTTTCCAGTGATTTTTCACCCCTTCGTAAGGAAATGGAAATAAAAAATATCTTAACCAAACAAAAACCAGATGCGATTTTCGCCTCTGATGATTTGACTGCTATTTTGGTTATTAAGATCGCCCAGGAGCTCGGTCTGTCAGTTCCTGACCAGCTAAAGGTGATTGGCTATGACGGGACTTATTTTATCGAGAATTACTACCCTCACCTCACTACCATTAAACAACCCTTGGAAGAGATTGCTCGCCTAACAGTTGATTTGCTCTTACAAAAAATTGAAGGCAAAGAGGTTGCTACCACTGGTTATTTCTTGCCAGTTAGTCTCTTACCAGGTAAAAGTATTTGAGCACAAGAAAACTCAGACTGAATTTGTCTGAGTTTTTTCTTATGATCTAAATTTTTTCAAGAGTGTTTGGGCTTTTTCTAAATTAAAAGTTTTTTCAGCAATCAAGCTTTCTACCAACTTAGGCACTTCAGCCTCTGTGGCTCCTGCAAGGAGGGCTAGTGACTTCGCTTGAAGTTTCATATGTCCATGCTGAATTCCTGTGCTGACAAGAGCTTTAAGAGCTGCAAAATTTTGTGCAAGACCAATTGAAACGATAATTTGAGCCAATTCCTTAGCTGATGGATAACCTAGCAGCTCATGACTGAGAACTACACGAGGATTAAGACCAATTGATCCACCTTTGGTAGCAACTGGCATCGGCATAGTCAGCTCTCCTATTAGCTCTTCGGTTTCCAAATCCATAGTCCAACTACTAAGGCCTCGATAGGAACCATCATGACTGGCATAGGCATGTGCTCCCGCTTCAATGGCCCGCCAATCATTTCCAGTAGCAATCAAGAGAGCATCGATTCCATTAAAGATTCCCTTATTGTGAGTAGCTGCTCGATAAGGATCTGCTTGAGCAAATTGGCTGGCTAAAACCATTTTTTCAGCTAGTTCACGCGCTTCATCCTTTTGGCGACTCAAATAACGAAAGGCAATCCGACAAGTTGCAGTTACTAGAGAATCTGTTGCGTAGTTGGATAAAATGCCCATTAAACTTTGCCCTTGACTTAAAATCTCTAAGCTTGGTTTTAAAGCCTCAAGCATGGTATTAAGCATATTAGCTCCCATGGCTTCCTGAGTATCCACATGAAGATAAACCACTAAAAAGTCAGCCTCACCAGAAATTTTCTCAACTGTTAGCTCTCTGGCTCCACCACCACGTTTGACAATAGATGGATAGGCTTGATTTGCTTGCTCGAGTAGCTCTGCCTTCTGACTCAAAATAGCCTGACATGCTTTATCCCTATCTGGAACCTGATAAAGAGCTACCTGACCAATCATTTGGCGTTGATGAACCTGAGCAGTAAAACCACCCGCACGTTTGATAATCTTACTAGCAAAACTAGCCGCAGCAACGACAGATGGCTCTTCGGTCACATAAGGAACGGTGTACTCTTGACCATTTACCAACACTTCTGGAACTACTGAGTAGGGTAGTGAAAAGGTCCCCACTACATTTTCACTCAGTTGGTCCGCAACTGCTATACTAAGATTTTCATTTTGCTCAAGACTGTCTTGGGCTTCCATAGAAGTAAGCGCCTGAGACTTAACGAACTCAAGGCGCTCTTGAATTGATTTTTTAGCAAATCCATTCCAATTTTTTTTCATTATTTTTCAACCTTGCTGTAGCGACGTTGGTGTTCTACAATCTCAACCAGAGCATAGTCCTGTCCTTCATAGCCTGACATGGTTGCAGAACCGGACTCATCCAAGTTTGCTTCCTCAAAGAAGATTCGTTCATAATCAGCTACGCTCAATGCTTGACGCTGGTCTAGCAATTCTAAGCGATTTTTCTGCAATTGCTGTTCATAGCCTTCAACCAATTCCACACTGAAGAACTCAGATACAGCACCACTTCCGTAGCTATAGAGAGCAAGTTTGTCCCCTGCTTTGAGACTATCAGAATTTTCAAGAAGAGACAAGAGTCCTAAAAAGAGTGAACCTGTATAGATATTTCCAACCTTTTGGCTGTAAATAATGGACTCATCAAAGTGTTTTTGAAGTAAATCTTTTTTCTCTTGGGGTAGAGATTTATCAAGAATTTTTTTCAATCCCTTGAGAGCTAGCTTTGGATATGGCAAATGGAAACAAATAGCTTCAAAATCATTCAAGTCGCAATCATAACGCTTTTTGTACTCTTCCCAAGTCGTTTTTAAGCTATCCAAATACTGCTGTGTTGAGTAGACTCCATTTACAAATGGGGTCGTTGAATAATTTGGACGCCAAAAGTCCATGATATCACGAGTCTGCGCAACGTTATCGTTGTTGAAGACCATAACACGTGGATTTTGACTAATCAACATGGCAACACAACCTGCTCCTTGAGTTGGTTCCCCAGGAGTTTCGACACCATATTTTGCAATATCACTAGCAAGTACCAAAACTTTTGATTTAGGAGAATTTTCTACGTGTAACTTAGCATAGTGAAGGGCCGCAGTTGCACCATAGCAAGCTTCTTTGATTTCAAAACTACGAGCAAAAGGTTGAATTCCAAGCAAACCGTGTACAAAAACCGCAGCCGCCTTACTTTGATCGACTCCAGATTCTGTCGCTACGATAACCATATCAATCTCTTGCTTCTCTTCTTCAGTCAGGATAGAATCTCCTGCACTGGCAGCCAAGGTAACAATATCCTCTGTTAAAGGAGCAATACTCAATTCTTTTAAAAGGAGTCCTTTACTCAATTTTTCAGGATCAGTCCCTCGAGCTTCTGCTAAATCTTGTAATTTCAAAACGTATTGACTGGTCGCAAAACCAATCTTATCAATACCGATTTTCATATTTACCTCTATTTTTATCATTCATTGTAAAAATTCGTTCACCTCTATTTTATCATAATTGAGGTCAAATGAGCGAAAAAAGACTTGATTCCCCAAATCAAGTTCATTTCTATCGTCGTACTCACGCTCTTTCAGCCACTCTACCCACGAAAAAATCGAGACTTAGCTAGCTCGATTCTTTTTGAGATAGTGATACAACTTCAGTACAACTGTCCCACTTGCCATTCCTATTGAAATAACAAGGGCCAACATCATCACCAACATTGCGCTGGCAATGGCGTTTCTATAGTCGCCTGTTACAAAAAATGAAGTCGTTCGATAAGAGAGATACCCTGGTACCAGCGGAGCCAAGATAGCCAAAGCAAAGACAACTGCTGGTGTTTTGTAGATAATACTCATAATCTGGCTGATACAAGAACCAATTACAGCGGCAATAAAGGTCGCCAAAATAACATTGGTTGGCTCCTTGAGTATTAGATAAAGCAGCCAGATTGACATTCCCAAAACTCCACCAGGAATGAGCATAGAACGTTGGACGTTTAAAACGATTAAAAAAGTGATAATAGCTAGCAGACTAGCTAGAGCCTGCAATAAAAATGTTGTTAGAGTCATATTAGTTCATGAGTACGAGGGCGACAGAGGTGCCTGCCCCTAAAGCAAGGGTAACCAGCAAGGATTCAAACATCTTGCTCATACCAGAGTTAATGTGATTGGTCATAATATCTCTAACAGCATTAGTCAGAGCAATTCCCGGTACAAAAGGCATAACCGCACCTGCAATGACCAAATCAGCTGTAGAAGGAAAGCCAGAATAGCGCGCCCAAAATTGTGCAATCAAACCAAAGACAAGGGCACCTGCAAAAGCTGTCATAAAGGGAATACGAATAAATTTTTCTACGTAAAGAGAACAGGTGAAAGCAAAGATGGTTGCTACTCCTGCACCAATGGCATCGTAGGCATTACCCCCGAACATGATCGAGAAGAAGGGAGCACTCAGGGTCGCTGCAGCAGTTAGCTGAACATTGGTGTAGGGAGATGCCTTAGCATTTAATTGCTTGAGTTGAATAAAGGCTGTCTCCAAATCAAGCTGCCCTGATACAAGTTGCCGTGAAATCTGGTTGACATCACACACCTTCTCAATATTATAAGCAGAGGAGGTTACTCGTTTCATTCGAGAGATATTTGTATTTTCAATGGAGAAAAAAATAGCTGCAGGCATGGCCAAAACATTACAATCCATGATGCCTTGTGAATGAGCAATTCGAATCATGGTGTCTTCGACACGATAGATTTCAGATCCATTGCGAAGCAGAATTGTTCCTGCTAACATAATGACATCAATAACTGCATTCAGTTTTTTTGATTCGTCCATGTTCCCCTCCTTTTTAAACTCCTTTTATTTTATCATAAATTTTAAGGAAAAAAAATCTTTGTCACAAAAACTGTGACAAAGATTGATTAGTTCTCACCATTATGGTTCTCCGACTGATTATTCGATGACGGAGATGACGGTGCTGTCGTAGTTTGAGGTTCTCTAATCTGTGGTGATGTCTCTCCACGATATGGATTTCCTTGTGACGGATTTGTTGTCGTTGTTGTTGTTTTCGGTTTGTAGATAGAAATTTTGATACGAGTTGTATTCAAATCTACACCTTCACCTGGTTTTGGACTCTGACTAACCACAGTATCCTCAATAGTCCCTTCTGGTGCTGTAGAAACCTCTACCACTTCAATATTCGCCTCTTTAACACCGACTATCTGAATCAAATTATTCTTGGTAAATTCAAGGCTTGATCCAATATAACTTGGCATAGGAACGCTAGTTATCTTCTTGGCTACTGTCAAGGTAATCTCTGTCGCCTTACTAAGATCATAAGTAGTTCCTTCTGGCAGACTCTGTCTCATAACAAGTCCTGCCTCTGTTTCACTTGATTCTTCTTCTACAACCTTGATGAGATTTCCAGGAACTTTTTTCCCTTTCAACTCAGCAATGACGTCTGTAGAATTGCGTCCAATATAATTTCCAATCTTAAATGATTGCTGACCTGAAGAGATAATGAGATTAACTTTAATACCTTCTTTACGAGACGAACCACCATCTGGATCCGTTCGAATCACTCGGCCTTCTTCTACCGTATCACTAGCTTCAGTCTTTTCCTCACCAATTTCAAAATTAGCTTTTTTAAGTTTTTCCTTAGCTTCTGCTACAGTTTGTCCTGCAACATTTGGAATTTCAACAGTTGCTGGTGTTTTGGATACTATCCAAAAGAGAGAAGCCAAAACAAGTATAAAGCTAGCTAAAAGCACCAAATACCTCGCTTTAAAACGACGTTTCTTGACTGGTTTTGCAACAGTTTCTTTACTAGTTGCCTTTTGAGTCGGCTTTTGGCTCTGAGGACTTTCTTCCTTTGGTTGCACTTTAGGAATCGCTGTTAAAGTAGACTGTGAAATTTTCGGTAAGGTTTTTGTGTCAACTTTACTTGTATCTTCAAATACCAGCTTTGGTTCATTTCGACGGTTATAAGAAAGACTGCTCAATAAGTCAACATACATCTCTGAGACAGTTTGATAACGGTCTGTCAACTTTTTAGCTGTCGCTTTTATAACTACGTTTTCCAAGGATTGTGGTACTGATGGGTTTTCTGCAATGACAGAAGGAAGTGGTTTTTGGAAATGCTGAAGTGCAATGGTCACAGCACTATCTCCATCATAAGGAATATGACCTGTCAACATTTCGAAAAAGATAATTCCCATTGCATAAATATCACTCTGTATGGTCGCCTTAGAACCACGCGCCTGCTCAGGTGATAGATAGTGAACAGAACCCAACATGGAGTTGGTCTGTGTCAAACTGGTTTCTGCAAAGGCCACTGCAATCCCAAAGTCAGTAACTTTTGCAGTTCCATCAGGAGTCAAGAGTATATTTTGAGGTTTTAAATCACGGTGAATAATCCCCTTTGCATGCGCCAAACGCATAGCCAAGAGAATTTGACCCATGATACGAACAGCTTCCTCGTTTGATAGAGGGTAGTGTTCTTTGATATAACGTTTGAGGTCAAGCCCAGCTACATATTCCATAGCTAGATATTGTTGACCGTCTTCTTCACCGATATCCGTAATTCGAACGATATGAGGATGATCTAGGTCCGCCATCGCACGTGCTTCACGCTGAAAACGTGCAACAGCGATTGGATCCGTTTGGTAGTTGGTCCTCAGGACCTTCACCGCTACCTCTTCCCCATCCAGAATCAAATCTTTGGCTAGGTAGACATCTGCCATCCCGCCACGGCCAATTTGTTTGATAATCCGATATCGTCCGGCAAATATCTTGCCGATCTGGATCATTTTGATTCCTCCTCAATCGCAATCAAGGCAACAGTAATGTTATCAAGCCCTCCGGCATTGTTTGCAAAACGTACTAAGGTTGCCGCCTTGTCATCAAGTGAGATATCACTTGTTACGATGTCATAGATTTCACTTCCTGAAATCATATTCGTGAGACCATCACTATTCATAACGATATAGTCACCAGGTTCCAAGCTTACAATCCCTAAATCAGGTTGAATCTCATCTTTTTGTCCGATAGACTGGGTGATGATATTTTTTTGTGGATGCGCTTCAGCTTCTTCAGGTGTTAATTGACCTGCCTTGAGCAACTCATTGACTAATGAATGATCACTCGTTAATTGGTGGTACTCTTCTCCACGAACCAAGCCGATACGAGAATCTCCAATATGAGCATAGATGGCTTGGTTATCAATGATTGCAAGGGCTTCTAGAGTTGTACCCATTCCTTTATATGCTTCATCACGCCCCAATTGATAAATCTTTTGATTTTCAATTTCTAGGTGTTCTGCAAACCATTCACGAACTTCATTCACGGTATCAATCTGAGTATCTACCCAGGCAACACCTAAGTCCGTAACTGCCATCTCACTGGCAATATTACCCGCTCGATGTCCTCCCATCCCATCAGCCAAGATAATCATCGTACGACCGGCACGGTTGACAAAAAGATTGACATAGTCTTGATTATTTGTACGTTTCTGACCCACATCTGTTAATAATGAAATCTCCATTGTGTCAGTTCCTTCCTAATTGGATATCTTACGAAATTGGCTGATAAAGAATCCATCACTTCCGTACAATTCTGGAGTAATGAGGATGCAGCCATCTTTTAGGATATCCTTGCATTCGTGTTCTAGTTTAACCTGCTCGAACTCTGGATGACTTTCTAAAAATGCTTGAACCACTTGAAAGTTCTCCTCAGAGACAATAGTGCAGGTACTATAAGTTATTATACCACCTTTAGGTAGCGTTTGACAAACACTACCTAATATTTCCAACTGAATTTCCTGTAATGACGCGAAATCAGCAGTGTCTTTGTTGTATTTGATATCTGGTTTCCGACGCAATAGACCAATCCCTGAGCAAGGGGCATCAACAAGAATCTTATCAAATTGATCCTTACCAAAAAACTCGTGAACCTTTCGGGCATCCAATTTTTGTGTTTGAACACGGTCTGCTACTCCTAGTCGCTGGGCATTCTCTTGAATCAAAGTGAGTTTATGGTCATAGAGATCCAGAGCTGTTACCTGACCTGTCGTGAGATAAGAGGCCATATGGGCTGTTTTCCCACCTGGAGCTGCACAAGCATCCAAAACCTGCTCCTCTCCTTGTAAATCAAGAGTTGGCGCAACCAGTTGACTAGACTCGTCCTGGATAGTAATAACCCCTTCAGCAAACAAGTCATGACCCGCAAAATGCCCCTGCTCTTTAACCAGACCAGAAGCTGATAAAGCAGAATCACTTGCATCAAGCAGAGCTTTAATTTCCTCTTTTCGGCTCAAATCTGTCACCCGGATACTGGCTTTATTGCGTTGCAAAAGACTCTCAAAAATCGCTTGCGCACGTTCTTCTCCATACTCTTCCTTGAGCTTAGAAACTAACCACACTGGCAAAGAGTAGGCGATAGAATCACGCTTATTTTTACGTTTGATACTAGCGATATCTGGCAAACTCTCACGCAAGATACGGCGAAGGACTGCATTGACCAGTTTTTCGCTACCCTTTTTACGAAGTTTTGCAATTTCTACCGCTTCATTGACCACTGCATGATCGGGAAGCTTATCCAAGTATTGGAGTTGATAGACGCTCATGAGAAGCAAAACATAGAGCCAGTTATCTAGCTTGTCTCTATCCTCAATAAAGTGAGACAAATACCATTCTAAAGTTAGTTTACGAGCAACAGTCCCGTAAACAAGCTCTGTCACCAAACCTTTGTCAGTTGCTGACAGTTGACTTCCCTTGAGGTGTTTATTTAAGGCGATATTGGAGTATGCTTGATTGATAAAAACATCCTCTAACACTACTAGAGCTAGATTTCTAGCCGTTTCTACTTTAGTCACCAAATCGTTCTCCTACAGCCAAACTTCGTCCAACACCGTTGAGGAAGGAAGCAATGTCCATTTTAGGTTTTCCTGCTGGTTGAACCTGTTTGAGAGACAGAGCTCCTTCTGCTGTTGCGACAATCAATTCTTTCTTACCGATGGAGAGTATCTCACCCGGATTCCCCTGACCTTCTACAGGTAGGGCTTCATAGATTTTGAAGCGTTCTCCCTTGAGGAAGGTATGAGCAACTGGCCATGGATTCATCCCACGGATTTGGTTGAAAAGTTGACGGTTTGTCTTGTTCCAGTCCAGTTTTTCCTCCTCAGGTTTGATATTTGGTGAGAAAGTTACTTGGCTTGGGTCTTGTGGTTGAGGCTGAATTTCACCAGCTATATAAGCAGGTAGGGTATCCAAAAGCAAATCACGCCCAACAATGGCCAATTTTTCAAACAAAGTTCCAACATTGTCCTCATCAGTAATGGGAATACTGCGACGAGAAATCATGTCCCCTGCATCCATTTCCTTGACCATTTCCATAATGGTTACTCCTGCTTCTTCATCACCTTGAATCAAGGCATAATGGATAGGAGCTCCACCACGGTGTTTGGGAAGGAGGGAGGCGTGAACATTGACTGCAAAATCCATGCTATCAAGGAGTTTACTTGGGAGAAATTGTCCAAAAGCTGCAGTCACAATCCCGTCAGCTCCCAAATTCATGATAGCTTCCATTTCTGGACTACCTGATAATTTTTCTGGTTGGTAGATAGGTAGGCCTGCCTCTTTGGCAGCTTGTTTCACTGGGGTTTCCTGAATAACTTTTTTACGTCCAACCGCACGATCTGGCTGCGTTACAACAGCTACAATCTCGTAGCGGTCATCTGACAAAAGCCCCTTTAAAACAGTTGCTGAAAAATTGGGAGTTCCCATAAAGATTAGTTTTGTCATCTTTTCTCCTTCTATAAAAATTGTTGCGGTTCGTGGTCAATACTGAGACGAAGTTCGCTATTTTCACGTTCTTGAGTTAGGGCTAAGACCTGATTAAGGGTAGAAGCCAACTCATCTTCTAAACGGTATTTAATCAAAATTTGGTAGTGGTAGAGGTTATGAGTACGAGCGATAGGTTTTGGCGTCGGACCTAGAATTACACTAGCATCCGATAAACCTGACCGCAAAATCTCCATAACTTGATAAGCACGTCTATGAACCTCTTCTTCTTTTTTATGAGATAAGGTGATTCCAATAGTAAAATAATAAGGTGGATAACCCAACTGACGTCTGATACCCATTTCATAGGCATAGAAACCTTCGTAATCCTGATCCTTGGCGAATCGAATGGCATAATGCTGAGGATTATAAGACTGAATCAAAACCTGACCTGCCTTTTCAGCTCGACCGGCACGGCCTGCTACCTGGGTCAAGAGTTGGAAGGTTCTCTCAGAAGAACGAAAATCAGGCAGGTTCAAGGCTGTATCCGCATTGAGAACACCAACCAAGGTCACATTTGGAAAATCCAAGCCCTTGGCAATCATCTGGGTTCCCAACAGGATATCTGCCTCCCCTTTGCCAAACTGCTCAAGTAAAGCTTGGTGACTGCCTTTTTTACGAGTGGTATCCACATCCATGCGTAGAATGCGTGCCTCTGGAAAGAGTTCAGCCAGCTCATCGTAGGCCTTTTGAGTTCCCGTTCCATAGTATCGAATACTACGACTCTGACAGTTTGGACAGACATGGGGGATTTCCTTAGAAAAACCACAATAATGACAGTTCATAGTCTTAGTATCCATGTGTAGCGTCAGAGAAATATCGCAGTTTGGACAGGTATCCACAGTCCCACATTCTCGGCACATGACAAAGCTAGAATAGCCACGGCGATTGAGCATGAGAACAACCTGCTCTTTTTTATCCAGTCGATCTTGAATGGCCTCAATCAGTGGTGGTGTAAAGTTTGATGTTTCATTCTGCCCGATGTAATCACGGAAGTCAATCAGTTGAACCTCAGGAATACTTGCTAAAGGATTGGCCCGTTGAGTCAGACGTAGATGTTGATAGACACCCTTACCAGCACGCGCACGACTCTCAAGACTCGGTGTTGCAGAACCAAGAACTAGGGCAGCTTGATTGTATTGAGCTCGTAAAATAGCCACATCCCTAGCATGATAACGCGGATTACTGTCTTGCTTGTAGCTAGCCTCATGCTCTTCATCGATAATGATAACCCCTAGATTTTTCAAAGGTGCAAAAATAGCAGACCTGGCCCCAACAACTACCTGAGCATCTCCACGCTCCACCTTGCGCCACTCATCATACTTTTCACCATTTGACAAGCCAGAGTGGAGAATGGCAACTTTATCACCAAAACGAGCAATGAAACGCTCTGTCATTTGAGGTGTCAGAGAGATTTCTGGGACTAAAACGATAGCTGTTTTTCCCATATCCAAGGCTCCTTGGATAATCTGCAAGTAAACCTCTGTTTTCCCACTTCCTGTGATTCCTTGTAGAAGAAATGGAGGATGTTCTTTCCCAATTGCTCCAACAACCGCCTCACAGGCTTCTTTTTGTTCTGGATTTAACTCTAAAGATTGGCTGGATTCAATTCCTTCAAAGTAGGCAGCTGAACGTTGCACTTCCTTTTGCACGATGGTGATAGCACCATGTTCCACAAAGAAGTTAACTTGTTCCCGTGAGTAATGTTCTAACAAAGCAGCCAAAGGGGTACTTTCTGGATGTGCTAATAAATAATCTCGCAGTTCCAATTTCTTCTTGGCACGGTTTGAGATTTCTAGCTTTTCTAATTTGTCAAGATTCACTTGAATCCAAGACTGTGTTTTGACCTTCTTCTGATCAACAGCCTGATACTCTAACTTCAAAAGTCCTTTGCGAGTCAATCGCATCATCTCGGCCTGCTTTTCTAAGTCTAGAGATGAAAATGCTAAGGACTCTTGCGATCCAAACAAACGGTCTCTGTCTTTCTGACTCAAGCCTTCCAGAGGATAGAGGATTTTATCATAGCTAGAATTCAAAAATCCTGGAAGCATAGCTTTTAGAATAGAAATCTTGTATGAAAAAACTGACTTACGTAGTTCTTCGGCCAGCCAGAGTTGTTCCTCCGTTAAGACAGGAGAAAAGTCCAGCACTTCAGCAATTTCTTTCAAGTCCTCGTCTGCCACATCTACATCAGATTCTTGTTCCATTCCAAGAACAATTCCCTGAATCAAGCGATTGGCCTTCCCAAAAGGCACATGAACCCGCATACCAACTTCCAGCATGTCTACAAATTCCTCAGGGACCTTGTAACTGTATGGTTGGTCCGTCTGCATCAAGGGAACATCCACAATGATTTTCGCAATAGCCATATCCTCACCTCCTTCTCTTCTTAAATCGTTTCAATTGATTGAGTATTCTTGCAATAGAAAAAATAAGATTGAGTCCCCCCAACCTTAAATTTTTTCACCTTCTTCTTTTTCTTTCGCGATTTGCTCTTTGATTTTCTTTTCTTCTTCTTCTCTCAATCGTCTTTCTTCTTCGATTCGACGACGAACAGCTTCGCGTTTCCCTTCTGGATCTGGGTGGATGGTTACATTCCCTGATTCAATTTCTTCCAAGGCACGAAGTGTAGATTTTTCAGATTTGAATTCTTGTGTTGGAGTTGCTCCAGCTTCTAATTCGTGAGCACGTTTTGCTTCCAAGATGACGAGTGAATATTTTGATGGTACCTTGTCAAGCAAGGTATCAATAGAGGGTTTAAGCATCATTTGTTTGTACCTGTTTTCTATAGTTTATCGAATAGTTGGAGACTTTGGTAGCATATCCTGGTAGTGACCGATGACACGATCGACGCGGAAATGTTCTGCTTCAATCACACGTTTGACACGTTCTGCGGCAAGAGGAACATGATCATTGACAATAGCATAGTCATACTCACGCATCAAAGCAATTTCTTCTTTAGCTTTTTCGATACGTTGGGCAATCACTTCTGCACTATCGGTACCACGGCCTACGAGACGGTCTTGCAATTCTTCCAAATCTGGCGGTGTCAAAAAGATAAAGACTGCATCTGGAACTTTTTTCTTGACCTGAAGAGCTCCCTGCACTTCAATTTCAAGGAAAACATCAATCCCTTTATCAAGGGTTTCATTGACATAGGTCAGAGGAGTTCCGTAGTAGTTGCCTACATACTCTGCATACTCTAACATCTGTCCTTGACGGATCAATTCTTCAAATTCTTCACGCGTACGGAAGAAATAGTCAACTCCGTCTACTTCACCTGGACGTTGAGCCCGTGTTGTCATAGATACAGAATATTGGAATTGATTTTCAGAACTCTCAAAAATTTCTCGTCTAACCGTTCCTTTTCCAACTCCTGAAGGACCTGAAAAAACGATTAGTAAGCCACGGTCTGCCATGATGTCTCCTTTGGATAGTTTGTGAAATGCCTTGAAAATTCATTCAGAATTCTCTTTGTGAAGGCATTTCTGCTTACTACAATCTTTCTATCTAGTGTAACAAAAAAGCAGTAATTTTTCAACTGCTCTTTCTTATTTATTTTGCATAATCAACTGCACGAAGTTCACGAATCACGGTTACCTTGATATTTCCTGGGTAATCGAGGTTACTTTCGATTTTCTCACGAACTTTGTGAGCTAAGATTGTGACCTTGTCGTCCTTAATCTGACCTGGATTTACCATGATTCGGATTTCACGACCTGCTTGAAGGGCAAAGCTATTTTGAACTCCTTCAAAGCTATTAGCGATTTCTTCTAAATCATGGAGACGTTTGATGTAGCTTTCAAGTGATTCGCTACGAGCTCCTGGACGAGCGGCACTCAGGGCATCCGCTGCAGCAACGAGAACTGCAATCACACTTTCAGGCTCTACATCTCCGTGGTGACTAGCAATCGTGTTAATCACAACTGGATGCTCTTTGTACTTGCGAGCTAATTCAGTACCAATCTCAACGTGGCTGCCTTCTACCTCTCGGTCAATGGCTTTACCAATATCGTGAAGGAATCCTGCACGGCGAGCAAGGGCTGCATTTTCACCAAGTTCGCTAGCCATGATACCAGCCAACTTAGCCACTTCGATTGAGTGTCGCAAGACATTTTGTCCGTATGAAGTACGGAACTGTAAGCGACCCATGATTTTCATCAAGTCTGGGTGAAGGTTAGGTGCACCGATTTCATAGGCTGCTACTTCACCATATTCACGAATACGGTTATCAATTTCTTGACGGTTTTTCTCAACCAACTCTTCGATACGAGCTGGGTGAATACGTCCATCCTTGAGCAAGGTTTCCATCGTCATACGGGCAATCTCACGGCGGATAGGATCAAAACCTGACAAGGTTACCACTTCTGGCGTATCATCAATAATGACATCAACCCCTGTCAAACTTTCAAAGGTACGGATGTTACGACCTTCACGACCAATGATACGACCTTTCATGGTATCATCAGGCAGATGAACAGTTGAGTTGGTAGACTCAGCTACATACTCACCAGCAATTCTCTGCATGGCTTGGGACAGAATATCCTTAGCAAGCTTATCTGAACGTTCCTTGACTTCTTGCTCCGCCTCACGAATGCGGCTAGCAATTTCCTTGGTCAAGTTTTCTTCTGTCTGTGCTAAGATAATATCTTTTGCCTCTGACTGTGTCAGACTTCCGACACGCTCTAGTTCTGCTTGCTTTTGCTTTTCAATTTCCTCTAGTTGCTCTTCACGTGCATCAAGGTTTTTTGCTCTATCAGAAATACTTTGTTCTTTTTGTTCAAGTGTTTTTTCTTTGTTCGTCAAATTATCGTCTTTACGGTCAAGGCTCGTAGCTCTCTCCGTCAAACGACTTTCGATTTGCTTGAGTTCTTGACGCTCCGACTTAAATTCAGCGTCCACTTCTTCGCGGTATTTTCTGGCTTCTTCTTTAGCCTCCAATAGTGCTTCTTTTTTAAGGGATTTGCTTTCGCTCTTGGCTTCATTTAGTAATAAATCTGCTTCGCGCTCAGCTTGTCCTCGTAAATTAGTTGCTTCTTGTTCAGCATTTAAAAGCATCAACTCTGCAGCCTCTTGTGATGATTTCATCTTGACTGATATGCTGACATATCCAATGACTAAACCAATGATGACGGCAAAAACAACCATAACAATTGTCATAATTTCCATGTTTTTACCTCAATTTATTTGTTTATCTGAATGACATGCATTCTTATACATTTTACCACAAAAAAATATTTTTAACAAACCTTAAATGGAAGTTGTTATAGTTATTTTTAGGAGCAATATCTTCATTTTCCTTAGTAAAATAAGCTTCTTAAACCTAACTATTTTTTAAAAGAATTTTTTTGCAAAAGACTAAAAAAAAGTCCACCTCAAAGTAGACTTAGTTCGATTCGATTCTGATTGGCACTCGACCAAAATTTTGTTCTGCTATACTAGGGTGTCCCAGTTGATAAATTTGGTCTGCCTTTTGGGTTATTGCATCCCAGGGTTCTTTACCGATTCGGCTAACAAGCTGGACTTGGTCTTTCAGAGATTTGAGGTGTTGCCTGCCTTTTTCGGTAAATCCAAGGACATGAATGGCTTCTGGCAGGTCACTTTCTCTAGCCTGCACCAAGATATAGGTCAAGAGGCGTCTGACACGTGCCTTGGTGTAGCGCTTGGTAGCCACTAACTCAACCAATTCCTCGACAGACTGGGCTGTTTTGATGGCTTCCTTGATGCGCACTGCCATTTCTTGATTGACCTGATAAATGGTGGTTAGGTGTGGATTTGACAAGATTTGATAGCGTAAAAGTGGAAAATAATCTTCCCAGTTCACCTTACTCGTCTGCTCAAAAAGAGTAACAGAAGGCATAAAGCGTTCTAAGAAACCTTGATCACTTTGGTGCTGACGGATGGCTGTCGCAGATGCAAAGTCCACATCCTTGTCCACAGAATGATAGCCTGCTCCCTGACGTTGAATTGGATGAAGTTTGATATTTCTTCCAGCAACTGCCTTGGCGTAGGCAAGAGCTAAGACATGATTGGGCGTATCTCCCGAAAAATCAAGACCTGCAAATTCCTTCCACATGGCTTGGGTTTTCTGAGGGTAGGAGAGTGAATCAGGTAGATTGTCCACAAAATTCTCCATCTCTTGACCACGCTCTGCATATAAGTTAGCAATTTTTTGGTAATCCAGAACTTCCTCTGTCCCAAAAGCTAGGCTGTCAATTCCCAAACGAGCCAAGAGTTCAACAGCACCTTGACCGAAAAAATCTGCCGCCTGAACACTGACTAAAAAGGGCAATTCTACAACTAAGTCCGCTCCATTTTCTAGTGCCATTTGAGCCCGTGTCCACTTGTCAACGATAGCCGGCTCGCCTCTCTGCATGAAATTCCCAGACATGGCAACGATTTTCAGCCCATCCGCCTGTTCTAGCAGGTATTTGTGGCCATTATGAAAAGGATTGAACTCCGCTATAATACCTGTAATGGTCATGATGTTCTCCCTTTCTAATGACGAAATCTACGATACCACTCAGGCAATCTCCCTCTCCAGTTAAGCCATTGTTTTTCTCCTACTGGAAGGATTTCTGCTAGTTGTTCATTACTATAATTCTTTTGCAGTTCAGGATAAGCTATCAACATCGTTGGTCTATGGCATCCGGCAACCGTCATTGGCCATGTTCCATACATTAGCATATGTCGGATATCATCCTCCGATTTTATTTCATTTACTAACATATCAAAAAGTTTCTTAGACATATCGTAAACAACTAACTCTGAAAATACGGTTCCTTCTTCCTGAACATAAAAATATTGCCCATCTTTTTCCCAAAGCGTTCCATTTTGACGGATACGATTAAACTGCGAAACTTCTTCCCAAGAATATTTTGATCGAACCATATCAACCTCCTACTTCTGCGCGACAAAAAACCAACGGGTACTGGTCTTTGTAGGCTCCTTATCCTCAAAGTCAGCATAAATCTTGAAGGACTTAAAACCAGCTTGTTCTAGCAAAATATCATAGGTCAAGACTTCGTATGTACGCTCCTCATGCACTTCATCGTGACGACTAAAGGAACCATCCGCTTCCTTGATAAAAAAGGTCAACTCATGCACGATAGAATGTGGTGCTGCATCCTCGTAGGTATCCCAGATCATGGCAAAGTCTTCTGCATTTTCATGATAGGAATAGCCAGGAAAGACCTCGTCTGTCTGGTAAGTCGAATGCACATCAAAGATAAAGACCCCGTCCTCATTGAGAGCATTATAGACTTCTTTAAAGACATCCCCTACTTCCACCTCATCCTGCATGTAGCAGATGGAATCGGAATAGCAGGTCACAAAGTCGTATTTACCAGCCTTGGATAAATCCAACATGTTGCCTTCCATAAAACCAATATTTTGCTTGGCTGAAGTAGCTCTCTTCTCAGCAATCTTCAACATGTCCGCGCTCAAGTCCAGTCCAGTCACTTCAAAACCAGCCTGAGAAAAGCGCACTGACTGGATGCCTGTCCCACAAGCCAATTCCAAGAGTTTCTTTCTCTCCTTAGTCTTGGGCAAATGCCGGAGGGAAAAATCCGTCCATTTATCGTATAAACTATCATCCATAACCGCATCATAGACCGCCGCAAAGGTTTCGTAAGTTGCCATAATCATGATACCAAGAGCCTCCATGGCAAACACCACTCGCCCTATACCTTTCTATCTTTTTTTCTAAAATAAGCAAAGAAACCCAGTTGACTACAACTGAGTTCAATTGTAACACTATAGTCTTTTCGTTTGCTTTTAGTACTAGGCAACGAATTGCAGGCATAACTAGAGTTAGGCAAAATGAGTTAACGCCGTAATAAAAGATAAAGGAAAAGACTATAAGGTTTCAGATAAATCTACTGATGCTGCCTCATGCCATAGTTTTTCTAGGTTATAGTGAGCACGCATTTCTTCTGAGAAGATATGCACTACTACACCACCGAGGTCGAGTAAGACCCAGCCTCCAGTTGCATCACCTTCAACATGACTACCTTTAAAGCCTGCTTGAGCTACTTTTTCACGGATATTTTCAGCGATAGCATCTAACTGACGGCTATTCATAGAGCTAGTGATAACAAAGTAGTCTGTCACACTAGTTAATTCTTGTACATCAAGTGCGAGGATATCCTCCGCACGTTTCTCATCAGCCGCTTTCACGACTAGTTCTAGTAATTCTTTTTCGTTCATTTAGTCCTCTTTCAAATAGTGCACATAGGCGTTATAGGTTTCAAGGGTTTGGGGATAAATAGGCAATCCTTGGCGAGCCAAATGCTCCACAGTGCGAGCTGTTTCATAAGCTACTGCCTTATTGAGTGACAAACTTGCAATCTCACGCGCCTGGTCCACCCCTGGAAAGGCACGATTATGCTCGATGTAGTCTGCGACGTAGATAACCTTATCAAGGTCCGTCATCTGACCAGCTCCAACTGTATGGATTTCAATAGCTCGCAAAATTTCAGGATTTTTCAAATCCAAATCTTCCTGAATCTTGTAGATACCGACCATGCCATGCCAGACATTATTGCCCCAGTTTTTAAGATTAGAGTCTAGTTGATAACGATCTATCAAGTCTAAAAATTCTTGATCTGATAGCTTTTTAGCATAGTCATGAAGGAGACCTGCCAAACCAGCTTTCTCAACATCCACACCAAAGCGCTGAGCCAATTCTATGGCTGCACGCTCTACACCTAGACAATGGGTTAGACGTTTTTCAGGTAGGAGCTCTGCCATTTTTTCCAACAATTCTTCACGCGAACAGTTGATATAGTCTTGGTATGCCATCAGTAAAGCCCTTCTTTCTCAATATAGTCTAGCACTGGTTTTGGCAAGAGAAAGTTAGGTGTTCGACCTTGGGCGATGAAATCACGTACCATACTGGATGAAATATCCATAAGAGGCACATCCACCCAGATGACGGGATAAGAAGTCCCAGCCTTGTATCGTGGTCGCTGAACTCCTACAAACTGAACGAGGTCGACCAATTCATCAATTCTGTACCACTTAGGCAGATAGTCCACCATGTCGGCTCCGATAATGAAATAATAATCTGTATCTGGATTCTTCTCTGTCAAAATCTTCATGGTGTCGTAGGTGTAGGAAACACCCTTGCGCTCTAGCTCAATGGTTTCAATAGCTAAACCTTCGATTCCGTCAATTGCCAATTCAAGCATCTTGAGGCGGTGGTGTTCAGAAATGGTTTCCTTTTTGTCTACGTGAGGCGGTTGATACTCAGGCATGAGCAGAACTTGATCCAATCCCAACTGCTGGCGCACTTGGTCTGCCACAATAAGATGGGCATTGTGAACAGGGTTAAAATTTCCCCCTAAGATTCCAACTTGCTTACGTTTTTTATCCTTGATTTCTGGCTCTAACTCCACTTTTGTAAAGGGAGTTAATAATTCGATTGCCATAGGCTAATCTCCTTTAGTCTTCTGTAAAAACAGTTTTTTGGAGTATATTTTTAGATTTCTTTGACTTTTTTAGAAATCTTACGATTTTCTTTCTTGCTTGATTGTTTATACAAAATCAAGATACGGCCGATTTTTTGGACTGTATCCACACCGATTTCTTCTTCCAAGATTTCAGCTACTTCGTGGATGTTTTCATCTGTGTTTTGCAAGAGAGTAACCTTGATCAATTCGCGGGCATCAAGTGCCTGACGAACGCTGGTTTTGATTTGGTCGTTGAGTCCATTTTTCCCGATTTGGATAATGGGTTTAAGGGTGTGTGCCTGGCTGTTGAGGAAGGCACGTTGTTTCGATGTTAATGACATAATTCATTTAAAAGAGTTTCTTTTTATACTTTTCTGAAGTGGTGACGGACGTCAGCAAAGTCCTCTGGACTTTCATGACTAAAATTTGAGCCTAAGGTCTCAAATTTTCCGCAGTTGGTACAATCACTTGTACCAACTAACACCACGGCGAAAAGTATCTTCTATGGGCTCGCAGTGCTCGCCTTTATAAAGACAACCCTTTCCTTTCTGTGTTTAAATAATTGCTTTTCGTGTGACGACTGCGACGCCTTCTGGGGCCCAGACGGCTACTTTGGCAGTTCCTGTTACACGAATCCAGCCTAGTCCTGAGATAACGAGGTCTGTCTTATCCTTGATAGTAAAGACATGTTGGACCAGTTTTGGAAAATCTTCTTTTTCCTTGCTATTTGGTGGTGTAAGGAGGGTTCCAAGGTGCTTATCGTAAAAGTCACTCGCTCCTTCAAGCTTGGTACGATGAAGTTTGAGTTCATTATCAAAGAAAGCTGTGAAACCTTGTTTTTCTCCTGCAATGAAATCAAAACGTCCCAAACCACCTAAAAAGAGAGTTTGCTCAGGATTGAGCTGGTAGGTTTTAGGTTTGATTTCCTTTTTAGGACTGACATACTTGAGGTTTTTGGCTGTCAAGTAGTGGGCCATCTGATGACGATGGATAATTCCCGGTGTATCATAGATATAAGAACCATCATCAAGTGGGATCTCAATCTTATCTAAGGTTGTCCCTGGGAAACGTGATGTTGTGATGACATTCTGGTCACCCGTAATTTCCTGGATAATGGCATTGATAAGAGTTGATTTTCCAACATTGGTAACCCCAACTACATAGACGTCACGACCCTTACGATAGTGCTCAATTTTATCAATGACTTCCTTGATAGCATACTTGTTTTGGGCTGAAGTCAGAACGACGTCAACAGGACGTAGACCTTCTTCATGGGCACGTTCCATGAGCCATTGACTAATCTTACCAGCCTTAACAGACTTAGGAAGGATGTCTTTTTTATTTCCAACCAAGAGAACATCGTTGCCTGATACAAAGCGAGGCAATCCTGGGATAACAGAACCATTAAAGTCAAAGATATCAATCACATTGACCACCAAGGCATCACTGTCTCCTACCTCGTGCAAGAGTTTTAGGAAATCATCATCCGTCAACTGGACATCTGTGATTTCATTGTAATGACGAAGACGGAAACAACGTTGGCAATAAACTTCACCAGTTTCCAAACCTTTTTTGAGTGCTGACTGAGGTGTAAAACCAAGACCAGTCTTATCTGTCGTCTGAATGGTTGCTCCACAGCCAATACAGAGAATTTCTTCCATAGTTAGATTCCTTTTTTATATGTGATAGGACCGTACTTTTCAGTGATTTTTTTCATGACACGGCGCTCACGAGCGCGGTTAATCTTCGTTTTGATAGAGTCGTGCTGCACCAAGGGCTTGACCAAAATCGAACGAATCCCTGCTCGGTGAGCAGCTCGAATATCCGTCATGAGTTGATCCCCAACCATGACCACTTCGTTTTTCTCATAGTGGAATTCCTTCATGGCGCGGTCAATCCCGAAAGTAAAGGGCTTCAAAGCCCAATAAACATAGTCAATCCCAAATTTTTCAACTGCACGTTGAACCCTTTTTTTAGAGTTATTGGACACCACGATGATACGAATACCTGCATCACGAAGGTCATGTAACCACTGTTTCATTTCTGGAGTCCCATCAGGATTATTCCAAGCAATCAGAGTGTTGTCCAAATCCACCAAAACAGCTTTGATCCCTTGGTTTTTCAGGCTTTGGACTGTCAAATCATAAACTGCTTCCACAGCAAAATCTGGCATGTAATTTTCAATCGCCATTCTGGCTCCTTCTCTTTTATTTTCTAGTAATTTTCTTCAGCCATTGAGATAAGGCCGCCCATAAAATCAGGCTAGCCATTAGGATATAAATCCAAGCATTTGGCTCTTCTGTAAATGGTAGAGGAACATTCATTCCGAAGAAACCTGTAATAACCGCAAGTACTGCTAGTAAGACGGAGATAATAGTCAAAACTGTCAAACTATCATTCAGGTTATTGTTTAGGATGTTGTTGTAAGAAGATGAGAGTTGTTGCAAGACTTGAGAAATCAAGTCTGTCATAGACACCAACTGATGGGCTTCAATCATTGCATCATCAAACTGCTCTCGTTCGACTTCATTAAATCTCCGATAAAGAGCATGGCCCTGGATATGTTCTAAGAGGAGTCGATTTTGTTTTGCCGCTGCTGTTAAGTAAACCATACCAGTCTCCAAGTCAGAGAGGGCGAAGAGATTTTTCTTTGTTGTTCTCTGACGAAGTAAGCTGTTGACTTCATCTTTACTCTTATCCATCTTTTCAATGATTGGATAATAGGCGTTACTGATAATCTCTAAACCAGCAAAGAGAAACTTGTAAATCGAAATAATTTCATGAGTTTTCAGATAAGTTAGCATACGTTCAATCACATAGGCATTCTTATGATTGCTGATTGTGATGATTCGTTGTTTTTCAACGATAAAGGTCATGGGAATCGCTTCATAGTATTCCTTGTCTTTTTCTAGGTCAAGAACATTATAAATAAAGGTCACAGTCCCATTCTCACGGTTATAATCCATGTGGGCTCTTTCATTTCTATCCAGAGCATATTCGATGGTTTCCTTATCCAAACCATAGATTTCAGATAAATCTTCAAGATTTTTAATTTTTTCGATATCAAGATTTATCCAGGTACAACCATTTCCTAATTGTTTATCTAAAACCATCATTTCTCCTCTGTCAAACTCCCTCTATTGTACCATAAATCAAGTAAAATTTCAGTTCAACTCATCTCTTGAAAAATTGCTAACCACGGTAATATTACGGTTGGGAACAAAGTGGAGAGCCTGGTCTTCACCTCTTAGTTGAGTGGTTCGAATGCCGACACTAACTACTTTTCCCGATACAGTAATGGGACCATTTGTCAAAACAACTTCATCTCCTACATCCAACTGGCGTTCAAAGAGAATAAAGAAGCCATTGATAACATCTGATAAGAAGCCCTGCGCCCCCATACCAATTGCAACTCCGGCAATCCCAGCACCAGCTAGTAAACTGGATACAGGAAGTCCTAGGATAGACAAAATGCAGTAAACTAAAAAGAAATAAAGGGTGTAATTAAAAATATTTTCTAATAAACGCGAGATTGTCTTTTGTCGTCCTGCATCACGATTTGAATACTTAAGTGAAGGCTTGACAATTTTCTTGACAGCTGCGTGGAGAAGCTGTTTAGCTATGTAAAATAGCACAAATAAAATTAAAAGAGAAATCACTTTCGTTAAAAGATTCTCAAATACCGTTGTTAAATCTAGCTTATTAAAATAACTTTTAAAAAATTCTTGCATGTAAAACTCCTTTCTAATTATTATACCACAAAACGAAGTTGTGTCTGGCTTCATAAATATTCATTCTGCCTATACTATTATTAGATTCACTTGATTTCAAAACATATTTATACTATAATCAAACCACTACATGGAGAACAAATTATTTTCTCAATAACTCTCTTGGAATAGACCTTTCTACCTCACCTACTACTATAACTTTAAAGCATTTATCTCAAGGAAAGTATTCTATGTCTATCACACAACGCACTCTTAAACTAGTCCTAGCAACTTGTTTTGCTTGTTTACTAGCCTACTTTTTTGATTTGTCATCAGCTGTTTCAGCTGGTATCATTGCTATCTTGAGTCTTTCTGATACTCGAAGAAGCACGATCAAGCTAGCCCGCAATCGTCTTTTTTCAACTCTTCTAGCTCTCTTAGTTGGTGTTATTGCCTTTCAACTAACTGGTTATCATATCTGGAGCTTTGGACTTTACTTAGCAATCTATGTTCCTCTAGCCTATAAACTGGGTTGGGAAATTGGAATCACTCCTAGTAGCGTTCTGGTCAGCCATCTCTTAATCCAACAATCAACAACACCAGCACTTTTACTGAATGAGCTCTTACTCTTCCTAATCGGTACTGGATTTGCACTTCTGGTCAATCTCTACATGCCTTCACGTGAAAAAGAAATTCAACATTATCATACGCTTGTTGAAGAAAAACTCAGAGATGTTCTTCTACGGCTTTCTTACTATCTGAAAAGAGGAGATGGCCGTAATCAGGCTCAACTTGTAAATGAACTTGATCAACTGCTTGAGGATGCTCTTAAGCTAGTTTACCTCGATCACTCTGACCATCTCTTTCACCAGACAGATTATCATATCCACTACTTTGAGATGCGGCAAAGACAAACGCGTATCTTAAGAAATATGGCTCAACAGATTAACACCTGCCAACTAGCCGCTAGTGAGAGTTTGATTGTCGCTCAGCTCTTTTCAAAAACAGCTAGCCAACTGAGTCAAACCAATCCAGCCTACGACTTATTGAATGATATCGAGAGCTACCTAGAGGTGTTTCGCAATCGATCTCTCCCTAAAACTAGAGAAGAGTTTGAGACACGGGCTACGCTTCTACAACTCTTTCGTGAATTAGAACATTTTATCCAGATAAAAGTAGATTTCTACAACCGTTATTCTGACAAAAACAGTAACAAATAAAAACTTCTATCGGCAACTGAGTTGCTGATAGAAGTTTTTTGTTATGAATAGATTTAATTTTCGCGCTTCTTTCGAATCGACATGAGACTGATGTCTCTCAAACTAAAGTAAGTAAGAGCCAGCATTCCCAATGTAATAAAGATTTCTGCTGGAAGTTGGAAAATCTGTAGGGCAGACAAGAGCAACAAGATTACGAGGGCAACAAGTCCAAAGACTAATATTACAACATTGACCGTCCCCTTGATACTTTGAGGTGTCGCAAATACATAGAGTAGTAATAAGAGTATCCCTATGATTAAATAGACCATCTTTATCTCTTTCTAGCTCTTACTCAGCTGATTTTTTCTTTTTGTTTGCTTTCTCACGCTCTGCCTTGTTAAGGATTTGTTTACGCAAACGAATCGATTCAGGAGTTACTTCCATGTACTCATCGTCGTTCAAGAACTCAAGTGATTCTTCAAGTGTCAAGATACGAGGAGTTTTGATAACCGCTGTTTGGTCCTTAGTAGCGGAACGAACGTTAGTCATTTGTTTTGCTTTGGTGATATTAACAGTCAAGTCATTTTCACGAGAGTTTTCACCGATGATCATGCCTTCGTAAACCTCGGTACCTGGATTGACAAAGATAGTACCACGTTCTTCGATAGACATGATAGAGTAGGTTGTAGCCTTACCAGCATCGATTGAAACGAGGGCACCACGGTGACGTCCACCAATTTCCCCTGGAATCAATGGCAAGTATTGATCGAAGGTATGGTTCATGATCCCGTAACCACGAGTCATTGACAAGAACTCAGTTGAGTATCCAATCAAACCACGCGCAGGAACTAGGAAGACCAAACGAGTTTGACCATTACCAGTTGAAATCATATCCAACATTTCACCCTTACGTTCAGAAAGGCTTTGGATAACAGATCCTTGGTATTCTTCTGGTGTGTCGATTTGCACGCGCTCAAATGGCTCACACTTCACACCATCGATTTCTTTGACGATAACTTCTGGACGAGATACTTGAAGCTCATAACCTTCACGACGCATAGTCTCGATGAGGATTGACAAGTGCAATTCCCCACGTCCTGAAACTGTCCATTTATCTGGTGAGTCTGTTGGATCTACACGAAGAGATACGTCTGTTTGCAATTCTGCTTGAAGACGCTCTTCAACCTTACGAGAAGTGACCCATTTACCTTCACGACCAGCAAATGGTGAGTTATTGACCAAGAAGGTCATTTGAAGAGTAGGTTCGTCGATGTGAAGAACTGGAAGAGCTTCAACTGCATCTGTTGGAGTGATTGTTTCCCCAACGAAGATGTCTTCCATACCTGATACGGCAATCAAGTCACCAGCCTTAGCTTCTTGGATTTCACGACGTTCCAAACCAAAGAAACCAAAGAGTTTTGTAACACGGAAGTTCTTGGTTGTACCATCAAGTTTAGAAAGAGTAACTTGGTCTCCGACCTTAACAGTACCACGGAAGACACGTCCGATACCGATACGACCAACGAAATCATTGTAGTCCAAAAGTGACACTTGGAATTGAAGTGGCTCATCTGAGTTATCGATTGGAGCTGGAATGTGGTCAATAATGGTATCAAAGATTGGCGCCATAGTCTTCTCTTGGTCTGCTGGATCATCTGACAATGAAGATGTTCCGTTGATTGCTGAAGCATAGACTACTGGGAAGTCAAGCTGATCATCATCTGCACCAAGCTCGATGAAGAGTTCCAAAACTTCATCCACTACTTCTGCTGGACGGGCTGATGGTTTGTCAATTTTATTGATAACAACGATTGGGACAAGGTCTTGTTCCAAAGCTTTTTTCAATACGAAACGAGTTTGAGGCATAGTACCTTCGTAAGAATCCACTACCAAGACTACACCGTCAACCATTTTCATGATACGTTCAACTTCTCCACCGAAGTCCGCGTGTCCTGGTGTGTCCATGATATTGATACGAGTTCCGTTATAGGCAACTGCTGTATTCTTCGCAAGGATGGTAATTCCACGCTCTTTTTCAATATCGTTTGAGTCCATTGCACGTTCAGCTAATTCTGTACGCGCATCAAGAGTTTCAGATTGTTTTAATAATTCGTCAACGAGGGTTGTTTTACCGTGGTCGACGTGGGCGATAATCGCGATATTACGGATATCTTCTCTTAATTTTGTCATGATTTCCTCTATTTATTTCAAATTTATTTTCTAACTGAACGATTATACCACAATTTTAAGCAAATGACTTAACTCAAGTAAGTGTAAATGTTTTCAAAAGAAAATTCATGATTTATCTTTTCTTTTCAAAAATGCCGACTTGTGATAAGATAGGCTGGTATGCGTTTAGATAATTTATTAGCCCAGGAAAAAATCAGTCGAAAAGCTATGAAACAGGCTCTCCTAAAAAAAGAAATCTTAGTAGATAGAGTCCCTGCTACTTCCCTTGCACAGAATGTTGATACGGGATTACAAGAGTTGTTTTTTCAGGGTAGAAAAATCCAAGGATATGAGCACACCTATCTCATGCTTCACAAACCAAATGGTGTCGTGACAGCAAGCAAGGACAAGAAGCTCCCAACGGTTATGGACCTACTACCTCAACACCTCCAATCAGACCAACTCTATGCTATCGGTCGGCTAGATCGAGATACGACAGGGCTCCTCCTCTTAACAAACAATGGCCCTCTAGGTTTTCAACTTCTCCACCCTCAATATCATGTCGAGAAAACTTATCAAGTTGAGGTGAACGGCTTGCTCACACCAGATCACATCCAGCAGTTCAAAAACGGGATTGTCTTTCTTGATGGAACTATTTGTAAACCTGCTCAGCTTGAGATTCTATCTTCAAGCCCTAGCCTCAGCCGAGCCACCATCACCATCTCTGAAGGGAAATTTCATCAGGTCAAGAAAATGTTCCTCTCAGTTGGTGTCAAGGTCACTGCCCTCAAACGAGTTCAGTTCGGAGATTTTCTATTAGATTCTGATCTAGCAGAAGGTCGATACCGACACTTGAATCAAGAGGAATTGAAAAACATTAAAAACTACTTAGAGAAAAGTGGATAAAACAAAAAAGCTTTAAATATAAAGCTTTTTTAGATTCTTGCTAAGCTATAAAATAAAGCGATGTCCACAATCCAGCTAAGGACAGAAACTACGATCCCCACGATACTTAGGATTCTTTCTCTTTTAAAGTCTAGACCAGATTCTTTTTGACTTGAATTAGCCATGACTAGTCCAACGATACCTAGAATCAGTCCTACTATTGGAGATGGCAATCCAAGGACGATAGATAGAATACCCAAAGCAAGTGAGGCTTTTTTCTTTTGCTGCGCATTCATTATATAAAAACTCCTTAAATTTTTTACCCATTCATTATACCATAAAAACCGGCTTTATCTATTAGGTAACAAGTTTTAGAACTATGCAAACCTGTCCCTGAGCCAGAAAGAATTGAAAATCATTAAAATCCACTTAACGAAAAGTGAATCAAACAAAAAAAGCTTTAAACATAAAGCTTTTTTGTTTTTGATTAGCCAAAAATCATTACGAGGGCTGCAATCCAGTTAAGTACAGAAATGACAATCCCTACGATATTGAGAATTTTTTCTGTTTTATACACTAGTCCAGATTGTTTTTCGTGCGAATTAGCCAAAACAAGTCCAATGATACCCAAAATAAGACCTACGATTGGAGATAACAAACCAAGGACGATAGATAGGATACCTAAAACAAGTGATGCTTTTTTCTTTTCTTGCATAATAAAAACTCCTTAAATTTAATACAAATTAATTATATCATAAAAAGCTAGATTTATCTACAATTCAATAACTTTTTACAGAATATTAGCTAGTCTTAACCTTGCCTGTCCAAGAATCCAATCCGTAAGAAAGGATATAAATTTCTGAGAAACCTTGTTTTTTCAAGAAAAGTGCTGCATTGGTTACACGTTGCGCACGTTGGTTTTCATATAGAAGGACAGGCTTATCCTTGCGAAGAGCCGCAAGACTTGTCTTCAATTGATTTGAAGGAATATTACGAGCTCCGAGGATATGTTTTCTGTGGAAGTCAGCTGGCTCACGCAAGTCAATTAGCTGACCTGTACGAATCAAAGATTCAAACTCTGCATTGTCTACAATTTTTGCTGCACGGCGAATACGAAGATAGTTGTATCCCATCCATGCCAACATCGCCACTACAAGTCCCCATAATACCCAAGTTACCATAATATCTAATCTCCATTTTTTTCTAAATAGTCTAATTCTAGTTTGTGCTCTCTGCGAAGAACAGCCTCCGCTTCTAGATAATCCAGCTTATCCATCAAACCAGCATCATAGATTCGAGATAGTTCAATCTTCATTAATTCAATGTCATAAAGACGTTTCCCCATATAGACAAGAATACCGAACTGTTTGAGAAATTGTTGCACATCGTAGAGTGTTTTCATAGCTTTCATTTTAGCAAAAAATCAGAATTTTTTCAATAGTTCCCTTGGAGGATTGCTCTTTTTACTATTATCTAGCTTTCTTCACACTATGACAAAGAAGAAAGCCTACTGTCATACCAACGATATTTTGCACAAGATTTGGGACGATTTCTGGTATGGCTGCTCCCCAACCATTCATCCAAGCCGATGCAAAAGCGTAACCTGCCACCATGATGATGGTTGCCAAGACTAATCCTAGCCACTGCCATTTCCCTTTAACACCTGCCAAATATCCCTGCGAACCATGGAAAATCAAGCTGAAGAACATCCACTGGGGGTAACCTGAAATCAGGTCAATTAGAAATCCCGCTAATCCTCCGACAACAGCTCCTTCGCGACTCCCAAAGTAAAAGGCCGTAAAGAATATTCCTGCATCCAAAAGTGTTAGAAATCCTGTTGGCGTTGGGATTTTTACGAAATAGCCCAAAACTACGGATAGAGCTGCTAAGATGGATACTAGGGCGATTTTACTTGTTTTGGTTTGCTTCATATTGTCTTACTCCATACTGATCTGCTTGTGCAATGGCACGGTAAACAAAGGCTTTGGAACTTTCAAGTGCTGGTAATAGCTCCTCTCCCTTGACTAACTGACTAGCAATGCTTGAGGCAAAGGTACAACCAGCACCAGCATTTTGTCCTTCAATAACAGGATTTTTCAAAACTGTAAAGTTCTTTCCATCATAAAATACATCTAATGCCTTATCTTGACTGAGGCGATTCCCACCTTTAATAATGACTGCTGGTGCACCCAAGTCGTGTAATTTTTGAGCTGCATCCTTCATATCGTCCAAGGTTTCAATCTTTTGGCCTGCTAGCAATTCTGCCTCAGGTAGATTGGGTGTAATTACAGTCACATAAGGGAAAAAGCGAATCAACTCTTGACAAAGCTCGCTGACAGCAACATCATGCGTTTCCTTACAAACGAGAACTGGATCCAATACCACCGGAACTCCTGTGCGTTCCTTGATAAAGTTAAGAGCTTTCTCAGCAACACCAACAGTCGGTAAGAGACCAATCTTAAGCCCTCCAAAGTCTACACTCTTGAGACTATCCAACTGTTGTTGGAAAATAGTCTCATCTGTCGGAAAGACCTCAAATCCATTTTCTGTCAAAGCAGTTAAACAAGTCATAGCTACAAAACCATGCAAACCATTTAAAGTATAGGTCGCAAGGTCAGCAGCTAGTCCACCACCACTAAAAATATCATTTCCTGAAAGTGCTAAAATACGATTATTCTTCATAACGAATCTCCTTCAAATACAAACCATTAGGTGCTGCAGTTGGACCTGCCAACTGTCTGTTTTTTTTCTCCAAAATTAGGTCAATCTGCTCAATGGGCATCCGATTGTTGCCAATTTTTAGCAAGGTCCCGACCATATTTCGAATCTGCTTATAGAGGAAGCCGTTGCCAGAGAAAGTAAAGGTCAAAAATTGACCGGTCTCGTCAACCCTGAGACTGGCTTCCGTGATCGTTCTTACCTTGTCCTCCACACTAGTTCCGGCAGCAGTAAAACCGGTGAAATCATGGGTTCCTTCTAATTTCTTCACAGCCTTTTGCATGCGTTCCACATCTAGTGGATAGGGATAGTGGGTGGCATAATGACGTCTCATAGGATTTTTAGGACGCCCTCTATCCACGATAAACTCATAGGTCTTGCTATGCTTGGCATAACGGCAATGAAAATCATCAGCCACGATCTCAATCGAAATGACATCTATATCTTCAGGACTTTGAGTATCGAGAGCAAAGCGAAGCTTTTCCTCATCCATCTGATAGGGAAGATCAAAGTGGATAACCTGCCCTAGCGCATGAACACCACTATCCGTTCGCCCTGCACCATGGATGGTAATGGCCTGCCCTTTATTTAATTTGGTTAAAGTTTTTTCAATTTCCTCTTGGACACTACGCGCGTGTGGTTGCCGTTGAAAGCCAGCAAAGGCGTAGCCATCATAGGAAATGATTGCTTTATATCTAGTCATGTATCTATTTTATCAAGAAAATTTCTCTGCAACAAGTTTGAAAACCAAAAATTGTACGGGTGCAGTTTTAGATATCAACTAGTCCTTACCTCGATTTTCTCATTATATATTTTCGTACAGGTACTTCAACCATTTGAACGATTTCAAAACCTTCTTTTTGGTAAAGATTGTAAGCTGTTTGATTTGCCTCGTAGACATTTAGAGAAATAGTATCTATGTCTTCATTTTCAAAGGCCAAACTAACAAATTTCCTTAAAGCCTGGCTACCTAAGCCCTGTCCCTGCCTATGAGGAGCTATAAGAAATCTTCCAATATGAAGATTCCTGTCTTCTAGCCTGATTTTCTGGATGACGCCTACAAACTCTTCTTCAGCAAAAATGGAAAAAATTCCTCCCAGCTTTTGTAAGGATCGGACAATCAAGGGATAAGAAATTTTGGGTCCCATCCATTGCTTCTGAAAACTTTCTCCCAAAGCATTAGACCAGTGACAAATGAGTTGGGCATTTTCTATCTGAAGTCCTTTTTCAAAGTGAATTTTCATATTTGCTCCTAAAATTTCTCCTTTATCCAACTATTATACCCTTTCTCTTATTTTTTCCGAATTAATAAGTATGATTCACCTTTACTTTTTTCTTGTTGGAGCTATTTTTGCTTCCTTTCTAGGTCTTGTCATTGACCGCTTTCCTGAGCAGTCTATTATCTTTCCTGCTAGTCACTGCGATTCTTGTCAGACTCGTTTGAGACCACTGGATTTGATTCCATTTCTCTCACAGGTATTCAATCGCTTTCGCTGTCGCTATTGCAAGTCAAGCTATCCTGTCTGGTATGCCTTCTTTGAGTTGTCTTTGGGACTGCTCTTTCTAGCTGAGTCTGTGGGATTTTTAACTTTTGGGCAAGTCATCTTGATAACTGCCGGCTTGACTTTGGGCATTTATGACCTTCGTCATCAAGAATATCCTTTGATAGTCTGGCTAATTTTTCACTTAATCCTCATGGTTTGTTGTGGTTGGAATCTAGTTATGATTTTCTTTCTTATCTTGGGAATTTTGGCTCACTTTATAGATATCCGCATAGGTGCAGGGGATTTTCTCTTTCTAGCCTCTTGTGCACTTATTTTTAGCCTAACTGAGATGCTGATTTTGATTCAATTTGCTTCCACAACTGGCATTCTAGCCTTTCTCCTACTAAAGAAAAAGGAAAGACTACCTTTTGTGCCTTTCCTCTTGCTAGCTGCTTGTATGATTATTTTCTACAAATTATTATTGTAAATATATTTGTAATATTGTATACTAAATATAGCAAAAATAGGAGAATTATTATGAAATTTGAGTTGCCAAATATAAACTTTGAACTCCCAAAACTAGAAGTTCCAAAAATTGATGAAAATTCAATGATGCAAGTTCTTGATTGGGCTTACGATACAACTATTAATGGAATTCCTGGACAAAAAACAATTCAAGAATTAGCGGATGATTACCTAAAGAACGACAATGTTGATACTGCTATTTCAAAAATGATTGCTTTTCAAACTAGTAAAGCCGCTCTATCTGGCTTTGTCACTGGATTCGGAGGAATTTTAACTTTACCAGTAACTATCCCTGCAAATGTGACATCCGTAATTTTAGTTCAAATGAGAATGATTGCTACCATTGCTTATATGCGTGGATACGACTTAAAAAGTGATCAGGTCCAGACTTTTGTATATGCAGCACTTACAGGAACTACTGTAGCTGATATTGCAAAGAAAGCTGGGATTGTAGTGGCTGAGAAATTAGCCCAAGGAATGATTAAAAAAATTCCTGGAGAGGTGCTAAAGAAAATCAATCAAGCAGTTGGATTTCGATTGGTTACGAAATTCGGACAAAAAGGAGTAGTCAACTTAGGGAAAATGATTCCTGTAGCAGGTGCACTTATTGGAGCAGGAGTTGATACTATTTCTACACAAGTTATTGCAAATCATGCACTAAGTGTCTTCACTTCTAATGGAATTAATCTTGGAGATGACTTAATTATTGATATGGATGAAATACAATAAAAAAGTCTTATATTCTTTTATTATCTTCATACTTATCGAATAAAATTAACATAAATTTCTGCCCTCAAAGAGGGCTTTTTATTTTTTATATGCATCAAATTATCTGATGGCTATCATTTAATCAGATTACTTCATTTGCCTCCAAAACCGGCATTCTAACCTTTCTCCTACTAAAGAAAAAGGAAAGACTTCCTTTTGTGCCTTTCCTCTTGCTTGCTGCTTGTATGATTATTTTTGGTAAGCTACTGCTTGTCTGATAAAGTCAGCGATTTCTGCTACTTGTCCTTCATGTAGAGCCTTAACAATCTTGGAACCGACGATGACGCCGTCTGATACTGCATTAAATCGTTCTACATCATCCTGTGTGGATACACCAAAACCTGTCAAGACTGGAATATCTGCCACTTGATGAAGTTGATTCAAGTGCTTGTCCAAGTCATCTCGGTAATTACCTACTTTCCCTGTCACCCCGTTAATAGCAACAGCATAGACAAAACCTTCAGCCCCTTCAATGAGTTCCTTTTGACGCTCCATTCCTGTCGTCAAGCTGACAAGTGGAATCAAAGCAATGTCTGTATTCACCAAAAAGGGCTCTACAAAGTTAGCGTGCTCATGAGGCAGGTCTGGAATAATCAATCCCTTAACCGCTGTATCAGCAAGATCTCTGACAAATTTCTCCACACCGTACTGAAAGAGGGGGTTAAAGTAGGTCATGATAACAAGTGGAACTTCTGTTTCAATAGTCTTCAAAGTTTCAACTAGAGCCTGTGTAGAAGTACCACTAGCTAGACTGCGCAAGCCTGCTTCTTCGATAACTGGACCATCTGCAACTGGGTCTGAGAAAGGAACTCCCACTTCAATAGCAGACACACCCAAGTCTTCTAAAAAGTGGATTGTTTCAGCAAGTCCATCCAAACCTTTTTCATGGTCTCCAGCCATGATATAGGGAACGAAAATTCCTTTTCCAGTTGCTTTGATAGCGTTCAATTTTTCGGTTAGAGTCTTAGGCATTAGCTTCTCCCTTCTTTGCTGCGTCTGCTTCCAAGCGGTCTTTAACTTGAACTACATCCTTGTCCCCACGACCTGATAGGCAGACAATCATAGACTTGTCTGGGCCAAGTTCTTTGGCCAATTTCACCGCAAAGGCGATGGCATGGCTAGATTCCAAAGCTGGGATAATTCCTTCTACACGAGACAAGAGTTGGAATCCTTCCAAGGCTTCCTCGTCTGTCACTGGCACATAGGTCGCGCGTTTGATATCGTGGTAATGAGAATGTTCTGGACCGATACCAGGATAGTCCAAACCTGCTGAGATTGAGAAAGCTTCTAAGATTTGACCATGAGCATCTTGTAGCACATCCATAAGCGAACCGTGAAGAACACCTGGACGACCCTTGGTCAAGGTAGCTGCGTGGTGCTCTGTATCCACACCGAGTCCTGCTGCTTCAGCACCATACATAGCTACTGTCTCATCTTCCACAAATGGATGGAAGAGCCCGATGGCATTTGAACCACCACCAACACAGGCTACTAGGGCATCTGGCAGATTTTCACCTGTCAAATCACGGTACTGTTGCTTGGCTTCTCGTCCGATAACACTTTGGAAGTCACGAACAATTTCTGGGAAAGGATGGGGACCCAAGGCAGAACCTAGGATATAGTGGGTATCATCGATATTTGCAACCCAAGAACGAAGGGCTGCATTGACTGCATCCTTGAGCACGCGAGATCCATCTGTCACAGCCTCTACCTTAGCTCCTAAAAGCTCCATGCGGAAAACGTTAAGGGCTTGGCGTTTGACATCTTCCTCGCCCATGTAGATGGTACAATCCATGTTAAAGAGTGCCGCAGCTGTTGCGGTTGCCACACCATGTTGACCAGCACCTGTTTCAGCAATAATTTTCTTTTTGCCCATACGTTTAGCGAGGAGAACTTGTCCTAAAGCATTGTTAATCTTGTGGGCGCCTGTATGGTTGAGGTCTTCACGTTTAAGGTAAATCTTGGCTCCGCCGATATGCTGGGTCAAGTTTTTTGCGTAGTAAAGAGGAGTTTCACGACCTACATACTGGCGCAAAAGTTGGTTTAACACCTCTTGGAAACTTGGATCTGCCTGACTTTCACGATAAGCCTCTTCCAATTCCAATACTGCTGTCATCAATGTTTCTGGGACAAAGCGTCCACCGAATTTCCCGTAAAATCCATCTTTATTTGGTTCTTGATATACCATGCTTAACCCTCTCTATAAATCTTCTAATCTTTTCATGATCTTTTTGTCCGTCTGTTTCTACTCCGCTTGATACATCTACTGCAAAGGGAGAGAAATGCTGAATTGCTCTTGCTACATTGTCTTCATTTAGCCCACCTGCGATGAAGAAAGGCTGGGCTAGTTCTGTCGTATCCAGTTGCCCCCAGTCAAAGGTTTGTCCACTCCCTGCAATAGGAGCATCAAAGAGTAGATAGTCTGCCTGAGAATTGGGTACATGCCCATTCCCATCTACTTGTACAGCTTGAATACTGCCACAAGGTAAATTTTCAAATAGTTTATCTACTACCTGACCGTGAACTTGTACAAAGTCCAAACCAACTTTATCTACCGCTTCTAACAGTTCTGCCCGACTGGGTGAAACAAATACTCCAACTTTTTTAACGTTGACAGGAATGAGCTTTGCCAGCTCAGCAGCCTGTTCCAAGGTCACCTGTCTTTTGCTAGGAGCAAAGACAAAACCAATGTAGTCTGCTCCAGCCGACACAGCTGTTTCTACGGCTTCTTTGGTCGATAGTCCACAAATCTTAACCTTTGTCAATTTGCAACTCCTTGATTCTTTGGGCTACATCTTCTGCTTGCATGAGGGCTGTTCCTACTAAAATTCCGTTAAAGTATGGTGCTACTCGTTTTGCATCCTCCTCTGTAAAAATGGCAGATTCAGAAATATACAAGCAATCGTCATTGAAGTGTTTGGCCAAGTCTACACTGGTCTGTAAGTCTACTTCAAAGGTTGTTAAATTGCGATTGTTGACACCGATAATTTGAGCTCCAAGTCTATGAGCCACTTCCAGTTCAACAAGATTATGAGTTTCCACCAAAACTTCTAGACTCAGTTCTGTCGCGTAGTCATACAGTTCCTTGAGGCGTTCTTCTGATAAGGCCGCTACGATGAGTAAGATAACTGTCGCACCTGCATTGCGAGCACGGATGATTTGCTTTTCATCGATGATAAAGTCCTTGTTGAGCGTCGGAATCTCTACCTGACTAGAAATTTCCCGCAAATAATCCAAATGACCTTTAAAGAAAACCTCATCTGTCAGAACAGAAATCATAACCGCGCCGTTATCCTCGTAAGTCTGGGCCTGTTGTACGATATCCACATCAAGATTGATATCACCTAGACTTGGGCTTGCCTTTTTGACCTCAGCAATGATTTGCAAACGGTCTTGGTGATTTTTTAAATATTCACTCAATCGATAAGTTTGACGTAGGGGCTGAAGCTCCTCTCGTTCCATCGTTTCAACTTCACGCGCCTTTTGCTCTAGGATACGTGATAAAAATTTCTGACTCATCTTTGATACTCCTGTAATAGTCTGAGTTTTTCAAGGGCCTTACCACTGGCAATTACTTGACGTGCCAGTTCAACTCCGTCCTTGATACTTTCTGCTTTACCATTGGCGTAGAATCCGAGACCTGCATTTAAGACTGTTGTTTCCAAGAATGGACTTGGTTCGTTATTAAGAACACTGACAAGAATTGCTGCATTTTCATGAGCATTTCCTCCACGAATGTCTTCAATAGCAATGCGTTCCATTCCCAAATCTTCTGGAGTAAAGGTTGATAAAGTAATTTCACCATTTTCAAGAAGGGCAATGCTGGTAGTTCCATTCAAACCAGCTTCATCCAATCCTTCTGGACCAGCTACTACAATGGCACGTTTGCGACCCATGTTTTTCAAAACCTGAGCAGTACTTTCCAGAAGTTCAGGACGACTGATTCCTAGAAGCTGTGTTTCCAAAACCATTGGATGGATGAGTGGTCCTGTCAAATTCATGATGGTTGGAATTCCCAATTCCAAGCGAGCTGGCATAATGTATTTCATAGCTGGGTGCATGTTTTTGGCAAAGAGAAAGACGATTCCTGTTTGGTCAAATACCTTACCCAATTGTGATGGTTTAAGGTCAATATTGATTCCCAAAGCTTGCAAGACATCTGCCGAACCAGATTTTGAGGAAATTGAACGATTACCATGTTTGGCCATGTGGATTCCTCCACCTGCCAAGACAAAAGCTGCAGTTGTAGAAATGTTGAAGCTAAATGACTTATCTCCACCTGTACCACAGTTATCCATAGCATCTTGAATATTTGTTGGAATGTGTTGAGCATGTCCTCTCATGACTTGAGCGAGGGCTGTTCTTTCTTCAGGTGTTTCTCCCTTCATTTTAAGAGCTAAAAGTAGGGAGGCGATTTGCGCTTCTGTCACTCGCCCTGTTACGATGCGTTCAATCACATCTGTCATCTCAACACTTGATAAATCTTCAAAGTTGGCTAATTTTTCAATAATTTCTTTCATTTTGTGTTCCTCACTTTACAACTTTCTCGATAAAATTCTGAATGGAAGATAGGCCATCTGGCGTTCCAATACTTTCTGGATGATACTGTAAGCCATAAATCGGAAGAGTTTTGTGTTGAATCCCCATAATAGCTTGGTCATCTGTCGAACGAGCTGTCACTTCAAACTCTTCTGGCATCTCTTCGATTAAAATACTGTGGTAACGCATGACTGGACGATTGTCCTCAATTCCTTGATAGAGAACTGACGGAGTCTCAAATCGAATCTGGCTTTGTTTACCGTGCATAACTTTAGGAGCCAAGCCTAGCTTACCACCAAAGACTTCTGCAATGGCTTGGTGCCCCAAACAAATCCCTAGAATAGGTTTCTTACCTGCAAAATCACGAATCATTTCTTCCATTTTCCCAGCATCAGCTGGCCAACCTGGACCAGGAGAAAATACCAGTCCATCTGCCTTTTTAGCATGTTCATAAAGATCTGGGTCATCATTTCTCAAAACCTGAACTTCTGCGAAATTCCCAATGTATTGGGCTAGGTTATAGGTAAATGAATCATAATTATCAATCAATAAAATCATGGTCTTAGTTCTCCCATTCTAGTCATAGATTTAGCTTTGTTAATGGTTTCTTGGTATTCGTTCTGAGCGATGGAATCATAAACAATTCCTGCACCAGCCTGTACGTAGGCTTTTTTATTTTTAAGAATCATGGTTCGAATTGCAATAGCAAAATCCATGTCTCCAGTTGCTGATAAGTAACCGATAGCTCCTGCATAGACACCTCGCTTCTCTGTTTCTAGTTCATAGATGCGTTTCATGGCCCGAATCTTTGGTGCTCCCGATACTGTTCCTGCCGGAAGTGTCGCCTTCAAGGCATCCATGGCAGTCAGTTCTGGTAATAAATGTCCCTTAACCACGCTGGTCAAATGCATGACATAGCGGAAAAGTTCCACTTCCATATACTTGGTTACTTGGACACTTGCTGTTTCAGCAATTCTACCGATATCATTTCGTCCCAAGTCCACCAACATTCGATGTTCTGCCGTTTCCTTTTCATCAGAAAGTAGATCACTTGCAAGTGCTGCATCTTCCTCGTCATTGGCACCTCTAGGTCGCGTACCTGCAATTGGATTGGTTGTCACGATGCCATTTTTGACGGAAACCAAACTCTCTGGACTGGCACCGATAATTTGATAATTTCCAAAGTCATAAAAGTAGAGGTAATTTGATGGATTGGTCACTCGGAGATTTCTGTAGAAGTCAAAAGGATTTCCAGTTACTTTTGCGGAGAAGCGCTGACTGAGCACACATTGGAACATATCTCCATTGCGAATCAATTCGCGAGCTGTTTCTACCATTTCTTCAAATTTCTGAGGTGCAATATGTGGTCTAAACTGAAGTGGAGAAACGTCCAAATCTTCAAATTCATTTGGAGCAGGGATTTTCAACTCTTCTAAAACCTGATCTAAAGCCACTTCTAGTTCTTCATTACTACGTTCACTGTAGAGAGCATCCTCTATGATATGAATTTTTTCTTTCTTATGGTCAAAAACTATATAACTCTCATAAACGAAGAAATGCATATCTGGCGTCCCAATCGTATCCTCAGGGAGCTGGCCAATTTCTTCATAGAGAGAAATCATATCGTAGCCAACAAAGCCAATAGCTCCACCACCAAAGGGTAGTTCTGAATGGTGATGGTTCTTGTAAGTCACCTCGTAGAGGAAATCCAAGGAATCACGATCAATCACTTGCCCATTTTGATAAAGAACTCCATTCTCGAACTTAATCTCAAAAACTGGGTTATAGGCTAAGATAGAAAATCGAGCATTTTCTTTTTCTCTTGGGATACTTTCAAGTATGACCTTGTGTTGTCCGTTCAAACGCATATAAGCCAAGATTGGTGATAAAACATCTCCATGAATGATTCGTTCCATTGTAATTTCCCTTTCAGTTCCTTATTTTTAATTTTTTATCTTTTTTCTATTTCCCTTAAATAGGGCGGACGGGAGCAACTTTCTCCGAAATTTCATCCCTAATTTTTGAGCCATGTGTCTCAAAAATTCCGTCCTAGAGAAGCATCTTTGCTTCTCTAGGATACCACCATGGCGGGAAATAGCGGTTCGATGCTCACTTCGTTCGCAAATATTTTATAGAAATCTACATATTGATGAAGCATAATTTAAAACTGAATAGCCACACCTATAATACATATATAAAAATCCCCACGCAAAATAACTTGCGTGAGGACGAAATTCGCGGTGCCACCTCAATTATAGGATTTCTCCTATCTCTCATTCCTGTCTCAGATAGCTCCTGTAACAGGTTGTGCGATAAAGGGCACTCCCTTGAGAATTATGTTTTCTTCTCTCATTTCAGATGGACCCAACCTTACAGTTTTCTCTGCTTGTTTTCAGCAACCACAAGCTCTCTGAGAGAGAAATCTCTGTATCTTTTCCATCTTTTATTTTTTAGCTTCAAGGTAGTCAGCAATAGCAGCTACGTCCTTGTCTCCACGACCTGAAACATTGATGATGATAATCTCATCTTTACTAAGTTTTGGTGCTCGTTTGACTGCTTCTGCGATGGCATGCGAGCTTTCGATCGCTGGGATAATTCCTTCTGTCTTGCTTAGTAAAAGCAAGGCTTGAACAGCCTCTTCATCAGTTGCTGCAACATACTCTACACGACCAGAGTCTTTAAAGAAGGCATGTTCTGGACCAACCCCTGGATAGTCCAAACCTGCTGAGATAGAGTAAACTGGCGCGAGCTCTCCATCTTCCTTAAAAACTGCATAAGTCTTCATTCCATCGACAATTCCGACACTACCCTTGGTCATTGTTGCCGCGTGTTTGTCGGTATCTAAACCGTGACCAGCAGCTTCTACCCCAACCAATTTTACTTCTTCATCAGCTACATACTGTGAAAAGGCACCGATGGCATTCGAACCACCACCTACACAGGCAATGACGTAGTCTGGCAGACGTCCTTCTTTTTCCAAGATTTGACGACGAGATTCTTCACTAATCACTTTTTGGAACTCATGAACAATAGTTGGGTAAGGGTGAGGACCTACAGCCGAACCTAAAACGTAGAAGGCTTCAAGGTCATTCATCCATGCTCCAAAGGCTGCGTCAACCGCATCTTTAAGGGTACGAGTACCAGTTTCAACTGCGTGAACAGTTGCTCCCATCATCTCCATACGGAAGACATTGAGACGTTGACGCTCCACATCTTCTGCCCCCATGTAGACATCACATGCCATACCAAATTTGGCTGCAGCTGCAGCTGTCGCGACACCGTGCTGGCCAGCTCCTGTTTCAGCAATGACACGCTTTTTACCCATGCGTTTTGCTAGAAGGATTTGACCCAAAACATTATTAAGTTTGTGAGATCCAAGGTGGTTAAGGTCTTCACGCTTGAGATAAATCTTAGCTCCACCTAGGTGCTCTGTCAAACTTTCTGCAAAATAGAGCGGTGTTTCGCGACCTGAATAATCCTTCAAGTAATGGCGAAACTCAGCTAAAAACTCTGGATCATCCTTGTATTTTTCAAAAGTCACTTCCAACTCATCCAATAAAGCCTGAATTGGTTCTGGTACAAAACTACCACCAAATTGTCCAAAATATCCTTTTGTTGTCATAAATTTTTCCTCTTTTCCATTGTTCCAAAATATGAAAAAGCCCACACACAGAATCTACTTCCATGTGAGGGCGTTCGTAACGCGGTACCACCTCAATTGTAAAGAGAATATCCCCTTTACATCTCTGCCTTGTCTAACAACAAGTTGCACTGTAAGGTGTGCCTACCGAATTTTCATTGTTTCAAATTCATTTTTTCAAATCAGCCCAATTTCACTACTTCCAACCACCTGTTCACAGTAACCACAGGCTCCCTGAAGATCAAAAATAACTACTTTTCTGATTTGTTGAGTTAATTATATGTTATTGTTTTTTCTTTGTCAATCGTTTTCATTCATTTTTTACTAATTTTTTTAATTATTTTTGTGAAGCACCTAGAATTTCTTCAGAAACTCTGACAAAAGTCTCAATGATATAATCTACTTCTTCGTCCGTTAATTTCGTGTGAAGCGGTAATGTAATTTCATTTTCAAAGAAGGCATAAGCTCGCGGATAATCTGCCATATCAAACCCAAGATTCTTATAGGCTGTCAAAAGCGGAAGCGGTTTGTAGTGAACGTTACTTGCGATTCCTGCCTTGGCCAATTCTTGGATGATTTGGTTGCGCTCTTCGAGACTTGCTCCTTCTACATGGGTGATGTAAAGGTGACGACAAGATTCAACGGTATCTGTCTCATGAGCCAATGGGTGAATACGAGTTCCCGCAAATCCATGGTCATAGCGAGTTACGATTTCTTTACGACGTTGTAGTAAGCCAGGATAACGATCTAGCTGAACTAGACCAAGTGAAGCCATGATATCTGTCATGTTGCACTTGTAGGCTGGTGTTACGATATCGTATTCCCAAGAACCTAGTTGCATCTTGGCAAGAGCATCTTTTGTTTGACCATGAAGGGAAAGGATTTGGAATTCCTTGTACATTTCTTCATCGTCAATCGCTGGATTTGCTTTCCAAGTGGCACTTCCTCCCTCAGCAGTTGTGAAGTTCTTAACTGCGTGGAAAGAGAATGATGTAAAGTCTGCAATGGAACCAGCTGGTTGTCCCTTGTAGGTTGAACCTAAAGCATGGGCACTATCAGAGACAATCACAATACGGTTAAAGGCCTTTTGCCACTTGCTAGCCGCTGTAAAGAGGTCGCGTTTCTTTTCTACAACTTGGAACAAACGGTCATAGTCACAGATAATCCCTGCTAGTTCTACCGGGATGATGACTTTAGTCTTCTCAGTAATAGCTTGCTCAAGCTTGTCATAGTCCATTTCAAAAGTATCATCTTGGATATCAACCATCACTGGTGTCGCACCTACGTGAGTAATGACGCTACATGAAGCTGTATAGGTCATAGCTGGAACGATGACCTCATCGCCAGTCCCTACTTCAAGCACGCGCAAGATCAATTCAAGAGCTGCTGTTGCAGAGTTGAGGCAGACTGTCTTAGGTGTCTGAGTATAGACAGATAGACGACGTTCTAGTTCTTTTGTCTTTGGACCTGTTGTGATCCAACCAGAACGAAGGGTATCGGCTACTTCAGCAATTTCAGCTTCGGTAATATCGGGTGGTGAAAATGGAATATTATACTTTGTCATTGATTTACTCCTTTTACTGTATTCACTCTTGTGACTACTTTATTTTAAAACTTCAACTACAGTCTGGAACATGATCTTGATATCTCCGAAGAAATTAAAATCACGTAGGTAGGCTAGGTTAAAGTGCATTTTCTCTGGAAGGACTCTTTCTACATAAGCCTGGTCAACCGTCATACCTTTTGCAGTCATTTGACTGATGATGGCATCCTCATCCTTATAGTTAATGCTGGCAAGGGAAGTAATCCCTGCAGGTAAGAGCAAGGTAGCCATCATTTCAGGACTATACTGCTCTGTGTAGCGTGGTACTTCTGGGCGTGTTCCTACAAAAGACATCTCCCCTTTGAGGACATTGACCAATTGCGGTAATTCATCCAAACGAACACGTCGAATGAAATTTCCAACTTTTGTGATGCGACTGTCATTTGCAGAAGTTACTAGACTTCCTTTCTTGTCCGCATCCGTCACCATAGTCCGGAATTTCCAAATCTTAAAATGACGGTTGTACTGGGTTACCCGCACTTGCTTGTAAATAACTGGACCCTTGCTATCTAGCTTGATCCAAATGCTTAGAATCAGAAATAAGGGGGAGGTCAAGATTAACAAGACTACGGCTAGAAACAAATCTAGACAACGCTTGAAAATCAGTGAGCCTTTTCTTCTAGACACAAGCTGGTAGTATGGTTTTACCTCGCTCAATTGCATTTCTTGAGGTAGTTCATCCCATTTCAGCATGCACATTCTCCTCTGTTTTTTATATATAATCTTTATTAACATTCTACATTATACCACAAAATGAAAGAGGCAGTGCAAGAAATCTATGTTTTAAAGGAATTCTTCCCTAGGAAAGAGCACCTGCTTGCAAACTATACATCTTGTGATAGGTTCCACCTAATGCTAGGAGTTCCTCGTGGGTTCCACTCTCAATGATTCGTCCCTTGTCAAGGACATAGATACAATTAGCATCTTGAATGGTAGAAAGGCGATGGGCAATGGCAATGGTTGTCCGACCTTGTCTCATCTTAGCTAGGGAATTTTGGACCAGAGCTTCTGTTTCAGAGTCGATATTGGCTGTCGCTTCATCCAAAATCAGGATTTTAGGTTGACTGGCAACAGTTCTAGCAAAGGCAAGAAGCTGACGTTGACCGGTTGAAAAACTCGAACCACGCTCTGATACAGGAGCATCATAACCTAAAGGAAGATCTTGAATGAAGGAATCTGCATCGACAAATTCTGCTGCAGCCTTGACTTGGTCATCGCTGATATCTTGGTACATGGCGATATTGGACTTAATGGTCCCATGATAGAGGAAGGGGTCCTGTAGAACCAAACCGATGTTTTTTCTCAACTCCTCTTGACTATACTCTCGAATATCCACACCATCTAGGAGAACCCGACCTGACTGAAATTCGTAAAAACGCATGAGGACATTGATGATAGAAGATTTTCCCGATCCTGTATGTCCGACAAAGGCAATGGTTTCACCTTTATTGACGGTAAAGGAAATATCATCGAGAATTTGGTGTTTTCCATCATAGGAGAAGGACACATGTTCAAAGCGGATATTCCCTTCTTGAATCTCAGCCTGGCCATTTTCTTGGACCGGTTCATAGTTGGTCTCATCGATGAGTGCAAAGACACGACCTGCTGACACCATGGATGTCTGAAGAGTAGAAAAGTTTTGCGTTACCTCGATCAGCGGATCAAAGAGACGGTTGATGTACTGGATAAAGGCATACATGGTTCCTGCTGTTATGCCTAGATAAAGACCACGATAGCCAAAGTAAGCCATCAAAACCGCATATCCCAACAGCTTCAACAAACTCATAGCTGGACGCAAAAAGAGGGAGTCCAAGGCTACTGAACGGTTAGCGTAGACTAGGTGTTCCTGATTTATCTCATCAAACTCTTCTTGCAGGCGCTTTTCTTGGTTAAAGGCTTGAATAATACGAATTCCTTCGATATTTTCTGCCAGCTTACTGTTAATATCTGACAGTAGACTTCTGGTTTTTTCAATGACCTTGACCGATTTTTTACGGTAGAGATTGACCAAAAGGAAAATCAAAGGTAGGAAGAGCAAGACTAAAGCAGTCAGACGATAGTCCAGAACTAACATGGTATAAAGGGTCGTCACGAATATAAAGACTGCCGAGATAAAGCTAGATAAGATCCCCGAAAACATATCACTGATAGTCTCGGTGTCATTTGTCAAACGAGAGACAATAGAGCCTGCAGGCGTTTTATCAAAATAAGACATGCCTAGCTGCTCCATATTGGCAAAGGCATCACGTCGGATATCTCTAACGATACTGTAGGACACACGCGCAAAAAGGAGATTCCCCACATATTGGACAATAGTTTGAAGAATGTAGAGACCATAGTAAACCAGCAAAACTGTAACAGCAAGCTGATTAAGGTTGTTTAGATACTGGTCGATAAAGTGAGAAGCTACTAGGGGGATAATACTCTTAACAACAGTCGTCGCGAGGAGAAAAGCAAGGGCTAAAAAGGTTAGGAGACTATAGGGCTTAAGATAAGACAACAAACGCTTCAATACAGCCCATTGTTCTTGTTTATTCCGCATCTTCTTCTCCTTTCATTTCTAACTGTTGAGACTGGTAGGTTTGGGCATACCAACCATCCAAGGCTAGTAAGTCTTCATGCCTACCTCGTTCAATGATGCGACCATCCTGCATGACCAAAATCAAATCTGCGTGAACAACTGCACTGAGACGATGGGCAGTGATGATAGTCGTTTTATCTTTGCGAGTTTCCTTGAGATTATCGATGATTGCGAACTCTGTCTTAGCATCCACAGCTGACAAGGAATCATCTAAAATCAAGATATCAGGATTTAGAATCATAGCCCGACTCATAGCCAGACGTTGCTTTTGTCCACCAGATAGACTAACACCTTTTTCCCCGATAACTGTATCAAATCCCTCAGGCATGGCTTGAATGTCTTGATAGACTTGAGCCAACTGAGTCGCTTCTTCTACTGCAGAGAAAGGTAGGTCGGGATTTCCAAAACAAATATTCTCTAAGATAGAACTAGCAAAGAGAAATTGGTCCTGTGGGACGTATCCCATCAAACTTCGTAAATCAGCTAGTCGATAGTCACGAATGTCATGACCATTTAGATAAATAGCTCCTTGGTCAACGTCATACTCTCGTAGGAGCAATTTCATCAAAGCTGTTTTCCCTGAACCAGTCTGTCCAACCAAGCCCAAGGTTTGCCCTTTTTCGAGACTAAAATGTATATCTCTCAGCGTCTCTTCGTCTTCAAAGGCAAAACGATCAATGGCATAGTCCAAGCGCCCATTTTCAATCCCTTCAAGTGGAGATTCTGGATCTTTGACAGGTGATTCTTGGGACAAAAGACTCTCAATTCGTTGATAAGAAACCTTCCCTCTTTGAGTAATATTAAAGAGGAATCCAATAGCCATCAAGGGCCAGACCAACATATCCAAGTAAGAGATAAAGGTGACCAGATTACCAACGGTTACTTGTCCCGCTTGCACCATAAAGGCACCGACTAAGAGAGTTAAGGCATAGGAAGAACCAACAAAGAGTAGAACCATAGGGTCAAAGAGGCTATCATATTTCATGGTTTGCAGATTCTTTTGGAAGGTCAAATCATTGACTTCCTGGAAAGATGCCAACTCATCGGATTGATAACCAAAGGACTTGGTTACCTTGATACCTGATACAGATTCTTGAACCTTATTATTGAGTTCAGAAAAGGCTGCTTGGGATTCGCCAAAAGCCTTATGGGTCTTTCTCCCCAGACGACTAGTCGCATAGGCCATAAATGGCAAGGGCAGAATGGCAACCAAGGTCATCTGCCAAGAAATGCTAAAGAGCATAGTCAGCAGAGTCACCAAGGCTGTGATAGAGGCATCTACCGCAGACATGACACCACCACCTGCTAGACGAGTCAGGGCATTGATATCATTGGTTGCGTGAGCCATCAAATCCCCAGTTCGATAATTCTGATAAAAAGCAGGCGACATTCTTGTAAAGTGCTCAAATAGTCTTGAACGCATGATTTGTCCAAGTCGGTAGGAGGTCCCTAGGATATACATACGCCAAACGTAACGCAGGTAGTACATCCCGAAAGCAGCGAGCAGGAGATAAAAGAGATGAAGTAGGAGCTCGTCCTGTGTTAATCGTCCTGAAGTAATGGCATCGATTACGCGTCCCATAACCATCGGTGGGATGAGGTTTAGTACAGAAACCAAAACCAAAGCTACAATTCCAACTAGGTAACGGCGTTTTTCTAATTTAAAAAACCACCAGAGTTTTTGGATGATGGACATAAAATTCCTTTCTAATGACAAATGGAAACCTGAGGCATGGACCCCAGGTTTTTCCTATTCATAGGTGATGACACTAACTTAAACTTTGTCATATTTAGCGATAAAGATACTCAAAGGAGTAACATTTCATTTATTTTCAAACTTTTACATAAATCATTCTTTATTATATAGGAATGACCTGGATTTTTCAAACTATACGCTGGGGAAATACTTCTTTTTCTGGTATAATATTTTCTATAATCTGAATGAAAAGGTAAACATTATGAAATTGATCTCATGGAATATTGATTCCCTAAACGCTGCACTCACGAGTGATTCTGCGCGTGCGAAATTATCACAAGACGTCCTCCAAACATTGGTTGCTGAAAATGCTGATATCATTGCCATCCAAGAAACCAAGCTTTCAGCTACAGGGCCTACTAAAAAACACCTCGAGGTGTTAGAAGAACTCTTCCCTGGATATGAAAATACTTGGCGTTCCTCTCAAGAGCCTGCTCGTAAAGGCTATGCTGGAACCATGTTCCTCTATAAGAAAGAACTCACTCCAACTATCAGCTTCCCAGAAATCGGTGCTCCTTCTACCATGGACTCTGAAGGCCGTATCATCACTTTAGAATTTGATACATTTTTCGTGACTCAAGTTTACACACCAAACGCTGGTGATGGACTCAAACGCTTGGAAGAACGTCAAGTCTGGGATGTCAAATATGCAGAGTACTTGGCTCAACTAGACAAACAAAAACCTGTCCTAGCAACCGGAGACTACAATGTTGCCCACAAGGAAATTGACCTTGCAAACCCAGCCAGCAACCGCCGTTCACCAGGATTTACAGACGAAGAGCGTGAAGGATTTACAAACCTTTTAGCCAAAGGATTTACAGATACCTTCCGTCATATCCATGGCGATGTGCCAGAACGCTATACTTGGTGGGCACAACGTAGCAAGACTTCAAAAATCAACAACACAGGCTGGAGAATCGACTACTGGCTCACAAGTAACCGTGTAGCAGACAAGGCTACCAAATCAGACATGATTGACTCAGGCGCACGCCAAGACCATACACCGATTGTCTTGGAGATTGAATTGTAAGGAGTTTCTTTATGGACTACAATGCAGTTATTCCCGAGTTTATAGTCTCGAATCTAGAACAGTCTCGTTCCTTCTACTGCGACTTATTGGGATTCTCTGTCGAATACGAGCGTCCAGAGGAAAAATTTCTCTTCCTTTCGCTTGAAGACTGCCAACTTATGCTAGAAGAAGGTAACGCAGAAGAATTATCCCAACTGACTTATCCTTTCGGGCGTGGTGTCAATATCTCCTTTGGTATCAAGGATGTCCCCAGACTCTATCAGAAAGTAATCGAGTCTAACTATCCTATTCATCGTCCTTTGACTAAAAGAGAATTTCGTGTTGGTGAACAATATATCTACCCTCATGAATTTGCAGTTTTAGACCCAGATGGCTATTTTTTAAGATTTAGTGAATAGAATAATACAGCATTAGAGTGGAAAAAGAAATATAAAAAAGAGGCATGTGCCTCTTTTTCTTATTTCTTTTGTCACTTACCTAATTATAAAGTTCAACAAGTCTATTGTCGAAACAATTCAGATAAAAATCCTTCTCTCAACATTTCTAAATTAAACACATTAGTAATATGACTAAATGCTTCTGCTAATGGTAAGTGTGCAGTTTTCCATCCTTGACCATCCGTAACCCAAACAAACTCTACGTCATCATCTGATGTAACAACAAATTGACTAAGTTCAGTAAATTCTCCAGCCACCGCTTTTAATTTACTTCCACCTCCACCATAATAATTTGTTTCAATCAGCCAAATCTTATGTTTTTCTCGGGAATAAACTGCAACATCAAATCTTCTCTCAGATTTATCAACAGGTACTTTAATTCCCCACTTATCCTTAATAAATTGGGCTGTAGCTTGAGATTTCCATTCCAATTTTTGTTCCTGACAAATTTTTGCTACATGTCTCTCTAAAATCCCCTCCATGGTTGTTCCACTTCGGTTTTTTCGTGCATTGCTATCTAATCCAGTCTCTACTCCATAAACATAATCAACTAATGAACGATTAGCATGTTGTTGTAAAAAATTTAATAAACCAGATTGCTCGATAAATTTCAAGTAATCATCTATTCTACTAGTGTCTATCGTTTTGAAATCCAATTGCTCAAAAGACATATTATCATCATTGTCTATTGTAAGAATATCTAAAACTCTATCACGACTTGCGATTAAGCTAGGAATAGCTTTTAACAAATTAGGTTGTTTAGTGAATAAACGTAAAGCTTCTGAATAAATATCATCTTTACCAATTAAGTAGTTCAAAGTATTCAATTCTAATTCATACTTCTTTGTCTCACGGTCAACTTTATTCCAATTCACATAATACTCTGGAGTTCTATTGGTAATTGATAATGATTCTAAGAAAATCGTTAACCTTTCTTGTGGGGATTTTATTAAATAATTTTTAAAATTCATAATTAATTTTCCTCTTGTTTAGGTAATGGTAAGCCAATCGCATCTAATGGAATATAATTAAAATAATATTTACATCCAACACTAATAATATAATCTAAAGTATCTTTATAACGAGGATTTTTAAACCAATCTTTATCCAATAAATAAGAATAGCAAACTTCTTTATTTAACGGAGAAAAGAGTTTTTTATATTGTTTTAATTTAAAATCACATGTTTGCAACTTTTCATCTACACTTCCTCCACCACTCTGTGTTTTTTTCTCTATGATATATACAGTATTCTTACTAATAACAAAGATTGCTTCATCAGGCAATAATTTGGCGGATATGATTTTAGTATAATCAAAATCATCAATCTCATCAAAATAGCGATATAGGCCGTCTTTTTGGAAAATCTGTCCAACTTCTTCTCCTAAAAAATCGATTCTCCATCTCATTGGTTTTGAACGTTTTTTCGTTCCTTTGATAATTTTTGCCTTTTCACCCTTCCCCTGTCTCTTTGTATCAAGGTCAATATTTTTAATACTATAACCTGGTTGTTTGGATAAAAATGTAGGGAAATCCGTTTGTATTTCAAAAGCTAAACCTGTTTTAGTGTTTGCTCCTCCAATGCCACCCTTTTTCATTGTGTATATTCCAACCTCTTCTTTGCTATCTTTAAATATTCTTTTTCAGCATCAATGCCTATAAATCTTCTACCTAAGCGTTTAGCAACTACTCCAGTTGTTCCACTTCCTACAAACGGGTCTAAAATATAGTCACCTTCTTTAGTAGAAGCCAAAATTATACGTTCCAATAAATATTCTGGTTTTTGTGTTGGATGCTTGCCAGCCCATTTCTCAGCTTTTTTCGTCAAGGCTCCTGTCCAAACATCTTTCATTTGCTTACCATCATTTAGCTCTTTCATCAAATCGTAATTGTAATAATGACGAGCTTTTTTGTCATTTTTTCTTGCCCATAAAATAGTTTCGGTAGAATGAGTAAAATAACGACAGGATAAATTGGGTGCAGGGTTTGTTTTCTGCCAAGTAATATTATTTAGAATTTTAAAACCTTCTTGCTCTAATGCCATTCCAACTGAGTAAATATTATGCAAACTCCCTGAAATCCACATAGTCCCATTAGGCTTCAAAACTTCTTTTGCTAAACGAATCCATTTGCGGTTGAATTCATGCTTTTCCTCAAATGAAGAAATCTTGTCCCAATCTCCTTTATCAACGGAAACAACTTGTCCCCCCGAATTAGATATCCCACCATTACTTAAAAAATATGGCGGGTCAGCAAAGATCATATCCATACTCTCTGGTTTCATTTTTGACAATAATTTAAACGTATCTGCATGAACAAGAATCATTTTGTCTTTATTATAGTATGGTTTTGTCATTAAAACACCCCCATACTTATATTCGTTAATTTTCATAATTTGTGACTATAATTTCAGAAATTTTTCCTCGACTGGAAGACTTAGCACCATTTGTTCGTGTAGCCTCTACATGATGGATATTAAAATCTTGATATAATTCCTCTACTAAATGACTCGATGAATTTGACAACATTACATAAGCGCCTGCATCACTTAGTCTCCTAAATGTATCTCTTAATCTAACTTGGTCCTCATAAGAAAAACCTTCATGAGTATACGATGTAAAAGCGCTTGTCTCAGATAATGGAATATAAGGAGGATCGAAATAGATAAAATCACCCCCTTGAATATCTAAGAGTGCATCCTCAAAATCGCCTGCTCTAATCTCTATTTGATTGCTATTTAGATAATTTGAAATAGCAAATATTAACTCTTCATCAACAATTTTAGGATTTTTATAGCTACCGTATGGTACATTGAATTGATTTTTAGAATTCACTCGATATAAACCATTGAAATCAACTCTTAACATATATAGAATTCTAGCAGCTCTTTGGACATCAGACATGTTGTTTATTCTATCATCACGATCAGCTGAGCGTAATTGTAAGTAATAATCTTTTGAATTATTTTCCTGATGATACTTCAATATGTCAATTAACTCCCGAGGATTATTCCTAATTTGTTGATAACAATTGATTAACTCAGCATTGTAATCATTAATAACAGCCCTTTCAGGAGCTAAATCAAAAAATAATGCCCCCCCTCCGATAAAAGGTTCATAATAATCATTATACCTTTCAGGCATAAGTTCTTTTATGATAGGTAATAATTGCCTTTTACCACCTGTCCATTTAGTGAATGGTTGTAGAATAACTTTTTTCGTTTGTTCAATATTCATACTTATTATTATACCACATATAAGTAACCATTAGCTTAGTATTTCACTGCTCTTATATATTTCTCTGGAACTTCTTTAACAAAATAAAATGAGTAGGATACTTTTTCCTACTCATTTTTCTTTTATATCCTCACCTGTCTATCTTCTGACCGTTGTCCTGTGACAAACATGGTGAAGGTTGCTTTGCAGACATTTCGGCCATCTTGGTTGATGATGTCAACATCGACGACACAAGTGGTACGTCCTTGGTGGACACATTCTCCTTTGATAGTGAGAACATCTCCTAGATTTCCAGCTTTCAGATAATTGATGGAAGACTGGAGTGTCACCCCGTCTAATCCAAGCGAAATCACTACAAGTCCACTGATTTGATCACAAAGTGTAAATAGATAACCTCCATGGGCATTCCCATAGTAGTTGAGTGAGGAGTCCACTACTTTTGTTGTCACCACCACGTGACCGTCTCTCATTTTTTCAATTTCGTAATTTTCAAAGGCAGATATAGCGTCAAAGTGAAAATCTTTCATACGTTCCTCCTGATATTTCAAACGACACTATGATACTACTTTTCAAGACTCTACGCAAGAGAGAAGCACTTATTCAGGTAAAATACCAACCTGCTCCACAAAGCGCATAAAGGCAGCTTGTCCTTCTTCTGTTTGCTTGTAAACTCCTGCATCTTCCAAAACTCGAGCAAAGATTTTTCCAACAGATTCTTGGACGATTTCAAGAGCTTGTACTTTGTCAGTCAATCCAGGATGGGATTCTTTCAACTCATCCGCCCATTCTTGGTGATAATCTGCTACTGAAACATCCTCTCCGACTAGATAAGCTGCCACCTGCTCCACTTCTTCCTTCAAGCGTGGTGGCAAGATAGCCAATCCCATAACCTCTATCAAGCCGATATTTTCCTTCTTGATATGTTGGACATCCTTGTGGGGATGATAGATACCATCTGGATGCTCTGGAGATGTTTGATTATCCCGCAAGACCAAATCCAACTCAAACTGCCCATCTCTTTTACGCGCAATCGGTGTGATAGTGTGATGCGGTATTCCATCGCTTTCTGCCAAAACCTGAACACTCGGATCTGAGTATTGGCGCCAAGCCAGTAAGATTTTATCCGCTAGTTCTGTCAAATCCTCTTTAGAATCTGAAGTTAGTCGAATCACAGACATAGGCCACTGAACAATCCCTGCTTTGACAGTTTTAAAACCTGTAAAGGTAAAGCTTTTCTGAATAGGAGCCACTTCCATTGGGAAAACATGACGACCACCTTGGTAATGGTCATGGGTCAGGATGGAGCCACCCACGATTGGCAAATCAGCATTTGAACCAGCAAAGTAGCCTGGAAACTGCTCCACAATTGCTAACAAACGTTCAAAACTTTGGCGACTAATGGCCATAGGACGATGCTTGCTGTCTAGGAAAATACAGTGCTCATTAAAGTAAGCGTACGGCGAATACTGGAAGCCCCACTCCTGTCCAGAAATATCAAAACGAATAATCCGGTGATTGCTTCTAGCTGGATGATTGACACGACCATAGTAGCCTTCATTTTCCATACAGAGCTGACATTGAGGATAGTTACTCGACTTAACCAACTTAGCCGCCGCAATCTCCTTTGGATCCTTTTCAGGCTTAGAGAGATTGATGGTAATCTCCAGTTCACCATAGTCAGATGGTACACGATAAGCAATATTCTTTGCGATAGCCTTCAGTTTGATGTAGTCATTCTTCTGACTGAGTTGGTAGAAATCCGCAATTGCCTGCTCTGGTGACTGGGCATAGGTATCCCAAAAATCACGATTAACCTGACTTGGACAAGGCGTTACCAAGTCCATGAGGTCAGCACCGAGAATCTCACGCGCAGTCTGACTATCTTCAATTGTTCCCAATCGAACGGCTTCCTCGACAAGCTGATCTTTTAGTTCAATCAAATCATCCTGGTCAGTCTCAACTTCAAGAACTCCATCTCCTACCAGTGCTAAAACACGATTGGTCAGATAGATCCGATCCAACTCTTCAAAGGTGCTTTCTGCAATGACTTTGGTCACAAAATTTTCTACTAAGGTCACTAGATAACCTCCTTCTGACTATTCAAGAATGCGAGTTCCACCTGCAACTTCAGCGATGTAGAAGCTTGGAGCATAGCCAACAATTTCTTCATAGTGTTTGCCAACAGCTTCTTTAAAGGCCTCAACCGCATCTTTTTGAACCAAGGCAATCGCACAACCACCAAAGCCAGCTCCTGTCATACGAGCACCGAGAACACCTTCTTGAGCCCAAGCCGTATGAACAAGGGTATCTAATTCCAAACCAGTCACTTCGTAATCGTGCTCAAGTGAAACATGAGAAGCATTCATCAAACGACCAAACTTGTCCAAATCTCCTGCTTGAAGAGCCGCTTGCGCTTTAAGGGTACGTTGATTCTCAAGAACGGCATGACGCGCACGTTTCAAGCGATTTTCGTCTTTAATCAGATAGCTATATTGGTCAAAAGCCCATTCATCCAATTCACCCAAGGTTTGAATATTTAAGGCCACTTGGAGCTCTTCTACTGCTTTTTCACATTCAGCACGGCGTTCATTGTACTTAGAATCTGCTAGTTCACGGCGTTTGTTAGTGTTCATGATAACAACAACATTGTCCTTCAAATCAAGGGGAACCAAGTCGTATTCTAAACTGTTTGTATCCAGATAAATGGCACGTTGGTCTGCCCCCATACCGATAGCAAATTGGTCCATGATACCAGAGTTAACACCGATAAAGTTATTCTCTGTCAATTTCCCGATTTTAACCAAGTCTAGACGGTCCAATTTTAGGTCAAAAAGATATTCTGCTACGACACCAGTCAAAAGCTCTAAGGATGCAGATGAAGACAAACCAGCACCATTTGGGATATTCCCAAATACATAGAAATCAAAACCTTTATCAATCACATGGCCAGCTTCTTGCAAGAAATGAAGGACACCTTTTGGATAGTTAGTCCAGTTGTGCTCTTTCTCAAACTTAAGGTCAGCTAGAGGCACTTCGATAATGCCTTTGTCCTCAAAGTTTGCTGAGAAGAAACGCAAAACTTGATCATCACGCTTGCGTGCTGCTCCATAAGTTCCTAGTGAAATAGCAGCTGGGAAAACATGGCCACCATTATAGTCAGTATGCTCCCCAATCAAGTTGATACGGCCTGGTGAGAAGAAGGTTTGATCTGCTTCTTGACCAAAAACAGCAAGGAAGTCCTTGCGAAGTGCATCAGCAGTTAGATGTTGTGTCATATGAATTCTCCTTTGACAATTTGTTAGGTAAAAAAGTTTACCTTGTAATCGTTTTCTTCTATTGTACCCAAGGGTTTTGCTTTGGTCAATATTTTTACCGATATTTTACTAAACTATGAGTAAAAAGATAGAAAAATATGATATAATAACCTAAAAAGGAGGGGAATTATGGCTACACTCAAAGATATTGCTCAGTTAGCCTCTGTCTCAATCGCAACTGTATCCCGTGTCCTCAATCGCGATCAGAGTCTATCTGTCACAGAAGAAACCCGACATCGTATTTTAACTGTCGCCGAAGAACTAGGTTATACCAAACATCTTAAAACAGGCGAAAGTCACAAACTGAAACAAAAGATTGCCATTATCCAGTGGGTCAGCGAACAAGGTGAGTTGGAAGACCTCTACTACTACCAGATTCGACTAGGAATCGAAAATAGGGCACAAGAATTAGATTACGAAATCTTACGCTATTTCAACGATCAACCTTTTACGCTTAGCGAAGAAGTCATTGGAATTCTTTGTATTGGAAAATTTAGCCAAGCACAGATTGCATCATTTGAAGAATATCAAAAACCTCTAGTTTTTCTAGATAGTGACACCATAGCCTTGGGACACACCTGTGTCATTACAGATTTTAATAATGCTGTTAGACAGGTAGTCGATTACTTTACAGACCACGGGATTAAGAAGATTGGTATCTTATCCGGTCTTGAAACTACTACTGACCAAGAAGAAGTCATCGCAGACAAACGCTTAGGTTACTTTAAATCCTATACGCAAGAAAAGGGAATCTATAACGAGAAATTCATTTTCCAAGGACTATTTACTGCCCAATCTGGATACGACTTGATGAAAGAGGCTATCAAAAAATTAGGAGATAAACTTCCACAAGCCTTTTTTGCAGCTAGTGATAGTTTGGCAATCGGTGCCCTTCGCGCCCTTCAAGAAGCCAGCATCAGCATACCAGAGCGGGTCAGCATTATTTCCTTTAATGATACTATTCTAACCAAGCAAGTGTTCCCACCCCTTTCCAGTATCTCAGTCTACACCGAGGAAATGGGACGTACAGGAATGGATATTCTTAACAGAGAGGTTCTTCATGGGCGTAAAATTCCAAGCCTCACCATGCTTGGAACCAAATTGACGTTAAGAGAAAGCACCTTGCATTAAGCACAACACTTGAACATAAAAAAACCTAATAGAGATTCTCAAATCCTATTAGGTTTTTCTTTTTATACTCAATGAAAACCAAAGAGCAAACTAGGAAGCTAGCCGCAGGTTGCTCAAAGCACTGCTTTGAGGTTGTGGATAAGACTGACGAAGTCAGCTCAAAACACTGTTTTGAGGTTGCAGATAGAGCTGACGTGGTTTGAAGAGATTTTCGAAGAGTATTAATCCATCACAATCATAGACTTGATAGTCTTGCGTTCATCCATAGCCTTGTAAGCTTGGTCGATATCTTTCAGTTTATAGCTTGAAGTAAAGACACGACCTGGATTGATATCACCATCAAGAACAGCTTTGAGCAAGAATTGCTTATCGTATGTTGTTGCAGAAGCCGCTCCACCTGCAACAGATATATTTTGCATAAATGTTGAACCAAGAGCACGATTCTTATAATGTGGAACTCCTACAAATCCCATGCGACCGCCATTATAAAGGACACCCAGTGCTTGCTCAACAGCCGCCTCAGTACCAACACACTCAAGTGCTGCATCTGCTCCACCGCCAAGAATTTCACGCACCTTGGCTATTCCTTCTTCTCCTCGCTCAGCTACAACAGTTGTCGCTCCTGACTCCAAGGCCATTTGTTGTCGATCTTCGTGACGACTCATAAGGATAATTTGTGAAGCTCCACGCATCTTAGCTGCGATGACAGCACATTGGCCAACAGCCCCATCCCCAATAACGACAACCTTGTCGCCTTTTTGAACATTAGCCACACGCGCTGCATGATAGCCAGTCGGCATGACATCAGCCAGAGTCAAGAGGGATTTAAGCATCCCTTCTGTATAATCGGACGGTTGTCCAGGGATTTTAACAAGTGCCCAATTGGCATAGTGGAAGCGGAGATATTCAGCTTGGAAATTCCCTCCTAGGTTATTTCCGATATGATTGTCACAGGAACCATCAAATCCAGCACGACAGGCATCACACTCCCCACAACCATGAGTAAATGGCACAATCACAAAATCACCGGGCTTGACCGTTGTAATAGCTTCTCCAGTTTCTTCAACGATTCCGATCGCTTCGTGTCCACTATTTTTATGTCCCGCTTTAATATCTGGATTTCGGTAACTCCATAGGTCTGAACCACATACGCAAGCACGAACCACACGGATAATCACATCATCCGCTTCTTGAATGCTTGGACGTTTAACCTCTTCAATACCAACCTGACCTGCTTTTTTATAGACTGCTGATTTCATAAACATTTACCTCTCTGTATCTAACTTATTTCAAGTATACACTTTTTATGAAGCTTTCGCTCACTTATACTACGCCTCATCAATGATGATCGAGATCATGGTTTGCTTCTAGCTCTGCCATATTACGCTTATGGACCTGGTGGCTTGCTAAGTCTGCATCCACTTCAATGGTAATATTTTGAAAACCACAATCTTTGAGTATGTCTCGAATGGATTCTTTACAAACTTCCATATGCTTGACATGCTCGAGACAAACATGGATAATGGCATTTTTCTCCAAACCATCCATAGTCCAGAGATTGAGCTGATTGACACTAGCAACATAGTCCAATTGCTCTAAGCGACTCTTGACTTGCTTGATATCTACTCCTTCTGGCACAGCATCCAAGAAAATCTTGAGAGTAGACCAAAAACGTGGAATGGCTTTTGATAGAATAAAGAAAGAAATGACAAGAGATAAGAGCGGATCCAAAATATACCAGTCTGTAAATCGGAGAATAATTGCCATCAGGATAACAGCCAGCCAGCCCAGAGTATCTTCTAGAAAATGCAGGCTAAGAATAGATTCATTCTTTGTTTTTCCTTTACGAACCACTAAACTTGCTAACACATTTATAGTAACCGCAATGATTCCAAGCCAGAGGATGCCCTTATCATTAACAGGTTGTGGATGAAACATTTTTGTGATATTTTCCAAAATGACAAGTACAGATCCTGTCATAAGAATCACAGCTGTTATCAAAGCTCCTAGGAGGCTAAATCGTTTGTAGCCCAAAGTGTAATGACTATCCTCTTCACGATTGGAGATTGTTTCTAGAAAGGCTGATAGCCCAATTGCGATTGCATCTCCCAAGTCATGAACAGAGTCAGCAAGAACAGCACTCGAACCAAATACTCCACCTGCGATAAATTCAACAATGGCAAAGCTTAGATTTAAGAAAAAAGCCAGCCAAACAGCACGATTTGTTGTCATTTTTTTATTCTCCTTTGGTATAATAGTAGTAGTATAATTATTATCTTTACTAGTATTATATCTCATTCCAAAAAGAAAGGATAGGGGCTAACTGTTCGCTATGTACGTTACTGAACAGTTTGTTCAAATTGTTCATATGAGTACTCAAGATCGTCGCATTACCAAGACTCGAAAAGCCATCTATGCTGCTTTTTTGCAATTACTAAATCAAAAAAACTTTGAAACAATCACCGTTCAGGAGATAATAGACCTAGCAGATGTTGGTCGTTCCACCTTTTATAGCCATTATGAAAGTAAAGAATTACTCCTAGACCAGCTTTGCCTCTATCTCTTTCACCACCTTTTTGAACGCGAGGAAAATATTAGCATCGAAGCATATTTGACACATATTTTTTTGCATTTTAAGAAAAATCAAGACCACGTGACCAGTCTTCTTTTCTCAAAAAATGACTACTTCCTCCGTCAATTACAGAAAGAACTGGAACACCATGTTTATCCTATGGTAGCAGAGGACTTGCAAGTTTCCTATCCTAACATTCCCGCTTCCTACCTCAAGCATTTTGTAGTAATTAACTTTATCGAGACATTGACCTGGTGGCTGAAAAAGGGGAAATCTTATAAAGAAGACCAAGTAGTGAGATTTTACTTAGACGTCATGGAAATGAAGACTGAAAAAAAACTACTCTAGTTCTTACACTTTTAATTCTATTAGATTAGCTAATTGTATTTATTTCTTGACTTAAACTTACACAAAAACCCATCCTGCACAAAAGCAAGATGGGTTTATCATTCTAACTTATTTGAACAAGTTCGTAGCTAAAGCTAACTAGAGTTTACTTCTTCAGCAATCCTTCCTGGACTAGAAAATCACGCGCCACTTCTTCAGCTGATTGGCCTTCCACACCAACCTGATAGTTCATCTGACTCATCTGGCTCTCGGTGATTTTACCAGCTAGTTTATTGAGTACTGCTTCCAACTCAGGATGTTTTTCGAGTAATTCAGCTTTCATGAGTGGAGCGCCTTGGTATGGAGGGAAGAGTTGTTTATCATCCTCCAAAACCACTAAATCATAGCGAGCAATTTCAGCATCTGTTGAGTAAGCATCTGTAATTTGAATGTCCCCTGACTGGATGGCTTGGTAGCGAAGAGCTGGCTCCATGGTTGCCACATTGAGATTCAATCCATAAACAGACTGCAAACCCTTGTTTCCATCCTCACGGTCATTAAACTCCAGAGTGAATCCCGCCTTGAGCTGTCCTTCTACTTTTTTCAAGTCTGAAATCGTCTTAAGCCCATATTCTTGCGCAATTTTTTTAGGAACTGCTATAGCATAAGTATTTTGATAAGCCATGGGTTTAAGAAAGGCTAGTTGATCCTGTTTGGCAATACCATCACGAGCCACCTCGTAAACCTTTTCCGGGTCATGCCCAATTTGTGGAGATGATTGGAGGAGACTCTCTGTCACTGTCCCAGAAAATTCTGGATAGATATCAATGTCCCCTTTTTTCAGCGCTTGGTAAAGAAAGTCTGTCTTCCCAAAATTGGGTTTAACCGTCACCGTCATATCCGTATTTTCCTCGATGAGAAGTTTATACATATTCATGAGAATCTCAGGTTCAGGTCCTAACTTCCCAGCAATGACGAGATTGTCTTTCTCATTATGTGGAATGATGCTTGGAACATAACTAACTCCCAAACCAAGGACCATGACAGCAAAGGTCGAAACAATCGTACGCAATTTTGCCTTTTCCAAGTATTTGAGAATGACATTAAAGAGAATGGCCAAGATGGCTGATGAGATTGCTCCGATTAAAATGAGACTAGCATTCCGACGATCAATTCCCAAAAGGATAAAGGAGCCCAATCCACCAGCTCCCACAAGAGCTGCTAGAGTCGCTGTCCCAATGATCATAACGGTCGCTGTTCGAACCCCCGATACAATGACAGGCATGGCAAGTGGAATTTCAAACTTCTTGAGTCGCTCCCACTTGGTCATCCCAAAAGCAATCCCTGCCTCCTCAAGACTAGGATCAATGCCATTCAGGGCTGTGATTGTATTTTCTAAAATCGGGAAAATAGCGTAAATGACAAGGGCTGTGAGTGCTGGTAAGGTTCCAATCCCCATGAAAGGAATAAAGAGCCCCAACAAAGCCATTGAAGGAATGGTCTGGAAGATACCTGCAACTTGTAGCACCCAGGTCGCTACTTTTTTGTGACCATTTAGATAAACCGCAAGTGGGATGGTCAGAAAAATAGCGACCAATAAGGTCAAAAGAGATAATTGTAGGTGTTGACCCAGAGCTGTTACCCATTCACTAAATCGCTCCTGAAAGATTGAAATGAAATTAGACATGAAGGACACCTCCAAACAAGTTTGCTACAAAGTCTGTCGCAGGTGCTTGTAAAATTGTTTCAGGGTCAGCGACCTGGCAAATCTCCCCATCCTGTAAAACAGCAATTCGATCGCCTAATTTTAAGGCCTCGTCCGTATCATGAGTCACGAAGATAGTGGTCATACCAAACTCTTTGTGCAATTTTTTTGTCAGAGCCTGCAACTGCTTGCGAGAAATGGCATCGAGAGCAGAGAAAGGCTCATCCATCAGTAAGATTTTTGGCTCCGCAATGATGGCCCGCACAATCCCAATCCGTTGTTGCTCCCCACCTGATAACTCACTAGGCATGCGCTCTGCATACTCTGCAGCAGGCAGACCCACCTTGTCCAAGAGTTCTTCTGTTTTAGTGGCTATTTGTTCCTTACTCCAGCCCTTCATCTCAGGAATCAGTGCAATATTTTCAGCAACCGTTAAATTTGGAAAAAGAGCAATGGCTTGAAGGACATAGCCGGTAGAAAGACGTAATTCCCGTTCATCATAGTCCTTGATCCGTTTTCCGTCCATATAGATATTGCCATCAGTCGGCTCCAAGAGACGGTTCACCATCTTGATCATGGTGGTCTTTCCAGATCCTGAAGGACCCACTAGCACCATGAATTCTCCATTTTCAATGCGGAGATTGACATCTTTTAAAATGTCCTTATCCGTGTAGCGCAAGGCTACATGTTTGTATTCAATCATATTCTTCCTCACCATCTCCTTAAAAGCTAAGATCCTTATCTCACTTTTTATAAGAGTGTAATCATTAATATAATATTGTAATGCTAGAAATTACATCTGTCAACAATTTTGACTTGAAATCATATATAAGAAAAAGAGTTTGGCTAAGGCCAAACTCTCCATTATGATTGATTATTCTTCTTCTACCAAACGTTTAAACTCTGCTTGGATCTCTGTATTTTCTGTCGGTTTTAAGTACATGATTCCACCATTTGTCGTTGGTGAATGAAAAACAATCGTTTCTCCTGTGTTAGTTATCGCAAAAAAGTAACTATGCACATCCGGGTACTTATCCCAATTGCTATAACGCTCTACAATTCGGTACTGAGCATTTCCTAGACCTGTATCCGTATACTCAGCATTCATTTTTTCACTTGGTCCATCATCCCTAAGTGTATAGAGGTGGTCAGCCCCCACATCTCCTCCTGAGATTCCCTTTTGGTAATTGGGTTGTCCTAGTCTTTCTCCCCACCCTTTTATGAAGGCTTCTAATTTAGCAGACTTGCTAGCATTCCAAGGAGCTTTTTGTTCTTCACTCGAAATAGTCTTGCTGCTAGTAGAGCTTTCAAATTTCTTCCAATCTAGTTGCTTGAAGTTCATTAATTCGGCTTCTGTCTTACCAAAGTCAGAGTGCAAACTTTTATTCCCAGGAACTCGAATATCCTGTTCTTGTAGTTTACTTGCAGCTTGCTGGTTTAAATTCAGATGATAGAGTACTCCTCTACCTTCTCCTGTTCCAGAGGACCAACTTAATTCCAGGATATCGCCACCCTTATAGATATTCATAGAATTTCTGGCACCACCATGGCCGGCTACAAAGCCTTCTGCTAAAAGAACCGGTTTCTCATTTACAAGATAATAAAGACCCGAAATAAAATAATCACCATTAGATTGCTCAACGCCTACTAATAATTCCTCTACACCATCTTGATTAAGATCCGCATAGGTATAACGCATCTTATCTGATTGAAAAACTGCATTTTCAACAGACCAACTATTGATAGGGCGTTCAGTGCCTTTTAAATACTTATAGAGACCAGGAATTGCATTTACATCCTTCGGTGTAGAAAGTATTTTTTGGTAATTTTCAAAAACTGGCTTGTAAAATTCTTTAAAATTTTTCTTAGAATCTACGGAAGTTTGTTCATTAGTATTTGATTGAATGACAGTTGTGGATAAACTAAGATCCTGACTGATATTTTCAGAACTATGATTACTACAGCCAAACATAAAAAGACTTATGAATAAAACTAGCAAACCTCCTAAAATACCCTTTTCTTCCATAACAAACTCCTTAATAGTTATCTAATTATTGTAGTGAGTTCACTTACATTATATCAAATATTTATGAGTTATAAAAAGAATAATATAAGACTAAGACAATAAAAAAAGAGCTATAAAGCTCTTTAATTACGGAGAATAAGGGATTCGAACCCTTGCGCCAGTTACCCGACCTAACGATTTAGCAAACCGTCCTCTTCAGCCTCTTGAGTAATTCTCCTATTAATGGGCACGAGTGGACTCGAACCACCGACCTCACGCTTATCAGGCGTGCGCTCTAACCACCTGAGCTACGCGCCCAAGTTAAAAACTTGGTAATTGAACAAAGTTCAAAGCGGGTGACGAGAATCGAACTCGCGACAACAGCTTGGAAGGCTGTAGTTTTACCACTAAACTACACCCGCATAGTATCATATTAAAAAAATGGCGCGAGACGGAATCGAACCGCCGACACATGGAGCTTCAATCCATTGCTCTACCAACTGAGCTACCGAGCCAAAATTGCGGGAGCAGGATTTGAACCTACGACCTTCGGGTTATGAGCCCGACGAGCTACCGAGCTGCTCCATCCCGCGTTAATAATAAATAAAGGAGGATGTGGGATTCGAACCCACGCACGCTTTTACACGCCTGACGGTTTTCAAGACCGTTCCCTTCAGCCGGACTTGGGTAATCCTCCATCATTCCAATGGACCTTGTAGGACTTGAACCTACGACCACTCGGTTATGAGCCGAGAGCTCTAACCAGCTGAGCTAAAGGTCCAACAAGATCATTATAGCGGCGAAGGGGATCGAACCCCCGACCTCCCGGGTATGAACCGGACGCTCTAGCCAGCTGAGCTACACCGCCATCAATCGGGAAGACAGGATTCGAACCTGCGACACCTTGGTCCCAAACCAAGTACTCTACCAAGCTGAGCTACTTCCCGAGTTAAATGTTTAATGCACCCTAGAGGAGTCGAACCTCTAACCGCCTGATTCGTAGTCAGGTACTCTATCCAGTTGAGCTAAGGGTGCTCTTCAATATATGCCGAGGACCGGAATCGAACCGGTACGATCGTTACCAATCGCAGGATTTTAAGTCCTGTGCGTCTGCCAGTTCCGCCACCCCGGCCTCTATAAGCGAACGACGGGATTCGAACCCGCGACCCCCACCTTGGCAAGGTGGTGTTCTACCACTGAACTACGTTCGCATCGACTCTGGTTTATATTAAAAAAAATGCCGGCTACATGACTTGAACACGCGACCCTCTGATTACAAATCAGATGCTCTACCAACTGAGCTAAGCCGGCTGATTTCTATTATGCGGGTTAAGGGACTTGAACCCCCACGCCGTTAAGCGCCAGATCCTAAATCTGGTGCGTCTGCCAATTCCGCCAAACCCGCAAATATGACCCGTACTGGGCTCGAACCAGTGACCCATTGATTAAAAGTCAATTGCTCTACCAACTGAGCTAACGAGTCAAATAACTTTCGTTATTACGGTCCCGACGGGAATCGAACCCGCGATCTTCGCCGTGACAGGGCGACGTGATAACCGCTACACTACGGGACCTATGGGAGTTAACGGGATCGAACCGCTGACCCTCTGCTTGTAAGGCAGATGCTCTCCCAGCTGAGCTAAACTCCCTCGAGCTAAGCGACTTCCATATCTCACAGGGGGCAACCCCCAACTACTTCCGGCGTTC
>NZ_JALDVP010000002.1:395321-452029 GCF_023110115.1 Streptococcus sp. oral taxon 431 | reverse complement strand
GAGCAATGGATTGAAGCTCCATGTGTCGGCGGTTCGATTCCGTCTCGCGCCATTTCTTATATTACACGGAAGGGTAGCGAAGAGGCTAAACGCGGCGGACTGTAAATCCGCTCCTTCGGGTTCGGGGGTTCGAATCCCTCCCCTTCCATCTTATACGGGCATAGTTTAAAGGTAGAACTAAGGTCTCCAAAACCTTCAGTGTGGGTTCAATTCCTACTGCCCGTGTTAAACGTTATGGCGGGTGTGGTGAAGTGGTTAACACATCAGATTGTGGCTCTGACATTCGGGGGTTCGATTCCCCTCACTCGCCTATTTTATATTATTGGGGTATAGCCAAGCGGTAAGGCAAGGGACTTTGACTCCCTCATGCGTTGGTTCGAATCCAGCTACCCCAGTTACTATTTGCCGGCGTGGCGGAATTGGCAGACGCGCTGGACTCAAAATCCAGTGTCCGCAAGGACGTGCCGGTTCGACCCCGGCCGCCGGTATAGTAATAAAGACAAGGTTTCTAAGCCTTGTCTTTTTTTCTGTTTATATCTACTAACTTCTTAAAGTTACCAAATATTTCCATTTTAAAAAATATCGTCTAATTTATTTGCTAAACTTTTCTGTTTACTTGGGTATAAATGTGAATATGTATCTATTGTAGTCGTTATTGAGGCATGCCCTAGACGTTCTTTTACTACTAGGTAATCTTCCCCTTGATTGATTAATAAGGAAGCATGTGAATGCCTTAAATCGTGTATACGTATTTTTTTGAGATTCTTATTCCTAGACAGTACTTGCTTAAATTTTTTATCAACCATATTTTTAGTTATTTTTATAGGCGTACTTTGAATAATTTGAAGACTATCAGTATCTGTTGTAAATTCTTTAAGCAAATCTTCTTGTTTCTCTTTCCAATCTGTTAGCATTACTGTTAGTTTATTATTTATTGTAATAAACCTAGTTCCAGCTCTTGTTTTTGTACTATTGATGTGATTTTCATTATTGACAAAGTAAGCTGTTTTTGTGACGTGTATCGTACTTGTTATTAAGTTTATATCATACCAGTTTAATGCTAGTATCTCTCCCATTCGCATACCAGTAAAAAACGCAATAGTAAAGAATAAGTCATAACTTATTTCATCTTTTGTAATGAGTTTTCTAAACTCATTAAATTCTTCTACACTCCAGAAATTTATAGTTGGCTTACTAATTGGCAATTTTCTTAGATTATCAACAGGATTTTTATCTATCAAAGATTTTCTTACCCCAGTATCAAAAATTTTTTTGAGAAGTATCATTATTTTATTGACTGTATTGGGACTTAATGTAGAATTACTATTTTGTTTTTTAGACTTTGTTTTGAGATGTTCTCGAAACTCAAAAATGTGTTCATAAGACAATTTGTTTAAGTTTGTATCTTTAAAGTAAGGCTTTATATGACGTTCATAGTTATTTTTCTGTGTACTAATATAGCTGATTTTCCTGTTGTTTTGTAGGTCTTCCTCTTCAAGTATATTGAAGAGCATATCGGTTGTTACCAAAAAATCAAATCGTTTTTCTCTTAGTTCGACAACTCGGATATGTTGTTCTATATCTAAAGCCTCTTTCTTGGTTTTGAAACCTTTGCGAATGATTCGTATCCGCTTTTGTGTAACTGGGTGAAAACCGTCAGAAATATCAATAGTCCATGTCCCGTTTTTGGCTTTTTTAACTGTCATGATGTGCACCTAAAGAAACATCAAAACCGAGTAATTCGGTAGCAATAGTAGCAGGTATAGTACCAATTCGTTTATTTTGATATACTCCAAATCCTCTTGCAATTAGTAGTTCCTTTCCTTGCCTGATAATACGTTTAGAAGTACCCTCAGAAAACCCAAGAGCAACTAGGTCATTCTTATTTATGGTTGATATCATGTGACTTACTCCTTTATTCTTCTAGTTTGATTTTCTTATACTTTACATGATTATCGAAATACTGACCGTCTTTATAGACCTTACTAGTGTATTCCGTTTCATATAGTACGATTGAACTATCATAGTTAAAATCTTCATAAGTATAAAATTTATCTTCATCAGGCTTTTTTAAGTTGCGTGAAGAAAAATAGGCTTGCTTTCCGAAGTTTTCCAACAATTCTTGTCCAATCCCTTTTTCAAAATACTTTGTGACATATCGACCGCGATTTTCTTTACTGTCTACATCAACTTTATTTATCCGTACTGCTCCATGTCCCCAAAGTTCCAAGAGTTGACGGTGTGGTACATAAGGGACGCTGAAAAGCAGAATATGAGCATGCCATGCTCCACGTTTTTGCTTTTCTAATACTGTTAAATATTTTAATTTACTTTTCTTGGTATTAAAGATATGGTAGTTAAAGCGTTTTATAAAAGTTTTTAGTAAGTCTTTAAAGTGGTTTCTATCAATGATATTTTCTTTAGTAGTCAGGGTTAGAAATGAAGTATTGTCATCATAATTACAATCGACTAATCGGAGTAAGTTCCACTTTGCTTCTAAGCGAGTTTTTTTCATACGCTCAAGACGTTGTTCTTGTTCTTCAGGTGTAAGTTCATCAAATGTTCTACGTTGTGATTTTTCTTTGCTTTTAGTATCTGTATCTGAAATAGGTTTTCCTTTTGAAAAGATTGGCTTGTCATATTCCCAAATTTCAATATAGGAAGAAGTGCGGACTATTTTTTTATTATATGATGTCATAAAAAATAGTTCCTTTTTGGTTGGCTTTCGCCAAAAGATTGTCTATATAATAAATAAACTATTAGGAGGAGCAAAGCTCCTCCTAACTTTTATCATGTGACCTAAGCACTGCTCTGCTAAACACGCTTCCAGCTTGCCGACCTCCAGTCGGCAGTTTTGCCTAGGAACACATGATTAAAAGTTACAGAAAGTAATATTTCTTAGTAATTGTATCATAGCAGATAACAGGTATTGTTTTGCTATTCTTTACATCTCCATCAATAAAGTAATGATTTTTACTATCATAGTAAATCTTTCCTTGGTAAGTTTTATCTTTAGCTACTTCCCAAGAAGCAACATGACCAGAAACAATATCTTTTAAAAATCCACCAGTGTTAAGAGGAAATTTATTTGTAAACATTTCTGAACTCGTTAGCTCTTTCCAAAGCTTGCCAGCTTCTTCATCAATGCCAGCGTGGACAAATATTTGTGAGTCTGTCTCGTAATACCTCTTTTTTTTTATAGTGTGTTTGAAACCATTTTATAAAAGTAGAAAATTTGATATTTGTTTTAATTTCATTTTTAACACCTGTTTCAAAATTTTCAGGATTTGATTTTAAAATATAGTCCAATTCCTCTGGGGAGAAGAAGCTCCTTATTGTCTCTGGGAATGCAGAAGCAGTAGGCTTATCTAAAATCAACCAATCATAAAACCATTCTTCATGATTTCCAAATAGCGTAATAATTTGTTTTGGATAAATTTTTTCAAGTTCAATTATTTTAGAAATGACTTGAAAAGATTGAGAACCATTATCAATATAGTCCCCAAGTAAGATAAGTCGACTTTGTTTATCTGATAAGTCTATTTTATTAAGAGATTTAATAAACTCATTGTAGTGTCCATGAATATCAGATATGGAATAATAAATTGACATATAAGGTTCTTTCTATTATAAACGTGAACTTACAGCATAAATGTAATTTATATAATTAGCAAAATCACCCATACGTTTTCTATCATCGTAAAATTTGTCAAACCAGGATACATCTTTACCTTCAATCTGTGCTAAACCTCTAATAGCTTGCAGATTATGAATTATTCTATCATGAATAATACTCCTAGAGGGGTCAAGAGAATTTTGTTCTTCAATAGTAAGTGTTAGCCATTTTCCCCTCATTTCGGCATATTGTGCACTATACTCAACTAATTCTTTCCAATATACTTGGAATTCAGGGTCATGAATGTTGGAAGAATTAATTAAAGAATCATAAATCATTCTTGCTTCTTCAAATGAGATAACGCCTATCTCATTTAAACAATCTTGGTAAGTTAAAATTTGCATAGTAAGCTCCTTAATTTTTTAAAAAAATTATAACACATTATTTAGTAATTAGAATTACATCAGAACAAGCGAACCACAAATTTCCATTAAATTGCCCTACATTTAAATCTTTAAGAGTAACAGGACAAGTCTTGTTGTTTAGCATTTCTTGAACAGAAGCAGTAGGAGTTAAAGTGCTTACTTTAACGGTTATCATTTCCATAAAAAAAGGAGAATCATCATCTTGGATTGAAACATTAAGACGTAGTGCTACAGGTTTATTTGCTTCTCTGTCCAAAACTTCTGTATATCCTTTTACTGCCACGAATTTATTTCCTAATAATTCTGGTTTAAGAAAATCGTTAATTTTCATATAATACCTCGTTTCTTTTTATCATCGCTTAAGCGATGAGGAACAGATATTTTTGCTGAAAATCTATTGAATTTAAGCAAAAATATCCGTTGGAATTAGTTTGTTTCTGTTAGATATAATTGTAGCTCCTTGATAAAATCAAATTGCTTAACATCAAGATAAGGACTCTCCCAATATTGAGCCGTTTCTTTTCCTGAGCCTTGCATGTAAAGATAGCCAGCCCCTTTTACCTCAATTGGTTTTAATTTATCAGGAGTTGCAGAGCCAAAGACCATTCGATAACCCTCGGTTGAGTTAGCTCCCAGGGATATGCGTAGTCCTAAATTATCACGTAGGTCAGTATTTAGAGTTTCGGCTCTCATTTGTTGAGCTGAAATTAGGATAAATACCCCAGCTTGTCGCCCAAGTAGAATGATTTGCTTGATACCGTCCATCACTTCCGTGATAATCTCTCTTGATTTTTTATCTGAACCTGTAGCTTGAAATGCTCCCATTTCATCAAATATAAGGCATACAGGCTTATATCCATGCTGAGTAAAATTGGAACCGTATTGGAAGTTATCACGCATGACTTGATATCGTTCCTGCATTTCCTCAACTACGACTCTCACAATACGAGCTATATTATTTGGGGTGGTTGCTACGTATTTATTTCCAAAGTAATGAGACAAGCTACCTAGGTCAGAGTTTTTAGGGTCAGCTATATAAACTGTTGATTGACGTTTTAGAAATTCTAAAATCAAAACAGATATAAGCACTGATTTCCCACTTCCAGTTCCCCCTGATACTAAAATATGCGGGCATTTGACAGGGTTATAATTTACACCATATCCTAAATCTATATCAAGGCTATCTATCTCTTGTCGCTGGTTGTGAGATTGTAGAACTAGTCTTTCGGGCTTTATGTAATAGAAATGATATTCTGTAAAACTAGGTCTAATAATCTTTTCCTCAAGCTCTAGTTCAAGCACGCCAGAAAGTACATCATCAAGTGATTGAACTTTTTTACTAAATTCATCACCCGTTATAAGAGCTTTGATAAGAACATGACCTTTTTGTCTATCTAGCTCGTATTCTAATACTGCACTTCTGACGATTTTTTCATAGCCAGAGCTATCCTTAGAGGTGGTATATAGTCGGTTTGTGTGTAGAACGTATAATAAGCTTTCCCTAAGTATTAAATAAAAATCTAGATTGTAGCGAAAAGATTTTAATTTAAAATTAATTTTATATATAAGAAAGCCACCAAGCAAGAATAATAGGATTTGAAGAAAAACAGGAGCTCGTATATTGGCAATAATAGCAAATGTAGTGCAGATAGTGAGTGCTATTATTGAAAAGTGTGCTACTTTTAATTTACTACTAGTAATAATGTAAGTTTTGGTTAAATCTGCTACTGTTCGTAATTTAAACATATTAGATACCTTTTATTTTATCCATGATGTCTTTTAGAAATTCGTAAACTCCTATGAGCTTGATTTTCGCGAAATAATAGATAGAAATAAATAATGGAATACATCCAAGAAGAAGGGCAGCAACTGAGAAGAAATGCCCTTGAGGAAGAATAAAAATTCCTATGCTAGCTAATATTAGAAATCCTAAAAGAAATATATATGCTTTTAAATTATCACTCATTTTGCATTACCTCCTCTAATGAACAAGTACTATAAAGAGATAGAGGCTGAAAGAATAGCGTGGTCGGGGAAGCCAACTTTATTTTGATATTTGGGATTTTTAGTGAACTCCCAGCTATATTTAATATCGCTGATTTCTGCTAAGTTTGAAAACAAGTGGTCATTCCTAATATAGCGTTTTATATTATCTGCCCTTATTTTTGGGTTAATCCATGAATAGACTTCATCATAATTACCTGTAGGAGAGTAGGTGGCAAGATTTACTTCATTCATTTTTTCGACTACGAGAGGATAAGAATAATAATTTTGTAAAAACTCCTTATCATGTTCCCATGAGTCTGTTTTTTGATGTTCAAAGTAGTGATAATTGTTAAAGTCGCCCATAATAAGAATGTTCCCGTTTAATTTACGAACGTATTCTGTAATATACTCAATTTGTAGCAAGCGTTCTTTAGCGTCCTTGACTAAAAGTGGTAATTTTCTATTATAGGGGAGTTTATTATTAATGGTAGCAATTTTTATTCTCGCACCAATGATATGCAAGGGAGCACCTTCTAAATCAATTTGTAGATGTAAAAAATCGGGAAACATTTCCTCTTTTGGGAAAGTTGTTATTCGGGGAAGTGTAACGAATTTTGTTTTTATTGCTATCAAAATTTCATTTTGAAATTTTTTGATATATTCAGGATACATAAATAAAGAGTAACCTAAAGATTTTAGTTGTTCACAAAATTCAAAGTGATTTTTTCCTTTTACGTACTCTGTTAAGCACACAATATCTGCATCTAAATGTTTTAACTCATTTACAACCACATCAGGAATTTGTTCTCCAAGGCCAGAACGTTGGTTAACGTTCCAATTCAAAATTTTAAGTTGTGTCATAATTAAACCTTTCTATTCCGTTAGTAAATCAGCAAGAGGAGGAGTTCTCCTCCCGCTAGTCGCTCAAGCCGTCAAAGATTTCTCCTTGTTCGTCTTCATCATAATAGCTTTCCAATTCTTCATAGAAGTAATCTAAAGCCTCTTGTTCCAATTTATCCATACTAGTTCCTTTCGTTGTTTTAAATAGCTATTCACTAGTTCATAGCTATTATATTCAAAAAAATAGCTTTTGTCAACAAAAAAAATAGCTAATTACTAGTTTTTTTGTTAAAATAAACTTAATTAATTAAATAAAGGAGAGTTATAATGGAGAAACAAATAGCTTTTTATATGACAAAACGTTCATCGGATGAATTAGATGAAATCCAAAAAATTATTGCTGAAAAAGAAGGTCGTGTAACTAAGGCTTATATTTTAAATCAAGCAATTTATAAGTACTATGAATACATAAAGGAATATTATAAAATTGATGAAGAAATAAAATAGGTGAATACACTAATTCCTAAAAATTTCCAAAAAATAAAAAATTCCACCGTTTTTGCGATAGAAGTAGTCGCTTATAATACTGTTTTTAATGGGTTCTCGCTCTTACAACCCCTCAAGAATCAAACTCAAAATCCAGTGTCCGCAAGGACGTGCCGGTTCGACCCCGGCCGCCGGTATAGTATTAAAGACAAGGTTTTCGGACCTTGTTTTTTTAATTTCTCTTCCATTTTTTTCTCTCGCAGTTACTTAAAATTACTTATATTTTTCTAAATTTTATTGTTAACCTGAATGATCAATATTACTTTACTATATATTTACTAAATCTTATATTATTTCTTTATAAATTTAACTATAATAGGTCTATACCATTTACAAATTACACAGAAAGGTTTATAATGTAATTGACATAATAAATATTAGAAAAATGAATTACGGAGGTTATCATTATGCCTAAATATATTAAAGCGGATCAATTTTTCTATCCTCATGGTGTTCGCCGTGGCGGTTTTCTAGAACTAATTGATGGTAAATTTGGTAAGCATGTGGATCAAGTATCTGAGGACTCAGAAATTATTGACTATACTGGTTATAGTATTGCTCCTGGTCTTGTTGATACACATATTCACGGATTTGGTGGAGTTGATGTTATGGATAATAACATCGAAGGTACACTTCATACGATGAGTGAAGGCCTTCTTAGCACAGGTGTTACTAGTTTCCTACCAACTACACTAACTTCATCATACGAACAATTGCTGGCTGTTACTGAAAACATTGGAGCACGATATCAAGAAGCATCTGGTGCGAAGATTCGTGGTATTTATTTTGAAGGACCTTACTTCACCGAAGAATTTAAGGGGGCTCAAAATCCTGCCTATATGAAAGATCCACGTATGGATGAATTCCGCGCTTGGCAAAAGGCTGCTAATGGTCTTCTTAATAAAATTGCTCTTGCACCTGAACGTGATGGTGTTGAGGATTTTGTACGTACAATTACTGGTGAAGGTGTAACTGTTGCTCTTGGTCACTCTAATGCTACCTTTGATGAAGCAAAAAAAGCTGTTGATGCTGGAGCTAGTGTATGGGTTCACGCCTATAATGGAATGCGTGGCTTAACACACCGCGAACTTGGTATGGTTGGTGCTATGTATGAGTTACCACACACTTATGCAGAATTGATTTGTGATGGTCATCACGTGGATCCTAAGGCTTGCGAAATTCTTCTTAAACAAAAAGGAACTGAAAATATTGCCCTTATCACTGACTGTATGACAGCAGGTGGTTTGCAAGATGGTGATTATATGTTAGGTGAATTTCCAGTTGTAGTTGCAAATGGGACTGCTCGCCTTAAATCTACAGGTAACTTGGCAGGTTCCATTCTCAAACTTAAAGATGGTTTGAAAAATGTCGTTGAGTGGGGAATTGCAAATCCTCATGAAGCAGTCATGATGGCTAGTCTAAACCCAGCTAAATCAGTTCATATCGATGACGTCTGTGGACAAATTCGTGAAGGCTACGATGCTGACTTTATCGTGCTAGATAAAGATTTGGAATTAGTAGCAACTTATCTAGATGGTGAAAAACGTTATCAAGCATAATCTAAAAAGTAGAAACGATTTTCGTTTCTTCTTTTTTTAAATTAATTTGTTATTTCTTTCACAATTCACTTGATTTTTTCAATGAAAAGGCTTACAATTATGATATAAATAATACAAATAAAAAAGCGGAGGATTGCTTATGAAAGCTTATACTTACGTTAAACCAGGCCTTGCGTCATTTGTTGATGTTGACAAACCAGTTATTCGCAAGCCAACAGATGCTATTGTGCGTATCGTTAAGACTACTATTTGTGGTACAGACCTTCATATTATTAAAGGGGATGTTCCTGCTTGTAAGAGTGGAACTATCCTAGGACATGAAGGAATTGGTATTGTAGAGGAAGTCGGAGCAGGAGTTTCAAACTTCAAAAAGGGTGATAAGGTTTTGATTTCTTGCGTTTGTGCATGTGGCAAGTGTTACTATTGTAAAAAAGGAATCTATGCTCACTGTGAAGACGAGGGTGGATGGATTTTTGGACATTTGATTGACGGTATGCAAGCAGAATATCTTCGTGTGCCTCATGCTGATAATACTCTTTATCATACTCCAGCTGACTTGTCTGATGAAGCTTTGGTTATGTTATCTGATATCTTGCCAACTGGCTATGAAATTGGTGTCTTAAAAGGGAAAGTTGAGCCTGGTTGTAGTGTAGCTATCGTTGGTTCAGGGCCAGTTGGATTGGCAGCTCTCTTGACGGCACAATTCTATTCTCCAGCTAAATTGATTATGGTGGACCTAGACGATAATCGCTTGGATACTGCAGTTTCTTTCGGTGCTACTCATAAGATTAATTCTTCAGACCCTGAAAAAGCAATTCAAGAAATTTATGATTTGACAGATGGTCGAGGTGTAGATGTCGCTATTGAGGCGGTAGGAATTCCTGCAACGTTTGATCTCTGTCAAAAGATTATCGGTGTAGACGGAACAGTAGCCAACTGTGGTGTGCATGGTAAACCAGTTCAGTTTGATTTGGACACTCTTTGGATTCGGAACATTAATGTAACTACCGGATTGGTTTCTACCAATACAACTCCTCAATTGTTAAAAGCTTTGGAAAGCCATAAAATTGAACCAGAAAAATTGGTAACTCATTATTTCAAACTTAGTGAAATAGAAAAGGCCTATGAAGTATTTAGTAAGGCCGCTGATCATCATGCGATTAAAGTGATCATTGAAAACGATATTTCAGAAGGTTAATCTTGTTTTTAAATCCAGTTATTCGTTTTTGAATAGCTGGATTTTTTGAAAATGTTATATAATTCGTGAAAATGAGCAAAATTCTTTCATTGTTCTCAAAATTTCGCTATAATATACGGTACAAAGGAAGTTAAACTATGTATCGAGTTATAAAAATGTACGGAGATTTTGAACCGTGGTGGTTTATAGAAGGCTGGGAAGACGACGTCATTGCGAGCAAAAAATTTGATAACTATTATGACGCTTTGAAATATTATAAGTCTTGTTGGTTTGAGTTAGAAAAGGAGATTCCCCTTTACAAAAGTAGAGGAGACTTGATGACTATTTTTTGGGATCCAGAAGATAAACGCTGGTGTGAAGAATGCGATGAATTTCTTCAGCAATATTATTCCTTGGCTTTGTTGGAAGATGGTCAAGTCATTCCTGATGAAAAATTTAGACCTGGTTACGAAAAGCAGACTGGTTTAGAAATCCACCGTACTTGTCGTATAAAAAAAGAAGAAACAACTTTTTAATGAAGTTGTTTCTTCTTTTTTATATTTTCTTCGAATAATAAGAATGAGGAGGAAGATATGGTACAAATACTTGCACAAGAATTGATTACACTGGCCAAAAAACAGGGAGCTCAGGACATCTATTTTATTCCTAAAGAAAAGATTTACGAGCTACATATGCGAGTTGGAGATGAGAGACATTTGATTAACACCTATGACTTTGAAAAGTTGGGGGCTGTCATTAGTCATTTTAAGTTTATTGCGGGGATGAACGTTGGAGAAAAACGCCGTAGTCAGCTTGGTTCCTGTGATTATCAGCATGGAAATAAGGTTTCTTCATTACGCTTATCGACGGTGGGAGATTATCGTGGTCATGAGAGTCTAGTTATCCGGCTTTTGCATGATCAAGAACAAGAGTTGCGCTTCTGGTTTCAGGACCTTAAGGAACTGGAAAAGGGCTTTAGGCAACGCGGGCTTTATCTTTTTGCAGGCCCCGTAGGAAGTGGTAAAACTACTTTGATGCATGAATTAGCCAAGTCATTGTTTAAGGGTCGGCAGGTCATGTCCATTGAAGATCCAGTAGAAATTAAGCAGGAAGAGATGCTGCAATTACAGCTCAATGAAGCTATCGGACTGAGCTATGAAAACTTGATAAAACTTTCCCTACGACATCGTCCAGATCTTTTAATTATTGGAGAAATTCGAGATAGTGAAACAGCCCGTGCCGTTGTACGAGCTAGTCTGACAGGTGCCACGGTATTCTCGACAATCCATGCCAAGAGTGTTCGTGGTGTCTATGAGCGTCTTTTAGAACTGGGTGTCAGTGAAGATGAACTAGCAGTTGTTTTACAAGGTGTTTGTTACCAGAGACTAATCGGGGGAGGAGGAATCATTGATGTTGCAAATGGAAATTATCAAGAACACCAGGCAGAAAAGTGGAATGGACAAATTGACCAGCTTCTTAAAGAAGGACATATCACTGCCCTTCAAGCTGATACGGAGAAAATTAGCTACCAGTAAGCAGAAGAAAATCATCACTCTCTTTAACAATTTATTTTCTAGTGGTTTTCATCTGGTAGAAATCATTTCCTTTCTAGATAGAAGTCTCTTGTTGGAAAAGGAATATGTATCGCAGATGCGCCTAGGACTTGCGCAAGGAAAGTCTTTTTCGGAAATGATGGGTCATTTAGGTTTCTCGAGTGCGATTGTCACGCAACTTTCATTGGCTGAAGTTCATGGGAATCTCCATTTGAGTTTGGGGAAAATTGAAGAATATTTGGATAATCTTGCTAAGGTCAAGAAGAAGTTAATTGAAGTTGCGACCTACCCACTTATTTTGCTAGCTTTCTTACTGCTCATTATGATGGGTTTGCGAAATTATCTCTTGCCCCAACTGGATAGTAGTAACATAGCTACCTTAGTGATTAGTAACCTGCCACAGATTTTTCTTGGGTTTGTTCTAGCACTGGGTTTAGCATCTTTAACTGGGCTGATTTTCTACAGGAAGTCTGCGAAGATTCAAGTTTTCTCTTTTTTGGCTAGAATCCCCTTTATAGGTGTGTTTATTCAGTATTATCTAACTGCCTATTATGCTCGAGGATGGGGTAATATGATTGGTCAAGGTCTGGAGCTATCACAGATTTTCCAGATGATGCAGGAGCAAGGAAATCCTCTTTTTAGGGAAATAGGACAAGATTTAGATCAAGCCTTGCAAAATGGGCATGAATTTTCGAAAGTTGTGCAACATTATCCTTTCTTTAGAAGAGAGTTGGGTTTAATCATTGAATACGGAGAGGTCAAATCCAAACTGGGGAGCGAATTGGAAATCTATGCAGAAAAAACTTGGGAGGCATTTTTTACCCGAGTCAATCGTACCATGAATCTAGTTCAACCGCTGGTATTTATTTTTGTAGCCCTGCTAATCGTTTTATTGTACGCAGCCATGTTGCTGCCAATGTATCAAAATATGGAGGTAAATTTTTAGATGAAAAAGATGATGATGAAATTAAAAGAAGCCAAGGCAAAAGCTTTTACACTGGTCGAAATGTTGGTCGTGTTGCTCATCATTAGTGTCCTACTCTTACTGTTTGTGCCAAATCTTACTAAGCAAAAGGATGCAGTGAATGACAAGGGTAAAGCAGCTGTCGTCAAGGTGGTAGAAAGCCAAGCTGAACTCTATACTCTAGATAAAAATGAGGATGCTAGTCTAAGTAAACTAGAGGCAGATGGACGCATCACTGCTGAGCAAGCAAAAGCCTATAAGGAATATCATGCAAAACAAGGGACAAGTCAAACAGTTGCGGATTAGGGCTTTCACCATGTTAGAAAGTTTATTAGTTTTAGGAATAGCTAGTATGTTAGCCTTGGGCTTGTCCAGTTCAGTCCAGTCGACTTTTGCGGCTGTGGAAGAACAAATTTTCTTTATGGAGTTTGAGGAACTTTATCGGGAAACCCAGAAGCGAAGTCTGGCTAGTCAACAAAAGATGAACTTGATTTTAGAAGAGAGAAGCATTGGCAATGGCTATCAGAAATTAGCGATTCCGAAAGGAATTCAATTACAGTCTAATCAGTCAATCACCTTTGACAAGGCTGGTGGGAATTCGTCTCTGGCGAGCGTGAGATTTCAAACAAGGAAAGAAGTGGTTCGCTACCAACTATATCTAGGAAATGGAAAGATTAAACGTATTCAAGAAGCAAAAAATTAAGGCAGTTATTCTACTGGAGGCAGTGATTTCACTCGCTATTTTTGCCAGTATTGCAACCCTCTTGCTAGGGCAGATTCAAGAAAGTAGACGACAGGAAGCAAGACTCATGGAACAGGAGGAAGTTTTGCGAGTGGCTCGAATGGCATTGCAGACTGGGCAAAAGCAGTTGACTGTCAATGGGCTTACGGTTAATGTTGTCTCGAATGAGCGAGGTTTGGAGGTGTATCATGAGACTGAAAAATTACTGGCGATTGAGGAAAAGTAAAGCTAGAGCTTTTACACTTTTAGAATCCCTGGTTGCCCTTCTTGTTATTAGTGGTAGCTTGCTCCTCTTTCAAGCTATGAGTCAACTCTTGGTTTCAGAGGTTCGCTATCAGCAGAAAAGTGAGCAGAAGGAGTGGCTCATATTTGTGGATCAGCTGGAAGCGGAGTTGAATCGAGCGCAATTTGAAAAAGTGGAGAATGATAGACTTTACCTCAAACAGGAAGGGAACCCCATTTCCATGGGTAAATCAAAGTCAAATGATTTCCGGAAAACAGATGCTAGTGGACGTGGTTATCAACCCATGGTCTACGGTCTAAAATCAGCTCGAATTCAAGAAAAAGGGCAGGAGCTGCACTTTCACTTTCAGTTTGAAAAGGGACTAGAGAGGGAATTTATCTATCGTGTTGAGAAAGAAAAAAGTTAGAGCAGGAGTTCTCCTATACGCTGTCACTATTGCTGGAATTTTTAGTCTTTTGTTGCAGTTTTATCTAAATCGGCAAGTAGCACATCATCAGGATTATGCCTTAAATAAAGAAAAACTTCTTGCATTTGCTATGGCTAAGAGAACCTATGAAAAAGCTTCTTCTGAAAATGGAGAGCAGTCATTTAATGTAGGGAAGTCAACTTATCGAAATGACGAAAAATTCTTCACAACGACTATTGACACAGGAAAAAATAAGTTTGAATTTCACTTTTCTCCTTTAAAAAAGACCGGTCAAAAGTCTGAGAAAACAGAAAACAGGTCCAAAGAAGGAAATGAGGAGAAAACAGAAGAAGGAGTCAAAAAAGAGACTGCTAGGTCTTCCAAATTAGCACCTTCAAAGAACAACACAGAGTAGTTTGGACGAGGTTTTTACCTGAAATCGTGCTATAATAGATACATATGGAGGACCAAAAATGGCAAGTGTAAAATTGTATCTAGTGCGTCATGGGAAAACAATGTTTAATACGATTGGGCGTGCTCAAGGCTGGAGTGATACTCCTTTAACAGCTGAAGGTGAGCGAGGTATTCATGAATTGGGAATTGGCTTGCGTGAGTCAGGCTTAAAGTTTGAGCGTGCTTATTCAAGTGACTCAGGACGTACCATCCAGACTATGGGAATTATCCTTGAGGAACTAGGTTTGACAGGACAAATTCCTTATCGTATGGATAAGCGAATCCGTGAATGGTGCTTTGGTAGTTTTGATGGTGCTTATGATGGGGACTTATTTATGGGGATTATTCCTCGTATCTTTAATGTCGACCATGTGCATCGTTTGTCCTATGCTGAGCTGGCTGAAGGTCTGGTAGAAGTGGACACAGCAGGTTGGGCTGAGGGCTGGGAAAAACTAAGTGGTCGTATCTGGGAAGGTTTTGAAGCCATTGCCAAGGAAATGGAAGCTAATGGGGGAGGGAATGCTCTCGTTGTCAGTCATGGAATGACAATTGGAACTATTGTTTACCTCATTAACGGCATGCATCCACATGGTCTTGATAACGGAAGTGTGACGATTCTAGAGTACGAAGATGGTCAGTTCTCAGTCAAGATTGTTGGGGACTGTAGCTACCGTGAAATTGGACGAGTTAAGCTAGACGAGCAAGATAGTTCAGAGCAATAAAATTCAGCACTAAATTTAGAAGAATTTTTAAAGGATTGATAGAATGCTAATGTCTTAATTCACAAGCTTGCGAGAGCTGAGTGCTTTGACAATAGCATTCTTTTTTGTTAGAATAACATCAACATGAAAGCATAAGAAGGGACTGACAGAGCTGTCGTTCCCTTTTGTCTATCTTATAAGGGGGAAATATGCTGTTTCAGAAAATAAAAGCCTATAAATGGCAGGCCCTGGCTTCCTTGGTTATGACAGGTCTAATGGTAACGAGTTCACTCTTGCAACCACGTTATTTGCAGGAGGTTTTAGAGGCACTGCTAACGGGTGATAATGAAGCTATTTATACTATCGGTTTTTGGTTAATTCTTGTTGCCTTGATTGGTTTGGTCGCAGGTGGGATCAATGTAGTGTTAGCAGCTTACATTGCTCAAGGAGTTTCGTCTGACTTACGTGAAGATGCCTTTCGTAAGATTCAAACTTTTTCATACGCCAATATTGAGAAGTTTAATGCAGGGAACCTCGTTGTGCGTATGACTAACGATATCAATCAGATTCAAAACGTCGTTATGATGACCTTCCAAATCCTCTTTCGACTACCGATTTTATTTATTGGTTCCTTTATATTAGCCGTTGTCACTCTGCCTTCGCTGTGGTGGGTGCTGGTTCTTATGGTCGTTTTGATCGTCGCCATGACAGGTCTTATGATGGGGATGATGGGACCGCGCTTTGCAAAATTCCAGACCTTATTGGAGCGTATCAATGCCATTGCCAAAGAAAATTTACGTGGTGTGCGCGTGGTTAAGTCTTTTGTTCAAGAAAAAGACCAGTTTGATAAGTTTACGCAGGTATCAGATGAATTACTGGGTGAAAACCTTTATATCGGCTACGCCTTTTCTATCGTTCAACCTGTAATGATGATGATTTCATACGGGGCTGTCTTTCTTTCAATCTGGCTTGTAGCAGGTATGGCAGAGTCAGATCCGTCAGTAGTTGGTTCCATTGCTTCCTTTGTAAACTACCTGAGTCAGATTATCTTTACCATCGTCATGGTTGGATTTTTGGGGAACTCAGTCACTCGTGCCATGATTTCCCTCCGTCGTATTCGTGAAATCCTTGATACAGAACCAGCTATGACCTTTAAGGATGTGGAAGATGAAGAATTGGAAGGAAGTCTTAGTTTTGAAAATGTTACCTTTACCTATCCAAATGATGAAGAACCTATCTTAAAAGATGTATCCTTCGATATCGCAGCTGGTGAAATGGTTGGGGTTGTCGGAGCAACTGGTGCAGGGAAATCAACCTTGGCTCAGTTGATTCCACGATTATTTGATCCTCAGCAAGGTTCGATCAAGATTGGTGGAAAGGACATTCGGACAGTTAGTGAAGAGACGCTTCGTAAGACAGTTTCTATCGTCCTACAAAGAGCCGTCCTCTTTAGTGGAACCATCGCAGATAATCTCAGACAAGGTAAGGGAGATGCGACAGTTTCAGAAATGGAACGCGCAGCTCGTATTGCTCAGGCCAGTGAATTTATTAGTCGTATGGACTTGGCCTTTGAAAGTCCGGTTGAGGAACGTGGGACTAACTTTTCTGGTGGACAAAAACAAAGAATGTCTATTGCGCGTGGGATTGTCAGCAATCCTCGTATCTTGATTTTCGATGATTCAACCTCTGCCCTTGATGCCAAATCGGAACGTTTGGTTCAAGAAGCCCTCAACAAGGATTTGAAGGGGACGACTACGATTATCATCGCACAAAAGATTAGCTCTGTTGTGCATGCTGATAAAATTTTAGTGCTTGACCAAGGTCGCTTGATTGGTCAAGGCAAACACGCTGACTTGGTTGCATCAAACCCAGTTTATCGTGAAATTTACGAGACGCAAAAAGGAAAGGAGGAGTAGGATGAAGACATTTGAATTCTTTTGGAACTATTTTAAAGTTTATAAGATATCCTTTGTCGTTGTTATTGCTATGATTATCATTGCAACGATTGCACAAGCCCTCTTTCCAGTATTTGCAGGTCAAACAGTCACAGAACTGGCTAATTTGGTTATAGCTTATCAAAATGGAAATCCAGATATGGTTTGGCAAAGTCTATTAGGACTCTTGATGAATCTTGCTTATATTTTGATTGTGCTCGTGGTGTCGAGTCTTATCTATATGGTTTTGATGAGCCGTATTATTGCCGAATCGACAAATGAGATGCGTAAGGGACTTTTTGGCAAGCTTTCTCGCTTGACCGTTTCCTTCTTTGACCGCCATCAAGATGGTGATATCCTGTCACGTTTTACCAGTGATTTGGATAACATCCTACAGGCTTTCAACGAAAGTCTGGTGTCTGTTATGACCAATATTGCCCTTTATATTGGTTTGTTGATTGTCATGTTCGCAAAAAATGTGACCTTGGCTTTGATTACGATTGCTAGCACTCCAATAGCTGTCATCATGCTGATTGTCATTTTGAAATTGGCAAGAAAATATACCAATCTTCAGCAAAAAGAAGTTGGGAAGCTCAATGCTTATATGGATGAAAGTATCTCTGGACAAAAAGCCGTTATTGTTCAAGGCATTCAAGAAGATGTGATCGCAGGTTTTGTTGAGCAAAACGAGCGTGTCCGTAAAGCAACGTTTAAGGGCAGAATGTTTTCAGGGATTCTCTTTCCTGTCATGAACGGAATGAGTTTGGTCAATACAGCTATTGTTATTTTTGTCGGTTCAGCTGTCTTACTGAATGATAAGAACATCGAGACAGCAACTGCTCTGGGTTTGATTGTCATGTTTACCCAGTTTTCTCAACAGTATTATCAACCCATAATCCAATTGGCAGCTAGTTGGGGAAGTTTGCAACTGGCCTTTACAGGTGCAGAACGTATCCAAGAAATGTTTGATGCCGAAGAAGAAGTCCGCCCTCAAAATGCTCCAGATTTCACAGAATTACGAGAGGGTGTGGAGATTCGAAACGTAGACTTCTCATACGTTCCAGGGAAACCAATTCTAAAAGATGTCAGCATTTCAGCTCCAAAAGGGAAAATGATTGCGGTTGTTGGTCCGACAGGTTCAGGGAAAACAACTATCATGAACTTGATCAATCGTTTTTATGATGTGGATGCAGGAAGTATCAGTTTTGATGGTAGAGATATCCGAGAATTTGATTTGGATAGCTTGCGAAGCAAGGTGGGAATTGTCTTGCAGGATTCAGTTTTATTTAGCGGAACCATCCGTGACAATATTCGATTCGGTGTACCAGATGCTAGTCAGGAGATGGTAGAAGTAGCTGCTAAGGCTACGCATATCCATGAATATATCGAAAGTCTACCAGATAAGTACGATACTCTAATTAATGATGATCAGAGCGTATTCTCAACCGGTCAGAAGCAGTTGATTTCTATTGCTCGTACCTTGATGACAGATCCACAGGTCTTAATTTTGGATGAGGCAACATCAAACGTGGATACTGTAACAGAAAGCAAGATTCAAAATGCCATGGAAGCTATTGTGGCAGGAAGAACTAGTTTTGTGATTGCTCACCGCTTGAAAACCATTCTCAATGCGGATCAAATTATTGTCCTTAAGGATGGTCAAGTTATCGAACAAGGAAATCACCAGAAATTGCTGAAACTTGGTGGATTCTACGCAGAATTGTATCATAATCAATTTGTCTTTGAATAAATAGAAGGTTGTCCTAAACTAGGGCAACTTTTTCTGATAAAAAAAATTTATCACGGACTTAAAAAATACATATTAGACAGGAGTGGGCAAGGATGATAAGATAAGATTATCAATGGACAAGGAAAGGAAATCAGTGATGGCAAGAACAGTTGTTGGAGTAGCGGCAAATCTCTGTCCTGTGGACGCAGAAGGAAAAAATATTCATTCATCAGTCTCTTGTAAATTTGCTGAGAGTATTCGTCAGGTTGGCGGACTTCCTTTGGTCATCCCAGTTGGTGATGAGTCAGTTGTGCACGACTATGTAGAAATGATAGACAAGCTTATCTTGACTGGAGGGCAAAATGTCCATCCTCAGTTTTATGGTGAGGAAAAAACAATTGATAGCGACGACTATAACCTAACTCGCGACGAGTTTGAGCTAGCTCTTCTACAAGAAGCCTTGCGTCAGAACAAACCAATCTTAGCCATTTGCCGTGGTGTTCAGCTTGTCAACGTTGCCTTTGGTGGAACGCTCAATCAGGATATTGAAGGTCATTGGCAAGGTCTACCTTTTGGGACTTCACATTCTATTGAGACAGTTGATGGCAGTGTGGTGTCTAAATTATTTGGTAAAGAAAGTCAAGTAAACTCAGTGCACCGTCAGAGCATTAAAGACTTGGCACCGAATTTCCGTGTAACAGCAGTAGATCCTCGCGACCAAACGATTGAAGCAATCGAATCCATTGATGAGCACCGTATTATTGGTCTCCAGTGGCATCCAGAATTCTTAGTCAATGAAGAAGATGGCAACTTAGAATTATTTGAGTATTTATTGAATGAATTATAACGACTAGAAATTTAGTCGTTTTTTTTATTCATCATTTGCGAATCTTTATAGAATTGTATTTTTACGCAAACGTTTGAATTATGATAAAATTTGAGGAAATTCAGTATAAAAACTTGAAAAAATTGCTGGTAAGCGTTATGATAGTAAAGAAGAAATTATGGAGGAATAACATGTCACATATTAAATTTGATTATTCAAAAGTGTTAGATAAATTTGTAGCTCCGCATGAAGTGGAATACATGCAAGCACAAGTTACAGCAGCAGACGAATTGATCCGTAAAGGAACTGGTGCTGGTAGCGACTTCTTGGGTTGGTTGGACCTTCCTGAAAACTACGACCGCGAAGAATTTGACCGCATCTTGAAAGCTGCTGAACAAATCAAAGCAGACAGCGATGTTTTGGTTGTTATCGGTATCGGTGGATCTTACCTTGGTGCTAAAGCAGCAATTGACTTCTTGAACCACCACTTTGCAAACTTGCAAACAAAAGAAGAACGTAAAGCACCACAAATCCTTTACGCTGGGAACTCAATCTCATCTACTTACCTTGCTGACTTGGTAGAGTACGTTTCAGATAAAGATTTCTCAGTAAACGTGATTTCTAAATCAGGTACAACAACTGAACCAGCGATCGCTTTCCGTGTCTTCAAAGAACTTTTGGTTAAGAAATACGGACAAGAAGAAGCTAACAAACGTATCTACGCAACAACTGACCGCCAAAAAGGTGCTGTTAAGGTTGAAGCAGATGCTAATGGTTGGGAAACATTTGTAGTTCCAGATGACATCGGTGGACGTTTCTCAGTATTGACAGCAGTTGGATTGCTTCCAATCGCTGCATCAGGTGCAGACATCAAAGCCCTTATGGAAGGTGCTAACGCAGCTCGTAAAGACTATACTTCAGATAAAATCTCTGAAAACGAAGCTTACCAATATGCAGCTGTTCGTAACATCCTTTACCGTAAAGGTTATGCAACTGAAATCTTGGTAAACTACGAGCCATCCCTTCAATACTTCTCAGAATGGTGGAAACAATTGGCTGGTGAGTCAGAAGGGAAAGACCAAAAAGGGATTTACCCAACTTCAGCTAACTTCTCAACAGACTTGCACTCATTGGGTCAATTTATCCAAGAAGGAACTCGTATCATGTTTGAAACAGTTGTCCGCGTTGACAAACCTCGTAAGAATGTGATTATCCCTACTTTGGAAGAAGATCTTGACGGACTTGGCTACCTTCAAGGAAAAGACGTTGACTTTGTAAACAAAAAAGCGACTGACGGTGTTCTTCTTGCCCACACTGACGGTGACGTACCAAATATGTACGTAACTCTTCCTGAGCAAGACGCCTTCACTCTTGGTTACACGATCTACTTCTTCGAATTGGCAATCGCCCTTTCAGGTTACTTGAACGCTATCAACCCATTTGACCAACCAGGTGTTGAAGCATACAAACGCAACATGTTTGCCCTTCTTGGTAAACCAGGATTTGAAGAATTGAGCAAAGAACTTAATGCTCGTCTATAATAGAATAAAAAAGAGTGGTTTTACCACTCTTTTTGCTATTTCTTGAAAAGAGAAATTGGACTCTGGCGAGACTTGTGATATAATATAGAGAGTGAAAAGGCAGACGCCTAGAGACTTTATAGGAGAAGATATGTCAAAAGATATTCGTGTGCGTTACGCACCAAGTCCAACAGGACTATTACACATCGGTAATGCCCGTACAGCATTGTTTAACTATTTATATGCACGCCACCATGGTGGAACTTTTATCATCCGTATCGAAGATACTGACCGCAAACGTCATGTCGAAGACGGAGAACGTTCACAGCTTGAAAACCTTCGTTGGTTAGGCATGGACTGGGATGAAAGTCCAGAGACTCATGAAAACTACCGCCAGTCTGAGCGTTTGGAACTCTATCAAAAATATATCGACCAACTCTTAGCTGAAGGAAAAGCCTACAAATCTTACGTTACAGAAGAAGAATTAGCAGCAGAACGTGAACGTCAAGAAGCAGCAGGTGAAACACCTCGTTACATTAACGAATACCTTGGTATGAGCCGAGAAGAAAAAGCAGCTTATGTGGCTGAACGTGAAGCAGCGGGGATTACCCCGACGGTTCGTTTGGCAGTGAATGAGTCTGGTATTTACAAGTGGCATGATATGGTTAAAGGTGATATCGAATTTGAAGGTGGCAATATCGGTGGTGACTGGGTTATCCAAAAGAAAGATTGTTATCCAACCTACAACTTTGCCGTTGTCATCGATGACCACGATATGCAAATTTCTCACGTAATCCGTGGAGACGACCACATTGCTAATACACCAAAACAGCTCATGGTCTATGAAGCACTTGGATGGGAAGCACCTGAATTTGGTCACATGACCTTGATTATCAACTCTGAAACGGGTAAAAAACTTTCAAAACGTGATACTAACACTCTTCAATTTATCGAAGACTACCGTAAGAAAGGGTACCTTCCAGAAGCAGTCTTTAACTTCATCGCTTTGCTTGGTTGGAACCCTGGTGGGGAAGATGAGATCTTCTCTCGCGAAGAGCTTATCAAACTCTTTGATGAAAACCGTCTCAGCAAGTCTCCAGCAGCCTTCGACCAGAAGAAAATGGACTGGATGAGCAATGAGTACATTAAAAATGCGGATCTTGAGACTATCTTTGAAATGGCCAAACCATTCCTCGAAGAAGCGGGACGTTTGACAGACAAGGCTGAGAAATTGGTGGAACTCTACAAACCACAAATGAAGTCAGTGGACGAAATCGTTCCATTGACAGACCTTTTCTTCTCAGACTTCCCAGAATTGACAGAAGCTGAGCGAGAAGTCATGGCTGGCGAAGCGGTTCCGACTGTACTTGAGGCTTTCAAAGCGAAACTCGAAGCCATGTCAGACGATGAGTTTGTGGTAGAAAATATCTTCCCACAAATCAAAGCGGTCCAAAAGGAAACTGGTATCAAAGGGAAAAATCTCTTCATGCCAATCCGTATCGCCGTTTCAGGTGAAATGCATGGTCCTGAATTGCCAGATACCATCTACTTGCTTGGACGTGAAAAATCCATCCAACACATCGAAAAAATGTTGGCAGAAATTGCGAAATAGTAGATAAAAAGAACTCAAATATTGAGTTCTTTTTATATGTAGACTTGTTTGAAAATGCAAAGATTTTAGTGTATAATATGAATTGACAGGGCAAAGAAATAAGTTAGTGAGATGGTATTTTTACAACTAGACTCGGCTTAGTCTAACATTATTCCTAATGCTGGTCAGTCTACTTATTTTTTCTTTGCGTTTTGCTGAATAGAAGTAGAAATTCTTTTGTTCATGCAGTTACCATCCCTTACAATGACTTTGTTTTCGATCACCAGAGTTTCTCTACAAAGATTTTGGTCCAATTTGTCCAGCTTTTTAGAGAAGTATATCTACTCTTTCTTCTCCCAAAATAGAAAGAAATCGGATTTGTCCTGTTACCTTGCGTTAAGCAAGGTTTTTTGTGGAATAGTACTGGGAAATTTACGATTTCGTTTTGGAGTGGTATAATATTAACTATCCTGATGAATAGAGGAACTCAAATGAAAGAATTTAACAAATCAATAAAATTAGAGCATGTGGCTTATGATATCCGTGGTCCAGTTTTGGAAGAAGCCATGCGCATGCGAGCAAATGGTGAAAAGATTTTGCGTCTAAATACAGGAAACCCAGCTGAGTTTGGCTTTACAGCACCAGATGAGGTTATACACGACTTGATTATGAATGCCCGTGATAGTGAAGGTTATTCAGATTCAAAAGGGATTTTTTCGGCTCGTAAGGCGATTATGCAATATTGCCAACTGAAAAACTTCCCAAATGTAGGTATCGATGATATCTATCTTGGAAATGGGGTTAGTGAGTTGATTGTCATGTCCATGCAAGGTCTCTTGGATAACGGCGATGAAGTCTTGGTTCCTATGCCTGACTATCCTCTTTGGACTGCTGCAGTTAGCTTGGCTGGAGGAAATGCGGTTCACTACGTCTGTGATGAAGAAGCGGAATGGTATCCAGACCTAGATGACATTAAGTCTAAGATTAGTTCAAATACTAAGGCTATTGTTTTGATCAATCCGAATAACCCAACAGGGGCTCTCTATCCTAAAGAACTCTTACTAGATATCATCGAGATTGCTCGTCAAAATGACTTGATTATCTTTGCGGATGAAATTTACGACCGTATGGTTATGGATGGCAATGTCCACACACCCGTCGCAAGTTTGGCCCCAGACCTTTTCTGTGTCAGCATGAATGGTCTGTCTAAATCTCACCGTATCGCTGGTTTCCGTGTTGGTTGGATGGTCTTGTCTGGACCTAAACATCATGTAAAGGGCTACATTGAAGGTCTCAACATGCTTTCAAACATGCGCCTCTGTTCGAATGTACTTGCCCAGCAGGTTGTTCAAACTTCACTAGGTGGTCACCAGTCAGTGGATGAGTTGCTTCTTCCTGGTGGTCGTATCTATGAACAAAGAAACTTTATTTATAATGCCATTCAAGATATCCCTGGTTTATCAGCTGTTAAGCCAAAAGCGGGTCTTTATATCTTCCCTAAAATCGACCGCAATATGTATCGTATCGATGACGATGAACAATTTGTCCTCAATTTCTTGAAACAAGAAAAAGTGCTTTTGGTACATGGACGTGGCTTCAACTGGAAAGAACCAGATCACTTCCGTATCGTTTATCTACCACGTGTCGATGAGTTGGCCCAAATACAGGAAAAAATGACTCGCTTCCTGAAGCAGTATCGTAGATAAGGCTTTCATAGCAAAAAAGCTGGAAACATTTGTCAGAGCTATTGACAAATGAATCAGAATCAGATAGAATAGTAAAGTATGTTTAGTAACTGATCACTTTATAGCCGGCTAAACGAATACAAAATCTATGAGGAGGTATTCATCGTGAAACGTACTTATCAACCAAGTAAACTTCGTCGTGCGCGCAAACACGGATTCCGTAACCGTATGTCAACTAAAAACGGTCGTCGCGTATTGGCAGCTCGTCGTCGTAAAGGACGCAAAGTTTTGGCTGCATAATCCAAACAAATGAAACAAAGAAGTCAGTAGGAACTCGAGCCTACTGATTTTTCTTTTATTTAAAAAGAGAGTTTTCTAAAGTTATTGATTTAGAATAAACATTTTAGAAGACGTCTTGAAAAAATCACATTTAGAAAAAGCTCAAAATCAGAAGGTTAATTCTCTGATTTTGAGCTTTTCTTTATTCTTTCAAATGATAAGAGTAGCTAGCCACGACGACATCTTCGTGCCATCTGAGAGCATATTTTAATTTGAGGCTCATTTGATTGTGTAGGATATTTTGCCAAGGTTTGTTAGGGATAAACTGGGGTACTAGAACTGTAACCGTGTAGTTCTTTTTCTTGGCCTCTTGAGAGATTTTTCGAACATAGCGGACTGTAGGAGTAATGATGTCGCGATAGCTGGTATTAATGTTTTTAAGAGTAATATTTGGGAAGTAATCGGCAAATTCTTGGAGGATTTCTTGGTCTTTTTCCTCAGTTTCCTTGGTGGAAATGTGCATGGCCAAAACTTCATCTCCGATGCTTTGAGCGTAATTAATCGCTCCAACACTGACTCGAGTTACATTTCCTACTAAGACAAGGACGACATTGCCGTCGTAGGTTTTCTTTTGAATTCCTTCGTAAAGTCGAAGTTGTTTGGCCACTTTTTGGTAATGACTGTGGATGGACAAAAAGAGGAAGGTTAGGATCAGGATAATTGGGAAGAATGGCCAGATATCCCCAAGCCTGAAGAGGAGTAGAATAAGGACAATGGCGTAACAAATGATAGCGCCGAGGATGTTAGCAAATGCAGATTTTAAGAAATGAGAGCCTTTTTCTTTTTTCCAGTGGCGAATCATCCCTGTTTGAGAAAGGGCAAAAGGAACAAAAACTCCGATAGTATAGAGAGGAATCAAGCGTTCTGTATTTCCGTTGAAAATAAGCAGAAGGATTATAGCACCAAAAGCTAAGGTTAAAATACCGTTTGAGTAACCTAGGCGGTCTCCCTTTTCCATAAAGAGATGGGGCATGTACTTGTTCTTGGCCATATTGTAAGCTAACATCGGAAAGGCCGAAAAACCAGTATTTGCAGCGACGGCTAGGATTAAGGCTGTTGAAAATTGGAAGAGATAATAAACAATCTGACCAATTGCTGAATTCCCTAAAATTCCTTTAGCCATTTGTGAAAGGATTGTTTCTCCATGTTGAGGAGTAATTCCCATCCAGTAGTTTAAGAAGGTAATCCCTGCAAATAGAAATCCAAGGATAAGTGACATGATGGTTAGTGTCTGGGCAGCGTTCTTCTCTTTGGGAGTTTTGAAAAACGGAACAGCGTTTGAGATAGCTTCGACTCCAGTTAGTGAAGCCGAACCGCTGGTGAAGGCTCTTAAGATTAGGACAATTGACAAACTTGGGACAGTTTGACCAATTGCAGAAGTTGCATGATAATTAAGAGAACCTGTCAATAGTTGGAAGATACCAAACAATAAGAGGAAGACCGTACTAAAGATAAAGAGATAGACTGGGATCATCAGAGAGCTTGCGGATTCCTTTAGTCCTCGTAGATTTAAAAGCATGAGCAAACATACTAGAAAAATGGAGATGTGGAGGTTGTAAGGATGGAGGGTAGGAAGTGCAGCAGTGATAGCGTCAGCTCCTGCCGCCACTGATACGGCTACTGTTAGCATATAGTCAACAAGCAGACTTCCCCCAGCAATCAAACCTAGCTCAGGAGATAGGTTTTCTCGAGTAACCATATAGGCTCCCCCGCCTTGAGGGTAGGCATGGATGATTTGTCGATAAGATATCGTCAGGCTAGCTAATAGTAAGAGGACAAAGATACCAATAGGGAGACTCCACCAGATAGCAAGCGGAGAAAGACTAGCCAAGACGAGGACGACCTGTTCAGGCCCGTACGCAATAGATGATAGAGCATCGCTTGATAGCATTGCGAGTGCCTGCGTTTTTCCAAGTAGTCCTCCCTCGCCTTCAGTTAAGGACTTAAGGGGACGACCAATAAAGGTATATTTTAGTTTTGTAAACATTTTCTTTCCTTTTCTGAAAATTTCAACAAGAGTTATTATACTGCTATGAAAAAAAGTCGTCAAGAAAAAATGAATGATTTCAAAATATTTTTTCCTATAAGGATGAGACTAGTTTTTTTGGTATAATAGAAGGTAGAAAAAACGAGGAAATATAAATGATTTTTGATACTCATACCCACTTGAATGTGGAAGAATTTTTGGGACGCGAAGAAGAAGAACTTGCCTTAGCGGCTGAAATGGGTGTAACTCGGATGAATATTGTTGGTTTTGACAAACCGACTATTGAGCGGGCCTTAGAACTAGTAGACAAGTATGACCAACTCTATGCGACGATTGGCTGGCATCCAACGGAAGCAGGAACCTATACAACGGATGTTGAGAATTACTTGCTAGAAAAACTAAAACATCCAAAAGTTGTTGCCTTGGGCGAGATTGGTTTGGACTACCACTGGATGACGGCATCTAAGGAAGTTCAAGAAAAGGTTTTTCGTCGTCAGATTCAGCTATCTAAGGAACTGGACTTACCTTTTGTAGTTCACACCCGTGATGCGCTAGAAGACACCTATGAGATTATTAAGAGCGAGGGAGTTGGTCCTCGTGGCGGGATTATGCACTCATTCTCAGGTTCTTTGGAGTGGGCTGAGAAGTTTGTGGAGCTTGGTATGACTATTTCCTTTTCTGGAGTGGTGACCTTCAAGAAGGCGACAGATATTCAGGAAGTGGCTAAAGAGTTACCTTTGGATAAGATTTTGGTAGAGACAGATGCACCTTATTTAGCTCCAGTACCCAAGCGTGGGCGTGAAAATAAGACAGCTTACACGCGCTATGTAGTAGACTTTATTGCGGACTTGCGTAGTATGACGACAGAAGAATTGGCAGTAGTGACAAGTGCCAATGCAGAAGGCATCTTTGGATTGGAAAGTAAATCATGAAAGAGAAAATTACCCAAGTCATCGTGGTAGAAGGACGTGACGATACGGCTAATTTAAAACGCTACTTTGATGTGGAGACCTATGAGACTCGTGGATCTGCGATCAATGAACAAGATCTTGAACGAATCCAACGTCTACACCAACGTTATGGGGTGATTGTCTTTACGGATCCTGATTTTAACGGGGAACGCATTCGTCGGATGATTATGACGGCCATTCCGACAGTTCAGCACGCCTTTCTCAAACGTGATGAGGCAGTGCCAAAATCTAAGACCAAGGGACGTTCTCTAGGAATTGAGCATGCTAGCTACGAAGACTTGAAGATAGCACTAGAACAAGTAACTGAACAGTTTAAAGTAGAAAGTGACTTTGATATTAGTCGTAGCGACTTGATTCGTCTTGGTTTTCTAGCCGGCGTAGATAGCCGAAAACGCAGAGAATATCTAGGAGAAAGTCTTCGTATCGGTTATTCCAATGGGAAACAACTCCTTAAACGTTTGGAGTTATTTGGGATAAGTCTAGCTGAAGTTGAAGATGTTATGAAATCGTATGAGAATTGAGAAACTCCCCCAAAATGTGGAGGGAATGTGATACAATAGAAGTAATCATAAACGGTTTAATCAGGCTTGGTAGCAAGCATTAGAAAAGTGACTCCATAGGAATTGTGCTAAGTGGAGATAATGAGGAAAAGTTATGGGAATCTTTGACTATTTGAAAAAGACTGAAGCAACAAAAACAACTGAATCCAATAAGGAAGCAGAAGAAGCGAAAGGCAATGCTTGCGTGGGTGTTCTAGATTTGTTCCCGATGAAGGAAACGAACCAATTATTGATTGTTGGGAGTCTAGAAGGTAGTGTCAAGGTTGGAGATCAGTTGCAGTTTTGCAATCCCGACCAAGGAATGGAAAGTCTTGGTACTGTAGAGGTTAAAAAACTTAGCAGTCAAAACAAAGATGCAGATAGTCTAACTGATGAAGTTCTTGCCCATCTAGTGGTTGATAGGATTCCTTCTTTGGATAAACTGAAAAAAGGAAGTGTGCTCTTTAGTTCAGGTATTGAGGAAGAACAAAAATTATCTAGCTATTCAGATGCTCTTTATCGTGCTTTTGTAGCCATCCAAGAGGGTCAGTTAACAAATGAAGACTATTTGGCAGCTACCCTTGATGACAGCGTAGAGATTTTACGTCTCTTTTTATGGAAATGCCGTCAAAATCAGGAAACTGAAAGTGAAGAAAGCTATCAATCCAACACTCGCAAGTTGGAACGTCTAGCGGAAATCGTTAAAGATAAGCTCTTAGAAGCAGATGCAGTTTATGCAGTTTATTCAGAAAAAACAGGCGAGCCTTACCTCTTTTCAACGACCTATGACAGAGGAGAAGAAGGGTATCTCTGCACTGATCCCATGATTATGCTTTTGACACCATCTTGGTATCGCCAATTCAAGGAAACCATTGACAGCCGACCAAACTCAGTCGTAAAACTGATTGAAAATACGGAAGATAAAAAAGGGATTGAAAATTTCCTTGGGACAGCTTTTTACTTAAATGGTGCCTTGGGAGCAATTTTTAATTCCAAGGAAGTTAGCATCAGTGCCTCTGCCTTGGTTCAAAAACCAGATTTTTCTGATTTACCAGAAATACAAGTTCCTGTCATGAATCCTGATGTAGTAAGATGGATGCTTTTGATGGGACAACTAGATAGTCCGACGACAGAAGACGAAGAAGTAATTTATAAGCTTTATTATAAGTTCTTTTCAATGGCTGTGCCAAAAGCCAAATTCTTATTGCCTTTAGAGGCGGCTTCAGGCTTATCAGAGGGTGGTCAGGAATCAAATTCCTTTGTTTTAGAAGAATCAGCTAAATTTAACATACCAACTGGAGAAGGCAAAAATGGCCGAAATTCTGTCCCAGTATTTACTGATTGGAAACGTCTGCGAATGGTCTTTGACGAAAAATGGAATGGAATGATTGAAAGCGCTGGTAACATGATTGAATTCTTTGACTATGCCATTAACCCAACGGAATACCATGAAGCGGGTGCCTATGTTAGCCTAACAGCTTTTAGAGACATGCAAAAGCTTAGTGAGGAACAAGAAGGAAGAGCTCAAGATTAGAAAACCTTTCAATATTAGAAAAGAGAATAAATGAGAATTGCAGATTATAGCGTGACCAAGGCAGTACTGGAGCGTCACGGTTTTACCTTTAAAAAATCCTTCGGGCAAAATTTCTTGACCGATACCAATATCCTTCAAAAAATTGTGGATACGGCTGAAGTTGATGACCAGGTCAATGTTATTGAAATTGGTCCAGGAATTGGTGCCTTGACGGAATTTTTGGCTGAGCGTGCGGCTGAAGTTATGGCCTTTGAGATTGACCACCGTTTGGTGCCAATTCTAGCAGATACCCTGCGTGATTTTGACAATGTTACCGTAGTCAACGAGGACATTCTAAAAGTCGATCTAGCGCAACATATCCAGAATTTCAAAAATCCTGATTTACCAATTAAGGTAGTGGCAAACTTGCCTTACTATATCACAACTCCTATTCTCATGCACTTGATTGAAAGTGGCATTCCTTTTAGTGAGTTTGTGGTCATGATGCAAAAAGAAGTGGCAGATCGTATCTCTGCTAAGCCAAATACCAAGGCTTACGGTAGCTTGTCAATTGCAGTTCAGTATTATATGACTGCCAAGGTTGCCTTTATCGTGCCTCGTACAGTATTTGTGCCAGCGCCAAATGTAGATTCAGCTATCCTGAAAATGGTACGTCGTCCAGAACCAGCTGTAGCAGTTGAAGACGAGAACTTCTTCTTTAAGGTTTCCAAGGCTAGTTTCACCCATCGTCGCAAGACCTTGTGGAACAACTTGACAGGTTACTTTGGGAAAACTGAGGAGATCAAGGACAAACTGACAAAGGCTTTAGATCAAGCGGGCTTGTCACCGAGTGTACGTGGTGAAGCTCTGGGCTTAGAAGAATTTGCCAGTCTAGCAGATGCGCTTAAAGGACAAGGGCTCTAAGATGCAGGGACAAATCATTAAAGCCTTGGCTGGCTTCTACTATGTGGAGAGTGAGGGCCAGGTTTATCAAACACGCGCCCGTGGGAATTTTCGTAAAAAAGGCCATACGCCCTATGTTGGGGATTGGGTAGATTTTTCTGCAGAGGAGAACTCAGAAGGCTATATTTTGGAAATTCATGAACGAAAAAATAGTCTGGTTCGTCCACCCATTGTCAATATTGACCAAGCCGTTGTCATTATGTCCGTTAAAGAACCTGACTTTAATAGCAACTTGTTGGATCGGTTCTTGGTTCTTTTAGAGCACAAGGGGATTCATCCTATCGTCTATATTTCCAAGATGGACTTACTGGAAGATGGGGGAGAACTGGACTTTTACGAGCAGACCTATCGTGCTATTGGTTACGATTTTGTGACTAGTAAAGAGGAACTCTTGCTCTTGTTGACAGACAAAGTGACAGTCTTTATGGGGCAGACAGGTGTTGGAAAGTCAACCCTCCTTAATAAAATTGCTCCTGACCTCAATCTAGAGACGGGAGAAATCTCTGATAGTCTAGGCCGTGGTCGTCATACCACTCGAGCTGTTAGTTTTTACAACCTAAATGGAGGCAAAATCGCAGATACACCAGGTTTTTCGTCGCTAGATTATGAAGTATCAAGTGCTGAAGAGCTGAACCAGGCCTTTCCAGAGATTGCTAGTGTCAGTCGCGACTGTAAGTTCCGTACTTGTACGCATACTCATGAACCATCTTGTGCAGTGAAACCAGCAGTAGAAGAGGGCATCATTGCAAACTTCCGTTTCGACAACTATCTGCAATTTCTCAGTGAGATTGAAAATCGCAGAGAAACCTATAAAAAAGTCAGCAAAAAAATTCCAAAATAAGGAGAAACCTATGTCTCAATACAAGATTGCTCCGTCAATTCTGGCAGCAGATTATGCCAACTTTGAACGTGAAATTAAACGCCTAGAAGCAACTGGGGCAGAATACGCCCATATCGATATCATGGATGGTCACTTTGTACCTCAGATCAGCTTTGGTGCAGGTGTAGTCGAAAGTCTTCGACCTCATAGTAAGATGGTCTTTGACTGCCACTTGATGGTATCAAATCCCGAACATCATTTAGAGGATTTTGCGCGTGCAGGAGCTGACATCATCAGCATTCATGTTGAAGCGACACCTCATATCCATGGCGCTCTTCAAAAGATTCGTTCTCTCGGTGTTAAACCTTCGGTTGTCATTAACCCAGGTACGCCTGTTGAGGCGATTAAACATGTCCTTCATTTGGTTGACCAAGTATTAGTCATGACGGTTAATCCTGGTTTTGGTGGGCAAGCTTTTCTGCCTGAAACCATGGATAAGATTCGTGAGTTGGTTGCCCTTCGTGAGGAAAAAGGCTTGAACTTTGAAATCGAAGTCGATGGTGGTATTGATGACCAAACCATTGCTCAAGCCAAAGAAGCTGGCGCTACAGTTTTTGTAGCGGGATCTTATGTCTTTAAGGGAGATGTCAATGAACGAGTGCAAGCTCTCAGAAATCAACTGGACTAAAGCTGCAGTTTTTGCAGGGGGAGATCGCGGTCACTACCGGACAGATTTTGACTGTTTTGTCGGTGTGGATCGAGGCTCACTCTGGGTATTGGAAGAAGAACTTCCTCTTGCTTTAGCAGTTGGGGATTTTGATTCTGTGACTGTAGAAGAACGTCAGTTGATTCAAGAACATGCCCAGCATTTTGTCCAAGCTCAGCCAGAGAAGGATGATACCGATCTGGAACTAGCACTGTTAACGATTTTTGAAAAAAATCCTCAGGCTCAGGTAACCATTTTTGGTGCCCTAGGTGGTCGCATCGACCATATGCTGGCGAATGTCTTTCTTCCCAGCAATCCCAAATTAGCACCTTACATGCGTCAAATAGAGATTGAGGATAGGCAAAACTTGATTAGCTATTGCCCAGAAGGGATCAGTCAGCTAGAACCACGTTCGGACTATGATTATCTTGCTTTTATGCCTGTGAGGGATAGTCAGTTGACTATTATCGGAGCCAAGTATGAACTGACGGAGGCGAATTTTTTCTTTAAGAAAGTTTACGCTTCTAACGAATATATAGATAGGGAAGTTTCGGTGACTTGCCCAGATGGCTATGTGGTTGTACTGCATAGCAAGGACAGGAGATAGGATGGAGATTATATTACTACTGTTACTAATTGCTAACCTAGCCGGCCTCTTTCTTATTTGGCAAAGGCAGGATAGGCAGGAGAAATACCTGACCAAAAGTTTAGAAGACCAGGCAGATAACCTTTCAGATCAGTTAGATTATAGATTTGAGCAAGCCAGACAGTCTAGTCAGCTGGACCAAAAAAATCTTGAAGTGGCTGTTAGCGACCGTTTGCAGGAGGTGCGAATCGAATTGCACCAAGGTCTGACCCAGGTTCGACAGGAGATGAATGAAAACCTCCTCCAAACCAGAGATAAGACTGACCAACGACTACAGGCCTTGCAGGAGTCAAATGAGCAACGTTTAGAGCAGATGCGCCAAACGGTCGAGGAAAAGTTAGAAAAGACCTTGCAGACACGCTTGCAAGCGTCTTTCGAGACAGTTTCAAAACAACTGGAATCTGTCAATCGTGGCCTTGGAGAAATGCAGACGGTTGCCCGTGATGTCGGCGCTCTTAATAAGGTCTTATCTGGTACAAAATCTCGAGGAATTCTAGGAGAATTACAACTGGGGCAGATTATCGAAGATATCATGACACCTGCCCAGTATGAACGAGAATTTGCAACGGTTGAAAACTCTAGTGAACGTGTGGAATACGCCATCAAGTTGCCAGGGCAAGGTGACCAGGAATATGTCTATCTACCGATTGATTCTAAGTTTCCACTGGCAGATTATTACCGTCTGGAAGAAGCCTATGAAGCAGGTGATAAGGATGAAATCGAAAGTTGTCGCAAATCCCTCCAAACAAGCGTTAAGCGTTTTGCCAAGGATATCAAGAGTAAGTATCTGGCACCACCTCGGACAACCAATTTTGGAGTCTTGTTTGTTCCAACCGAAGGTCTCTATTCAGAAATCGTTAGAAATCCGATTTTCTTTGATGGTTTGAGACGGGAGGAGCAGATTATTGTCGCAGGTCCAAGTACCTTGTCAGCCCTCCTTAACTCCCTATCTGTTGGCTTCAAGACTCTGAATATCCAAAAGAGTGCTGACCATATTAGCCAAACTCTAGCCAACGTCAAAACCGAATTTGGCAAGTTTGGTGGTATTCTGGTTAAAGCGCAAAAACACCTCCAGCATGCCACTGGTAATATTGATGAATTACTAAACCGTCGTACTTCAGCTATCGAGCGAACTCTCCGACATATTGAATTGTCAGAAGGTGAGCCTATGCTTGATTTGCTCCAGTTCCAAGAAGATGAGGAAGAATATGAAGATTAGTCACATGAAAAAAGATGAACTGTTCGAGGGCTTTTACCTGATTAAATCAGCCGATCTGAGACAGACACGTGCTGGGAAAAATTACCTAGCTTTCACCTTCCAAGATGATAGTGGGGAAATCGAAGGAAAGCTTTGGGATGCTCAACCTCATAACGTTGAGGCCTTTACTGCAGGAAAAGTTGTCCACATGCAAGGGCGTCGTGAAGTTTACAACAACACTCCACAGGTAAATCAAATCACCCTTCGCTTACCTCAGCCTGGCGAACCCAATGACCCAGCAGACTTCAAGGTCAAATCACCAGTGGATGTTAAAGAAATCCGTGAGTACATGGCACAGATGATTTTCAAGATTGAAAATCCCATCTGGCAACGAATCGTTCGGGCCCTCTATACCAAATATGATAAAGAATTTTATTCTTATCCAGCTGCAAAAACCAACCACCATGCCTTTGAAACAGGGCTTGCTTATCATACAGCGACTATGGTTCGTTTAGCAGAGGCAATTGCAGATGTCTACCCACAGCTCAATAAGAGCTTGCTCTATGCGGGAATTATGCTTCATGACCTGGCTAAGGTTATTGAGTTAACAGGTCCGGACCAGACAGAGTATACAGTCAGAGGAAATCTTATCGGCCATATCGCCTTGATTGATAGCGAGATTACAAAAGCGGTTATGGAACTTGGCATTGATGATACTCGAGAAGAAGTGGTGCTTCTGCGCCATGTGATTCTCAGCCACCATGGATTACTCGAGTATGGTAGTCCTGTTCGTCCTCGTGTGATGGAAGCTGAAATTATTCATATGATTGATAATTTGGATGCGAGTATGATGATGATGTCAACAGCTCTGGCTCTTGTTGATGAGGGTGAAATGACCAATAAAGTCTTTGCAATGGACAATCGTTCCTTCTACAAGCCAAAATTAGACTAGAAACTAAAAAAATGAGCTTTATTTAGACGATAAAGTTCGTTTTTTTTGCTTTAGTGTGTTATAATGAGAAAAAGACTAATTAAAAAGAATGGTGAATAACTAATGAAATTAAGAAGAAGTGATCGGATGGTTGTTATTTCCAATTATTTGATTAACAATCCATACAAATTAACCAGTCTCAATACCTTTGCGGAAAAGTATGAATCTGCCAAATCTTCTATTTCAGAAGATATTGTCATTATTAAGCGAGCCTTTGAAGAAATTGAAATCGGCCATATTCAAACGGTGACAGGTGCTGGTGGTGGGGTTATTTTCACACCATCTATCTCTACCCTTGAGTCCAAAACAATCATCCAAGAGCTTCGCGATAAACTTTCAGAGAGCGACCGCATTCTTCCAGGAGGCTACATTTATTTGTCTGATCTCCTTAGCACTCCAGCTATTTTGAAAAATATCGGCCGCATTATTGCCAAGAGCTTTATGGACCAAAAGATTGATGCTGTTATGACTGTTGCAACAAAAGGGGTTCCGCTTGCAAATGCGGTAGCAAATGTTCTCAACGTACCTTTTGTTATTGTCCGTCGTGACTTGAAAATCACAGAAGGCTCAACTGTAAGTGTTAACTATGTTTCAGGTTCTAGCGACCGTATTGAAAAAATGTTCCTTTCAAAACGTAGCCTTAAAGCAGGAAGCCGTGTCTTGATTGTTGATGACTTCTTGAAAGGTGGAGGAACCATTAACGGTATGATTAGCCTTTTAACAGAGTTTGACTCTGAGTTAGCTGGTGTAGCTGTCTTTGCTGATAATGCGCAGGAAGATCGTGAACAGCAGTTTGACTATAAATCGCTCTTAAAAGTTACCAATATTGATGTGAAGAACCAACAAATTGAAGTTGAAGTTGGGAACATCTTCGAAACAGAAAAATAAGAGAGAATAAGATGCTTAAAGGTTGGAACTTTCGTCCCAGCCTTTCTTTGATAATGAATATAAAGGAGTCTTATGAAAGCACCATTTATCAAACGTGAAGCCCTAGAAAAGATTGTTGAGGAGTTTCCAACCCCATTCCATCTCTACGATGAAAAAGGTATCCGCGAGAAAGCACGCGCAGTAAATAAAGCCTTTTCTTGGAATAAGGGATTCAAAGAATACTTTGCAGTTAAGGCAACCCCAACCCCTGCTATCTTGAAGATTTTGCAAGAAGAAGGATGTGGAGTGGATTGTTCTAGTTATGTAGAGCTCTTGATGAGTCATAAGCTTGGATTTACAGGGGCGGAGATGATGTTTTCATCAAACAATACACCAGACCAAGAGTACGCCTATGCCCGTGAATTAGGGGCGACTATCAACTTGGATGCCTTTGAAGATATCGACCATTTAGAGCGTGCAGCAGGTATTCCAGAGATTATTTCTTGCCGTTATAATCCTGGTGGAGTATTTGAACTCGGAACAGACATTATGGATAATCCTGGTGAAGCTAAGTTCGGGATGACTAAGGAACAGCTTTTTGAAGCCTTTGCCATCTTGAAAGAAAAGGGAGCTAAAACCTTTGGGATTCATTCCTTCCTAGCTTCTAATACAGTGACTCACCTCTACTATCCAGAATTAGCACGTCAGCTCTTTGAGTTAGCTGTAGAAATCAAGGAAAAATTAGGAATTTCTCTTGATTTCATCAATCTTTCTGGAGGGATCGGGGTCAACTATCGTCCGGACCAGGAGCCAAATAATATTGCTTTAATTGGTGAGGGTGTTCGTCAGGTTTATGAAGAAGTTCTTACGCCAGCAGGTCTTGGTCAAGTTAAGATTTTTACAGAACTTGGACGCTTTATGTTGGCGCCTCATGGAATTCTAGTGACTAAAGTAACCCATAAAAAGAAAACCTACCGTACCTATCTAGGAGTAGATGCGTCAGCTGTTAACCTGATGAGACCAGCTATGTATGGAGCTTATCACCACATCACCAATATGATGAATCCTGACGGTCTGACTGAAGTGGTTGATGTTGTTGGTTCACTTTGTGAAAACAACGATAAGTTTGCAGTTAATCGTGAACTACCTCAAACAGAAATTGGTGATTTATTAGTCATTCATGATACAGGTGCGCATGGCTTCTCTATGGGCTACCAGTACAATGCCAAACTTCGTTCAGCAGAGGTCCTCTATACAGAGGCCGGTGGTGCACGGCTAATCCGTAGAGCAGAGCGACCTGAGGACTATTTTGCAACTCTCTATGGATTCGACTTTGACAAGGATTAGAAGAACTTTTGAAAATCATGAAAGTTGAAAGTGAAAAACAGTTTGTTTTCTAAAAAATAGACAAAATCTATTGTTTTTCCTTTCAAGCGTGATATAATAAAATTATAAAACGGTTTCAAGGAAGGTGACGTGATGTCTGAAGAAACAATTGACTATGGACAAGTGACAGGAATGGTGCATTCGACAGAGAGTTTTGGGGCGGTAGATGGCCCTGGGATTCGTTTTATTGTCTTTTTGCAGGGCTGTCAGATGCGTTGCCAGTATTGCCATAACCCTGATACATGGGCGATGGAAACCAATAAATCTCGTGTACGAACAGTAGATGATGTTCTAGAAGAAGCGCTTCGTTATCGTGGTTTCTGGGGAGACAAAGGAGGAATTACTGTCAGTGGAGGAGAAGCTCTCTTGCAGATTGATTTCTTGATTGCTCTCTTTACAAAAGCAAAAGAAAAAGGAATCCACTGTACCTTGGATACTTGTGCCCTTCCATTCCGTAATAAACCACGTTATCTTGAAAAATTCAACAAACTAATGGCTGTGACAGACTTGGTTCTCCTTGATATCAAGGAAATCAACGAAGCACAACACAAGATTGTAACCAGTCAAACCAATAAAAATATCTTGGCTTGTGCTCAGTACTTATCAGATATTGGGAAACCTGTTTGGATTCGTCACGTTCTTGTGCCTGGATTGACAGACCGTGATGAAGATTTGATTGAACTTGGGAAGTTCGTAAAAACTCTTAAAAACGTTGATAAGTTTGAAATCCTACCCTACCACACTATGGGAGAATTCAAATGGCGTGAACTTGGGATTCCGTATTCACTTGAAGGGGTTAAACCTCCAACAGCAGATCGTGTGAAGAACGCTAAGGAATTGATGGATACAGAAAGCTATCAAGATTACATGAAACGTGTACACGGATAAAAAGAAGCCTGATGGGAACATCGGGCTTTTCTGATATAAAAAAAGCTTAGCTCGAATGCTAAGCCTTTTATTTTTTATCTAGAATGTTGTTTTCCAGAATTGCGTTTTTTATTTTTCTTCTTAGCAGAAGTTGAGATAACTGCAGCTGATTCAGGGGTTACATCTTTACGAGCAGCTGAAGTTTTACTTGCTTTTGGGGGGTTCTTAGAATATTCTTCGCGTACTTTTTTACGAAGTTTTGGACGAATGATGTAGTTGACGATGAATTGTTGAAGGATCATCATGAAACCACCGACAACCCAGTAAAGCGTAACGCTGGCTGGTGAGAAAATTGAGAACATGACAATCATCATAGGGCTCATGTAAATCATCTTCTTAAGTTGTTCTCTTTGAGTCTCGTCTTCAACTCCGTGTAGTGAAAGGAGCGATTGGACGTAGTAGAGAACACCTGCACAGGCGATAAGAATCCAACTTGGAGAACCAAGTGAGATTCCTAAGAAGCTAGCTCCAGCAACACCGTCTGTATGTTGAGCTGCAAAATAGATGGCTGAGAAGAAAGGCATTTGAATGAGAAGAGGGAAACATCCAACACCACCAAACATGCTGATACCGTGCTCTTTTTGAGCAGCAAAGAGAGCTTGTTGGGCTTCTAGTTTTTCTTCTTGAGTTGTTGCCTCTTTGAGGCGTGTTTGATGTGGCTCAAGAACGTGTTTGAGGGCGTTCATCTTTTCAGAGTGAAGCGTTGCCTTCCATGATTGGTAGATACCAAGTGGCAAAATAATCAAGCGGACGATAATGGTTACGATAATAATAGCGACCCCGAAGCCGAGACCGAGACCTTGGTCATCGGCAAAGTATTTGATAGCTTCAGCCATAGGGGCACCCAAGAAATCCCAAACGGGACCAATTGGCTTACCTGTTGCTTTATCAACCTGGACACAGCCTGTTAAGACTAATAGCATGGCCACTCCCATGATAGAGAGGGCGATTCGTTTAATTGATTTCACTGTTTTAATTCCTTCTTAAAAATGATACCTTTCTATTCTACTGTTTTTTTTGAAAATATACAATAGTTCTAGAGACCTAATTTGCTACTTTGAAATCTGAATAGGATGGGAAGTTGCTCAATTGAACATCTAGATAGGTTACTTTTGAGAAGGGAGTAGGTCCTTTTCGGATTTCTTGGATGAACTTAGCCATGATAGCTGAAGACTCTGCTTGGGCAAGGATTTCAACGGTTCCGTCATCGTTGTTCCAGACACGACCAGTGACTCCACCTATTTCGAGGGCAAGGGTATAGACGCCCCAGCGAAAGCCAACACCTTGGACGCGACCCTGTGCGATCATTTTGACCTTTTGCATACCAAACCTCCTTGATTGTGTTATAATATTTCTATGACTATTATAACCTCTAAAGCCAATTCTGTGGTAAAAAATGCCAAAAAATTACATCAAAAAAAATATCGGAAAACCTCTTACTTGATTGAGGGCTGGCACTTGTTTGAAGAAGCTGTTCAAGCTGGTGCAAAGATTGAGAAAATTTTTGCTCTGGTAGAGTATGGAGATAAACTGGTAGACTATCCTCAAACTGTTTTTGTAACCGAAGAAATTCTGCTTGATTTAGCAGATTCGCAAACGCCTCAGGGGATCGTTGCCATTGTTCAAAAGGAGGAAGAGCAGTTGCCGGATTTGAGCCAAGGGAAATATCTTTTCTTGGAAGACGTGCAGGATCCTGGAAATGTTGGCACAATGATCCGAACGGCAGATGCAGCAGGTTTTTCGGGAGTCATTGTTTCAAGCAAGTCAGCAGATATTTATAGTTTGAAGACTCTCCGATCCATGCAGGGCAGTCATTTTCACGTACCGATTTATCGGATGCCTGTTGAAACTTTTGTTGAAGAGGCTAAAAAGGGCAATTTACCAATTCTGGCAACTACTTTGTCCCAAAACTCTAAAGATTATCGTGAGCTTGCTCAGCTAGAAGATTTCGCCTTGGTCATGGGAAATGAAGGTCAAGGAATCAGTCAATTCATGACAAATCAGGCAGACCAACTGGTTCATATTACCATGAAAGGACAAGCGGAAAGTCTCAACGTTGCCATTGCTGCAGGCATACTCATGTTTTATTTGAGTTAAAATAGTTTATTTTTGTTATAATCAGTAAAAAGATTTCATAAGGAGAAAAAGATATGAATCAAACAATTATTCAAGAACGTTCTGGTCTGAATCAATTTTATGCAAAAGTCTATGCTTTTGTCGGGATTGGGATTGCCTTATCTGCAATCGTTTCAGCCTTGATGTTAACAACCTTCCAAGATCTTCTTGTTCAGTTAATGCTTAACGCCCGCATATGGTTAATTGTCACAGGAATTGTAGAAGTAGCTCTAGTGATTTTTGCGAGTGGTTTAGCGATAAAGAATAGTCCAGCAACCTTTCCAATATTCCTGCTCTATTCAGCGGTCAATGGTTTTTCACTAAGCTTCATTGTGTCGCTCTATCTTCCTGGGACAGTTTTGACAGCCTTTATCTCCAGTGCAGCCCTCTTCTTCGTGATGGCTATCATAGGAGTAGTCATTAAAAAGGATTTGAGTGGAATCGGTCGTGCTTTGATTGCAGCCCTATTTGGTTTGATACTAGCTATGGTTGTCAATATCTTCTTAAATAGTGACCTAATGGATTACATTATTAGTATTGTTATGGTGCTTGTTTTTGCAGGTCTGATTGCTTGGGATAATCAAAAAATTCGTTATGTTTACGAAGAGTCAGATGGTCAGGTAGCTACAGGCTGGGCAATTTCTTTAGCACTTAGCCTCTACCTCGACTTTATCAACCTCTTCCTTAGCTTCCTACGTATCTTTGGAAGAGACGATTAATACTTTTAGAGCTCAAATGAGCTCTTTTTTAATTTTTACTTTCATTTTTACTAACAAAAAGGTATAATCTTCTTATTATTCAAAAGGAGGAACGTATGAAGAAAAGTTTTATCCATCAGCAAGAAGAGATTTCCTTTGTAAAAAATACCTTTACCCAGTATTTGAAAGATAAGTTAGAAGTAGTAGAAGTGCAGGGTCCAATCTTGAGTAAGGTTGGAGACGGGATGCAGGATAACCTTTCAGGGATTGAACATCCGGTATCTGTTAAGGTTTTACAAATCCCAGACGAAACCTACGAGGTGGTACATTCGCTTGCTAAGTGGAAACGGCATACTTTGGCACGTTTTGGTTTCGGTGAAGGAGAAGGTCTCTTCGTTCACATGAAGGCTCTTCGTCCAGACGAAGATTCACTAGATGCGACTCACTCGGTTTATGTGGACCAGTGGGACTGGGAAAAGGTTATTCCTAATGGACAACGCAACATAGCCTATCTTAAAGAAACGGTTGAAAAAATTTATAAGGCTATTCGTTTGACTGAGTTAGCAGTTGAAGCACGTTACGATATTGAGTCAATCTTGCCCAAACAAATTACCTTTATCCATACAGAAGAGTTGGTTGAACGCTACCCAGACTTAACTCCAAAAGAACGTGAAAATGCTATCTGTAAGGAATATGGTGCGGTCTTCCTAATTGGTATCGGTGGTGTATTGTCAGATGGAAAACCTCATGACGGACGTGCGCCGGACTATGATGACTGGACAACAGAATCTGAAAATGGCTACAAGGGTCTAAATGGAGATATCCTTGTTTGGAATGATAATTTGGGTGCAGCCTTTGAATTGTCTTCAATGGGGATTCGTGTCGATGAAGACACTCTTCGTCGTCAGGTAGCTATTACGGGAGATGAAGATCGCTTGAGTCTAGAATGGCATAAGGCTCTCTTGAACGGACTTTTCCCTTTGACAATCGGTGGAGGAATTGGACAGTCTCGTATGGCCATGTTCTTACTTCGTAAGAAACACATCGGTGAAGTTCAAACCAGTGTTTGGCCACAAGAAGTCAGAGATACTTACGAGAATATTCTTTAATCAATCGAACCGAGAGGTTCGATTTTCTTATTTCATCAGAATTTGGTATAATATACCTTATGAAAATCGTATCAGGAATCTACGGAGGACGTCCTTTAAAGACCTTGGACGGGAAAACAACGAGGCCGACATCGGACAAGGTCCGCGGAGCTATTTTCAATATGATTGGCCCTTACTTTGAAGGAGGACGTGTGCTAGATCTCTATGCTGGTAGTGGGGGCTTATCCATTGAAGCAGTTTCAAGAGGGATGTCGAGCGCTGTCCTAGTTGAGAAGGATCGCCGAGCACAGAATATTGTGGCAGAAAACATTCAGATGACCAAGGAGACCTCTAAATTTCAATTATTGAAAATGGAATCCAGTCGTGCATTGGAGCAAGTGGATGGTGTCTTTGATCTCATCTTTTTGGACCCTCCCTATGCAAAAGAACAGATCGTATCCGACATTGAAAAAATGGCGGAGAGAAATCTTTTCTCAGAAGATGTCATGGTGGTCTGCGAGACCGATAAATCAGTAGAACTTCCAGAAGAAATCGCCTGTTTAGGCATCTGGAAGGAAAAAATATATGGGATTAGTAAGGTGACGGTTTATGTCAGATAAAATCGGGCTATTCACAGGTTCGTTTGATCCAATGACAAATGGGCATATGGATCTCATTGAGCGTGCAAGTAAGCTCTTTGATAAATTGTATGTGGGGATTTTTTATAATCCACACAAAAATGGATTTTTACCGATAGAAAGTCGGCTAGAGACGGTTGAAAAAGCGGTGGGACACCTAAAAAATGTCCAGGTCATTGCCTCTCATGATGAATTAGTCGTTGATGTTGCTAGAAAACTGGGTGTCCATGTTCTTATTCGTGGTTTGCGTAACGCTGTGGATCTTCAGTATGAAGCCAGTTTTGATTTTTACAACCATCAATTAGCAGGAGAGATTGAGACAGTCTATCTCCATAGTCGCCCAGAGCATGTTTACATCAGCTCTTCAGCTGTGAGAGAACTATTAAAGTTTGAACAAGATATTAGCAAGTATGTACCAAATGTAGTCTTGGAGGAGTTAAAGAATGAAGAAAAAAACTAGATGGCCCATATATTTAATCATCGGGCTCATTATCACTTTTATAGCTTTTACGGTACCACTTCCTTATTACATTGAGGTGCCAGGGACTTCAGAAGATATTCGAAAGGTTTTGCAAGTCAATAACCAATCTGACAAAGAAGAAGGTTCTTACCAATTTGTGACGGTAGGAGTCAAACACGCCAGAATGGTGGACTTGGTTTATGCTTGGCTAACACCTTTTACAGATATTCGTAGTGCCAAAGAAATGACAGGTGGTTCTTCAGATGCAGAATTTATGCGAATCAACCAGTTTTACATGGAAACTTCGCAGAACATGGCCAAATATCAAGGTCTGAAGGCGGCGGGCAATGAGATAGAACTCAAATACCTGGGAGTCTATGTTTTGACCGTAACAGATAACTCAACCTTCAAGGGTATCCTCAATATCGCTGACACTGTAACAGCTGTCAATGATAAGACTTTTGAAAGTTCTAAGGAGATGGTCGACTACGTCAACTCTCAAACGCTAGGTGACAAGGTTAAGGTTACTTATCAAGAAGATGGGAAAGTCAAAACCGCTGAAGGAAAAATCATTACTCTGGAAAATGGGAAAAACGGTATTGGAATCGGTTTGATTGACCGCACAGAAGTGTCAAGTGATGTGCCAATCAAGTTTTCAACTGCTGGCATTGGTGGTCCGAGTGCTGGAATGATGTTTAGTTTATCCATCTATACGCAAATTGCAGATCCAACTCTTCGAAATGGACGTATCATTGCTGGTACAGGAAGTATCGACAGAGATGGAAATGTTGGTGATATTGGTGGAATTGACAAAAAAGTTGTTGCTGCTGCAAAAAAAGGAGCTACTGTATTCTTTGCTCCTAACAATCCAGTAACTGAAGAAGCTAAAAAGGCCAATCCTAATGCTAAAAGTAATTATGACACGGCTGTAGAAGCTGCTGAAATGATTAAAACAGACATGAAGATTGTTCCTGTAAAAACACTTCAGGATGCAATTGATTACTTGAAAAACAACCCATAAAATATAGTGCAAGTCCATAGACTAGCGTAGAAAAAGAGAAGATGGTATAATAGGCAGATGATTCAATTGTTTTTTACCCTCAGTAGTCATATGTTTTTTGTCTACCTAGTTTTTCAACTTTTGAAAGATTTAGTCAAATGGGATCAAATTTTGAAGGTGACTAAGGACAATGCGAGGAAGGTACGACTTTTAGTAGTATTGTGTAGTATCGGTTTAGGGTATCTGATTAGTTCTTTTTTCCTAAATCTCTATCAATTATGGCAAGAAGCCATACGGACATTATTTTAAACTCGAAAGTAAAGGAAAATATTTATGGAAAAAATTGTAGTTCGAGGTGGCGATAATCGCCTAGTCGGAAGTGTCACCATTGAGGGTGCGAAAAATGCAGTTTTGCCACTACTTGCGGCGACGATTTTAGCAAGTGAAGGAAAAACAGTTTTAAAAAATGTTCCTATCTTGTCAGATGTCTTTACCATGAATCAAGTGGTTCGTGGATTAAATGCGAAAGTGGATTTTGACCAAGAAGCACATATTGTTGAAGTTGATGCGACAGATGACATTACAGAAGAGGCACCTTATAAGTATGTCAGCAAGATGCGTGCATCTATTGTAGTCTTGGGTCCAATCCTAGCTAGAGTTGGTCACGCTAAAGTTTCCATGCCAGGTGGTTGTACGATTGGTAGTCGTCCTATTGACCTTCACCTTAAAGGTTTGGAAGCAATGGGGGCTAAGATTACCCAAACAGCTGGCTATATCGAAGCTAAGGCAGAACGCTTGCATGGAGCACATATCTATATGGACTTTCCTAGTGTTGGGGCAACCCAAAACTTGATGATGGCTGCAACGCTAGCTGATGGCGTAACTGTCATTGAAAATGCTGCGCGTGAACCTGAAATTGTAGACTTGGCTGTCCTCTTGAATAAAATGGGAGCTAAAGTCAAAGGTGCGGGAACAGAGAGCATTACCATCACTGGTGTTGAAAACTTGCATGGTGCAACCCATAACGTTGTTCAAGACCGCATCGAAGCAGGGACATTCATGGTTGCTGCTGCAATGACAGGTGGAGATGTCCTGATTCAAGATGCTATCTGGGAACACAACCGTCCCTTGTTGGCGAAATTACAGGAAATGGGTGTTGAAGTCATCGACGAAGATGAAGGAATCCGCATCCGTTCTCAACGAGACAAACTAAAAGCAGTTCATGTCAAGACCTTACCACATCCAGGGTTTCCTACGGACATGCAGGCGCAGTTTACTGCTCTTATGACGGTTGCTCAAGGAGAATCAACTATGATTGAGACAGTCTTTGAGAATCGTTTCCAACATCTAGAGGAAATGCGTCGCATGGGCTTGCATTCTGAGATCATCCGTGACACAGCTCGTATCGTTGGCGGGCAACCTCTCCAAGGAGCAGAAGTGCTGTCTACGGACCTTCGTGCCAGTGCAGCCTTGATCCTGACAGGTTTAATAGCCGAAGGCGAGACTGTTGTCGGGAAACTTGTCCATTTGGATAGAGGCTATTATCGTTTCCATGAAAAATTAGCTCAGTTAGGGGCTAATATTGAACGGGTAAGTGTGGAAGCTGATGAAGATGAATAAACAAGTCTCTTATGTATTACGTAGATTCCTACTAGTTATTATTGTCCTGCTTCTAGGGGTCTTAGCACTTGGAATTGGCTTGATGATTGGCTACGGTATCTTAGGCAAGGGCCAAGATCCATGGGCGATTTTAGCTCCAGAAAAGTGGCATGAGTTAATTGCGAAATTTACAGGGAAATAGGCTGGGGGACCAGTCTTTTTCTAGGAACAAAAACTAAGGAGAAAAGATGAATAAGAAAACAAGGCAGGCACTCATAGGTCTTCTGCTTTTCCTACTTTTGTCGGCAGGAAGTTACTACATAAAAGAAATGCAGGCTTCCAATGCTACACCGCAAACACAGGTCAACCAGAAATCCCAGTCGCTTGATACTCCAAGTCAAAAATTGGCCGAGAGTGTACTGACTGATTCGGTAAAAAAACAAATAAAGGGTACTCTTGAGTGGAATGGAGCAGGTGCCTTTATCGTAAATGGGAACAAAACGAACTTAGATGCAAAGGTTTCAAGTAAACCCTATGCTGATAATAAGACAAAAACTGTAGGTGGGGAGACGGTTCCAACTGTGGCTAACGCCCTCATGTCAAAAGCAACAAGACAGTATAAAGACCGTGAAGAAACCGGGAATGGTTCAACTTCTTGGACCCCAGCAGGATGGCATCAAGTCAAAAACCTAAAAGGGACTTATAATCACGCTGTAGATAGAGGACATTTATTAGGCTATGCCTTGATTGGTGGTTTAGATGGTTTTGATGCGTCTACTAGCAATCCCAAAAATATCGCTGTACAAACAGCCTGGGCCAACCAAGCACGCGCAGAAGATTCGACTGGACAAAACTACTATGAAAGTTTAGTTCGAAAGGCTTTGGATCAAAATAAGCGCGTGCGTTACCGTGTCACATTGCTCTACGCTACAGAAGAAGATTTGGTTCCTTCTGCATCTCAAATTGAAGCTAAATCATCTGATGGTGAATTGGAGTTTAACGTCGTGGTTCCTAACGTTCAAAAGGGAATTCAGTTAGATTACCGAACAGGAAAAGTAACTGTTACAAAGAACTAATAGATAGTCGGTCCCTTATTGTTTCGGTAGGGGATTTACTATAGAAATCACAATTTAATGTGTAGAAGTTGAAAAATATGGTATAATAGTCCCAATTATACTTTTTAGGAGAAGGAAAATGGAAGACCCGAGCAGTCAGGATTTGTTACTGCAATTTGTATTATTAGTTGTTTTGACCTTTTTAAATGCTTTTTTCTCTGCTACAGAGATGGCTATGGTTTCTCTTAGTCGCTCACGTGTTGAACAAAAGGCTGAAGAGGGAGATAAACGCTATATCCGTTTGCTAAAGGTACTTGAAAACCCCAATCACTTTTTATCAACCATTCAAGTTGGTATTACTTTAATTACAATCTTGTCAGGGGCTAAACTAGCAGACTCTCTAGGACAATTGATAGCCTCATGGATGGGAAATAGCGAAACTGCGTATGCAGTAGCTTCTTTCTTATCACTTGCTTTTTTGACATATATTTCAATCGTTTTTGGCGAACTTTATCCTAAACGCATTGCTCTAAATCTTAAGGATGCCTTGGCAATCCGAACGGTACCATTTATTATTGCTATCGGTAAGATTGTGAGTCCCTTTGTTTGGTTGCTATCTGCATCAACCAATCTTTTGAGCCGTTTGACGCCGATGACATTTGACGATGCAGACGAAAAAATGACTCGTGATGAGATTGAGTACATGCTGACTAAAAGCGAAGAAACTTTGGATGCTGATGAAATCGAGATGTTGCAGGGGATTTTCTCACTGGATGAGCTTATGGCGCGTGAAGTCATGGTTCCTCGAACAGATGCCTTTATGGTAGATATCCAAGATGACACTCAGACCATTATCGAAAGTATCTTAAAACAAAATTTTTCTCGAATTCCTGTTTATGACGGCGATAAGGACAATGTCATTGGTTTGATTCATACAAAGAATCTGCTAAAAGCAGGGTTTACCGATGGTTTTGATAATATTGTATTGAGAAAGATATTACAGGAACCTTTATTTGTACCTGAAACCATTTTTGTGGACGATTTGTTAAAAGAACTGAGAAATTCACAAAGACAGATGGCTATTCTTCTTGATGAATACGGAGGAATGGCTGGTTTGGTAACACTTGAGGATCTCCTTGAAGAGATTGTTGGTGAGATTGATGATGAAACTGACCGTGCTGAAGTCTATGTTCATACTATCGGCGAGGACACTCATATTGTCCAAGGGACAATGAATTTGAACGATTTCAATGATTATTTTGATGTCGAGCTTGAAAGTGACAATGTAGATACCATTGCTGGTTATTATTTGACAGGTGTGGGAACTATTCCAACATCAGAAAAACTCAGCTATGAGTTAGATAGTGGCAACAAGCATATCACCTTGACAAATGACAAGGTAAAAAATGGTCGTGTAACCAAGCTTAAGGTTCAAATCCAAGAACTTGAATCAGAAGAAGAAACAGAATAAAAACAAAAGCTTTATCAGAGAATACTGATAAAGCTTTTTCGAGCGGTCTTTTTTGTTTACCCTGAAAGCTTGGATTTAAAATCCAAGCTCTAAAAAACACCCTCGCCCCAAACTCGCCCCAAAAGTTTTTTAAAGTTATCCTTTTTTATCCTAAGATAAAAACAAAAAAGCCCGTAAAATCGGGCTTTCTTTTCGGATAAATCCCTATAATAAAAAAGGCGGTAGACGGATTTGAACCGACGATCAAGCTTTTGCAGAGCCGTGCCTTACCACTTGGCTATACCGCCTTAACTTTTATTATTATACCTTGAAAATTGTTTCTCGTCAATAGTTTTCTTTTCTGAAAACATAAGATTCAAATGTTTAAAAAAACATGCGACAAAATATTCTGAAAATTCGTTTACTTTTTACGAAAACTGTGGTATAATCTTCAATATCCACTATTTAAAACGAGGAGTTTAAAAAATGAAAAAAAGTCGGATTCTTGCGGTAGCGGGAGTATCCTTGCTTGCTGTCGGAGTACTTGCTGCATGTTCAAATTCAAATGCAGGTTCAAGCAACACAAAATTAGCATCAGATTATAAATACGTTTATTCAGTTGATCCTGAAACATTGGATTATGTTGTTAACAACGTTGACTCTACTTCTTTTGTTACTACAAATGCGGTAGATGGTTTGCTTGCTAATGATAAATATGGAAACCTTGTACCATCGATTGCTGAATCATGGACAGTTTCACAAGATGGTTTGACTTACACTTATAAGATCCGTAAGGATGCAAAGTGGGTTACTGCTGAAGGAGAAGAATATGCTCCAGTTAAAGCCCAAGACTTTGTGACAGGTTTGAAACACGCGGTAGAAGGCAAATCAAAAGGTTTGTCAGTTATTAGTTCTTCAATTAAAGGACTCAACGCTTACATTAACGGTGAAACAAACGACTTTTCAACGGTTGGTGTAAAAGCAGTTGACGATAACACTCTTGAATATACATTGAATCAGCCAGAGACTTTCTGGAATGACAAAACAACAAATGGCGTGATGATGCCAATCAACGAAGATTTCCTTAAATCAAAAGGGGAAGGCTTTGGTGCACCTACAGATCCATCATCTATTTTGTATAATGGACCGTTTGTTTTGAAATCAATCACTGCTAAGTCTTCGATTGAGATGGCTAAGAACGATGCTTATTGGGATAAAGACGCTGTTAAAATTCAAAACATTAAATTTACATACTGGGATGGGAAAGACCAAGATGTTGTTGCCAAAGGATTCTCAGAAGGACAATACAGTAAAGCTCGTATTTATCCTACTAGCTCAACATACGAAAAATATGCGTCTGAGTTCAAAGATAATATCTTCTTTAACGAACCAGGATCAGCTATCGCTACTGTAAGTGTGAACTATGGTCGTACAACTTATAACCATACCTCAAAAACAACAGATAGCCAAAAAGAATCTACAAGAAAAGCTTTGCTAAACAAAGAATTCCGTCAAGCCCTTAACTTTGCGGTAGACCGTAATTCTTACTCAGCTCAGACAAATGGTACAGATGGTGCTGCAGTTGCAATCCGTAATACATTCTCACCTTATGATCTTCAAGTTGGAGACAAACAGTTTGGTAAACTTGTAGAAGAAAGTCTTGCGAAGACAAACTCAAGCACATGGTCAAACGTATCGCTTGCTGATTCGCAAAATGGTCTCTACAACGAAGAAAAAGCTAAAGCTGCCTTTGCAAAAGCAAAAGAAAGCTTGAAAGCAGAAGGGGTAGAATTCCCAATTCACTTGGATGCTCTAACAATCCAAGAGTCTACAGCAGTTGTAAACCGTGTTCAATCACTTAAACAGTCTATTGAAAACGTACTTGGAGCTGACAATGTTGTCATCGATCTTCAACAAATGACCCAAGCGGAAGCTTTACCACTTTCATTTAGTGCTCCAACAGCTAAAGAACAAGACTGGGATATTCATACCTTGACTGGATGGAATCCTGATTACCAAGATCCATCAACTTTCTTAGACCAGTTCACGATTAAAGGTGGTAATACTCGTTTGATTATGGGTATCGATAAAGATACTGATGCATCAGTTATCCAAAAACTTGGTTTGTCTGACTATGAAAAATTACTTGATGAAGCAAACAAAGAAAATCAAGACGTTCAAAAACGTTATGAAAAATATGCCCTTGCACAAGCTTGGTTAACAGACAACGGTTTGACAATTCCTGTAATGGCAGGTCCGAAAGAAACTGCTGTATCATTTGTATCTAAAGTTATTCCATTTACTTCTTCATACTCAGTTGCGGGTCTTAAAGGAGAAACCTCAGGTTACTTGAAGTACACTGAAGTTGGTGAAAAACCTATTACAAAAGAAGAATACCAAAAAGCTCGTGAAAAATGGCTCAAAGAAAAAGCTGAATCAAACGAAAAAGCTCAAAAAGAATTAGCGAGCCACGTGAAATAAATAATGCTCATCAGAACTTTCTCTCCAAAAGGAGAAGGTTCTTTTGGGATTTTAAAGGAAATAATATGAAAAAATATGTTTTTATGCGTATCTTGCGGTCGTTAGTTTCTATCTTTTTAGTAACGACCTTGATTTACACAATCATCTATACGATGGTTCCACGGAAGTTGATCTTCAAACAAGATACTAACTACAATAAAATTGCAACAACAGCTGATAAACGTGATAACTATGAAAATACCGTTTTTGAGCGTATGGGTTATATCGAATATTACGATACAAAAGAGTTGCAGGAAAAAGCTAGTAGCATTGACCCTTCTGTAACTGTTGATGCAAACGATACAAATAAAGCTATCTACGAAAAATATATCCAACAACTTGGTAACGGTTGGACTTTGGGTGAGTTTACAGAGAGTGGTCAATTCTATGCTACTCGTGAAATCCCTATTTTCGAGCGTGTGTTCAAATTCTATGCAAACTTACTTGAAATTGACCATACAAACAAGATTCAAGACCCGGAAAATCCTAACTTAGAGCGTTATTTGCGTTTTGAAAACGATCCAGCTATCGGATGGTCTTTAGTAGGTTCAGGGACTAAACATAAATACCTCTTGTACTTCAACAGTCAGTTCCCATTTGTTCATCAGAACTTTGTCAACTTGAACTTAGGAGATTCTTACCCAACTTATGCCAATACTCCTGTTCTTCAAGTTATCACACAAGGTCAAGGACAAACCAAGACTTCAGAAGTTCAATTCCCAACAGGTAAGAAAACTTCATCAGTCAACATTTACTCAAGAACCTACAAATCTCCAAGTCAAGCAGATGCACGTGAAGTAGCAAACTATGGTAAGGATGATCCTTATACAGCTACTGAAAGTAACTATCAGTATCCATCAATGATTGCAAGTTCTGCTATCACAGGTTTGATTGGTCTTGCTATTTCATACGCGATTGCAATTCCACTTGGTTCTGCAATGGCTCGATTCAAGAATACTTGGATTGATAGTTTCTCAACAGGAATTTTGACTTTCTTGCTTGCCCTTCCAACCATTGCCTTGGTTTATATCATTCGTTTGATTGGTTCATCTATCGGATTCCCTGATTCATTCCCAATTTTGGGTGCTGGAGATTGGCGTTCTTATGTCCTTCCTGCAGTGATTTTGGGCTTGTTGGGTGCACCTGGTATGGCAATTTGGATTCGTCGTTATATGATTGACTTACAATCTCAAGACTTCGTTCGTTTTGCACGTGCAAAAGGTCTATCTGAGAAAGAAATTTCAAATAAACACATCTTTAAGAACGCTATGGTACCGCTCGTTTCAGGTATTCCTGGTTCTATTATCGGTGTTATCGGTGGAGCAACTCTTACAGAAACAGTCTTCGCTTTCCCAGGTATGGGTAAAATGCTGATTGACTCTGTAAAAGCATCAAACAACAATATGGTTGTTGGTCTTGTCTTTATCTTTACATGTATTTCTATCTTCTCATTATTTGTAGGGGATATTTGGATGACCATGATTGACCCACGTATTAAGTTGACAGAGAAAGGAGGCAAATAATGTCTACAATTAGTAATGATAAATTTCAATTTGTAAAACGTGATGATTATGCCTCTGAAGCAATTGATACTCCTGCCTATTCATACTGGCGTTCTGTCTTTAGACAGTTTTTGAAGAAAAAATCAACAGTCATCATGCTCGGTATCTTGATTGCAATCGTTTTGATGAGCTTCATCTACCCAATGTTCTCAGATTTTGATTTTAACGATGTAAGTAAGGTAAATGATTTTAGTGCTCGCTATATCAAACCGAATGCTGAACATTGGTTTGGTACAGATAGTAACGGGAAATCTCTCTTTGATGGTGTCTGGTTTGGAGCTCGTAACTCTATCTTGATTTCTGTAATTGCGACCTTTATCAATCTTGTTATCGGTGTGATCGTAGGTGGAATCTGGGGTATTTCAAAATCAGTAGACCGTATCATGATGGAAGTCTACAACGTTATCAACAATATTCCATCGCTATTGATCGTTATCGTTTTGACTTACTCTATCGGAGCAGGTTTCTGGAACTTGATTTTTGCCATGAGTGTAACTACATGGATTGGTATTGCTTATTCAATCCGTATTCAAATCATGCGTTATCGTGATTTGGAGTATAACCTTGCTTCTCGTACGCTTGGAACACCAACATTTAAGATTGTAGTGAAAAACATTATGCCTCAGTTGGTATCTGTTATCGTAACGACTTTGACACAAATGCTGCCAGCCTTTATCTCATATGAAGCTTTCCTTTCATTCTTTGGGCTTGGTCTACCGATTACGGTTCCTAGTTTGGGACGATTGATTTCAGACTATTCTCAGAACGTAACGACAAATGCCTACCTCTTCTGGATTCCATTGACAACTTTGGTCTTGGTGTCCTTATCACTATTCATTGTTGGACAAAACCTAGCCGATGCTAGTGATCCACGTACACATAGATAGGAGTAGAAATGACGAACAATAAAAATGTAATTTTATCTGCTCAAGATATTGTCGTGGAATTTGATGTTCGTGACAAAGTTTTGACCGCTATTCGCGGAGTTTCTCTTGAGTTGATTGAAGGAGAAGTTCTTGCCTTGGTTGGAGAATCTGGTTCGGGTAAATCAGTTTTGACAAAAACTTTTACAGGAATGTTAGAAGAAAACGGGCGTATCGCTCAGGGGAGCATCGATTACCGTGGACAAGATCTGACAGCACTTTCGTCTCACAAAGATTGGGAACAAATTCGTGGGGCAAAGATTGCAACTATCTTCCAAGATCCTATGACTAGTCTGGACCCAATCAAAACAATCGGAAGCCAAATTACCGAGGTTATCATTAAACACCAAGGGAAAACAGCAAAAGAAGCAAAAGAAATGGCTATCGATTACATGAATAAGGTTGGTATTCCTGATGCTAAAAAGCGTTTTGAGGAGTATCCATTCCAATATTCTGGAGGGATGCGTCAACGTATCGTTATCGCTATTGCTCTTGCGTGTCGTCCAGATGTGCTTATCTGTGATGAGCCAACAACTGCCCTTGATGTGACGATTCAGGCTCAGATTATTGACTTGTTGAAGTCTCTACAAAATGAATACCACTTTACAACAATCTTTATCACACACGACCTTGGTGTGGTAGCAAGTATTGCTGACAAAGTTGCGGTTATGTATGCTGGTGAAATCGTTGAGTATGGTACAGTTGAGGAAATCTTCTACGATCCACGTCACCCATACACATGGAGCCTCTTATCAAGTTTGCCACAGTTGGCTGACGATAAAGGGGAATTGTATTCAATTCCGGGAACACCTCCATCACTTTATACAGAATTGAAGGGAGATGCTTTTGCTCTTCGTTCAGATTACGCAATGAAAATTGATTTCGAAGAAAAAGCACCCCAATTTGCTGTTTCAGATACTCATTGGGCTAAAACATGGTTACTTCATGAGCAAGCACCAAAAGTTGCAAAACCAGCAGTAATTGCAAATTTACATGACAAGATTCGTGAGAGAATGGGTCTTGTTCATCTGGAAAACTAGGAGGAAGGAAATGTCTGAAAAATTAGTAGAAATTAAAGACTTAGAGATTTCCTTCGGTGAAGGAAGCAAAAAGTTTGTAGCTGTTAAAAATGCTAACTTCTTTATCAACAAAGGTGAAACATTCTCACTTGTTGGAGAATCAGGTAGTGGTAAAACAACAATTGGTCGTGCAATCATCGGTTTGAATAATACCAGTAAAGGTGATATTATCTTTGATGGTCAAAAAATTAATGGTAAAAAATCACGTACTCAAGCGTCAGAATTAGTCCGCCGAATCCAAATGATTTTCCAAGACCCTGCTGCTAGTTTGAATGAACGTGCAACAGTTGACTATATTATTTCTGAAGGTCTTTATAACTACCACCTATTTAAGGATGAGGAAGAAAGACAAGAAAAAGTTAAAAAGATTATTAGTGAAGTTGGACTTTTGTCTGAGCATTTGACACGTTATCCTCATGAGTTTTCAGGTGGACAACGTCAACGTATCGGGATTGCCCGCGCCTTGGTTATGCAACCTGACTTTGTAATCGCGGATGAGCCAATTTCAGCCTTGGACGTTTCTGTTCGTGCCCAAGTTTTGAACTTGCTCAAGAAATTCCAGAAGGAATTGGGCTTGACCTATCTCTTTATCGCCCACGATTTGTCAGTAGTTCGTTTTATCTCTGATCGTATCGCGGTAATTTATAAGGGTGTTATTGTTGAAGTGGCTGAAACTGAAGAATTGTTTAACAATCCAGTTCATCCATACACACAAGCACTTTTATCAGCTGTGCCGATTCCAGATCCAATCTTGGAACGTAAGAAGGTTTTGAAAGTCTATGATCCAGACCAACATGACTATGAAACAGACAAACCTTCTATGGTTGAAATTCGTCCAGGTCATTACGTTTGGGCTAACCAAGAAGAATTGGAACGCTATAAAAAAGAAATGAAATAATCACTAAAGTTTTATAATCTAGCTAGAAGGCTTCTAGAAAGATTATGAAACTTTTTTATTTTGCAGATAAAAACTTGATAATCTATATAAATTTGATATACTGAATACAATAAGAACTAATCTGTTAGAAATGACATGAACTAGGGGAGAATCACATGGACAACCAACCAAATTTTTTTACAGGAATGGCTAGAATTATTGGGACATGCCTCTGGGTAAAAGGAATGGAAGTACTGACTGAGAAGAAGGAATCTGAGCCAAAAGCCTTAGAGGTTGTTAAATTTCTTGCGGCTTATAAAATGATATCTGCTCTGCCTTGGATTGCGGGACTTCCTAGAAAGGAAGATAAAAAATGAAATTTATTTGGGATATTTTATTTTATATCCTAGTCAAGCCACTAATTATGATTGTAGAATTCATTTGGTATCACATTTGTTTATTTTTTTATGAACTCCTTTTGAATTTGTTATATTCGATTTTTAACTGGATTTATAACTGGCTTTTTAGTTTATTTTAAAAGACTCTGAAAGAAATCAAAAGGATGAGTAATTTACTCATCCTTTTTCTATTTATCTAAATCTTTATAGATTTATTGGGATCACTCTTTTTTACCTTTTAGCAAGAAGGCTGCGGTTAAAGCTAAGCTGAGACTTGCCATGAAGAGGAGAGGGCTAGACTCTTCTCCTGTGGCAGGAAGCTGCTTGTCATTTGTAGAATTTTCACCATTGAGCTGGTTTTTATTTGCTAATGGACTAGCTTCTTCGATTTGACTTGAGCTTGGTTGTTGGGTTTCTGTTTCAGTCTTGTAGACGATAGCATAAGTAGTCAAATCAATGGTGAGAAACTCAAGCATGCCATCACGAATTGTGAAATCTTGTGCTTTCAAGTCTTTTTCTGAACTGAAGCGATAGAATTCTTGGACTGTGCCAGAAATTGGTAACCGAACCAGTACAGCACCTTTTGCTTGGATTAGTTGACCATTTTCATTCTTGAGTTGAATGTCGTAGGCATCATATTTCTTGCCCAAGAGTTCTTGCTTGTCTACTTTCTGGATTTCAAGATAACTTGCTTCACCTAGCTCATTTGATCCACTAATGACTTGAACTCCGGTAGCCTGGTCTTTTAAGGCTTTGAGTTTAAACTCAGGAAGAGAGATGATAGGCGCCGCTTGGTCGCTCGCAGTACCGATAGGGCCAGTGTATTCAGGAATATCCACGATAGGCGCTTCCTGTTCTCCCGCAGTACCGATAGGCTCAGTGTACTCAGGAATATC
>NZ_JALDVP010000002.1:0-395221 GCF_023110115.1 Streptococcus sp. oral taxon 431 | reverse complement strand
AGGCGCTTCCTGTTCTCCCGCAGTACCGATAGGCTCAGTGTACTCAGGAATATCCACAATAGGCGCTTCCTGTTCTCCCGCAGTATCAATTGGGTCAGTATATTCAGGAATGGTTACTACTGGAGCAGGCTCGTCACCTTTGCTTGTAACAACTTGATCTTCTACAGGTGCAGTTTCCCCTTTTGGAAAGACTGTTACAATAGTACTGCTTCGTGTTTCTCCTAGGATAGCATAAGCTTCTATTGGATTGCCAGTTTTACGTTCCGTAGTTTCAGGAATGCCGATTTCTACCTTGTTATCCTTTATGCTTAATATAGTTTGCTCGCCAGAAGTGACAAGATGATTTTCATCGACTTTTCTTAGGACTAGGGGATCTGTAACACCAGGGAATGTCACAGCTACAGCATCCCAGTTACCAGTTGGTAAAGTTAGGGTAACTGTCTTATCTTCTACCTTTATAGGTTCGAGGCTTGGTGTATCTAATGATACTGATGGAGCTTTTAGAATATCGAATGAATCAAGAGAGATTTTCTTTCGACCGTCTGGAGAATCTGGGTCCACTTTCAAAGTTAGGACATGGTCGCCATCTGCTAGATTAGTAAACTCTCCAATCAATGCTCCTTTTTCAGTATCTCCGGCAGTGTAAAAGTCAAGGCTTGGCATTTCTTTTCCATCGAGTGTTACAAGTGCCTTGCCAAGGGCAGATGTTTTCAGTCCATAGATACGGATACCTGTACCAGAGAATGGAATTCTTGCAGTTGCTTCAGGAGCGAGACTCTCATCTGCATTAATATCTGCATATTTCTCTGTAGAGGCATAGAGTTCCGCATCAGTCCAGTCTTTAAATGCTGAACCGTATTGGATACGAGAATCACGATCATCTATTTTCTCAACGGTTTCTCCCTGCCCTGGGAAAATCTTGAAGTAGTCTAAGGAAATTTTTGAACGTTCACTTCCTCGTCCCTTATGTTCTCGTTTAACAGTGATGGTCATGAGGTGAGGGCCTGAAGAAAGATTTGTAAAACGACCAATTAGGACACCCTTTTCAGTAGCTCCATCTGTATAGAAATCAAGCTCTCCAACAGATTTGCCATCGATTGTAACCTCAGCAAGTCCTAATTGAGAAGATTTGAGTCCGTAGATTTCAATTCCAGGGCCATTGAAAGGAATTGTCGCAGTTGCATCTTTATCGGAATAATTTCCATTTGAGATATCGGCGTATTTTTCGGTTCCACCAAATAGTTCTGAGTCAGACCAATCTCCAAAGGCAGCTCCGTACTGGATGCGGTTGTCACGGTCATCTACCAACTCACTAAAGGAATCAATAGAAGCAGCATCAGAAATAGGTGTTGAGCGGTCTCCTAAAATAGCCTGAACAGTGTATGTATAAGCGTGGCTTGAATCAATAGAACGGTCGATAAAACGAGTTTGAATGGTTGTAAACTCACGTACCGTAGAGGTTTGACTGTTTTCATCGCTACTTTCTCGATGGATGACATAATGAGTCGCCCCTTCAACAACATTGAAATTGAGTTCTGCAGTCGTTGAATCTTTTCGTTGAGCAGTTAGACGTGTGATACGGCCAGGGAAGTTTTCAAAGGTAATGACATCGCCCTTTTGAGTAGAAATCTGGATGCGATTGTCTTTGATGCGACTTGCTTGCACTTCCTTACCGTTAACCTTGACGAGGCTAGCTTCAATATTTGGATAGTCTACGACTAAATCTCCGCCAACATTAGAAATGAAAGATAGCGTTTCAAGATTCTTTTCTTTCCATTTCATGCTGACTTCAAAGTTGCCACGAGCGACTAAACCTGAAACTTGCCCGTCTTTCCATGCATCTGGAAGGGCTGGTAATGGGGCAATGTAGCCAGTGTGTGATTGGAGGAGCATTTCTGCCATCCCACTGGTTGCACCAAAGTTACCATCGATTTGGAAAGGCGCGTGTGTATCCCAGAGGTTTTCAAGAGTTGAAGATTTGAGCTGTTCTGCCAATAAGCGATGGGCACGATTTCCATCAAGCAGACGGGCCCAGAGGTTGATTTTATTGGCCTTGGACCAACCCGTTCCACCATCTCCACGGTGGTTTAAGGTTGCGCGTGCTGCCTCTAGGTATTCAGGCTGATCCTTGCCAAATAAAGTACCTGGGAAGAGACCAACTAGATGAGAAACGTGACGGTGATGGTTTTCAATTCCTTCATTAGTGAATTGAGGACTGTCTTCTTCGTACCATTCCTTGATGCGACCATCTTGGTTGATATGAAGTGGTTTGAGCTTGTCAAATTTAGCCTTCACTTCTGTCACCAAGTCTTGGTCGACCTTCAGGTGATTGGCTGCTTCCATATAGTCGTGGAATAGTTGCCAAACAAGAGATTGGTCGAAGGTATTTCCAATCGTGATGGTTCCATGCTCTGGTGAATAGGATGGAGAAGATACCCAACGGTCACTAGATTTGTCATAGTGCAAGAAGGAATTCCAGAACTTGGCTGTTTCCTTGAGCATTGGATAAATCTTTTCTTTGAGATAGGTTTCATCCTTGGTGAATTTGTAGTAGTCATAGACGTTTTGCATCATCCAAGCATTGGCAGCTGGAGACCAACCCCAATAATAATTCCAACCTGGAGTTGTCCAGCCAAATGGTGTTGCCTGAGTATGAACCAACCAACCGTTTTCTTGACCTTCTTTGGATTCGATACCTGCATATTCTTTAGCAGCGATACGACCATAGTAGCGCATGTCATCAATATAATTGACCATTGGCTTAGCAGTTTCTGCAAGATTGTTCATGTAGGCAGGCCAGTAGTTCATCTGAAGGTTGACATTGAGGTGGTAATCTGAGTTCCAAGGTGGATTGTCTACAGCATTCCAAACTCCCTGCAAGTTGGCAGGAAGGGCATCTGTCCGGTCACGAGAAGAACTGATGAGTAGATAACGTCCGTATTGGAAGAAGAGTTCTTCTAGTTTTTGCCCTTTTTCTGGGTTGTAGGTATGCAGAGCTTCTTTGGTAGTTTGGCTAGACTTGCTACCGCCAAGATTTAGTTGAACACGATTGAAGAGACTTTGATAGTCCTTGATGTGGTCATTTTTTAGAGTTTCATAATCTTTTACCTTGGCAGCTTCGACGATAGACTTGACAGTTTTTTCTAGGTCAATATCCTTACGATAGTTGGTTTTTGGATTTTGAGCAAAGTTGGTCTTGGCACTGAGTAAAAGGGTCGCATAGCTGGCTCCAGTAACAGTCAAATAGCCATCTTGAGCAGTGACTTGTCCGTCCGTCTTGATTCCAAGATAGGAAGCAAATTTCAGACCATTATCTTTGACAGTTCCTTTGAGCAAAATACCATTAGAATCAGTCGTAACTGCCCCTTGTTTATAATTCGAATATTCCCAGGAGTAGTCGCCATTCGCAATCAAATCTTCAGTCAAGCTATTCCAGAGTGTAAAATCAAGGGTCTTATCCCCTTTTTTACTCAAGTGGGTCACAGTAACATCGTCAGGATAGCTAGAGAAGGTTTCGCGTTTAAAGTTTGTTCCGTCCTGGGTATAAGAAGTGGTCGAGATGGCCTCAGAAATATCTAAGCCACGATGATAGTCGGTAACATTCTCCAAGCCTTTCTTTTGGTTGTTAAAGACCATAAAGATATCACCAAAAGATAAGTAACGACCATACTGAGCATTGTTTGGTCCTACGAGATTTTGCTCCGCTAATTGTTTTGCTTTTTGGCGGTTTCCTTCTTCCAATGCCTTACGAATTTCTGCTAAGACCTTATAGCGGTCTTGATAGTTTCCTCCATTGTAGTCGGTGCTATCCGGTTGCGGTCCACCAGACCAGAGAGTTTTTTCATTGTATTGGATTCTTTCTTCACCGATGAGCCCAAAAACTTTTGCCCCCATTTCTCCATTTCCGACTGGCAGGGCTTGTTTTTCCCAGCCGTCATAAGAAGGAGCAGTTGGTTGGTCGTAATGAAGTTGATAGTTTTCTTGCTTAGTCATAGGAAGTTCTGGTTTTTCACTCTCCTTGTTTTCAGAAGGTTTAGCTACAGCGTTAGTCTCAGATTGACTATTGGTCTGAGGTGTTTCTTTTTCTGCTTGTATCTCTTTATCAGCTAATTCAGTAGAAGTTTGATTTTCTGTGCTTGGTTGATTTTCCTTATCCTCTTGAGTGGGTTCCTCTACTTTTGTATTCACTTGAACCTTAGTCTCACTGACACTTGCTTGATTTTCTTTCACTTCGATGCCATCGGCAGCGACATTCTGTGTTGCTAGAAAAACAGCTCCCAGTAAAACAGAAGCAGTTCCAACGGTCAATTTTCGGATGCTATACTTACAGGATTTCTCCCAAAATCTTTTGTCCATAGAAATCTCCTTTCTCAAATCTGTAAGCGCATACATTTTCTTGTAAAAAAAAGAAGCCTTGCAGAAAGATGTTTCCTTTGTTTTGTATAATCTTAATATAGCAAATAAATCGATTCAATGCAAGGTTTTTCAGGAAAAACTGAATTATTTTACCAAATTTTAGTTCTTTTTTTAATTTTATTGAATTAAAAAAGATTAGAGCAGAAAAAGAATCTGAGTAATGCCCTACCCTTTTGAAAGCGTAAATCAAACTAGTCAGGCGTGGGACTTTATGGTATAATATAGAAGATTCAAAAAGAAACAGGAGAAATATTATGGACCTTATTTTAGCAATTGTATTGATTGTTTTAGCTTTTCTAGGTGGAGCTCTTGGAGGAATGTACTTGGTGCGCAAGCAAATTGAAAAAGAATTTGCTAATAACCCACGTTTGAATGCAGAAGCAGTTCGTACTCTGTTGAGTGCAAATGGTCAAAAGCCAAGCGAAGCTAAGGTACAACAAGTTTACCACCAAATCATTCGCCAACAAAAAGCAGCCCTTGCTAACAATAAAAAGAAATAAATAGGAAAAGTCTGGGATGAAAATTCCAGACTTCTCACTATGTTCAACTGATATTTAAGGATAAGACTTTTTCCTTGCATTCTATTGATATTTGATTATGATTAAGAGGGAGATAGTCTGGAGTTTACCAGTCTGTCAGAAATTTCAGCGAGAAATGTAATGATAATGAACTATCAATCAGAAAAATAAGACTAGAAAGAAGACTGTATGGATAATCGACCAATTGGTTTTTTGGATTCGGGCGTTGGAGGCTTGACCGTTGTACGTGAGCTCATGCGCCAGCTTCCACATGAAGAAATCGTCTATATTGGAGATTCGGCACGGGCACCTTACGGGCCTCGTCCTGCTGAGCAAATTCGTGAATATACTTGGCAGTTGGTCAACTTTCTTTTGACTAAGGATGTCAAGATGATTGTCATCGCCTGCAATACTGCAACAGCAGTTGTTTGGGAAGAAATTAAATCCAAACTCGATATTCCTGTTCTTGGAGTGATTTTACCGGGTGCTTCAGCTGCTATCAAAGCAAGTCAGGGTGGGAGAATCGGTGTGATTGGAACACCGATGACAGTACAATCAGATATCTATCGTCAAAAAATTCATGACCTAGATCCAAATTTGCAAGTTGAAAGTTTGGCCTGCCCTAAGTTTGCTCCCTTGGTTGAGTCTGGGGCCCTTTCAACCAGTGTGACCAAGAAAGTAGTTTATGAAACCTTGCGTCCATTAGTGGGCAAGGTAGACAGCTTGATTTTGGGTTGTACCCACTACCCGCTTCTAAGACCCATTATCCAAAATGTGATGGGACCAGAAGTAAAACTGATTGATAGTGGTGCAGAGTGTGTACGTGATATTTCTGTATTACTTAATTACTTCGAGATTAATCGTGGCCGCGATGCAGGGCCTCTACAACACCGTTTTTATACGACTGCAAATAGCCATAGTTTTGCTCAGATTGGAGCGGAATGGCTAGAAAAAGAGATTCATGTGGAGCATGTAACATTATGACAAACAAAATTTATGAATACAAGGATGACAAGGACTGGTATGTAGGTGTCTGGGACGTCTACGGTGGAATCTATAGCCTCATAAAAGATCCTCTTGATCTCGATTTTATGGATTTGGCTCGCATTTTCCGTGATGAGGAAAATGGTTTTCCAATCACGATTACGGTAATGCGCTGGACTTCCAACTTCCGCTTGCTCTCTTTTATCGTTGAGATTTTAAACGCAGAAGCCGGTCGAAACTTGGAAGTCATTCAACGCCAAGGTGCCTTGCTCTTAGTTGAAAATGGACAACTCTTGCATGTGGAATTACCTAAAGAAGGAGTAGATGTCGAAGCCTTCTTTGAAACTAGCAAAGTCAGAGAAACCTTGTTGATAGCGACTCGTAATGAAGGGAAGACCAAGGAATTTCGTGCTATCTTTGACAAACTTGGATATGATGTGGAGAATCTCAATGATTACCCAGATCTGCCTGAAGTTGCTGAAACCGGTATGACCTTTGAAGAAAATGCTCGCCTTAAGGCTGAAACCATCTCTAAATTGACAGGCAAGATGGTTCTAGCAGATGATTCAGGTCTTAAAGTCGATGTCCTCGGTGGATTGCCAGGCGTTTGGTCAGCTCGATTTGCAGGAGTGGGAGCCACTGACCAGGAAAACAATGCTAAACTCTTGCACGAATTAGCCATGGTCTTTGAACTCAAGGACCGTTCGGCACAATTCCACACCACTTTGGTTGTGGCTAGCCCAGGTAAGGAAAGCTTGGTGGTCGAAGCTGATTGGCCAGGCTACATTAACTTTGAACCTAAGGGTGAAAATGGTTTTGGCTATGACCCTCTTTTCCTAGTAGGAGAAACAGGCAAGTCATCAGCTGAATTAACCCTTGAAGAAAAAAATAGTCAATCTCACCGTGCCTTAGCCGTTAAGAAACTTTTGGAGGTATTTCCATCATGGCAAAGCAAACCATCATTGTAATGAGCGATTCCCACGGAGATAGCTTGATTGTAGAAAAAATACGTGATCGCTATCTTGGGAAAGTTGATGCCATTTTTCACGATGGTGACTCGGAGCTTCGCCCAGATTCACCACTCTGGGAAGGGATTCAGGTAGTTAGAGGAAACATGGATTTCTATTCAGATTATCCAGAACGCTTAGTGACTCAACTGGGTCCTACCAAGATTATCCAGACCCACGGACACTTATTTGACATTAACTTCAATTTCCAAAAACTAGATTTCTGGGCCCAAGAAGAAGATGCTGATATCTGTCTCTATGGTCACTTGCATGTGCCAAATGCTTGGATGGAAGGGAAGACCCTCTTTCTAAATCCAGGTTCTATCAGCCAACCACGTGGAACCATCAGAGAATGTCTCTACGCTCGTGTAGAGATTGATGACAGCTATTTCAAAGTGGACTTTTTGACACGTAATCATGAGGTTTATCCTGGCTTATCCAAGGAGTTTGCTCGATGATTGCCAAAGAATTTGAACTCTTTTTGCTGGAGCAAGAGGAAACCTTTTTGACTCCTGCTGAAAATTTGGCTGTGCTCATTGATACTCACAATGCAGATCATGCAATTCTCCTCCTTAGCCAGATGACTTATACACGAGTTCCAGTAGTGACTGCTGAGAAAAAATTTGTTGGGACCATAGGGCTTAGAGATATTTTTGCATATCAAATGGAGCAGGGTTTGAGTCAGGAAATCATGGCGGATATGGATATTGTTCACATGACAAAGAAGGATGTCGCGGTAGTTAATCCAAACTATACATTGACGGATGTTTTACATAAGCTAGTGGATGAGTCTTTCCTGCCAGTCGTTGATAAGGATGGTATTTTCCAAGGGATTATCACGCGGAAGTCAATCCTCAAAGCTGTCAATGCCCTCCTGCATGATTTTAGTAAGGAATATGAGATTCGAAGCAAATGAGAGAATGGATTTTAACATTTTTAGAAGAAAAGCAAAATCTATCTAGTAATTCTAAACAGTCTTATAAATATGACTTGGAGCAGTTTTTAGATCTTATTGGAGAACGAATTTCTGAGACAAGTTTAAAAATCTACCAAGCCCAACTATCAAATTTTAAAATTAGTGCCCAAAAGCGTAAAGTTTCTGCCTGCAATCAATTTCTTTACTTTTTATACCAGAAAGGAAAGATTGGCACCTTTTATCGTTTGGAATTGCCGAAACAGGCTGAGAAAAAACAAGTCAAGTCAGAGATTTTAGACTTGAGTTCTTTCTGGCAAGAAAGTACCTATCCAGAAGGGCGTTTAATAGCCTTATTGATAGTTGAATTGGGCCTCTTGCCTAGTGAAATTCTAACCATAAAAATAAGTGATGTGAATCTAGATTTTCAAGTGTTGAGAATCAATAAAGCCTCTCAACAAAGAATCTTGAGTCTTCCCACAAAATTACTTGCAGAGTTAGAACCCTTGATGGGACAGACCTACCTCTTTGAAAAAGCTGGTAGGCCATACTCTCGTCAATGGGCCTTTCGTCAGTTAGAAGCCTTTCTAAAGGAAAAAGGTTTTGCAGATTTATCGGCTCAAGGATTGAGAGAACAGTTTATACTGAGACAAATTGAAGAGAAGGTTGACTTGTACGAAATCGCCAAAAAATTGGGATTAAAAACAGTCATGACCTTAGAAAAATATAGATAATGGATATTAAATTAAAAGATTTTGAAGGGCCTTTGGACTTGCTCTTACACTTGGTTTCAAAGTACCAGATGGATATCTATGATGTGCCTATTACAGAGGTTATTGAGCAGTATCTAGCCTACATATCAACCTTACAAGCCATGCGTTTAGAAGTGGCAGGTGAATATATGGTGATGGCTAGCCAACTGATGCTGATCAAAAGTCGTAAGCTCTTGCCAAAGGTTGCGGAAGTGTCTGATTTAGAGGATGACCTAGAGCAAGATCTCCTTTCTCAGATTGAAGAATACCGCAAGTTTAAACTTTTGGGAGAGCAGTTGGAAGTCAAGCACCAAGAACGAGCTCAATATTACTCAAAAGCACCGACAGAGTTAATTTACGAAGATGCAGAACTCGTGCATGATAAGACCACGATTGATCTTTTCTTAGCCTTTTCAACCTTACTGACCAAGAAAAAGGAAGAATTCTCGAAAAACCATACAACCATTTTACGAGATGAGTATAAGATTGAGGATATGATGGTCATCGTTCGGGAAGCCCTGGTAGAAGGGCAACAACTACGTCTGCAGGATTTGTTTAAAGAAACCAAGGATTTACAAGAGGTCATTACACTTTTTTTAGCAACCTTGGAGTTGATTAAAACCCAAGAAATTCTCTTGATTCAAAAAGAGAGTTTTGGAGATATCTATCTCATGAAAAAGAATGAGGAAAGTCAAGTAGAGCAAAGTCAGGCTTGATAGAGAGGAAGTATGAGTACTTTAGCAAAAATAGAAGCACTCCTGTTTGTGTCAGGTGAAGATGGGATTAGGGCTCGCCAGTTGGCAGAACTCTTATCGTTACCACCAACAGGAATTCAGCAAAGCTTAGAAAAATTAGCCAAAAAGTATGAAAAAGACCAGGATTCTAGTCTGGCACTGATTGAGACAGGAGGTGCCTACAGATTGGTAACCAAGCCTCAATTTGCAGCTATTTTGAAGGAATATTCTAAGGCGCCAATCAACCAGAGTCTATCTCGGGCTGCGCTTGAAACCTTGTCCATCATTGCTTATAAGCAACCTATCACACGTATAGAAATTGACGCTATTCGTGGGGTTAATTCGAGTGGAGCCTTGGCAAAGTTACAGGCCTTTGACTTGATACGAGAAGACGGAAAAAAAGAGGTTCTTGGTCGCCCTAATCTTTATGTAACTACGGATTATTTTCTAGATTACATGGGTATTAACCATTTGGAAGAACTGCCTGTGATTGATGAGCTTGAAATTCAAGCACAAGAAAGCCAATTATTTGGTGAAAGGATAGAAGAAGATGAGAATCAATAAGTACATTGCCCACGCAGGAGTGGCCAGTAGGAGAAAAGCAGAGGAGTTGATCAAGCAAGGCTTGGTGACTGTTAACGGTCAGGTAGTACGTGAATTAGCGACAACCATTAAGTCTGGTGATAAGGTTGAGGTTGAGGGCCAACCCATCTATAACGAAGAAAAGGTTTACTATCTGCTCAATAAACCGCGCGGAGTGATTTCTAGTGTGACAGATGATAAGGGACGTAAGACTGTTGTGGATCTTTTGCCTAATGTGAAAGATCGTATCTATCCTGTAGGACGTTTGGACTGGGATACATCAGGTGTCTTGATTTTGACAAATGATGGTGACTTTACAGACGAGATGATTCACCCACGTAATGAAATCGATAAGGTCTATGTGGCGCGTGTAAAAGGGATTGCTAACAAGGAAAATCTTCGTCCCTTAACTCGTGGTCTTGAGATTGATGGCAAGAAGACTAAGCCGGCCGTCTACGAAATTCTCAAAGTAGATCCTGTTAAAAACCGTTCTGTAGTACAACTGACCATTCATGAAGGACGTAACCACCAGGTTAAAAAGATGTTTGAAGCAGTTGGGCTTCAAGTGGATAAGTTATCACGGACACGTTTTGGACACCTAGACTTGACAGGTCTCCGTCCAGGAGAATCACGTCGTCTCAATAAAAAGGAAATCAGCCAACTACACACCATGGCTGTAACAACTAATAAATAATGAAACGAATCTTAATTGCACCTGTGCGCTTTTACCAATGCTTTATATCTCCTGCATTCCCACCTTCTTGTAGATTTGAGCCTACTTGTTCAAACTACATGATTCAGGCTATTGAAAAGCATGGATTTAAGGGGGTTCTGATGGGATTGGCACGGATATTGCGATGTCATCCTTGGTCTGAAATAGGTAAGGACCCCGTGCCAGATCACTTTTCTTTAAAGAGAAATTCAAAAAAAATGGATATTAATGTATAAAACACAGATAGATGATACTTGGTATTTATCAAGCGCCATCTATCTGTGTTTTTATTTATTATTGATGTTTCTGTTATTTATTCTAAAATATTTTTACCCTCTTTAACTCGCCAACGATAATCTGATAAAATAATATCTTCAAGGGAGTAGCTAGCCTTCCAATCAAGATATTTTTTAGCTTTTGATGCGTCTGCTAGGACGCTAGCTGGGTCACCAGCACGGCGAGCAACAATTTCGTGTGGTATTTTTTGATTCAGTAATTCTTCAGCAGTTTTAAAGATTTCTTTGACGGTATAACCTTTTTCAGTTCCTAAGTTAAAGATTTGAGAAGAACTGTCTTCTTGAAATAGGTAGTTCATTCCTTTAACATGAGCCTGTGCAAGGTCCAAGACATGAATGTAATCCCGAATACATGAACCGTCACGTGTATCGTAGTCATCTCCAAATATTTTTAGGCTATCATTTTGTCCCAATGCAGTCTTGTTGATGTTGGGAATGATGTGAGTTGGATTTTTTACACGGAGACCATTTGAAGCATCCATTTCTGCACCAGCTACATTGAAATAGCGGAAAATGACATATTTCCAATCATAACGATTAGCCATCCAGTAAATCATTCGTTCGCCCATCAATTTTGTTTCTGCATAAGGGTTAACAGGGTCGAGCAAGGTATCTTCAGTCGCTGGCTTGTCAATACAGTTATTACCATAGAGGGAAGCAGTTGAAGAGAACATGATTTTTTGAATGCCAACTTCAGATAAGACTTTAAGAACTTGGTTCATGCCAGCAACATTGGCAGTGAAGTATTTGCTTGGGTTTTCAATACTTTCGCTAACAACAATTTCACCTGCACAATGCAGAACTGCATCAATTTTATTTTCTTCCAAGTAGGTTTTTAAGGCACTAGCATCATAAACGTCAAGTTGTTTAAAGTTTGCACGATTATCTACAGCTGAACGGTGTCCTGTAGAGAGGTTATCTAGGACATGAACCTGATATCCAGCATTTAAAAGAGCTTTGACAGTATGTGAGCCAATGTAGCCAGCCCCTCCTGTAACAAGAATTGTTTTAGTCATGATTTTTTCCTTTTTCTAATTTTGTTCTATTTTAAAAAATGTAGAAGAAAAAGTCAAATATTTTTTATAGTTTCATAAAAGTAAAGACGTTGGTGTTATAATTTTTTTTTAAGACCTTTCCTCATATACAAGGGAATACTGTTTTACTACTTAGAAAATAAAATAGGATTTGTAGAAAGTGGAAAAGGTACAATTTAGAAATCCACCTTCCCACTACCCTTCTCCTATAAAAAGTGGTAAAATGGTTGAAAGAAAGAAGGGATAGAAATGACAACATTATTTTCTAAAATCAAAGAAGTAACAGAACTTTCTGCTATCTCAGGTCATGAAGCACCTGTACGCGCTTATCTTCGTGAGAAGATAACTCCTCACGTGGATGAAGTAGTGACTGATGGCCTAGGTGGTATTTTTGGTATCAAACATTCAGAAGCAGTCGATGCACCTCGTGTTTTGGTAGCATCTCACATGGATGAAGTTGGTTTTATGGTGAGTGAAATCAAGCCAGATGGGACCTTCCGAGTAGTTGAAATCGGTGGTTGGAACCCGATGGTTGTCAGCAGCCAACGATTTAAACTCTTTACGCGCCAAGGACGTGAAATTCCAGTCATCTCAGGTTCAGTACCTCCACATTTGACTCGTGGAACAGGTGGGCCAACCATGCCAGCTGTTTCAGATATCGTCTTTGATGGTGGTTTTGCGGATAAGGCTGAGGCTGAAAGTTTTGGTATCCGCCCAGGAGATACCATCGTTCCAGATAGTAGTGCAATCCTAACAACTAACGAAAAAAATATTATCTCCAAAGCTTGGGATAACCGTTACGGAGTTCTCATGGTTAGTGAATTGGCAGAAAACTTGTCAGGCCAAAAACTGGGAAATGAACTTTATCTTGGGGCTAACGTCCAAGAGGAAGTTGGACTCCGTGGTGCCCATACCTCAACAACCAAATTTGATCCAGAAGTATTTTTGGCAGTTGACTGTTCACCTGCTGGTGATGTTTATGGTGGTCAAGGTAAGATTGGTGATGGAACCTTGATTCGTTTCTACGATCCAGGTCACTTGCTTCTCCCAGGTATGAAGGATTTCCTTTTGACAACTGCTGAAGAAGCTGGAATCAAGTACCAATACTACTGTGGAAAAGGTGGAACTGACGCAGGTGCAGCTCATCTGAAAAATGGTGGTGTCCCATCAACAACAATCGGCGTTTGTGCCCGTTATATCCACTCTCACCAAACCCTTTATGCTATGGACGATTTCCTTGAAGCTCAAGCTTTCTTACAAGCCTTGGTTAAAAAATTGGATCGTTCTACAGTAGATTTAATCAAAAATTATTAAACAGAAAAGATGGAGGTGATAGGGATGGAAGAACCAAACCTAGAAACCTTGATACGGGATCTTTACAATAATGCCCGTCAAAACCTGAGTGAAGATCTAGTGCTTGCACTTGTAGAGACTGCTAAGCAGTTGCCCGGCACCAATGAGCGCTTGCTTGCAGTCCGACTTTCAGGGCTAGTCACACTTGAACTACTCAAGAATCCCAAGACCCCAGCGCCAGAGTTAGTCAATCTGGCCCGCTTTATCAAAAGAGAAGAAGCCAAGTACAGAGGTTCTGCTGCATCTGCCTTTATGATTGGAGAACTATTTAAAATGCTTTGATTCGAAAGAATCAAAGCATTTTTTTCGTTTTAAATTTGTTCTGCCAAAACCTTTTCAGCAAGGTTCATAGCGTGGTCTGATACACGAGTGTAGTGTGAAATAATATCGATAAAGTTGACACCTGCTTGGGTAGAACATTCTCCGTTATTTAGACGTTTGATGTGAGTCTTACGAAGGACACGTTCCATGTTGTTGATGTCTTCGTGTCGCTCGATAAGAGCTTGAGCTTTCTCGAGGTCGTTGTTTTCCACACTCTCAAGAGCATCTTTGACGAAATCACTAGTTTTAAGATAAATCTCTGCTAGTTCTTCTAAGGCAGCCTCAGAGAATTGAACATTCTTACGTTGCAAGTAATCGTTAAGATTGAGCAAGGCTTCTGCGTGGTCTCCGATACGTTCCAAGTCTCGTGAAGAGTCAAGGATATTTGTTAAGACTTCACTCTCTTTTTGGCTCAAAGCTTCACCAGATAAACTAATGAGGTAACGAGTCAATTTTTCATCAATGGTATTGATAGCTTCTTCAGTCTTATGTCCCTTTTCTGCAACTTTTTCATTAGAGTTGATGATATAGTCGTAAGAGAGGTCAAAGGCTTTCGCAGCATAATTACCCAAGTGTAGAAGTTCTTTTTTAGCATTTCCAAGAGCGATAGATGGAGCTTGTTTGATCAGTTGCTCATCAAGGTAAAGTGGCTCGTATTTAACAACTTCGTCTTCTCCAGGGATAAGTTTGGTTACCATGAAGGCAAGAGCTCCGATGAATGGAAACTGAATGATTGTATTGGTAATGTTGAAGGTTCCGTGGGCAAAGGCAATGGTCATTTCTGGAGCTAGATTTAAGAAGCTCTCAAACCATTGGATTAAGCCTGTAAATGGAACGAGGAAGATAATACAGATAACAGTCCCGATAACGTTAAAGGCCACATGGGCTGCTGCCACACGTTTGGCTGCAATATTAGCACCCAAGGAAGCGATAATAGCAGTGATGGTTGTTCCAATGTTATCTCCAAAGAGCACTGGTAGGGCACCCTGAAGGTCAATCAGATGGCTAGCGTAGAGATTCTGTAGAATCCCGATGGTCGCTGAGGAGGCTTGAATCAGAAGGGTTAAACCTGTTCCGACAAGAACACCCAAGATTGGATTTTTACTAAGTTCTACCATATAGTCTTTAAAGACTTGTAAATCCTTAAGGGGTTCCATAGCGCCACTCATAAGATTGAGGGCAAAGAAGATACCGCCGACACCAAAGACAATTCGTCCGATGTTATTGATGGTTCTATTTTTTGTGAAGAAGAGACAGACTGCTCCGAGAAAGAGCATAGGTAATGCGTAGTCTCCCAATTTAAAACCAATGATAAAGGATGTGACAGTTGTTCCAATATTGGCTCCCATAACAATCCCAATAGCCTGACGCAGGGTCAATAGTCCGGCACTAACCAGACCAACTGTAATAACCGTAACACCTGAACTCGATTGAATCAGGGCAGTCATCCCAATTCCAACTAAAATTCCAAAGAAAGGATTGCTAGTATATTTGTCAATGTAAAATCGAAGACGATCTCCAGCTGCTTGTTGCAAACCGTCCCCCATGGTTTTGATACTATATAAGAATAGTCCCAGGCCACCTAAAAAGTGAAATGCAATTTCCTGCCAATTAATGGACATTTTATTTTCCCTCCGAAAACTAATCGCGGAATTTCTCCCATTCTATTTTAAAGGATTCTAAGCAATCTAACAAGTAGTAAACACATTTTTTTAGAAAAATATCATGAAAATGTAAAAAAAGTAATTGATTGTCTAATTTATATTATTTATTCACCCCTTTATAGATATTTTAGGATGACTGTTGACTCTACTTATAAATATCGTAAAATAAAAATGAACAGTTCTGCTATTTTAAGGGCAGTTACTTTTTTAAAATAAAAATAAAGCGCTTACTTTTTTTGGAAGTGAAAGGAGAAAAAATGAAGAATCCATTTTTTGAGAAACGTTGTCGCTATAGTATTCGAAAATTATCAGTGGGTGCCTGCTCTTTGATGATTGGTTCGGTTTTATTTGCCAACCAAGCTCTAGCAGAAGAAGTTGCAATCCCAGCGAATGAAACAAGGACTACTGCTGTGGCTACAGAGCAAGCATCGCCTGCCACATCAGAGCAACCAACTACAGCTTCACCTGAGGTATTAAAGCAGTTGGAAGAGACAGAAAACAAGGTTAGTGAACAACCTATTTCAGAAGAAAAACCAACCTTGGACCAATTGACTGCAGCTGATAAGGAAGTAGCTAGTCCGGTTGCTGAAGCGCCTAAGGCTGAAGAAACACCTGTAACTACAGAAAATAAGGCTGAAGAAACACCTGTAGCTACAGAAAATAAGGCTAAAGAAGCACCTGTGGCTACAGAAAATAAGGCTGAAGAGAAAGCAACTGTTTCAGATGTTCCTAAGAAAGAAGAAAAAAGTCTTCGACCAAAAGAAATTAAGTTTGACACTTGGGAAGATTTGTTGAAATGGGAACCGGGTGCCCGTGAAGACGACGCTATTAATCGTTCCTCGGTTGAATTGGCTAAACGTTACCGTGGGCATGTAGTCAACGAAAAAGCCAATAAGGATGCTAAAGTTGAAGCTCTTGCCAATACTAACTCTAAGGCTAAAGACCACGCTTCTGTAGGTGGTGAAGAGTTTAAAGCCTATGCTTTTGACTACTGGCAATACTTGAATTCAATGGTCTTTTGGGAAGGGCTCGTTCCAACTCCGGATGTGATTGATGCTGGTCACCGTAATGGTGTCCCTGTATTGGGTACACTCTTCTTCAACTGGTCTAATAGTATTGCAGACCAAGAAAAATTTGCCGAAGCCCTTAAACAAGACGAAGACGGAACTTTCCCTATCGCTCGTAAGTTGGTTGATTTGGCTAAATATTATGGATTTGATGGATATTTTATCAACCAAGAAACAACAGGAGATATCGTAACGCCTCTTGGTAAGAAAATGCGTGACTTCATGCTCTATACCAAGGAATATTCGGCTCAAGTCAATCATCCAGTGAAATATTCTTGGTATGATGCCATGACCTATGAATATGGTCGCTATCATGAAGATGGTTTGGGTGAATACAATTACCAATTCATGGAAAAAGAGGGAGACAAGGTCCCTGCGGATCACTTCTTTGCCAACTTTAACTGGACCAAAGAGAAAAATGACTACTCTGTAACTATGGCAAAATGGCTTGGACGTAGTCAGTATGATGTTTTTGCAGGTTTGGAATTGCAACAAGGTGGTTCCTACAAGACAAAAGTGAAATGGGATGCCCTTCTAGATGAAAATGGCAAGCTCCGCTTGTCGCTTGGACTCTTTGCACCTGATACTATTACTAGTCTTGGTAAGACAGGCGAAGACTACCATAAGAATGAAAATATCTTCTTTACAGGTTATCAAGGAGATCCAACTGGTCAAAAACCAGAGGACAAGGACTGGTACGGAATTGCCAACCTTGTAGCTGACCGTACACCAGCAGTAGGCCGTACCTTTACAACATCCTTTAACACAGGACATGGTAAAAAATGGTTTGTAGACGGCAAAGTTTCTAAGGATTCTGAATGGAACTATCGTTCTGTATCAGGTATCTTGCCTACATGGCGCTGGTGGCAAACTTCATCAGGTGCTAAACTTCAAGCTGACTATGACTTTGAAGATGCCTACAATGGTGGTAACTCACTTAAGTTTGCGGGTGATTTAGCTGAAAATACCAACCAAGATGTTCGTCTCTACTCTACAAAACTGGAAGTAACAGATAAAACAAAACTTCGTGTTGCTCATAAAGGTGGTAAGGGAAGCAAGGTCTATGTAGAGTTTGCGACTCAGAAAAACTATACTTATGGTGGCGAGAATGCTCGTAAAGAGCTGATTCTATCTGACGATTGGACAAAAGATGAATTTGATTTGAGTGCCTTGGCAGGTCAGACTATTTACGGTATCAAGCTCACTTTTGAAAATACTGCTGCCCTTAAGGGATATCAATTTAACTTGGGTGAGTTGACTGTGACAGATAATCAAGAGGCTCCTCAAGCACCAACAGCTCTTAAAGTAGCTAAACAATCCCTTAAAAATGCCCAAGAAGCTGAAGCTATTGTTCAATTTACTGGAAATAAAGACGCTGATTTCTATGAAGTTTATGAGAAGGATGGCGATGCTTGGCGCCTATTGACAGGCTCATCTGCCACTACGATCTATCTACCAAAAGTTAGCCGTTCAGCTAGTGCAACTGGTACTAGTCAGGAGTTGAAGGTTGTCGCAGTTGGTAAGAATGGCCTTCGCTCTGAAGCAGCAACTACAAACTTTGAGTGGGGAATGACTGTCCAAGATACAAGCCTTCCAAGACCTCTAGCAGAGAACATCGTTCCAGGAGCTACTGTTATCGGAAGTACCTTCCCAGACACAGAAGGCGGCGAAGGTATCGAAGGTATGTTGAATGGAACTATCACTAGCTTATCTGATAAATGGTCTTCTGCTCAGTTGAGTGGTAGCGTTGATATCCGTTTGACACAACCACGCCGTGTCGTTAGATGGGTCATGGACCATGCTGGTGCGGGTGGAGAATCTGTCAACGATGGTTTGATGAATACTAAGGACTTTGACCTTTACTACAAAGATGAAGCAGGCGAATGGAAACTAGCTAAAGCTGTTCGTGGCAATAAAGCCCATGTTTCGGATATCACCCTTGATAGCCCAATCACTGCGCAAGACTGGCGCTTGAACGTCATCACGTCTGACAATGGAACACCGTGGAAAGCCATTCGTATCTATAACTGGAAGATGTATGAAACTCTTGATACGGAGAGCCAAAACATTCCAATGAGTAAAGTTGCAGCGCGTGTTCTAACGGATAATAAGATTCAACTAGGATTCTCAGAAGTTCCTGCTGGAGCAACCATTACAGTCTATGACAAGGCAGATTCACAAACTCCAATCGCTACCTTAAATACGGTAGTTGGAGGAGATTTGGCAACAGAACCATTGAGCTTTGAAAAACGTCCAAGCCTTCTTTACTATCGTACACAATTGCCAGGGAAAGAAATCAGTAATACTCTTGCTGTAACGATTCCTCAGGATGAAAGAAAGATTAAATCTGTCAGTCTAGAAGCAGCACCTAAAAAGACAACTTACCAAGTTGGCGAGGAATTGAATCTTAAAGGTGGTCTTCTCCGTGTCAAATACGAAGGTGAAGAAGCAGACGAAGTCATCAACCTTAGTCATGCTGGTGTTGTAGTCAACGGCTACGATGCTCACCATCATGGCGAACAAGAGTTAACAGTAACCTATCTTGGTCTTCCAGTTGCAGGAAGCTTCAAGGTTCAAGTGACTGGTGAAGAAGCTGGTCCAAAAGAAGTCGCAGCCCTGTATATTAGTAAACAACCGAAGATTGATTACTTTGTAGGCGATGCTCTTGATTTATCAGAAGGACGCTTCAAGGTCTTGTATGACGATGAAACTGAGACAGAACATAGCTTTACAGACCAAGGAGTCGAAATTACAGGCTATGATCCTCAAAAGACAGGTCGTCAAAAACTTGAGTTGCACTATCAAGGACAAACTGTCGAATTTGATGTTCTAGTATCACCTAAGGCAGCCATTAACGACGAATATCTGAAACAAGAAATCACATCTGCTCAAGGACGCAAAGAAACATTAGCTTATACATTTGCGGATGTAGCAAAACAAGCAGCTCTTGTTGAGAAGCTTGATGCAGCAAAAGCCATCTTAGAAAACCACGATGCTAGTCAAGAAGCGGTCAACCAAGCCCTGAACGATTTAAAACAAGCAGGTGCAGACTTGGATGGTGTACAGCTTTATCAAACAGCTAAGGAAGAGCTTGAAACTCTTCTAGGAAAAGTTCGTGAGAAAAATGCAGACGATCCAATCATCGCTCAAGCAGAAACTCTTATTGGTTCAACAAATCCAACTCCAGCAGCCTTTGCGGACATGAAAGAAAAGCTGAATAAGAAACTAGCTCCTGCAGAAGAAAGCCACCATGTAGGTAGCTTAGAAGAAGGTGAAACTGCTCCAACAGTTGAAGCTCTACCTGAGCTAGTGGTTGAAACAGAAACTCAAGCCTTCGAACGTCAAGAACGTCCTTCAGGAGACCTCTTGTTGGGTGAACGTAGAATCGTTCAGGAAGGTGTAGAAGGTCAGACTCGTCGTCTGATTGAAGTTGATACCAAAGGCAACCGCACTCTTCTTGAGACAGAAGTAGTCAAGGAAGCAGTGGCTGAGATTACTGAAGTTGGTACCAAGGTAGAAAGCCGTGTTCAACCGCTAGACGGAGTCAAAGATTTGACTATCAGCAATCCAGCATTGGTGATTGAAGAAGAAAAAGTTGCATACGGCCATGAAGAACGAGTAAATCCTAGTCTTAAAGCAGGAGAACGTCGCTTGGTTCAAGCAGGAGTTGAAGGACTTCGTCGAAATCTTGTAGAAGTTGATACTGAAGGCAACCGCAGTCTTAAGGGAACAGAGCTTATCAAAGAAACTATTACTGAGATTGTTGAGATTGGGCCAAAAGTGGATGTCCAAGATGACAAACCTCTTGCACCTGCTCCAGTAGCACAAGCAGATAAGCAGGAACCAGCAAAAGCACAAGGACAAGCTGAAAAACCTGAAGGAAAACAACTTCCAAGTACAGGTGAAGGGGTAGATGCAAATCTTCTGGCTCTTGGATTGGTTGGAGTCCTAGGTGGCTTTGGACTTCTCGTTCAAAAGAAAAAAGAAGATTAAGTTGAACTTCTAAATTACCGTCTGACAAGATAATAGTATTAAAAGGCAAGAGCTATTTTTGGCTCCTGCCTTTTTGCATTCTTAGAATGTTTATGTTAAGATCTTTATTATTTCATAAGAATTGTTGTAGTTAGATATCTGCATGTTTTGCTTTGAAGATTGATTATGTATATTGAGTTTTAAAAGATATTTATCGTTACTCCCATCAAGAATTGGTTTGGGAATAAGAAAGGAAAAAGAAGATGAAAGCATTAAAAGTAGTAATTGCTGTAATCATTGTAGTAGTGAGCATTGGCTTAGTAGTATTTATAGGAGCGAGTATGTATGCTGTTACTACGATTAATTTGCTATCTAACTCAGTCTATTATGCACAACGGATGCCTCATAAGGAGGGAACAGAACCCGACTTAGTCATGTTGATTGAAAACATGGGGGAGATTTACACTCCGAAAATTGAAGGTATTCGCTATGATGATGATGGAGCGAATTTTATCGAAAATTCTATTGATTCAAGTGGTCATCCTACAAGTTTTGGTGAGTTCGGTGGAGGTTATCACTACAGTGATAAAAACGATGTATCCTATAAGTTTGATAAGAATTTTGAGCTTGAGTGGGCTCTCGATAAAGAGTATAAAGAAATTGATACTGCAACAATTGATGAAACAAAGATAAAAGGAGAGATTAGAGAGACCCTTAAAACCATACTTGATGTACAGAGTAAACCCCTCATCAATCTGCAGTGGTTGTTCAATAAAAAGTATCAAGACAGGTTTAATTAGAGATGAAAGCATTAAAAGGGATCATTATAGGAACTATCCTAGTATTTAGTATAGGGGTAGTTGTATTCTTAGGGTTGAGTTTATACGCTTATAGCAACTTGAAATATTATTCGGTCTACTATGCGCAACAGATGCCTCATAAGGAGGGGACAGAGCCCGACTTAGTCATGCTACTTGAAAATATGGGTTCGATTTATACCCCGAAAATTGAGGGGATTCGCTACGATGATGATGGAGGAAATGCTATCGAAAATACCAAAGCCGAAGTAGTTTTGTCTAACTCTATGGGGAATTTTTTATATCATAAAAATCGTGTAACTGTAGCTTTTGATAGTACCTTTAGATTTTTCCATGTAACTGATTTATCAGGGGAGCAACCCAAAAGAGAGATTCATGAATCTGAAATAAAACAGGAGATTAGAGAAGTTTTTGCTCCAGTTATTGAAGCCCAGCCCAAACCTCGGATCAATCTGCAGTGGTTATTTAATAAAAAGTATCAAAGACAGGTTTAATTAGAGATGAAAATGGATAAAGGTTTTATTTGCTAAACAAAGTTAATGTCAATTTTGCCAGATGTAATAGAGAGCAAGAAAAGTTTAAGGTTTTGCTATCTCTTTTATTGATTTTGTGATATAATTAACACGTAAAAAAAAAGAAGGAGTCATATCTAATGGCAAAATTGACTGTTAAAGACGTTGACTTGAAAGGGAAAAAAGTTCTCGTTCGTGTTGACTTCAACGTACCTGTAAAAGATGGCGTGATCACTAACGATAACCGTATCACTGCAGCTCTTCCAACTATCAAGTACATCCTTGAACAAGGTGGACGTGCAATCCTCTTCTCTCACCTTGGACGTGTAAAAGAAGAAGCAGACAAAGAAGGTAAATCACTTGCTCCTGTAGCCGCTGACTTGGCTGCTAAATTGGGTCAAGAAGTTACATTCCTTCCAGGTGTTACTCGTGGTGCTGAATTGGAAGCAGCGATTAACGCTCTTGAAGATGGACAAGTTCTCTTGGTTGAAAACACTCGTTACGAAGATGTTGACGGCAAGAAAGAATCTAAAAACGATCCTGAACTTGGTAAATACTGGGCATCACTTGGAGATGGTATCTTCGTAAACGATGCATTCGGTACAGCTCACCGTGCACACGCATCTAACGTTGGTATCTCAGCAAACGTTGAAAAAGCAGTTGCTGGATTCCTTCTTGAAAACGAAATTGCCTACATCCAAGAAGCAGTTGAAGCTCCAGAACGTCCATTCGTGGCGATCCTTGGTGGTTCAAAAGTTTCAGACAAGATCGGTGTTATCGAAAACTTGCTTGAAAAAGCTGATAAAGTTCTTATCGGTGGTGGTATGACTTACACATTCTACAAAGCACAAGGTATCGAAATTGGTAACTCACTTGTAGAAGAAGACAAATTGGATGTCGCTAAAGCTCTTCTTGAAAAAGCAAACGGTAAATTGATCTTGCCAGTTGACTCAAAAGAAGCGAATGCATTTGCTGACTACACTGAAGTGAAAGACACTGAAGGTGAAGCAGTAGACCCAGGATTCCTTGGTTTGGATATCGGTCCTAAATCTATCGCTAAATTTGACGAAGCTTTGACTGGTGCTAAAACAGTTGTATGGAACGGACCAATGGGTGTATTTGAAAACCCTGACTTCCAAGCTGGTACAATCGGTGTGATGGACGCTATCGTGAAACAACCAGGTGTTAAATCAATCATCGGTGGTGGTGACTCAGCTGCCGCAGCGATCAACCTTGGACGTGCAGACAAGTTCTCATGGATTTCTACTGGTGGTGGAGCTTCAATGGAGCTTCTTGAAGGTAAAGTTCTTCCAGGACTTGCAGCTTTGACTGAAAAATAAGAATATAAAAAAAGAGGCTGGGACAAAAGTTCTAGCCTCTCAATTGTCTTTGGATTTTCGAGCAGGACGCAGTGGTTGAGTGGTCTCTACTACGCTGATTTCATCAGTTTTTACAACCCTCTCAACTGTGCGGAGGTGGGACGACGAAATCGAATTCTAACGAATTACCGATTTCTGTCCCACTCTCTTTTTTTCGCTCTTGTAAAGTTTGAGAGTACCGAGGGATAATTGGACAGAATCAAAAAAAAACAGTAAAATAGAGGAATACCAATCTAAATGAAATTTGAGTAATAATCGTGGAAAAAAGAGACAATCATACAAAAACAGCTATTTGCGGTATTATCAATGTCACCCCAGATTCTTTCTCTGATGGGGGCCAATTTTTTGCTATTGAAGAAGCCTTAAAACAAGCTCGAAAATTGATTGCTGAAGGTGCCACTATTTTAGATATTGGTGGAGAGTCTACTCGACCTGGAAGTAGCTATGTTGAGATTGAAGAGGAAATACAACGTGTGGTTCCAGTCATTGAGGCTATCCGTCAAGAAAGTGATGTTTTGATTTCGGTAGACACTTGGAAAAGTCAAGTTGCAGAAGCAGCTCTAAAGGCTGGGGCCCATATAGTCAATGACATTACAGGTCTTATGGGGGATGAGAAAATGGCGGAAGTGGTTGCCAAAGCTGGAGCTCAGGTAGTCATCATGTTTAATCCAGTAATGGCACGCCCTCAGCACCCTAGTTCACTTATCTTCCCTCATTTTGGCTTTGGAGAGCCTTTTACAAAGGAAGACTTAGTTGAGTTTGAAAAACTACCAGTAGAAGAATTGATGACAGCTTTCTTTGACCGTGCTCTAGTAAGAGCGGAAAAAGCAGGAATTTCGAAAGAAAAGATTATGCTGGATCCTGGGATTGGCTTTGGCTTGACCAAAAAGGAAAATCTGCTACTTCTACGTGACCTTGATAAATTACACGAGATGGGCTATCCTATCTTTTTAGGAGTCTCTCGCAAGCGCTTTGTCATCAATATTCTGGAAGAAAATGGCTTTGAAGTCAATCCAGAAACTGAAGCTGGTTTCCGCAATCGTGATACGGCTTCAGCTCATGTGACTAGTATCGCTGCTAGACAAGGTGTGGAAGTGGTGCGTGTACACGATGTAGCCAGCCACAAGATGGCAGTCGAAATCGCATCAGCCATTCGTCTGGCAGATGATGCGGAAAATTTAAACTTGAAACAGTATAAATAAGATGAATAAAAACGAAACGAAACAGTGGATAGCTAACTATCGGACAGACCAACCGCATTTTGGTTTGGAAAGGATGGTGAAGCTGTTAGCCCTACGTGGCAATCCCCATCTGAAACTCAAGGTTATCCATATCGGAGGAACCAATGGTAAGGGATCTACTATAGCCTTTTTGAAGAACATGTTGGTAAAGATGGGGCTAAGAGTTGGAGTCTTTAGCTCACCCTATCTGATTCATTATACCGATCAGATTGCCATTAATGAGGAATCTATCCCAGAAGCAAGATTAGAGACCTTGATGGTAGACTATCGCTCACTACTTGAGGGGGAACATGCTCATGATTTGCAGGGAACGACAGAGTTTGAGATTATCACTGCTATAGCCTATGATTATTTTGCTTCTGAGCAAGTCGATGTGGCCATTATGGAAGTAGGTATGGGCGGACTTTTGGATAGCACCAATGTCTGTCAACCGATTTTAACGGGCATTACGACCATTGGGTTGGACCATGTAGCTCTACTAGGGGATAGCTTGGAAGCTATTGCGGAGCAGAAAGCTGGAATTATCAAACAAGGAGTTCCCCTGGTAACGGGGAATATTGTCCCAGAAGCCTTAGCAGTTATCAACCAAATCGCGAAAGTGAAAGAGGCTCCTAGGCTTGTTTATGGGGAAGATTATCAAGTCAGTCATCAAGGGAGTGTGGAGACGGGAGAAGTCTTTGACTATACAAGCCCGCTTAGACAAGGTCGCTTCCAGACAGGATTGCTGGGTTTGCACCAGATAGAGAATGCAGGGATGGCGCTGGCCTTGTTAGATAGCTATTGCAAAGAGACTGGTCAGAAATTACCAGAAAATGACTTGTTGGCTCAAGCCTTAGAAGAAACAAGTTGGCCAGGACGCTTTGAAGTTGTTTGTAGAGAACCCTTAATGATTTTAGACGGGGCTCACAATCCCCATGCTGTCAAGGCTTTATTAGCTACCTTGGAAGAACGATTTGCTGATTATCACAAGGAAATACTTTTTACATGTATCAAAACCAAGGCCTTGGAGGATATGTTAGACTTGTTAGAAACTTTGCCAGATACTGAGCTGACATTGACTCACTTTGATGACGGTCGAGCGACAGACGAAAAAGTACTAAAAAAAGTAGCTTATTCTAGAAATCTCAACTATCAAAGTTGGAAGGAATTTCTAGATCAAAAAATGACAGAAAATGAAGAGAAAAAAACAGTTAGGATTATCACGGGCTCATTATACTTTTTAGCCCAAGTGAGAGCCTATCTAATGGAGAGGAAAAATTAGAGAATGGATACACAAAAAATTGAGACGGCTGTAAAAATGATTATCGAAGCGGTCGGTGAAGATGTTAACCGCGAAGGCTTGCAGGAAACTCCTGCTCGTGTAGCTCGCATGTACCAAGAGATTTTTTCAGGACTTGGTCAAACTGCGGAGGAGCATTTGTCAAAATCCTTTGAAATTATTGATGACAATATGGTAGTAGAAAAGGATATCTTTTTCCATACCATGTGTGAACATCACTTCTTGCCATTTTATGGGAAAGCTCATATCGCCTACATTCCAGACGGACGTGTGGCAGGTTTGTCAAAGCTAGCTCGTACTGTGGAAGTTTATGCTAAAAAGCCACAGATTCAAGAACGCTTGAATATCGAAGTGGCTGATGCTTTGATGGACTATCTTGGTGCCAAAGGTGCTTTCGTTGTTATTGAAGCAGAGCATATGTGTATGAGCATGCGTGGTGTTCGAAAACCAGGAACTGCAACCTTGACAACAGTAGCTCGTGGAGTATTTGAGACAGACAAAGATCTTCGAGATCAAGCATACCGTCTTATGGGGTTATAAAAATCGATTCAAACGATTTTTTCTAGAAAGGACTAGTTATGGATCAATTGCGCATTAAGGACTTGGAAATTTTTGCCTATCATGGTCTTTTCCCGAGTGAGAAGGAACTGGGCCAAAAATTTATCATTGATGCAAGCTTATCCTATGATATGACCAAGGCTGCTACTGACTTAGATTTGGAAGCTTCTGTCCATTATGGCGAGCTCTGTCAGCAATGGACGACTTGGTTTCAGGAAACCACTGAAGACTTGATTGAAACAGTTGCCTACAAACTAGTAGAGCGTACTTTTGAAATCTATCCAATAGTTCAAGAAATTAAACTGGAACTCAAAAAACCATGGGCGCCTATTCATCTACCACTTGATACCTGTTCAGTAACCATCCATCGCCGCAAACAAAGAGCCTTTATTGCTCTAGGCAGCAATATGGGGGATAAGACGGCTAATCTCGAACTAGCTCTTGACAAGATGCGTACTCGAGAGATTCGTATTCTCAAAGAATCTAGTGTGATTACAACTGAGCCTTGGGGTGGTGTCGAGCAAGATAGTTTTGCCAATCAGGTGGTTGAAGTCGAAACTTGGCTGCCGGCTCCAGTCTTGTTAGAAACCTTGTTGGACATTGAGGCAGAAATGGGTCGGATTAGAGAAGTGCATTGGGGACCTCGTTTGATTGACTTGGACTTGCTCTTTGTAGAGGATCAAGTTATTTATACGGATGACCTCATCTTACCGCATCCTTATGTTGCTGAGCGACTCTTTGTCTTAGAGTCGCTGCAGGAAATTGCGCCTCATTTCATCCATCCAGTCCTAGGACAACCGATTCGTCACTTATATCTTCAATTGGAGAAAGAAAATGGGCAAGGTTTCTGAAACTTATAGTAAATGGAAAAGTATAGGGGAAGGTCTTGTAGCTATTGTCTTAGGGCTCCTCTTGATTTGTTTTGGGCAGGTAGTTCCGATACTGGGTTACCAACTCCTGATGGCCTACTTTTTCTTGTCGGCAGTTTGGCAACTATTGACGCGATGGTTTCAAGAAAAGTCCCGTAGAGAAAACATATTTGTAACTCTAGCCAAGCTTTTTCTTGCATTCATCCTATTTGATTCAGTCATCTTGCAGGACATCGCTCTCTATCTCTTGGTTATTATCATTGGAAGTTATCAGCTTTTTACAGGCCTAATCAGTCTGATTACCTGGTTACTATACCGGAAAAATCATATTCATCCAAGGATTAATTACTTATTTGATGCTTTATGGATGATGGGATTTGGTCTCTATAGTATTTCTCCTTTTCATGATGCGACAAATTTTGAATTACTCTTACTTGGTTTTTACTTACTGATGTTAGGGGCAAGCAGTCTCAGAGATGGTTTCTTTTTTGAAAAAGGGAGAAGCAATCCTAAGCTCAAGCGTAGAATGAGAATGACCCTGCCTATATTTATGACAGCCTTGATTCCCATCAGCACCTTACGACGATGGAATGAAAGGTTATCTAGTCATCAGGTAGAAGAAAATGAAGTGCATTTGGAGAGAAAAAATGAAAAATCTGTTGATTTAGAAATTTTCATCCATACTTCAGAATCATCTTTCTTCTTGGCCATGGGTCATGTAGATATCTGCTATCAAGGTCAGGTTATTTCCTACGGCTCTTATGACCCACATTCAGAACGCTTGTTTGGTACAATTGGCGACGGGGTTTTATTTAAGGCTAATCGTGAAAAATATATTGAACTTTGTAAGAGAGAAAGCCAGAAAACCCTATTCACCTATGGTTTAAGCCTGTCTCAACAACAGAAAAAAGCCATCGAAGAACGATTGAGAGAGATAGAAAGCCTCTTGATACCTTGGGAGCCAAGTTCACAACTACTGAAAAGAAGGGAAGGAGAGGTCAAACATACCTACTCTTATCAGCTGAAACACGAGGCTGATGCAACCCTCTATAAGTTCACATCATCTAAATTTAAAACCTACTTTGTTCTCAGTACAAACTGTGTTCTATTGGCCGACTCTATTGTTGGAGAGGCTGGAACTGATATCCTGAGTCCCCAAGGTTTTATCGTCCCTGGGACTTATCAGGACTATCTTGATTTAGAATTTAAAAAACCGAGTGGTATCGTGGTCAGTCGTTCTATTTATTAAAAAAAGAAAACTCTAGTCAGAAGGCTAGAGTTTTTAAAATAGGTCATTTTCTTCAGGTAGGAGGATGGTTTCCTTACCGTCCATATCCATAACAAGTACTTTCGGTGGGTACAATGGGTCAAAGGGATGATTAAAATCGAAGTCAATCGTTGTAGGTAGATGCTCACTTGAAAAACGGAAGGTGATGGAACCGTTACTGTTTAAGAGCTGAAATTCCAACTCATCTTCTAATTCAAAAACATGCTTTAAAAAATGATCAATAATGTACCAGATTGAGTCAATCACATCGTCTGGTAGATTGGTTACCACTCCAAAGCTAGCACAGCGTCTATGAGAATCCGTAAAAGCCATCCATGCCTCCTACTTAATTTTTTATTATCATACTGCAAACTGGCCTAAAAATCAAGAAAAGTAAACTGATTTACAAAAACATGATTATCGGTGAAAATTTTTCAAAGAAAGTTTATATATCCCTTGAAAATGCTTACAATTAGTGGTAAACTAGTAGTGGTGTAAACATGAAAACAAAATTTTCAACATTAGAAAGGAAACGGTATGAACACAGATGATACAGTAACAATTTATGACGTTGCCCGAGAAGCAGGAGTTTCAATGGCAACTGTCAGTCGTGTAGTCAATGGTAACAAGAATGTCAAAGAAAACACTCGTAAGAAAGTTCTAGAGGTGATTGATCGCCTAGACTATCGTCCAAATGCAGTAGCTCGTGGCTTGGCAAGCAAACGAACAACAACTGTTGGGGTTGTCATCCCAGATATCACTAACACGTATTTTGCTGCGCTAGCAAAAGGGATTGATGATATTGCAGAGATGTACAAATATAACATTGTCCTTGCGAATAGTGATGAGGATGATGAAAAAGAAGTGGCAGTAGTGAATACACTCTTTTCAAAACAAGTTGATGGTATTATCTTTATGGGCTATCACTTGACAGAGAAAATTCGCTCAGAGTTTTCACGTTCACGTACCCCTGTAGTTCTTGCAGGAACAGTGGATGTAGAACACCAGCTTCCAAGTGTTAATATTGACTATAAGAATGCTACTGCGGATGCTGTTCGCCATTTGTTGAAGCGTAACAAAAAAATTGCCTTTGTGAGTGGCCCGTTGGTAGATGATATTAACGGTAAAATTCGCTTGGTTGGCTACAAAGAAGCTTTGAAAGCAGCAGGAGTCAACTATAGTGAAGGACTTGTATTTGAATCTAAATATCGCTATGATGATGGTTATGCTTTGGCAGAGCGCTTAGTTTCTTCAAAAGCAACTGCAGCGATTGTGACTGGTGATGAATTGGCAGCTGGTCTCTTGAACGGCTTGGCTGATCATGGAGTTTCAGTACCAGAAGACTTTGAAATCATTACGAGTGATGATTCTCAAATCGCACGCTTTACTCGACCAAGCCTTACAACTATCGCACAACCCTTGTATGATTTAGGTGCGATTAGTATGCGTATGTTGACTAAAATTATGCATAAAGAGGAATTAGAAGAACGTGAAGTCCTCCTACCTCACGGTTTGACAGAACGCAAATCAACTCGCAAAAAGTAATAAAAAAACCAGGAATCTAGCTGATTTCCTGGTTTTTTATTATCCTTCCATATAAGCTTGGAGCTCATCGCCCTTAAGTCCAGCATTGATTGCAATAAGAAGCTTCAGTCGTGCTTTTTGAGCGTTAAGTTCTTTTACAAAATATACACCATCATTCTGAAGACAAACACCACCGCCTTCGTAGGCGTAAACAGGTTCTGCAATCCCATTGAAACAACGTGAGACTAGTGCAATAGGAAGTCCTGCTTGACTGAGAGATTTTAATTTTTCAGCTGTTTCCTTTGGTACATTTCCAGCGCCAAAAGCCTGAATAATCAATCCATCTAGTTGGTCAACAGGAAGTAAATCGAGAAGTTCATCGGTCATGCCCGCATAAACAGGGATAATAGGGACCAGCCCTTGAATGCTCTCAAGGTCAAAACGAACACGAGGTTCAGCCGTTTTGAAGTAGAGAATTTCCTGCTTCATAATGAGCCCGAGTGGTCCATGAGTTGGTGTTTGAAAGGTACTAACGTTAGTAGTATGCGTTTTTGTGACATATTTGGCGGCGTGAATTTCATCGTTCATAACGACCAACACACCCTTATCTGCAGCCTTGTCATCACTGGCCACTCGTAAGGCGCTAAGATAGTTGTAGACCCCATCACTTCCCAGTTCATTGGAAGATCTCATGGCACCTGTCAGGACGATAGGTATATGAGGTACCTCCATGGTGTCGAGGAAATAAGCCGTTTCTTCTAAAGTATCAGTACCGTGTGTAATGACAACACCATCATAGGCTGATGCCTCTTGTTTAATCTTTTTGTAGAGGGCTAACATGTGTTTAGGCTTGATATGGGGACTAGGTAAATTTAAAAAATCCAAGGAATGGACTTCGATACCTTCGAGAGGATTAGAGATATGATTCATAGGGTTATCAGCACTAGTCCTTACAGCTCCAGATTCATCTGCCTGCATGGAGATAGTGCCACCGGTATGTAAAACAAGGATTTTCTTAGTCATGATTCACTCACTTTTTCTGAAATATGGTATAATCATTGTATCATAAAAGAAAGGAATGAGATAGAATGGAAGTCAAAGCTGTATTTTTTGATATTGATGGAACGCTTGTAAATGACAGTAAGAGTGTTTTGAAGTCCACTAAGGAAGCTATCAAGATTGTGAAAGAACAAGGGGTGCTTGTTGGGGTAGCAACAGGGCGAGGACCTTTTTTTGTTAAGGATTTGATGGATGATTTGGATCTGGATTTTGCAGTGACCTACAATGGCCAATATATCTTTAACAAAGATCGAGTTCTTTTTGCTAGCCCTATTGATAAGAGAAGTCTCAGACAAATCATCTCTTATGCCAAGGAAAATCGAAAAGAGATTGCCATGGGAACGCGACAAGACGTTGTCGGTTCTCGGATTATGTCCTTTGGACTCAGCCCTCTTTCACAGCTAGTTAGTCGATTTGTACCTAAATTTTTGACTCGTACTGTTAGTCATTCCTTTAATCGTATGGTCAGTAAGGCCCTTCCTCAGAAGGAAGATGATTTGTTGAACTTAATCAATCAACCAATCTATCAGGTGCTTATGTTGATGACGCCTGAGGAGACAAACCATGCTGCTGAAGTATTAAATCATTTGAAATTTACCAGAAGTAATCCATTCGCGGCCGATATTATCAATCAAGGAAATTCTAAGTTAGAGGGTATCCGTCGTGTCGGGAAAGAGTATGGTTTTGATCTCAATCAAGTCATGGCCTTTGGGGACTCAGATAATGACTTGGAAATGTTGGCTGGTGTTGGGATGTCTGTTGCCATGGGAAATGGTAGCAACAGCGTAAAAGAAGTTGCTAAGCATATTACTGCCAGCAACCAAAATGATGGGATTCACAAGGCTTTGGAATATTTTGGAGTTTTGTCTTCTGAAAAAGTCTTTGTCAGTCGTGACTATCATTTTAACAAGGTTAAAACCTTCCATCATATGATGGACGAGCGAACTCAAGAAGAACCAATAGCTTGGGATTTGCAAGGGGCGACTTATCGCGCCGGCTTTAAGATTGAAGAGTTAGTTGAATTTGTCCGTGCTGCAAGCAATTCTGAAGAGGAATTTCAACAAGCTGTACAAGATTTGCACCAGGCGCTTGATGTATCAGCAGATAAAGTTTCTCAAAAAATACCGGCTGCAAGTACTTTGGTTGGACAAGTCGATGCCTTGATTGACACCCTCTATTTTACATATGGTAGTTTTGTACTGATGGGAGTGGACCCAGAGCGGATATTCGAGATTGTCCATCAGGCAAACATGGGTAAAATATTCCCAGATGGCAAGGCACAGTTTGATCCTGTGACTCACAAGATACTTAAGCCGGAAGGCTGGGAGGAGAAGTATGCTCCAGAACCAGCTATCAAGAAGGAGCTTGAGCGTCAGATTAGAGCTTATGAACGTCATAAAGAAAGAAAAAATAAACAATAAAAAGGAGCGCATTGGCTCCTTTTTTAGTCTAATTATAAAGTTTTATCCTTGTCTCGGACGACGAGAAGGTCAACGCTTGTGTGGCGAAGGATATATTCAGATGAAGAGCCGACAAGTAAACGTTCGAAGGCGTTAAGCCCTGTTGCTCCAACCAAAATCAAATCAACGTGTTCTTGATCAGGGATTGTTTTAGCCAAAAGAGTTTTAGGATTTCCCATTTCGATGACAACTTGAATATCTTTAAGACCAGCATCTTTTGCACGCTTTTCATATTCTGCCATCAAATCTTGGGCCTCAACTTGTAACTCTTCGTAAACTTCTGCATCGAATGTTGAAATGCTTTGAAGAGCACGAGTATCGATTACATGCGCAATGGTTAATTTAGCCTGGTTACGTAATGCTGACTGAACTCCTTTGATAAAAGCCAAATCAGCTTCTTTAGAACCGTCGACTGCTACCATGATGTTTTCGTAACGTTGTGTCATAGCAAAAACCTCCTCATTTCTTATCACCTTCATTGTAATCCTTTTCACTAAAAAAGTAAAGTAAAACATGATAGCAAAAATGCTTTTTGACTTTGACTTTGAGAGTGTTATAATTAAAGGAGAGAATGCAAGAGGGGATCATATGACAAAAATTGCGGTACTTTCAGATATCCATGGAAATACAAGAGCACTGGAAGCTGTTTTAGCAGATGCAGAGAAGGCAGGCGCTGAGGAATATTGGCTTTTGGGAGATATTCTCATGCCTGGAACAGGACGAAAAAATATTCTCAGACGATTAGAGGACTTGCCGATTACGGTTCGAGTTTTGGGGAATTGGGAAGAGAGTTTATGGCGGGCTGCTCATCGAAAATTAGATACAAGTAGACCTAGCCATCGCTACCTCTTGCGCCAATGTCAGTATATTATGGAAGAAATTAGTATAGATGATATTGAAGCTCTACAGGCATTTCCCATGCACACACACCGCCAGTTTGGAAATCTGAAGGTAGGGATAAGCCATCATTTGCCGGATAAAAATTGGGGAAGAGAACTGATCCATCTTGGCAAGCAGGAGGATTTTGACCGTTTGGTAACCAATCCTGACTGTGATATTGCGATTTATGGGCATATTCACCAGCAATTTCTTCGCTATGGGAGCGAGGGACAACTCATTTTAAATCCAGGTTCAATTGGGCAACCCTTCTTTTTATCAGCAAGTCTACGTGAGGATTTGCGGGCGCAATATATGATTTTGGATTTTGATGACCAAGGCTTGAAGGATATAGATTTTCGTCGTGTTGATTACGATGTTGAGTCAGAATTACAATTGGCTAGAGATTTGAAATTGCCCTATTATGAGGTATACTATGAAAGCTTAGTCAATGGAATTCACCATACTCATAATCAGGACTTGTTGCACGAAATTGCTCAGAGTCAAGGACATGATGTTGAATTGGACGACTGGCTTAGTCGTAACTCTTGACATTACAACTCTAGGAGATATAATAAATATAAGAGAAGAATGAGCTTTGTTGATAATAAAGGAGGACTGCATGCAAATTTCAAGCCGATTTACCATTGCGACACATATGTTGGTAATCATTGCCCTAAAAGGGAAGGAAAGCAAGGTGACTAGTGATTTTCTCGCTAGTAGTGTTGGAGTCAATCCTGTTATTATCCGAAAAACTTTGTCCCAACTGAAAAAAGCAGACTTGATTTCCGTCGCGCGTGGAACTGGAGGGGCAGAAATTATCAAAAATCTTGAGGATATCAGTCTTTTGGATATTTATCAAGCGGTGGAATGCCTTGGAAAGACTGGACAACTCTTTAGTTTCCATGATAATCCTAATCCTGACTGTCCAGTAGGAGCCAATATTCATGGGGTTTTAGATGAAAAGTTAGATAAAATTCAAGAAGCCATGGAAGAAGAATTAAGCCAAACCAGTCTTGCTCAAGTTGTGGCAGATGCAGAGAGTAGGATAGAAGGATAAGAGGACCTTAGTTCCTCTTTTTCTATGTGGATAATTATGATGAAATGTAATTAGATAAAGGAGAAGAAGATGTATCTTGCTACAGGAATTATATCAGCCTTTATCCGTGAATTTGTAGCTCTATGTGTGACATTAAAGTGGCTCTTTATGTTCTTCTACGGATTATGATTCCTAGCTCTTCTTTTATCCTATAAGGGAATTCTTTGGTAATAAAAGTCTCTATTTTAACTCGTTCATGTAAAAAAGCAAGAATTTTTTAGTTCTTGCTTTTTTATTGATTATTTGTGACGTGCTGTCTTATTGAAGTTTATAGCTCTATTTTTCCTCTTTTTTCTTTAGGAAGCTTCCAAGTCCAAGAAGGGACAGAATGCTGAATCCGGCAAGAGCAAGAGGTGATTTGTTTTCAGTTCCTGTGTTTGGAAGGACTTTTTGAGAAAGAGCCTCTACAACAGTTTCTTGAGTTTCAGGCTGGACAGCTAGGTTTTGGGCCTGATTTTGTTCTACTTTCAAGCTAGAAAGATCAAATTCTGGCTTTTCTTCCACAGCTGGAGCGACAATGGCACCACCTTGAGACAAGCGGAGAACGACAGCAGTGAGAGCGTTCAATTGCAAGCCTTTTTCAGTCCATTCGAGACCTTGCGGGTTGGCAATTCCTACTGGTCCTGCTTGGTTTTCATCAGCCAAGACTTCGGCCTTTCTCAAGTGAGCAAAGTCTGTTCCTAGAGTGAATTCACGAGCCTTTTCATCTGCATTGACAAAGACAGCGTAGATATCCCCATTTGGAGCAGTAATTTGGTAGCCGATGACCACGTCTTCTTTTTCAACACCATTTTGTCCTGGGACAGTAATGAGGCGGACACGCTCCTTGATATCTTGTAGACTCTTGAGTCGGAAGGCATCTGTAGATTGACGAAGAGCAATCAATCCTTTCATGTAGTCGCGACTCTTAACATTTTCAGGATATGCTTTTTTATCTGTTGCCTTGGTCCAGTCAAACTTGTTGACAGCATCGCTAGAGTCATAAGAGTCATGGATGAAGTATGGATAGACAAATGGATTGCCGTCTTTATCACGCAACAAGTGAGACTTGTTTGGAACCTTGTCCTCTGAAACAGGAGTTTTGTAGGCTGGATCCAGGAATTGTTTGGTACGCCCGTATTCCTGACCAGAGTGGATAAACGGAGTTCCTTGAGCCGTCAAAACCATGAGGTTTCCAAGTCGCAAGCGACGATGGATTTCAGCATAGTTTTTGGCCTTACTTGGGTCTTTTTTGATAGATTGGGCGATGATGTCAAAGAGAGTCAAGTTATCATGGGCTGCGATATACTGGATAACATCTCCTGGGTTGTCCGCTTCAAAGTTAGTTGGTTGAGCAATGAGATTTTTAAAGATGGTATTGATATCACGTTTACCACCTGTGATAAAGGCAGGCTGCCCTTCGTTTGGATAGCCAGACTTGAGGTTGTTGCGGATGTCGTCTGAAAAGACAGCGACAGTATCTGTTTTCTTCATCCAATCTTGGTCAGCAGGTTTAGTAGGAGTATTTTCATCACCAGTATAAGTTCTCCAACCTTCGCCTAGCATGATTAAATTTGGATTGAGGGCACGTGCAGCCTTGTATGCTTCTTCGATTGAAGCCGCATCGTGGTCTCCCATCATATCGAAACGGAAGCCATCCACTTTGTAAGTTTCAACCAGATACTTGATAGAGTCAACTAGGACTCGTTTAGACATGTAGTGGGTTGTTCCTAAACGACCGCCTCCAAAGCTAGTACGTGGAGTTCCGTCTGCGTCCATAAAGTGGTAGTAGTTTGGCTCAATGTCCTCAAAAATGTCAACATTGGCAGTATGGTTGTATACTACGTCTAAGATAGCACCCATGCCACGTTTATGGATTTCGTTGATGAGATTTTTGAATTCCTCGATACGTTTTTCTGGATCCTTGGGATTGCTAGAGTACATACCAGTCAAGGAGAAGTAGTTTTGAGGGTCATATCCCCAGTTGTAGTTGCTGTTGCTTGAAGCATAGGCAGATAATCGCTCTTTGTTTTTCAATTCATTGACATAGTAGTAAGACAAGACTGGGAGAAGTTGGATGTGGGTCACGCCCAAATCTTTGAGATAATCGAGCTTCTCGATAAAGGCTTCAAAGGTACCAAATGGTTTAGTCAAATCTTTTGCGATGGCAGGATCTGAAGTGAAGTCACGAACATGTGCCTCGTAGATGACAGCATCTTCACGTGATTTGAAGTTGCGAATCTTACCATAAGTCAAGTCTTGTGGACCTAGTTTTGATGGGTCTACAAAGGCAGCTTTAGCTACTTTATGGGCAGGGTCTGTTTTTGCTAGGTCACCATTCCAAGCTGCCAGTGATTTGGCATAAGGGTCAAGAACGAGGACAGTTTTACCTTGGCGTTCGATTTGGTAGTGGTAGTAGTAGCCAGTATAGTTGCTGATGCCAAGTCCTGAATTCTCATCCAGGGTTTGGTTCCAAGTTCCTTTTTCTCCCTTTTTAAGATCGACGGTTCCAACAACTTTTTCAGGGTCCTTCTTGTCGTAGACGACAACGGAAACTTTATCAGCACTTGGAGACCAGAGAGTCAAATCAACACGTTTGCCATCTTCTTTAAGAGTTGCACCGAGTGGGCCATCGTAACTATAAGTCTCGTCTTTGAGACGCCAGCTAGAACGAGTTGTAAAGCGATCTGAATTATAGCTGACAGTGTAAGGGTTTTGAGTGTCAGAGAAGTCACCGATATAGGTCACTTTCTTACCAGCTTCATCCACTTCCACGTCTGTGATAGCTACTTTATTTCCTTGATAATCAGTGATGCCGGAGTGTTTGAGGATATCGTCTTTCTTAGCTCCAACTAGTGTAGAGAAACTACTTTCGATACGAGATTTTGCCACATGTTGGGCACCAGTCATGCGAATATCGTGAACATAGTAGGGGTTGGTGTAGATGGTTTCGTCATCATCTTTGAGGAAAATCTGACTGTGATTTTTTAGATCAGTGAATTTATAGTCTTCTTTTCTGATTTTCACGTCATCGCCTTTCTTGCTTTCATCTAATAGTAAAAATCCAAATTCTCTTGCAGCTTCATTCAGTGGAATATCAATGTAGCGACCGTGTTTTCCAGTTGCTGTAAAGTCTGTTCCGTCAGGCCATTCACCATTACTTGGGTTTTTGACATCACCCCAGTACCAGAGAGATTTTTTATCATAGTTACCATCAGTACGGTAGTAGTTGACGCGGACAGTTCCCGCAGGCTGAGGTTGGTAGTTGTAAACTTTGTAGTTTTCATCTAGCCAAGCTTCATTCATTTTTGGAGATAGACGCTCTACAGAACGGTCTCCAGTAAGATTATCCCCTTTTGTATTATTGATGAGGAAGCTGACTTTCTTGGCTTGTTCATTTTTGAGTTTGACATCTAGGTAATAGCCATAATCGTCTTGTTTGGCATCTTTAAATGACTGGGCTCCATTTGGCCAATTTTCAGAAGGTTTTTCTACATCGTCCCAAGTCCAGAGACCTTGAGAATCCTTAGCTTTTTCTGGGAGTTTTTTTACATGGATGCGGAAGTAGTTGTCTGCGATTGGAGTTTCAGAATTAGTTTCTACTTTTGTTTTTTCATCTGAAACTGGACTTGCAGCTACTTCAGTTTTTTTATCCTCTGAAGTTGTGGCTGGCTCGTCTTTCTTTTCTACTTGATCGCTTGAAGGATTGGTTGTAGCACCCTCAGCTTTAGCACTTTCAGTAGTTAAAGCTACTTCAGATTCTTTAGCCTTTTCTTCAGTTTTAAGGGAATCGTTTTCATTGTTTTGACCAGAAACAGGAATTGGAGCTGGCATAGAATCTGTATCTGCAGGGTTAACAGTAACAGCGCTTACATTTTCTCTAGTGCTTGATAAATTCTCATCTGCAGCAACATGAGGAGTTGCAAGTGCAAGTAGGATAAAGCTAGCACCAATAAGGACTGATCCTGTTCCGTTTTTCAAAGAACGGATACTATAAACCATTTTTTTCTCGTGTTGAGGGAATATGTTCTTCATCAATAGTCTCCTATAAATTTATTTTAAAATTAGTATAACACAGGGTAAAAAATTATGCAAGCGTTTTCCTAAATGTTTGTTTTATGGCAACAAGAAACTCTCCTTATTTTTTAAGGAGAGTCTTTATAATAGAAATAGTTGGAAAGAAGTAGACAGAAAAGCTTGATGACTGAAGAAAAAATGAAGTAGAATTATTTCAGCGCTTGTTCTAAGAAGTGATTATCTTATCGCCGATGTGAGAAATAGTTGAGAAGGTTTATCAAGGAAAAGATGGTCAGAACTATAAAGTATTTGGGTCTGAATGTCTGAGAAACCATGATTTTTAAGAGTCTCCTCAAGTTCCGAAATAATAAAACCATGGTTTTCTCCATCTGGTACGGTATAATCAGCGATAAATAGTTGTCCTCCGGGAGTCAAATGTTCCTGAAACATAGCTAGACTAGAATCAAGATGAGGCATGTGATGAAGAACACGACTAACGATAATGAGATCGAATGTTTGCTCTAATGGCTTAAGCAATAAGTCTTGTTGAATCAAGTGTAGATTTTCAAGTTTTTGGTTTTTAACCTTGATACGAGCTTGCTCCAGCATTTTTTCTGCGATGTCAACCAAGGTCACTGACTTGGCTTGTTTGGCTAGAGGAAGAGCGATAAGTCCAGTTCCTCCTCCAAAATCCAGGATTGATTTGGTAGATAGCTCAGAGACTTGTTGCTTGATCTCTGCATTTACAAGGTCTGCTAGAAATTGATTTTTGGGAGAATCGAAAGATTCTGCTCGATGATTAAAATGATGTTCCATGTCAATAGTGTAGCATAAAGAGAAGATGTTTTAAAATTTTGGCTACGTCTTGTTGAAAAGGTATAGAATTGTCAACTGGTGTATAGATTTTTAACTTTGATAAGGACCGGAGATTTTTGGGATTTTGATTGAAAGAGTTAAGGAAATAAAGAGGAGAAAAACTTGAAATCATGTTATAATAAAGGGATAGAATCGTAAGAAAGAGTGGATGAATTTTGATTATTCCGACTTATAATTGGCAATTTGCACCTCAAGTTGAGGATGCGGATTTTACAAAAATCGCCAAGAAAGCTGGGCTAGGGCCTGAAGCTGCTCGTCTATTATTTAGCCGTGGTATTAAGGATGAAGATAGTTTGTCTCGTTTTTTGGCACCAAGTCTAGATGATTTGCATGATCCCTATCTTCTCCACGATATGGATAAGGCAGTGAATCGCATTCGTCGTGCTATAGAGCAGGGTGAATTTATTCTCGTTTATGGAGACTACGATGCAGATGGGATGACATCAGCTTCTATCCTTAAAGAAACATTAGAACAACTAGGAGCCGAGTGTTTAGTCTATCTTCCTAATCGTTTTACAGATGGTTATGGTCCTAATGCCAGTGTTTACAAGTACTTCATTGAGCAACAAGAGATATCCTTGATTGTAACCGTAGATAATGGAGTTGCAGGTCATGAGGCTATTGACTTGGCTCAATCTATGGGAGTAGATGTTATTGTAACGGATCACCATTCTCTACCGGAGGTCTTACCTGATGCTTATGCAATCGTTCATCCGGAGCATCCTGAAGCAGACTATCCTTTTAAACATTTGGCGGGTTGTGGGGTGGCTTTTAAACTAGCTTGTGCCCTCTTGGAAGAAGTGCAGGTTGAGTTGCTTGATTTGGTTGCTATTGGGACAATTGCTGATATGGTCAGTTTGACTGATGAAAATCGCATCATGCTTCAGTACGGTTTAGAAGTTTTACGCAACACTCAACGAATCGGGCTTCAAGAGTTATTTGAAATAGCAGGGATTTCTAGCAGTGATGTGACAGAAGAAACTGTTGGTTTTCAGTTAGCACCACGATTAAATGCCCTAGGACGCTTGGATGATCCTAATCCTGCTATTGAGTTACTAACTGGCTTTGATGATGAAGAGGTACGTGAGATTGCCCTCATGATTCAAGATAAAAATGAAGAACGCAAGGAAATTGTTCAGGCTATTTATGAAGAAGCTAAAAGCTTGGTAGACCCTAACAAAAGTGTTCAAGTTTTAGCCAAAGAAGGTTGGAACCCAGGAGTGCTTGGGATTGTAGCTGGTCGCTTGTTGGAAGAATTAGGGCAGACAGTTATTGTTCTGAATATTGAAGATGGCCGTGCCAAGGGGAGTGCTCGAAGTATTGAAGCAGTCGATATCTTTGAAGCCTTGAATCCGCATCGGGAACTTTTTATAGCCTTTGGTGGGCATGCAGGCGCTGCAGGTATGACACTTGAAGCGGAACAGCTAGACACCTTGTCGGAAATTTTAGAAACCTATGTAAAAGACAAAGGGATAGATGCCAAGGGCAAGAATACATTATATCTAGATGAAGAATTAGATTTGGAAAGCCTAAGTTTAGAGACGGTTAAAAGCTTTGAACGATTAGCTCCTTTTGGAATGGATAACCAAAAACCTGTTTTTTATATTCGAGATTTTCAAGTTGAAAATGCTCGTTCTATGGGAGCGGGAGATAGTCATCTAAAATTAAAGATTTCCAAAGGGACCGCGAGCTTTGAGGTAGTAGCTTTTGGTCAAGGATCAAAGGCTACAGAGTTTTCTCAGGTAAAACAACTGGAATTGGCAGTTACCCTTTCTGTTAACCAATGGAATGGGCAAACAACCCTCCAGTTGATGATGGTAGATGCCCGTGTGGACGGTGTTCAACTTTTTAACATCCGTAGTAAGAGTGTAGAGCTACCAGAGGGAGTGCCTGTCCTAGATTTTACCAGTGATTTACCAAAAATGCTTTCTAGCCCAGCAATCGTTGTAAAAAATATTCCCGAGAATCTCAGTCTTCTCAAACAAGTGTTACAAGAACAGAATTTCTCTGCTATTTACTTTAAAAATGATATCGCTAAAGCATACTATTTGACAGGTTATGGTACAAGAGAGCAATTCGCTAAGCTTTATAAGACAATCTACCAGTTCCCGGAATTTGATATTCGTTATAAGCTCAAGGACTTATCAGCTTATTTGAAGATAGAACAGATTTTGCTAGTCAAAATGATTCAGATTTTTGAAGAACTTGGTTTTGTTACGATTGAAAATGGTGTAATGAAAGTAAATAAAGATGCTGCCAAGCGGGACATCGCTGAAAGTCAGATTTATCAAAATCTCAAACAAACTGTTAAAGATCAAGAAATGATGGCACTTGGAACAGTACAGGAAATCTATGACTTTTTAATGGAAAAATAGAAGAAAAGAAGCTGAGATAATCTATCTCAGTTTTTGTTGTCTCTTATAATTTTTAAATTATTTGTTCTTTAGAATGTTATGTAGTAAAAGTATACATATTTGTAACATGACTACAACATAATTCTAAAACAACTGACATGTAAATCAGGTATGATTCTCTTGTCAACAAAAAAATTAAAAATAATCAATAAAATTTTAGGAGAAAATTATTATGAAAAAAACAGTTGCTAAACTGACTCTTGGTTTAACATCTACAGCTATTTTGGCGACAGTTGGAGCTCAAACTGTTAGTGCATCTTCTTACGTTGTCCAAGACGGAGATTCATTTTTTGGTATTGCTACTGCAAATGGCATGGATCCTTATGAGTTGGCAGCAAATAACGGGAAAAGCATTTTTGATATGATCCACCCAGGGGATGTGTTAGAAGTAAGCGGTCCAGCTCAGGCTACTTATTCATACGGTGCTCCGGCTTCTGAGGCGACTAGTACTTTGAATCCTGCTTCAGATGATGATGTTGTCGTGAATACTCCGACAGACTATGGGAACTCATATCCTGTTGGTCAGTGTACATGGGGCGTAAAAGAATTGGCTCCTTGGGCTAGCAACTGGTGGGGAAATGCTAATACTTGGGCGATTTATGCTAGTGCTCAAGGTTATCGTGTAGGAGATGTTCCAGTAGTAGGTGCAATCGCCGTTTGGGACGGTGGTGAATATGGACACGTTGCTTATGTGACAGATGTACAAAGTGAAAATTCTATTCAGGTATTGGAAGCAAACTACAGACGTCAAAAACAAATTGCTAACTATCGTGGTTTCTTTAATCCACATGAATTTTTAGGTAAAGTTACTTACATTTATCCAAACTAAAGATGATTAAAAAGATTTAGAGCTTCTAAATCTTTTTTTTATTTGTGAGTAAGCTCCTTATTACGATTTTTTACCGAGTAGTTGCTTGTGAAGTAAGGCCCTAGGTCCTTTGGCGGACAGCGATTTCGCAAAGAGAAAACAAAGCAAGGCGATTCGGTTATCAGTGGTGAATGTTCTCTAGTTAAAATCCTATCTTCATTTTGAAAATTAGTAAAAAAATGGTATAATGAGAGGAAAAGATTCGGATAAAAGTAAATTGGACTTTTACAAAAAGTGAGTTGTGAAGGCTCTACAAACACGTTATAGTAATACTTCGGAGGGAAAATGACCAATATTAAATTAACAACTTTAGGCGGTGTTCGTGAAAACGGGAAAAACATGTACATCGCAGAAATTAACGATTCAATCTTTGTTTTAGATGCAGGTTTAAAATATCCTGAAAATGAGCAGTTGGGTGTCGATGTCGTTATTCCAAATATGGAATATCTGTTTGAAAATAGCGACCGTATTGCAGGTGTCTTTTTAACGCACGGACATGCGGATGCGATTGGAGCTCTTCCTTATCTTTTGTCAGAAGTGAAAGTTCCTGTTTTTGGTTCAGAGTTGACAATTGAGCTTGCTAAGCTTTTTGTTAAAGGAAATGATAGTGCTAAAAAATTCGATGACTTCCATGTTATTGATGAAAATACAGAAATCGACTTTGGCGGTACGGAGGTTTCCTTCTTCCGCACAACTCACTCTATCCCAGAGAGTCTGGGTGTCGTTTTGAAAACATCTGAAGGAAGTATCGTTTATACAGGGGACTTCAAATTTGACCAAACGGCTAGCGAATCATATGCGACTGACTTCGGTCGTTTAGCAGAAATTGGTCGCGAAGGAGTTTTAGCTCTTCTAAGCGACTCAGCAAACGCAGACAGTAATATTCAAGTAGCCAGCGAAAGTGAAGTTGGTGATGAAATTACGCAAACCATTTCTGACTGGGATGGACGTATCATTGTAGCCGCTGTTGCAAGTAACCTTTCTCGTATTCAGCAAGTCTTTGATGCTGCTGCAGAGACAGGACGTCGCGTTGTTTTGACTGGGTTTGATATTGAAAATATCGTTCGTACAGCCATTCGCTTGAAAAAATTGTCATTGGCTAACGAAAGTCTCTTGATTAAACCTAAAGATATGTCTCGTTTTGAAGACCACGAGTTAATTATTCTTGAAACTGGGCGTATGGGTGAACCGATTAACGGACTCCGTAAAATGTCTATCGGTCGTCACCGCTATGTTGAAATCAAGGATGGAGACTTGGTTTATATCGTTACAACGCCATCAATCGCTAAAGAAGCTGTGATGGCACGTGTAGAAAATATGGTCTACCAAGCAGGTGGTGTCGTTAAGCCGATTACTCAAAGTTTACGTGTATCAGGACATGGGAATGCGCGTGATCTTCAATTGATGATTAATCTTTTACAACCTCAGTATCTCTTCCCAATCCAGGGTGAATACCGTGAATTGGATGCTCATGCCAAGGCTGCTATGGCTGTTGGGTTGTTGCCAGAACGTATTTTTATCCCGAAAAAGGGCACAACCATGTCTTATGAACATGGGGACTTTGTCCCGTCTGGTGCAGTTGCTGCAGGTGATGTCTTGATTGACGGAAATGCTATTGGGGATGTTGGAAATGTTGTTCTTCGTGACCGTAAGGTCTTGTCAGAAGATGGTATTTTCATCGTGGCTATCACTGTTAACCGTCGCGAGAAGAAAATCATTGCCAAAGCACGAGTGCATACACGTGGCTTTGTCTACCTCAAGAAGAGTCGAGATATTCTGCGCGAAAGTACAGAGTTGGTGAACCAAACAGTTGAAGACTATCTCCAAGGGGAGGACTTTGACTGGGCTGATCTAAAAGGTAAGGTTCGTGACAATTTAGCTAAATTCCTTTTTGAACAAACGAAACGTCGTCCAGCCATTTTACCAGTAGTCATGGAAGCAAAATAAGGATTAAATAGCAAGAGAGAAAGTCGAGTTTCGGCTTTTTCTTATCTCAAACGAATAAGGAGCAAGTTATGGCAGTAATGAAGATTGAGTATTACTCAGAAGTTTTAGATATGGAGTGGGGAGTAAATGTTCTCTATCCTGATGCATCTCGGGTGACAGATCCAAACAGTAAAGATATTCCAGTTCTCTATCTCCTTCATGGAATGTCAGGGAACCACAACAGTTGGCTCAAGCGGACCAATGTAGAGCGCTTGTTGCGAGGGACTAATCTGATTGTTGTCATGCCAAATACAAACAATGGCTGGTATACAGATACTCAATATGGCTATAACTATTACACAGCTCTAGCAGAAGAATTGCCTAAGGTGCTCAAACGCTTCTTCCCCAATATGACCAACGAGCGAGATAAAACCTTCATTGCTGGTTTATCAATGGGTGGCTACGGTTCCTTTAAGTTAGCACTGTCAACTGACCGTTTCTCCCATGCCGCTAGCTTTTCTGGGGCGCTTAGCTTCGAGGAGTTTTCTCCTGAGAGTCAAGATTTAGGAACGCGTGCCTACTGGCGAGGTGTTTTTGGCAAAGTTAATGATTGGGTGAATAGCCCTTACTCGCTTGAGACCCTTGCCAAAAAGTCAGACAAGGAGACCAAACTCTGGGTTTGGTGTGGCGAACAAGATTATCTCTATTCTGCCAATAATCTAGCAGTTAAAAATCTTAAGAAACTTGGTTTCGATGTGACCTATAGCCATAGTGCAGGAACCCATGAGTGGTATTATTGGGAAAAGCAATTGGAACGTTTTTTAACTACCTTGCCAATCGATTTTGTTTTGGAAGAACGTTTGTCTTAATTTTAGCTTTCTTTCAGTTTGTTTTAGTAGAATTAAGAATCTATCTTTAGAATGGGAATCCATGGCTTAAAGATGGGTTCTTATTTTTTTAGAAAGGTGGGCAATTATGGGCTGGATTATTCGTGTGTTATGTCGGTTTTTACTAGGGATTTTACGTGTGTTTTGGCGCCTTGTATGGACGCTTATCTTCTTCATTCTCATCACTTTTGGGATTCTCTGGTATGTGACAGGGGATTTGCCTGCTACTTTAAATCAAGTTAGCAAAGTGGTTCGAGTCGGCCAAGCAGGTTGGAATCAATGGCAAGAAACTGGCAAGTTGCAAGGTTTATCTCAGACAGATCATCATCAAGATTCAGGAGCAAAATGGTCAAAGGCGCAAGCAACTATCTATATTGATCCTCAAATGGATGCCACTTTCCAAAAGGCCTACCTTGAAGCTATTGCTAACTGGAACCAGACAGGGGCTTTTAACTTTGAGCTTGTGACAGAAGCGGATCAGGCAGATATTTTCGCTACCGAAATGAATGATGGTTCGACTGCTGTTGCTGGCGAAGCGGAGAGTCAGACAAATCTCCTAACCAAACAATTTATTTCAGTGACCGTTCGCTTGAATCATTATTATCTATCCAATCCAAACTATGGCTATACCTATGATCGTATCATGCATACAGCAGAGCATGAACTAGGTCATGCGATTGGTTTGGAACACACCAATGAAGTTTCGGTTATGCAACCAGCAGGCTCCTATTATGGAATCCAAGCTCAAGATGTAAAAGAAGTTCAAGAACTATATGAGTCTGGGGAATAAGTGATTTTCTAAGGGAACTGGAGCTCTCTGATTTAAGCAATACAGGGGGCTTTTTGCTATAATGGAATTATGAATAACTTGATCAAATCAAAACTGGAGCTCTTACCGACTAGCCCTGGTTGTTACATTCACAAAGATAAAAACGGTACTATCATTTATGTAGGAAAGGCTAAAAATCTACGCAATCGGGTGAGGTCCTACTTCCGTGGGAGCCATGATACCAAGACAGAAGCCCTGGTGTCTGAGATTGTGGATTTTGAGTTTATTGTTACGGAGTCTAATATTGAGGCCCTTCTTTTAGAGATTAATCTCATCAAGGAAAACAAGCCTAAGTACAATATTATGCTCAAGGATGATAAGTCCTATCCTTTCATCAAAATCACAAATGAGCGCTATCCTCGCTTGATTATCACCCGTCAGGTCAAAAAAGACGGAGGTCTCTATTTTGGTCCCTATCCGGATGTGGGTGCAGCCAATGAAATCAAACGGCTATTGGATCGGATTTTCCCTTTTCGCAAGTGTACCAATCCACCATCTAAGGTTTGTTTTTATTACCATATCGGCCAGTGCATGGCTCATACGGTTTGTCGAAAGGATGAAGCCTATTTTAAAGCAATGTCCCAAGAAGTCTCTGATTTTCTCAAGGGACAAGACGACAAAATCATCGATGAACTCAAGAGTAAGATGGCTTTGGCTGCCCAAAGTATGGAGTTTGAACGTGCAGCGGAATACCGTGATTTGATTCAGGCCATTGGCACCCTTCGTACTAAGCAACGAGTCATGGCAAAAGATCTTCAAAACCGTGATGTATTTGGTTACTACGTGGATAAGGGTTGGATGTGTGTTCAGGTTTTCTTTGTCCGTCAAGGTAAACTGATTGAACGCGATGTCAATCTCTTCCCTTACTACAATGATCCAGACGAGGATTTCCTGACCTATGTGGGGCAGTTTTACCAGGAGAAATCTCACCTGATCCCCAATGAAATCCTGATCCCTCAAGATATTGACGAAGAAGCTATCAAGGCTTTGGTAGATACAAAGGTTCTCAAGCCCCAACGAGGGGAGAAGAAGCAACTGGTTAATCTGGCTATCAAAAACGCTCGTGTTAGTTTAGAGCAGAAGTTTAATCTATTAGAGAAATCAGTTGAAAAGACTCAAGGAGCTATTGAAAATCTTGGGCGACTTCTACAAATTCCAACCCCAGTCCGTATCGAGTCTTTTGACAACTCTAATATTATGGGGACTAGTCCAGTCTCTGCTATGGTTGTTTTTGTTAACGGAAAACCGAGCAAGAAGGATTACCGTAAGTATAAAATCAAGACGGTGGTCGGGCCAGATGACTATGCAAGTATGCGAGAGGTTATTCGTAGACGTTATGGACGGGTCCAGCGTGACGGTTTGACACCGCCAGATCTAATTGTCATCGATGGTGGTCAGGGACAGGTTAACATTGCTAAGCAAGTTATCCAAGAGGAGCTGGGCTTAGACATTCCCATCGCAGGACTTCAAAAGAATGACAAGCACCAAACCCATGAATTGCTTTTTGGAGATCCGCTTGAGGTGGTAGAGTTGTCTCGCAATTCTCAGGAATTTTTCCTCTTGCAACGCATTCAGGATGAGGTACACCGCTTTGCCATTACATTCCACCGTCAACTCCGTTCGAAAAATTCCTTCTCTTCTCAATTGGATGGAATTGACGGCTTAGGCCCCAAACGCAAGCAGAATTTGATGAAATATTTCAAATCTCTGACAAAAATCAAGGAAGCCAGTGTGGACGAGATTGTTGCAGTTGGTATACCAAGAGCAGTGGCAGAGGCAGTTCATCAACACTTAAATCTAGAAGTAGACTCAGCGCTAGCTCAAGTAGCTGAGAAACCTCTTGAATACAAGGAATAAAGTAGCAATGGAATGTTTTGGCTTTAGTGGGTGCAAGCTAGTCGGATTTGTGGTAAAATAGATAAGATATGACAAAAGAATTTCATCATGTAACGGTCATGCTCCATGAGACCATTGATATGCTAGATGTAAAACCTGATGGTATTTACGTTGATGCGACCTTGGGAGGAGCAGGACACAGCGAGTATTTATTAAGTAAGTTAAGCGAGAAAGGGCATCTCTATGCCTTTGACCAAGACCAGAATGCCATTGATAATGCGCAAAAACGTTTGGCACCCTATATCGAAAAGGGAATGGTCACCTTCATCAAGGATAATTTCCGTCATTTGAAGAATCGCTTACATGACTTAGGTGTGACTGAAATTGATGGAATTTGTTATGATTTAGGTGTGTCAAGCCCGCAGTTGGATCAGCGTGAACGTGGTTTTTCCTATAAGAAGGATGCACCACTGGATATGCGCATGAATCAGGAAGCTAATTTGACTGCTTATGAAGTCGTTAATCATTATGACTATCACGAATTGGTTCGAATCTTTTTCAAATATGGAGAAGACAAGTTTTCCAAACAAATTGCTCGAAAAATTGAACAGGCGCGTGAACAGAAACCGATTGAGACCACGACGGAATTAGCAGAGATTATTAAATCTGCCAAACCGGCAAAGGAGCTCAAGAAAAAAGGACACCCAGCTAAACAAATTTTCCAAGCTATCCGTATAGAGGTCAATGATGAACTGGGTGCTGCAGATGAATCAATCCAGCAGGCTATGGATATGCTGGCTCTAGATGGCAGAATATCAGTGATTACCTTCCATTCGCTAGAGGACCGCTTGACCAAACAGTTATTTAAGGAAGCTTCCACAGTTGAAGTTCCTAAAGGTTTGCCCTTCATCCCAGACGATCTCAAGCCCAAAATGGAATTGGTATCTCGGAAACCGATTTTACCAAGCAAGGAAGAATTGGAAGCCAATAATCGTTCCCACTCAGCCAAGCTTCGAGTGGCAAGAAAAATTCACAAGTAAGAGGAAATAATGGCAGAAAACAGAGGAACAACGAGCCAATTGCTACAAGCTCGTATAAAAAAATTTTCGCGTGTTGAAAAGGCCTTTTACTTTTCAATTGCCATCACAGCACTTGTCTTAGCAATCAGTGTAGTCTATATGCAGACTCAACTTTTGCAGGTTCAGAGTGATTTGACAACAGTCAATTCACAAATTGAGGAAAAAAAGACAGAGTTGGATGATGCTAAACAAGAAGTTAATGAATTGATCCGATCAGAACGTTTGACCGGGATTGCAAATTCTCAAGACTTGCAATTAAATAATGAAAATATCCGATCGGCGGAGTAGTAAATGAAAAACTGGAAAGAAAGAATCATACGCTTTGCCATTAAAAATCGCAAATCTCCAGCAGAAAACCGCAGACTAGTGGGAAAGAATTTGAGCCTTCTGGCCGTCTGTCTCTTTGCTGTTTTTTTGGTTAACTTTGCAGTAATTATTGGTACAGGCTCAAAATTTGGTGTTGACCTAGTTAAGGAAGCAAGCAGGGTCCACCAAACAACTCGAACAGTTCCTGCAAAACGAGGAACTATCTATGACCGCAATGGTACACCAATCGCTGAGGATGCAACATCCTACAACATTTATGCGATTATCGATAAGGAATATAAATCTGCAAATGGGAAAATTCTCTATGTAGAAGAGTCTCAGTATAGCAAAGTTGCAGAAATCTTCCATAAATATCTAGATATGGATGAGTCCTACGTCAAGGAACAACTTTCTCAACCTAATCTTAAGCAAGTTTCCTTCGGTGTAAAGGGAAATGGTATTACCTATGCCAATATGATGTCCATTAAAAAGGATTTGGAAACGGCTAAGGTTCAGGGAGTTGATTTTACAACAAGCCCAAATCGAAGCTATCCTAACGGGAAATTTGCTTCATCTTTCATCGGACTAGCGCAGTTGCATGAAAATGAAGATGGTTCAAAGAGTCTCATTGGGACGTCTGGTGTCGAGAGTTCCTTGAATAGCTTGTTAGCGGGAACAGATGGTATCATTACCTATGAAAAAGACCGTTTAGGGAATATTGTTCCAGGTACGGAACAAGTTACCCGACAGACTGTAAACGGGAAAGACGTCTACACGACCCTATCTAGTCCGTTACAATCTTTCATGGAAAGTCAAATGGATGCCTTCCAAGAAAAAGTTAAGGGAAAATATATGACTGCGACCTTGGTTAGTGCCAAGACGGGAGAGATTCTCGCTACAACTCAAAGACCAACCTTCGATGCTGATACCAAAGAAGGGATTACAGAGGACTTTGTCTGGCGTGATATCCTTTACCAAAGTAACTATGAACCAGGTTCAACCATGAAGGTGATAACTTTAGCTTCGGCAATCGACAATAATACCTTCCCTGGAGGAGAATACTTCAACAGTAGCGAATTGAAGGTGGCTGATGCTACTATCAAGGACTGGGACGTCAACGAAGGTTTGACAAGCGGTGGAATGATGACCTTCTCGCAAGGTTTTGCTCACTCTAGTAACATCGGTATGACTCTCCTTGAACAAAAGATGGGGGACACTACTTGGCTAGATTACCTCAATCGTTTCAAATTTGGAGTTCCGACTCGTTTTGGTATGAGTGATGAGTATGCTGGGCAATTACCTGAGGACAATATCGTTAATATTGCCATGAGTTCCTTTGGTCAAGGTATTTCCGTCACACAAACTCAGATGCTTCGTGCCTTTACTGCGATAGCTAATGATGGGATTATGTTGGAGCCTAAGTTTATCAGTGCGCTCTATGATCCAAATGATCAAACGGTTCGTAAATCACAAAAAGAAGTCGTGGGAAATCCGGTCTCTAAAGAAGCAGCTAGCTTGACTCGAGATCACATGGTCATGGTTGGTACGGATCCTACCTATGGTACGATGTACAACCACAGTACAGGTAAGGGAACAGTCAATGTTCCTGGCTATAATGTAGCCTTGAAATCAGGGACTGCTCAGATTGCAGATGAGAAAAATGGAGGATACCTCCGAGGGGAAACAAACTATATTTTCTCTGTAGTCTCTATGCACCCAGCAGAAAATCCCGATTTCATCCTCTATGTAACAGTTCAACAACCTCAGCATTATTCTGGGATTCAGTTGGGTGAGTTCGCCAACCCTATCTTGGAGCGTGCTTCTGCGATGAAAGAATCTCTCAATCTTCAATCAACTGCTAAAAGTCTGGATCAGGTTACCATTACGACTAACTATGCTATGCCTTCGACAAAAGACTATAGTCCTGGAGATTTGGCAGAAGAACTACGACGTAACCTTGTTCAACCAATCGTTATCGGTTCAGGAACGAAAATCAAAGAAAGTTCAGTGGCAGAAGGAACCAATCTAGACGCAAATGCGCAGATCTTACTCCTTTCTGATAAGGTAGAAGAAATGCCTGATTTGTACGGATGGTCTAAGAAGAATGTCGAAACTTTTGCAAAATGGCTGGATATCGAAGTAGAATTTGAAGGTACAGGAGAAACTGTAAAAAAACAAAGTGTTCGTACCAATACAGCTTTAAAAAATATACAGAAAATAAAAATAACTTTAGGAGATTAGAATGCTAGTTTCTATCTTTCCTGGAATCCTTACTTTTGTTCTTACAGTGGTAGGAATTCCAGCTTTTATCCGTTTTTACCGTAAAGCACAGATTACTGGTCAACAGATGCATGAGGATGTTAAACAGCACCAGGCAAAAGCTGGGACGCCGACAATGGGAGGAATTGTCTTCCTCGTAACAAGCGTTTTAGTTAGTTTAGTTCTTGCACTTTTAACTAATCAACTAACCAACAATGTTGGAATGATCCTCTTTATTCTCGTTTTGTATGGTTTGGTTGGCTTCTTAGATGATTTCCTCAAGGTTTTTCGTAAAATTAATGAAGGGCTCAATCCTAAACAAAAACTCTTGCTTCAATTAGTAGGAGGAGTTATTTTCTATCTCTTTTATGAAAGAGGAGGGGATGTCTTAAATGTATTTGGTTATCCATTGCACTTAGGCGTTCTTTACATTTTCTTTGCTCTCTTCTGGTTAGTTGGTTTTTCAAATGCTGTTAACTTGACTGACGGAATTGATGGCTTGGCAAGTATCTCAGTAGTGATTAGCCTATCTGCCTATGGAGTCATTGCTTATGTACAAAATCAATTGGATATCCTCCTAGTGATTTTTGCCATGATTGGTGGTCTTCTTGGCTTCTTTGTCTTTAACCATAAGCCTGCTAAAGTTTTTATGGGAGATGTCGGAAGTCTTGCTCTTGGAGGAATGTTGGCCGCTATTTCTATGGCGCTGCACCAAGAATGGACGTTACTCCTGATTGGTATAGTGTATGTTTTTGAAACAACATCTGTTATGATGCAAGTTGCCTACTTTAAGTTGAGTGGCGGAAAACGTATCTTCCGGATGACACCAGTTCATCACCATTTTGAGTTGGGTGGATTTTCTGGTAAAGGTCAAGCCTGGAGTGAGTGGAAGGTCGATTTCTTCTTCTGGGGAGTGGGCTTGCTTGCTAGTCTCGTCACCTTGGCTTTCATGTATTTATTCTAAAATAGAATATTGGACTATAAAAGAGAAGGATTTATACCCTTCTCTTTTTTGTTCCTATTTTCTTCAATTGAGGAATCCTTTTCTCAAAAAAGTAAAATTATGATAAAATGGAAAAAAAGAAAGATGAAATGATGAGTTATTTTAAAAAGTATACATTTGATAAATCTAAGTTTAAGTTGGGGATGCGCACCTTTAAAACAGGAATCGCTGTTTTTTTGGTCCTCATGATTTTTGGTTTTTTTGGATGGAAGGGACTTCAGATTGGAGCTCTTACAGCCGTTTTTAGCTTGAGAGAAGACTTTGATAAGAGCGTCCACTTTGGGACATCACGTATTTTAGGGAATAGTATCGGTGGTTTTTACGCGCTGATTTTCTTTCTCTTGAACAACTTTTTTCATGGAGCCTTTTGGGTAACTCTCCTTGTGGTTCCGATATGTACCATGTTAACCATTATGACAAATGTTGCTATGAACAATAAGTCAGGAGTTATTGGGGGAGTTGCAGCTATGCTGATTATTACCCTATCAATTCCAAGCGGAGAGACTGTTTTGTACGTGTTTGCTCGAGTTTTTGAGACTTTTATGGGAGTTTTTGTAGCAATTCTAGTCAATTATGATATTGATCGCTTGCGGAGTCTCATACAGAAAAAATAAAATAATGTCATAAGATATGACATTAACAATTGACGATTGATTTTTTTTAGACTATAATAGACAGAAAGAAGAGGAAGTGCACATGAAGGAAAAAGAATTTCGTCGCAATATGGCAGTTTTCCCCATTGGTAGTGTTATGAAGCTGACCGATCTTTCGGCGCGTCAAATTCGTTATTATGAAGATCAAGAGTTGATAAAACCTGATCGAAACGAAGGTAATCGCCGGATGTATTCTTTAAATGATATGGATCGATTGCTTGAGATTAAGGATTATATCTCTGAAGGTCTGAACATTGCTGCTATCAAGAAAAAATATGCCGAACGTGAGGCGAAAGCCAAGAAACCAGTCAGTCAAACTGAGGTGCGTCGAGCACTTCGGAATGAGGTTCTTCAACAAAGTCGCTTTGCTTCTCAACAATCACCTTTTGGTCGCGGTTAGGCAACCGCTAGTCGTCATATATAAGGAGAAAAACCATGCCAATCACAGCTGCAGATATTCGTCGTGAAGTTAAGGAAAAAAATGTAACCTTTATCCGTCTCATGTTTTCAGATATTTTGGGAACAATGAAAAACGTCGAAATTCCTGCTACAGATGAACAACTAGACAAGGTCTTGTCAAACAAGGCTATGTTTGATGGATCTTCTATTGAAGGGTTTGTTCGTATCAATGAATCAGATATGTACTTGTACCCTGACCTGGACACATGGACTGTCTTCCCTTGGGGAGATGAGAACGGTAGTGTTGCAGGATTGATCTGTGATGTATATACAACAGAAGGAGAGCCATTTGCTGGAGATCCTCGAAGCAACCTTAAACGAGCTCTTCATCACATGGAGAAAGTTGGTTTCAAATCTTTCAACCTTGGTCCGGAACCAGAATTCTTCCTATTCAAGCTTGATGAAAATGGAGACCCAACTCTTGAGGTGAATGACAAGGGTGGTTACTTTGATTTGGCGCCTACAGACCTTGCTGATAATACCCGTCGTGAGATTGTAAATGTCTTGACTAAAATGGGATTTGAGGTAGAGGCTAGTCACCACGAAGTTGCCGTAGGTCAACATGAGATTGACTTTAAGTATGATGAAGTTCTTCGTGCTTGTGACAAGATTCAAATCTTTAAACTTGTTGTAAAGACAATTGCGCGTAAACATGGTTTGTATGCAACCTTTATGGCTAAACCTAAATTTGGTATCGCTGGTTCAGGAATGCACTGCAATATGTCCTTGTTTGATGATGAAGGGAACAACGCCTTCTTTGATCCAAATGATCCAAAAGGAATGCAATTGTCAGAAACAGCCTATCATTTCCTTGGTGGTTTGATCAAGCATGCCTACAACTACACAGCTATCATGAACCCGACCGTTAACTCATACAAACGTTTGGTTCCAGGCTATGAAGCACCTGTTTACATCGCTTGGGCTGGTCGTAACCGTTCACCGTTGGTCCGCGTTCCTGCTACTCGTGGGATGGGAACACGTTTGGAATTGCGCTCAGTAGACCCAATGGCAAATCCATATATCGCAATGGCTGTTCTTTTGGAAGTTGGTTTGCACGGTATTGAAAACAAAATCGAAGCACCAGCGCCAATCGAAGAAAATATCTATATCATGACTGCAGAAGAGCGTAAAGAGGCTGGCATCACAGACCTTCCATCAACTCTTCACAACGCTTTGAAGGCCATGACAGAAGACGAAGTGGTTAAAGCAGCTCTAGGTGAACACATCTACACTAGCTTCCTTGAAGCCAAACGAATTGAGTGGGCAAGCTATGCAACCTTCGTTTCACAATGGGAAATTGATAATTATTTAGACCTTTACTAATAGATAAGAAAGATTGTCTGAGGGTAAGCAGTCATACAGCAGTCTAAGCAATCGAATACTTATAACCCTTAAATTAGCGATTTCGGTCGCTATTTATTTTTCGAAAAATCCTCTTGATTCTTTTGCAAATTAGATCTATCATCAAACGTGTAGAAGAAAATCAAGGAGTCACTATAGAAAAATTCAATTTTGAAAACAACATCGGGAAAGAAAACAAACTGCCTCAAATCGAAATCTACAAGCTCACTAACTTTTGCAAGCTTCAAAATTACACATCTGTAAATATTTTTTTGAAAGATATATTTGAACCTATTGTGAATTGAGACTAGAATAGGACACTGCACCTGCTAAAACATTTCTAGAAATTAATTTAACTTTCCTAATCGATTTGTTCACATCTTCTTTCAATCTACTATATTATCCCAATAAATGATGATGGCGATCGTTTTATTTATGCTTGTCGATTTTTGAATCTTGAACGACCAGAAGAATATTTCTGCCGAGGTTGCCAAACGAAAAAACCTGAAAATATTGAATTTTAGGACGAACAACTATAGGCAGAAAAAGTGGAGGTTTTGAATATTCGTTTGGAAGTGAAAAATTAAACTATCTACAATCTCATCAACAATAAACCTATTTTAATTCCATTATCTATAGGCGTATTTTTACGCCTTTTTATATATTTGAAGCACATAAGAAACATTATGAGAAGTTCGCTGATGGAAGTGTTAAAGAAATTAAGGTACCTTATGATATTCCTGAGAATTGGGAGTGGGTGAAGTTTTCTACATTGGTTGAAATTATCAGAGGTGGCTCTCCACGACCAATCAAAGATTATCTTACTTCTGAAGTAGATGGAATAAATTGGATAAAAATAGGTGATACTGAAAAGGGTGAAAAGTATATAAATAATGTTAAAGAAAAAATCAAAAAATCAGGGCTTAACAAAACTAGATTTGTAAAAAAAGGTACATTTTTGTTAACTAATTCTATGAGTTTTGGTAGACCTTATATTTTGAATGTTGATGGTGCAATACACGATGGATGGTTGGCTATTTCGAACTATGAAAACTCATTAAATAAAGATTACCTATTCTATATTCTTTCATCAAATGTAGTTTATTCTCAATTTTTATCTCTAATTAGTGGAGCTGTTGTGAAAAACTTGAATAGTGATAAAGTTGCTTCTATTCTTATCCCTCTCCCTCCGCTAGCCGAACAACAACGAATAGTAGAAGTAATCGAATCAGCTTTAGAAAAAGTAGATGAATATGCTGAAAGTTATAATAGACTAGAACAGCTAGATAAAGAATTTCCAGATAAACTAAAAAAATCTATTCTTCAATATGCTATGCAAGGAAAATTAGTTGAACAAGACCCAAATGATGAATCAGTCGAAGTTTTACTTGAAAAAATACGAGCAGAAAAACAAAAACTCTTCGAAGAAGGCAAGATTAAAAAGAAAGATTTGGAGATTTCAATTGTTTCCCAAGGAGATGATAACTCTTATTATGAGGAAGTGCCTTATAATATTCCTGAAAGTTGGATGTTTGTTAAATTAAATGTTGTTGCTAATATTTTTTCTGGTTATTCTTTTAAATCCTCAGAATATTCAAATGAGGGAATAAGGATTGTTAGAATATCTGACTTTGATGAAAATGGCTTAATCAATAAAAATATAGTACGACAAAAATATCAAGAGAAATTTAATAAATTTGAAATCTACCAAAATGATATTTTGCTGGCGATGACAGGTGGTACCGTTGGAAAAAACACAATCTTGCAAACATTACCTGAAAGAATGTTCTTAAATCAGCGTGTAGCCAATATTCGCTCATACTATATTAAACATAACTTCATTTATCATTTTTTAAATACACCAAGAATTTATAATCTTATTCAAAAACAAAAAAATTCAACAAATGATAACATTTCCCTAACAGATATACAGAATTTCCTCATCCCCCTCCCCCCACTATCCGAACAAACTAGAATCGTTGATAAAATCGAACAATCTTTTGCCCATATTGACGCACTAATTTAGTATAATAGTTTTACGTGCGGTGGAATTTCTATCAAACATAAGATAGGAGTTTTACGTTGAAAGATTTTGAATTACATTTGAAGAAAGCTGGTTTAGCTGAAAATACTGTGCGTTCGTACCTTTATGGTGTTCGATTTTTCTTGGAGAATTACGAACTCAAAATGGAAGATTTATTTGAATACAAAGGATATTTATTAGATAATTTTAAACCTAAAACTGTCAATTTGCGACTACAAGGAGTAAATAAATATCTGGCTTTTATTGCTCATGATGATTTGAAATTAAAATTTGTCAAAGTACAGCAAAAACCGTTTTTAGAAGATGTCATTAGCCATGCTGATTACCTTTTTCTTAAACGTAGTTTGAAAAAAGATGGTATTTTAAAATGGCATTTTGTCGTTTGGTTTTTAGGTGCAACTGGGGCTCGTGTAAGTGAACTTATTAAACTAAAAGTAGAGCATGTAGAAATCGGTTATTTTGACATTTACTCAAAAGGTGGTAAAATTCGTAGACTGTACATTCCTAAAAAATTAAGAAATAGTTGTCTTAGTTGGTTAGAATCAGAAAATCGCCGAAGTGGTTATTTATTTTTGAATAAATTTAACGAACCAATTACAGCAAGAGGAGTTGCTCAACAGTTAAAAAATTATGCAGATAAATACAAAATGAATTCTAAAGTAGTCTATCCTCATTCTTTTAGACATTTATTTGCTAAGAATTTTTTAGCGAAGTATAACGATATTGCTTTGCTAGCAGATTTGATGGGGCATGAAAGTATAGAAACTACTCGAATTTATCTAAGAAAAACAGCTACCGAACAACAAAATATTGTAGATAAAATTGTTAATTGGTAAAAAAATAACAGGTGGTCAAATTGACTATCTGCTATTTTTTTGTGATTATGGCTCTTATTATGAGCAGTTACCGAGAAACTGGATGCTTTCAACTCTAGATAGTGTCTCCAATCTCTACACTGGAAATAGTATTAACTCTACTGAAAAGAAAAAATATTTTTCTGGAGTAGATGGGATTAATTATATTGCTACCAAGGATGTCAATTTTGATAATACTATTAATTATGATAACGGCATTAGAATTCCCGATAACTATTTGTCAAAATTCAAAATTAGCTATTTCAATTCTGTATTGCTGTGCTTAGAAGGTGGCAGTGCTGGACGCAAAATAGGATTGTTGAAACAAGATGTCTGCTTTGGTAATAAGTTGTGTAATTTATCATTTTACTACGGAGAAAATAAATTTCTTTATTATTTTCTTCAAAGTCCACAATTTTTAAGTGATTTTCAAGAAAATAAATCTGGAATAATTGGAGGTGTTAGTAAGAATAACTTGGGGAACATATTGATTCCTGTATTACCTAGAAATGAACAAATGCGTATTACTCAGAAAGTTGAGAAACTTTTTGAAAAAGTAAGTCAACTTTGGAAATGATTCTTTTCATCTCTTCATGGTTAGAAATAGGGATTAATAATTCGGAGATACTGGTACTATTTAATGTTTTCCCTTTGATAGCATCTTTTGAATCACCTAAAGTAGAGATAAGTGGCAAAAATATCATTAAGTAATCTCTGATAATATTTTCTTTATTAGCATAGGGGAATATCGATATAATGGCTTCATTATGAGTGGCAGGAATATCCAATATGGCAACTTTTCCAATAGATAATTTAAAACTCATTAATAAAGTTCCTTTAGGTGAAATGTCTATTTTCTTTGATTTTAATGCTAATTTAGAAATAGATTCTCTCGTATTAGTTACATAACCAGATATAGGCATATCTGATATAGATACCCAAGGTATTTCAGTTCCCCAAAAAGTAGCTTCACTGCGTGGAGGAGTTTTTCCTATTCTGAAGTTAACTAGGCTAGCAAATTTAATATATCTCCATGCTTCTGGGATTTCATATATAGGATAAGAGGTTGTTTCATCTTTGTTCCCATAATAAGAGTTATCATCTCCTTGGGAAACAATAGAAATGTCCAAATCTTTCTTTTTAATCTTGCCTTCTTCAAAGAGTTTTTGTTTTTCTGCTCGTATTTTTTCAAGTAAAACTTCGACTGATTCATCATTTGGGTCTTGTTCAACTAATTTTCCTTGCATAGCATATTGAAGAATAGATTTTTTAAGTTTATCTGGAAAAATTTTATCTAACTTTTGTAGTTGATTGTAGCTTTCAGCGTAAATTTCAACCTTTTTCAAGGCTCGTTCAATTTGAGCAACAATCCGTTTTTGTTCGGCGAGGGGTGGAAGAGGGAGGAGAGTTTCCTTTAACATTTTTTGAGTAACTTGAAAAATTGTAGTTGTGTTTGCATCGTCAAGCTGACTTCTGAAATGACTTGATTGAAAAAAATAGTTCATAAAAGTGGAGGAAACGGATATAGGACGAATTACTGACATAAATGCACCAAAACTCGTTTTCGTCTTTAAATTTCCGACAATAGCTGTCTTTCCGACAAGCTGCTTACTACCACTTCTAACAGCCATTATAATATCATTTTTGTTTAGCCACTCATTTTCCTTTATTATCGTTTTTTCAGATACAAAGACTAAATCTAGTGTGCTAATTTTCCCGTTTTTAATATTATTAGCTTTATAGATAGGTATTCCTGTTTCTTGAACTTCACTCGGTTTAAAAGTCAGCCCAATATTTGTAGTACAAATATTACCAACCCTCACCCACTCCCAATTCTCAGGAATATCATAAGGTACCTTAATTTCTTTAACACTTCCATCAGCGAACTTCTCATAATGTTTCCCATCATCACCACGAAATATCTCGGTTTCCTTTTTATCTCGTTTGATTTTTCCTTCACTGATAAGTTTTTCTTTTTCAGCTTTAATTCTCTTTAGCAATTCACTTGCAGGTTCGTCATTGGGATTTTGCGGCACTAATTTCCCTTCCATCGCTCTTTGGAGAATGCTTGCTTTAAGTTGTTCTGGTGTCATTATTTGTCCTCCAACAACTGCAAAATATCAGCTAATACATTATCAATCTTATGATTTAAAGTTGCTCTTTCCGCTTGATAATTCTGAATCAACTCAAAGGGATTTAAGATTTCCTCTTCCTCTTTTGGAAAACCACACTGGTCTAAATTATAATTCAACTCAGCCAATTCACTAGGTGTAAATGATTTAGATTTGTAGAACTTACCTTCCAGAATCTCTTCACGATTTTCCCACCAGTCACGAACAGGATTGAAGTGTTCTGACTTCATCGGCTTAGTTTTCGAGAAATTTTTATAACCATCTGGCATATCTAAACGATAAAACCAAGTTTCTTCTGTTTTCTTTGTTTTATCAAAGAAAAGTATGTTCGTATGGATTCCTGTATACGGTGCAAAGACACTATGAGGCAACCTAATAATCGTATGCAAGTTGAACTCATCTACCAGTTTTTGTTTCAAGCGAGTTTTGACACCTTCACCAAATAGAAAACCATCAGGTAAAATAACTCCAACACGACCATTTTCTTTCAAACGATACATAATGACAGCCATAAATAAATCAGCCGTTTCAGAACTCCGTAATTCTGCTGGGAAGTTATTTTTTATTGTTTCTAATTCTGACCCTCCAAAAGGTGGATTCATCATAATAATGTCAAATTTTTCATCATCCGTATATTCACGAACATTTTTCTCCAAAGTATTTCCATGAACAATTTTAGGGTCATCAATTTCGTGAAGAAACAGATTTGTAACTGCTAAAAGATGAGGAAATGCTTTCTTTTCAATACCAAAAACAGCTGTATTATATTTTTTGGTATCTTCACTAGTTTTACGTTGACTACTTAAACGGTTCAGAGTCGAAGTCAAGAAGCCTCCTGTTCCGCAAGCAAGGTCTGCCATTGATTCTCCAAGTTTTGGGTCAAGAACTTCGGCGATAAAATCAGTCGCTGCACGTGGCGTATAAAATTCTCCTGAGTTCCCAGCATTTTGAATATCTTTAAGAATTTTTTCGTAAATATCATTAAACGAATGACGATCTTCAGGGCTATTGAAATCAACTTCATCAATAACATTGATGACTTGGCGTAGCAAGACGCCATTTTTCATATAGTTGTTCGCATCTTCAAAAGCTGATTTAACAATCGTTTTTCGAATAGGCATATTTGAAGTTATTTCAAGCTCTTTCAACTCTTTGAATAACTTGTTATTGACAAAATCAAGTAATTCATCGCCTGTCAATACCCGTTCCCCATTTTGAGCATGAGCCCAATTCCGCCATTTTAATTCCTCTGGGATAATTGACTCATACTCGTCTTCTTCTAATTCCCAAACCATTTCACGGCTATCATAAATTTTTAAGAATAATAACCAAGACATTTGCTCAATACGTTGAGCATCACCATTAACACCAGCATCGTTTCGAGTGATATCTTGAATTCTTTTTACAAATGATGTAATTGACATACTTTCCTTTCATTAAGCTACTGTAAATAGCTCTTTCTCCAATTCTTTAATTGCTTGTAAATATCGTTTTTTATCTCCAAAATAAGTATTGATGATTTTGAAGGTTCCACCATATATCTGAAATTCTGGAAGTTTTAATGTTTCAATGCTTTCGAGTTCTCCAATACCTTTATCCATGTATTTGTCCAGTAAAATTTCCAAAACAGCACGCGCTTCCTCACTATATTTATATAAATATCCGCTTTGTTTGAGTTTATTGACACGTTCCGTTTTGGTTAATTCTTTTTGACCATAGGCAAGTTTTAGGAGTAAATCAAAATCATCGATTTCTTGTTCTGATATTCCCTCCGACTCTCGAATAGCATCTAGATAAACTCCTTTTTTATAAAGTTCGTCTAAGATAAGCTTCTTTTTATCCGCCGTATGCCAAACTGTGATAAAATCGTTCAAAGTGGCGTAGCTACCTAAGATGTTCTTCCGAGTGTAGTCGGTCAGGCTTTCGGTAATCAGTTTCCCATTTTCGTCCAATACTTGAACAGTAGAATTAAGAATGGTAACCTGCTTATCTGTAACGATATATTTTTCTACTGGGTCACCACCTTCGTTTACAAAACCAGGTGTAGTACCATTGTTTGTTTTTGCGCCCGTTTCCAGAACCTTCACTGGTTCACCATCAAAATCAGGGTCAGCAAACAAATTGGTAACATTTCGAAAATCAATAATCGTAAAAAATTCTTTCCCCTTTTGAGGATAAAGACGTGTGCCACGACCAATAATTTGTTTAAATTCAGTCATGGATTGGATATTAGAGTCTAAAACAATCAAACGACATGTTTTAGCATTAACTCCTGTCGTTAATAATTTAGACGTTGTTACAATAGCGGGAAAATTAGAATTGACATCCATAAAGTTATCCAGTTGAGCTTTTCCTTCAGCGTTGTCACCAGTTACTTGCATGACATAACGATAGTCTTCTTGGACTAAGTCTAGATTCTCTTTTACAAGCGCAGCACGCATTCGCTCGGCATGGTCAATATCAACACAAAAAACAATTGTCTTATCAAATCGTGCATTGTTTTGCTTCATATAATCAGAAACAAACTTGGCAACTCTTTGCGTTCTATCATCAATGACAATGGTTTTGTCAAAATCTTTCCTGCCGTAGTACCTATCTTCTATTAATTGTCCGTTAGTATCAACTTTTCCAGTTTCTGGACGATAACCATCCACATCCACATCTAAATTAACCCTCATAACACGATATGGAGCCAAAAAACCATCCTCGATTCCCTGTTTTAAACTATAAGTATAGATTGGCTCACCAAAGTATTCCATATTGGAAGCATTCTTGGTTTCTGTAGGAGTAGCGGTCATCCCAATTTGTGTAGCAGAACTGAAATAATCAATCACCTTGCGCCAGTTACTGTCTTCCTTAGCTGAGCCACGGTGCGCTTCATCAATTATGATTAAATCAAAGAAATCTTTGTCGAACTTTTGATAATGTGTTTCAGTTCCATCTTCACCAGTTAGTTGCTGATAAAGCCCCAGATAAATTTCAAAAGAATTTAATTTTTCAGGAGCAGTCAAAAGTTTTGGTGTAATTTTCGTCATTACCTTTTCGAATGGCTTAAAGTCTTCAGCCATCGTTTGGTCTACTAAGATGTTTCTATCCGCTAAGAATAAAACTCGTTTAGCCAAACCAGCTTTTCGAAGGCGATGAATAATTTGAAAAGCCATGAACGTTTTCCCCGTTCCTGTTGCCATCACAAACATTACTCGTTTTTGTCCTCTGGCAACTGTTTCAATAGTACGGTTGATAGCTATTTGCTGATAATAGCGTGGCGTTTTCATTGAGAAGGCGTCTGTATAGTATGGAGTTGAGATAGCTTCTGTAATTTCGTACGTCAATCCTTTTTCCTTCGTCATACGAGAAAATAATTCTTCACGAGTAGGGAATTCGTCTAACTCCAGTTCACGTTCTTCTCTCGTGATACGGTCGTGTTCAATAAAGCCATCACCATTCGAAGAATAAACAAATGGAACATCTAAAATCTCTCCATATTCAATAGCTTGTTGTAATCCTGCTCGAACGCTGTGTTTATTATCCTTTGCCTCAACAATTGCAATTCGAGTTCCAAATTGGTAATACAGTGAATAGTCTGATTTTTTTCCTTCTTTACGACGAGCCTTATCTCCTCTAACCTCAATTCGACCATCAGTGAAGTATTCTTCGTAAGCGATATGCTCACCATTTTTCCATCCTTTGGATACAATAGCAGGAGTGATGAAATTTGCTTTAATATCCTCCTCACTCATTTCTTTCTTAGACTTTATAAACTCAACCATATTGAACCCTCCGCATTCTAAAAATCTACTTCTCCATAAAATAAACTATCAGAACAAATTATACTTCTATTATATCATATTTATAAAAATACTCTGCTAAATTGTTGAAAATAAGTATACAATATACTTTAGCATCGAGTCAGATTATCTCCGCATAACACCGCTATTTTTCGCTGTTTTCGGCAGGCGACTTATTATCATTCTACAAGCACTTTCAGTCGGGCTGGTGAGCTATTTTTCAAAAATAAATAATCACATTTAAACATTTTGAAAGTATAAAATATCTACATCAGCCGTTCAAAAATTGGCGTAAATTTTACCATAATATTTTTGTTTAAATAAAGATTTTTTTATGTCAAACGGATTTTAACAATGCGGATGCTTCCTATTTTGCTTCTCTTTTTAGCGCTACTACCGGTTTTCTCAAAGTTTGTCAGTGGAGGTAGTTCTTTCAGTTGGGGAATGTTTTTGATTGTTATCATAGACTGTACTTTATTGATAGTTTTCACGATTCAGATTTCTTATATTTTTTGGAGATTGTTTCAAAAGTGGAGAGAATTATCTGATAAATAAAACCATTTTGGAGGTTAGACAATGAATAGCAAAGTACAATTTCGAACGTTTACCATTTTTGATTTGGATAAGGTAGAAGATTATTTGCATGAGATGCATTTGAAAGGTTGGAAATTTAAAACGAATCGTTTTGGTTTTTTCTATTTTGAACAATGCCGACCAGATGATGTGATCTACCGTGTGTGGAATACCAGCTACCTTAGAAAAAATGAGGTAGATTTACAAAGTATGAAGGATAGAGGATGGGAATTTGTGGAAAATTGTTCTTATTCTGTTTTTCGAAAAGCAACTTGTGATGTAGATTTAAATGATCAATCTTTCATGGACAATCGTCTTCGATGGGCTGATGTGAAATCTAGACTTCGTACATCTACAGTTTCTATCTCTGGCGGTCTAGTTATTTGTATGAGCTTGTTTCGCGAAAGTCTTTCTCAGTCTTTCTTCCTTATTTTTGCCCTTTATGCCCTCATGATTTCCTATCTAATCTATAGTTTTTACAGACTTAAAAAGAAATATCTTGAGAATGTAAGATGATTTTCTAGGTCCTCAGACTGATTTTTAGCACTCTTAGTAAAGGAGTGCTAATTTTTTGAGTTTTTGTCTTGACATTCTCTTCTAAGGGTGTATAATAGAATCATAAGTTAGCACTTGGAGGTTACGAGTGCTAAAAAGATCTATCAGAGAGGAGTGACGAGATGGTTACGGAACGTCAGCAGAATATTTTAAATCTGATTATTGACATCTTTACCAAAACGCACGAACCTGTTGGATCTAAAGCCTTGCAAGAGTCTATCAACTCTAGTAGTGCTACCATTCGAAATGATATGGCAGCTCTAGAAAAGCAAGGTTTTCTTGAAAAGGCTCATACTTCCAGTGGTCGGATGCCGAGTGTGGCTGGATTTCAATACTATGTCAAACACTCCCTATCCTTTGACCGTTTAGCTGAAAATCAAGTTTATGAGATTGTAAAAGCCTTTGATCAAGAATTCTTCAAGCTTGAGGATATTCTTCAAGAGGCAACGAAAATTTTGTCAGACTTGAGTGGTTGTACGGTTGTAGCGCTGGATGTAGAACCAAGTAGGCAAAAGCTAACAGCTTTTGATATTGTTGTCCTCGGGCAACATACAGCTCTTGCTGTTTTTACGCTTGATGAGTCTAGAACAGTTACCAGTCAGTTTTTGATTCCGAGAAATTTCTTGCAGGAGGATTTAAATCGCCTCAAGACCATGATTCAAGAACGTTTCCTGGATCAGACTGTTTTGGATATTCACTACAAGATTCGGACAGAGATTCCGCAAATTATCCAACGTTACTTCACAACAACGGATAACGTTATGGATCTTATTGAGCATATCTTTAAAGAAATGTTCAATGAAAATATCGTGGTTTCTGGCAAAGTCAATCTTTTGAATTTCGCTAATTTAGTGGCCTATCAATTTTTTGATCAGCCACAAAAGGTAGCTTTGGAAATTCGAGAGAATCTGATTGGCGACCAGATGCAAAGTGTCCGAGTTGCGGATAGTCAAGAGTCCTGTTTATCGGACTTAGCAGTGATTAGCAGTAAGTTCCTGATTCCCTATCGTGGGTTTGGAATTCTGGCGATTATCGGTCCGGTCAATCTGGATTACCAGCAATTGGTCAATCAACTCAACGTTGTCAATCGAGTTTTGACCATGAAGTTGACGGATTTTTACCGTTATCTCAGCAGCAATCACTATGAAGTGAATTAAGATTGAAATCATTAAAGGAGGCGAAAATGGCCCAAGATATAAAAAATGAAGAAGTAAAAGAAGAGGAAGTTGTTGAACCAGTAGAAGAAACAACTCCCGAGAAGTCAGAATTGGACTTGGCTAATGAACGTGCCGAGGAGTTTGAAAACAAATATCTTCGTGCCCACGCAGAAATGCAAAACATTCAGCGTCGTGCCAATGAAGAGCGCCAACTCTTGCAACGCTATCGTAGCCAAGATTTGGCAAAAGCAATCTTGCCTTCGTTGGATAACTTAGAACGTGCCCTTGCTGTTGAAGGGTTGACAGATGATGTGAAGAAGGGCTTGGAAATGGTCCAAGAAAGTTTGATTCACGCCCTGAAAGAAGAAGGGATCGAAGAAATTCCAGCGGACGGAGAATTCGACCATAACTATCATATGGCTATTCAAACAGTTCCAGCGGATGACGAGCATCCAGCAGACACCATCGCACAAGTCTTTCAAAAAGGCTACAAACTCCATGACCGTATTCTAAGACCGGCTATGGTAGTAGTTTATAACTAGGCAATTCTGACGGTAGCTAAAGCAACTCGTCAGAAAACGGCAATCGCTATGGCGTTTGCCTAGCCTACTTACTAACTCGTCGTCGAAATAATATCGATTTCGACGTCTCGTGTCGCAATATACATAATAAATACCTTGTCCGAAACGACACTAAACTATGAAGAAAGATAAAAAATTATTCAGCTTTGCAATAGTGAGCGAAGCGAACCATTGGCGATACTCTTCGCCGTGGCGTTATTTGCGCAAACTTTGAGACCTTAGTCTCAAAGTTTAGTCAAAGAGATTGACGAAGTCAAGCTCTGACGGCGCCGCCACCTAAGAAGAGTATCAAAAAGAAAAAAAGATAAAATTTAAGGAGAAAAACACATGTCTAAAATTATCGGTATTGACTTAGGTACAACAAACTCAGCAGTAGCAGTTCTTGAAGGAACTGAATCAAAAATCATCGCAAACCCAGAAGGTAACCGCACAACTCCATCTGTAGTATCATTCAAAAACGGTGAAATCATCGTTGGTGACGCTGCAAAACGTCAAGCAGTCACAAACCCAGATACAGTTATCTCTATCAAATCTAAGATGGGTACTTCTGAAAAAGTTTCTGCTAACGGTAAAGAATACACTCCACAAGAAATCTCAGCTATGATCCTTCAATACTTGAAAGGTTACGCTGAAGAATATCTTGGTGAAAAAGTAACGAAAGCAGTTATCACAGTTCCAGCTTACTTCAATGATGCTCAACGTCAAGCAACTAAAGACGCTGGTAAAATCGCTGGTCTTGAAGTAGAACGTATCGTCAACGAACCAACTGCAGCAGCTCTTGCTTACGGTTTGGACAAGACTGACAAAGAAGAAAAAATCTTGGTATTCGACCTTGGTGGTGGTACATTTGACGTATCTATCCTTGAACTCGGTGATGGTGTCTTCGATGTATTGGCAACTGCAGGGGACAACAAACTCGGTGGTGATGACTTTGACCAAAAAATCATCGACTACTTAGTAGCAGAATTCAAGAAAGAAAATGGTATCGACTTGTCAAACGATAAGATGGCTCTTCAACGTTTGAAAGATGCAGCAGAAAAAGCGAAGAAAGACCTTTCTGGTGTGACTTCAACTCAAATCAGCTTGCCATTTATCACTGCTGGTGAGGCTGGACCTCTTCACTTGGAAATGACCTTGACTCGTGCTAAATTCGACGATTTGACTCGTGACCTTGTAGAACGTACAAAAGTTCCAGTTCGTCAAGCTCTTTCAGATGCAGGTTTGAGTTTGTCAGATATTGACGAAGTCATCCTTGTCGGTGGTTCAACTCGTATTCCTGCCGTTGTTGAAGCTGTTAAAGCTGAAACTGGTAAAGAACCAAACAAATCAGTTAACCCTGATGAAGTTGTTGCTATGGGAGCTGCCATCCAAGGTGGTGTGATCACTGGTGATGTGAAAGACGTTGTCCTTCTTGACGTAACACCACTGTCACTTGGTATTGAAACAATGGGTGGAGTCTTTACAAAACTTATCGATCGCAACACTACTATTCCAACATCTAAATCACAAGTCTTCTCAACTGCAGCAGACAACCAACCAGCCGTTGATATCCATGTTCTTCAAGGTGAGCGCCCAATGGCAGCAGATAACAAGACTCTAGGACGCTTCCAATTGACAGATATCCCAGCTGCACCTCGTGGTATCCCACAAATCGAAGTAACATTCGACATCGACAAGAACGGTATCGTATCTGTTAAGGCCAAAGATCTTGGAACTCAAAAAGAACAAACAATTGTTATCCAATCAAACTCAGGTTTGACAGACGAAGAAATCGATCGCATGATGAAAGATGCAGAAGCAAACGCTGAAGCAGATAAGAAACGTAAAGAAGAAGTAGACCTTCGTAACGAAGTAGACCAAGCTATCTTTGCGACTGAAAAGACAATCAAAGAAACTGAAGGCAAAGGCTTCGATGCAGAACGTGATGCTGCACAAGCTGCCCTTGATGATCTTAAGAAAGCTCAAGAAGACAACAACTTGGATGAAATGAAAGCAAAACTTGAAGCATTGAACGAAAAAGCTCAAGGACTTGCGGTTAAACTCTACGAACAAGCCGCAGCAGCGCAACAAGCTCAAGCAGGAGCAGAAGGCGCACAAGCAACAGGAAACGCAGGCGATGACGTCGTAGACGGAGAGTTTACAGAAAAGTAAGATGTTGAGGCGTTAAGAAAACGAAAGAAAAATAGGAAGCCATCGCCTTGTGCGATGCACAAAAGATGGCTTATCTTTTTTCCGAAGTTTTTAGCCGAAACTCAATTCAGCCTTACTAGTTCAAAAACAAAGTATAATAGACTTTGTTTTTGAACGTCGTAATGATAAGAAGAAATCCAGAGGTTGCAACCCAGCCTCTGTTTTTCGGTAAAGTAGAGGATGTTGCGAATGAAAAAAGTACTTTGCTTGATTTATCCTAATTTTTCTCTTTATGAGATAACTGCTTTAACGAGTACTTTAGCTCTGTCTTTTGATATCACGATTGATTATGTTGCTTCTGAGCATTCGATAGTGGTCTCTGAGGATGGTTTGCCCTGTCAACCGACGAAAACACTAGATCAAATCTGTATAGAAGAGTATTCTTGTGTGATTTTGCCAGGAATGGTCAATATAGGGCCTTCTCTACAGGATGAGAAATTGATTTCGTTTTTGAGGGACCTTGGTGAGCAAGATATCCTAATTGCAGCCATTTCTTCAGCGCCTCTTTTATTAGCGAAAGCAGGTCTGTTGAAGGACACGAAATTTACAGGTGGAATTTGGCAAAATTTCTTTGACTATTTTGAATTTCTGCCACGTGAAAATTTCCAACCGAAAGTTCTTGTGCAAGATAAACAAATCATTACGGCTATCGGTTTTGCACATCAAGAGTTTGCAAGAAAAGTGATTCTAAGTTTAGGGCTGGCAGAGAATACGGACAACTATTTTAAAGAACAAAACGAGTATGCAGAAGAGGATTTGATATATACTCTATCAGATGAAGAGTTTGATCAAGTGAAGCAAAGTATAGAAAACACCCTCTAAAGTTTTACATGAAAATTATAGAAAGGAACAAAGAGTGTTCGAGAAATTGAACTCGGGCTCTTAAGTTTCTTACTCAATATAAAAGAAAGGAATTGAACCCGACCTAAATTCTCGGAAAAAAGATAAATCTGTCTAGGAGCATCGCTCCTGCGTCAGATTTCCTATTTTTCAGTCGAATTTTACGGTCTTGGTATCTTAAATGAACAATACTGAATTTTATGACCGTTTGGGCGTTTCAAAGAATGCAACTCAAGATGAGATCAAGAAAGCCTATCGGAAATTATCTAAAAAATATCACCCAGATATCAACAAAGAACCTGGTGCTGAGGAAAAGTACAAGGAAGTTCAAGAAGCCTATGAGACTTTGAGCGATGAACAGAAACGGGCTGCCTATGACCAATACGGTGCGGCTGGAGCCAACGGTGGCTTTGGTGGTGCAGGCGGTTTCGGTGGCTTCGATGGTGCAGGCGGTTTTGGTGGATTTGAAGATATCTTCTCAAGTTTTTTCGGCGGAGGCGGTTCTTCTCGCAATCCAAACGCTCCTCGTCAAGGTGATGACCTCCAGTATCGCGTCAATTTGACTTTTGAAGAAGCCATCTTTGGTACTGAAAAAGAAGTCAAATACAATCGTGAATCAAGCTGTCGTACTTGTAACGGATCAGGTGCTAAGCCTGGGACAAGTCCAGTTACTTGTGGACGTTGTCATGGCTCTGGTGTTATCAACGTCGATACTCAAACACCGCTTGGTATGATGCGTCGCCAAGTAACCTGTGATGTCTGTCATGGACGTGGAAAAGAAATCAAAGATCCATGTACAACTTGTCATGGAACAGGTCATGAAAAACAAGCCCACAGTGTCCATGTAAAAATTCCAGCAGGTGTCGAAACTGGTCAACAAATTCGTCTAGCTGGTCAAGGGGAAGCAGGCTTTAACGGTGGTCCTTATGGAGACTTGTATGTAGTAGTTTCTGTAGAAGCAAGCGATAAATTTGAGCGTGAAGGAACAACTATTTTCTACAAGTTAAACCTCAATATCGTCCAAGCAACTCTTGGTGATACTGTGGAAATTCCAACTGTGCATGGCGCTGTCGAATTGGTTATTCCAGAGGGAACTCAGACTGGCAAGAAATTCCGCCTACGTGGTAAGGGAGCTCCAAGTCTTCGTGGTGGTGCTGTTGGTGACCAATACGTCACTGTTAATGTCGTGACGCCTACAGGCTTGAACGAACGCCAAAAAGCAGCCTTGAAAGAATTCGCAGCTGCAGGTGATTTGAAAGTCAATCCAAAGAAAAAAGGCTTCTTTGACCATATAAAAGATGCCTTTGAGGGTGAATAAAACAAAAGAGCCATAAGGCTCTTTTTGTTTGTAGTTAGTATCGGAGAAAAGATTCTCTGACTGATCTGCTATTGATATTTTTGAACGAGCAAGCTGGCTTTATCCATTTCCTGGATGAGTTGCTTGAGTTCCGCTTCTTTGCCGGGTTTCACAGTTACGGTATCAATGTGCTTAATCGCCGAATTATCCTGGATATCTACCAAGGTCAACGCCTTTTCGTAGAATGCGATTCCTTTTTTCATGCTTTCCGAATCATTCAAAGTTAGAATTGTGTATAAAGAATGTGATTTCTTTCCGTTATCTCGGAAATGCTTCTCGCTTTCCTCCTCTAAAAATTGTATTAAACCATGATTGAACAAGTTATCCCCTACTTTATAGTAAGAAATATCTCCTGTCTGTAGGACGTAGACTTTGAGTCGGTTTTTAGTAAGGTTTGGGCTTTCTTTTAGGACTGGGTGGCTGTTGACGACATCATCAGAGAATGTCACATAAAAATCCAAGCCTCCCCCCTCGTATTGATAGTGTCCATTTGATTCAACTTTCTCAGGAGGCAGGTCAAGGGAGATAAAGATTTGTTTTAAGGTTTCATTTCCTTCTCGAATGTCACTTGATGAGGCCTTGAAAAGATTGGCCACAAGTAGAAATGCTAGGGTTACAAAAAGACAGAAGCAACCGGAAATAATCAAGATGACTTTTAAAAACTGTTTCATGTTTAGTCCCTCCCTTTTCTGTTAGGAGCTGGTAATCCAAGATGGATTTAAGGGGATGTAAGGAAAGTTGGATGCTTTCTTTTTTAGTTTTCTTCAGTTTCTCGTAGTTCTTTTATGACAGCAAGTCTTGCTTGGAGGTCTTTCTCTAAGACTTTAAATTTGTAAGTGAGGTCTTCTTGATACTCTTTGATGACTTCTTTTTGTTGATTGATAATTTGTAAGCTATTTTGGATAACATCTAAATCGCCTTTGATTGCTTCAACTCGATCAGTTGTATCTAAGACTTCTTCAGTGATAACTTCACGATTTTTAACGAGGAGGTAAGATCCGACTGCTGATCCAGCAAAAAGTAGTAAATTTGATAGTTTCATAGGAACTCCTTAAGCGTTTTTGATCGTTTCAGCGACTTGGGCAAGTTTGTCAAAGTCAGGTTCATGGGCAACAAAGTCAATTTTTAGGTCATCCTCGGCACCATAACGAGGGACGAGATGGACATGGGTATGGAAAACGGTTTGTCCAGCTACCTCTTCGCAGTTGGTAATGATATTCATACCCTTGGCTTTAGTAGCAGTCATGACTTTTTGTGCTACCAATGGAACCTTAGCAAAGAGTTGGCTAGCGCTCGTCGAATCCATTTCTAAAAGGTTGCGATAGTGTTCTTTAGGTACGACCAAGGTATGACCAGGTGTTACTTGAGAAATATCAAGAAAGGCAAGGACTTGCTCATCCTCATAAACTTTGGCTGCAGGGATTTCTCCTGCGATAATCTTACAAAAAATACAATCTGACATAAAAACCACCTCTAGTGTATTGAATTTTGATATAATATAGCTACATTATACCAGATTCGGAGAAAATATGTTAGAAATTAAAAATCTGACAGGAGGCTATGTTCATGTCCCTGTCTTGAAAGATGTGTCCTTTACAGTTGAGAGCGGACAGTTGGTAGGTTTGATAGGTTTGAATGGTGCGGGGAAATCTACGACTATCAATGAGATTATTGGTCTTTTGACGCCATATAGTGGGGAGATTAAGATTGACGGATCGACTCTAGGAGAGGATGCTACGAGCTATCGCAAGAAAATTGGTTATATCCCTGAAACTCCTAGCTTGTACGAGGAATTGACTCTCAGAGAGCATATTGAGACGGTTGCTATGGCCTATGGTATCGAGCAAAATCTAGCTTTTGAACGTGTAGAGCCGCTTTTAAAAATGTTCCGTTTGGATCAAAAATTGGATTGGTTCCCGGTTCATTTTTCCAAAGGGATGAAGCAAAAGGTTATGATTATCTGTGCCTTTGTCGTGGATCCTAGTCTCTTTATCGTAGACGAACCTTTCCTTGGTCTTGATCCTTTGGCGATTTCAGATTTGATTCAACTTCTAGAAGCGGAAAAGAAAAAAGGAAAGTCTATCCTTATGAGTACCCACGTTCTTGATTCTGCTGAAAAGATGTGTGACTCTTTTGTCATTCTTCACAAAGGTCAAGTTAGAGCCAAAGGAAATCTCCAACAACTCCGAGAAGCCTTTGATATGCCAGAAGCAAGCCTCAATGATATCTATTTGGCTCTGACCAAAGAGGAGGAGCTATGAAGGACTTGTTTTTAAAACGAAAGCAGGAATTTCGCAAGGAATGCTTGGGCTATCTCCGTTATGTGCTCAATGACCATTTTGTCTTATTTTTGTTGGTGTTGTTAGGATTTTTGGCCTACCAGTACAACCAGTTGCTCCAACACTTTCCTGAGAATCATTTCCCAATCCTAATTTTGATTGGGATGATATCTATTTTACTTTTGCTTTGGGGTGGTATTGCGACCTATCTAGAAGCACCTGATAAACTATTTCTTTTAGTTGCTGAAGAAGAAGTGAGAGAACACATCCAGAAGCAAAGTCTGATTTCTTTCATCTTTTGGGTCAGTGTACAGACTCTCTTTTTGCTCCTGTTTGCGCCTTTATTCTTAGCCATGGGTCTTGGTTTGCCGATTTTTGGAGTCTATCTCCTTGTCTTGGGAATAGTAAAATATGTGATTTTTCGCCAAAAGTCTAGCAACTTTTTCCTTGGAAATGGACTTGACTGGGATTATGTTATTGCCCAGGAAAGCAAACGGAAGCAGTTCTTGCTTCGATTTTTTGCTCTCTTTACCCAGGTCAAGGGGATTTCAAATAGTGTTAAGCGCCGAGCTTATCTGGACTTTATTCTCAGGGGAGTTCAGAAAGTACCAGGAAAAATATGGCAGAACCTCTATCTTCGTTCCTATCTGAGAAATGGAGATTTATTCGCCCTTAGTCTGCGACTCATAATCCTATCTTTGACCGCTCTCATCTTCATTGAGCAATCTTGGATTGCAGTCGCAATTGTAATTTTATTCAATTATCTTTTGTTATTCCAGCTTCTAGCCCTCTATCATGCCTTTGACTATCAATATTTGACGCAATTATTCCCAGTAGGTAAGGGGCAAAAAGAGAAAGGTTTGAAGGAAATTTTGAGAGCGATTGGAATATTTGTCTTAATCTTGGAAAGTCTCATAGGATTGCTTATTTTTAAGGACAAAATTCTTGTTCTAGCACTTGTGGGAGCAAGTCTTGTCTTGCAATTTCTTTATTTGCCGTATCAACTGAGAAGATTGGTTGACGAATAGCATAAAAATTAGTAGAATAATAAGGAAACTTTATTCGGAGGAAAGAAATGGACTTGGGTGATATTGAGCTAACGCTAACCCCGATATCTGGGAAGAGCGGGAAAGCTTATATGGGAAGTTATCCTGATGGAAAACGTGTTTTTATAAAAATGAATACTTCTCCAATCCTGCCTGGTTTAGCTAGAGAGCAAATTGCACCACAATTGCTCTGGAGTCGTCGTTTACCAGACGGCCGTGATATGTCCGCTCAGGAATGGTTGACAGGAAAAATTTTGACGCCAAGCGATATGAACCGTAAACAAATTATCGATATTTTGACACGTTTACACTGTTCACGTCCCTTAATGACCCAGTTGACACGATTGGGATATGCAATGGAAACACCTTCGGATTTACTTCAGTCATGGGTAAACAAGGCTCCGGATGCTTTAAAAAACAACCAGTATCTACGTATGGTTTTAGGTGATTTGCGTGAAAATCTTCCTGGATTTAGGGAAGATTATGCAACCATAGTCCATGGGGATGTCCGTCATAGCAACTGGTTTGAGACAGAGAGTGGCTTGATTTATTTAGTAGATTGGGATTCCGTTCGCTTGACTGATCGTATGTTTGATGTGGCCTATCTGCTTTGTCACTATATTCCAGAGTATCAGTGGCAAGAATGGCTAACTAATTATGGCTATAAGTATAATCAAACTGTCTTGAATAAGTTATATTGGTATGCTCAACTGTCATTTTTGAGCCTCATTACCAAATACTATGAAAATCAAGATTTGGATAATGTAAACCGGGAAATCTATGCTTTGCGTAGCTTCCGAGAAAAGTATGGAAAGAAAAAATGAGAGTTAGAAATCGTAAAGGGGCAACAGAACTGTTAGAGGCTAATCCGCAGTATGTTGTCTTAAACCCCGCAGAAGCTAAAGGAAAGTGGCGAGATTTGTTTGGTAATGACAATCCAATCCATGTAGAGGTTGGTAGCGGCAAAGGTGCTTTCGTAACAGGAATGGCCAAACAAAATCCGGATATCAACTATATCGGGATTGATATTCAGAAGTCTGTATTAAGCTATGCTTTAGACAAGGTCTTAGAAGTTGGAGTTCCCAACATCAAACTTCTATGGGTTGATGGTTCAGAATTGACCAATTATTTTGAAGATGGTGAAATTGATCGCTTGTATTTGAATTTCTCGGATCCATGGCCTAAAAAACGTCATGAGAAGCGTCGTTTGACTTATAAGAGCTTCTTGGACACTTTCAAACGAATCTTACCTGAACATGGTGAAATTCATTTCAAGACAGATAATCGTGGCTTGTTTGAATATAGCTTAGTGAGCTTTTCACAATATGGCATGAAACTCAAGGGTGTTTGGTTAGATTTACATGCCAGCGACTTTGAAGGAAATGTCATGACGGAGTATGAGCAAAAATTTTCAAGCAAGGGTCAAGTCATTTATAGAGTTGAAGCTCAGTTTTAATGTGAAGACTTGTTAGTGAAAAAATGTCGTTCACTCAAATGGAATGTAAACATGTAACTCAAGGATTTAGTTCTGTCTTCGATAGGACTAAATCCTTGAGTTTTTTAATAGATTTGGGATTTTGATAAGTGTGTACTTGTGCCCTGATAAGTGGTATAATGAAGGGGTTATGAGAAGAAGCATAAAACCTGTTGTAGTCTATTTTTTCTTTCTCCTTGTGATAGGTGGTTTGATTTTTTTGGATCATCAACATCATCGACAGGCAGATGTACAAGTAGAAAAAACTGAGAAAACTACTCAAACCAGTGAAACAGATAAGGAAAAGGTTGTTGAAGATAGATTAGCCACAATGACCTTGGAGGAGAAAGTCGGGCAATTATTCTGGGCTAGAGTTCCTGCCGATCATCAAATAGAAGATCTCAAATCCTATCATTTGTCTGGTTATATCTTATTTGGACGAGATTTTGAAGGACGAACCTTAGAGGATATGAAAGTTTTGACAAGTCGCTACCAAGCCGCTTCAAAGACTCCTTTATTGATTGGTTCAGATGAAGAAGGGGGAACAGTAACTCGTATCAGTTCGATTTTGGATACTCCTTTCCAATCTCCTATGACCCTTTATCATCAAGGAGGGATGGAGGCTGTTCTTTCTGATACTAGGAAAAAGGCAGAGGTGCTGAAATCTGTTGGTATCAATGCTGGACTCTTTCCAGTTGCGGATCTTGCAGGTGATCCATCAGCCTTTATTTACGATCGGACCATCGGACAAGATGTCCAAACAACTGCAAGTTATGTTAAGCAAGTTGTAGAAGAACTTCAAAAGAATAAGGCCGGTTCAACCTTGAAGCATTTCCCAGGATATGGTGATAATGGAGACAGTCATACCGACATTATCCAAGACAACCGCTCTTTGGATGATTTAAGACAAGCAGATTTTCTACCCTTTCAAGCTGGCATAGATGCAGGTGCGGATAGTATTTTAGTTTCTCACAATATCCTGACTAAAATTGATACAGTGCCGTCATCTATCTCGCCAAAAATCAACGAAATTCTTCGCAAGGAGCTGAATTTTAAAGGGGTCATAATGACGGATGATTTAGATATGGCAGGATTAGCCGATTTTGTCAGTCAGGATGAAGCTGCTCTCCAGGTAATATTAGCTGGAAATGATTTAATCCTAGGTTCTTCCTACCAAACTCAGATTCCTTATCTATTAAAGAAAATTTCTTCTGGGGACTTGACAGAAGAGCGTATTGATGAGTCTGTACGACGTATTTTAGCATGGAAATACGACTTGGGATTATTCGATACGTCTCAGTAAAAGGAAACGTCATTTATAAAATCATGCAGAAACCTTTGAAGGAAAGCCTTCTATTGGTTGTGAAAAGGTCAAATCCTTGCAGGTTGGATTGATTTGTGTTATACTAATAACAAGAATATAAGAAAGAGAGGCGGGGAGATATCTTCGCCTCTTGCTTATGAGGAGGTGGACGCAATCGCAACTATCGTTGAATTAGTCAGAGAAGTCGTAGAACCTGTTATTGAAGCTCCTTTTGAACTCGTAGATATCGAGTACGGAAAGATTGGCAGTGACATGATTCTTAGTATTTTTGTAGACAAGCCTGAAGGAATCACCTTGAATGATACGGCAGACTTGACTGAAATTATCAGTCCTGTCCTAGATACTATCAAGCCGGATCCCTTCCCAGAACAATATTTCCTAGAAATTACAAGTCCAGGATTGGAGCGTCCTTTGAAAACCAAGGAAGCAGTCGCTGGAGCGGTTGGGAAATACATCCATGTCGGGCTCTATCAAGCCATCGATAAGCAAAAGGTTTTTGAAGGAACCTTGTTGTCCTTTGAAGAGGATGAGTTGACTATGGAATATATGGATAAAACTCGCAAGAAAACAGTCCAAATTCCATATAACTTGGTATCAAAAGCACGTTTAGCAGTAAAATTATAGAAAGAAAGGATAGCTTTTGAGAATTCAAAAGTATAAAGAACATGAGTAAAGAAATGCTAGAGGCCTTCCGCATTTTGGAAGAAGACAAGGGAATCAAGAAAGAAGATATCATCGACGCAGTAGTAGAATCACTTCGTTCTGCTTACCGTAGACGCTATGGTCAATCTGATAGTGTAGCTATTGATTTCAACGAAAAGACAGGTGACTTTACTGTCTATACTGTCCGTGAAGTTGTTGATGAAGTATTTGATAGCCGTTTGGAAATCAGTTTAAAAGATGCTCTTGCCATTAATTCAGCCTATGAGCTTGGTGACAAAATCAAATTTGAAGAAGCGCCAGGAGAGTTTGGTCGTGTAGCAGCCCAATCTGCTAAACAAACAATCATGGAAAAAATGCGTAAGCAAACACGTGCCATTACCTACAATACATACAAAGAGCATGAACAAGAAATCATGTCAGGTACGGTAGAACGTTTTGACAACCGCTTCATTTACGTTAACCTTGGTAGCATCGAAGCCCAATTGTCAAAACAAGACCAAATTCCTGGAGAAGTGTTTGCTTCTCATGACCGTATCGAAGTTTATGTCTACAAAGTGGAAGACAATCCTCGTGGAGTAAACGTCTTTGTTAGCCGTAGCCACCCAGAGATGATCAAACGTTTGATGGAACAAGAAATTCCAGAAGTTTATGACGGAACTGTTGAAATCATGAGCGTAGCCCGTGAAGCAGGTGACCGTACGAAAGTTGCTGTTCGTAGTCATAATCCAAATGTGGACGCTATCGGAACAATCGTTGGTCGCGGTGGAGCAAACATTAAGAAAATCACAAGCAAATTCCATCCAGCTCGTTACGATGCTAAGAGCGACCGCATGGTACCTGTAGAAGAAAACATCGATGTAATCGAGTGGGTAGCAGATCCAGCTGAATTTATTTACAATGCCATTGCTCCTGCTGAAGTTGACCAAGTTATCTTTGATGAAAACGATAGCAAGCGTGTCTTGGTTGTTGTACCAGATAACAAACTATCTCTTGCTATCGGTCGTCGTGGACAAAATGTTCGCTTAGCAGCCCATTTGACTGGTTACCGTATCGATATCAAGTCTGCAAGTGAATTTGAAGAGATGGAAGAAGCAGGTCAAGTGGATTACGCTGAAACAGACGAATTGACTGAAGAATAAGATCTGCTAGAGGAGGGAAAGATGAAAACAAGAAAAATCCCTTTGCGCAAGTCTGTTGTTTCCAACGATGTGATTGATAAGCGAGATTTACTTCGTATTGTCAAGAACAAAGAAGGTGAGGTCTTTATCGACCCGACAGGCAAGGCTAATGGCCGGGGCGCTTATATCAAGCTAGATAATGCAGAAGCCCTAGAGGCTAAAAAGAAAAAAGTCTTTAACCGTAGCTTTAATATGGAAGTTGAAGAAAGCTTTTATGACGAGCTGATTGCCTATGTCAATCACAAAGTAAAAAGAAGAGAGTTAGGACTTGAATAAGCAAAAAGTAAGTAATCTCTTGGGATTGGCTCAGCGAGCAGGGAAAATCATCTCGGGTGAAGAAATGGTTGTCAAAGCCATTCAAGACCGGAAAGTTAAATTGGTATTTCTAGCTCATGATGCTAGCCCAAATCTAACCAAGAAGATTCAGGATAAAAGCCACTATTATCAAGTAGAAGTTATTACCGTGTTTTCAACACTGGAATTAAGCATGGCAGTCGGAAAATCAAGAAAGGTTCTGGCTGTGACAGATGCTGGATTTACAAAGAAAATGAGGTCTCTTATGGAATAGAAGAGGAGGACATGATTTGTCTAAGAAAAGATTGTACGAAATCGCAAAAGAACTTGGAAAAGAAAGTAAGGAAGTTGTAGCGCGTGCAAAAGAGTTGGGCTTGGAAGTAAAAAGCCATGCTTCAAGCGTAGAGGCTGCTGCTGCTGAAAAAATCGTAGCTAGCTTTAAGCCTGCTGCTCCCAAAACAGAAGCAAAACCTGTAGCGCCAAAAGCAAGTGAAGCGAAGGTGGAAAGTAAACCAGCTACGCCAGCAACTCCTAAGGAAGAAAAAGTTGTAGCTGCAAGACCACAGAGTCGAAACTTTAAGGCTGAACGTGAAGCGCGTGCCAAAGAGCAAGCGGAACGACGCAAGCAAAACAAAGGTAATAGCCGCGATCAACAACAAAACGGTAACCGTCAAAAAAACGATAACCGTAATGGTGGTAAACCTGGTCAAGGGAACCGTGACAATCGTCGTTTTAACGACCAAGGGAAGAAACCACAAGGCCAAGGAAATCGTGGCAATGATTATCGCCAACAAGCTGATAATCGTCCCAACCAAGCTGGTCCTCGTATTGACTTTAAAGCTCGAGCAGCAGCTCTGAAGGCTGAGCAAAATGCAGAATACGCACGCTCAAGCGAGGAACGCTTCAAACAGTCTCAAGTTGCCAAAGAAGCCTTGGCTCAAGCTAATAAACGCAAGGAGCCAGAGGAAATCTTTGAGGAAGCTGCTAAACTAGCTGAACAAACTCAGCCTGTAGTTGAAGTAGCTCCTGTAGCCAAAGAGGCTGTAGTGGATACACGTCGTAAAAAGCAAGCTCGACCAGACAAAGATCGTGATGATTACGATCATGAGGAAGATGGTCCTAGAAAACAACAAAAGAATCGAAGTAGTCAGAATCAAGTGAGAAATCAAAGAAATAGTAACTGGAATAACAATAAGAAAAATAAAAAAGGCAATAAACAAAATAACCGTAATCAGGCTCCAAAACCTATTACAGAGCGTAAATTCCATGAATTGCCAACAGAATTTGAATATACAGATGGTATGACTGTTGCGGAAATCGCAAAACGTATCAAACGTGAACCAGCTGAGATTGTTAAGAAACTATTTATGATGGGCGTTATGGCCACTCAAAACCAATCTTTGGATGGAGAAACAATCGAACTCCTCATGGTTGATTATGGAATTGAAGCTAAACAAAAGGTAGAAGTGGACAATGCGGATATCGAACGTTTCTTCGTAGAAGATGGATATCTAAATGAAGACAAGTTGGTTGAACGTCCACCAGTTGTAACTATCATGGGACACGTTGACCATGGTAAAACAACCCTTTTGGATACCCTACGTAATTCTCGTGTCGCTACAGGAGAAGCTGGTGGTATCACTCAGCATATTGGTGCCTACCAGATTGAGGAAAATGGTAAGAAGATTACCTTCCTTGATACACCAGGACACGCGGCCTTTACTTCTATGCGTGCACGTGGTGCCTCTGTTACCGATATTACGATCTTGGTCGTAGCGGCAGATGACGGGGTTATGCCTCAAACTATCGAAGCCATCAACCACTCAAAAGCAGCTAATGTTCCAATCATCGTTGCTATTAACAAGATTGATAAGCCAGGTGCAAACCCAGAACGCGTTATCGGCGAATTGGCTGAACACGGTGTTATGTCAACAGCTTGGGGTGGAGATTCTGAGTTTGTAGAAATCTCAGCCAAATTCAACCAAAATATCGATGAACTCTTGGAAACTGTTCTTCTTGTAGCTGAAATTCAAGAGCTCAAAGCAGACCCAACCGTTCGTGCCATCGGTACTGTTATCGAAGCTCGCTTGGATAAAGGTAAAGGTGCGGTTGCAACCCTCCTTGTTCAACAAGGTACCTTGAACGTTCAAGACCCAATCGTTGTTGGTAATACTTTCGGACGTGTCCGTGCCATGACCAATGACCTTGGACGTCGTGTTAAGGTTGCAGGACCATCAACACCAGTATCTATTACAGGTTTGAACGAAGCACCGATGGCGGGTGATCACTTTGCCGTTTATGAAGATGAAAAATCTGCTCGTGCAGCAGGTGAAGAGCGTGCCAAACGTGCTCTTATGAAGCAACGTCAAGCTACACAGCGTGTAAGCCTTGAAAACCTCTTTGACACTCTTAAAGCTGGGGAACTTAAGTCTGTTAACGTCATCATCAAAGCTGACGTACAAGGTTCGGTTGAAGCCCTTTCTGCCTCACTACAAAAGATTGATGTGGAAGGTGTAAAAGTTACCATCGTCCACTCAGCAGTTGGTGCTATCAACGAATCTGACGTGACTCTTGCTGAAGCTTCAAATGCCTTTATCGTAGGTTTCAACGTACGTCCTACACCACAAGCCCGCCAACAAGCAGAAGCAGACGATGTAGAAATCCGTCTCCACAGCATTATCTACAAGGTTATCGAAGAGATGGAAGAAGCCATGAAAGGTATGCTTGATCCAGAATTTGAAGAAAAAGTTATCGGTGAAGCGATTATTCGTGAAACCTTCAAAGTGTCTAAAGTCGGAACAATCGGTGGATTTATGGTTACTAGCGGTAAAGTTACCCGTGACTCTAAAGTCCGTGTTATTCGTGACGGTGTCGTTATTTACGATGGTGAACTTGCAAGCTTGAAACACTATAAAGATGACGTCAAAGAAGTTACAAACGGCCGTGAAGGTGGTCTCATGATTGATGGCTACAATGATATCAAGATGGATGATGTGATTGAGGCCTATGTCATGGAAGAAATTAAACGCTAAGATTTTTGCTCCTTTCTTAGGTGGTGTGGGACGCAAGCAAACCCAAGGTTTCATTGCTTATTTTTGAGCCTAGAGTCTCAAAAATCCCCAGTGATTGAACTGAATGATCAGCCCAATCACTTTCACCACGGCGAAAGAAGCGGATGATTTCAAATTGAACTTCGTTTCAATTTGAATTGAAAATCAATAAGTTTAAAAATAGCTAGGTCTGCTGGCCTAGCTTTTGATTCAATAGAGAGGAAGGAATAGCATGGGAAATCATTTCCGTACGGATCGTGTAGGCATGGAAATCAAGCGTGAAGTCAATGAGATTTTGCAAAAGAAAGTCCGTGATCCTCGTGTCCAAGGTGTGACCATCACAGATGTTCAGATGCTAGGTGACTTATCTGTAGCTAAGGTTTACTACACCATTTTGAGTAATCTTGCTTCAGATAATCAAAAGGCCCAAATTGGCCTTGAAAAAGCAACCGGAACTATCAAACGTGAGCTTGGTCACAATTTGAAATTGTATAAAATTCCAGACTTGACCTTCGTCAAAGACGAATCCATCGAGTATGGAAACAAGATTGACGAAATGTTACGCAATCTGGATAAGAAATAATAAAAAAGAGGGGAATCCCTCTTTTTTATTACTTTAAACATGATGATGGATTAATTAGTTGCCCTTCTTAAAAGTCGGTTAAAAAAATGTATAAATCTCTAATAGTATGATATGATAAAGCTTAACTTGAATATAAAATGGAGATATAGATGGCTAAACAAGATATAGCTATAAAAGTTTTACAACAAGTTGTAAAACTTCCTGTCGTGAAAGTAAATAGAGAAAAATTTTTAGTGGAGAAGTTCTCTAAAGAATTAGATAAGAAGGATATTGCCAAATTGTTAGAACAAGGTCCTCCTTCATTATTATCCCAGGAAACCTTAGATAGGGTAGCCAGGTCCTGCATAAAGGATAATGTTTTACGAGCAAGTGGAACATCTGTTCTAGCAGGTCTACCTGGAGGTATTCTAATGGCGCTTACTATTCCAACGGATGTAGCTCAGTTTTATGCTTTTTCCTTGAAATTAGCCCAAGAATTGGGATATATTTATGGATTTAATGATCTTTGGGCATCAAGAAATGACTTAAGTGAAGAAGCTAAAAACACACTATTACTTTATCTAGGGGTCATGCTTGGGGTAAACGGAGCGGGTGCCTTGCTTCGTTCTGGTGGTGTTACAGTCGCTAAACATGTAATGACCACAGTACCTCAGAAAGCCGTAGCCAAAGCTGGCTGGTACCCTATTTTAAAAAAGGTTATGAAAATTTTTGGGGTTACTCTTACAAGGAGAGGCTTGGCAAAGGGAATGGGAAAAGCGATTCCTATTCTAGGTGGGGTTATTTCAGGGGGATTAACCTATGCGACTATGAAACCCATGGGCGAAAGATTGCAAAAAGAATTGTCCAAATTAGTTAACTATTCTGAAGTGCAATACCAAAATGATATGGCAATTATTCGAAAAGAGGCTGAGGTAATCGAAACTGACTGATATGAAGAAACTAGCAAGTCTTGTGTTGCTAGTTTTTTTAATCCCATTCCTTATGGTATAATAAAAGCAGTTAAATGATTAGAAATAGACTCATGGAGGTTCTCATGGACAATATAATCGATGTATCAATTCCAGTTGCGGAAGTGGTGGATAAACATCCAGAAGTTTTAGATGTTTTGGTTGAGCTTGGTTTTAAACCTCTTGCAAATCCCTTGATGCGTAATACTGTAGGGCGAAAAGTTTCGCTCAAACAAGGCTCAAAGCTTGAAGGGACTCCTATGGATAAGATTGTGCGTACGCTTGAAGCAAATGGTTACGAAGTGATCGGGTTAGACTAATGACAGATGAACGTATTCATATCCTGAGGGATATTTTATTAGAATTGCATAATGGAGCCTCTCCAGAGTCCGTTCAGGAACGCTTTGATGCGACCTTTACTGGTGTATCAGCTATCGAGATTTCTCTTATGGAGCATGAGTTGATGAACTCGGACTCAGGCGTTACCTTTGAAGATGTCATGGAGCTATGTGATGTGCATGCCAATCTCTTTAAGAATGCTGTTAAGGGCGTAGAAGTTGAGGATACCGAGCATCCTGGTCACCCTGTGAGAGTCTTTAAGGATGAAAATCTAGCTCTCCGTGCTGCCTTGATTCGGGTCCGTAGATTGCTCTCGACTTATGAATCTGTGGACGATGAGGAAATGCTGGCGGAGATGCGCAAAGGCTTGGTACGTCAGATGGAGCTTGTTGGTCAATTTGATATTCACTACCAGCGCAAGGAAGAGCTCTTCTTTCCTATCATGGAACGTTATGGCCATGATTCACCTCCAAAGGTCATGTGGGGAGTGGATGACCAGATTAGGGATCTCTTTCAAACAGCCTTAGTGGCAACTAAGTCGCTCCCAGAAGTGCCAATTTCCGCTGTAAAGGAAGCTTTTGAAGCTTTTGCGACAGAGTTTGAAAGTATGATTTTTAAGGAAGAATCAATCCTACTCATGATTCTGCTTGAATCCTTTACCCAGGATGACTGGATTCAGATTGCTGAAGAAAGTGACGCTTATGGCTATGCCATTATCCGTCCGTCAGAGAAATGGATTCCAGAACGTCAACCTTTTGTTGAGGAAAAAAGTGTAGAAGAACCAACTCAGTCAGAAACTGTAGATGGACAGGTTCAACAAGTGATTGATACGCCAGATGGCCAGTTTACGATCACCTTTACCCCTAAGGAAAAGGAAGCAATACTGGATCGCAATAGCCAACAAGCTTTTGGAAATGGTTATCTTTCAGTTGAACAGGCCAATCTCATCCTCAATCATCTACCAATGGAGATTACCTTTGTGAATAAGGATGATATTTTTCAGTATTATAATGACAATACGCCAGCGGATGAAATGATTTTCAAACGGACACCGTCCCAAGTCGGGCGTAATGTTGAACTTTGTCATCCACCCAAGTACTTAGACAAGGTCAAGGCTATTATGAAAGGTCTTCGTGAAGGAGTCAAGGACAAATATGAGATGTGGTTTAAATCAGAATCACGTGGAAAGTTTGTCCATGTCACTTACGCTGCAGTACATGACGAAAACGGAGAATTTCAAGGTGTATTGGAGTATGTTCAGGATATTCAACCCTATCGTGAAATTGATAGCGACTTTTTCCGTGGAATAGAATAAGGAGAAGCAATGAGTTACGAACAAGAATTTATGCAAGAATTTGAAGCTTGGGTTAATACCCAGATCATGATCAACGATATGGCACACAAGGAAAGCCAAAAGGTCTATGAAGAAGATCAAGATGAGCGTGCTAAAGATGCCATGATTCGCTACGAGAGTCGTTTGGATGCCTACCAATTCTTACTTGGTAAGTTTAAAAACTTTAAGGCAGGCAAGGGATTTCATGATTTGCCAGAAGGCTTGTTTGGTGAGAGAAATTATTAATGTTGAGAAATTAGAAAGGGGGAGAGGAACTCCCTTTTTCATTGTTCCTTGAGCCTTTTTGTGTTACAATGTTAGCATGAAAACGAAAAATATTATTAAAACAGGCTTAGTCGTGGCAGGGCTTGGAGCACTTGCCTTTGGTGCTAAGAAAGTAGCTGATGATCACAAACTCATGAAGACACAGGAAGAGTTAACGGCTATTGTGCGTGACTATTTCTCAGAAATGGGTGAGATTGGGACTCTCTATGTCCAAGTATACGAAAGTAGCCTAGAACGTCTTGTTGGTGGTGTCATTTTTGAAGATGGTCGTCACTATACCTTCGTCTATGAAGATGAAGATCTCATCTATGAGGAGGAAGTTTTATGATTTCTCCTAAAAATATAGAAGAATTAGCAAATCTAGTAGAGCAGGATGGCAAGAAGGTCTTCCTTTTTGTTGCGGATTGGTGTGGCGATTGCCGTTATATCTATCCTGCCTTGCCAGAGATTGAAGAGGCAAATCCAGAGTTCGCTTTTATACGGGTAGACCGAGATGAGTACATGGAACTTGCTAAACTGTGGGATGTATACGGGATTCCAAGTCTTGTTGTTTTAGACAAGGACAAGGAGATTGGACGTTTTGTCAATCGTGACCGTAAAACCAAGGGACAAATCAATGACTTTTTAGCAAGTTTGAAATAGGAGAAAAGAATGATTTTTACATATAATAAAGAACATGTCGGTGACGTCCTTATGATCATCGTGAAAAACAGTGGTGATGCCAAGCTGGATGTTGAGCGTAAAGGTAATGTAGCGCGTGTTTTCCTAAAGGAAACTGGTCAAACTGTCGCATGGAATATCTTTGAGGTTTCTAGCTTATTCGAGATTGAAGAGCGTGGACAGGTCTTTTTAACTGACGAGCAAGTAGCACGTTTGAACCAAGAATTGCAGGCAGAAGGATTTACAGAAGAGATTATCAATGACAAGGAACCAAAATTTATCGTCGGTGAGATTGTAGAGATGGTTGCTCATCCAGATAGTGATCACCTCAATATTTGCCAAGTTGCTATCGGAAATGACAAGACAGTACAAATCGTTGCAGGAGCTCCCAATGCGCGTATCGGTTTAAAAACTATTGTTGCTCTTCCTGGAGCCATGATGCCAAAAGGCAATCTCATTTTCCCAGGGGAACTTCGTGGGAAAAAGAGCTTTGGTATGATGTGTAGTCCTCGTGAACTTGCCTTGCCAAATGCTCCCCAAAAACGTGGTGTCATTGAATTATCAGACGACCAGGTAGTTGGAACACCCTTTAACCCAGCTACACACTGGACTCGATTACCAACGACAACAGCGAATTGTTGAGTGTGTAACTTTGCTCGTGAAATCCTAGAAATCTTTTGGCGAAAGTTTTTTAAGTCTTGAATTGTGCACCTAGTTTGACAATTCAGGACAAATGAATAACCATGTCGCCCTACTAACGTTGAGGATAAATATTTATGCCTGATTTTGCTAAAATAGATAAAAAGTCTGTATATACTACGATCATTGGTTTGTTTCTAATGGCAGTATTGTCTTTGACAAAGATAATACCTGAACTTTCTTTGTCAGGTCTCACTGTACTGATTGGTATTCTCTTTTTCTTTGTTCTTGAACATTTTGATAAAAAATCACATATAGAATCAGGTTTGCGCTTTAAATCATTTTTCGATGATTTGAAAAAACAAGGGGTAATTCTTTTGGTCTTGCTTCCTGTAGGAACCGCTGCAGCAACTTTGCTTATCGGCGATATGATATTTAAGGGCGCTTTTGCTAGTCATATTTTGGGAAGAACGGATGGTATGTTATCCTTCGATAAAATACCGCTCCTTATGGTTCAAATAGTAATCGCAGCCTTGGGGGAAGAAATTGCATGGAGAGGTTTCTTTCTTGGTAAGTCAATGAGAATTATACCATTTTGGCTTTGTGCCATTCTATCTTCTTTATTGTTCGCGATAGCCCATATTTCTAGTGGAAGCGTTGGGCTTGTAAGCTACGATATTTTCATGATTTTTGTTGATAGTATCATCTATGCAATGATTTATAAAAAGTCTGGGAATTGTTTGATTTCTACACTTTCTCATATTCTTGGAAATGCAACAGGAATTCTTTTGCTAATGATGTATAGCTAGACAGATTTTAATGTTATCTATCTAATAAAGGATTTTCATTATAGGGAGGAAATGGTCACTATCAGCAAAAGAGGGCTAGATGACTTGATTTATAAAAGTAAGGAATCTTGCTAAAAACTTGAATAATAAAAAGCATTGTTTTGTACAGACCCCAAAAAGTTAGACAAGTAATTTATCCAAAGGATTTAGTTCTGTATTGCACAAGACTGAGTCCTTTTGCTATCTTTATAAGTTTTACATGATTTACTTGTGGTTTATCCTCATAATTTCCATAATGGCTATCGGTATTTTATCCCTTGGAGTAGTAGCTGGTATGGAAGGAAAACTTACGTTTGGTTTCTTTGTTTTATCTTTTTTAGGTGTAGTTCTATTTAGTTTCTATATTTTTAGTATTCTAAAAGAGATAAAGGAATTAAAGCAAATAAAAGGTAAGTGAATAGATAGACGTAATCTAATTTGAATTGTCTTTATCTGGGCTATACATCCGTATCTTGAACAGGTTACTAAAAAGTTACTAAAATTTGAAAAATGAGTCTATTTTGAAAGATTCAAAAGTCCTAAAACCCTAAAACCCTATTAAATTAAGGATATAAGATTTAAAAAGTGTATTCATAGAACTGTTTAATCACTAAAAGTGATTTATGATCTTTGACAGAGGGAAATAAGATGGCAAAAAATGTAGTCATTACAGGTGCAACATCAGGTATCGGTGAAGCCATTGCGCGTGCATATCTAGAAAAAGGTGAGAATGTTGTACTCACAGGGCGTCGAACAGAAAGACTCGAGGTTCTAAAAAACGAGTTTACAGAAGCCTTTCCAAATCAAAAAGTCTGGACCTTTCCGTTAGATGTTACGGATATGAGCATGGTAAAAACTGTTTGTTCAGAAATTTTAGAAACTGTTGGTCAGGTTGATATCTTGGTCAATAATGCTGGACTGGCTCTAGGTTTATCGCCTTATCAGGACTATGAAGAGTTGGATATGTTGACCATGCTAGATACCAATGTCAAGGGTTTAATGGCTGTTACTCGTTGTCTCTTACCTTCCATGGTAGCAACTAATCAAGGACATATTATCAATATGGGGTCTACTGCAGGTATATACGCATATGCTGGAGCAGCGGTCTATTCAGCAACCAAGGCTGCAGTCAAAACTTTTTCAAATGGGCTTCGGATTGACACCATTGCGACAGATATCAAGGTGACCACTATTCAGCCAGGAATTGTAGAAACTGATTTTTCAAAAGTCCGTTTCCATGGAGATGAAGCACGGGCGGCGTCAGTCTATCAGGGACTCGAAGCTTTGCAGGCGCAAGATATCGCAGATACTGTCGTTTATGTGACCAGTCAACCATGACGAGTACAAATCACAGATATGACTATCATGGCCAATCAACAAGCAACTGGATTTATGATTCATAGAGATTAATATTATTAAAAAAGTTACAAATCTTGTAACTTTTTTTCTTTTCCTTCGAATAGATAAGTAGGAGGATGAAAAATGTATAATAAAGTTATTCTGATCGGACGTTTAACGTCTACACCAGAGTTGCACAAAACCAACAACGACAAGTCTGTAGCCCGTGCGACTATTGCTATTAATCGTCGTTTCAAGGACCAAAATGGGGAACGTGAAGCTGACTTCATTAACATTGTTGTCTGGGGGAAACTTGCTGAAACTTTGGCTAGCTATGCAAGCAAAGGTAGTCTCATTTCTGTAGACGGGGAGCTTCGTACCCGTAAGTTCGAGAAGAATGGTCAGATCAACTATGTGACCGAAGTTCTCGCCACAGGCTTCCAACTTTTAGAAAGTCGTGCCCAACGTGCTATGCGTGAAAATAATGCTGGCCAAGATCTAGCAGATTTGGTTTTGGAAGAGGAGGAACTTCCCTTCTAAAACGATAGGAGTTTGAGAGCTTTCTCGAACTCTTTTTATGCTATAATCAGACTTTTTCCTTGACTATTTTTGACCAAGTGATACAATAGAACTATGGTTTAGCACTCATATACAAAGAGTGCTAACAATATGATTATCTCATGGAGGAAAGCAGATGTTGAAACCATTAGGCGACCGTGTGGTCTTAAAAATTGAAGAAAAAGAACAAACTGTTGGGGGATTTGTCCTCGCAAAATCAGCCCAAGAAGAAACGAAAACAGCTACTGTAGTGGCTACTGGACAGGGTGTTCGTACCTTGAGCGGTGAGTTAGTCGCTCCAAGTGTAAAAGCTGGAGATCAGGTTTTAGTTGAAGCTCATGCGGGTATTGATGTTAAAGATGGGGATGAAAAATACCTCATCGTGGGTGAAGCTAGTATCTTGGCAATCGTTGAAGAATAATAGGAGAAAGTAAGTATGGCAAAAGACATTAAATTTTCATCTGATGCACGTTCAGCTATGGTTCGAGGTGTTGATATCCTAGCTGATACTGTTAAAGTAACCTTGGGACCTAAAGGTCGTAACGTTGTTCTTGAAAAATCATTCGGTTCACCATTGATTACCAATGATGGTGTAACAATCGCAAAAGAAATCGAATTGGAAGACCATTTTGAAAATATGGGTGCCAAATTGGTATCAGAAGTAGCTTCTAAAACCAATGATATTGCGGGTGACGGGACAACAACTGCAACTGTCTTAACTCAAGCAATTGTTCGTGAAGGGATCAAGAACGTTACTGCTGGAGCAAACCCAATTGGTATCCGCCGAGGGATTGAAGCAGCGGTTGCAACTGCTGTAGAAGCCTTGAAGAACAATGCCATTCCTGTTGCTAACAAAGAAGCGATTGCGCAGGTCGCTGCCGTTTCATCTCGTTCTGAAAAAGTTGGTGAGTACATCTCTGAAGCCATGGAAAAAGTTGGTAAAGATGGAGTTATCACTATTGAAGAATCACGTGGTATGGAAACAGAGCTTGAAGTTGTAGAAGGAATGCAATTTGACCGTGGTTATCTATCTCAGTACATGGTTACTGATAATGAAAAAATGGTTGCAGACCTTGAAAATCCATACATTTTAATTACTGACAAGAAAATTTCAAATATCCAAGAAATCTTGCCACTTCTAGAAAGTATTCTTCAAAGCAGTCGTCCGCTCTTGATTATTGCAGATGATGTTGATGGTGAAGCTCTTCCAACTCTTGTTTTGAACAAGATTCGTGGAACTTTCAACGTAGTTGCTGTTAAGGCTCCTGGTTTCGGTGACCGTCGTAAAGCGATGTTGGAAGATATTGCGATTTTGACAGGTGGAACTGTTATTACCGAAGACCTTGGTCTTGAGTTAAAAGATGCAACCATCGAAGCTTTAGGTCAAGCAGCGAGAGTGACTGTAGATAAAGATAGCACTGTTATTGTAGAAGGCGCAGGTAATCCTGAAGCAATTGCTAACCGTGTCGCTGTCATCAAGTCTCAAATCGAAACAACAACTTCAGAATTCGACCGAGAAAAACTCCAAGAACGCTTGGCTAAATTATCAGGTGGAGTAGCAGTTATCAAGGTCGGTGCTGCAACTGAAACTGAATTGAAAGAAATGAAACTCCGCATCGAAGATGCCCTTAACGCTACCCGTGCAGCAGTGGAAGAAGGTATTGTTGCAGGTGGTGGTACTGCCTTAGTGAATGTCATTCCAGCTGTTGAAGCTTTAGAATTGACAGGTGATGAAGCAACAGGACGTAGTATTGTTCTTCGTGCCTTGGAAGAACCAGTTCGCCAAATTGCCTACAATGCAGGCTATGAAGGTTCAATCGTTATCGATCGTTTGAAAAATGCAGAGCTTGGAACTGGCTTCAACGCTGCGACAGGTGAATGGGTGAACATGATTGAAGCAGGTATTATCGATCCTGTTAAGGTTAGCCGTTCAGCCCTTCAAAACGCAGCTTCAGTTGCAAGTCTTATCTTGACAACAGAAGCAGTTGTGGCTAACAAGCCAGAACCGGTAGCACCAGCTCCAGCTATAGATCCTTCAATGATGGGTGGTTACTAATAAATAAAAACAGGTAGAAATCATGATTTCTACCTGTTTCTTTTGAATCACTTAAAAAGAGGGAGCACAGCTTCCTCTTTTTTATCTGAAAATGTTATGGTTTGATAACTTCAGCTCCACCCATGTATGGACGAAGGACTTCAGGAATAGTAACAGAACCATCTTCGTTTTGATAGTTTTCAAGAATAGCAGCAACGGTACGTCCAACAGCAAGTCCAGAACCGTTCAAGGTGTGGAGAAGTTTAACCTTACCATCGGCTTCATCACGGTAACGGATTTGGGCACGACGTGCTTGGAAATCTTCTGTATTTGAACAGCTTGAGATTTCGCGGTAGGTATTTTGCGCTGGAATCCAAACTTCCAAGTCGTAAGTCTTGGCAGCTGAGAAGCCCATATCTCCTGTAGAAAGAGCAACTACACGGTATGGCAAGTTGAGCTTTTGAAGGATGTTTTCAGCGTTGGCTGTCATTTTCTCCAATTCTTCATATGACTCTTCAGGTTTAGCAAATTTCACCATTTCTACCTTGTGGAATTGGTGCAAACGAATCAAACCGCGAGTATCGCGACCAGCAGAACCAGCTTCAGAACGGAATGATGGACTCATAGCAGTAAAGTAGATTGGCAGTTCCTTACCATCAATAATTTCATCACGGTAGTAGTTCGTCAAAGGAACTTCAGCTGTAGGAATGAGGACATAGTTGGTATCGCTGAGCTCAAAAGTATCTTCCTTGAATTTTGGATATTGACCAGTACCAAACATAGAGTCATGGTTAACCATGTAAGGGGTGATGACTTCAGTATAACCTTCTTTTCCGTGTTCATCTAGCATAAAGTTGTAGATGGCACGTTCCAAGCGAGCTCCGAGGCCTTTATAGAAGAGGAAACGAGCTCCAGTGACTTTTCCACCACGTTCCCAGTCAAGAATACCAAGGTCTTCTCCGAGATCCCAGTGGGCTTTTGGTTCAAAGTCAAACTCACGAGGAGTTCCCCAACGGCGAACTTCTACGTTATCATTTTCGTCTGCCCCAATAGGAACACTGTCAGCTGGGATGTTTGGAAGAGTAGTGGTAAATTCTGTCAATTTAGCATCGATTTCAGCTAATTCTGCATCTAGTGCTTTGACTTCGGCAGATAGGGTTTGCATGGCAGCAATCTTATCATCGGCATTTTCCTTGTTGCGCTTAGCTTGGGCGATTTCAGCAGAAACCGTGTTACGCTCTGCCTTGAGGGTTTCAACCTTAACCAAGATGTCACGACGTTTAGCATCGATTTCTTTCATCTCGTTCAAGATAGCAGCGTCTACACCACGTGTAGCCAATTTTTCTGCGACAGCATCAAAGTCTGTACGAATACGTTTGATATCTAGCATATAAACTCCTTTATGAAAAAAGCACACCTGACAAAGCGTTGGAGTGGCAGAGCCACGGTTCCATCCAACTTCACAGGTGTGCACTTGATTCTGTATTTGATTTAAAACAACGGTAGAATTTCACCTATCTCTCCTATCTGCTCGCAGCATCCGCAGACTTTCTGGAAGAAGAGGATAACCTACTTATCCGTTTCTATGATTATACTAAACTTTCTATTTTTTTGCAAATAGATTTTTGATTTTACGACCGATGATTTGGAGTAAGGTTGGAAGCTTCACAACCTTTTCATTTCCGATTTTTTCCCGAGCAATTTTAAGAATTTTTCCGGAGTCTTTTGAGGCAAAGAGGAATTTTCCTTGGTCTGTAAAAACTTCAAAATGACGACTAACCTTACGGCCTGAAACGTTGGCTCCGATTTGATTAACGCTAGACCATGGGATTTGAATATAATCCTCAATATTGCGATCTGAGTAAAACTCCAAGGCTTGGTCTCCTACCAAAAATTTTCCAACTTTTCCTTGTATAGAGAGGTAAGAAGTTCCAGTAGTTTGTAAATCAACGACTTTATTGAGAGATTGTGCCATGTTTAGTCTTCCTTACTTTCACCGAAAAATGCTTGGTAGAGAGCCTTAAGAGCCGCTTTTTCTTGGTCTTTGTGGACAACGAACATGATAGAAACTTCACTAGAACCTTGTGACATCATTTGAATGTTGATATTGTTTTCAGATAAGGCACGAGTGGCTGTAGCAGTTACCCCGATATGGCGCTTCATTTTTTCGCCAACAATCATGATGATAGACAGGTCATGTTCGATTTCAGCATGGTCAACTTCAGCTTTTTGAACAAGTTGACGGAGGATTTCTTCCTCTTTGATTGGTGTAAGCTCGCGCTCACGAAGGATGATAGAAAGGTCATCGATACCTGTAGGCATGTGTTCCCAACCAATATTCAGGTCTTCTAGAATTTGAAGTACTTTACGACCAAAACCAACTTCGCGGTTCATCAGGTACTTAGACATATTGATGCTGACAAAACCAGAATCACCAGCAATCCCCACTACTGGGAATTCATCACTGCTGTGTTTCAGAACGATGCGAGTACCTGGATGGTCAGGATTATTGGTATTTTTGATAACAAGAGGGATTTTTCCGCGGTAGGCTGGAAGGAGTGCTTCGTCATGTAGTACAGAGAAACCTGCATAGGCCAATTCCCGCATTTCACGGTAAGTCAATTCAGGGATTGAGTGTGGCTTGTGAATGATACCAGGGTGTGCAGCAAAAATTCCGTCAACATCAGTAAAGTTTTCATAAAGGTCAGCTTTAACTCCAGCTGCGATAATTGAACCAGTAATATCAGATCCACCACGAGAGAAGGTACAGATTTGATTCTCTTTAGTCACACCGAAGAATCCCGGAATAACCAGAACTTCAGTTCCATTATTGAGCTCTTCGATTTTGTCATAACTTGAAGGAATGATGCGAGCATTTCCAGGTTCGCTTGTAACAACAATACCAGCCTCTCGTGGATGAACATAGCGAGATTCTAATCCATTTTGGTTAAAGTAAGCTGCAATGAGTTTAGCGTTGTTATTTTCCCCTGCAGCAAGGAAGGTATCGTAAAGAAATTCATTGTTTTCAATTGGAAGGGTAGCAAGAGTTCGGATGCTTTTAGAGATTCGTTCTAAAACAGCTGGTTTAAGTCCTAGTTCGCTAACCATTGCAGCGTAACGATCGATAATCCAATTTTGACTAGCACTGATATCATTCCCTGCTACATAATCACGATAATATTTAATCAAAGCATCCGTAACCTTGGTATCTTTAGCATCGCGCTTTCCTGGTGCAGATACAACTACAAAACGATGTTCAGGGTCACTTTTTACAATGTTTAAAACCTTTTTCAATTGGCTTGCAGAGGCGAGTGAACTTCCTCCAAATTTTACAACCTTCATAAGAACTCCTCAGTTAGTATTTTATACGATTATAGCAAAAAGAAGGGCTTTTTTCAATCTACAATAGGAAAGGCTACATCTTATTAGAGGTCTGGACCTGATTAGCTTAACTTAGTTATTTTTAGTATAGAAAAGACCCTTTAAAAATCGGCTGATACACTTTTATACATTTTTTGCTTGTATAACTAAAAAGAAAAAGATATACTTTGAAGATAAAATAATTTAATCAGCTTTTTAAATTAAAGGAGTGGCTATGAATCATATTATCTTTCAAATTCAAGACGATTTAGCGGTGATTACTTTAAATCGTCCCGAGGTGGCAAATGGTTTCCATATTCCTATGTGTGAAGAAATTTTAGGAGCACTGGAATTAGCTGAAAAAGACGATTCTGTTTCATTTATTCTCATCAATGCTGCTGGTAAGGTGTTTTCTGTTGGTGGCGATTTAGTTGAAATGAAGCGTGCTGTTGATGAGGATGATATTGCTTCCTTAACTCGAATTGCTGAATTGGTCAATACTATTTCATATAAGATTAAACAGATTCCTAAACCTGTTATCATGGAGGTGGATGGAGCAGTTGCTGGAGCTGCAGCTAATATGGCCTTGGCAGTTGATTTTTGTATCGCATCTGACAAGTCTAAATTTATCCAGGCTTTTGTAGGTGTAGGATTGGCTCCTGACGCGGGTGGCTTATTCTTGCTTACAAGATCGCTCGGTGCAACTAGAGCAACTCAATTAGCTATGACTGGAGAAGCTTTCACCGCTGAAAAAGCAATGGAGGCAGGAGTTCTATATCGCCTATGTACTAGTGAACAATTAGAAAAAACAAGAGAACAATTATTGAAGAAGTTGAGACGTGGTTCTTCAAATTCTTATGCAGCAATTAAGAAGCTTGTTTGGGAGAGTGAGTTCAAGCAGTGGCATGAATATGCTCAACTTGAATTGGAGCTACAAAAATCACTATCCTATACGGAAGATTTTAAAGAAGGTGTTCGGGCACATTCTGAAAGAAGACGTCCAAAATTTGTCGGGAAATAAAAAATACTTGCACTATTTTTTGAAGTTTGATATACTTTTTTTGTCAAATGTTTTGATTATTAAACTTTTTTTGGTAAAGGAGGGAAGAGAAATGGACTACCAACAAGTCAATGACTATTTAACATCAATTTTTAACAACGTCCTAGTGATCGAGGAAGTAAGTTTGCGAGGTAGTCGTTTCAAAGACATCTCTATCAAAGAAATGCACACGATTGATGTTATCGGTAAGTATCCAGAAGTGACTCCAAGTCAGGTGTCCAAAGAGTTGATGGTAACTCTAGGGACTGTGACAACGAGTTTAAATAATTTGGAACGAAAAGGATACATCGAACGTATCCGTTCAGATCAAGATCGTCGTGTAGTACATCTGCATTTGACAAAGAAAGGTCGCCTCGTTCATCGTCTTCATAAACGTTTCCATAAGGCCATGGTCGAAAGAATTATCGAGGGCATGAGTCCTGAAGAGATTGAAGTTATGGGAAAAGGGTTGACTAATCTTTATCACTTTTTGGAGGATTTGAAGTAATGGCTTTTGCAAAAATAAGCCAGGTCGCTCATTATGCTCCAGAGCAGATTATCACTAACGAAGACTTGGCTCAGGTCATGGATACAAGTGATGAATGGATTTCAAGTCGGACAGGGATTAAAGAACGTCATATTTCTAAAACAGAATCAACAGGAGATTTGGCTACAGAGGTTGCAAGACAACTTATAGAGAAGGCAGGAATTTCTGCTGAAGAGCTAGATTTCATCATTATAGCGACGATGACACCTGACTCGATGATGCCTTCAACCGCAGCTCGTGTTCAGGCAAAGATTGGCGCTCATAAGGCTTTTGCCTATGATTTAACAGCTGCTTGTAGTGGATTTGTTTTTGCCCTATCGACTGCAGAAAAGTTCATTTCTTCAGGAACATATCGTAAGGGGCTGGTTATCGGTAGTGAGACCATGTCAAAATCTTTGGATTGGTCTGACCGCTCGACAGCTGTCTTGTTCGGAGATGGAGCTGGTGGTGTACTACTTGAGGCAAGTGACCAAAAACATTTCTTAGTTGAAAGTCTCAATAGCGATGGTTCTCGTGGTGAGTGTCTCACTTATGGACAGACAGGATTGATTTCACCATTTTCGATTCAAGAAGAACCAGATGTTTTCTTGAAAATGGATGGGAGAGCAGTTTTTGACTTTGCAATTCGAGACGTGGCTAAATCTATTAAACAGACCATCGAAAAAAGTCCAATATCAGCAGATGAACTCGATTATCTCTTGCTTCATCAAGCTAATATTCGAATTTTAGATAAGATGGCTAGAAAAATCGGTGTCGATCGTGACAAGCTTCCTGCTAATATGATGAAGTATGGAAATACTAGTGCGGCAAGTATCCCGATTTTACTTTCTGAGTGTGTAGAAGAAGGGCTCATCCATTTGGATGGTAGCCAAAAAATTCTCTTGTCAGGTTTCGGTGGAGGTTTGACATGGGGCACACTTATTGTTACAATTTAGGTAATCATGTGGTGATCACATTGTTATAAAAAACTATTTATTTTAAAGGAGTCTATCATGGCAGTATTTGAAAAAGTACAAGAAATTATCGTTGAAGAACTTGGAAAAGATGCATCAGAAGTAACACTTGAATCTACTTTTGATGATTTGGATGCAGATTCATTGGACTTGTTCCAAGTAATCTCAGAAATCGAAGACGCTTTTGATATCCAAATCGAAGCTGAAGACAACTTGAAAACAGTTGGCGACTTGGTTGCTTACGTTGAAGAGCAAACTAAATAATTAGAATAAATAAAGAAGGAGTAGGGGAGACCCGCTCCCTCTTGTTTAGGTAATAGTTTGACCGTCAAATTATAATAAAGTCGAACTATTACGTAAGCAAGACTTATGGAGGCAATATGAAAACACGTATCACTGAACTATTAAATATTAAATATCCTATCTTCCAAGGTGGAATGGCCTGGGTAGCAGATGGCGATTTGGCTGGCTCTGTTTCAAAAGCTGGTGGTCTCGGTATCATTGGTGGAGGAAACGCACCTAAAGAAGTGGTTAAAGCCAACATCGATAAAATTAAATCTTTAACAGACAAGCCTTTTGGTGTCAACATCATGCTCTTGTCTCCATTTGTTGATGATATTGTGGACCTTGTGATTGAAGAAGGGGTTAAGGTAGTCACAACTGGTGCAGGAAACCCAAGTAAATATATGGAGCGATTTCATGAAGCAGGAATCACCGTTATTCCTGTAGTTCCTAGCGTAGCTTTGGCTAAACGTATGGAAAAAATCGGTGCAGATGCTGTTATTTGTGAAGGTATGGAAGCCGGTGGACACATTGGTAAATTAACAACCATGACCTTGGTTCGTCAAGTTGCGACGGCTGTTTCAATTCCTGTTATCGCTGCAGGTGGTATTGCAGACGGTGAGGGAGCTGCTGCTGGATTTATGCTTGGTGCGGAAGCTGTGCAAGTAGGAACTCGTTTTGTAGTTGCTAAAGAATCAAATGCTCATCCAAACTACAAAGCTAAGATTTTAAAGGCTCGTGATATTGATACAACTATTTCAGCACAACATTTTGGTCACGCAGTTCGTGCCATCAAAAATCAATTGACTCGTGATTTCGAGCAAGCTGAAAAAGATGCCTTTAAACAAGAAAATCCAGACTTAGAAATCTTTGAACAAATGGGTGCAGGAGCTTTGGCCAAGGCTGTTGTCCATGGTGATGTAGATGGCGGTTCAGTAATGGCCGGCCAGATTGCAGGTTTGGTATCTAAAGAAGAAACAGTTGAAGAAATCTTAAAAGATATCTACTATGGTGCAGCTGAGAAAATTCAAAAAGAAGCCGCTCGTTGGGCAGGAGTTACAAGAAATGACTAAAACAGCCTTTCTATTTGCAGGTCAAGGAGCCCAGTACCTTGGAATGGGACGTGAACTATACGACCAATATGCTATCGTCAAGGAAACAATCGATCAAGCTAGCCAGGTCTTAGGTTATGATCTTCGTGACTTGATTGATAACGATGAAACGAAGCTAAATCAGACTCGTTACACACAACCAGCTATTTTGGCTACATCCGTTGCCATTTACCGACTACTAAAGGAGAAGGGTTACCAACCAGATATAGTGGCAGGCCTGTCTCTTGGTGAATATTCTGCCCTTGTAGCTAGTGGTGCCTTGGATTTTGAAGATGCAGTGGCTCTAGTTGCTAAACGTGGGGCTTATATGGAAGAAGCGGCACCTGCAGGGTCTGGTAAAATGGTAGCCGTACTCAATACTCCAGTTGAAGTTATTGAACAAGCTTGTCAAGAAGCTTCTCAACTTGGAGTTGTGACTCCAGCTAACTACAATACCCCAAGCCAAATTGTTATTGGTGGTGAGGTGGTTGCTGTGGATCGTGCAGTTGAACTCTTGCAAGAAGCAGGAGCAAAACGCTTAATTCCGCTAAATGTTTCTGGACCTTTCCATACAGCTTTATTGGAATCTGCTAGTCAAAAATTAGCTCAAGTCCTAGAAGATGTTGAGTTTAATGACTTTGCTTGTCCACTTGTTGGTAATACAGAAGCAAAGGTCATGGAAAAAGAACGAATTGCAGAACTCTTGACTCGTCAAGTTAAGGAACCTGTGCGTTTCTATGAAAGCATTGCTCTTATGCAAGAAGCTGGTGTGACTCGTTTTATCGAAATTGGTCCTGGGAAAGTCTTGTCAGGATTTGTTAAAAAGATTGATAAAACTGCTCAACTTGCAAATGTGGAAGATCAAGCAAGTTTACAAGCACTCTTAGAAAATTAGATCAGGATGATAGAAGTTCTGAAAGGAGAAAAATGAAACTAGAACAGAAAAATGTCTTTATTACAGGCTCAAGTCGAGGAATTGGTCTTGCCATTGCTCATAAATTTGCCAGCTTGGGAGCCAACGTTGTCTTGAATAGTCGTGGTGAAATCTCCGAGGAGCTTCTAGACGAATTTAAACCTTACGGGGTGAAGGTTCTTGCTATTTCTGGTGATGTTTCTGATTTTACGGATGCAAAACGAATGGTGGACCAAGCCATTGAAGGGCTAGGTTCAGTTGACATCCTAGTGAATAACGCCGGGATTACTCAAGACACTCTCATGCTGAAGATGACAGAAGAAGATTTTGAGAAGGTCTTGAAAGTCAATCTAACGGGAGCCTTCAATATGACGCAAGCAGTCTTGAAGCAGATGATAAAAGCTCGTGAAGGGGCCATTATCAATATGTCCAGTGTCGTTGGTTTGATGGGAAATATCGGTCAAGCGAACTACGCTGCATCTAAGGCTGGTCTAATTGGATTTACCAAATCAGTAGCACGTGAGGTAGCCAATCGTAATGTACGTGTCAATGCCATTGCTCCAGGAATGATCGAATCTGATATGACTGCAGTCCTATCTGATAAGGTAAAAGATGCTATGTTGGCACAAATTCCGATGAAACAATTTGGCCAAGCTGAGCAAGTGGCAGAGGTCACAGCCTTTCTTGCAAGCCAAGATTATCTAACGGGACAAGTCATTGCAATTGATGGTGGACTTACCATGCAATAAGAGTTAAAATAGAGGTATGAAAATGAAACTAAATCGTGTAGTAGTAACAGGTTATGGATTAACATCTCCAATTGGGAATACGCCAGAAGAATTTTGGAACAATTTAAAGAATGGAAAGATTGGGATTGGTGAAATCACCAAGTTTGATCACAGTGCTTTTGACGTCCATAATGCAGCAGAGATTAATGATTTTCCTTTTGACAAATATTTTGTAAAAAAAGATACCAATCGTTTCGATGATTATTCTTTATATGCCTTGTATGCAGCTCAAGAAGCAGTGAACAATGCAAATCTTGACGTAGAAGCGCTTGATAAAGACCGCTTTGGTGTCATCGTTGCATCAGGTATCGGTGGAATCAGAGAAATCGAAGACCAAGTCCTTCGACTTCACGAAAAAGGACCAAAACGTGTTAAACCATTAACACTTCCAAAAGCCTTGCCAAATATGGCTGCAGGAAATGTAGCTATGCGCTTTGGTGCCAACGGTATCTGTAAATCTATCAACACAGCTTGCGCTTCATCAAATGATGCTATCGGAGACGCCTTCCGTTCTATCAAATTTGGTTTCCAAGATATCATGTTAGTTGGTGGATCAGAATCTTCAATTACTCCATTTGCGATCGCTGGTTTCCAAGCCTTAACAGCTCTTTCAACAACAGAGAATCCAACTCGTGCTTCTATTCCATTTGATAAAGACCGTAATGGATTTGTTATGGGTGAAGGTTCAGGTATGTTAGTCCTTGAAAGTTTAGAGCATGCTGAAAAACGCGGTGCAACTATCCTAGCGGAAGTTGTTGGTTACGGGAATACTTGTGATGCCTACCATATGACTTCACCTCATCCAGAAGGCCAAGGTGCTATTAAAGCTATCAAACTTGCTTTGGAGGAAGCTGAGATTACACCAGACCAAGTAGCTTATGTCAATGCTCACGGTACATCAACTCCTGCTAATGAAAAGGGAGAAAGTGGTGCTATCGTAGCGGTTCTTGGTAAGGAAGTACCTGTATCTTCAACCAAGTCATTTACAGGCCACTTGCTGGGTGCAGCAGGTGCAGTTGAGGCTATTGCAACAATTGAAGCAATCCGTAACAACTATGTTCCAATGACAGCTGGAACAACAGAAGTGTCAGACTACATTGAAGCAAACGTTATTTATGGACAAGGTGTGGAACGTGAAATTCCTTATGCTATCTCAAATACTTTTGGATTTGGTGGGCATAATGCAGTTCTTGCTTTCAAACGTTGGGAGAATAAGTAAAAATGAATTTAAATGAAATCAAAGACTTGATGGCACAATTTGACCAGTCAAGCTTGAAAGAATTTTCTTATAAAAATGGAACGGATGAGTTGGTTTTCAGTAAGAATGAAGCGAAACTTGTGGCAGAAACAAGTCTAGCACCTCAACCAGTGGTTTCAGCAGCTGCACCTACAGTTGCACCACAAGCTCCAACTACAGCACCAGTTGTAGAAACTGTTCCAGAATCAAATACTACTGAATCTGTAGCTGAAGGAGACCTTGTAGAAAGTCCGCTTGTTGGAGTTGCATACTTGGCTGCCGGACCAGACAAACCTAATTTTGTTTCAGTCGGTGATACTGTCAAAAAAGGCCAAACCTTGGTCATCATCGAAGCTATGAAGGTCATGAACGAAATTCCAGCACCTAAAGACGGTGTCGTAACAGAAATTCTTGTTGAAAATGAAGAAATGGTTGAGTTTGGGAAAGGCTTGGTACGTATCAAATGATTGATATTCAAGGAATTAAAGAAGCTTTGCCACACCGTTATCCCATGCTCTTAGTAGATCGTGTCTTAGAAGTTAGTGAAGATACAATTGTTGCTATTAAAAATGTAACGATTAACGAACCTTTCTTCAATGGTCATTTTCCTCAATACCCAGTTATGCCTGGAGTCCTCATTATGGAAGCTTTGGCTCAGACAGCAGGTGTTTTGGAATTATCTAAACCTGAAAACAAAGGGAAACTTGTCTTCTATGCTGGCATGGATAAGGTTAAGTTTAAGAAACAAGTTGTTCCTGGTGATCAGCTTGTCATGACAGCAACTTTTGTCAAACGTCGTGGCACAATCGCCGTAGTAGAAGCGAAGGCAGAAGTAGATGGTAAGCTTGCAGCAAGCGGTACTCTAACCTTTGCTATTGGAAACTAGGGAGGTTTTCCATGTTTCATAAGATTTTAATTGCCAATCGTGGTGAAATTGCTGTTCGTATTATTCGTGCGGCACGAGAGTTAGGAATCGCAACAGTCGCTGTCTATTCGACTGCTGACAAGGAAGCTCTCCACACGCTTTTGGCTGATGAGGCTATCTGTATCGGCCCTGGGAAGGCTACAGAATCTTATCTGAACATCAATGCCATCCTATCAGCTGCGGTCTTGACTGAAGCTGAAGCTATTCACCCTGGATTTGGTTTTTTAAGTGAAAATTCCAAATTTGCAACTATGTGTGAAGAAGTCGGTATCAAATTTATCGGGCCATCAGCTCGAGTAATGGATGTCATGGGAGATAAAATTAACGCCCGTGCTCAAATGATTAAGGCTAATGTGCCTGTCATTCCAGGATCAGATGGAGAAGTCCATACTGCAGAAGAGGCTCTGGCTGTTGCCGAAAAAATTGGTTATCCAGTTATGCTGAAAGCTTCAGCTGGAGGTGGTGGTAAAGGGATTCGTAAGGTTGAAAAGGCAGAAGATCTTGTATCAGCCTTTGAAACAGCCTCTAGTGAAGCCAAAGCAAACTTTGGTAACGGGGCTATGTACCTCGAGCGCGTGATATATCCTGCTCGCCACATTGAGGTACAGATTCTTGCTGACCAAATGGGACATGTTATTCACCTAGGTGAGCGTGACTGTTCGCTTCAGCGGAATAACCAAAAGGTTCTAGAAGAAAGTCCTTCGATTGCTATTGGGAAAACACTTCGTAATGAAATTGGTGCTGCAGCAGTCCGTGCAGCGGAGTCTGTTGGTTATGAAAATGCGGGTACCATCGAATTCCTACTAGATGAAACAACTGGGAAATTCTACTTTATGGAGATGAATACTCGTGTCCAAGTAGAACATCCAGTAACCGAATTTGTTTCTGGTGTGGATATTGTCAAGGAACAAATCCGTATTGCGTCAGGTCAACCTTTGACTCTGAAACAAGAAGACATTGTTCTAAAAGGACATGCTATTGAGTGCCGTATCAACGCAGAAAACCCAGCCTTTAATTTTGCACCGAGCCCAGGTAAGATTACTAATCTTTATCTACCAAGTGGTGGTGTTGGCTTGCGTGTTGACTCTGCAGTTTATCCAGGGTATACCATTCCACCATACTATGATAGTATGATTGCTAAAATTATTGTTCATGGTGAAAATCGTTTTGATGCACTCATGAAAATGCAAAGAGCTCTTTATGAACTCGAAATTGAAGGGGTCGTCACCAATGCTGATTTTCAACTCGATTTGATTTCAGACCGTCGTGTGATTGCAGGGGACTACGATACTTCATTCTTGATGGAAACTTTCTTACCACACTATCAAGAAAAAGAATAATGTAAAAAGAATATGAGACTGAAAAGGGGGATGTATGGCTCTATTTAGTAAAAAAGATAAATATATACGAATTAATCCCAATCGTTCACTTAGAGAAAAGCCCCAAGCCAAGCCTGAGGTTCCAGACGAACTCTTCTCAAAATGTCCAGGTTGTAAACATACCATTTACCAAAAGGATTTGGGAAGTGACCGTATTTGTCCTCACTGTGGCTATACCTTCCGTATTTCAGCTCAAGAGCGTCTTGCTTTAACCATTGATATGGGAAGCTTCCTAGAGATGTTCACAGGAATTGAGACGCAAGATCCATTGGAATTTCCAGGCTACCAGAAAAAATTAGCCTCCATGCGTGAAAAAACAGGTCTTGATGAGGCTGTTGTTACAGGAACTGCTTTGATTAAGGGTGAAAAAGTTGCTCTCGGAATCATGGATTCTAATTTTATCATGGCATCCATGGGAACAGTAGTTGGTGAAAAAATCACAAGATTGTTTGAATACGCGACAGCTGAAAAATTACCAGTCGTCTTGTTTACAGCATCTGGTGGAGCACGTATGCAAGAAGGAATCATGAGTTTGATGCAGATGGCTAAAATCTCTGCAGCAGTCAAACGTCATTCCAATGCAGGTCTCTTTTACCTAACAATCCTTACTGATCCAACAACTGGGGGTGTTACAGCTTCCTTTGCTATGGAAGGGGATATTATCTTGGCAGAGCCTCAAAGTTTGGTAGGATTTGCTGGACGTCGTGTCATTGAAAATACCGTAAGGGAAGATTTGCCTGAGGATTTCCAGAAGGCAGAGTTTTTGTTAGAACATGGATTTGTGGATGCTATTGTTAAACGGAGAGAATTGCCAGATATGATTGCTCGATTAGTAAGGTTACATAAGGGGGATTGTTGATGAATATTGCAAAAATCGTCAGAGAAGCACGTGAACAAACCCGCTTAACTGCCTTGGACTTCGCAACAGGAATATTTGATGACTTTGTAGAGCTACATGGTGATCGCTCTTTCCGAGATGATGGTGCTGTTATTGGTGGTATCGGTTGGTTGGGAGACCAAGCAGTAACTGTTGTTGGAATTCAAAAAGGTAAAAGCTTACAGGATAATCTTAACCGTAACTTTGGACAACCTCATCCTGAGGGTTATCGAAAAGCCCTTCGCTTGATGAAGCAGGCTGAAAAATTTGGTCGTCCTGTTGTAACCTTTATCAACACGGCTGGTGCCTATCCTGGTGTCGGAGCAGAGGAGCGTGGTCAAGGTGAAGCTATTGCTCGTAACCTTATGGAGATGAGCGATCTCAAGGTACCGATTATAGCTATTATTATTGGTGAAGGTGGCTCAGGAGGGGCTTTAGCTCTTGCAGTAGCTGACCGTGTTTGGATGTTAGAAAACTCGATCTATGCAGTTCTCAGTCCTGAAGGCTTTGCGTCTATTCTTTGGAAGGATGGCAGTCGTGCCATGGAAGCTGCAGAGTTGATGAAAATTACTTCTTTCGAATTGCTAGAGATGAAAATTGTTGATAAGGTTATCTCTGAGGTAGGTCTATCAAGTAAAGATCTGATCAAGCAAGTCAAGGAACAACTCCGAGCAGAACTTGATGAACTTGGTAAACTGCCACTAGAGCAGCTCATTGAGGAACGTTACCAACGCTTTAGAAAATACTAAGAAATATAGAAAAGCTGGAACTAACTATAAGTTCTAGCTTTTTCTTGTTCCCGAAAAGAACCATTCATTTGATTGAAGTGAAATAAAAAAGTGTTTGATATCTGTCAAACACTTTTTATATTTAATTTTCTTCAGTTACAAATTGACTGAGCAGTCCGTTAATGAAACGGGCTAATTTTTGATCTGAAAAGCTTTTTGCAAGTTCAATAGCTTCATTCACAGCTACAAGTTGAGGAGTATCAAAGGAAGTGATTTCGAAAACTCCTAAACGCAATAAATTCTTTTCAACTAAAGTTAAACGTTCAATCGTCCAACCAGACTTTAAATGCTGAGTGATTTGTTTGTCTAGTTCCTCTTTTTGAGCTTGAACACCAGATACAAGATCGATTAGGAAGCTAGGGAGTTTTACCTCGTCGTCTTCTCGATCATGAGTATAAGCGAAGCGACAAGCAGTTTCAATATCAGAACCATATTCAAGACTCATCAGTGCTTGGAAGGCACATTTTCGTAGTTCGCGTCTAGATTCTAATAATGGACTAGTCATTGAGGAAGTCCTCATTAAACAAATCTGTTAACGCTGGTTTTGGTGTTTTATCTGGTGCAATACCAGCAACGTGAATATTCACAGCATTGAGTTCTACATCAGCCATATTACGAACGGCATCTTTTACAGCTTTTTGAATAGCCATTGCAACCTTAGGAACCTTGACACCATACTCAAGATAGAGATAGATATCAGCTATTAGTTCTTCATCAGATTCTTTTAGATAGACGCCACGACCGAGTGAAAGTTTTGAAAGGGTGTCAGATACTGATTTATTTGAAAAAGAGTGGACACCATCAACTTTAGCTGTAGCGATTGCAATGATTTTTTCAAGTACACGTGGGGCGATAACGATTTCGCCTAATTGTTCTTCAATTCCCATAGAATGACCTCTTTCTAGAGATTAGGCACGAGAAACGTAAGTTCCTTCTGCAGTGTTGATAACGAGTTTTTGTCCTGCTTCGATGAAGTCTGGAACGTTAACGACAAGTCCAGTTTCCATTGTAGCTGGTTTACCAGAACCGGTAACAGTTGCACCTTTAATAGATGGTTGAGTTTCAGCAACTGTCAATTCAACAGTTGTAGGTACTGTTACACCGATTACTTCAGTTCCGTAAAATTGAATTTTAACTTCAGAATTTTCAAGGATGTAAAGCAATTCATTTTCAACATTTACAACAGGAATTTCGTATTGGTCGTAAGTTTCAGTGTTCATGAAATAAGCTGTATCGTCCATTTTGTACAAGTATTGTGCTGGAACAGTTTCGATAATCGCTTGTTCAAATTTTTCCTCTGGACGGTAGCTAGTTTCAAATGTTGAACCAGTACGGACATCACGCAATTTCATACGCATGATAGTGTTTCCTTTACCTGGTTTGTGGTGGCTAGCTTCCAAAACGCGGATCAATTTTCCGTCAGCTGTTTCAAAGGTCATACCAGCCTTTAATTTACTTGCTTCGATCATGTTTTTACCTCTTTAATAAAATAATTTACTCTTTATTGTATCATAAGTCGTAAGATTTCTCAAATATCAGGAAAGTGAGATTAGTTGACAGGAACAATGTTTCCTTCTTCGTCTTTGGTTACCAATACGTACTTGCCATCGACTTCGATGTAGAAGTTTTTATTAGCGGTTTGTTTAGAGTTGGTAGTTTGCTCAGGACTAGTAGATTCTTCTGCAGAAGTTGTTACTTCTTGAGTAGTAGTTTCTACTGAGTTAGCGGTTTGTTCAGGGCTAACAGTCTCTACTGGGCTAGCAACTTGCTCAGGACTTGCCGTTTGTACCGGAGTAAAAGCTTGGTTTGGATCAGCGGGTTGTACTGGAGGAACGGTTTGATTTGGGCTAACAGGTTGAGCTTGTTGGGTGAGTTGACCACCGAGAGTTTGACCGAGATTCATACCCATAAACATATTCATACCATTGCCATTACCTTCGTTATTAGCTGCAGCAATAAGAGCTTCGTTACGAGCACGACGTTCTTCAATCTCGATGGTATTGTATTTCATAGCAACGAGTTCGCTGTCAAGTTTACGTACAATCTCCATGCTTTCTTGGTCGTAGCTCAAATCCTCAAGAAGGATATTGGTTGCTTCAATACCGTAAAGTCCTGTCCATACCTTGTTGACTTCTTGTTTAGCAAGTTCATTGAAAGTATCTTGGTTGGCATTGAGGCTATAGATATCAACTCTGTTTTCATTGGTATACTTAGCGATAGCAATTGCGATTTTAGGAGAGATATTTTGTCGAAGTGTTCCTTGAGCAATATCTTGGAGTGTAAATGGTTTATGTTCCTCAATTTGTTGACTGATAGAGCTAACATAGAAAAGAACTGGATCCGCAACTTTGATGTCAAACAAACCGTAAAAACGGATATTGAGCATTTGTTGGTAACGTTCACTGAAATACTCTACAGCATTTTGGGTACCAAATTTATTCCCTGCGATTGGTTGCATACGGATAAAGATGATTTCTTGTCGAGTAATAACTTGTCCACCAAAAGAGAAGCGGTTTTTGAAGTTTTCCCAAGTACCCTTGATTCCACCTTTTTCAAGGAGCCAAGCGTTATCACCTGCACGCCATTCATGGCTTCCAGCTTCAAGTACATCCCCTAGGAAGGTACCATTATTGACAAGAACAGCAACATATCCTTGAGGGACAATGACAACAGAACCGTCTGTTAATAGTCCTGTATTTTGATTGCTTTGTCTTGAACCACCGTCAGGATCTTTTGTAAGCAATTGTCCCTTGATGGCCATGACGTCTGCAGAGACTTGGTCTGGAAGTACAACGGCTTCCTTGAATTTGCTATCATTAAAACTATTTAGCCCAGCTGAAAGGGCAGCACGGATAAATCCCATAATTTCCTCCTAATTATAAAGTTCGTCTTCATCCACAACTTCATAGGTATCAAGAACCCATTGATTTGGACTACGTGTGAGCTCAGCTCCGCAGTATTCACATTGGCTAATAGCTGAGATTTTAAGTGGAGCACCACAGTTTGGACAGTGGTCGCTAACAGCTTCATCTTGAACATTGTTTTCAGTTTGGCTACCATGTTTGCGGATGAAGTTCATTTGATAAACTGTAAATAGATCTTGTTTAGGATCTCCTTCGATAACCTTACGAGTCTTGTCGTCGATGACATAGTCTCTCAAAGTAGATGAAAGGATAACCACTAAAGTATCATTTCCATCTGGATTACTCTTGAAATCTTTGATTCGTACATTATCAACATAAACTCGTTCCAAGACATTTGTTGTTTGTGCCTGAATATGTTCTTCCAGTTGAGCACTGTGTTGAGTATAGAGGCTAGCACTTTCAAGTGAGCGCACCAAATTCCAATCTTTTTTAGTCCAAGCTGATTGTAACTGGATGTAGACTTCTCTAACCCATGTAGTGAAAGCATCCGCATCAAAGTTTGGATCGTAGTATCTGAGTCGGTCGATAGCTTGGTTATTATTTTCAACTCTACGATGGCTAATTGGCTCTGGTTCGTAGTTAGTAGTATGTCTTCTATACGGTGTTTCAGATGGAGTGTTCTGATCGTTAAGGTACTTGATGAGCATGAAGAGTAGGAAAGCCCCGACACCAAACATGATAAGAATAGTCATCCCGGTACCTAAAGATCCACCTGAACTTGAGTAACTACCGCCAGAACGATAGCTGCTTCTAGAAGAAGAACTACCACTTGAACGACTAGAACTACTACTTCGTGAACTACTGCGACTAGAACTACTACTTCGTGAACTGCTACGGCTAGAGCTACCACTTCGAGAATGTCCAACACCCGCATCGATTGATTGTAGAGGTGTCACAAATAGAAGAAGCAAGAAGGTAGCGATAAGAGTATATAACTTTTTCATATGTCTCCTAACTATGTGAGTACAGAGTGCAAGGCAGCAAGCTAGAATTTTATATCAGCTTGTGACAGTTATATTTAGATTTATTGATTAATCATTTTTCAACTTAGCCAATTCTTGGGCAAGCAGTTTAAGGGCAACTTGTGGGTTGGCTTGTCCTTTGGTTGCCTTCATGAGGAAGCCGGTGAAGGCTTTATCAGCGTTACGTTTTCCTGACTTGAAGTCGGCAACAGCTGCTTCATTATCCGCAAAGACTTGGTGGATAATTGGAATCAAGACTTCAGGATCTGAGATTTGAACCAAACCAGCTTTTTCCACGTATTCACGAGCACCGCCACCGTTTTTAGCAAGGTGAACGAATACTTTCTTGGCAATCTTAGATGAAATAGTGCCGTCTTCGATGATGGCAATCATTTCCACCAAGTTTTCAGGTGTCAATGCGATTTGTTCTAGTGTCTTGCCTTCAGCATTCAAGAATTGTGCCACTTCACCTTGGAGCCAGTTAGAAACTTGTTTGGCATCACCACCGAGGGCGACAGCTTTTTCAAAGAAGTCAGAAGTGACTTTATTGGCAGTCAACTGACTAGCATCGTAGTCTGATAATCCGAGTTGAGAGACATAGCGAGCACGGCGCTCTTTTGGAAACTCTGGCAATTCAGTGCGCATTTCCTCGATCCACTCATCTGAGATTTCAAAGAGTGGTAGGTCTGGTTCTGGGAAGTAGCGATAGTCTGCAGCACCTTCTTTAACACGCATGAGGATAGTTGCCTTGTTCGCTTCATCGTAACGACGTGTTTCTTGGCGAATTTGACCACCTGAGCGAAGAATTTCAGCCTGACGTTGCACTTCGTACTCAAGACCCTTGCGGACATTTGAGAAGGAGTTCAAGTTTTTCAACTCAGTCTTGGTACCAAATTTCTCTTGACCATAAGGACGAAGGGAAATGTTAGCATCTACACGCATGGAACCTTCTTCCATCTTAACGTCGGAAATACCAGCATATTGGATAACTTCCTTCAGGGCTGTTAGATAAGCGTAGGCTTCTTCTGGTGAGCGCATGTCGGCTTCAGATACAATCTCAATCAATGGCACCCCTTGACGGTTGAGGTCAACATAAGAGAAACCATCTGTTCCGTGGGTGTTCTTACCGGCATCTTCTTCCAAGTGGGCACGTTCGATACCGATTTTCTTAGTTGTACCATCCTCAAGTTCTACTTCAATCCAACCATTGTAACCGATTGGCTCATCAAATTGAGAAATTTGATAGGCTTTAGGATTATCTGGATAGAAGTAGTTCTTACGGTCAAAGTGCATTTTCTTGTGGATGTCCATATTGAGGGCAAGAGCGGCCTTGATACCGGCATCAACAACACCTTTATTGAGAACTGGGAGAACACCTGGGAAAGACCAGTCAATCACGTTGGTGTTGGCATTTTGGTCATTTCCAAAGTGGGCAGAAGTAGGTGAGAAGATTTTTGAATTGGTGTTGAGCTCTACGTGGACTTCAAGTCCAATGACTGTTTCAAAGTTCATTAGTTATCACCTCCAAAAATCACGGGTTGTTGTTTGTGGTAATCTGTTGTTGCTTCAAAAGCAGCAGCAGCTTGGTAAATAGTCTTTTCTGAATATTTAGGACCAATCAATTGGAGTCCTACTGGTAGACCTTGAACAAATCCAGCAGGAATAGAAATTCCTGGCAGACCAGCCAAGTTGACAGGGATAGTCAAAAGGTCAGCCAAGTACATAGCAACTGGATCATGGTTGAGCGAATCCAAGTCGTAGGCAACGCTAGGAGCAGTTGGTCCCAAAATCAAGTCATAATCCTCAAAGACGTTTTCGAAATCTTGGATGATGAGGGTACGAACTTGTCCGGCCTTCTTGTAGTAGGCATCGTAGTAACCTGATGAAAGACTGAAAGTACCAAGCATGATACGACGTTTAACTTCTTCACCGAAACCTTGACTGCGGCTGTTTACATAGATATCATCCAAGTTCTTAGCGTCTTCAGCACGGAAACCATAGCGAATACCATCAAAACGTTGCAAGTTTGATGAAGCTTCTGAAGAAGCGATGATGTAGTAAACGGCAACTCCGTATTTAGAGTGTGGAAGGCTAACTTCTTCGACGATAGCACCTAGCTTTTCAAAGTGCTTAGCGGCGTTAAGGATGGTTTCTTTGACTTCGGGGTCAATTCCTTCATCAAGGTATTCTTTAGGCAAAGCGATTTTCATGCCCTTTATGTCTTGACCGATTTTTGAAGTAAAGTCAGCAATGCGAACAGGGGCAGAAGTAGAGTCTTTGGCATCTTCGCTAGCAATAGCATTGAGCAAGTGGGCGTTTTCCTTAACAGTTGGTGCAAAAGGACCAATTTGGTCTAATGAGCTACCAAAAGCAATGAGACCGAAACGTGAAACTGTTCCGTAGGTTGGCTTGAGACCAACAATCCCGTTAAAGGCAGCAGGTTGGCGGATAGAACCACCAGTATCGGAACCAAGTGATAAACGGACTTGTCCAGAAGCTACAGCGGCAGCAGAACCACTTGATGATCCACCAGGAACCTTGCTGTGGTCCCAAGCATTTTTGGTAGCACCGTAGTAAGAAGTCTCACCTGATCCACCCATGGCAAATTCGTCCATGTTAGTTTTCCCAACAACAATCATGCCCTTAGCTTTTGCATTGGCAACAGCTGTCGCATCAAAGATTGGCTCGTAGTTATAGAGCATTTTTGAGGCTGCAGTTGTTAGGATGCCGTCTGTAGAGATATTATCCTTAACCGCAAGTGGAATTCCTGAAAGAACATTGTCAGCATCAATACCAGCTTGGTCAATGGCCTTGGCTTGAGCAAGAGCTTGGTCCTCAGCGATAGTGACGAAAGCATTGATAGCTGTCTCACGAGATTTGATATCTTCAAGCGTTGCTTGAGTTAGTTCAGTTGCTGAAATTTCCTTAGAAACAAGGAGATTGTGCAACTCTTCAATGGTTTTATGATTAAAAGTCATTAGGCATCTCCTCCATCATCTAGGATAGCTGGCACCTTGATATAGTAGTTATCTTTTTCAGGTACATTTTTAAACAAGCGGTCACGGTCTGTTCCTTCTTCGGCCACATCAGGTCGGAGAACAGTTTTACGGTCAGCCATCGTTGTAGTAGGTGCAACACCAGTAGTGTCGACTTCACTGAGCAATTCGACCATATCAACAATTTTTGAGAGTGTTGTCGCAAATGAAGCAGTTTCTTCTTCTGAGAATTTTAATTTTGAAAGATTGGCAACGTGAGTTACCTCTTCTTGCGTAATTTTCATCGGATATCCTTTCGTGAAATGATGATTCTTTATCTGTTCTATTTTACCATATTTTCCTATAAATAAGGCAAGCCAAGCTAAAAAGAAACAGAAATTGAAAAATACTTTTTATTTCGATATAATGGTTGAAATTAGAAGAAAGAATAACAGTCGTTTTTAGTTGGTAAAAAGGATGTGGAATTGACTCAACTAGAACACGTTAAGGATGACATATGACGCTTTGGGAGTTACTTTTTACTAGTAAAAAGACAGTTCCTCCTCATTTGGGAGCCTGGTACTTTTTATTACCTACTTCTTTGGTAATCATAGCTGTTTTATCGATTCGTTTCGCATCATCTAAAGGTTACAGAAACTTTTGGTATTGGGGACAATTGATTCAGTTGCTCATTATCAACGCTTGGTATATTGCTGCACGTCTGCCCCTATCTGAGGCTCTCCCTTTTTACCATAGTCGCATGGCTATGTGGATGATTCTTTTTGCCCCTAATAAGACCTTTTTCAAGCAATATTTTGCCTTAGTGGGAGTTTTTGGTTCTATCATGGCCTTGGTTTATCCAGTCTTTTATCCTTTTCCTTTCCCTCATGTTTCGTCTGTGAACAATGTTTTCGGACACTGGGCCCTCTTGGCTAACTGCTTGATTTATCTTGTTAGATATTATAAAGTTGAAAAAGGGGATACTTGGAAAATATGCCAGATGACTTTTGGGGTTAATGCCATTATCTTTTTTGCCAACCTCTTGACAGGAGGAAATTATGGCTTTATGAGCAAGCCACCTGTGATTGGGGATCATGGTAGTTTGCTTAACTATTTGATAGTGACCAGTTTGATGACAGGTATTCTCATCCTTATCAATCAACTCGTTAAATATAAACATAAGAATAGTTAATATACAACTGAATTCGTTACCTTAAGGAGACTTTATGCATCATTTTTTTACAAGAACCCAAACGACGCCACCGCCTATTCCGATTTTTTGGTATGGAGTTATGATAGGACTTCTTGCTTTCTCTATTTATGCTTCTCTTACTTACTACAAAAATCCCAAATTTGTTCGATTGTTTAAGTGGATTCAAATAGCGCAACTGCTAGCTCTTTATACCTGGTATATAGGTTTTAGCATTCCAATTTCGAACAGCCTGCCTCTGTACCATTGCCGTTTGGCCATGTTCGCTGTAGTATTCTTACCTGACAAATGGAAAACCAAGCAGTATTTTGCCCTTATGGGAGCCAGTGGAGCAGTATTTGCTTTAGGCTATCCTGTTTTTGACCCCTATGATTTTCCGCATATTACCAGTTTTTCTTTTCTCATTGGTCATTATGCCCTCTTAGTCAATTCCCTGGTCTATCTCATGAATCACTACGATAAGACCTTGCTGAAAAAGTATCGAATCATCGCTTACACTTTTGTTCTTAATCTTTTTCTAGTTGGAGTCAATCAAGTGACAGGTGGAAACTATGGGCTTTTGAATACCACGCCTTTTATTCCAGATGCTCCTATATGGATAAAGTATCTTCTGGTTTCAATCATTCTTTCTTCGGCTTTAGTTCTCTTTGATATCTTGTTTAAGAAACGCTGGCAAAAGAAAATTGCTCTAGAAAAAATAAAATTTTGAAGAGATTGTAACCAGCGATACAAAATAAATATTGAACAAAAGAATCTGAAGAGCAGGTCTAGTATCTTGACCTGCTTTTTCTTGTGTAAGCAATTGAAAAACTCTCTAAAATCCGATATAATGGAGTGTTGAAAGGAATGTTAGGGTCCGATGTAATAAAGAGTGATTATAAATTGAAATCATTAAAAAAGTAGAAAGAAAGAGAACTTATGAGTATTCAAGAAGAAATTAAGAAACGCCGTACCTTTGCCATCATCTCTCACCCGGACGCGGGGAAAACAACCATTACTGAGCAATTGCTCTATTTTGGGGGAGAGATTCGTGAGGCAGGTACTGTAAAAGGGAAGAAAACAGGAAACTTTGCTAAGTCAGACTGGATGGATATCGAGAAACAACGTGGGATTTCGGTAACCTCATCTGTCATGCAGTTTGACTACGATGGGAAACGGGTAAACATCCTAGACACTCCAGGACACGAGGACTTTTCAGAAGATACCTATCGTACCTTGATGGCGGTGGATGCTGCGGTCATGGTAGTGGACTCTGCCAAGGGTATCGAGGCCCAAACCAAGAAATTGTTTGAGGTTGTCAAACACCGCGGGATCCCAGTTTTTACCTTTATGAACAAGCTAGACCGTGACGGTCGTGAACCACTAGATCTCTTGCAAGAATTGGAAGAAGTCTTGGGTATTGCAAGTTATCCAATGAACTGGCCAATCGGTATGGGGAAAGCCTTTGAGGGGCTCTACAATCTCTATAACCAACGTTTGGAACTCTACAAAGGGGATGAACGTTTTGCCAGCCTAGAAGATGGCGATAAACTCTTTGCCAGCAACCCATTCTACGAACAAGTGAAAGAGGATATCGAACTCTTGAATGAAGCAGGAAATGAATTCTCAGAGGAAGCCATTCTTGCAGGTGATTTGACACCAGTCTTCTTTGGCTCGGCCTTGACTAATTTTGGGGTGCAGACCTTCCTTGAAACTTTCCTCAAGTTTGCTCCAGAACCTCATGGACACAAGAAAACAGACGGAGAAATTGTTGATCCTTATGATAAGGATTTCTCAGGTTTTGTCTTTAAAATTCAAGCCAACATGGACCCTCGACATCGTGACCGCATTGCCTTTGTCCGTATTGTATCGGGTGAATTTGAGCGTGGTATGAGTGTCAATTTGCCTCGTACTGGTAAGGGAGCTAAACTTTCTAATGTCACCCAATTTATGGCGGAAAGTCGTGAAAATGTGACCAATGCCGTAGCAGGAGATATCATCGGAGTTTATGATACAGGGACCTACCAGGTTGGAGATACTCTGACTGTTGGGAAAAACAAGTTTGAGTTTGAACCACTACCAACCTTCACGCCTGAGATTTTCATGAAGGTTTCACCTAAGAACGTTATGAAACAGAAATCATTCCACAAGGGAATGGAACAGTTGGTACAAGAAGGAGCCATCCAGCTTTATAAGAATTACCAAACAGGCGAGTACATGTTGGGTGCTGTTGGACAACTCCAGTTCGAAGTGTTCAAGCACCGTATGGAAGGCGAGTATAACGCTGAAGTTGTCATGACTCCAATGGGTAAAAAGACAGTTCGTTGGATTAAACCAGAAGATTTAGATGAACGTATGTCTTCAAGTCGAAACATCTTGGCCAAAGACCGCTTTGACCAACCTGTCTTCCTTTTCGAAAATGACTTTGCCCTCCGCTGGTTTGCGGACAAGTATCCAGATGTGGAGTTGGAAGAAAAGATGTGATTCAGTAAGTCTACTTGATTGCAAAACAATCTAAGTAGACTACGGCAAGTCCTATAAGACTTGTCTAACTGCCTCACTAACTCATCGGCGAAAAATAATCATTTTCGCCTCTTCGTGTCGTAATAGTTAGAAAGTAGTCTAGCTACCTGCCTCATTAACTTAGTTTGGAATCACTCAAAGAATAAACAAAAAGACTAGGAAACTATTGAATTCCTAGTCTTTTTTTAGTAGTGGTACACCTTCAGTTAGTGAATAACATCTATACCAACAACCTTGATAAGGAATGTAAGGAGGATAAGCAATAGAATGCTGACTCCATTATTCACTAGGTGCAGTAAGATAGACATCTCTAGTCGTTTGGTGCGATAAGCAGTCCAAGTTAGGACTGCAGACATCCAGCCATAGATCAAGAAAGAAGGAAGATTATTTGGGATATGGGCTATAGTGAAGAGAAACCAACCGAAAATATATCCAATTTTCTCGTATCCTTCGAAGAGTTTAGTAGGGATGATACCTCTACAGATAATTTCCTCACAAATAGGTGCCACTATTGCAACCACGAAAATGCTGGAAATTAGAGAGCTTTCTGACATGATGCTATTGATAGCCTCTTGATTCGAAGTAGTTGTTTGCTTCAGAAGTTGTAACCAAATCGCACCAATCAGATTTCCTGTGACAATGGCTACATAACTAAGAGCAATTCGAGGGGCGTCATTAATAGTAAAGAGTTTTGATTTTAGATTTAATAACTTACTTTTGTGAGCACCATATAAAAAGAGTGTAACAATAGCGGTAGAGACAAGCCCCACTATTAGAGATGACCAGATAGATCCAAGTTGCGTTTTTTGAAGTAGCATTAAAGTCACGATAGGAACTTGCGATAGGGCCATTGCCACAAGAAAGATTCCTAGCCAAATCAATCGTTTACGATAATCTTTAAAAAAATTCATTCATATATCTCCTAAAAAATTTATTTCATTATAGCATACTTTGGATAGGAATTCTATTAATTACCAGAACATAAGCGTAGATAAAACAAGTAAGATGTTTCGAATTAAATGACTATAGAAGGATAAATCTTGTCTTAAGGTTTTAGGAAATAAAAAGTTTAGAAAGCTGACTCCCAAAAGGATATAAAAACTGACAGAAAGTATGGTTAAAGGATTGTGCAGAAAAAATAAACTAAGAAAGATAAGGGTTGTTAGCCGGCCTGTCTTTTTATGAGTTGGTAATTTTCTCCATTTGTTTAACGGTAGAAAGGTAGCAATATCAAGTCCGAAAAGGAAAAAGAAAGAGATGAGTAACAAGTCAACGATTTCTTTTTGTAGTAGAGTGTCAGTGCTTATGCTTTCAAATAAAATAAAACATACTCCAACAACGTTAATGATAACCATGCTGCTATACAATAAAAAGAAGGATCGACTACGATTGTGTAGCTGACTATTCACATGATCATGTCCTGAAAGATAGTGGATAAATGTACAGATACCTGCTAATAACATTAAGAGGAGTAAAAAGTAAAAGCAGGATTGTTTGAGTGTTAAAGAAATACCAGGCCAAACTAAGCAACTACAGCAGCCTAAGTAGACCAAGGAAATCAATAAAAGAAGTTGGATTGATTTGTTCATTTTTTCCATATAAACCCCCCACGTTTTTTAAAAATTATAACTAAAATGATTCATGAAAAATCATCTTTTTCCCAAGTGTTATTTTTTGACTCTCAACTGTCTTTTAAAAATCTTATCAACAGAAAAAAACATCCCTCATTTTTTGAAGGATGTGATTTTTGATAATAACATTGCTAACGCTTAGACCAGGTTCGCTTCATAAAGAGTAGGATGATTGGATAAATTTCAAGACGTCCTGCAATCATTGCAAAGGATAGGAGGAGTTTTGAAAATGGACTAAAAATGGAGAAACTTGCAGTTGTTCCGAGAATTGGGCCGATATTGTTAAAGCAACTGAAAACGGCACTCGTAACAATCATTAAATTGTCAGCATCTAAACTGATAATGAAAATTAAGTTGAGTAGAATCATGACGTAAACTACAAAGTACTTGAGAATCTTGTGTTGGGTGTCCTTGTCGACTACCGTTTGATTAACATGGAGAGTTAAAACACGGTGAGGGGATATGGTAGACAAAAATTGATTTTTAGCAATTTTAGCTAGAATAACTCCACGCATCACTTTGAGACCACCAGCAGTAGATCCAGCAGAACCACCAATGGCCATCAACATCAGTAGGATATACTGAGAAAACAAAGGCCAATTGGTTATGTTTCCGTAACCGAAACCAGTTGTCGTGATGATATTAGAGACTTGGAAGAAGGCCATCTCAAAACTTTGTGAAACGCCACTATAAAGGTGGAGTGTATTGAGAGTAATTAAGCCGGTAGAAACGACGACAATCAAGAGATAAGCACGAAGCTCCTCATCGAAAAAGAATTCCTTGACTCGACGAAGCATGAGATAGTAGTAGAGGTTGAAATTGACACCAAACATCAAGACCCCAACACTCGTCAGATAGGTAATAAGAGAACTATTATAGTGGGCGATTCCATCATTGTAAACAGTGAAACCACCAGTCCCAGCAGTTCCCATAGCGATGACAAAACTATCGTAGAGTGGCATACCGGCAAGATAATAAATCACTACAAAGAGGGCGAACATTGCCAGATACAGGATGTAGAGGATTTGTGCTGTATTTTTTAGCTTAGACACAACCTTACCAAATACTGGTCCAGGGACCTCGGCCTTCATAACCTCTAAGTGGCTGTTTTTTGCATTGTCCATAATAGCTAGGGCAAAAACTAGCACCCCCATCCCTCCAATGAGGTGGGTAAAGCTCCGCCAAAATAGAAGAGAACGGCTTAAGACAGAAACGTCATTTAAGATAGTTGCTCCCGTAGTAGTGAAGCCGGAACTAGTTTCGAAGAAGGCATCGATAAAATTGGGGATTTGACCTGAAAAGACAAAGGGAAGGGAGCCAAAGAAAGACCAGAGAATCCAACAAAGAGCAACGATCAAGACTCCTTCTTTGGCATAGATACGTTGTTTTTTAGGTTTACTGATGATTCCGAGAAGACCTAGGACAATAAGAATTCCAATGGTAGAGAAAAGAGCTGTAAAAACTTGATTAGATTCTCGATAGTAAAGAGCAATACCAACCGGAACTAAAAGTAGCCCAGCTTCAATCAAGAGTAGCTTTGCAAGAAGAAAGCGTACCATACTTCTATTCATAGCTTACCTCTCTAACAAATCGTAAATCTTGGTGATATTTGAAAGCAAAGTGATAACCACTAGCTTATCACCGACCTGGAGGGTATCTTCTCCTGTTGGGAAAATCGTTTTTCCATTGCGGATAATAGCAGCAATCAAGATATCCTTTTTGAGCTTCAATTGAGATAAAGGCTTGCCAGTCATTTTATTGGCTTCCTTGATCAGGAATTGAAGAGTTTCTACCTGCCCATTTGCTAGATGATGCATAGCTTGAAGGTCAGAATATTGCGCATTTACACGACCATGGATAAAGTGCATAATGGTATCAACAGCGATTGTTTTAGGGGTGATGATACTTGAGAAATCTGTTGCGTGGATAATTTCTAATAAGCTAGTGCGGTTTACTTTGGTAATATTTTTCTGAACACCTATGTTATCCAAAAACATAGAGGTAATGATATTTTCCTCGTCGACTCCTGTCAAAGTGGCAACAGCATCATAGTTTTGTGCACTTTCTTCTAAGAGGGTGTCCTTAGTTGTTCCATCACCTTGGACTATATAGAGTTTAGGGAATTTTTCGCTGAAAAAGGCAGCTCTTTCAGGATTGACCTCAATAACCTTGGTATCGATACGACTGTCTTTTAACATACCTAAGAGATAGTAAGCAATTTTCCCAGCTCCTATGATGAGTAAACTCTTAACAACTCTGGACTTAATATAGTTGTGGAAGAGCATCATATCGACACGATGTCCTGTCACAAAGATACGGTCTTTATCTTCTAAAATCATATCTCCACTAGGAATCATGAGTTTGTGGTCGCGTTCGATAGCACAGACAATAACATTACCAAACTTTTTACGGAAATCAGCAATAGACATCTGACAAATATTACTGAAATTTCGTACCTTGAATTCCATTAAGCTGACTAATCCACCTGCAAAACGCTCAACAGAAAGAGCATTGGGGAAGTCTATAATATTAGCGATAGCACGAGCTGCTAGGAGTTCAGGGTTTACAATGAGTGAAAATCCAAGAATATTTTTTTCTTTAAAGTAAGGGTTGGAATATTCAGGATTTCGTACACGAACAATGGTTTCCTTTGCTCCCATTTTTTTGGCTAAAACAGCCGAAACCATGTTGACCTCGTCGTATTGAGTCATGGCAATGAAAATATCACAATCTTGAACATTGGCTGCTTCTAACATAGCAAAGTCAGCTCCGTTACCTGCGATTCCCATAATATCAAAACGGCTAGTCAAGTATTTTAGAACTGTTTCGTTCTGTTCAATTAAGACAACATCATGGTTGTCAGCAACCAGTGAACGACAGAGGGCAGAACCTACTTTTCCCCCTCCGACAAGAATAATCTTCATAGTTAGTTAACCTACTTTTTCAATATGTCTCTATCATACCTTTTTTTAGAAAAAAATGCACTTAACAACCGACTGCTTCCTTCTTTAATAAAGGGATTAGGGGAATTCGAACAAATATTTTGCTTTAAACATCATATGTTTATGAAAATACTTGTTCCGAAAATTCTTAATCTATGTAAATTCTATGATATTGCTTGCTAAAAGTTAAAATTTTAACTTTTGTAAATATGCTTGTAAAAAAAATGAAAAAAATCAAGTCATTTCTATTGACAATCAGGCTGAAAGTGTTATACTAAAAAAGTAGTTTCGCTGATTTACTTCAAACCTGTTGTGAGGTAAGTTAACGACGCCTTAACCACGCTGTTTGCTGAGCTTGACTCCGGGCAGTGTGGCTATTTTTTTGCACTAGTGAGAGGAAGCAAGGCATGGCCAATCATATTGTATTGTTTGAACCACAAATTCCACAAAATACGGGGAATATTGCACGAACCTGTGCGGCGACGAATGCGCCCCTTCATATTATCAAACCGATGGGCTTTCCGATTGATGATCGTAAAATGAAGCGAGCCGGGCTAGATTATTGGGACAAACTTGAGATCTATTTTTATGATAGTTTAGATGAATTTATGAAAAAAATGGATGGTCAACTCTACTTGATTTCCAAGTTTGCAGAAAAGGTCTATTCAGATGCTGAATTCACGATAGAAGGAAACCATTATTTTCTTTTTGGACGTGAAGATAAAGGTTTGCCTGAGGAATTTATGCGGGAACATCCTGAAAAAGCTCTCAGAATTCCTATGAATGATGAACATGTCCGTAGTCTCAATGTATCCAATACGGTATGTATGATTGTCTATGAGGCCCTTCGTCAACAAAATTTTGCGGGTCTCGAACTGGTTCATACTTACGAAACGGATAAGTTGAAATAAACACTGATAAGAGATAAAATGCTTGCGCTTGCAAGCTTTTTTTGTTATCATTAGAGGGTCTTCAGGGCAGGGTGTGATTCCCGACCGGCGGTAAATTTGACTAGCTATTTTAGATTTCTCTTCGTTGTCTTGTCTCGATATACTTTAAGTATTATCTTCGACTGCGACGTCTAGATAAATCTAAAATATCTTAGCCAAATAAGTCCGCGAGCGCAAGCTGATGTGGTGAGATTCCACAACCGACAGTATAGTCTGGATGGGAGAAGACGAAAGGATAGCTTTGTCTATTCTGCTTCATTATAATAGAAATAAAACCAGTTTCTTTGTAAGCTTAGGTTGTTTTTTGAGATAGTTAAGAGAGTAGATAGAGAGAAACTTTCCAACTTCTTCTGATTTTATAGAAAATTGGAGGAACCTGTTATGACAAACACACGTCGACTTTCGACCATTGCAATTTTATCAGCACTTTCATTTGTGTTGATGTACCTTGACTTTCCGCTTCTACCGGCGGCACCCTTTTTAAGGATTGAGTTCAGTATCTTACCAGTTCTTGTAGGTTTGGTAGTCTTGGATTTACCAGCGACTTTAGGAGTACTATTCCTTCGGTCTTTGTTGAAAATCCTTCTGAACAACCAAGGAGTTAGTACCTACATTGGTTTGCCGATGAATATCGTAGCCTTAGGAGTCTTTGTTCTTGCTTTTGGTCTGATTTGGAAAAAAGAGCGTACAGCCATACGTTTTGTCCTAGCTTCATTAGCAGGGACGATTGGTCTTACTTTAGCCATGTTAGTTCTAAACTACGTTTATGCTGTACCTTTGTACGCAAAATTTGCTAACTTTGATATAGAGAATATTCTAGGACTTAGTAATTACTTGATGACAATGGTCTTACCATTTAATTTGATTGAAGGAGTCATCTTTGCCATCTCATTCTGGTTATTATTTGTCCTCTTGAAACCAACTTTGAAATACTATGAAAGATAAACAAACATATTTAACAAAGGGCTCTTTTGCCCTTTTACTATTTGTAATTCTGGGTTATGTCGTTAAGTTTTATCCAGAACAATTGATACCATTTGATTCGTCTATCCAGACAGCAATCCGTGGAGATTTACCAGCTATATTGACAACTATCTTTCGAGGGCTTACTCGTCTGATTGACTTACCAATCGTTATTTCTTGGGCAATTTTATTGACTGTTATTTTTTATCTGAAAAAATGGAAGTCAGAAAGCCTTTTAGTAGCTGGCAATCTTAGTTTGGCTGGAATTTTAATTGTGTCCTTAAAACACCTCTATCAACGTCCGCGACCTGAAATTTTACACTTGGTTGAAGAAAAAGGATTTTCTTTCCCTAGTGGTCATTCACTAGCAGTAACTGTTTTAATCGGTTCTCTAATTATCATTGTGGGACAGAGAGTGAAAGATAGGACTGTAAAGCTCATTCTCCAGATTTTACTGGGAATCTATCTAGTAAGTGTAATCATTTCCAGAGTCTATCTGGGAGTTCATTACCCATCAGATGTTCTTGCCAGTCTCTGTCTGGGTCTTGGAATTCTATTCATTGAATTTCCATTTTATGACAAACTTCGCTTTCAATGGCGCTTTACAGGCAAACAAAAGTAGATATTAACTCTTCTTGAGGAGAAAGAAATGAAAGTCAATATTACAGATCTTCATCCGACTCAACTATACTTATCAGAAAAGAAGTTGCAAGATATCCAGATGCTTTATCAGTCGGTAGAGAGGCAAAATATAAATCCAATCAGTGTTCTTGCATTTGGAGATTGCTTGCTAATTACAGACGGGCATCACAGAGCTTATCAGGCATTGTTGCTAGGTCAGGATACGATTTCTGCTGAGTGGGATAAAGATGGTGGTGATGAACTATATCATCTCTATATGCAAGCTTGCGAGGAAAGAAAGATTTATTCTATTCTGGATTTAAAAAATCGTACCTTATCCCAAGATGAGTATGAAGCAAAATGGTACAACTGGTGTGATGGTTTTAATCAGGCAGCGAAGCAGTTGTTAGGAGTAAAAAAAGATGCCAAAGATTATTCAGATAGATGATTCCCTACGTCTAGTTCCCTATTTTTTAGCAGATCATCGTGATGCAGCTTTATCCTGGTATCAAGATGTGGATTTGGTGGAACTGGTAGATGGCATTAGAATTCCCTATAGTTTGGAAAAATTAAATGCCATGTATTCCTATTTAGAGGAACACGGGGATTTGTTCTGGATTGAGTTTCGAGAAAAGGGAGAGTGGCTTCCAATTGGTGATGTAGCCTTATCTCAGGAGAATCTTCCTATTGTGATTGGCAATCCAGCTTATCAGCATCAAGGTATTGGACGCAAGGTTTTAAGGGCTTTAATTGATCTATCCCAGCAAAAGGGGTGGAAACAGTTGAAAGTTCAGGAAATCTACACTTTTAATCGGATTTCTAGAAGATGTTTTGAGTCCCTTGGATTTGTGGAAAGTGGAAGTACTGAAAAAGGGACAAGCCTGCTCTTAAAACTGGATTCCTACTAAACTTTATTATTTCTTATAATCGCTCAAAACAGAGCGGTTTTTTGTTTGTAGTTCAGAACTCTTTCACGAAAGAAATAATAGCCAAATTCAGTAATAAAATTTCTCTAAAAATAGAATTTTTCTCTTGCATTTGAGATAGATTAGTGTATAATAGTAGGGTATGTGTAAAACATACTTGTGGGAGGTAAAAATCTCTAAATTACCGCCAAAACCACAAAGGAGGATTTAAAAATGGCTAAAAAAGTCGAAAAACTTGTAAAATTGCAAATCCCTGCTGGTAAAGCTACACCAGCTCCACCGGTTGGACCTGCTCTTGGTCAAGCTGGTATCAACATCATGGGATTCACAAAAGAGTTCAACGCTCGTACAGCTGATCAAGCTGGTATGATCATTCCAGTTGTTATCTCAGTATACGAAGATAAATCATTTACTTTCGTTACTAAAACACCACCAGCTGCTGTTCTTTTGAAAAAAGCTGCAGGTGTTGAAAAAGGATCAGGTACACCTAACAAAACTAAAGTTGCTACAGTTACTCGTGCACAAGTACAAGAAATTGCAGAAACTAAGATGCCAGATTTGAACGCTGCAAACATTGAGTCTGCAATGCGTATGATCGAAGGTACTGCTCGTTCTATGGGATTCACTGTTGTTGACTAATCAATAACTTCCCTATATAACCCGCAAGACTTCATCATTTCGAGAAGTGACGTGGGAGATGAAAATCGATTGAACCACTTACAAGGAGAATAGAAAATGGCTAAAAAAAGCAAACAACTTCGTGCTGCTCTTGAGAAAATCGACAGCACAAAAGCATACAGCGTAGAAGAAGCTGTAGCTCTTGCAAAAGAAACTAACTTTGCAAAATTTGACGCAACTGTAGAAGTTGCATACAACTTGAACATCGACGTGAAAAAAGCTGACCAACAAATCCGTGGAGCAATGGTATTGCCAAACGGTACTGGTAAAACAGCTCGCGTTCTTGTATTTGCACGTGGTGCAAAAGCTGAAGAAGCTAAAGCTGCTGGTGCAGACTTCGTTGGTGAAGACGACCTTGTTGCTAAAATCAACGACGGTTGGTTGGACTTCGACGTAGTTATCGCTACACCTGATATGATGGCTCTTGTTGGACGTCTTGGACGTGTCCTTGGACCACGTAACTTGATGCCAAACCCTAAAACTGGTACTGTAACAATGGATGTTGCTAAAGCAGTTGAAGAGTCTAAAGGTGGTAAAATCACTTACCGTGCTGACCGTGCAGGTATCGTACAAGCTATCATCGGTAAAGTTTCATTTGAAGCTGACAAGTTAGTTGAAAACTTCAAAGCATTCAACGAAACAATTCAAAAAGCTAAACCAGCTACAGCAAAAGGAACTTACGTAACAAGTTTGACAATCACAACTACTCAAGGTGTTGGTATCAAGGTTGACGTTAACTCACTTTAATCAGTAAATAATCGAAAGGTTGGGACATTTTGTCTCAACCTTTTTTCTATTAAAAGGTAAAAATACGTATAAACTTTCTAATCTATTTGATATTATAAAGTATCTAGATAGAAAATTCAGAAAATTGTTTCTTTTGTCTTGAAAATTTTTGAAAAAATGGTATTATAGAAACAAGTCATTTTATTGAGAAGAGAAAGGGGAACGATGGAGAAAATCATTTTAGACTCACCAAAGTCAGGTTCAGAACTCGTTTTGGAAACGCTCCGTGACCTAGGAATCGATACGATTTTTGGTTATCCAGGCGGGGCGGTATTGCCTTTATATGATGCTATTTATAATTTTAAAGGCATTCGCCATATTCTAGGTCGCCATGAACAAGGTTGTCTTCATGAAGCAGAAGGTTATGCTAAGTCAACAGGGAAACTTGGTGTCGCAGTCGTCACAAGTGGACCAGGAGCTACGAATGCTATTACTGGTATTGCAGATGCCATGAGTGACAGTGTTCCCCTTTTGGTCTTCACAGGTCAGGTGGCAAGAGCGGGAATCGGTAAGGATGCTTTCCAAGAAGCAGATATTGTCGGAATTACCATGCCGATTACCAAGTACAACTATCAGGTTCGTGAGACAGCAGATATTCCACGTGTGATTACAGAGGCTGTACACATTGCGACTACGGGTCGCCCAGGGCCAGTTGTTATTGACTTGCCAAAAGATGTTTCTGCTCTTGAAACGGACTTTGTCTATTCTTCAGAGATAGATTTACCAAGTTATCAACCAACTTTAGAGCCAAATGAGATGCAAATCAAGAAGATCTTGAAGCAACTCTCTAAGGCTAAGAAGCCAGTTTTGTTAGCTGGTGGTGGTATTAGCTATGCAGAGGCTGCTGCGGAGTTAAATGAATTTGCAGAGCGTTATCAAATTCCGGTTGTGACCAGTCTTTTGGGACAGGGAACAATTGCAACTAGCCATCCACTGTTTTTGGGAATGGGTGGGATGCATGGTTCCTTTGCAGCTAATATTGCTATGACAGAAGCTGATTTTATGATTTCGATTGGGTGTCGTTTTGATGACCGTTTGACTGGTAATCCTAAGACATTTGCAAAGAATGCAAAAGTAGCGCATATTGATATCGATCCAGCAGAGATTGGTAAGATTATCGCTGTTGATATCCCAGTTGTTGGAGATGCGAAAAAGGCCTTGCAACAGTTGCTGGCGGAGCCAATCGTTCGTAACAATACTGAAAAATGGATTGAAAAAGTTACCAAAGATAAGAATCGTGTTCGTTCTTATGATAAGAAGGAACGTGTCGTCCAACCACAAGCGGTTATTGAACGTATAGGCGAATTGACTAAGGGTGATGCTATTGTTGTAACTGACGTCGGACAACACCAAATGTGGACAGCTCAGTACTATCCATACCAAAACGAGCGTCAACTGGTAACATCGGGTGGACTAGGAACCATGGGATTTGGAGTTCCTGCAGCTATTGGAGCAAAAATTGCTAATCCAGATAAGGAGGTCGTGCTCTTTGTCGGTGATGGTGGTTTCCAAATGACCAATCAGGAATTGGCAATCTTAAATATCTATAAGATTCCAATTAAGGTCATCATGCTTAACAATCACTCGCTGGGTATGGTTCGTCAATGGCAAGAAGCTTTCTATGATGGACGAACATCTGAGTCAGTTTTTGATAGCCTTCCTGATTTCCAATTGATGGCTCAAGCCTATGGAATTAAGAATTATAAATTTGATAATCCTGAAACCTTAGAGAAGGATTTAGAAGTCATCTTGGAAGATGTACCAATGTTTATCGAGGTAGATATTTCTCGTAAAGAGCATGTTTTACCGATGGTACCAGCTGGTAAGAGTAATCATGAGATGTTGGGGGTGAAGTTTAATGCGTAGAATGTTAACAGCCAAACTTCAAAACCGGTCAGGAGTTCTCAATCGCTTTACCGGTGTCTTGTCTAGACGCCAAGTCAATATTGAGAGTATCTCGGTAGGGGCGACAGAAAATCCTAATGTGTCACGGATTACCATTATCATTGATGTTGCATCGAATGATGAGGTGGAGCAAATCATCAAACAACTCAACCGTCAGGTCGACGTGATTCGTGTCCGCGATATCACAGATAAACCGCACCTCGAGCGCGAAGTGATCTTGATAAAGGTCTCAGCGCCTGCGGAGAAGCGAGCAGAAATTTTAGCTATTATCCAGCCTTTCCGTGCAACTGTTGTTGATGTGGCTCCGAGCTCCATTACTGTTCAGATGACTGGAAATGCGGAAAAGAGTGAAGCTTTGATTCGGGTTATTCGACCATACGGTATCAAGAATATCGCTCGGACGGGTGCAACTGGATTTACCCGCGATTAAAAATCCAACCTAAATTTGTTAATCTAGCCTATCAGGCAATAAATATAGAAAAGAGAGAAAAACTATGGCAGTTCAAATGGAATACGAAAAAGATGTAAAAGTAGCAGCACTTGATGGTAAAAAAATCGCTGTTATCGGTTATGGTTCACAAGGTCATGCTCACGCTCAAAACTTGCGTGATTCAGGTCACGATGTGATCATCGGTGTTCGTCCAGGTAAATCTTTTGATAAGGCAAAAGAAGATGGTTTTGATACTTATACAGTAGCAGAAGCAACTAAATTGGCTGATGTTATCATGATTTTGGCACCAGACGAAATCCAACAAGAATTGTACGAAGCAGAAATTGCTCCAAACTTGGAAGCTGGGAATGCAGTTGGATTTGCCCATGGTTTCAATATCCACTTCGAATTCATCAAAGTTCCTGCAGATGTAGATGTCTTCATGTGTGCTCCTAAAGGACCAGGACACTTGGTACGTCGTACTTACGAAGAAGGATTTGGTGTTCCAGCACTTTACGCTGTATACCAAGATGCTACAGGAAATGCGAAAAACATCGCTATGGACTGGTGTAAAGGTGTTGGAGCAGCACGTGTAGGTCTTCTTGAAACAACATACAAAGAAGAAACTGAAGAAGATTTGTTTGGTGAACAAGCAGTTCTTTGTGGTGGTTTGACTGCCCTTATCGAAGCTGGTTTTGAAGTCTTGACTGAAGCTGGATATGCTCCAGAATTGGCTTACTTCGAAGTGCTTCACGAAATGAAACTCATCGTTGACTTGATCTACGAGGGTGGATTCAAGAAAATGCGTCAATCAATTTCTAACACAGCTGAATACGGTGACTACGTTTCAGGCCCACGTGTCATCACTGAACAAGTGAAAGAAAATATGAAAGCAGTTCTTGCTGATATCCAAAATGGTACATTTGCCAACGACTTTGTCAACGACTACAAAGCTGGACGTCCAAAATTGACTGCTTACCGTGAACAAGCAGCTAACCTTGAAATTGAAAAGGTTGGTGCAGAATTGCGTAAAGCAATGCCATTTGTTGGTAAAAACGACGATGACGCATTCAAAATCTACAACTAATTTTTGAGAATAAAAATAGAAGGCGAGTTGGGGGGAACCTAACCCGCTTTTTATCTTGAAAAAGAATCAAGGAGAAGATTATGCTTAGTGCAAAAGATGTGGTGAAGGCCCACAAGGTTCTGAGTGGTGTCGTAGCCAATACACCACTTGACTACGATCATTATTTATCCGAAAAATACGGAGCTAAAATTTATCTCAAAAAAGAAAATGCTCAACGAGTCCGCTCTTTTAAAATTCGTGGAGCTTATTATGCCATCTCACAATTGACTAAGGAAGAACGTGAACGTGGTGTAGTGTGCGCATCAGCGGGAAATCACGCTCAAGGTGTTGCCTACACTTGTAACGAGATGAAAATTCCTGCAACAATCTTTATGCCAATTACAACGCCTCAACAGAAAATTGGTCAGGTTCGTTTCTTTGGTGGAGATTTTGTAACTATCAAATTGGTAGGAGATACCTTTGATGCTTCGGCCAAGGCAGCTCAAGACTATACAGTTGTTGAAAATCGTACGTTTATTGATCCCTTTGATGATCCCTATGTTCAAGCTGGTCAGGGAACAGTAGCTTATGAAATTTTAGAAGAAGCGCGAAAAGAATCCATTGATTTTGATACTGTCTTGGTGCCTGTAGGAGGTGGAGGACTCATTGCAGGAGTTTCTACTTATATAAAGGAAACGAATCCGGCTATTGAAGTTCTGGGTGTAGAAGCCAACGGAGCTCGTTCCATGAAGGCAGCATTTGAGGCTGGAGGTCCGGTTAAACTTAAAGAAATTGATAAGTTTGCAGATGGGATTGCTGTGCAGAAGGTTGGACAATTGACCTATGAAGCAACCCGTAAAAATGTTGAAACGCTTATCGGAGTGGATGAAGGTTTAATCTCTGAGACCTTGATAGATCTTTACTCTAAACAGGGGATTGTAGCTGAGCCTGCAGGTGCTGCTAGTGTGGCGGCCTTGGAAGTACTGTCAGACTATATAAAAGGAAAGACTATTTGTTGTATCATCTCTGGAGGAAATAACGATATCAACCGTATGCCAGAGATGGAAGAGCGTGCCTTGATTTACGATGGAATCAAGCATTACTTTGTGGTGAACTTCCCACAACGTCCAGGTGCACTTCGCGAGTTTGTAAATGATATTTTAGGACCGAATGACGACATCACTCGTTTTGAGTATATTAAACGTGCTAGCAAGGGAACAGGACCAGTCTTAATCGGGATTGCTCTTGCTAACAAGCATGATTATGCGGGCTTGATTCACCGAATGGAGAAATTTGATCCGTCTTATATTAACTTGAATGGGAATGAAACTCTATATAATATGCTTGTTTAATATCCTATAAAATTTTTATCATATCATTTGCCTAACCTATATACGAGTGCTATAATGTAAGTGAAGAAAGGGGGAGATTCCCATGGTTTTACAAGTTTTACTTGTTCTAGTGATTCTAATGCTTATTGTAGGAGCTATGTTAGTGAGCTCTGTTTATGTCGTTCGTCAACAGTCTGTTGCAATTATCGAACGATTTGGTAAGTATCAAAAGTTAAGTAATAGTGGTATTCATCTACGGGCACCATTTGGCATTGACAAAATTGCAGCTCGTGTGCAGCTACGCCTTTTACAAAGTGAGATCGTGGTTGAAACCAAAACCCAAGATAACGTTTTTGTGACTATGAATGTCGCAACTCAGTATCGTGTAAATGAGTTAAACGTTACAGACGCTTACTATAAATTGATGAGACCTGAAGCTCAAATCAAATCTTATATTGAAGATGCATTGCGCTCATCTGTTCCTAAGTTAACTTTGGATGAATTGTTTGAGAAAAAAGATGAAATTGCATTAGAAGTTCAAAAGCAAGTAGCGGAAGAAATGTCAACGTATGGGTATATTATCGTTAAGACGCTCATTACCAAAGTTGAGCCGGATGCAGAAGTCAAACAATCAATGAACGAAATTAATGCTGCCCAACGTAAGAGAGTGGCAGCTCAAGAATTGGCTGAAGCAGATAAAATTAAGATCGTTACAGCGGCAGAAGCAGAGGCAGAAAAAGATCGCCTCCATGGTGTGGGGATCGCAGAGCAGCGGAAAGCAATTGTTGATGGACTTGCTGATTCTATAAAAGAGTTAAAAGGAGCCAATGTCGAATTAACTGAAGAACAAATTATGTCAATCCTATTAACCAATCAGTATTTGGATACATTGAATAATTTTGCAGATAAACAAGGAAATAATACAATATTCTTGCCAGCAAATCCTAATGGAGTTGAAGATATTCGAACCCATATATTATCAGCTTTGAAAGCTAAATAATTATAATCTTAACGCAATAACTTTATTAATATATGTGTTTTAATTGACAAATACTATGAAAACATATAGAATGAAGTTGCGTAAAGAAAAAAATAGGAGAATAACATGGCTAAGTCTAACTTTGAAAAAGTAGAAGCAGTTGTTAGCTGGGTTCGTGATAAGAAAATCACAGGGTATCGTATTTCTAAGGAAACGAATGCGCGTGAGATGTCTATCATTGCTTTGGCTCAAGGACGTGCAAAAGTTAAAAACATTTCCTTTGAAACAGCCCTCGGCTTAATTGATTTCTACAATAAAAATCATGAAAAATTTGAAGATTAGTCTTTGGATATAGGCAGATTCGAAAAGAATCTGCCTTTTAATTTTTTGGAATATAAAAAAAGACTGCCATGGCAGTCTTTTTTCTTATCGAAGATAGCGTTGTAAAAATTCTCTTGTACGTTCTTCTTTGGGATTAGTAAATAGATCTTCTGGTTTGCCTTCTTCTGCAATGACACCCTTATCCATAAAGATGACACGGTGTGATACATCGCGAGCAAATTCCATTTCGTGGGTTACGACGATCATGGTCAAGCCTTCTTGAGCTAAATCTTGCATGATTTTGAGAACCTCACCAACCATTTCAGGGTCAAGGGCTGATGTAGGCTCATCAAAGAGAATGGCATCAGGATTCATGGAAAGTGCACGAGCAATAGCGACACGCTGCTTTTGCCCACCAGAAAGTTGTTTAGGTTTGGCTTGCCAGTAACGTTCTCCCATGCCAACTTTTTCAAGGTTCTCTTTAGCAACTTTCTCTGCTTCTGAGCGATCACGTTTGAGTACAGTTGTTTGGGCAACGATTGTATTTTCAAGCACGTTTAGATTTTCAAAAAGGTTGAAGGACTGGAAGACCATTCCTAGTTTTTCTCGATAGTGTGTGAGGTTATATCCTTTTTCGAGGACATTTTCACCGTGATAAAGGATTTTACCTTCAGTGGGTGTTTCAAGTAAGTTGATAGAACGTAGGAAGGTTGATTTACCACTACCAGAACTACCGATAATTGAAATAACTTCTCCTTTATGGATAGTGAGAGAGATATCTTTTAGAACCTCGTTTTGTCCATAGGATTTCTTGAGGTGTTTGATTTCAAGAATGGGTTGATTCATTATTTCAAATCCTCCGTTTGCATTTGGTTAGCACCTGTAGTGTAAGTATCCATATCCATCCGTTTTTCGATGTAGCGTAGGATACGTGTTACTGTAAAGGTGAGGACAAAGTAGATAACTGCGATAATAGTAAAGGTTTGGAAGTACTGGTAAGTCTGTGTTGCTACTGTATTTCCTGAGAAGTAAAGTTCTACAACAGAGATAACATTCAATACAGAAGTATCCTTGATGTTGATGACGAACTCATTACCAGTAGCAGGTAGGATATTTCGAACTACCTGAGGTAAAACAATCTTACGCATGGTTTGATTATGAGTCATACCAAGTGCAGTAGCTGCTTCAAATTGTCCCTTGTCAACAGCTAGGATACCACCACGAACGATTTCTGTCATGTAGGCACCGGTATTGATAGAAACGATAAAGATAGCAGCCAGAGTACGGTCTAGGTTGATTCCGAAAGCCTGGGCAGTTCCATAGTAGATAACCATAGATTGTACAATCATAGGAGTTCCACGGAAAATTTCAATATAGATATTAAGAATCCAACCAACTATATTTTGAATGACGTAGAAAAATTGATTTTCAGATTGAGGCGCAGTACGGAAAACACCGATAGCAAGACCAATAACGAGACCAACGATGGTACCGATAATTGAAATTAAAAGTGTGATTCCAGCACCACGCAAGAGTTGTTGCCAGTTTTCGGTTAGAATTTTAGCAACTTGGCTAAAGAAATTACTGCTGTTTTCTTCAGTAGTTGTAGCTTCTACAGGTTGCTCTTTAATCATACGATCCATTAGGGCAACTTGTTCATCTTTAGAGATGGTTTCAATGCTAGCATTGATTTGGCTGATACGTTCGTCATCCTTACGAAGACCGATAGCGATAGAGGTATCTTCCTCCCCGGTTTTAAAACCAGGTTCAGGCTGAATCATTTTGAACTTTGCATTTGCTGATTCAGCAGTTAGGGCTTCTGGTCGTTCAGAAACATAAGCGTCAATGACACCAGCTTCAAGAGCTTGACGCATTTGAGCGAAATCACCCATGGCAGTTTCTTTTTTAGCGCCTGGAATTTGAGAAATCAAGTCGTAAAGGTAAACCCCTTGTTGAGAAGTGATTTTTGCATCTTTAAAATCATCTAGTGTTTTGGCGTTTGCATAGGCAGAATCTTTTTTGACTAAAAGTACTGGTTCGCTGGTATAGTAACTGCTTGAGAAGGCAATTTCTTGCTTACGTTCAGCGGTTGGACTCATACCTGCAATAATCATATCGATCTTGCCAGAGGTCAGAGCTGGAACAAGTCCCTCCCATTTTGTTTTTACAATGAGTGGTTCTTTACCTAGGTCCTTAGCAATTTTTTTTGCAATTTGAACATCGTAACCGTTAGCATATTGGTTTGTTCCATCAATCTTGACAGCGCCGTTACTGTCGTCATCTTGAGTCCAGTTAAATGGTGCGTAAGCTGCCTCCATTCCGATGCGTAAATATTCATCGGCTTGGACCTGGCTAACTAGTCCTAGAGTAAGGGCTAAGCTAGCAAGGATAGATAAGCATATTTTTTTCATGTTTTCTCCTATTTCTAGTCTAAAAATGGCTCCCTCTATTGTATCTAAAAATGGTAAGATTTTCAATACAAGTAAACCTTAACTTCTAAAAAATGATATAATAGTGAAAAAACATGAAAGGGAGTGTAAAATGAAAAAGAGATGGCTTCTTGTTCTGGTATTTACCTGTTTGCTATTTGTGCCTCGTCTAGTTTTTGCAGTAGACTTCGATATTCTATCCTATAAGGGTGATTTGAATATTCATGCAGATAATACAGCGGTTTTCAAAGAAACAATCACCTACCACTTTAAAGATGATTTTAATGGTCAATTGATTGGACTCGGAAAAGCAGGGAAAATGCCGAAGGGATTTGAAATTGATGATGATCCAACTGTTTTAGTATCCAAAAATGGCCAGATTGTTCAAGACGTCCTCTCATATACTAAGGAAGAAGAGGATGGCTACAAGGTCACCATTTTTAATCCGGGAAATGCAGGAGATACTGTTCGTGTGACTGTTACTTGGCAACTTAAAAATCTTCTTTTCTTATATCAGGATATTGCTGAGCTGAATTGGCAACCATTGACAGATAGTTCAGGGGATATCAAAGATCTGGAATTTCGAGTAACTTCAGATAGTCCGGCAGAGAAACTCTTTTTCCATACTGGTGAACTCCTCAATGAGGGAAGTGTCGAAAAAGTCAATGATATCTACTGGGTGAAGATGAAGGATCTTCCTAAAAAACGTCAAGTTGAACTACATGCCTATTGGCCGAGAGAAGCTTTCTCGAGTGCTCCAAGTCAAGGGTTGAATGAAGATGATTTAAGTAACTTCAAAAGAGTTGAGATAGAGATAAAAGCCGATAAAGTGCACGCCAAGGTCATGATAAAATGGATTTTTCCAATCTTCTTTATGACTCTCTTACTAGTAACGTTCTACTATTATAGAGAATTTCGTCAGCATACGACTCTTAAAAAGGTATATCCAAAGAATCATCGTCTCTACGAACCCCCAATGGATCTACCTCCAATGGTTTTGGCAGAAGCAATCTATTCAACATCCTTAGAGGAAGTTAGCCCTCTAAATAAGCAGAAGTTTGGTAAGTTCACCTTTGAACAACTCATTCAAGCAACCTTGTTAGATTTAGTCGATCGAGGGCATTTATCTATTTTTCAAGGTGAAGAAGAGCCTTGGATAAAAATTAACAGTGAAAAAGGTTTGTCTAATTTTGAGAAGGAGTGCCTGCGGATGACTCTTTCTACAAATAAAGAATTGGCTCTTTCTGACCTATTTCCAGAGTATCAAGTTTCTTCAGGTCTGTTCCATGGAGCTAAGGAAGCTGATGAGAAGCATATTCGAGAATTCGGCATGCACCTCAAGCGTTCCTTTGAGAGACGACTTGAACGCATGCAAAGTTGTGTTCGAGACAAGGTGAAAATTTTACGAATTCCAAGTTATTATCGACCTTTAACGGAAAAAGAAAATAATCTTGTGAAAAAAATGAAAGTCTGCTCGGCTGTAACAGGTGTTGTCGGACTTATCATTTTCTACTATAGCTTTCGAACACATGGCTATTTCTCGCTTCCTTTACTTTCCTTAGGTTTAATCGGTTTACTAGCGAGCGGTTTGATTCATTTAGTAACTCGAGGACCTTCTCGTGATGGAGTCTTAAATGAAGAAGGGGCAGAAGTTGTTTATCTCTGGACAAGTTTTGAAAATATGCTTCGGGATATTGCTCATCTTGATAAGGCTGAACTTGAGAGTATTGTTGTTTGGAATCGCCTTTTGGTCTATGCAACTCTCTATGGATACGCTAAGAAGGTAAATAAAATCATGAAGCTACACAATATTCAACTTGAAAATGTTGCTATGAATCTTTATGTATCTTGTGGGTGGGATAAACAATTTCACACATCTGCTACTCAAATCAATCTATATACCTCAGTCGCAAATACAGCAAGTACCTTTTCTGTATCATCCGGAAGCGGTAGCTCTGGTGGTGGTTTCTCAGGCGGTGGCGGTGGTGGAAGTGTTGGTGCTTTCTAAAGAAAACTCAACACATGCTTTAAAAGTATGATATAATGGAGGATAGTAAAAGGAGTAATCTATGTATTTTTTTGAAATTTTAAAATCAATCTTTTTTGGTATTGTTGAAGGAATTACGGAATGGTTGCCGATTTCAAGTACTGGTCACTTGATTTTAGCAGAAGAGTTTATCCAGTATAAAGATCAAAATGAAGCCTTCATGTCTATGTTTAACGTAGTCATTCAGCTGGGTGCAATCTTAGCCGTTATGGTTATCTACTTTAACAAGCTTAATCCCTTCAAACCAGGTAAGGATAAAGTTCAAGTTCGTAGAACCTGGCAATTATGGTCCAAAGTTTTTGTTGCGACCCTACCTCTTCTCCTAGTCTTTAAGTTTGATGATTGGTTTGATACTCACTTCCATAATATGGTTTCAGTAGCCATCATGTTGATTGTTTATGGGGTTGCCTTTATCTATCTTGAAAAACGTAACAAAGCGCAAGCGATTGAGCCAACAGTTACTGAGTTAGACAAATTACCTTACAAAACAGCATTGTATATCGGTCTTTTCCAAGTCTTGGCCCTTCTACCAGGGACTAGCCGTTCCGGAGCAACTATCGTAGGTGGTTTGTTGAATGGGACTAGTCGTTCAGTGGTAACAGAATTTACCTTCTATCTTGGAATTCCAGTTATGTTTGGAGCCAGCGCTTTGAAGATTTTTAAATTCATCAAGGCGGGAGAAGTCTTGAGTTTTGGCCAATTCTTCTTGCTCTTGGTAGCCATGGTAGTGGCTTTTGCAGTCAGCATGGTTGCCATTCGTTTCTTGACCAGCTATGTCAAAAAACACGACTTTACAGTGTTTGGTAAATACCGTATTGTACTCGGTAGTGTGTTACTACTTTATAGCTTTGTTCGATTATTTGTATAAGAAAAAACCTTGAGGGTAGATTCCTTCAAGGTTTTTAAAATCCAGTCACAGTGACTCCTAATAAACGGACTCCCTTGTCTTTATCACTCAGTGTTTCATAGAGTTGGATAATGCTTTGAGCAATTTCTTCAGAGTCTTGTGTTTGTTGATTCAGTGTTTTTCGTTTTGTCAAAGTAGAAAAGTCAGCATAGCGGATTTTCAAAATGACGATCTTACCACTTTTTTCATATTTTTGAAGACTAAGAGCAACTTTTTCCGAAAGGAGAGTTAGCTCTTTTTTAATATCTTCATCTAGACTTAGAATCTTACTGTAAGTTTTTTCTTTACCAATAGACTTACGGATACGATTTGATTTGACAGGAGAGTTATCTATACCTCGAGCTTTACGATATAGATCAAAACCGAGTCTTCCGAAACGATCAATGAGAGTGATTTCAGAAACCTCTAAAAGGTCAGTACCTGTATATACACCCATTTGATGGAGTTTTTCAACTGTTTTCTTGCCCACACCGTGGAATTTAGCGATATCCATTTGTTTGAGAAAATCTTCAGCTTCATCAGGAAGAATGACTGTCAAACCACGAGGCTTTTGATAGTCACTTGCCATTTTAGCTAAAAATTTATTGTATGATACACCAGCAGAAGCTGTTAATTGTAATTCATTCCAGATATCCTGCTGAATTAAACGAGCAATTTTAACAGCAGATTTGATACCAAGCTTGTTTTCAGTTACATCTAGATAAGCTTCATCGATACTCATAGGTTCAATTTTATCCGTATATCGTTTAAAAATAGCTCGAATCTGTTGGCCAACAGTAGTATATTTTTCGTAGTTCCCAGAAATAAAAATAGCTTGAGGACAGCGTTCATAAGCCTCTTTTGAACTCATGGCTGAGTGAATGCCGAATTCTCTGGCTTCATAACTACAGGTTGAAACAACACCCCGACCACCTGTTTTCCTAGGGTCGCTACCAATAATAACGGGTTTGCCTTTAAGTTTAGGATTGTCACGAATTTCTACAGCAGCAAAAAAGGCATCCATGTCAATATGGATAATTTTACGGGATAAATCATTCATCAGTGGAAATATCAGCATGAAATGGCCTTTCTTTGGTAGTTTTTCTAGCCTTATTATACCTTTTTTCTGAAAAAATAGGAAATAGCTAATTATTTTTCAAAAATATACTACAGTTTGTACTAAAATAACAACTGTATTATAAAAGAAAGTGTTGAAAAATAGTAATTTCACTTGTTGAAATCGTTTACTGTGTGTTATACTGAATACATGAATGTAACAGATTACTGTTACTAGAAAGATAAAAGAGGACATTAACATGGTTGTTAAGACAGTTGTTGAAGCACAGGACATTTTTGACAAAGCCTGGGAAGGCTTTAAAGGTGTTGACTGGAAAGAAAAAGCAAGTGTATCACGCTTTGTACAAGCTAACTACACACCTTATGATGGAGACGAAAGCTTCCTTGCAGGACCAACAGAGCGTTCACTTCACATCAAAAAAATCGTAGAAGAAACTAAAGCACACTACGAAGAAACTCGTTTCCCAATGGACACTCGTCCAACGTCTATCGCTGACATCCCTGCAGGATTCATCGACAAAGAAAACGAAGTTATCTTTGGTATCCAAAATGACGAACTCTTCAAATTGAACTTCATGCCAAAAGGTGGTATCCGTATGGCTGAAACTACTTTGAAAGAAAATGGATACGAGCCAGACCCAGCTGTTCACGAAATTTTCACAAAATATGTAACAACTGTTAACGACGGTATCTTCCGTGCTTACACTTCAAACATCCGTCGTGCTCGCCACGCTCACACTGTAACTGGTCTTCCAGATGCATACTCACGTGGACGTATCATCGGTGTTTATGCGCGTCTTGCTCTTTACGGTGCAGACTACTTGATGCAAGAAAAAGTAAACGATTGGAACTCAATCGAAGAAATCGATGAAGAAACAATCCGTCTTCGTGAAGAAATCAACCTTCAGTATCAAGCATTGCAACAAGTTGTACGCTTGGGTGATCTTTACGGAGTTGACGTTCGCAAACCAGCGATGAACGTTAAAGAAGCTATCCAATGGGTAAACATTGCCTTCATGGCTGTCTGCCGTGTTATCAACGGTGCTGCTACATCTCTAGGACGTGTGCCAATCGTATTGGATATCTACGCAGAACGTGACCTTGCTCGTGGTACATTTACTGAATCAGAAATCCAAGAATTTATTGATGATTTCGTTATGAAACTTCGTACAGTTAAATTTGCTCGTACAAAAGCTTATGACCAATTGTACTCAGGTGACCCAACCTTCATCACAACTTCTATGGCTGGTATGGGTAACGACGGTCGTCACCGTGTTACTAAAATGGATTACCGTTTCTTGAACACTCTTGACAACATCGGTAACTCTCCAGAACCAAACTTGACAGTTCTTTGGACTGACAAATTGCCATACAACTTCCGTCGCTACTGTATGCACATGAGCCACAAACACTCTTCAATCCAATACGAAGGTGTTACAACAATGGCTAAAGATGGATACGGTGAAATGAGCTGTATCTCATGTTGTGTGTCTCCACTTGACCCAGAAAACGAAGAACAACGTCACAACATCCAGTACTTCGGTGCTCGCGTTAACGTTCTTAAAGCTCTTCTTACTGGTTTGAACGGTGGTTACGACGATGTTCATAAAGACTATAAAGTATTTGACATTGAACCAATCCGTGACGAAGTTCTTGAATTCGAATCAGTTAAAGCAAACTTTGAAAAATCTCTTGACTGGTTGACTGACACTTACGTAGATGCTTTGAACATCATCCACTACATGACTGATAAGTACAACTACGAAGCTGTTCAAATGGCCTTCTTGCCAACTAAACAACGTGCTAACATGGGATTCGGTATCTGTGGATTTGCTAACACTGTTGATACATTGTCAGCTATCAAGTACGCTACAGTTAAACCAATCCGTGACGAAAATGGCTACATCTACGATTACGAAACAATCGGTGAATACCCACGTTGGGGTGAAGATGACCCACGTTCAAACGAATTGGCAGAATGGTTGATCGAAGCTTACACAACTCGTCTACGTAGCCACAAACTTTACAAAGACGCAGAAGCTACTGTATCACTTTTGACAATCACATCTAACGTTGCTTACTCTAAACAAACTGGTAACTCACCAGTCCACAAAGGTGTATACCTCAACGAAGATGGTTCTGTGAACTTGTCTAAACTTGAATTCTTCTCACCAGGTGCTAACCCATCTAACAAAGCTAAAGGTGGATGGTTGCAAAACTTGAACTCACTTGCTAGCCTTGACTTTGGTTATGCAGCTGATGGTATCTCATTGACAACTCAAGTTTCACCACGTGCTCTTGGTAAAACTCGTGACGAACAAGTTGATAACTTGGTAACAATCCTTGATGGTTACTTCGAAAACGGTGGACAACACGTTAACTTGAACGTTATGGACTTGAACGATGTTTACGAAAAGATCATGTCAGGTGAAGACGTAATCGTACGTATCTCTGGATACTGTGTAAACACTAAATACCTCACTCCAGAACAAAAAACTGAATTGACACAACGTGTCTTCCACGAAGTTCTTTCAATGGATGATGCATTGAGCTAAGATTTATAAATAGTAAATCAAAAACCAGTCATTCTGACTGGTTTTTTGTTATAAAAATTTTTTAAAAAAAATTAGTCAAATTTGGTCAAATATATTGACTAAAACTGACCAAAGTGATATACTAAGAACATAAGGATAATGAAAGTCCTTAGAAAACCTTGATTTTAAGGTGATTGTATATAGTATCTTAAGATCAAAGTATGGGTAAAACCTAGAAAAGAGGTACAACCTATGGTTAACATTAGTATTTTTAGAAGTCCAATCGAAAAACCTGTATTGGATAAAGAAAAACCTGAAATTATACGTAGAGTAGCAAATAGCTAGTCTAAATTTTTTGAAACAAAGGTCAGAGAAAGTCAAATTATTTTGACTAAATAAATTTGAAAACAAACGAGGTATGAAATATGAATAACAACTTTAATAACTTTAACAACATGGATGATTTATTTAACCAATTGATGGGCGGTATGCGTGGATACAGTTCAGAAAATCGTCGTTACTTGATTAACGGCCGTGAAGTAACACCTGAAGAATTCGCTATTTACCGTCAAACCGGTCAACTTCCAAGCGAAGGAAGTGAACAAGCTCAGTACGTTCAAGGTAAAGGTATGAAACAAGATGGGATTCTTGCAAAACTTGGACGTAACTTAACAGCAGAAGCTCGTGAAGGGAAGTTGGACCCAGTGATTGGACGTAATAAAGAAATCCAAGAAACTTCTGAAATTCTTTCTCGTCGCACAAAGAATAATCCAGTTCTCGTCGGTGATGCTGGTGTCGGTAAAACGGCTGTAGTTGAAGGGCTTGCACAAGCAATTGTAAATGGTGATGTTCCAGCAGCAATCAAGAACAAAGAGATTATTTCTATTGATATTTCTGGACTTGAAGCTGGTACTCAATACCGTGGTAGCTTTGAAGAAAACATTCAAAACTTGGTAAACGAAGTCAAAGAAGCTGGAAATATTATCCTTTTCTTCGACGAAATTCACCAAATCCTTGGTGCTGGTAGCACAGGTGATGGTCAAGGGTCTAAAGGTCTTGCTGATATCTTGAAACCAGCTCTTTCACGTGGTGAATTGACAGTGATTGGTGCAACTACTCAAGATGAATACCGTAATACCATCTTGAAAAACGCAGCCCTTGCTCGTCGTTTCAACGAAGTGAAGGTTAATGCTCCATCTGCTGAAGATACCTTCAAGATTCTTCAAGGTATTCGAGATCTTTATCAACAACACCACAATGTTATTTTGCCAGATGAAGTCTTGAAAGCTGCCGTTGATTACTCTGTTCAATATATTCCACAACGTAGCTTGCCTGATAAGGCTATTGACTTGGTCGATGTAACAGCTGCTCACTTGGCGGCTCAACATCCGGTAACAGATGTGCATGCAGTTGAACATGAAATTGAAGAAGAAAAAGCTAAACAAGAAGCTGCAGCTGCTAAAGAAGATTACGAAGCAGCTCTAAATGCAAAAGTCCGTATCGAAGAGCTTGAAAAGCAAATTGCTAATCATACAGAAGATCACAAGGTTACAGCTACTGTAAATGATGTAGCTGAGTCTGTCGAACGGATGACTGGAATCCCAGTATCACAAATGGGTGCAACCGATATCGAACGATTGAAAGATATGGGTCATCGTTTGCAAACCAAAGTTATCGGTCAAGACAAGGCTGTTGAGGCAGTAGCAAAAGCGATCCGTCGTAACCGTGCTGGTTTTGATGAAGGTAACCGTCCAATCGGTAGCTTCCTCTTTGTAGGACCTACTGGTGTTGGTAAAACTGAGTTGGCTAAACAATTAGCTCTTGATATGTTCGGTACTAAAGATGCCATCATCCGTTTAGATATGTCAGAATATAGCGACCGTACAGCCGTATCTAAATTGATTGGTACAACTGCAGGTTATGTTGGATACGATGACAACAACAATACCTTGACAGAACGTGTTCGCCGCAATCCATACTCAATCGTACTTTTGGATGAGATTGAAAAGGCTGACCCTCAAGTCATCACTCTTCTTCTCCAAGTTTTGGACGATGGTCGTTTGACAGATGGTCAAGGTAACACTGTCAACTTCAAGAATACGGTGATTATCGCAACTTCAAACGCAGGCTTTGGTTACGAAGCTAACTTGACAGAAGATGCTGATAAACCAGAACTTATGGATCGTTTGAAACCTTACTTCCGTCCAGAATTCTTGAACCGTTTCAATGCTGTCATCGAATTCTCACACTTGAGCAAAGAAGATCTTTCTAAGATTGTAGACCTTATGTTGGTTGAAGTTAACAAGACGCTTTCTAAGAAAGACATTGACTTGGTAGTGAGCGAAGCTGCTAAAGAATACATGACTGAAGAAGGCTACGATGAAGTCATGGGTGTTCGTCCACTCCGACGTGTGGTTGAACAACAAATCCGTGACAAAGTCACAGACTTCCACTTGGATAACCTTGATGCTAAACACCTAGAAGCTGATATGGAAGATGGTGTTTTGGTCATTCGTGAAAAAGCCTAAATCAAGATTTAGAAAATAAAAAAAGGAACCAGTTCAAAAGCTGGTTTCTTTTTTTATTATTAGATGACATGACGTTCAAAGGCATCGTCTGAGATTCCTTGTTGGAGAATCAATTTTGCCCATTCCTTAGCAGAAAAGAGGCTGTGATCCTTGTAGTTTCCGCAAGATTCAATAGTTGTTCCTGGGACATCTTCCCAAGTTGTTGTTTCAGCGATTTCCTTCAATGAATCCTTGATGACAGCTGCGATTTCAGCGCTAGAATGACGTCCCCACATAATCATATGGAACCCTGTACGACAACCAAATGGTGAACAATCGATCATACCGTCGATGCGAGTACGGATTAGCTTAGCCAAGAGGTGCTCAATAGTATGAAGTCCAGCAGTAGGGATAGAGTCCTCATTTGGTTGAACCAAGCGGATATCAAAGTTAGAAATGATATCTCCTTTCGGTCCAGTCTCTTCTCCAATCAAGCGGACATAAGGAGCTTTTACAATCGTATGATCTAGTTCAAAACTTTCAACAATAACTTCTTTTGACATGGTATTTCCTTTCAACTTTCTTCTTTCATTATATCATAAAGATATAGTTGATAAATGTCAATGATTGAAATTTTCCTAAAAAGATTTTCAAATTAGAAATAGAGGAAGAAAATATTTTCAAATCAATTTGAAAAATTCTGAAAATTGTATTGACACTTAGCTAAAAAGGGATTATAATGTATAAAAAGTCATAAAGGAGTTTATTATGAAATTTTCAAAAGTAATGGCCCTAGCAGGAGTGACTCTGTTAGCGTCAGGTGTTTTGGCGGCTTGTTCAGGTTCGAGCGCAAAAGGTGAGAAAACTTTTTCTTACACGTATGAAACCGACCCAGACAACCTCAACTATTTGACAACTGGTAAAGCAGCAACTTCTAATATCACTAGTAACGTCATTGACGGTTTGATGGAAAATGACCGCTACGGAAACTTTGTGCCATCAATTGCAGAAGATTGGTCTGTATCTCAAGATGGTTTGACATACACTTATACAATCCGTAAAGATGCTAAATGGTATACTTCTGAAGGTGAAGAGTACGCAGCTGTGAAAGCTCAAGACTTTGTAACGGGTCTTAAATATGCAGCTGACAACAAGTCAGAAGCACTTTATCTCGTTCAAGATTCTATTAAGGGTCTGGATGCATATGTGAAAGGTGAAGTTAAAGACTTCTCAGAAGTTGGAATTAAAGCAATTGATGATCAGACTGTTCAATATACTTTGAACAAACCTGAAAGCTTCTGGAACTCTAAAACAACTATGGGTGTTCTTGCACCGGTCAATGAAGAATTCCTTACTTCAAAAGGAAGTGACTTTGCCAAAGCAACAGATCCAAGTAGTATCCTTTATAACGGTCCTTACTTGTTGAAATCATTGGTAGCTAAATCTTCAGTAGAATTTGAAAAGAATCCAAATTATTGGGATAAGGACAATGTTCATATTGATAAAGTAAAACTATCATTCTGGGATGGTCAAGATACAAACAAACCTGCAGAAACCTTTAAGGCTGGTGGTTTCTCAACGGCTCGTCTATTCCCAACAAGTGCAAGTTATCCTGAAACTGAAAAAGAGTTTAAAGACAATATCGTTTATACACCACAAGATTCTTCAACTTACTTAATTGGTACCAATATTGATCGTCAGTCTTATAAATATACTTCTAAGACTACAGATGAGCAAAAAACTTCAACTAAGAAAGCTCTCCTTAACAAAGACTTCCGTCAAGCGATTGCCTTCGGTATTGATAGAACAGCTTATACTTCTCAAATCAATGGAGAAAGTGGAGCAACAAAACTTCTTCGTAACTTGTTCGTACCACCAACATTTGTTCAAGCAGATGGTAAAAACTTTGGTGAGTTAGTTAAGGAAAAATTGGTGACTTATGGTGACGAGTGGAAAGATGTTAACCTAGACGATGCTCAAGACGGTCTTTACAGTCCAGAAAAAGCAAAAGCAGAATTTGCTAAAGCTAAGACAGCTCTCCAAGCAGAAGGTGTTCAATTCCCAATCCACCTGGATATGCCGGTAGACCAAACAAGTACTACAAAAGTACAACGTGTTCAATCATTGAAACAATCACTTGAAACAACTTTAGGAACTGACAATGTGGTCATTGATATCCAACAACTTCAAAAAGATGAAGTTCTCAATGTTACCTACTTTGCTGAGTCAGCTGCTGGAGAAGATTGGGATCTTTCAGATAACGTTGGTTGGACTCCAGACTTTGCAGACCCATCTACTTACCTTGATATCATTAAACCATCAGTCGGTGAAAATACTAAGACTTACCTAGGATTTGATGCAGGTACAAACAACGCTGCTGCCAAACAAGTTGGTTTGGAAGATTACGAAAAAATGGTTGTTGAAGCCGGAAATGAAAACACTGACGTTTCAAAACGTTATGACAAATATGCTGCAGCTCAAGCTTGGTTGACAGATAGCGCTTTGATTATTCCAACTGCTTCTCAAACTGGACGTCCAATGTTGTCTAAGATGGTACCATTCACGCTTCCATTTGCTTACTCAGGTAACAAAGGAACAAGCGAAGCCCTCTTGTACAAGTACCTTGAACTTCAAGATAAACCAGTAACTGCTGATGAATATCAAAAAGCTCAAGATAAATGGAAGAAGGAAAAAGAAGAATCTAATAAAAAAGCGCAAGAAGATCTTGCAAACCATGTAAAATAAAAGAAGGTGGAGTTAGTAATTAACTCCACTTTTTCATTAATAAAAGACCTAGGAAGATGTTTCCTAGGTCTTTTAAGATTATTGTTGTCCTTGAGGATTTTGATTTTGTTGAGAGTTTTGATTTGTATTTGGAACAGTTTGGTTTTGTCCATTATTTGGGCTAGTAGTTTCAGCTACTGTAGTTTGATTTTCGGTTGTTGTAGTAGGAGCTTCTGTAGTAGCTTGTTGGGTTGTTTGAGGGATCCAGTTACTACGAGCGCCGACTTTGAAGACATACTCACCATTACGATACAAGCCCTCAGGCATTGTCCAATCACCTGGGTGATCATCCTCGGAAAGGTACTCCATCATTGATCGGTAGATGTTGGCCGCTACTCTAAATCCATCTCCTTCGATTGGAGTGAGGCGATTTGAATAACCTGTCCAAACAGCCATTGAATATTTGCGGGTATATCCTACAAACATTTCATCAGGTGCAACATAATCGTATCTCTTAATGTAATTTTCAATTTCATCATCTGTATAGTTAGATGTACCCGTCTTACCTGCTTGAGGTAACCAAGACATATAGGCACCACGACCAGTTCCGTAGGTTAATACGGTTTTCATCATTTCTGTCATCATATAGGCAGTAGTCTCCTTCATGGCACGTGAGCCAGGATCAGAGTACTCTTTTGAACTACCGTCACTAAAGACAATCTTGTTGATATACATTGGTTTATGGTAGATACCACCGTTAGCAAAAGCAGCGTAAGCAGCAGCCATTTTCTCACTACTTGCTCCGTACTTTTTGTTTGACTCAGTCGTGTTACTTGAAATAGCGTTGGCATAGTGCATATCCGGGTAGTCAATACCTAAACCATTCAAGAAAGTCTTGGCTTTGTCTAAACCAACCTTTTCAAGTGTTTCAACGGCAGGTACGTTACGCGATTGTTGGATTGCATATTGTAGTGTGATATTTCCATAGTATGCTTTATCCCAGTTATAAACAGGAATATCTGTTCCAGGATAGTTATAAGGGGCATCTTTTATGATTGCTGCGGTAGAGTCGTAAATTCCGTATTCAAGTGCAGGTGCATAATCTGTGATTGGTTTCATAGTAGAACCCCAGTCACGATTTGTTTCAACGGCCTGATTGAGTCCGAAGGATACATTGCTCGACTGGTGTCTTGAACCTAACTGAGCAATAACTTTACCATTTGTAACGTCTACGATAGTAGAAGCTGCTTGAAGTTCATCATCCGGATAATAAACATACTCATCTGTGTTGTATATATCCCAAAGACGCTTTTGAACGTCTTGGTCTACGTTAGTGTAGACATCCATTCCAGTAGTTAAAAGGTTGTAGCCTGTCTCTGTTTCAACTTGTTCAATCACTTCTTTGAGGTAATTGTCTAAGTATGGAGGATAGGAGTTGCTTCCTTTCAGACTTTGTAAACCATCAGTGACAGGTGTATTTATAGCCGTTTCATATTGTTCAGCTGTTAAATAACCTTGCTTTTGCATCTCTGATAGGACTAGATTACGACGTTCTGTTGCTTCTTCTGGATGAGAATAAGGATCGTATTGGTTAGGTGCCTGTGGCATTCCGGCTAGAAGAGCAAGTTGTGGAATTGATAGGTCTTTTAAATCTTTACCATAGTAACTTTGAGCTGCAGTTTGCATACCATAGTTACCATTTGACATGTATACCTTATTGATGTAATATGTCAAAATTTCCTGTTTTGTCGCAGTTCTTTCTAACTGAATAGCTAGCCAAGCTTCTTGGGCCTTACGTGCGATTGTTTGGTCTGATGAAGAAGTTGAGAAATATGTTAGCTTAATCAACTGTTGCGTCAAGGTTGAACCACCTTGGAGGCCACCTCTACTAGTTAAGTTTCGCAGGAAAGCTCCAGCTATTCGAATGCTATCGATTCCTCTATGGTTAAAAAAACGGTGATCCTCGATAGAGACAATTGCATTAACCAGTTCAATAGGAATTTCATTGCTTTGAGCATTGACACGGCGCTCTGCTCCTAAGTCAGCAATCAATTCGTTTTTACTGTCGTAAATTTTACTTGAAGTTGTTGCGACAAGTTTGCTTTCAGAAAGTTCTGGTGCTTTAGATACATAGTAGAAGAAGACACTTCCACCAATCAATATTGCAGCAATAAAGGCTGCTAAAAATCCAATTCCTAGATATTTAGCAATGCGCCAGATAAGTTGTTTGTTCATATTGTTTTACCACCTAGTAAATGTTGTTTGACGATATCGAGATAAGGTATTTGAGGGAAGGCTTGTTGTTCAATCACATAACCATGCTCTCGAATATAATCAAGCGGCATTGATTTTTTCCCCATATCCTGTTGATAAAAACGGATAAGGTCAATCGCCGGTAATAAATATGTTTCCTGATAAGAAGAAAAATGGATTAGGACGAAGCAAATTCCCTTTTGTTCAAGAACCTGTTCCATATGCTGTATCTGATGAGAATGGAAGTTCTTCATCGGAAACGCATTTTTTTGTCTGGTTTCCTTTGCTTCGAAATCAATGTAAAATCCTTCATAAACACCCGAGTAGTCAGTAGTTGAAGCTTGTCTGAAATAGGCTTCAACAATTTTAGCGCGACTCCGTTGAGGGTAGTCGACCCGAACAATCTGAACTGGGGTTGGCTTTTTGTGAATGACTGCTATTCCATGTGATAGATAGTAGTCATTGGTAGCATTAATCATCTTTTCAAAGCTCATACCTCGATTTGCGAAATTTTTAGTTTGAGGTAGAGAAGTTTTGCTTGGTTTAGATGAAAGTTTATGTGGATAGTTGACCATAGTCCTCCTTATTGGTACAATAACATCACTCTATTATACCACAAAGGTTTTCAGAAAGGGTGAAAAAATGCATACAGCCTTGGTTTTGGGATACTCAGCTTTTGATTTGGGAGTGTTTAATGAAAAGGACATTCGCTTAAAAATTATCAAAAAAGCTATTCGTAGAGATTTGGAAAGAATGGTTGAGGAAGGGTTGCAATGGCTAGTATTTACAGGTTCTCTTGGTTTTGAACATTGGGTTTTAGAAGTCGCCAAGGAAATGAAAGATGACTATGGATTCCAACTAGCGACTATTTTTGATTTTGAAACACATGGCTCGAATTGGAATGAAGCAAATCAGATCAAATTGAGTGATTTTAAACAGGTCGATTTTATCAAGTATGCCTATCCATCCTATGAGCAGAAAAGCCAATTGAGAGATTACCAGATTTTTTTACTTGAAAATACAGATGGAGCCTATCTTTTTTATGATCAAGAAAACGAAACAAAACTGAGATTTTTTTACGAACTGATGAAAAAGAAAGACAACTATATTACAAAAAGATTAACATTTGAGGATTTAAACGAAATAGCCGAAAATTTTTCCGAAAATTGAGGCTTTGACCTTGCTTTTTGTTTGCCTTTTTTTATATAATAATACTAGTAACTGAGAATGGAGAGAGACATGGCAAGTATTATTTTTACAGCAAAGGATATTTTTGAGCAGGATTTCGGAAGAGAAGTACGTGGATACAGTAAAGCAGAGGTAGATGAATTCTTAGATGACGTTATCAAGGATTATGAAACTTATGCAGCGTTGGTTAAATCATTGCGCTTGGAAGTCGCAGAATTGAAAGAACAATTGGCGAACAAACCTCAAGTGGAACCTGTATCTGTAACGTCTGAGCCTGCTGAGCTTGGAAGTACGACTTCTATGACTAACTTTGATATCTTGAAACGCTTGAATCGTCTTGAAAAAGAAGTATTTGGAAAACAAATCGTAGAAAATTCTGATTTCTAAGAATCATACAGTTGTGCAATTTTTGGATAATCGCGTGGAGAGTTTATCTTTTCATGAGGAAAGTCCATGCTAGCACAGGCTGTGATGCCTGTAGTGTTTGTGCTAGGCGAAACCATAAGCCTAGGGACGAGAAATCGTTACGGCGAGTGAATAGACTAAGTTTTCGGATATGTTTTAGTAGCTCTGAAAGTGCCACAGTGACGAAGTCTCTCTGGAAACAGAGAGAGTGGAACGCGGTAAACCCCTCAAGCTAGCAACCCAAATTTTGGTCGGGGCATGGAGTGCGCGGAAACGAACGTAGTACTCTGACTGCTAGCAGCTTTTAGCTGTTAGTGGTAGACAGATGATTATCGAAAGAAGTGGTCCTAGTCACTTCTGGAACAAAACATGGCTTATAGAAAATTGCATATAGGTTGGGGCTGAGAAATTTTCTCAACCTCATTTTTTAAAGGTGAACAAGAGAAAGGTCTTTAAAGACTGACATGAAACAAACATTTAATTTAATCGCGACTGCTGCAGCAGGCTTAGAGGCTGTTGTAGGTCGGGAAGTGCGTGCACTTGGCTATGACTGTCAAGTTGAGAATGGTCGCGTTCGCTTTGAAGGAGATGTAAAGACAATTATTGAAACTAATTTGTGGCTACGAGCTGCAGATAGGATTAAGATTGTTGTTGGGACTTTTCCTGCAAAAACATTTGAAGAACTTTTTCAAGGAGTTTTTGCCTTAGATTGGGAAAATTATTTACCACTTGGAGCGCGTTTTCCAATTTCAAAGGCTAAGTGTGTCAAATCAAAACTTCATAATGAACCTAGTGTTCAAGCTATTTCTAAAAAGGCAGTTGTCAAGAAATTGCAGAAACATTATGCTCGACCAGAAGGCGTTCCCTTGATGGAAAATGGTCCAGAGTTTAAAATAGAGGTTTCAATTCTTAAAGATGTTGCGACTATCATGATTGACACAAGTGGCTCTAGTCTTTTCAAACGAGGTTATCGTACTGAAAAAGGTGGTGCTCCTATTAAAGAGAATATGGCAGCAGCAATTCTGCAATTATCAAACTGGTATCCAGATAAACCTTTGATTGATCCAACCTGTGGTTCAGGAACCTTCTGTATTGAGGCAGCTATGATTGCTCGTAATATGGCGCCAGGCTTACGCCGTTCCTTTGCTTTCGAAGAATGGAATTGGGTTAGTGATCGTTTGATTCAGGAGATTCGTACGGAAGCTAGCAAGAAGATTAATCGTGAGATTGAGCTAGACATCATGGGCTGTGATATCGATGGCCGCATGGTGGAAATTGCTAAGGAAAATGCTCAGGCTGCAGGGGTTTCTAAGGATATACATTTTAAGCAGATGCGCGTGCAGGATTTGCGAACAGATAAGATTAATGGGGTTATTATTTCGAATCCACCATATGGGGAACGCTTATCCGATGACGCTGGAGTAACAAAGCTCTATGCTGAGATGGGAGAGGTATTTGCTCCACTTAAAACCTGGAGTAAATTTATCCTGACCAGTGATGAAGCTTTTGAAAGTAAATATGGTAGTCAGGCAGATAAAAAACGGAAACTCTATAACGGTACTTTGAAAGTTGATTTATATCAATATTTTGGTCAACGAGTGAAAAGACAAGATGTCAAAGTAGAAAGGAATGCAAATGAGTAAGAAAAGACGCAATCGCCATCACAAGGGTGAGCAAGAATCTAAGTTTGAATTTGAAGAGGCTAAAGATTTAACGGTTGGTCAGGCTATTCGTAAGAACGAAGAAGTTGAAGCAGGTGTGACTCCAGATGATACCATCTTAGATAAATATATCAAGCAACACCGTGAAGAAATCGAAGCAGACAAATTTGAAAATTTACAAACGAAAAAAGAGGAGTCTACTCAAAGCTTGGATGATATGATCCAAGAAGTGAGAGAAACTGCTGAACAAGAAAATGTGTTAAGTCCGGAAGAGGAAGCAATTGCTCTTGCAGTAGCCACAGATACAACTGAAATCGTTGCCCAAGAAGCCGAAGAAGAAGAAACCAGAGTTCTCGAGCAACCTTTTAAGGATGAATTGGAAGCTGTGGAAATGGCTGAGGTTGATAACTCCGAAGTTGCAGTGGTTTATGAGGAAAATGAAGATCAACTTCAACCCTTGTCTCGTTCTGCTCAAGCAGATGATGAACCACAAAATAAAAAGAAATGGGCAATTTTGTCAGCCATTATTTTGCTATTCCTCTTGATTTTTGGAGGTGGCTATTACGTTTATCGTCAGATTACGCGTTCTTCTCAAGAGCTTCAAACGAAGGCGGCGGATTCAGGTTTGGTAAGTAATCAGTCAGTCTATGAACAATTTAATACGCTCTACGACACGTTTTATACTGATGAAAACAAAACGGCTCTTAAAAATAGCCAGTTTAGTCAACTGAATCAATTGAAGGAACTTCTAGATAAACTTGAAGGAGCGAGAGAACATACTCTAGCCAAATCAAAATATGATAGTCTAGAAACCCAAATAAAGGCTATCCAAGAAGTGAACTCTCAATTTGAAACTCCAGCTATTACAGATGGTGTCTTGGATACAAATGCAAAAATCAAAGCGGATGCTAAATTCACGGAAATCAAGACTGGTAATACAGAAATTGATAAACTGCTTGATAAAGCAATCAGCCTTGGGAAGAGCCAACTAGCAAGTACAACAACGGCCTCAACAACAGCCTCGACAACAGCAGCGAGCCAGGAAGCGTCAAGCCCAACAACAGAAAGCAGTCCATCTACTTCAACAAGTGATACTGCGGCATCTACTAATAGTGGCTTGTCAAGCGAAGGTGTTAATTTGCAAAGAAGCGCTAGCCGAGTACCGTATAATCAATCTGCTGTAAACGATAGTAGTAATCCTGCCTGGACCTTCGCAGATGGTGTTCTTGAACAGATCCTTGAGACATCCCGTGCGCGTGGATATATCACTGGAAACCAATATATCTTGGAACGTGTAAATATTGTGAATGGCAATGGATATTACAATCTTTACAAACCAGATGGAACTTATCTCTTCACTCTAAACTGTAAGACAGGATACTTTGTTGGGAATGGTTCTGGCCATGCGGATGATTTAGACTACTAGTCAAATTGTTATAAAATTCTTTCTTTTCACAGATAAACGTGATAAAATAAAACATATTAAATAAGAGGAGTGTCACATGACAAAAGCAAACTTTGGTGTTGTTGGTATGGCCGTAATGGGTCGTAACCTTGCCCTTAATATTGAATCTCGTGGATACACAGTTGCTATCTATAACCGTAGTAAAGAAAAAACAGAAGATGTTGTTGCTTGCCATCCTGAAAAGAACTTTGTGCCAAGCTATGATATCGAAAGCTTCGTAAACTCAATTGAAAAACCACGTCGTATCATGCTCATGGTTCAAGCAGGACCTGGTACAGACGCAACCATCCAAGCCCTTCTTCCACACTTGGATAAAGGCGACATCTTGATTGACGGAGGAAATACTTTCTATAAAGATACTATCCGTCGTAACGAAGAATTGGCGAACTCTGGTATCAACTTCATTGGTACAGGTGTTTCTGGTGGTGAAAAAGGTGCCCTTGAAGGTCCTTCTATCATGCCTGGTGGACAAAAAGAAGCTTATGAATTGGTAGCAGATGTTCTTGAAGAGATCTCTGCAAAAGCACCAGAAGATGGTAAACCATGTGTGACTTACATCGGCCCTGATGGAGCTGGTCACTATGTGAAAATGGTCCACAATGGTATCGAGTACGGTGATATGCAATTGATTGCAGAAAGCTATGACTTGATGCAACACTTGCTTGGCCTTTCAGCTCAGGATATGGCTGAAATCTTTACTGAGTGGAACAAGGGCGAATTGGACAGCTACTTGATCGAAATCACGGCTGATATCCTTGGACGCAAAGATGATGAAGGTCAAGATGGTCCAATCGTAGACTACATCTTGGATGCTGCAGGAAACAAAGGAACTGGTAAATGGACTAGCCAATCAGCTCTTGACCTTGGTGTGCCATTGTCACTGATTACTGAGTCAGTATTTGCGCGCTACATTTCAACTTATAAAGAAGAACGTGTACACGCTAGCAAGGTACTTCCAAAACCAGCTGCTTTCAAATTTGAAGGAGACAAGGCTGAGTTGATTGAAAAGATCCGTCAAGCCCTTTACTTCTCAAAAATCATTTCTTACGCACAAGGTTTTGCGCAATTGCGTGTAGCTTCTAAAGAAAATAACTGGAACTTGCCATTTGCAGATATCGCATCTATCTGGCGCGATGGATGTATCATCCGTTCTCGTTTCTTGCAAAAGATTACAGATGCATACAACCGTGATGCAGATCTGGCTAACCTTCTTTTGGATGAGTACTTCTTGGATGTAACAGCTAAGTACCAACAATCAGTTCGTGATATCGTAGCTCTTGCTGTTCAAGCTGGTGTACCAGTACCAACCTTCTCAGCAGCCATCACTTACTTTGATAGCTACCGTTCAGCTGACCTTCCAGCAAACTTGATCCAAGCACAACGTGACTACTTTGGTGCCCACACATACCAACGTAAAGACAAAGAAGGAACATTCCACTACTCTTGGTATGACGAAAAATAAGTAGGTCAGCCATGGGGAAACGGATTTTATTACTTGAGAAAGAAAGAAATCTAGCTCATTTTTTAAGTCTGGAACTCCAAAAAGAGCAATACCGAGTTGATCAGGTAGAAGAGGGACAAAAAGCCCTCTCCATGGCTCTTCAGACAGACTATGACTTGATTTTACTGAATGCTCATCTAGGGGATATGACAGCCCAGGATTTTGCAGATAAGTTGAGTCGAACCAAGCCAGCTGCGGTGATCATGGTCTTGGACCATCGAGAAGAATTGCAAGACCAACTTGAAACAATCCAGCGTTTCGCTGTTTCATACATCTATAAACCAATCATTATCGATGATTTGGTCAGTCGTATTTCAGCTATCTTCCGAGGTCGAGATTTCATCGACCAACACTGTAGTCAGATGAAAGTTCCGACAGCTTATCGCAATCTGCGTATGGATGTAGAACATCATACCGTCTATCGTGGCGAGGAGATGATTGCTCTGACACGTCGTGAATATGACCTCTTAGCTACCCTTATGGGAAGTAAGAAGGTTTTAACTCGTGAGCAATTGCTGGAAAGTGTTTGGAAGTATGAAAGTGCGACCGAAACTAATATAGTGGACGTTTATATCCGTTATCTACGTAGCAAACTTGACGTGAAAGGTCAAAAGAGCTACATTAAAACCGTGCGTGGTGTTGGTTACACCATGCAAGAATAGAAAAGCAGTTGCAGTTTTGTAACTGCTTTTTTTAAAGTCGTTGAAATGTTGACATATGATTTGATTTTTGCTACAATCATTTTGGAGGAAACAAGAATGAAATTTTTGAAAAAAATGATGCAAGCTGGACTTGCAGTATTCTTTTTTGGTCTGTTAGCAACAAGTACAGTATTTGCGGATGATGCTGATTCAGAAGGCTGGCAATTTGTCCAAGAAAATGGTAGAACCTACTACAAGAAGGGTGATATCAAAGAAAAGGCCTGGCGAGTGATAGATGGGAAGTACTATTATTTTGATCATATATCAGGAGAAATGGTTGTCGGCTGGCAATATATCCCGTTTCCATCTAAAGGTAGTACAATTGGTCCTTACCCTAATGGTGTGAGATTAGAAGGTTTTCCAAAGTCAGAGTGGTACTACTTCGATCAGAATGGAGTGCTACAAGAGTTTGTTGGTTGGAAAGCATTAGAGATTAAAACTAAAGACAGTGTTGGAAGAAAGTACGGGGAAAAACGTGAAGACAAAGAAGAGAAGCGTTATTACACGAACTATTACTTTAATCAGAATCATTCTTTAGAGACAGGTTGGCTTTATGATCAGTCTAATTGGTATTATCTAGCTAAAACTGAAATTAATGGAGAAAACTTTATTGGTGGTGAAAGACGTGCAGGTTGGATAAATGATGGTTCAGCTTGGTACTACCTCGATCCAACAACTGCTGCAATGCAAACTGGTTGGCAATATCTTGGTAACAAGTGGTACTATCTCCGTTCATCAGGAGCAATGGCGACAGGTTGGTATCTAGATGGTTCAACTTGGTATTACCTAGATTCTCAAAATGGTGATATGAAAACTGGCTGGATTTATGTCGATAATACTTGGTATTACCTCCGTTCATCAGGAGCTATGGCAACAGGTTGGCTTCAAGATGGCTCAACTTGGTACTATCTCAATGCAAGCAATGGCGATATGAAGACAGGCTGGTTCCAAGTTAATGGTAGATGGTACTATGCCTATAGTTCAGGTGCCTTAGCTGTGAATACAAAAGTAGATGGCTACTACGTCAACTATAATGGTGAATGGGTACAGTAATGAAAACAAGCGATTGTGAAGGAAACAATCGCTTTTTTTGTGAAAATATAATAAAATAGAAAGGAATAAAGTTCTAAAATTTTATCTAGAAACAGACGCTTTTTGTCTGATAGTAGGATTAAATGACAAAAGAAGTTGGTGTCGGTCAGGCACATAGTAAAATTATTTTAATAGGAGAGCATGCAGTCGTTTACGGCTATCCAGCCATCTCTTTGCCTCTTTTAGAGGTTGAAGTGACTTGTCGGGTTGTTCCAGCAGCGACACCATGGCGTCTTTTTGAAGAGGACACCTTGTCCATGGCAGTTTATGCTTCCCTCGAGTATCTGAATATCACAGATGCTTACATCCGTTGCCAAATTGACTCTGCTATTCCAGAAAAACGTGGAATGGGTTCTTCGGCAGCCATTAGCATTGCGGCTATTCGCGCGGTATTTGATTATTTTGAAGCAGAACTTCCACATGATGTGTTAGAAATTCTGGTCAATCGCGCTGAGATGATTGCCCATATGAATCCTAGTGGATTGGATGCTAAGACCTGTCTTAGTGACCAGCCTATTCGTTTTATCAAGAATGTTGGTTTTGAAGAATTAGCTATGGACTTGTCGGCTTATCTGGTCATTGCAGACACAGGAGTCTATGGACACACTCGTGAAGCTATTCAAGTTGTAGAGAGCAAGGGTAAGGAAGCTTTACCTTTCTTGTATGCACTTGGAGAGTTGACCCAGCAAGCAGAAGAAGCAATAAAGGCAAGAGATGCCGTGATGCTGGGAGACATTTTAACAAAAGCACATGAAAATCTAAAAGAAATAGGAGTTAGTAGCCTTGAGGCTGATGCCTTGGTGGAAACTGCTCTTGAACACGGTGCTTTAGGTGCTAAGATGAGTGGTGGTGGTTTAGGTGGCTGTATTATAGCCTTAGTAGCTGACTATCACCAAGCTCAAGATTTAGCTGAAAGATTAGAAGAGAAAGGAGCTGTTCAGACATGGATCGAAAGCCTGTAACAGTACGTTCCTATGCCAATATTGCTATTATTAAATATTGGGGAAAGAAAGCAGAAAAAGAGATGGTTCCTGCGACTAGCAGTATCTCTCTGACTTTAGAAAATATGTATACGGAGACGACACTTTCTCCTTTACCAGTAGATGCAAAGGCGGATGCCTTTTACATCAATGGTCACTTGCAAAACGAAGCTGAGCATGCCAAGATGAGTAAAATCATTGACCGCTACCGTCCTGAAGGAGCAGGGTTTGTTCGTATCGATACCAAGAACAATATGCCAACAGCAGCAGGCCTTTCTTCAAGTTCCAGTGGTTTATCTGCCTTGGTCAAAGCTTGTAACGCATATTTCCAACTTGGGCTGAATCGCAGAGAATTGGCCTTGGAAGCTAAGTTTGCATCGGGTTCTTCATCTCGTAGTTTTTATGGCCCCTTGGCAGCCTGGGACAAGGATAGTGGAGAGATCTATCCAGTTGAGACTGACTTGAAACTCGCTATGATTATGTTGGTCTTGGAAGACCAGAAAAAACCAATTTCCAGTCGAGATGGGATGAAGCTCTGTGTCGAAACTTCTACGACTTTTGATGAGTGGATTCGTCAATCTGAACAAGATTACAAGGATATGTTAGTCTACCTCAAGGAAAATGACTTTAAGAAAGTTGGAGAATTGACAGAGAAGAACGCGTTGGCTATGCATGCTACGACAAAAACTGCAACTCCATCCTTCTCTTATCTGACAGATGCTAGTTATGAGGCTATGGATTTTGTTCGTCAGCTTAGAGAACAAGGAGAATCTTGCTACTTTACCATGGATGCGGGCCCTAATGTCAAGGTTCTTTGCTTGGAAGAGGACTTGGAACATTTATCAGAACTTTTAGGTCAACGCTATCGCTTGATCGTATCAAAGACAAAGGACTTGAGCCAAGATGACGATTGTTAAAACTTGTGGGAAGCTCTATTGGGCTGGTGAGTATGCCATTTTAGAACCAGGTCAATTAGCGCTAATAAAGGCTATTCCCATCTATATGACGGCTGAGATTAAAGCCTCTGATGATTATCGTCTTTACTCAGATATGTTTACCTATAGTGTGGACATGCGACCAGATTCTTCTTATGCCTTGATTCAAGAAACAGTTGCCTTGGTGGAGGAGTATCTAACTGCCCAAGGAGTTGAACTGCAGCCTTTTTCTTTAGACATTCGTGGGAAAATGGAGCGTGAGGGAAAGAAATTCGGCCTGGGTTCTAGTGGTAGCGTCGTTGTCTTGGTTATAAAGGCCATGCTTGCTTTCTATGAAAGACCATGTGAAAGAGAACTCTTGTTTAAATTGGCGAGTGCTGTACTTCTTAAACGTGGGGACAATGGCTCCATGGGGGACATTGCCTGTATCGTATCAGAAAACCTCGTTCTCTATCAGTCATTTGACCGCAAGAAAGTGGCACAATGGCTAGAAAAGGAAGAACTGCAAGCTGTATTAGCACGTGACTGGGGCTTTTCTATTAGGAGTGTTGAACCAGCTTTGAAATTTGATTTTCTGGTTGGTTGGACCAAGGAAGTGGCTGTATCTAGTCACATGGTCAAGCAAATCAAGGATAATATGAACGCTAGCTTTTTACAGGCTTCAAAAAAAACAGTAGCTAACTTGGTGAAGGCTTTGGAGGTAGGTCAAGAAGAAACCATTATTGACTTACTGGAACAAGCCAGCCAACTTTTAGAAGGCTTGAGTTCAGATATTTACACACCTTCGCTCAGACAACTAAAAAATGCCAGCCGAGACTTGAAAGCCGTTGCTAAGAGTAGTGGTGCTGGTGGTGGAGACTGTGGGATTGCACTTAGCTTTGACCAAGATTCGACCACATTACTGAAAAAACGCTGGGCTGATCTAGGAATTGAGCTCTTGTATCAAGAAAGGATGGGACATGACGACAAATCGGAAGGATGAACACATCCGCTATGCCCTTGAACAAAACAGTACTTATAATAGTTTTGATGAAGTGGAGTTGATCCACTCCTCGCTACCCTTATATGACTTAGATGAAATTGACCTTTCAACAGAATTTGCAGGGCGAAAATGGGACTTTCCTTTTTATATCAATGCCATGACAGGTGGGAGTGAAAAGGGTAAAGAAATCAATCAAAAGTTGGCCCAGGTGGCTGAAACCTGTGGGATTTTATTTGTAACGGGTTCCTACAGCGCTGCACTTAAGGATCCTTCAGATGATTCTTTTTCAGTCAAAACTAGTTACCCTGACCTCCTTCTTGGAACCAATATTGGCTTAGACAAACCTGTAGAACTAGGATTACAAACAGTGAAAGAGATGAATCCTCTCCTCTTACAAGTTCATGTTAATGTCATGCAGGAATTACTTATGCCAGAGGGTGAACGTCAATTTAGATTATGGCAGCATAATCTGAAAGATTATGCTGAGCAAATCTCTGTGCCTCTTGTTTTAAAAGAAGTCGGCTTTGGCATGGATGTGAAAACCATTGCTAAGGCTTATGAGATGGGAATACGAACCGTTGATTTGTCTGGTCGTGGGGGAACGAGTTTTGCCTATATCGAAAACCGTCGCGGTGGACAGCGTGATTACCTAAATGACTGGGGTCAATCAACTATGCAAGCTCTTCTGAATGCCCAAGACTGGAAAGACAAGATGGAACTTTTGGTGAGTGGAGGAGTTCGCAATCCACTAGATATCATCAAATGTTTGGTGTTTGGAGCCAAAGCAGTTGGTCTATCACGTACTATGTTAGAGCTGGTTGAAAATTACTCTGTTGATGTTGTTATTTCCATTGTTGAAAGTTGGAAGGAAGACCTACGCTTGATTATGTGTGCCCTTAATTGTGCAAAGATTGAGGATTTGCAAGAGGTCGACTATCTCTTATATGGAAAATTAAAAGAAGCAAAAGACCAAATGTAAGGAGATCGGGATTTTAGTCCCGGTCTCTTTATCATTCCTCAGACTGATGTGACTTTTGGGATTTGTGATACAATTAAATAGAGAGGACGGATACATGCGAAAATTTCAAATTTTTCTATTTATTGAAGCTTGTTTATTGACAGGAGCTCTGATTATGATGGTATCAGAGCATTTTTCCCGTTTTCTACTGATTTTGCTCTTGTTTTTACTGCTGATTCGATACTATACTGGAAAACAGGGAAATAATTTTATTTTAGTAGCGGTGAGCATCCTATTTTTCTTTATCATCATGCTCAATCCCTTTGTCATTTTAGCCATCTTTGTGGCCTTGATATACAGCCTGTTCCTGCTTTACCCTATGATGAACCAGGAAAGAGAAGATACCAATCTGGTTTTTGAGGAAGTAGTGACGGTAAAGAGGGAGAAAAATCGCTGGTTTGGAAATCTCCACCATTTTTCAAGTTATCAGACTTGTCGTTTTGATGATATCAATCTCTTTCGCCTTATGGGGAAGGATACCATTCATCTAGAGCACGTGATTTTGAGCAATCATGATAATGTCATCATCTTGAGAAAACTGGTCGGTACGACTAGAATTATCGTATCAGTGGATGTTGAAGTCAGCCTTAGTGTTAATTCTCTGTACGGAGATTTAACCTTTTTTGACCAGCCTAAACGTGCTTTGCGTAATGAGCAATTTCACCAAGAAACCAGAGATTATCTCAAGAGTCCAAAGAGCGTTAAGATTCTTTTGACAACTATGGTTGGAGATGTTGAGGTGGTGAGAGGATGAAAAAGCAACCCTATATTTTAATTGGACTCACCTCATTTCTCTTTGTTGCTTTTCTATTTCGAAGCATTTTTAAGGTCTTAGATTTGGAATGGACTTCTCTCTTTCAAGATTTAGAAAAAACAGAAAAAGTCTTATTTCTAGCTTTGATGTTTAGTCTTGCTCTAGCCTTTTTATTGGTCTTGTTTTGGACAATGGTTGACGAAATTTCAAGAAGAAGAATCCAAGCAAATCTTAATCGTCTGCTAGCTGGTAAAGATATTAAAAGCCTTGGAGATGCTGATTTAGACGCAAGTTTTAAAAACTTATCAGGCAAGCTTGGTTTATTGACAGAAGCCATTCAAAAAGCGGACAATCAAGCCTTGATCAAGGAAGAGGTGATTATTGAAAAGGAGCGCAAGCGAATCGCGCGTGACTTGCATGATACGGTTAGCCAAGAAATTTTTGCTGCCCATATGATTTTATCAGGACTCAGTCAACAAGCTTCCAGATTAGACAAAGAGAAGATGCAGACACAACTCCAGAGTGTAACAGCTATTTTGGAGACAGCCCAGAGAGATTTGCGTATTCTACTCTTGCATTTGCGACCGATAGAACTGGAACAAAAGAGTCTGGTTGAGGGGATACAGTTGCTTCTCAAAGAATTGGAAGAAAAAAGTGAACTCAAAGTCAGTTTTAAATATCAGGTAGACGAACTGCCTAAAAAGATTGAGGAGCATATCTTTCGTATCGTCCAAGAATTGATTAGTAACACTCTCCGTCATGCCCAAGCTTCTTGTCTAGATGTTTATCTTTATCAAACGGAAACTGAATTGCAGTTAAAGGTAGTTGACAACGGTCGTGGTTTTCAGCTAGATGATAGTGACGAACTGAGCTATGGTCTGCGAAATATCAAAGAACGAGTGGAAGATATGGCAGGGAGCATACAACTATTAACAGCACCCAAGCAGGGTTTGGCAGTGGATATTCGGATCCCCTTGCTTGATTGACGAACAAAAGGAAATAAAATGAAACTATTATTAGTAGATGACCACCAAATGGTGCGTCTTGGTTTAAAAAGTTATTTTGAACTACAAGATGATGTAGAAGTTGTCGGAGAAGCAACTAATGGAGCCGAAGGGATTTCCATGGCCTTGGAGCTTCGTCCCGATGTGATCGTCATGGATATTGTTATGCCTGAAGTCAACGGAATTGATGCAACTCTAGCTATTCTCAAAGAATGGCCGGAGGCTAAAATTTTGATTGTGACTTCTTATCTAGACAATGAAAAAATCATGCCAGTCTTAAATGCTGGGGCTAGGGGTTATATGCTCAAGACATCAAGTGCCGATGAATTGTTCCATGCTGTTCAAAAGGTGGCAGCTGGAGAGCTAGCGATCGAACAAGAGGTGAGTAAGAAAGTAGAATACCACCGCAATCATATGGAACTTCACGAAGAATTAACTGCGCGGGAGCGAGATGTGCTTCAACTGATTGCCAAGGGCTACGAAAATCAACGCATTGCAGATGAACTCTTCATCTCTCTCAAGACGGTCAAGACCCATGTGTCCAACATCCTTGCCAAGCTTGAGGTCAGCGATCGCACCCAGGCGGCGGTTTATGCTTTTCAACATCATCTGGTGGGTTCTGATGAATTTTAGGGGACATAGGATGTAACTGAAGCATGGACGAAAAGCGCATCCATTACTTGAAAAAGTTCGCTACTATGTGGTATAATGGACTGTATTAAAAATTTTAAGGAGAAATGACAGAATGTCTGTATCATTTGAAAACAAAGAAACAAACCGTGGTGTCTTGACTTTCACTATCTCTCAAGACCAAATCAAACCAGAATTGGACCGTGTATTTAACTCAGTAAAGAAAACTCTTAACGTTCCAGGTTTCCGTAAAGGTCACCTTCCACGTCCTATCTTCGACCAAAAATTTGGTGAAGAAGCACTTTACCAAGATGCAATGAACGCTCTTTTACCAGACGCTTATGAAGCAGCTGTTAAAGAAGCTGGTCTTGAAGTAGTTGCTCAACCAAAAATTGACGTAACTTCTATGGAAAAAGGTCAAGACTGGGTTATCACTGCAGAAGTTGTTACAAAACCTGAAGTTAAATTGGGTGAATACAAAAACCTTGAAGTATCAGTTGATGTAGATAAAGAAGTAACTGACGCTGATGTTGAAGAGCGTATCGAACGTGAACGCAACAACTTGGCTGAATTGGTGATCAAAGAAGGTGCTGCTGAAAACGGCGATACTGTTGTTATCGACTTTGTTGGTTCTATCGACGGTGTTGAATTTGACGGTGGAAAAGGTGAAAACTTCTCACTTGGACTTGGTTCAGGTCAATTCATCCCTGGTTTCGAAGACCAATTAGTTGGACATTCAGCTGGTGAAACTGTTGATGTTATCGTAACATTCCCAGAAGACTACCAAGCAGAAGACCTTGCAGGTAAAGAAGCTAAATTCGTAACAACTATCCACGAAGTTAAAGCTAAAGAAGTTCCAGCTCTTGACGATGAACTTGCAAAAGATATCGACGAAGAAGTTGAAACTCTTGACGAATTGAAAGAAAAATACCGCAAAGAATTAGCTGCTGCTAAAGAAGAAGCTTACAATGATGCCGTTGAAGGTGCAGCAATCGATAAAGCAGTTGAAAACGCTGAAATCGTAGAACTTCCAGAAGAAATGATCCACGAAGAAGTTCACCGCTCAGTAAATGAGTTCCTTGGAAACTTGCAACGTCAAGGTATCAACCCTGACATGTACTTCCAAATCACTGGAACTACTCAAGAAGACCTTCACAAACAATACGAAGCAGAAGCTGAGTCACGCACTAAGACTAACCTTGTTATCGAGGCAGTTGCGAAAGCTGAAGGGTTTGACGCTACTGAAGAAGAAATTCAAAAAGAAATCGAGCAATTGGCTGCAGATTACAACATGGAAGTTGCCCAAGTTCAAAGCTTGCTTTCAGCTGACATGTTGAAACACGATATCACAATCAAGAAAGCTGTTGAATTGATTACAAGCACTGCAACAGTAAAATAATTTGAAAAGATAAAAAACCACCGGATTCGGTGGTTTTTTGGTGCTTTATTTTCCGAAAAACTCATCAAGGTCATCTTGACTAATTCCAATCATAGCTGGGATACTAGTCCAGTTTTCTTCGGTCAGGATGTAAGGTTGATGAGGATCAATCTGGTTTTCTGTTTCATGAATTGGCTCATTTATTTCTTCAGAGCTTTCAGTTAAGTCGCTGAAACGTTCAATCAGATAGGTTTTTCGAGCAGTTCCAATATGTTTAGTCGCATAATCAAAGGCTTGAAGTTCACCGAGTAGAATGAGTTTGCTTTTAGCCCGAGTAATAGCAGTGTAGATGAGGTTACGCTCCAGCATGCGCTTGCTAGCGCTGGTGATGGGAAGAAACACAACTGGGAATTCACTTCCTTGAGATTTATGGATACTCATGGCGTAGGCAAGACGAATTTTATACCATTCGTTGCGTGGATAGACGACTTCGTTCCCATCAAAATCAATCATTATTTCATCTTGTTTAGATTCAGTGTATTTTCCAGGAATGAGGTCCGTGATGTAGCCTAGGTCTCCGTTAAAAACGTTGACTTCTGCATCGTTAACCAAATGAATGACCTTATCTCCACTACGATACTGAAACTGACTTGCTTCAAAACTAATCTGTCCTTTTTGAAGAGGATTGAGCAGTTCTTGCATGAGTTGATTGATGGCATCGATTCCTGCTGTACCACGATACATAGGAGCTAGAACTTGGATGTCTCGTGCAGGGATGCCACTTCTGATGGCAGCGTCTAGGATTTTTTCAATGGTCGCTGGGATCTGGTTACTAGCGATTTCAAAGTAGGAACGGTCTGCTTTTTTCTGAGTGAAATCTGCAGGTAAAATTCCCTGACGAATCCGACTCGCAAGTGTGACAATGGTTGATTCTTCGCTCTGACGATAAATTCGTTCCAAGCGTGTTTGAGGAATACTTGGAATCTGGAGCAAGTCAGCCAGAACTTGGCCTGGGCTAACCGATGGCAACTGATCACTATCTCCAACGATGAGAATTTTACTAGTAGAGGAGATATTTGAGAAGAGTTGATTGGCTAGCCAAGTATCTACCATAGAAAACTCGTCTACGATGATAAAGTCAGCATCTAGATAATCTTCTAAATGGCTTGTGTCGTCGTCACCAGTCATACCCAAGTGGCGGTGAATGGTTGCACTCGGCAAGCCTGTTAGTTCATTCATGCGACGAGCCGCACGACCAGTTGGAGCAGCAAGGAGAATCGGTAGATTACTTTTCTTTCGAAGGTCCAGACCTTCTAATAGAGCATAGACGGCAATAATCCCATTGATAACAGTGGTTTTTCCAGTACCAGGTCCGCCGGTCAGGATAAAGACCTTGTTTTGGATAGCATCGCAGATTGCCTGTTTTTGAATGGCATCGTATTGGATGCCTAATTCTTCCTCAACAATTGCGATCTGCTCCTGGATGATTTCTGTTTCTTGTTTATCGGTTTCTTCTTTTTCAAGGATACGAATGAGGTGATTATGAATCCCTTCTTCAGCGAAAAAGAGACTGTTGTCAAAGATTTTCGTATCAACTTGTTGGACTTTTTCTTCTTCAATGAGATTGGACAATTCTTGAGCAAGTTGACTTGGTTCCAGTTCTACAGGACGTGAGGATTCCAGTAGATTTAGAGTCTTTTCTAATAAGTCTCTAGCTTCAACATAAGTATCCCCACTTTCCATACAAGCGTTTAAAAGGCTATGAATGAGTCCTGCTCGGAAACGTTCAGGTGCCTGACTTTCAATGCCCAATTCTTGTGCCAATTGGTCAGCGATGGTAAAACCCAAACCCTTGATATCTTCTACCAACTGATAGGGATAATTTTCAACGATATCGATAGTTTCCTCTTTGTAGGTATCCTGAATTTGAATAGCTAATTTATTAGGGATTCCGTAGTTGGCAAGCTTGGCCAAGACCATTTCTGTACCGTAGTTGAGACGGAGTGTAGATACAAAGGCCTCACGACTTTTAGAAGACAGCCCTGAGATAGTCTCAAGTTTTTCAGGATGTTCCAGGATTTCATCGATAGTATTTTCCCCATAGAGTTCCACAATCTTTTGGGCAGTTTTAAGACCAATCCCTTTGAAATGACTACTTGAGAAATACTTGACCAATCCCTTACTAGTTGGTTTTGCTCTTTCGTAACGGGAAATCTGCAGTTGTTCTCCGTATTTGGAGTGTTGGACAATCTGCCCCCAGAAAGTGTATTCTTCTCCCTCGATAACATCAGCCATGGTCCCTGTAACAATGATTTCGAAATCATCAAAGTCCTCAGCATTGGTATCCTCTATATCTAAAAGGAGAATACGATAAAAGTTGCTGACATTTTCAAAAATAATACGTTCAATCGTACCTGTAAAATAGACTTCCATATAATTCCTTTACATTCCTGAATGAAATCTATCATTCAGAATAAAATGAGAAGAGGCTGAGATTTATATTTCTCGGCCTCTTAGTGTTCTTAAAATGTTCCAATACGTTTGAGTGGCCAGAAGCGGAATTTAGCCTCTCCAATAATATCTTTTGCTTTAAAAGTACCAACATGCCGGCTATCACTAGATACCAGACGGTCATCACCAAGTAGGAGGTATTGTCCCTCTGGAACAGTGAAGGTAAAGCTAGTATTGAAGTTAACATCTAAGGTAAAGGCATCAGCTTTTTCAGCAAGACTTCTGAAGTACTCGCCTTTTTTCCCATCCCAGCTATCTCCGGTATAGGTTGATTGGAGTTTATCCTCTTTAAAGCGTTTGAGATAATCTGCTAGGTAAGGCTCATCGGTTTCTTGATTGTTGATGTAGAGCTTATCATTTTCGTAACGGATGGTATCACCTGGCAATCCGATGACTCGCTTCACGATATCTTTATTCCCTTCATCCTCATGAGCGACAACTATATCAAAGCGATCGATAGGGAGATGTTTGACAACGAAGAGAATTTCTCCATCAGCTAGAGTAGGGTCCATAGAGTGTCCTTCTACACGAACATTGCTCCAGAGAAAGAGACGGCTGAGACCTATTAACGCAATAATCAGGAAGAAAATTCCCCACTCTTTTAAAAATATTTTAAAATAATTCATACTTTTACCTTTCTAGAAGTTGCTTAGCTTTTTCAGTGTTTTTAAAATGCAGCTTTGCACAGAAGCCGAGCCCTTTCATTCCATATGCTTGAAGGATTTGGCTAGCTACCTTGTCAGAAGCAGTTCCAGCACCACTTGGAAGTTGGAATCCCAGCTCTCGTCCTAGGTTTTCAAGATTTTCTAGGAAGAGATCACGCGCAATGATGGAGCTAACTGCAACAGCCAAGTACTTGCCCTCAGCTTTTTCCTCTAGCGTGACTGGATTAGGAAAATGATTGGCTTCATTTTTTAGATACTTTTCATAATTTTGTGAGCTGGTAAAGGCGTCAATAACAATTTTTTCAGGCTCAACTCCCTTTTGAAGGAGGAGAAAGATTGATTGATTGTGAAGAGCTACCTTGACAGAAACAGCATTATAGCGTTCTCCAATGACTTCGTTATACTTACTTGGCGAAAGAAGGAGTGCTTGATGTTGAATCTTCTCCTTAAGAAGGGGAGCAAGCTGACGAATCTTTTGGTCAGTTAGTGTTTTAGAATCTCCAACCCCGAGTCTTCGTAAAAAGTCATGCTGATCAGGAGTTACAAATGACGCTACTACAGCCAGACCACCGAAGTAGGAACCATTTCCAACCTCATCTGTTCCAATCAAGGGGAAATTTTGCCCGCTAACTACTTGTGCTTCTTGATAACCAAAAAAGCTAGCATAGCTTTCAGCGGCTTCTCCTTGCAAGAGGACTTTCCCAGATGTATAGACGGAAACACTGGCTTGAGGAAGCTTTAAAAAGTAGCGAATATAGGGATTTTTACTAGGAGTGAGTGCATGTTCATGCTTTTGAACAAAAGCATGAATTTCCTTTTCACTCGGAGTTAATGTGATACTTGCCATAGTCTCTATTGTACCATAAAAGCGCTAGAATTGGTAAAAACTGACAAACTAAGTGAAATTTGGTATAATATCTTGAGGTGAATTTTATGGCAAATTTAAATCGATTCAAGTTTACATTTGGGAAAAAAACATTAACGCTGACAACTGAACATGACAATCTTTTCATGGAGGAGATTGCTAAAGTTGCGACGGAAAAGTATGAAGCAATCAAAGAACAAATGCCTGGAGCTGATGATGAGACAGTAGCTATTCTCTTAGCGGTTAACTGCTTGTCAACACAGCTCAGTCGTGAGATTGAATTTGATGATAAGGAGCAAGAGTTAGAATCGCTCCGTTATAAAGTGGTTGCGGCTAAACAAGAGCAGAGTAAGATTGAGGATTCCCTATGATTTCCATTCTACTCTTATTAATCCTTGCTTGGAGCTTTTATATTGGCTACCGCAGAGGAATTATTTTGCAAGCTTATTATCTTGTAGCAACGATTGTCTCTGCTTATTTTGCAAGCAAATATTACCTAGCTTTAGGGCAGAAGTTCAATTTATTAATCCCTTATGCTAATCCGCAGGAAGGACAGGGAACTTTCTTTTTCCCATCCAATCAACTTTTCCATCTAGATAAGGTTTTTTATGCAGGTGTCGGCTTCCTATTAGCCTTTACGATTTTTTACTGCATCGGCCGTTTGCTTGGTCTTTTTCTAAACCTAGTACCAAGTAAGATACTTGATGGGAAATACTACCGTATCGGTGCGGGTGTGCTATCAATCGGTGTGACCTTATTTGTCCTCCAGATGATGCTAATGATTCTCGCGACTGTGCCATTACAAATTGTTCAAAATTCACTTGAAAATAGCTTTATAGCTAGACATATCATCCAAAGCATTCCATTCACAACTAATTTTATTAAACAGCTTTGGGTTACTAAAATAATCGGTTAAAAAGGGCGGGAACTATTCCTAGCCTTTTGTTTACAATTTCGAAAAGTAAGAGACTGATTTAAAGAATTGAAAATAAGAAAAGCCATAACTTTTATACTAAGGAAATAAGATGAATACAAAAATACTAGAAACGTTAGAATTTAACAAGGTCAAGGCTTTATTTGAACCTCATCTTTTGACGGAACAAGGACTAGAACAATTAAAAGAGCTAGTCCCAACAGATAAAGCTGATAAAATTAGACAGGCCTTTGCAGAGATGAAGGAGATGCAAGAACTCTTTGTTGAGCATCCTCATTTCAGCATTTCGGCAACAAAAGATATTGCAGCTACCTGCAAACGTTTGGAGATGGGTGCTGATCTCAACATAGAGGAATTTCTCCTTCTCAAACGTGTCATATTTGCTAGCCGTGAACTGAAAAATTTCTATGATAATCTTGAAAATGTCCGCTTGGACCACTTGGCAAATTGGTTTGAGAAACTTCATGATTTTCCACATCTGCAGGGTAATCTCCAAGCCATCAATGAAGCTGGATTTATTGAGAATTTTGCTAGTGAAGAACTAGCACGAATCCGTCGTAAAATCCATGATAGCGAGAGCCAAGTTCGCGACGTCTTGCAAGAACTTCTCAAACAAAAGGCTCAGATGTTGACAGAAGGTATCATCGCTAGTAGAAATGGTCGCCAGGTTCTTCCTGTCAAAAACACATATCGTAATAAGATTGCCGGTGTGGTTCATGATATTTCTGCCAGCGGGAACACTGTCTATATCGAACCGCGTGAAGTAGTCAAGCTGAGTGAGGAAATTGCTAGTCTTCGTGCAGACGAACGCTATGAGATGATGCGTATCCTGCAAGAACTCTCTGAACGAGTAAGATCGCATGCGGCTGAAATCGCAAATGATGGCTGGATTATTGGACATTTAGACTTGATTCGTGCTAAGGTGCGCTTTATCCAAGAGACAGGAGCAGTAGTTCCTCAAGTCTCTGAGGACCAGGAGATTCAACTCCTTCATGTTCGTCATCCCTTGGTGCAAAATGCTGTTGCTAATGATGTACACTTTGGTAAAGATCTAACAGCCATCGTCATCACTGGTCCCAATACGGGTGGTAAGACCATTATGCTCAAAACCTTAGGTTTGACGCAATTGATGGCTCAGTCAGGTTTGCCGATTTTGGCCGATAAGGGAAGTCGTGTGGGAATTTTTGAGGAGGTCTTTGCGGATATCGGAGACGAACAATCCATCGAACAAAGTCTTTCAACCTTCTCTAGTCACATGACTAATATCGTTGATATTCTTGGTAAGGTCAATCAAAACTCGCTCTTGTTACTAGATGAGCTTGGAGCAGGAACAGATCCCCAAGAAGGTGCAGCCCTTGCTATGTCTATCCTAGAAGACTTGCGCTTGCGTCAGGTCAAGACTATGGCAACCACTCATTATCCTGAACTCAAGGCTTATGGGATTGAAACGGCCTATGTTCAAAATGCCAGCATGGAGTTTGATACAGCTAGCTTGCGCCCGACCTATCGCTTTATGCAAGGCGTACCTGGTCGAAGCAACGCCTTTGAGATTGCTAAACGTCTCGGCTTGTCAGATGTCATTGTAGGCGATGCCAGCAAGCAGATTAATCAAGACAATGATGTCAATCGCATTATTGAACAATTGGAAGAGCAGACGCTGGAAAGCCGTAAACGTCTTGAGAATATTCGCCAAGTCGAGCAAGAAAACCTCAAGATGAACCGTGCGCTTAAAAAACTCTACAACGAGCTTAATCGTGAGAAGGAAACAGAACTCAATAAGGCGCGTGAGCAAGCTGCGGAGATTGTTGACTTAGCTCTGGCAGAAAGTGATGATATTCTTAAAAATCTTCACAGCAAATCTCAACTAAAACCACATGAGATTATCGAAGCCAAGGCTAAACTCAAGAAGTTAGCACCTGAAAAAGTTGATCTTTCTAAAAATAAGGTCCTCCAAAAGGCTAAGAAAAAACGAGCTCCAAAAGTTGGGGATGATATCATCGTTTTAAGCTATGGTCAACGAGGTACCTTGATCAATCAACTCAAGGATGGTCGCTGGGAAGCTCAAGTTGGATTAATTAAGATGACCCTTGAGGAAAGAGAGTTTGACTTGGTTCAGGCTCAGCAAGAAGCACCAGTCAAGAAAAAACAAGTCAACGTTGTCAAGCGTGCTGCTGGTAAAGCACCACAGGCTCGACTGGACCTCAGAGGCAAACGCTATGAGGAAGCTATGGAAGCCTTGGACGCCTTTATCGACCAAGCCCTACTCAACAACATGGCTCAAGTGGACATCATCCATGGTATCGGTACAGGAGTCATCCGCGAAGGAGTAACCAAATACCTTCAAAGAAACAAGCAAGTCAAGAGCTTTGGCTATGCGCCACAAAATGCAGGTGGTTCTGGAGCGACTATCGTTACCTTTAAAGGCTAACCAAACTATAGAATAAAATGTCAAAAGAGTACCTATCAAGTGATAAGTACTTTTTTTGATGAATATATTTTAATCATTATTCTTAGTGAGTATTTTAAAAAGGGACAATCGTTTTATAGCCAAAAAAAAATTGATGAAGTCTTGTCTAGCTGAGTTTTATTTATGCTATACTGATAGTAACATCATTTTCGGAGGTTGGTATGAAAAAACTCCCCTTAGCCTTTTCAGGTTGCTTATTGGGATTGGCTGGAGCAGGAAATCTCATCTTGGATATTTTTCCGCTTTTATCACACATCTTTAGTTTGTCAGGCTTGATTTTATGGTTTTATTTTTTGGTAAGCCACCTCAATAACTGGCATGAAAGTAAGCAAGAATTAAAGAAAGCCCCTGTTTTGTCAGGAATGGCAACCTTTCCCATGGCAGGGATGATTTTATCAACGTATTTATTACGAATCTTACCCCCGAACATGAGTATTGTTGCACAGATTCTCTGGTGGTTTGCTTTTCTTCTAGATGTTTACCTCATCTTATACTTTACAAAGAACTATGCCTTGGTTAAACAAAGGGCCAGTGCAACACCAACTTGGACGGTTCTTTATGTAGGAATTGCAGTAGCAAGTTTGACCTACCCAGTGGTGGGCATTGTTGGGATTGCCTATGGAGCTTGGATTTTTGGTTTTATCTTAACCCTTATCCTTTACCCTCTAATTTATCAAGATTTGAGGAAAAATCCATTACCGCTCGCTTTGCTGGGGCAAGAAGGAATCTATTGTGCTCCATTTTCTCTCCTTTTGGCAGCATTAGTGAGAGTAGGAGGATACAGTCTTCCTAGTTGGATTTTACTAGTTATGATCCTTGCATCACAGACCTTCTTTTTCTTTGTCCTTAGTCGCTTGCCAAGGATTTTAAAACAAGGTTTCCAACCAGCCTTTTCAGCTCTAACCTTTCCAACCATCATCACAGCAACTTCATTGAAAATGTCCCAAGGCATTCTGCAGTTTCCGGTCCTCAACCTCGTCGTTTGGTTAGAGATGATTATTTGTTTAACAATCCTCATCTACGTATTAGTAGAGTATATACGATATTTAAGGAACTAAAAGACCCCCTAGCACGGAGAAGTGAGATGAAGAAAGGTGCAGACCTATAACGGTGTAAGGGATAGCTAGAATAAATAAATACGAATAAAGAGAGTGTGTAAAATGAACCATAAGATTGCAATTTTATCAGACATTCATGGCAACACGACAGCCTTAGCTGGAGTGCTTGAGGACGCTAAAAATTTGGGAGCGACTGAATATTGGCTTCTGGGAGATATTTTTCTTCCTGGGCCGGGAGCAAATGACTTGGTGGCTCTTTTGAAAGACCTTCCCATTACATCATCCGTTCGAGGGAACTGGGATGATTGTGTGTTAGAGGCTTTAGATGGGCAATATGGTTTAGAAGATCCCCAAGAAATTCAGCTTCTCAGGATGACTCAGTATCTGATGGAGCGTCTAAACCCAGAGCATATTGATTGGTTGAGAAATCTACCTATGGTAGCCAAGAAAGAAGTCGAAGGCTTGCGCTTTTCTCTTTCACATAATTTACCTGAGAAAAACTATGGTGGTGATCTGCTGGTTGAAAATGATACCGAAAAATTTGACCAGTTACTTGATGAGACTACTGATGTAGCCGTCTATGGTCATGTTCACAAGCAGTTGCTTCGTTATGGTAGCCAAGGTCAACAAATCATCAATCCAGGTTCGATTGGTATGCCTTATTTTGACTGGGTAGGGCTGAAAAATCACCGTGCCCAGTATGCCTTACTTGAGGTTGAAAATGGTGAGTTAGTCAATATTCAATTTCGAAAAGTTGCCTATGACTATGAAGCAGAGCTAGAATCAGCCAAGACCAAAGACCTTCCTTTTATCGAAATGTATGAAGAGTTGCGACGTGAGGACAACTATCAAGGCCATAATAGAGATTTGTTAGCCAGCCTCAATGAAAAACATGGTTATATCAAGGATGTCAAAAACTATTTTGATTTTTTGTAAAAGGTGCTTTAACGAACAGATACTAAATAAACGATTGGACTAGCCAATCGTTTTTAATATATCTTATTGTAATTGAGATTGATCTGGTAGGTATGAACCACCGAGATAAGTTTTGCTGAGTTTTTCAAGGGTTCCATCTTGGTAGAGCTCTTTGAGAACCTTGTCAAATTGTTCTTTAAATTCTTTTTGGTCGCTTGAGAAGATAATGTAGTTATTTGGATTATCATTGCTTTCCAAGTCAATTACATTCAAGTCTAAACCTCGGTCTTGGATAATTTTTTGAACAGAGATTTTGTCAAAGATTAGGAAATCAAATTCACCATTGGCGAGGTCAGTCAGGCGTTTAGCGACATCCTCACCAGAGTATTGGATGGTGGCAGGATTGTCGGAGTGATTTTGATTCCAGTCCGTAACAACCTTGGCAGTAGAAGTTCCAGTGTCATCCTGGGTTGTTTTACCAGCGATGTCTTGAAGAGAGGTAAGAGCCTTGTCTTTTCTGCTCACGAGAACCAAAGGATTTTTTGCGATTGGTAGGGAGTAGAGATATTTGTCGGCTCTTTCTTTGGTGAAGCTCAAGTTGTTGGCAGCAGCTTGGTAACGACCAGCATCAACTCCAGGGAAGATACTCTCCCAAGCTGTTTTTTGAAATTCAATCTTGTATTGATCTAGTTTTTCATCGACCGCTTTTAAAACTTCAACATCATATCCAGTCAAATGACCATCTTTTTCAAAATCAAAAGGTGGAATGTCTCCAGCAGTTGCTACGACAATGGTTTTAGGGCTAGCAGTGGAAGTTGAAGTACTATCCTGTTTAGATTGTCCACAGGCCACCAACAAGGGACTAATGGCTAATAATAAGAATAATTTTTTCATGTGTGTCTCCTTTACTTAATGGTATCTAGCTTACCAGACAATCAATCAAATAGCCAATATATATTTTTTATGGAAGTGATAGAAAAATATTATAATTTTCAGTTAGAGTTTGTAATCTAAAATTTAAAATCAGATAAGAAAAAGATAATTTAGGCCACTAATGAAAAATCTCTGCAAGCTCTTTCAGAATGTGGTAAAATGGAAGCAGTAGAAATAGAAAAGGAAATCAATTATGAAATTTCTTGAGTTAAATAAAAAACGTCATGCGACTAAGCATTTTATTGATAAACCAGTTGATCCCAAGGATGTTCGAACAGCTATTGAAATCGCAACCTTGGCACCGAGTGCTCACAACAGTCAGCCTTGGAAGTTTGTTGTGGTTCGTGAGAAAAATGCTGAACTAGCAAAATTGGCTTACGGTTCAAACTTTGAGCAAGTAGCATCTGCCCCTGTAACCATTGCCTTGTTTACAGATACTGACCTAGCTAAACGAGCTCGCAAGATTGCCCGTGTTGGTGGAGCAAAGAACTTCTCAGAAGAACAGCTTCAGTACTTTATGAAAAATCTTCCAGCAGAGTTTGCGCGTTACAATGAACAACAAATCAGTGACTACCTAGCCCTTAATGCAGGGTTGGTTGCGATGAACTTAGTCCTTGCATTGACTGACCAGGGAATCGGTTCAAACATTATCCTTGGTTTTGATAAATCAAAAACTAATGAAGTCTTGGAAGTTGAAGAACGCTTCCGTCCAGAACTTTTGATCACAGTAGGATACACAGACGAGAAATTGGAACCAAGCTACCGCTTGCCAGTAGATGAAATTATCGAAAAAAGATAGGAAGTAAAAATGACAGTTATTGATTTTACAGCAGAAGTAGAAAAACGTAAAGAAGCTCTCTTGGCTGACTTGTTTAGCCTTTTGGAAATCAACTCAGAACGCGATGACAGTAAGGCAGATGTGCAACATCCTTTTGGACCTGGTCCAGTAAAAGCTTTGGAGAAATTCCTTGAAATCGCAGACCGTGATGGTTACCCAACAAAAAATGTCGACAACTATGCAGGACATTTTGAGTTTGGTCAAGGGGAAGAAGTTCTTGGAATCTTTGCCCACATGGACGTGGTGCCAGCAGGTAGCGGTTGGGATACTGATCCTTATACTCCAACTATCAAAGATGGTCGTCTCTATGCGCGTGGTGCTTCAGATGATAAGGGACCTACAACTGCTTGCTACTATGGTTTGAAAATCATCAAAGAATTGGGACTTCCAACTTCTAAAAAAGTTCGCTTTATCGTCGGAACTGATGAAGAATCAGGTTGGGCAGATATGGACTACTATTTTGAACATGTAGGACTTGCGAAGCCAGACTTTGGTTTCTCTCCAGATGCTGAATTCCCTATTATCAATGGTGAAAAAGGAAATATCACAGAATACCTCCACTTTGCTGGTGAAAACAAGGGTGCAGCTCGTCTTCACAGTTTCACAGGTGGTTTGCGTGAAAATATGGTGCCAGAATCAGCAACTGCAGTCGTTTCAGGGGATTTGGCTGATTTGCAAGCGAAACTAGATGTCTTTGTTGCAGAGCACAAGCTTAGAGGAGACATTCAAGAAGAGAACGGCAAGTACAAGGTTACGATTATCGGTAAATCTGCTCACGGTGCTATGCCTGCTTCAGGTGTCAATGGTGCGACTTACCTTGCTCTCTTCCTCAGCCAGTTTGCTTTTGAAGGACCTGCAAAAGACTTCCTTGACATTGCTGGAAAGATTCTCTTAAATGACCATGAAGGCAAAAACTTGAAGGTGGCTCATGTGGATGAAAAGATGGGTGCCCTTTCTATGAATGCTGGTGTCTTCCGCTTTGATGAGACAAGTGCTGACAATACCATTGCCCTTAACTTCCGTTATCCAAAAGGAACAAGTCCAGAGCAAATCAAGTCAGTTCTTGAAACCTTGCCAGTTGTATCTGTTAGCTTATCAGAACATGGTCACACACCTCACTATGTACCAATGGAAGATCCGCTTGTCCAAACCTTGTTAAATGTTTATGAAAAACAAACAGGTCTTCAAGGGCATGAACAAGTTATCGGAGGTGGAACTTTCGGACGTCTCTTAGAGCGTGGTGTAGCCTACGGTGCTATGTTCCCAGACTCTATCGATACTATGCACCAAGCCAATGAATTTATCGCCTTGGATGACCTCTTCCGTGCAGCAGCCATCTACGCTGAAGCTATCTATGAATTGATCAAATAATGCTATAGAAGTCTGAGATTTTATACTTAGACTTCTTTTTGGAGGGAGAGTAGATGTCTCAAATCGAAAGAATCAAACAAGCCATCATGGCTGATCCACAAAATCAACACTATACTGAGCAAGGAATCGAACCTCTCTTTGCTGCTCCAAAAACTGCTCGTATCAATATCATTGGGCAGGCACCTGGTCTAAAAACCCAAGAAGCAGGACTTTACTGGAAGGATAAAAGTGGGGATCGTTTGCGAGAATGGTTGGGTGTGGATGAGGATACTTTTTACAAGTCAGGTTACTTTGCAGTTATGCCCATGGATTTCTATTTTCCAGGACATGGAAAATCGGGTGACCTGCCACCTCGTCCAGGTTTTGCAGAAAAATGGCACCCTAAACTTTTGAAAGAGTTACCTGATATTCAATTAACGCTCTTGATTGGTCAGTATGCTCAGGCTTACTATCTGCATGAGAAAGTCAGTGGCAAGGTAACAGACCGTGTGCATCGCTTTAAGGATTATTTGCCAGATTATTACCCTTTGGTGCACCCGTCACCTCGGAACCAAATCTGGATGAAAAAAAATCCTTGGTTTGAAGCAGATGTTTTGCCTGACTTGAAAGAAAGAATTCAAAAAATTCTCGGAGAAGAAAAATGAAAGAAATTACTTTTAATGATTTTTACCAACTATACCAGAAAGAGTCGCTTTCTGTATTAGATGTGAGAGAAGTAGAGGAATTTGAGACTCTTCATTTAGAAGGCGCTCGTAATTTACCTCTTAGCCAATTAGCTGATACATATAAACAACTAGATAAGGATAATCTTTACTACGTGATTTGTAAATCAGGAATTCGTTCAGCACGCGCTTGTCAATTTTTAGCAGAACAAGGATATGAGGTTATCAATGTCCAAGGTGGCATGGATGCCTTAGAATAAGAAAAAACTCCCTTTAAGACCGAAAATAAGAAAGGTTTTAAAGGGAGTTTATTTGCTCTAAAAATCAGAAAATTGAAAACATTTTAAAATTATTCCGAGATAGCCTTTTCAAGCCTTTAATCATGTTATACTAAGAAAGTATTTTATTTTATATAAGGAGAGTTTATGGCTAAAAAAGGTGCTTTAACAGGATTACTCCTGTTTGGAATATTTTTTGGTGCGGGTAATTTGATTTTCCCCCCTACTCTAGGTGCTCAATCTGGGGAACACTTTCTCCCTGCCATTGCAGGATTTGTACTTTCAGGTGTCGGACTTGCCGTCTTGACCTTGATCATCGGGACCTTAAATCCTAAGGGATATATCTATGAGATTTCTACAAAGATTTCTCCTTGGTTTGCAACGATTTATCTAGCAGTTTTGTACTTGTCGATTGGTCCATTCTTTGCCATTCCACGTACTGCAACAACTTCTTATGCAGTAGGGATTAGTCCCCTCTTGGCAGATGCTGACAAAGGTCTAGGCTTGATTGTCTTTACCCTTATCTACTTTGTTGCAGCATTCTTAATCGCGCTTAATCCTTCAAAGATTTTGGATCGTATCGGTCGTATTTTGACACCAGTTTTTGCCATCTTAATTATCATCTTGGTAATTCTTGGAGCCCTCAAATATGGTGGAAATGCACCGCAAGCAGCTACAGCAGCTTATCAAACTTCAGCATTTGGAGCAGGATTCCTTGAAGGATATAATACTCTAGATGCTCTCGCATCTGTTGCCTTTAGTGTAATCGCGGTTGAAACCTTGAAACAACTTGGATTTTCGAGTAAAAAAGAGTACATCTCAACCATTTGGGTAGTCGGAATTGTCGTAGCGCTTGGCTTTAGTGCTCTATACATTGGCCTAGGTTTCCTTGGAAATCACTTCCCGATGACAGAAGAAGCGATGAAGGGTGGAACTCCAGGGGTTTATATCTTGTCACAAGCGACTCAAGAAATCTTTGGTTCAACAGCTCAATTATTCCTAGCAGCCATGGTAACAGTAACTTGCTTCACAACGACTGTAGGTTTGATTGTTTCAACTGCGGAGTTCTTTAACGGACGTTTCCCACAACTCAGCTATAAGGTTTATGCGACTGTCTTTACCTTGATTGGGTTTGCAATTGCCAACCTTGGTCTTGATGCAATTATCAAATATTCTATCCCTGTCCTAGTTATCTTGTATCCAATTACCATTGTGATTGTTATGATTGTGATTGTGAACAAGTTTGTACCACTTTCAAAACCAGGCATGCAATTGACGATGGGTCTTGTTACAGCTATTGCCGTAGCTAGTGTCTTAGGAAGTTCATTTGAAGTGACCTTCCTTGCCAACATTGTGAATGCTCTACCATTTGCTAAGGCTTCATTGCCATGGTTAGTACCAGCGATCATTGGGATTTTACTTTCCCTTGTTCTTCCAAATAAGCAAAAGAGTGAAGCTTTTGAGATGGAATAAAAAAATCTTGGCTTATGCCAAGGTTTTTTTATTACTCTTAGTTCGTTTTTTCAGTATATCCAAGGTCCTCAAGCATCTTTTTAGTTTTTGAAAAACTCACACGTTTTCCAGCTCCTGAATATTCATTTGGCATTGCTTTTTTCATCTCATCAAGATTGACTACAGTCATGTCAATGACCATGGTATGGATGACTTTTCCATCTTTGAATTCGATATTTTGTGTAACACCTTTGATTCCCTCATACCCTTTATAAGTTTTCACGATAAGTTCTTTAAGCTCATCAGCGCTCTTATTGAGTATCTCAGGTTCAAAAACATTATAAACTTCTTGTTTCATAACGTCATCACCCTCAACAGTATATGTTAAGGTAGAATGTCTTCCTGGATTACTGTCATGAACAAAGACTACAGTTTTTGATTCAGCTTTCTTTTCTGTAGTTTCAGCTTCAGTCGTTTTTACCTCAGTTGTCTCTGCTTTTGAGGAGTTAGAAGTTGTTGATGATTGTTTAGAACATCCGAGTAGGAGGAGTAGCGAAGCCACTAGGACTAGTGAAGTTTTAACATAAGTTTTCATAGAATCTCCTTTCAGAATAAAAGTATTTTGTATTATAACATGATTCTACTGCAAAATCAACTTGATCTATCCTCTCATCTGATTTGACATGACAACGAATAGAAACTAGTCTGACGATTAAAGTTATGTCTCTATCTGTTTCAAAGGTCTTTTATCGTATAGATTGAAAGGGGGAAAGTTTCAAATGAATTTTTTATGGAATCGGGAGGAGTCTATTAGACTCATCGGTTAGGGATATAGTAAAATACCCCAAGAGCTAGAGTTGCGTATAGCTTTCGGGGTGGACCTACACTAGTCTATATGAAATTTTAGGGGATTAGTTTGTCTTTTCAGTGAATCCCAGTGTCTCTAGTCCATTTTTAGTGATTGAGAAACTGACACGATTTCCAATACCAGGATATTCTTCAGGGAGTGCTTTTCTAAGTTCGTCAAGGCTTGCATTTGAGTAATCAACTTCGAGATCTTGAACAACTTTTCCATCTTTGATTTCAATGGTTTGTTTAACACCTTTTAGCCCGTAATAACCTTTATAGGTATCCTCGAGTGTACTCTTGACCTCTTCTGGAGTTGCACCAAGGATTTCAGGATCTGCAACATTCTGAGCGGTTTGCTTGGTAACATTGTCGCCTTCTACAGTATAAACCAAGGTAGAAGTGATTCCAGGATTGCTTTTGTTGACAAAAGTATGTGTCTTGGCTGTTTCTTTCTTCTCAGATGATTGTTGACTGCTTTGTTTGCTCTCACTTGACTGAGTTGTTGTGTCTTCTTTAGAACTGCTGTTTGCAGGTGTTGATACTTGTTTAGAACATCCCAACAAGAATGCCAACGGTAAGGCTAAGAGAAACGTCATTTTGAAATATCTGTTCATATTTTTTCCTTTCATCATAAGAACTTTTTTCATTATATCATAAAATACTTTCGCAATCAAAGTATATTCGTTTTTCCTTTTTACACATACTAAGATGGGAAAAGTGATATAATATTAGGAAGAGGTGAAGAAATGAATCAAACTGTAGAATATATCAAAGAACTAACTGCTATCGCATCACCAACAGGTTTTACACGTGAAATTACGAATTATTTGGTTGAGACTCTTGAAAAACTAGGTTATCAACCAATCCGTACTGCCAAAGGTGGTGTCAACGTTACTATCAAAGGTAAAAATGATGAGCAACAGCGTTATGTGACCGCCCATGTGGATACCTTGGGAGCTATCGTTCGCGCTGTTAAACCAGATGGTCGTCTTAAAATGGACCGCATTGGTGGCTACCCTTGGAATATGATTGAAGGCGAAAACTGTACAGTTCATGTGGCTAGTACAGGTAAGACTATTTCAGGTACCATTTTGATCCACCAGACTTCTTGTCATGTATACAAGGACGCTGGAACTGCTGAACGCACGCAGGACAATATGGAAGTGCGTTTGGATGAAAAAGTGACAAACGAAAAAGAAACACGCGCACTTGGTATTGAGGTTGGTGACTTTATCAGCTTTGACCCACGAACTGTCGTGACTGAGACAGGATTTATCAAATCGCGTCATTTGGATGATAAGGTCAGCGCGGCTATCCTCCTTAATCTTCTTAAAGTCTATAAAGAAGAAGGGGTTGAACTTCCTGTCACTACGCATTTTGCCTTCTCGGTCTTTGAAGAAGTGGGGCATGGTGCTAACTCAAGTATCCCAAGTCAAGTTGTCGAATATCTAGCGGTAGATATGGGAGCGATGGGAGATGATCAGCAGACAGACGAGTACACAGTTTCTATCTGTGTTAAAGATGCTTCAGGTCCTTATCACTATGAATTCCGTCAACACTTGGTAGCTCTAGCAAAAGAGCAAGACATTCCGTTTAAATTAGACATCTATCCATTTTACGGTTCGGATGCTTCTGCAGCTATGTCAGCTGGAGCAGAAGTCAAACACGCTCTTCTTGGTGCAGGTATTGAGTCTAGTCACTCTTACGAGCGAACTCATATTGATTCTGTAGTGGCTACTGAGCGTATGGTAGATGCTTATCTCAAGAGTGAGTTGGAGGACTGATATGTGCTTGATTTGTGATCGAATTGAATTGATTAAGGCAGGGGAAAATCCCTACTTTGTAAAAGAACTGGAAACAGGCTATGTTGTCATCGGAGACCACCAGTATTTTGAAGGCTACACTCTCTTTCTAGCCAAGGAACATGTCACAGAATTACATCATCTACATCCAACTGTCAAACTCCGCTTTTTAGAGGAAATGAGTCTGGTTCAGGAAGCTGTCTCTAAGGCTTTTTCTGCTGAAAAGATGAATGTAGAGTTGTTGGGAAATGGAGACGCTCATGTTCACTGGCATATTTTTCCAAGACGAGCTGGTGATATGAAGGGGCACGGTCTAAATGGACGTGGTCCAGTCTGGTGGGTTCCTTGGGAAGAAATGGCAGCAGAAGATTACCAAGTACAACCGAAACAATTAGAAAATTTAATCCAATCTTTATCTGTTGAATTGGATAAAGTTATCAAATGAAAGGATAAAACATGAAAAAAAGATATCTTATCTTGTCAGGCTTACTAACTTTGACATTGGCAGCATGTTCACAAGAAAAGCCAGCAACTTCTGACGCCAAAGCTTCTTCAGAGCAAACAACTGTTCAAGAAGGAACTGTAGGTAGTAAGTCTCATGAGGCTAGCCAAAAGAAGGCAGAAGTGGTAGACAAAGGAGATCATTACAGCATCCAAGGCAAGTACGATGAGATTGTTATCGCTAATAAACATTATCCCTTGTCTAAGGACTATAATCCTGGAGAAAATCCTACAGCAAAGGCTGAGTTGTTGAAGCTTATTGCTGCTATGCAGGAAGCAGGTTTCCCAATTAGCGATCATTATAGTGGTTTCAGAAGTTATGAAACTCAAACTCAACTTTATCAGGACTATGTCAACCAAGACGGAAAGGCAGAGGCTGATCGCTATTCTGCACGACCTGGATATAGTGAACACCAAACAGGTCTTGCTTTCGACCTTATCGGCACAGATGGAGATTTAGTGACAGAAGAAAAAGCTGCCCAATGGCTTTTAGATCATGCTGCAGACTATGGTTTTGTCGTTCGCTATCTCAAAGGTAAGGAAAAAGAAACAGGCTATATGGCTGAAGAATGGCACCTTCGCTACGTCGGAAAAGAAGCCAAGGACATCGCTGCAAGTGGTCTCAGCTTGGAAGAGTATTACGGCTTTGAAGGTGGAGACTATGTTGATTAGTCGCAAAACATCTTGCAAGAATGCTTGAAATTTGATAAAATGAATAATAATTAAATAGGAATCTGCAAGACTAGTATCTCAGGGGAAGTATATCAGGGAGGAGAGCCGTGACTGAAAGCTCTCTATATGAAAACTGGGTGAATTCACTTGCCAATGGATTCAGAAATAAAGGTCTGACTTGTCAGATGAAAACGGATGGTACCGCGTGTCAACGCTCCGAGTGTGGAGTTTTTGGCATGTGGTTTTCTTTTTATCTACGAAAGACTGATGGAGGAATTATGTCAACTATTGAAGAACAATTAAAAGCGCTTCGTGAAGAAACGCTAGCTAGCTTGAAGCAGATTTCTGCTGAAAATGAAAAAGAGCTGCAAGAATTGCGCGTCTCTGTCCTTGGTAAAAAAGGTTCCCTTACTGAAATCCTGAAAGGGATGAAAGATGTTTCTGCAGAAATGCGTCCTGTTATCGGGAAACACGTCAATGAAGCTCGTGATGTTTTGACAGCTGCATTTGAAGAATCAGCTAAGCTCTTGGAAGAAAAGAAAGTGGAAGCTCAACTAGCAAGTGAGAGCATTGATGTTACGCTTCCAGGTCGTCCAGTTGCGACTGGTCACCGTCACATCCTCACACAAACTAGTGAGGAAATTGAAGACATCTTCATCGGGATGGGTTACCAAGTAGTGGATGGTTTTGAAGTTGAACAAGACTACTATAACTTTGAACGTATGAACCTTCCAAAGGATCACCCAGCTCGTGATATGCAGGACACTTTCTATATCACAGAAGAAATCTTGCTTCGTACTCACACGTCTCCAGTTCAGGCGCGTGCTATGGATGCCCATGATTTTTCAAAAGGTCCTTTGAAGATGATCTCACCAGGACGTGTATTCCGTCGTGATACGGATGATGCAACCCACAGTCACCAGTTCCACCAAATCGAAGGTTTGGTTGTTGGGAAAAACATCTCTATGGCTGACCTTCAAGGAACCCTCCAGTTGATTGTACAAAAAATGTTTGGTAAAGAGCGTCAAATTCGTTTGCGTCCATCTTACTTCCCGTTCACTGAGCCATCTGTTGAGGTGGATGTTTCATGCTTCAAGTGTGGGGGAGCCGGCTGTAACGTATGTAAGAAAACTGGTTGGATCGAGATTATGGGTGCCGGTATGGTTCACCCACGTGTCCTTGAGATGAGTGGTATCGATGCAACTATATACTCTGGTTTTGCCTTTGGTCTTGGACAAGAACGTGTCGCTATGCTCCGTTACGGAATCAACGATATTCGTGGATTCTACCAAGGAGATGTCCGCTTCTCAGAACAGTTTAAATAAGATTGAAACCTAAACACAATCCTACAAGTCGTCCTCATTTTTTATAGTGTAGCAATAGGAACGACTGACTCGAAGAAAAAGAAAGGAATTGAAAAGATCTCGCTGATTGGGATCTTATGCTCAGAATTATGTTAGTATCTTATAAATGGTTAAAAGAATTGGTGGACATTGATGTACCATCAGAGGAGTTGGCTGAAAAAATGTCAACCACAGGGATTGAAGTAGAAGGTGTCGAATCACCAGCTGCTGGTCTCTCAAAAATTGTCGTCGGAGAAGTCTTGTCTTGTGAAGATGTACCAGAAACACACTTGCATGTCTGCCAAGTCAATGTAGGTGAAGAAGAAGCCCGTCAAATCGTCTGTGGAGCACCAAATGTGCGCGCAGGCATCAAGGTCATGGTAGCTCTTCCAGGTGCTCGCATAGCGGACAACTACAAGATCAAAAAAGGGAAAATCCGTGGTTTGGAATCTCTCGGAATGATCTGCTCACTTGGTGAGTTGGGAATTTCTGACTCAGTTGTGCCTAAGGAATTTGCAGATGGGATCCAAATCTTGCCTCAAGATGCTGTTCCAGGGGATGAAGTCTTCTCCTACCTAGACTTGGATGATGAAATCATCGAACTTTCTATCACTCCAAACCGTGCAGACGCTCTTTCTATGCGTGGGGTAGCGTATGAAGTAGCAGCGATTTATGACAAGTCAGTTAACTTTAAAGAATTTGCTCTTTCAGAAACAGACCAAGCTGTAGCCGATGCTCTTTCTGTCAGCATTGATACAGACAAGGCGCCTTACTATGCTGCCCGTATCTTGGACAATGTGACGATTGCACCAAGTCCGCAATGGTTGCAAAACCTCCTCATGAACGAAGGCATCCGTCCGATTAATAATGTCGTCGACGTGACCAACTATATCTTGCTTTACTTTGGTCAACCAATGCATGCCTTTGACTTGGATACCTTTGAAGGGACTGACATCCGTGTGCGTGAAGCTCGTGCTGGTGAAAAATTAGTAACCTTGGACGGGGAAGAGCGTGAGTTGGAAACAAATGACCTCGTGATTACAGTTGCTGACAAAGCAGTAGCCCTTGCAGGTGTCATGGGTGGTCAGGCTACAGAAATCTCTGAAAAGTCTAGTCGTGTAGTCCTTGAAGCTGCTGTCTTCAATGGTAAATCGATCCGTAAGACTAGCGGTCGCCTCAACCTTCGTTCAGAATCTTCTTCTCGCTTTGAGAAAGGCATCAACGTGGCAACTGTCAATGAAGCCCTTGATGCGGCAGCAAGCATGATTGCAGAATTGGCTGGTGCGACCGTGCGTAAAGGTATCGTTTCAGCAGGTCAGTTGGATACATCTGATGTGGAAGTTTCTTCAACTCTTGCAGACGTTAACCGTGTTCTTGGTACTGAGCTTTCCTACGCGGATGTAGAGGATGTCTTCCGTCGCCTTGGATTTGGCCTTTCTGGAAATGCAGAAGCCTTCACAGTTAGCGTTCCCCGTCGTCGTTGGGATATCACGATTGAAGCGGACCTCTTTGAAGAAATCGCTCGGATTTATGGTTACGATCGCTTGCCAACCAGTCTTCCAAAAGATGATGGGACAGCCGGTGAGTTGACAGCGACACAAAAATTGCGACGTCAAGTTCGTACCATTGCAGAAGGTGCTGGATTGACAGAAATCATCACCTATACACTGACAACTCCTGAAAAAGCGGTTGAGTTTACCATTCAACCAAGTCATTTGACAGAATTGATGTGGCCAATGACTGTGGACCGTTCGGTCCTCCGTCAAAATATGGTTTCAGGTATTTTAGATACAGTTGCCTACAACGTAGCGCGTAAGAATAAAAACTTGGCTCTTTATGAGATTGGAAAAGTCTTTGAACAAACAGGTAACCCAAAAGAAGACTTGCCAAATGAAATCAACAGTTTCGCCTTTGCTTTGACTGGTTTAGTCGCTGAAAAAGACTTCCAAACAGCAGCTGTTCCTGTTGACTTCTTCTATGCTAAGGGAATCCTTGAAGCACTCTTTACTCGTTTGGGTCTTGAAGTGACTTATGCAGCAACGCAAGAGATTAAGAGTCTTCACCCAGGACGTACAGCTTTGATCTCACTCGATGATCAAGTAGTCGGTTTCCTCGGTCAAGTGCACCCTGTGACGGCTAAGGCTTACGATATTCCAGAAACTTATGTAGCGGAGCTTAACCTTTCAGCTATTGAGGCAGCCCTTCAACCAGCAGAAGCCTTTGTGGAAATTACTAAATTCCCAGCAGTCAGCCGTGATATCGCCCTTCTCCTCAAAGCAGAAGTGACTCACCAAGAGGTGGTTGATGCTATTCAAGCCGCAGGCGTGAAACGTTTGACAGGCATCAAACTGTTTGACGTCTTCTCAGGTGAAAAACTAGGACTTGGCATGAAGTCTATGGCCTACAGTTTGACCTTCCAAAATCCAGAAGATAGCTTGACAGATGAAGAAGTCGCACGCTACATGGAAAAAATCCAAGCTTCTCTCGAAGAAAAAGTGAATGCAGAAGTGCGTTAACAGTCTAAAATCCATCCCTAGGGATGGATTTTTTTGTCTTTGTAAATGCCGAATATTGGAAAGAAAAATGAAGTTGAATCTTATTTGTTTTGATATAAAAAATGCCTAGTAAATTCTACTAATAAAAATGTACATAAATCCTTGTAATGACTAAAAAAAGGAGTATAATGAGGGTAAGATTAGTAGGAGGTGGATTATGTTAGAAGTCCGCAATCTTGAAAAAAATTTTGGTCCCAAACAAGTCTTGTTTGGCGTTGACTTTCAAGCTCAGCCTGGAAGAATTTTAGGTCTAGTTGGGAAAAATGGAGCTGGGAAAACAACCATTTTCCACAGTATTTTGAAATTTTTGGATTATCAAGGAGAAATTCAGTTTGATGGCCAGGAAATTCGTCAGGAAACCTATGCTCGGATTGGCTATCTACCCGAGGAACGTAGTCTCATGCCTAAGTTGACAGTTCTAGAGCAGGTTCGTTACCTAGCCATGTTAAAAGGCATGGATGCCAAAGAAGTCAAAGAAAAACTCCCTCAATGGATGGAGAAACTGGAAGTAAAGGGAAAATTGACAGACAAGATTAAGAGTCTCTCAAAAGGGAATCAACAGAAGATTCAGCTGATTATTACTTTAATGCATGAACCAGATCTGATCATTCTAGATGAACCTTTTAGTGGTCTGGATCCAGTCAATACCGAATTGCTCAAGCAGGTTATCCTCAAAGAAAAAGAACGTGGTGCAACCATTATTTTTTCAGACCACGTCATGACCAATGTCGAAGAGCTATGTGATGATATCCTTATGATTCGTGATGGGCGTGTCGTCTTGCATGGACCAGTCCAAGATGTTCGTAATCAATACGGCAAAACGCGACTCTTTGTTGCAAGTGAAAAGAGTCAGGAAGACTTGGAAAAACTTCCTCATGTCACACATGCTAGCTTGACCAAGCAGGGGATTTGGAAGCTCATCCTAGATGATGAAAATGCTGGACAGGAGCTTTTTGCTATCTTGACTCAAGGACACTATATCTCGACCTTTGACCAGCAAGCTCCGACAATTGATGAAATCTTTAAACTAGAATCAGGGGTGGAAGTATGAGAAATATGTTGGTTGTAATCAAAGAAACTTATTTACGTCATGTCAAATCCTGGAGTTTCTTCTTTATGGTAATCTCGCCTTTTCTCTTTATCGGCTTGTCTGGCGGAATTGGCTATCTCCAAGGTTCCTCTCTGGCTCAGAATAATAAGGTGGCAGTAGTTAGTTCGGTGCCTGCTGTAACAGAGAGTCTTAAATCGACCAATGGCATTAATTTTGACTATAAGGATGAAGCAAGCGCCCAAGAAGCTGTCAAGGATGAAAAAATCAAGGGCTATCTAACGATTGATCAAGAAGGTAGTGTCCTCAAGGCAGTCTATCACGGTGAAACTTCACTTGAAACTGGTATAAAATTAGCTGTGACAACTAAGTTGAATGAGCTCCAATACCAACTCAATCGTTCGGAGGCACATTTATCTCAGGAACAGGAACAGCACTTGGCACAAACGATTCAATTCTCAGAGCAGATTGATGAATCTAAGGAAAGTAAAAAGATGGTCCAAACCTTTGCGGCGGCAGGACTAGGCTTCTTCCTCTATATGATCTTGATTACTTATGCCAGTGTCACTGCTCAAGAGGTAGCCAGTGAAAAAGGGACAAAAATTATGGAAGTGGTCTTTTCAAGTATTCGTGCTAGTCACTACTTTTACGCGCGTATGATTGCCTTGCTTCTTGTTATTTTGACTCATATTGGTATTTATGTTGTAGGCGGACTTGGAGCTATCTTATTCTTTAAGGATATGCCTTTCTTGGCTAATTCAGGTATTCTAAGTCATTTGGGAGAAGCTTTTTCGGTCAATACCTTGTTGTTTGTATTGGTCAGCCTATTTATGTATGTGGTCTTGGCAGCCTTTCTGGGTTCTATGGTTTCTCGACCTGAGGATGCAGGTAAGGCCTTGTCGCCTTTGATGCTTTTGATTATGGTAGGTTTTATAGGGGTAACCGCCTTAGGGGCTTCTGGGGATAATTTGATTTTGAAAATCGGTTCTTATATTCCTTTCATCTCGACCTTCTTTATGCCTTTTAGAGCTATCAATGGCTATGCAAATAGTATCGAGGCTTGGATTTCTCTTGCGATCACAGTTGTATTCGCCGTGACTGCAACAGCCTTTATCGGACGTATGTATGCCAGCCTAGTCCTTCAAACAGACGATTTAGGTATCTGGAAAACCTTTAAACGAGCTTTAAGCTATAAATAAAGTAACAGACCTGTGAGTGTATCTCCCAGGTCTTTTTATTCGCTGAAATATTTCACATTAATTTCTTCTAAACCTTTGACTAATAAAGAAAATTATCGTACAATAAAGAGTACGTGATAAAATGAGACCAGAGTTTATATACTCTGGCGTTAGTAGTAAAAAAGAGGAGAAACGCTTTGGAATTAGAAGTATTTGCTGGGCAAGAAAAAAGTGAACTATCTATGATTGAGGTGGCTCGTGCCATCTTGGAACAACGTGGTCGCGACCACGAAATGCATTTTAGCGATTTGGTCAATGAAATCCAAAACTATCTTGGTACCTCTAATAGCGATATTCGCGAAGCACTACCTTTGTTCTATACAGAGTTGAACTTTGATGGTAGCTTCATCTCTCTTGGAGATAACAAGTGGGGCCTTCGTTCATGGTATGGAGTTGATGAAATTGACGAAGAAATCATTGCTCTTGAAGAAAGTGACGATGAAGAAGTAGCACCTAAGGCTAAGAAAAAACGTGTTAATGCCTTTATGGATGGAGATACGGATGCCATTGATTATGGTGCAGATGATCCAGAGGATGAGGACGCCTACGAAGAAGATCCAGCTCTTTCTTATGATGATGAAAATCCAGACGATGAGAAGAACGAAGTAGAAGCCTACGACGCTGAAATCAACGAAATCGCACCAGATGATCTTGGGGAAGATGTTGATCTCGTTGAAGAAGATGACGAAGATTCTGAGGAAGAAGAAGAATAATACCAAACAACAAGGAAATCTCCTTGTTGTTTTCTTTTCTGCAGTAGAACTATAAATCTAGTAAAGAATGACATTTGACAAATGAGCTAAATTGAGGTAAGATATTGTTCGGGCACCTTTTTTTGAGGTCGGGGCTTCCTAGTTACTAGGGAGCTATTTTTGTTTTTCCAGGGAAATTATCATCCTGGATTGTAGTTATCGGTGAAGATCTTGTTTTCTTAGTCCCCCTCTAGTGAACAAGATCTTGAGCATTTTAGAAAGAGGAATCTATGTCTACGAAATATATTTTTGTAACTGGTGGTGTGGTGTCGTCTATTGGGAAAGGAATCGTAGCGGCGAGCCTAGGACGGCTCTTGAAAAATCGTGGTTTGAAGGTAACCATCCAAAAATTTGACCCTTATATCAATATTGACCCAGGAACCATGAGCCCTTACCAGCACGGGGAAGTCTTTGTAACAGATGATGGGGCTGAGACAGATTTGGACTTGGGTCACTATGAACGTTTCATCGATATCAATCTCAACAAATATTCCAACGTGACAACTGGTAAAATCTACAGCGAAGTTCTGCGTAAAGAACGTCGAGGAGAGTATTTGGGAGCAACTGTCCAAGTCATTCCTCATATTACTGATGCCTTGAAAGAAAAAATCAAGCGTGCTGCCCTAACAACTGACTCTGATGTTATTATTACAGAGGTTGGGGGAACAGTCGGCGATATTGAGTCCCTTCCATTCTTAGAGGCGCTTCGTCAGATGAAGGCAGATGTCGGTGCAGATAATGTTATGTATATCCATACGACCTTGCTTCCTTACCTCAAGGCAGCTGGAGAAATGAAGACTAAGCCGACTCAACACTCTGTCAAAGAATTGCGTGGTTTGGGAATCCAGCCAAATATGTTAGTCATTCGTACAGAAAAACCAGCAGGACAAGGGATTAAAAACAAACTAGCCCAGTTCTGTGATGTGGCGCCAGAAGCTGTTATCGAGTCCTTAGACGTAGATCATCTTTACCAAATTCCGCTTAATCTGCAAGCTCAAGGCATGGATCAAATCGTCTGCGACCATTTGAAAATTGATGCACCGGCAGCAGATATGACAGAGTGGTCTGCTATGGTTGATAAGGTTATGAATCTAAAAAAACAAGTAAAGATTGCTCTTGTTGGTAAGTATGTCGAGCTGCAAGATGCCTACATTTCTGTCGTAGAGGCCTTGAAACACTCTGGTTATGCCAATGATACAGAAGTCAAGATTGATTGGGTCAATGCTAACGATGTGACAGCTGACAATGTGGTAGAACTTCTATCTGACGCTGATGGAATTATCGTTCCAGGTGGTTTTGGTCAACGTGGAACAGAAGGTAAGATTCAAGCGATTCGCTATGCTCGAGAAAATGATGTACCAATGTTGGGAGTCTGCTTGGGAATGCAATTGACTTGTATCGAGTTTGCCCGTCATGTTTTGGGACTTGAAGGGGCTAATTCAGCAGAGCTTGATCCTGATACAAAATATCCAATCATCGATATCATGCGTGATCAGATTGATGTTGAGGACATGGGGGGAACCCTTCGTTTGGGACTTTATCCTTCTAAGTTGAAACGTGGTTCTAAGGCAGCGGCAGCTTATCATAACAAAGAAGTGGTCCAACGTCGCCATCGCCACCGTTATGAGTTTAACAATGCCTTCCGTGAACAGTTTGAAGGTGCAGGATTTGTCTTCTCAGGTGTTTCACCAGACAATCGCTTGGTCGAAATTGTTGAAATCCCAGAAAACAAATTCTTTGTGGCTTGTCAGTACCATCCAGAACTTTCAAGTCGTCCAAATCGTCCAGAAGAACTTTACACTGCTTTTGTAACAGCAGCTGTTGAAAATAGTAAATAGTAGAATAAACCTTTGAGAGTCATCTCAGAGGTTTTTATTTGTTTTCAGTATTATGAAAATCTGGAAAATCAGCTCTGAATTTGGTAAGATAAGATTATGGATTTTGAAAAAATTGAACAAGCATATACCTATTTACTAGAAAATGTCCAAATCATTCAAAACGATTTGGCGACAAGTTTTTATGACGCCTTAATTGAACAAAACGGGATTTATCTAGATGGTCAAACCGCTCTGGAGCAAGTCAAAAAAAATAACCAGGCCTTAAAACGTTTGGCACTTCGAAAAGAGGAGTGGTTACGGACCTATCAATTTTTGTTAATGAAGGCAGCGCAAACAGAACCTCTCCAGGCCAATCACCAGTTCACCCCGGATGCGGTTGGTCATTTGATGATTTTTATCATTGAACAACTTTTCCCTGCTGAAAATGTGAGCTTATTGGAATTGGGATCTGGGATGGGAATTCTGGGAGCTAGTTTCTTAACGTCCATGAACAAAAAGATAGATTACCTGGGAATAGAACTTGATGACCTCTTGATTGACTTGGCGGCAAGCATGGCGGAAGTAATGGATCTTCAAATGGGCTTTGTCCAAGGAGATGCAGTACGTCCACAAGTATTAAAAGAAAGTGACATCATTGTGAGCGACCTGCCTGTCGGTTACTATCCAGATGATCAGATAGCCTCACGTTATCAAGTAGCGGCTAAGAAAGAACATACTTATGCTCATCATTTGTTAATGGAACAATCACTCAAGTATCTCAGAACAGGAGGCTATGCGATTTTTCTGGCTCCAACAGATCTCCTGACAAGTCCACAGAGTGAACTTTTGAAATCATGGCTCACTGACCAGGCTCAACTAGTGGCAATTATTGCCTTACCAGAGGATCTCTTCGCGCAAGGAGCCCAGTCTAAGAGCATTTTTGTCCTACAAAAGAAGACAGGAGAAGGAGTTGAACCATTTGTTTATCCACTTACCAGTCTTCGTGACCCTGAAATTTTGATGGAGTTTAAGGAAAATTTTCAAAATTGGTGTCAAGGGCATGAAATCTAGTGCAAATTTTGGTATAATAGTTGAAAACGCTTAAAAAGGGGAATAAATTTATGACAAAAACCATTGCAATTAACGCTGGAAGCTCTAGCTTGAAATGGCAACTATATCAAATGCCAGAAGAAAAGGTGCTTGCAAAAGGTTTAATTGAGCGAATCGGATTGAAGGATTCTGTTTCAACAGTTAAGTTTGATGGTCGTTCTGAAGAACAAGTTCTTGATATTGAAAACCATACCTTGGCTGTTAAGATTTTACTTGATGACTTGATTCGTTTTAATATTATTAAAACTTATGATGAAATTACTGGTGTCGGACACCGTGTTGTTGCAGGTGGAGAGTACTTCAAAGAGTCTACAGTTGTTGAAGGTGATGTCTTAGAAAAAATTGAAGAACTAGGACTTCTTGCTCCATTGCACAACCCTGCAAACGCAGCTGGGATTCGTGCCTTCAAAGAATTGTTGCCAGATATTACAAGTGTAGCAGTCTTTGATACATCATTCCACACAACAATGCCAGAAAAAGCATACCGTTATCCATTACCAACTAAGTACTATACAGAAAACAAGGTTCGTAAATATGGAGCACACGGTACAAGTCACCAGTATGTTGCTCAAGAAGCAGCAAAACTTTTGGGACGTCCACTAGAAGAGTTGAAATTGATCACTTGCCATATCGGTAATGGTGCTTCTATCACAGCTGTTAAGGGAGGTCAATCAATCGATACATCAATGGGATTCACTCCACTTGGTGGTGTTATGATGGGAACTCGTACAGGGGATATTGACCCAGCCATCATTCCTTATTTAATGCAATATACAGAGGACTTTAACAAGCCTGAGGACATCAGTCGTATTCTTAATCGTGAGTCAGGATTGCTGGGTGTTTCAGGGAAGTCTAGTGATATGCGTGATGTGATTGCTGCAATGGAAGCAGGGAATCATGATGCTGCTTTGGCATTTGAAATGTATGTTGACCGTATCCAAAAACACATTGGACAATACTTGGCAGTTCTAAACGGGGCAGACGCTATTATCTTTACTGCTGGTGTTGGTGAAAATGCAACTCTTGTACGTGAGAAAGTTATTTCAGGTATCTCTTGGTTTGGTTGTGATCTAGACCCAGAGAAAAATGTCTTTGGAGTAACTGGAGACATTTCTACAGATGCTGCGACACTTCGTGTACTTGTCATCCCAACGGATGAAGAACTTGTGATTGCGCGTGATGTGGAGCGTTTGAAAAAATAAATGATAAAAAAATCGACCTTCTTGAAAGAGAGGTCGATTTTTATGTTGTTGACGAGTATTTACCATTTAGTGAGCGAAACTTCGCCACTATTGAGCCAAATTTTTTCACCAGTAGCTAATTGGATTTGTAGTTGACCCTGGTCAGAGATATCACAAGCTTTTCCTGAGATGATTTCTTGATCTTTCTTAAAGGAAATTTCTTTGCCTAAAACAATTGATTGTTTTTTATAAAGGTAAAGCAGCTCATCGACCTCAGTTTCATAGAAGCATTTCCAAATTTCTGCAATCAGCTCATTGCGAGTGATTGGGCTATTTTGAGAGAAGAGACTTCCAGCTTTCCCTTGTAGGTTTTTTGGAAAATCAGCGATAGAAAAGTTGATACCAACACCAATAATAACATCTGTGACAAGGCCTGTTTCGACAGAAGTGATGGCTTCGGTTAGAATACCGGCTATTTTTTTCTGATTTAGGTATAAATCATTTACCCATTTGATATCTAAATCAATCAGACAAAGGTTTTTAACAGCCTTATAAATTGCGGCTGCAGTCAGGAGTGTATAAGCTGGTAGATCTAGATAAGAGAGATTGGGCTTGAGGTGGAGAGACATGTAAATCCCACCTTGTTCTGGAGAATAGTAGGGGCGTTGAAATCGACCACGTCCCATAGTTTGGCCTGTTGATAGGTAGAGTGTGTCTCCTTTGGCACCAGCTTCCATGGCCTCCTTAGCATCACTCTGGGTTGATTTGGTGATAGGTTTAAATTGAACTGAGATTGAGCTGTTGGCTTCTATTTCTTGAGGTAAGATTAGGTCACCGTGAAGAAGTTTGTAGCCACGGTTTTTGATGCTGTCAATTTCTAAACCTTCCTGCTGGAGGCGTTGGATAGCTTTCCAAACAGAGGTGCGAGAGAGGTTTAATATTTCAGCGATTTTCTCTCCGCTTAAATAATCTGTTTCATGAGCTAAGATTTTGTAAACTTCTTGGTAGGATTTCATACTAGGTCCTTTCTGGAACAACTAGATTTATTGTACCATATTTTTAAAAAAAGGATGCGCGCTTTGAGAGATATCTTAGCTCGCTATAAAATTTTACCTAGTTTTAGTCAGGATGACATGGACAAAGTGGTTTTCAAATCATTTGAAAAATGGTAAAATGTTTTAATAGTTTATTTATCTGAGCTTTATAGCGCAGAGAGAAAGGAACTGTTGTGAAATCAATAGGTATCATTGAAAAATTGAAAGGCTTATCCAAGCAAGAGCTAGTCTTACTAGCTGTTATTCTAAGTATTTTCTTGCCTTTTTATATTTTCGTTATTATTTTTATCGCCTACTTAATAGGTCTAATATTTACAGGAGAGATGAAGGGGATATTAAAACGATTATCCCACCATTCTATCTTACTTTTATTTATCGGCTATAGTGGTGTTATCTCTCTTTTAGCTCAAAATGTGATGGGGATGGTTTCCACTTTAGGAATGTTCCTCTTTGCAATTTTCTTTTATTATTACCAAGCCCATTTAACCCCTAAGTTTTTCAGATTAGTATTGCAATCGGTTATGTCGCTTAGTGTGCTAGCATCAGTTTTTGCAGCCTTAGAGCACTTTCAGATTGTAAAGAAATTTGATTATACTTTCTTATCACCTAAGATGCAAGTCTGGCATCAGAACCGTGCAGAGGTAGCCTTCTTTAATCCTAATTATTATGGGATTATCTGTTGCTTCTGTATTATGATTGGATTTTACCTAATTAGTACGACTAGATTGAGATGGTTGAGAATTTTCTCTCTCATTGCAATCTTTGCGAATTTGTTTGGCTTGAATTTCACCCAAAATAGAACAGCTTTTCCAGCTATTATCTTTGGTGCGATTATTTATCTTTTCACTACCATTAAGAACTGGCGTGCCTTCTGGCTCAGTATCGGAGTCTTTGGTGTTGGTCTAGCCTTTCTCTTCTCGAGTGATTTGGGAGTTCGAATGGGAACGCTCGATTCGTCTATGGAAGAACGAGTGTCGATCTGGAATGCAGGTATGACCTTATTCAAACAAAATCCCTTCTGGGGCGAGGGGCCCCTAACTTATATGCATTCCTATCCTCGTATTTTTGCTCCTTATCACGAACATGCTCATAGTATATACATTGATACGATATTGAGTTACGGTGTGGTTGGAACGGTATTGTTAGGAATAGCTTCTTCTGGTCCAATTCGAATGTTGATTGATATGAGTCAGGAGCCGAGCAAGCGTCCGATTGTTGGTCTTTATCTTTCATTCTTAACAGTAGTTGCTGTGCATGGAATTTTTGATTTGGCCCTCTTTTGGATTCAATCCTCCTTCATTTTCCTTTTAGTAATGTGTAGTTTACCATTAAAACATAGTATGATTGGAGAATTTGTTGAATAAACAAAAAGATAGTAGAAATGAGATTTTCTACTATCTTTTTTTAATTATTGAATAGCTTGAAGTAAGTCTTCAGCTTGTTGTTTAAGAGAAGCAGCGACGCTATCTTCAAGGATTAGTTTACCATCTGCCCAGGCAGAATCATTAACACGGGCTGCGGTAAAATCACCAACAACTTGTGTACGGATAAATGGCAAGAGGTCTTTGTAAATCGCAAAGAGTTGATCGTGTCCAGCGTTAGCTACAGATGATACCGTAACAATCTTATCTTGAAGAGCAGATGCTCCACGAGTGTCAGACAAGTCAATGGCGCGTGAAAGCCAGTCAAGTAGGTTTTTTACAGTTCCTGGAATTGAGAAGTTGTAAACTGGAGAGAAGATCCAGATAGCATCAGCAGCTTGAACAGCTTCGCGAGCCGCTGCAACAGCTGGAAGTGTAGGAACTTCAAGGTCTTGGCTAAAGAGAGGAATGGCTGAGTGGTCAAGGTAACTTACCTCGGCTTTGCCAGCAAGTGCCTTTTCAGCTTCTAGTGCCATTTGGTGGTTGAATGAACCTTCACGAAGTGAACCAACGATAAACAATACTTTTTTAGACATAGGGAGTCTCCTTTTAATTTTAATCTTTTAATCAGAACCACTTTGTTGTTACAATATATGTTACAACAGAATAAAATCATTTGCAAGGGATATGCTCAGAAAATAAAATTAATAGAATCTAAGTTTTTAATTAAAAATGAAGACCGTAGAAAAGTCTATAAAAACACGGCTTGAAGTTATGTAATGATATCCTAAAAACGTATTGAAAATCCAGATTCCTCCCCTAACTTCACTTGTAATTCACTAGGATAGATGGTAAAATAGACGAGTGAAAAAGAGACAGAAAAAAGAAAAAAATTCCCTATTATTTCAGTACATTATTGGTATAACTTTGTTAACTCTAGTCATCACTTCTTCCTTTCTCTACTTGGTATGGCTCAGCATGAAGCCTTATCGAACTGCAAAGGTAGAAGGTGAAAGACTCGCTAAGCAGTATGCAAATCTAGAAACGGTTAGCCAGACTGATATCTTCAATGGTTTAGAAAGCTATTATAGTGTTCTTGGCCAAGATAAGAACCAGAAACCTGTTGCTGTCTTAATAGAGAAAAGTAGCAACAATATTTACGTATATCAACTAGAAAATGGTACTTCTCAAGAAAAAGCAGAAGCAGTTGTCAGAGAAAAAGGAGCAACTGAGATCGACAAGATTACCTTCGGACGGTACGCTGAAAAGCCTGTCTGGGAAATCAAGTCCGGAGGAGACTATTATCTGGTAGATTTTGAATCTGGCGCCTTAGTCGAAAAGGAGAAACAATGAAATTATCCAAACGTGTCTTAGAGATGGAAGAAAGCGTTACTCTGGCTAGTGATGCAAGAGCAAAGAAGTTAAAGGCTGAAGGAAAAGACGTTCTTTTCTTGACTTTAGGTCAGCCCGATTTTCATACTCCTGAAAATATTCAGGATGCTGCGGTTGCAGCCATTCGAGATGGTCGCGCGTCTTTCTATACGGTAGCTTCAGGTTTGCCTGAGTTAAAAGCAGCAGTCAATACCTATTTTGAAAGATATTATGGGTATTCTGTAGCAGCTAACGAGGTGACTTTTGCGACTGGTGCCAAGTTTTCCCTCTATACTTTCTTTATGGCTGTGATTAATCCAGGTGATGAGGTAATCATTCCAACACCTTACTGGGTCAGCTATGGGGATCAGGTTAAGATGGCAGAAGGCCTTCCAGTATTTGTCCAAGCCAAGGAAGACAATCACTTTAAAGTAACTGTGGAGCAATTAGAAGCTGTTCGCACAGATAAGACTAAAGTCTTGGTTCTTAACTCACCATCTAATCCGACTGGGATGATCTATTCTCGTGAGGAATTGTTAGCCATTGGAAATTGGGCTGTTGAACATGATATTCATATCCTGGCCGATGATATTTATGGTCGTTTGGTCTATAACGGGAATGAGTTCGTTCCAATCTCTAGTCTGTCAGAAGCTATTCGCAAACAAACTATTGTCATCAATGGAGTGTCTAAGGCCTACGCTATGACAGGATGGCGTGTTGGTTATGCAGTAGGTGATCCAGAAATTATTGCTGCTATGAGCAAATTGACTGGTCAAACAACTTCTAACCTAACTGCTGTTTCACAATACGCAACAATCGAGGCCTTAACTGGTCCACAAGACTCCGTAGAAGCAATGCGTCAGGCTTTCGAGGAACGTCTCAATACCATTTATCCTCTCTTGTGCCAAGTCCCTGGCTTTGAAGTAGTCAAACCGCAAGGAGCTTTCTATCTCTTCCCAAATGTTAAAAAAGCTATGGAGATGAAAGGCTATACAGATGTAACAGCATTTACAACGGCTATTCTTGAGGAAGTTGGTCTGGCCCTGATTACAGGAGCAGGATTTGGAGCACCAGAGAATGTCCGTCTCAGCTATGCGACAGACCTAGATACACTCAAAGAAGCTATTCGTCGCTTGCACCAATTTATGGAAAAATAAAAATAAAATCTTCGTCGTCTTGACGGAGGTTTTTGTGTTTAAAAACTTATGAATTTCTGTCGAACAAGCTAGCTATCAGGCATTATTTGTGGTACAATAGTGGGTAATAATGTCTTTAGACAAGTTAAACGAAAAAAGGAAGATAAATGATGACAAAACGTGTAACAATTATCGAAGTAAAAGACTACGTTGGTCAAGAAGTCACTATTGGTGCTTGGGTTGCTAACAAGTCAGGAAAAGGAAAAATTGCCTTCTTGCAATTGCGTGACGGAACTGCCTTCTTCCAAGGCGTGGCTTTCAAACCAAACTTTATTGAGAAATTTGGTGAAGAAGTAGGTCTTGAAAAATTCGATACCATCAAACGCTTGAGCCAAGAAACGTCTGTCTTTGTGACTGGGATTGTCAAAGAAGATGAGCGCTCAAAATTTGGTTATGAGTTGGATATTACAGACATTGAAGTCATCGGTGAATCTCAAGATTACCCAATCACGCCAAAAGAACACGGAACAGACTTCTTGATGGACAACCGCCACTTGTGGTTGCGTTCACGCAAACAAGTCGCTGTAATGCAAATCCGTAACGCTATTATCTATGCAACTTATGAGTTCTTTGATAAGAATGGCTTCATGAAATTTGATAGCCCAATCCTTTCAGGAAATGCTGCAGAAGACTCTACTGAACTCTTTGAAACAGACTACTTTGGAACACCAGCCTACTTGAGCCAATCTGGTCAGCTCTATCTTGAAGCAGGTGCTATGGCTCTAGGTCGTGTCTTTGACTTTGGTCCAGTATTCCGCGCGGAGAAATCAAAAACTCGCCGTCATTTGACTGAGTTCTGGATGATGGATGCAGAGTACTCATACTTAACACACGATGAATCACTTGACTTGCAAGAAGCTTATGTTAAAGCGTTGCTTCAAGGTGTTCTAGACCGTGCTCCTCAAGCCTTGGAGACCTTAGAGCGTGATACAGAGCTCTTGAAACGCTACATTGCTGAGCCATTTAAACGCATTACTTACGATGAAGCGATTGACCTCTTGCAAGAGCATGAGAACGACGAAGATGCTGACTACGAACATCTTGAGCATGGAGATGACTTTGGTTCACCACACGAAACTTGGATTTCAAACCACTTTGGTGTACCAACCTTTGTGATCAACTATCCAGCTGACATCAAGGCTTTCTACATGAAACCAGTTCCTGGGAACCCAGATCGCGTGCTTTGTGCAGACTTGCTTGCACCAGAAGGTTACGGAGAAATCATCGGTGGTTCCATGCGTGAGGAAGACTACGATGCCCTTGTCGCTAAGATGGAAGAGCTTGGTATGGATCGTACAGAGTACGAATTCTACCTTGACCTTCGTAAATATGGTACAGTACCACACGGTGGATTTGGTATCGGAATTGAGCGTATGGTAACTTTTGCAGCTGGAACAAAACACATCCGTGAAGCTATTCCATTCCCACGTATGTTGCACCGTATTAAACCTTAATAACTATAAAAACGCCAGCTGGCGTTTTTATACTCTTCGAAAATCAAATTCAAACTACGTCAGCTTCACCTTGCCGTACTCAAATACAGCCTGCGGCTAGCTTCCTAGTTTGCTCTTTGATTTTCATTGAGTATTACTTTAAATGAAAGAGGTAGAGAAAATGTAGGCAAATCTCAGTAAGTCTTTTAGAAACAATCATATTACTTATTGAAAGAGAGAAAACAATGTTTAAAAGAACTTACAAAGGCAATATTCCACTCCTAGCAGGACTGGAATTCACATCTTATTTTGGAATTACCAGTTTTTGGATTTTATTTTTTATCCAAAATGGTCTTTCCTTGCTTCAAATCGGTTTACTAGAAAGTATCTTTCATGGGACCAGTCTCTTGTGTGAAATCCCATCTGGTATGTTGGCCGATCGATTTAGCTACAAGACCAATCTCTATTTGGCTCGCTTGGCCAGTATTGGCTCCTCTATCTTGATTTTGTTTGGTCAGGGGAGTTTTTGGATTTATGCGATTGCCATGATGGTTAATGCTTGGTCCTACAATTTTGACTCGGGGACCAGTACTGCTTTCTTATATGATTCGGCGGTTGAAGCGGGTCAAAAGGACCGATATCTTCAGATTTATAGCTTTTTGTCTGGTGTGGCAGAAGTCACCCGAACTCTAGGTACAGTTGTCGCAGGCTTCTTTATTCACGGAGCATTGGCTTGGACCTATCTAATTGCTATTGGATTATCTTTTCTTTCTATAATCTTGATTTATTTTATGAAAGAACCAATGGCTAAGAGAGGAAGAAATGAAGTCTTAACCTTTAAAACGATTGTCCTGCAAGTTCGAAAAGAATGGCAGGAAAAACCAGTACTCTTTTACTGGATGATGACTTATCAGCTAGTCGGGACACTCATGTGCATGTTTTACTTTTACTATCAGCAGAAAATAAGTGACTTAGCAGGATGGCAGGTTTCCCTGATCATGCTGATTGGTAGTGGGTTAAATCTATTGGCAGTTTATGTGGCTAGTCAAATCGGTAAAAAATGGAATAGCAACCAAGTTTTTCCGAGGCTTGTTGCACTGACAGGCCTAGCAATGCTATTGGTGTTTTCTGGAACACCCTTTGCCTTTCTTCTCGTATATCTTTTAACCGATACACTTTATGCAGTCTATCAGCCAATCTATTTCAATGATTTACAAGGTTATTTACCTTCCAGTGTAAGAGCAACTATGCTTAGTATCAATTCTATGCTCTTTAGTTTATCTATGATTGTCATCTTCCCATTGACAGGTTGGTTGATCGATCGTTGGGGTATTGTTGCTGTCTTTTTAGTTTTAGGCCTTATCTTGCTTGTGATCTCTCCTATCTTAATAATTAGTCTGACAAGGATGGGTAAGCTATTAAATCAGGACTTAAAAACTGAATAAAGCACGAGACCCTATTTGCCCAAAGAGGCTTCTTGTGATAAAATAACAAGAAGAAAAGGAGAAGAGCATGATTGATGTAGAAGAAATTCTAAGCAAGATGAATCCCAATCAAAAGATCAACTATGACCGTGTCATGCAAAAGATGGTCCAAGTTTGGGAAAAAAATGAAGAAAGACCAACTATTCTCATGCACGTCTGTTGTGCTCCCTGCAGTACCTACACTTTAGAGTACTTGACTAAGTATGCCGATGTGACCATTTATTTTGCTAATTCCAATATCCATCCCAAGGCTGAGTATCACAAGCGTGCTTATGTAACCCAAAAGTTTGTCAGTGATTTTAATGAGCGAACTGGCAATAACGTCCAATACCTAGAAGCACCATACGAACCCAATGAATACCGTAAACTGGTTCGAGGTTTGGAAGAAGAACCTGAAGGTGGCGATCGTTGCAAGGTCTGTTTTGACTATCGTTTGGATAAGACAGCGCAGGTGGCTATGGACTTGGGCTTTGACTACTTTGGCTCAGCCTTGACCATCAGTCCCCATAAGAATTCCCAAACCATCAACAGCATCGGAATTGATGTGCAAAAGATTTATACCACCCACTATCTCCCAAGTGATTTTAAGAAAAATCAAGGTTACAAACGTTCTGTAGAAATGTGTGAAGAGTACGATATTTATCGTCAATGTTACTGTGGTTGTGTCTATGCTGCTCAAGCCCAGAATATCGACTTGGTGCAGGTCAAGAAGGATGCAACAGCCTTTATGGTAGATAAGGATATCGAGAAAGATTATTCCCATATCAAGTTCACCGTTACGAAGTTAGATATTTAAAGGGAAACCTGCCTTAAGGCAGGTTTTTTGATTTTAAAAAAACTAGGGCAGACACCCTAGTTTGACAACTTTACCGATTCTTTAGTTCTACGTAGCGTTTGTACCAAATGTTGACATAGGCTTCTGAGAAGGGGCCTCGTTCATTGTTGATCCAATCAACAAGAATCTTAACATGCTCTTTCAAAATATAGTCTAAATCATCAGGATAATTCATCTTACGCTTGTGGCGCTCATACTCTTCAACGTCCAAGAGGCGTTTTTCGCCATCTGTAAAAACTTTAACATCTAAATCATAGTCAATGTATTTTAAAGCTTCTTCGTCTAGATAGTATGGGCTAGCCATGTTGCAATAGTAGGAAATCCCATTATCACGGATCATAGCAATGATATTAAACCAATATTTTTTGTGAAAGTAAACAATAGCCGGTTCTCGAGTTACCCAACGACGACCGTCACTTTCGGTAACAAGTGTGTGGTCGTTGACGCCGATAATAGCGTTCTCTGTTGTTTTTAGTACCATGGTGTCTCGCCAAGTGCGGTGGAGACTCCCATCATGCTTATAACTTTGAATTGTAATAAAGTCGCCTTCTTTTGGAAGTTTCATAACTAACCAACTTTCTACAATTTATAAGTTTATCGTTTACTATTGTATCACATTTTTGTTTAAAGTTCTTAGTTTTTCATGAAAAAATTAAAGATATTCTCTGAGAGCGCTGGCTATATCCGAAAAATCGTATCCTTTTCGTGCTAAAACTTGGGTCAAACGCTGCTTGAGTTCGTATCCTTCATACTTACGCGAATACTTTCGATATTGCTTATCCAACTCTTTAAAGATTAGCTCCTGAACGGTTTCCTCTTCTATCTGGTTATCCAGTTGGTCAAAGGCTTTTTTAGCTTCCGAGTAGGAAAACCCTTTGTTGGTAAGATTTTGGATTATCTTGTCTTGTAGAGCGCGAGCAGGCAATTTACCCTGATATTTTTTCAGTAGTTTTTCGGCTGTACGCTCTGCGACTTCCATCATGTTAAATTCCTGTAAGACGTCTTGGATAACGGCCTTAGCAACTCCTTTTTGAGAAATCTTTTGTATCAGCATGTAGCTTCCCTTGTCGCCAGATAGCTGATTGGAATTGATGATCGCATAGGCATACTGACGGTCATTGATCCAGTTGTCATCCTTGAGGGCTTGGATGACTTGTGGTATGATTTTCTCATCAATCTCATGTTTAACAAGATAATCTCGGACTTCCTTTTCGGTACGGGCCTTGAAGGATAAGTGGTAGAGGGCCAGATTTTTTCCGTAGGAAAATTGTGCAAAGGTCTGAATTTCTGCAAACTCTTGTGGACTAATTTCCTTATCCTTGGTCAACATAAAGCGAACAATGGTATCCTCTGTAATATAGCAGGTTTGGTCGCTATCAAGTTCTAGCAGATAGAGACGTTTTTTCTTTTCTAGTTTTGTGATTTTCATGGTTTTCCTTTTATCCAAACGCTTCAAAGGCAGCAACGAGTCGAAGTTTATTTATATCGATCTGTTCTCTACCATAATAGTCAAGAAATAGTTCAGCGTAGTTAGGGTCATGTAGGTTATAGTTGAGGGACCAAACTGCCCAAAAGAGATCGATATGTCGGTCACTGAAATCAGCTAGGCCAAGGTCAATAAAGCAAGAGAAGTGGTCAGCATCTTTTAGAATAAAGTTCGGTAGACAGGCATCCCCGTGAATAAAGGCATCAGTCTTTAAAAGGTGCCCTTGTTCTCGAATGAGCTGGAAGGCCTCTTCACGACTGCTAATCCGGAATTGGGGTAGGAGGGCCTTGGCATAGAACTCCCCTTTTTCATAGTTTTTCAAGGCTCTTTCTTTATAGGCTTGTAAATGATTTTCTGATGGAAAATTTTGCGGATAAAAGTTGTGAAGTTTTTTAAGAGCTTCGGCCATGGTACGGCAAATTTTTTCTGGTTGATCTAAAAAAGCGAGAGTATCATGGCCAATAGCCTCTTTCGTCAGGAGGTAGTCTTTATCTGTAGATAGATAGTGGATGACTGGCGTTCCTATTTCCTCTTGTTCAAACCAACTCGCAATTCTAGCTTCTCGCTCTAATCTTCCCTTTTGATCTATTTTCAAGTAGTAACCTGAATCAAGATAGAGAACCCTTGCGCCTGAATGAGAAGAGCTGTCAGAAAGAGTTGCTCCCTCTATATAAGTTCGTAATTGCTCAGGAAAATCCAATGGGGAAAAATGAGATATCTTTGTATTCATGGTTTTATTGTAACATATTCTTAAACATTGAGAAACTACGTGGTATAATAGACTTATGAGTCTTAAAGTCAAACAAAAAATTCCATTAAAAATTAAGCGTATGGGGATAAACGGGGAAGGTATCGGATTTTGCCAGAAAACCCTTGTTTTTGTTCCTGGAGCCCTCAAGGGAGAAGATATCTATTGTCAGGTGACTTCCGTTAAGCGTAACTACGTTGAGGCTAAACTGCTTGAGGTCAATAAAAAATCTAAGTTTCGAGTGGTACCAGACTGCACCATTTATAATGAGTGTGGTGGTTGCCAAATCATGCATCTGCATTATGACAAGCAGCTGGAGTTTAAAACGGACCTTCTCCATCAAGCTCTGAAGAAATTTGCACCCGCTGGTTACGAAAACTATGAAATCAGACCAACCATTGGTATGCAGGAACCCAAATATTATCGGGCTAAACTACAATTCCAAACTCGAAAGTTTAAGGGCCAAGTCAAGGCAGGTTTGTATGCTCAGAATTCCCACTATCTAGTCGAGTTAAAGGACTGCCTAGTTCAAGATAAGGAGACACAAGCAATTGCTAATCGCATTGCTGAACTCTTGACCTATCATCAAATTCCGATTACGGATGAACGGAAAATCCTTGGAGTTCGGACCTTCATGGTTCGTCGCGCACGGAAAACTGGGCAAGTTCAGATTATTATTGTGACCAATCGTCAATTAAATCTGACTCAATTTGTGAAAGACCTAGTCAAGGATTATCCTGAAGTAGTGACTGTCGCAGTCAATACCAATACCGCTAAAACTAGTGAGATTTATGGGGACAAGACAGAGATTATTTGGGGACAGGATAGTATTCGTGAGGGTGTATTAGACTATGAGTTTTCTCTCTCGCCACGAGCTTTTTACCAGCTCAATCCTGAACAGACAGAAACTCTCTATAGTGAAGCCGTTAAAGCCTTGGACGTAAATGAGAATGACCATCTGATTGATGCCTACTGTGGTGTTGGCACCATTGGTTTTGCCTTTGCCAAAAAAGTTAAAAGTCTGAGAGGGATGGATATTATTCCAGAAGCTATTGAGGATGCCAAAGAAAATGCCCAGCGTATGGGGTATACCAATACTCACTATGAGGCTGGAACTGCAGAAGAAATCATCCCTCGTTGGTACAAGGAAGGCTATCGTGCCGATGCCTTGATTGTGGACCCGCCTCGTACCGGTTTAGATGACAAACTCTTGGATACCATCGTTAAATACGCTCCTGAAAAGATGGTCTACATTTCCTGCAATGTATCTACCTTGGCACGTGATTTAGTCAGATTGATGGAAGTCTATGATCTGCATTATATCCAGTCAGTTGATATGTTTCCGCACACGGCTAGGACAGAAGCAGTGGTCAAATTAACCAGGAGAAAGCCAGACTCTAAATAGAATTGATGACTGGAAAGTATTTGAAAAGAAGACTTCTAGTTACAGAGTAAAATTTGCAAGCTCCCTCTATTTATGATAAAATAAGTAGAAAATAAAATGAAAAAAGAGGTATGTGAAATGTCACGTAAACCATTTATCGCTGGTAACTGGAAAATGAACAAAAACCCAGAAGAAGCAAAAGCATTCGTTGAAGCTGTAGCATCAAAACTTCCTTCATCAGACCTTGTTGAAGCTGGGATTGCTGTACCTGCTCTTGACTTGACAACTGTTCTTGCTACTGCTAAAGGTTCAAACCTTAAAGTTGCTGCTCAAAACTGCTACTTTGAAAATGCAGGTGCTTTCACAGGTGAAACTAGCCCACAAGTTTTGAAAGAAATCGGTACTGACTACGTTGTTATCGGTCACTCAGAACGTCGTGACTACTTCCACGAAACAGACGAAGATATCAACAAAAAAGCAAAAGCAATCTTTGCAAACGGTATGCTTCCAATTATCTGTTGTGGCGAGTCTCTTGAAACTTACGAAGCAGGAAAAGCTGCTGAATTCGTAGGTGCTCAAGTTTCAGCTGCTCTTGCAGGATTGACTGCAGAACAAGTAGCTTCATCGGTTATCGCTTATGAGCCAATCTGGGCTATCGGTACTGGTAAATCAGCTTCACAAGACGATGCACAAAAAATGTGTAAAGTTGTTCGTGACGTTGTAGCAGCTGACTTTGGTCAAGAAGTAGCTGATAAAGTACGTGTTCAATACGGTGGTTCAGTTAAACCTGAAAACGTTGCAGAATACATGGCTTGTCCAGACGTTGACGGAGCTCTTGTTGGTGGTGCATCACTTGATCCAGAAAGCTTCTTGGCATTGCTTGACTTTGTAAAATAAGCTTCAAATATCTGAGACAGACAGTTCCCTCCCACGAGGTTAAGACTGCCTGTCTTCTTTTTAGTAAAAAGGCGTGCGAAAGCACGCTCTTTTCTGCATTTTAAATGAAAAAGAAAGGAGAATTATGCTTTATATTTGGTTTTATCTCAAACGTTATCCCAAGTGGTTAGTGTTAGACTTCTTCGGAGCTATTTTCTTTGTGATTGTCAATCTTGGGTTACCGACTGTTCTTGCTCGTATGATTGACCAGGGGATTAATCAAGGTAATGAAGAAAAGCTCTATTTTTGGGCCATCATCATGTTGGTTATTATCGTCTTGGGGACATTTGGGCGGGTTGTTCTATCCTATGCTGCTAGTAAATTGACCACCAATATGGTTAAGGACATGCGAAATGATGTCTATGCTAAGCTGCAAGAGTATTCTCATCACGAATATGAACAAATTGGTGTTTCTTCATTGGTGACTCGTATTACCAGTGATGCCTTTGTCCTTATGCAGTTTGCAGAGCAGACGCTTAAGCTGGGTGTGATCACTCCCATGATGATGCTGACGAGTATTCTCATGATTTTCTTAACTAGTCCCTCACTGGCTTGGATTGTCGCTTTTTCCGTTCCTTTCCTAGCTGTAGTAGTCCTTTATGTGGCAGTGAAAACGCGCCCCTTATCTGAAAAACAACAGAAAACACTGGACAAGATAAACCAATATGTCCGTGAAAATTTGATGGGGCTACGAGTGATTCGTGCCTTTGCTCGTGAAGATTTCCAAGAAAAACGTTTCAAAGAGAAAAATGCAATCTATGCAGATAATTCGAATCGTTTGTTCAAATTGACTGGTTTGACAGAGCCACTTTTTGTGCAAATCATTATTGCCATGATTGTAGCTATCGTTTGGTTTGCTCTAGATCCTCTCAAACAAGGAAGTTTGCAGATTGGGGATTTGGTGGCCTTTATCGAGTATAGTTTCCACGCTCTCTTGTCCTTCCTTTTCTTGTCAAACCTCTTTACCATGTATCCACGTACGGCTGTGTCTAGTGAGCGTTTGAAGGAAATCATAGATATGCCTATTTCTATTGATCCAAATGAGGAAGGAATTCAAGAAACAGAAACACATGGTTACCTAGAATTTGATAATGTGACCTTTGCTTATCCTGGGGAAACAGAGAGCCCTGTTTTGCATAATATTTCCTTTACTGCTAAACCGGGAGAAACCATTGCTTTTATCGGTTCGACTGGGTCAGGTAAGTCTACTCTGGTTCAGTTAATTCCACGTTTCTACGATGTTACACTGGGGAAAATTAAGGTCGATGGTGTTGATGTCCGTGATTACCGTCTCAAATCACTCCGCCAGAAGATTGGATTTATTCCACAAAAAGCCTTGCTCTTTACAGGGACTATCGCAGATAATCTCCGTTACGGAAAAGAGGACGCCAGTCATGAGGACTTGCACCAAGCAGCTGATGTAGCCCAAGCCAAAGACTTTATCGAAAGTCGAGAAGAAGGTTTTGCAACTCATCTGGCTGAAGGGGGAAGCAATCTATCAGGTGGTCAAAAGCAACGATTGTCGATTGCCCGCGCAGTCATCAAGGGTCCAGATATCTATATCTTTGATGATTCCTTCTCAGCCTTGGACTACCGTACAGATGCAATCTTGCGCCGTCGTCTCAAGGAAGTGACTCAAGATGCTACGGTATTGATTGTTGCGCAACGTGTTGGAACCATTATGGATGCGGACCAGATTATCGTCCTTGATAAGGGCGAAATCGTTGGTCGTGGACGTCATGAAGAATTGATGGAAACCAATGACATCTATCGAGAAATTGCTGAGTCGCAGTTGAAAAATGCGTCTCTGACAGAAGAATAGGAGGTAAAGGATGAAACAACAATCTAGTCTAGCTCGTCTATGGAACTATTTAAAAGCCTACCGTTTCTCTGTTTTCTTTGCAGTCTTCTTGAAAATAGTCAGCGTCATAATGAGTGTTATCGAGCCATTCATATTGGGGCTTGCTATCACTGAGTTAACCAGCAACCTCCTTGCCATGGCAAATGGTGTCGCAGGAGCAGGTATTAATACTAGCTATATCGCGGTGATTCTGGTGATCTATCTCTTGCGTGGCCTTTTTTATGAGTTGGGTTCTTATTACTCAAACTATTTCATGACCAATGCTGTCCAGTCTATGATACAGGATTTGCGAAATGAAATGAGCGAAAAAATCAACCGCATCCCTGTGTCTTACTTTGACAAGCACCAATTTGGAGATTTGCTGGGACGTTTTACTAGTGATGTAGAGACCGTATCTAATGCACTCCAACAATCCTTCTTACAGATTGTTAATGCAGTCTTTACCATTATTTTTGTTATGGGTATGGTCCTCTATCTAAATCTTCAGTTGGCTATCATTGTTATCTTGTCGATTCCAGTGACTTATTTTGGAGCCAAAACAATTCTAAATCGTTCGCAGCCATACTTTAAACAGCAGGCAGCTATATTGGGACGTATGAATGGATTTGTACAGGAAAACTTGACAGGTTTCAATGTTTTAAAACTTTTCGGACGCGAAGAAAACTCTCAAGAGAGATTTGAAAAGATTACGGATGAATTGCAACAAGTCGGATTTAAGGCGAGCTTTATTTCAGGTTTGATGATGCCTGCTCTTCACATCGTGTCTGATTTAACTTACTTAATTGTAGCTGTCTTAGGTGGATTGCAGGTTATTGCAGGGCGCTTGACGATTGGTAATATGCAGGCCTTCGTTCAGTATGTGTGGCAAGTCAGCCAACCGATCCAAAATATTACTCAATTAGCAGGGCAAATGCAAAGTGCTAAGTCTTCGCTTGATCGTGTCTTCGAAGTTCTAGATGAACAGGAAGAAGTCCAAACTGCTGAAGTGAAAGAACTAGCACCATTGACAGGCCAAGTTAGTTTCAAAAATGTCGATTTCCAATATGTGGAAAACAAACCATTGATTCGCAATTTTAATTTAGATGTTGAACCTGGAGAGATGGTAGCTATCGTTGGACCTACTGGAGCAGGGAAAACAACCTTGATTAACCTTCTCATGCGTTTTTACGATGTGACAGCTGGTGCCATTTTAGTGGATGGCCAAGATATTCGTGACTTGTCTCGTCAGGACTATCGTCGACAGTTTGGTATGGTCCTACAGGATGCCTGGCTCTATGAAGGCAGTATCAAGGAAAATCTTCGCTTTGGAAATCTTGAGGCAACAGATGAAGAAATCGTTGAAGCTGCTAAGGCGGCCAATGTTGACCACTTTATCCGCACCCTTCCTGGTGGCTATAACATGGAAATGAACCAAGAGTCAAGTAATATTTCTCTTGGGCAAAAACAGTTGTTAACTATCGCGCGTGCTCTCTTGGCGGATCCTAAAATCTTAATTTTGGACGAAGCGACCTCATCAGTCGATACTCGTTTAGAACTCTTGATTCAAAAGGCTATGAAACGTTTGATGAAGGGGAGAACAAGCTTTGTTATCGCCCATCGACTTTCGACTATTCAGGAAGCTGACAAAATTTTGGTGCTGAAAGATGGGCAGATTATCGAACAAGGAAATCATGAAAGTCTTTTGGCTGCGAAAGGTTTCTATTATGATCTTTATCAAAGTCAATTTTCTAGTAAAAACAGAGAAAATAGCTAGGGTAAATAGCCACTCATTTTCTTAAATTATCAGTCAATTACAACTTTTTTAATATGGGTTAATTTTCTTGCTTTTGTCTACTAGGTGTAGTATACTGAGGTAGTAATCAATAAATATGGTTACAAAAATAATATTATGAGGTGAGAAAAATGGTAGAATTGAAAAAAGATGCATTAAAAGACGTAACAACATTATCTAAGACAGCTCCTGAAACGCTAGTAAAAACGAAAGAAGTCTTGAATCAAGCCGTAGCTGACTTGTACGTAGCGCATATCGCTCTTCATCAAGTACACTGGTACATGCGTGGGCGTGGTTTTATGGTATGGCATCCTAAGATGGATGAATACATGGACAGTCTTGATGGTTACCTTGACGAAATCAGCGAACGCTTGATCACTCTTGGTGGCAAACCCTACTCTACATTGACAGAATTCCTTCAACACAGTGAAATCGAAGAAGGTGTTGGAGAATTCCGCAACGTAGAAGAAAGTTTGGAACGTGTCCTTGAAATTTATCGTTACCTTATCACTCTTTTCCAAAAAGCATTGGATGTAACAGATGATGAAGGTGATGATGTAACCAATGATATCTTCGTTGGTGCTAAAGCTGACCTTGAAAAAACAGTTTGGATGCTTGCAGCAGAATTAGGACAAGCACCTGGTTTGTAAGATACTGCATTTTTCTAAAAATCCGTAGAAGTTTTCTACGGATTTTTTCTATTCAGGAGGGCATTCCAAAACAGTCTTTTTTGAAGTTTTTTGATAAAATAGAACTATCAATGAAAAGGATGAAAGCATGACAAAGAAAATCGTAGCCATTTGGGCTCAAGATGAAAAGGGTGTGATCGGGAAAGAGGATCGTTTACCTTGGCATTTGCCAGCAGAGTTAAAACATTTTAAAGAAACAACCTTGAATCATGCCATTTTAATGGGTCGTGTAACCTTTGATGGGATGGGGCGACGATTGCTTCCAGAACGTGAAACCTTAATTTTGACGCGCAATCCCGAAGAGTCAATTGAAGGAGCACTGGTTTTCCAAAATGTCGAGGATGTTTTAGACTGGTATCATCATCAGGCTAAGAATCTCTATATCATTGGTGGCAAGCAGATTTTTCAGCTTTTTGAACCTTATCTCGATGAGATTATTGTGACACAAATTCATGCTCAAGTTGAAGGGGATACCTATTTCCCAGAAGATTTTGACTTGACTGCTTTTGAGACTGTTGCAAGCAAATCTTATTCCAAAGATGAGAAAAATGTCTATGATTTTACCGTCGAATATAGAAAGAGAAAGGAAGTCTAATGGAGCGTAGTATTTTTGGATTTTTTACAGCTCTTTTGTGTGCTGTCTGTCTTGTAGCTGGAACACACGCTTTTCGTAAAAAGCGCTTTGGACTTGCTACTCTGCTTTGGCTAAATGCTTTCACAAACTTGGTGAATAGCATTCATGCTTTTTATATGACCTTATTTTAGATAGAATGAATAGTTAGAACGGAAGGGAATCATGTCTACAAATAGGAAAAATGATATGATGGTTTATTGCTCATTTTGTGGCAAAAGCCAAGAAGAAGTTAAAAAAATAATTGCTGGGAACAATGCCTTTATCTGTAATGAATGTGTGGAGTTGGCTCAGGAAATTATTCGTGAGGAGTTGGCTGAGGAAGTTTTGGCGGACTTGTCTGAGGTACCAAAACCAATCGAACTCCTAAATATTTTGAACCACTATGTGATCGGTCAAGATCGTGCCAAACGTGCTTTGGCAGTGGCTGTATATAACCACTACAAACGCATCAATTTCCATGACACTCGTGAAGAGACTGAAGATGTGGATTTGCAAAAGTCAAACATTCTAATGATTGGCCCAACTGGATCAGGGAAGACTTTCCTTGCTCAGACTCTGGCTAGAAGTTTGAATGTACCATTTGCCATTGCTGATGCAACAGCTCTTACTGAAGCTGGTTATGTGGGTGAGGACGTTGAAAATATCCTCCTCAAACTCTTGCAAGCAGCTGACTTTAACATCGAACGTGCAGAACGTGGAATTATCTACGTAGACGAAATCGACAAGATTGCTAAGAAGAGCGAGAATGTTTCTATCACGCGTGATGTATCTGGTGAAGGTGTGCAACAAGCCCTCCTCAAGATTATCGAGGGAACTGTAGCTAGCGTGCCACCTCAAGGCGGACGCAAACATCCACAACAAGAAATGATTCAAGTAGATACCAAGAATATCCTCTTCATCGTGGGTGGTGCCTTTGATGGAATCGAAGAAATTGTCAAACAGCGTCTTGGTGAAAAAGTCATTGGTTTCGGACAAAATAACAAGGCTATTGACGAAAACAGCTCATACATGCAAGAAATCATTGCAGAAGATATTCAGAAATTCGGTATTATTCCTGAATTAATTGGACGCTTGCCTGTCTTTGCAGCCTTGGAGCAGTTGACAGTAGATGACTTGGTTCGCATTTTGAAAGAGCCAAGAAATGCCTTGGTTAAACAATACCAGACCTTGCTTTCATATGACGATGTAGAGCTTGAATTTGACGATGAGGCTCTCCAAGAGATTGCTAACAAAGCTATTGAACGTAAAACTGGAGCACGTGGTCTTCGCTCAATCATCGAAGAAACCATGCTAGATGTTATGTTTGAAGTTCCAAGTCAAGAAAATGTGAAAACAGTTCGTATCACAAAAGAAGCAGTTGATGGAACAGCTAAGCCAATCCTAGAGACAGCCTAGAGGTGACTATGGAAATCAATACACACAATGCTGAGATTTTATTGAGTGCTGCCAATAAGTCCCACTATCCGCAGGATGAACTCCCTGAAATTGCTCTTGCAGGACGCTCAAATGTTGGTAAATCGAGCTTTATCAATACCATGCTCAATCGTAAAAATCTAGCTCGTACCTCTGGAAAACCAGGGAAAACACAACTACTTAATTTCTTTAATATTGATGATAAGATGCGTTTTGTAGATGTGCCTGGTTACGGTTATGCCCGTGTGTCCAAAAAGGAACGCGAAAAATGGGGACGCATGATTGAGGAGTACTTAACCACTCGAGAAAATCTTCGAGCAGTGGTTAGTCTCGTTGACCTTCGTCATGATCCGTCAGCAGATGATGTACAGATGTACGAATTTCTTAAATATTATGAGATTCCTGTCATCATTGTGGCGACCAAGGCAGACAAGATTCCGCGTGGTAAATGGAACAAGCACGAATCAGCTATTAAAAAGAAATTAAACTTTGATCCAAGTGATGACTTTATCCTCTTTTCATCCGTAACAAAAGCAGGAATGGATCAAGCTTGGGATGCTATTTTAGAAAAATTGTGAGGAATACATATGGCAAAAACAATTCATACAGATAAAGCTCCAAAGGCAATCGGACCTTACGTTCAAGGAAAAATCGTTGGGAACCTTTTGTTTGCTAGCGGTCAAGTTCCTTTATCTCCTGAAACTGGAGAAATCGTAGGAGAAACGATTCAAGAACAGACTGAACAAGTTTTGAAAAACATTGGAGCTATTTTGGCAGAAGCAGGCACAGATTTTGACCATGTTGTTAAAACAACTTGTTTCTTGAGTGATATGAACGACTTCGTACCTTTCAATGAGGTATACCAAACAGCCTTTAACAAGGAGTTTCCAGCTCGTTCAGCTGTGGAAGTAGCTCGTCTTCCTCGCGATGTAAAAGTCGAAATTGAAGTCATCGCAGAGATTGGATAAGCGAGTTGAAGTTTGGTTCTTCCAAACTTCTTTTAATATAAGGAGACTATGATGACAATGAAACAACTTCACTTGGTGATTGTAACAGGGATGAGTGGTGCAGGGAAAACCGTAGCCATTCAATCTTTTGAAGATTTAGGATATTTTACGATTGATAATATGCCACCAGCTCTATTGCCAAAGTTTTTGCAGTTGGTAGAGACCAAGGATGACGACCACAAGTTAGCCCTAGTGGTGGATATGCGAAGCCGCTCTTTCTTCTCAGAGATTCAGGCTGTCTTGGATGAATTGGAAAACCAAGATGATTTGGACTTCAAAATCCTCTTTTTGGATGCTGCTGATAAGGAATTGGTGGCACGTTATAAGGAAACTAGAAGAAGTCACCCTCTTGCAGCAGATGGTCGTATTTTGGACGGTATCAAGCTGGAACGCGAACTCTTAGCCCCATTAAAAAATATGAGCCAAAATGTGGTTGATACTACTGAACTAACTCCTCGTGAACTTCGCAAGACTATTGCAGAGCAATTTTCAGACCAAGAACAAACACAGTCCTTCCGTATCGAGGTCATGTCTTTTGGGTTTAAATATGGCATTCCAATTGATGCAGATTTGGTATTTGATGTTCGCTTTTTACCAAACCCATACTATTTGCCAGAACTTCGTAATCAGACAGGTGAGGACCAGGCAGTTTATGACTATGTCATGAACCATGAAGAATCTGAAGATTTTTACCGTCATTTGTTAGCCTTGGTTGAACCAATCCTACCAGGCTATAAAAAAGAAGGCAAATCAGTCTTAACTATTGCGATTGGTTGTACTGGTGGACAGCATAGAAGTGTAGCTTTTGCCAAGCGTTTAGCAACTGACCTATCTAAAAGTTGGCCTGTAAATGAAAGTCATCGTGATAAAGACCGAAGAAAGGAAACGGTAAACCGTTCATGAGAAAACCAAAGATTACGGTGATTGGTGGAGGAACCGGAATCCCTGTTATTTTAAATAGTCTACGGGAAAAGGATGTCGACATTGCAGCTATTGTAACTGTTGCTGATGATGGAGGTTCTTCAGGTGAATTGCGTAAGAATATTCAACAGTTGACACCTCCAGGGGATCTTCGCAATGTCCTCGTAGCCATGTCTGATATGCCTAAGTTTTATGAAAAGGTCTTTCAATACCGTTTTTCAGAGGATGCTGGTGCTTTTGCTGGTCATCCATTAGGAAACATTATCATAGCTGGATTATCTGAAATGCAGGGTTCGACCTATAATGCCATGCAATTGCTGAGTAAATTCTTCCATACTACAGGGAAGATTTTCCCATCAAGTGACCATCCTTTGACACTCCATGCTGTCTTTAAAGATGGTTCAGAAGTTGCTGGGGAAAGTCACATTGCAGATCATCCAGGTATGATTGACCATGTCTATGTGACAAACACTCTAGATGATGAAAAACCGCAGGCAAGTCGCAGAGTCGTCAATACGATTCTTGAGAGTGATATGATTGTTTTGGGACCGGGATCGCTTTTTACATCCATCTTGCCAAATATTGTTATTGAAGAAATTGGTCAGGCACTTCTGGAAACTAAGGCAGAGGTTGCCTATGTCTGCAATATTATGACTCAACGTGGAGAGACAGAGCATTTCTCAGACAGTGATCACGTAGAAGTTTTGCATCGTCATTTGGGCCGTCCATTTATCGATACTGTGCTTGTTAACATCGAAAAGGTTCCGAGGGATTATATGGATACCAACCGTTTTGATGAGTATTTGGTGCAGGTTGAGCATGATTTTGAAGGTTTGCGTAAGCAAGTCCCACGTGTCATTTCATCCAACTTTCTTCGCTTGGAAAATGGGGGAGCCTTTCACGATGGTGATTTAATCGTAGATGAGCTCATGCATATCATACAGGTGAGAAAATGAGTTTTACAGTAGCAGTAAAAGAAGAAATTTTAAGTCAGCATCACCTGAGTCGTCATGAATTGTCAGCTATTATCAAGATGTCCGGTAGTATTGGTTTATCGAGCTCTGGTTTGACCTTGTCCGTCATTACAGAAAATGCTAAATTGGCTCGTCATCTCTATGAATCTTTCTTGCACTTTTATGGCATCAAGTCTGAGATTCGTCACCACCAGAGAAGTAATCTTAGAAAAAATCGTGTCTATACTGTTTTTACAGATGAGCGAGTCCAGGAACTTTTAGCAGATTTGCGTTTGGCCGATTCTTTCTTTGGTTTGGAAACAGGGATTGATCCAGATATTTTAGGAGATGAGGAAGCAGGTCGTGCCTATCTCTGTGGTGCATTTTTAGCAAATGGGAGTATCAGAGATCCCGAGTCAGGCAAGTATCAGTTAGAAATAAGTTCTGTTTATCTAGACCACGCCCAAGGGATTGCTTCGCTCTTGCAGCAGTTCTTGCTAGATGCAAAGGTTATCGAACGAAAAAAGGGCGCGGTGACCTATCTTCAGCGAGCGGAAGATATTATGGATTTCCTGATTTTAGTGGGAGCCATGGAGGCGAGAGATACTTTTGAAGGCGTCAAGATTCTCCGAGAAACTCGGAATGATCTCAATCGTGCTAATAATGCAGAGACAGCTAATATCGCTCGTACGGTTTCTGCGAGCATGAAAACCATCAACAATATCAGTAAAATCAAAGATAGAATTGGTTTGGATAATCTTCCAGCAGATTTGCAGGAAGTAGCGCATTTGCGTATCCAACATCCAGATTATTCTATCCAGCAATTGGCAGATAGCTTGACAAATCCACTCACAAAAAGTGGTGTCAATCATCGACTGAGAAAGATTAATAAAATTGCTGATGAACTGTAAAAACCACGAATCATATGATTCGTGGTTCTTTTCTTATAGACTTGTAGAGTGTTTTGGTTGTACTTTTTGTTGAGGGTCAATGTAGTTAATGGCATTGTTGACAGCAGTTGGTGCTTCACCAAGACCTGTTGCAATCAAGTCAATCTTACCATCGTAGTAGCAGCAGTCACCGATAGCGTAAATTCCAGCTTGGTTTGATTCTTGCTTGCTATTGACGATAATCTTGTGACGGTTAAGGTCAAGTCCCCAGTTTTTAAGATTACCAACTGATGATTTGAAGCCATAGTTGACAAAGAGGTGATCGAGTTCAATAGTTTCAGTCTCATCGGATTTGACTTTTGTGATTTCAAGCTTGTCAAGAGTTTTTCCATCTCCAAGAAGTTGACTTGGCACAAATGGTGTTTTGATGCTAACAGATGATTCTTGAAGTGCTTGGACACTATGTTCAAGCGCACGGAAGTTATCTCGACGGTGAACAAGTGTAGTTGGAGCAATCTTTTCAAAAGCTAAGGCCCAGTCCACAGCAGAGTCTCCTCCACCCAGGATTGTTACTTTCTTGCCAGCATATTGTTGAATGTTAGAAACGTGGTAGTGGATATTTTCATAACTATCAACACCATCCAGTTCAAGTGGACGCGGTTTAAAGGCACCTCCACCCATAGCGATAATGACAGCTTTACTACTATGAATACCTTTAGTAGTTGTTATCTTAAATACATCATTCTCTTTTTCAATGTCAAGAACAGTTTCATTGAGATGTGCTGGTGTATCAAAACCTTTTAGTTGTTCTAAGAGACGATTAGTTAGTTCTTCACCAGTGAGATTTGGGAAACCTGGGACATCAAGAATTTGTTTTTCAGGATAAAGAATGGCAGGTTGGCCACCTAATTGAGGAAGAGAGTCAATGATTTGTACTTTAGCTTGACGTAAATTTGCATAAAAGGCAGCGAAAAGACCAACTGGGCCACCCCCTATGATGGTAATATCATATAATTCAGACATGGTTTCTCCTTATTTCATTTTTATCATTTTATTCTATCATATTTTCTGCCAATTTAAAATGAGGTAAGGGGGAGAAAATTTCCATTAAAAATGGTATAATGAAGAGAAGCTTTTTTGGAGAGGGGACACAGGATGAATTTTCAGCAATTATCTAATCTTCAATACTGGTCTAGTTTATTTTCCAGTCCTTGGAGTATTGCGATAAATGTGATTGATATTCTAATCGTCGCTTATATCTTATATCAATTTACAAAATCAATTGCAGGAACCAAGATTATGATTCTGGTTCGAGGCGTTTTAGTTTTTATCTTAGCTCAGATTGCGGCTAATTTTTTGGGCTTGACGACTATTTCCTGGTTGATTAACCAATTGATTACCTATGGAGTTATCGCAGCGGTTGTTATCTTTTCTCCAGAAATTCGGACAGGTTTGGAACGATTAGGTCGAGCTACGGACTTCTTTTCAAATACTCCTATAAGTTCAGAAGAGCAGATGGTACAGGCTTTTGTAAAATCGGTTGAGTATATGAGCCCGCGAAAGATTGGAGCTTTGGTAGCTGTTCAGCGTGTGAGAACCTTGCAGGAGTACATCGTTACAGGAATTCCTTTGGATGCTAAGATTTCTGCTGAGTTATTAATTAACATCTTTATCCCTAATACGCCTCTCCACGACGGTGCAGTCATTATCAGTGGAGATCGGATTGCAGTAACTTCTGCCTATTTACCACTGACTGAAAACACAGGTATTTCCAAAGAGTTCGGAACTCGTCACCGTGCAGCCATAGGTTTATCAGAAGTTTCAGATGCCCTTACTTTTGTTGTGTCTGAAGAAACTGGAGGTATATCCATCACCTATAACGGTGTCTTCAAACATGATCTAAGTTTGGAAGAATTCGAGGAAGAGCTACGTCGTATTCTGATACCTAAGGATGAACAAGAACTAAGCTTAAAAGAACGTCTATTAGGAGGCTGGAATAATGAAAAGAAATAGTCTTTATATCATCTCCTCACTCCTCTTTGCATGTGTCCTGTTTATCTATGCAACATCAATCAATTATCAAAACAATACCAACGCAAGACAAACTAAAACTGAAACCTATACCAATACAGTAGTCAATGTACCGATTGATATTCAGTATGATAGTGAGCAGTATTTTATCAGTGGTTTCAGCTCAGAAGTAACGGTATTTTTGACGGGTTCGAATCGAGTCACCTTGGCTAGTGAGATGCAAGAGAGCACTCGTAAATTTAAAGTGACTGCTGATTTGACGCAAGCTACAGAAGGAACGATTGAAGTCCCCTTGACCATTGAAAATCTTCCAAGTGGTTTGACAGCTGTAGCAACACCACAAAAGATCACAGTCAAGATTGGTAAGAAAGTTACTCGAGATAATGTACCTGTTGTACCTCAAATTGATTCTAGTCAAATTGATGAGAAGATTATAATCGAACGTGTTACTGTTTCTGATGAAAAAGTTTCAGTAACTAGTGATGCGGATACACTATCTAAGATTGATCGGATTGTTGCAGTTTTACCAACGAGTGAACAGATTACAGGGAACTATTCTGGATCAGTTCCTTTGCAAGCTGTTGATAAAAATGGAGCTGTCTTACCAACAGTGATTACACCTTTTGAAACTACTATGAAAGTAACGACCAAAGCTGTAAGAACAACAAGTAGCACAACCACAACAAGTAATACTTCATCTACTGAAAACTCTTCAACGACAGCAGCAGAGACGAAGTCAGAATCTTAAAATAAACATTATACTAGAAAAGGAATGATAAAATGGGTAAATATTTTGGAACGGACGGAGTCCGTGGAGAAGCAAACGTAGAATTAACGCCAGAATTGGCCTTTAAATTGGGTCGCTTTGGAGGATATGTCCTCAGTCAACATGCGACAGAAGCGCCTAAGGTTTTTGTTGGACGCGATACACGTATTTCAGGGGAAATGTTAGAAGCAGCCTTGATTGCTGGTCTTCTTTCTGTGGGAATTCACGTTTATAAACTTGGTGTACTTGCTACGCCTGCAGTAGCATATTTGGTGAAAACTGAAGGAGCGAGCGCAGGTGTCATGATTTCAGCTAGCCACAACCCAGCCCTTGATAACGGGATTAAATTCTTTGGTGGAGATGGCTTTAAGCTAGACGATGAAAAAGAAGCAGAAATCGAAGCATTGCTTGACGCCAGTGAAGATACTCTCCCACGTCCAAGTGCTGAAGGATTAGGTACTGTTGTTGATTACCCAGAAGGATTACGCAAGTATGAAGCCTACCTGGTTTCAACTGGAACAGCTCTTGAAGGGATGAAGGTAGCCTTGGATACTGCAAATGGAGCAGCTTCTACAAGTGCTCGTCAAATTTTTGCAGATTTGGGTGCTCAAATTACTGTCATTGGAGAAACTCCAGATGGTTTGAACATTAACTTGAATGTTGGTTCGACTCATCCAGAAGCCTTGCAAGAACTTGTAAAAGAAAATCAATCAGCCATTGGTTTAGCCTTTGATGGGGACAGCGATCGTTTGATTGCAGTAGATGAAAACGGCGAGATTGTCGACGGTGATAAGATTATGTATATCATCGGTAAATACCTTTCTGAAAAAGGTCAATTGGCACAAAATACAATTGTAACAACAGTTATGTCCAACCTTGGTTTCCATAAAGCCTTGGATCGTGAAGGCATTAATAAAGCTGTCACTGCTGTTGGAGACCGCTATGTAGTTGAAGAAATGAGAAAATCAGGCTACAATCTCGGTGGAGAGCAGTCAGGTCACGTTATCTTGATGGACTACAATACAACTGGTGATGGTCAGTTGTCAGCAGTTCAATTGACTAAGATCATGCAAGAAACAGGTAAGAGCTTATCTCAGTTGGCTTCAGAAGTAACAATTTACCCACAAAAATTGGTTAATATCCGTGTGGAAAACACCATGAAAGACAAAGCCATGGAAGTACCAGCTATCAAGGCTATTATCGATAAGATGGAAGAAGAGATGGCAGGTAACGGACGTATTCTCGTTCGCCCAAGTGGAACTGAGCCACTCTTGCGTGTCATGGCTGAAGCACCAACAACTGAAGAAGTAGATTACTATGTGGATACCATTGCTGAAGTTGTGAAAGCAGAAATCGGAATTTAGGAAAGTTAGCAGAAAATAAGAAAATATGTTACAATGTCAAAGTAAATTGTAACCATGGAGAATATGATGAATTTAAAACGTGAACAAGAATTTGTAAGTCAGTATCACTTTGATGCTCGTAACTTTGAATGGGAAAATGAGAACGGAATTCCTGAAACAAAGGTTGATGTGAACTTCCAACTACTTCAACATGACCAAGAAAATCAGGTGACTTCTCTCGTAGTTGTTTTGAGCTTTATGATTGTTTTTGATAAATTTGTTATCAGTGGTACTATTTCTCAAGTCAACCACGTTGAAGGTCGTATCGTAGATCAACCAAGTGACTTTAGTCAAGAAGAAGTTGAGACGCTTGCTCGTCCTTCTTTGGATATGCTAAACCGTTTGACTTATGAAGTAACGGAAATTGCACTAGATTTACCAGGAATTAATTTGGAGTTTTAAAAGAATGAAATTAGCGGTCATAACAGACTCATCTGCTTTTCTACAAGCGGAAACCTTGCGGAAAGAAGATTTATTTGTGCTTGACATTCCTGTGAATATCGACGGACAGGAGTATGTTGAAGGTGTAAATCTAACCGCTCAAGAATTTTATGAAAAAATGGCTCGTTCATCTGAACTACCTAAAACAAGTCAACCAAGTATTGCAAAGTTGGATGAAATTTTATCATCATTAAAAGAAAAAGGCTATACTCATGTTTTGGGTCTCTTCCTTTCTTCTGGAATCTCAGGATTTCACCAGAATATCCAGTATATGACGGATGAGTTTGAAGATCTAACCATTGCTTTTCCTGATACTCGTATTACAAGTGCCCCTCTAGGTTTCATGGTAGAAAGTGTTTTTCAATGGTCTGAGCAGGGAGATGATTTCCAGTCTATACTAGATAAGTTAACCGAACAGATTGAAAATACCTCTGCCTTTATCATGGTAGATGACCTTGATCATCTGGTTAAAGGTGGTCGTTTATCAAATGGCGCAGCTATTTTAGGGAATCTTCTTAGCATTAAACCAATCCTCTATTTCAATGACCAAGGTGTTATCGAAGTTTATGAGAAGGTTCGTACAGAGAAGAAAGCAACAAAACGTTTGGTTGAAATTGTCAAAGAAGTAACAAGTAATGGAAATTATCAGATTACTGTAATTCATGGGAATGCTCCTCAAAAAGCAGCTGATTTGCTTCAGCTTTTGTTAGACGGTGGAGTAGCTACAGACATTTCAATTGCAACCTTCGGTAGTGTTATTGGGACTCACCTTGGAGAAGGAAGTATTGCTTTAGGTTATACACCAATTGTCTAAATTGTTCTTGCAGGCTTTGTATCTTAAAATTGAACACGGACTATCTGCCTCTTGAAAAAAGATGCCTGTCTTGCCTTTCGTGGAAAGTCAGCGCCATTCCCTATTTTTCATGGGCAGCTAACGTCCTTTGTATCTTAGATAGGAGTAAAGATGAGTATTCGAGTGATTATTGCTGGTTTTAAGGGAAGAATGGGTCAATCTGCTTGTCAGATGGTTTTGTCTGATCCTGAACTTGAACTAGTAGCTGTTTTGGATCCTTTTGAGTTTGCATCTGAATGGCAAGGAATTCCAGTATTCAATGATAAAAATGACTTAGCAGGCTTTGATGCCCATGTTTGGGTGGACTTTACTACACCAGCTGTCGCCTATGAGAATACACGCTTTGCTCTTGAACATGGCTTTGCTCCAGTAGTAGGAACGACAGGTTTCACCAGTCAGGAAATCGAAGAATTAAAAGAATTGTCTCGTTCCAAAGGCTTGGGTGGCTTGATTGCTCCTAACTTTGCCTTGGGTGCTGTCTTACTCATGCAATTTGCAGCACAGGCAGCAAAATACTTCCCAAATGTGGAGATTATTGAACTTCACCATGATAAGAAAAAAGATGCGCCGAGCGGGACAGCTATCAAAACAGCTGAGTTGATGGCTGAAGTTCGTGAGTCTATTCAACAAGGTGCTAGCGATGAGGAAGAACTCATTGCGGGAGCACGTGGAGCTAACTTTGATGGTATGCGAATCCATTCGGTTCGTTTACCAGGTTTGGTAGCTCATCAGGAAGTTATTTTTGGAAATCAAGGAGAAGGATTGACCCTGCGTCATGACTCCTATGATCGTAGCTCCTTCATGACAGGGGTGAATTTGGGAATCAAAGAAGTTGTCAAGCGTCATGAGCTTGTTTATGGATTAGAACACTTATTATGAAATTAACAAAAATGCCTTCTGAATTTCAGAAGGCTTTACCAGTATTAGAAAAAATTAAAGAAGCAGGATTTGAGGCTTATTTTGTGGGTGGCTCTGTTAGGGATGCCCTTCTTAATCGTCCCATCCATGATGTGGATATCGCGACTTCATCTTATCCTGAAGAGACCAAGCAGATTTTTCCACGCACAGCTGATATCGGCATTGAGCATGGGACCGTTTTGGTTTTAGATGGAGATGAAGAGTACGAAGTCACCACTTTTCGAACAGAGGATGTCTATGTAGACTATCGGAGACCAAGTTCTGTTTCTTTTGTTCGTTCACTCGAAGAAGATCTCAAACGCCGAGATTTCACAGTCAATGCCTTTGCCTTGGATGAGACAGGGGAAATCGTCGATTTATTTGATGGTCTCAAAGATTTAGAAAATCAAGTCCTGCGAGCTGTCGGTGTAGCTAGTGAACGCTTCAACGAAGATGCGCTACGCATCATGCGTGGCTTTCGTTTTCAGGCTAGTCTTGGCTTTGAACTCGAGCAAGAAACGTTTGAAGCGATGAAGGCCTTAACGCCACTCTTAGATAAAATCTCTGTGGAGCGCACCTTTGTCGAGTTTGATAAGCTCTTACTGGCTCCCTATTGGCGAGTAGGTTTATCATCTATGATTGAGAGTCAAGCTTATGATTATCTTCCAGATATGGTAGGCAGTCAGGAAAAACTCCAGTCTTTGTTTGATTTAGAAAAAGATTTTACTTTTGAATCTTCTGAGCAAGCTTGGGCTGCACTTTTATGGGTTTTAGAAGTGGAAGATGCTCAACAATTTTTGAAACATTGGAAGACTTCACGCCAATTTGCCAAGCAGGTACAGGATTTGCTGTCTATTTTGGCTCTCCGAGAAGAAGGGGAACTAGGTAAACGTGATTGTTACCGTTTTGATTTGGACTTGCTTTTACAGGCTGAAAATCTTCGCAGAGCTCAAGGGAAGGAAGTCAACCCACAAGCGATCACAGAAACCTACGAGAGCTTGACTATTCATGATAAGAAAGAAATGCAAATTAATGGTGGCATTCTTATTAAGGAATATGGCTATCATCCAGGTCCAGAATTAGGAGATGTTTTAGAGGAAATTGAGTACGCTATTGTGGATGGTAATCTAGATAATGAAGTGGAAGCCATTCATGCATACTTAAGGGAGAGAAAATGAGTGATTTTATCGTTGAAAAACTAAGCAAATCAGTTGGTGATAAGACTGTTTTTAAGGATATTTCCTTTATTATCCATGACTTGGATCGTATCGGTCTTATCGGTGTCAACGGAACTGGGAAAACGACCCTTCTAGATGTGCTTTCAGGTGTTTCAGGTTTTGATGGTGACGTAAGCCCATTTTCAGCAAAGAGTGATTACAAGATTGGTTATTTGACTCAGGATCCAGATTTTGATGACAGCAAGACTGTCTTGGATACTGTCTTATCAAGTGATTTGAAGGAAATCCAGTTAATACGTGAGTATGAACTGCTCATGCTTAACTATAGTGAGGACAAGCAGGCTCGTTTAGAACGGGTTATGGCGGAGATGGATTCCCTCCAAGCATGGGAAATCGAAAGTCAGGTCAAGACTGTTCTCAGTAAACTAGGCATTCAAGAATTATCAACTCCTGTTGGAGCTTTGTCGGGTGGTCTTCGTAGACGGGTTCAATTGGCGCAAGTGCTTTTAGGAAATCATGATCTCTTGCTTCTTGATGAGCCAACCAACCATCTGGACATTGCGACCATCGAGTGGCTGACACTTTTCTTGAAGAATTCCAAGAAGACCGTCCTCTTCATCACTCACGATCGTTATTTCCTAGATGCTCTTTCTACGCGAATTTTTGAATTGGATAGAGGTGGATTAACAGAGTATCAGGGGAATTACCAAGATTATGTCTGTCTCAAGGCTGAACAGGATGAGCGTGACGCAGCTCTTCTTCACAAAAAGGAACAACTTTACAAACAAGAATTAGCTTGGATGAGACGGCAACCTCAAGCTCGTGCGACCAAGCAACAAGCTCGTATCAATCGATTCCATGACTTGAAAAAGGAAGTTTCAGATACTAGCCTTGAGACAGACTTGAGCATGAATTTTGAAACTAGCCGTATCGGTAAAAAAGTTATCGAGTTTAAGGATGTTTCCTTTGCCTATGACGATAAACCGATTCTGAAACATTTTAATCTTTTGGTACAAGCCAAAGACCGTATCGGAATCGTCGGGGACAATGGTGTCGGGAAATCAACCCTTCTTAACCTTATTGCAGGAAGACTTGAAGCGACTGAAGGACAAGTTATCATCGGTGAAACAGTTCGTATCGCTTATTTCTCTCAACAAATCGAAGGGTTAGATGAAAGTAAGCGGGTTATCAATTACCTGCAGGAAGTGGCAGAAGAGGTTAAGACTAGCGGTGGTACTACGACATCCATTGCAGAATTACTAGAACAATTTCTCTTCCCTCGTTCAACGCACGGTACCTTGATTGAGAAGCTGTCAGGTGGAGAGAAGAAGCGTCTTTACCTCCTCAAGTTACTATTGGAAAAACCCAATGTACTTCTCTTGGATGAACCAACAAATGACCTAGACATTGCAACCTTAACGGTTCTAGAAAATTTCTTGCAAGGTTTTGCAGGACCAGTCTTGACAGTTAGTCATGACCGCTATTTCCTTGATAAGGTAGCAACTAAGATTCTTGCTTTTGAAGACGGGACCATCCGTCCTTTCTTTGGCCATTATACAGATTATCTAGATGAAAAGGCCTTTGAAGCAGAAGCAGTAACACAAAGTCAAAAAGTTGAGAAGGAAAAAGTCGTCAAAGTCCGTGAAGAGAAAAAACGGATGACCTACCAAGAAAAGCAGGAATGGGCAAGTATTGAAGGTGACATCGAAGCCTTGGAAAACCGCATCTCTTCTATAGAGGAAGAAATGCTAGCAAATGGTTCTGACTTTGGGAAACTAGCTACCCTTCAAAAAGAGTTAGACGAGAAAAATGAAGACTTGCTGGAAAAATATGAACGCTATGAATATTTAAGTGAGTTAGTATAATGGAAGAAACAATTATTAAATGGAGTAGTAAGAAAATCGTCTTGAGCCTTATTCTTTATCTACTAGAATTGGCTCTTCTACTTTGGATTTTTTCGTTTTTGCTGAGCTATCCCGAAGAAGCACCTGCGGGATTGGTGGCCTTAATCCTCTTTATTGGTTTCTTAATCATCATCGTTGGCTTCATTTTGTATCAACGTTTGCGACTACTTTTTTCTGATAAAGAGTATTTGAAATGTACGGCTCAAGGATTTTTCTATAAACCATATCCAAAGAAAGACTGGCAGTTTTATTCCTGGGGACAGGTAGAAAAGTTTGCTCTCACGAGAATTAAGGGTAGTAGAAATGCAAGGGATTTTTATATGATTGAGGTTCAGTTTTATGACAAGGAACTTTTAAAATCCAACTTTTTCTGGTATCGTCTTCGAAGTAGATTTACAAGTTCAAAACATTCTAACGTTTTGAAAATCCCAATCTATTTACTGGATGTTGGATTACCTCGTAGAGTATTTGAAACCATGGCCTACTATGAGCGAGAGTGGCGCATCCAACAAAATCGTCAACGCAACCAAAACTCTAAAAGCAAAAAGAAGTAAGTACTTCTAGCAACAATTGAAGAAAAAATGAGAAGTCTTGAACCAAGTATCAAGGCCTCTTTCTATTTTGCTTTTCTAGGAATTATGGTATAATAGGGAGTAAAAACTTTAAAAGAAAGAAATGCTATGAACTTAAAAGATTACATTGCAAGTATTGAAAATTACCCACAAGAAGGAATTACTTTCCGTGATATTAGCCCATTGATGGCAGATGGAAATGCCTACAGTTACGCTGTTCGTGAAATTGTTCAATATGCTACTAATAAAAAGATTGATATGATCGTAGGACCAGAAGCTCGTGGATTTATCGTTGGATGTCCAGTCGCTTTTGAGTTGGGAATTGGTTTTGCGCCTGTTCGTAAACCTGGCAAGTTGCCACGTGAAGTCATTTCAGCTGACTACGAAAAAGAATATGGGGTTGACACTTTGACTATGCACGCAGATGCTATCAAACCAGGTCAACGTGTTCTTATTGTAGATGACCTCTTGGCAACAGGTGGTACTGTTAAAGCGACAATCGAAATGATTGAAAAATTAGGTGGTGTCGTAGCTGGTTGTGCCTTCTTGATTGAGCTTGACGAGCTAAAAGGTCGTGAGGCAATCGGCGATTACGATTATAAAGTTTTGATGCATTATTAATGAAAAACAGTCCCTAGGGCTGTTTTCTCTTAATGATGATATAAAAAAAGGCTATATCTAGTTAGAGAAAAACTATAATTGAAAACTATATCTTCTTACAGTATAATAAAGGGAAGAAGTGTCATCAACTGGATTATTCCATTTGATGACAGTCAGGTTACTTGAGTCCAGTATGATACAGTTAGGAGATTTCCATGCCGATTCGAATTGATAAAAAATTACCAGCAGTTGAGATTTTACAAACAGAAAATATTTTCGTCATGGATGATCAACGGGCGGCTCATCAGGATATTCGACCACTGAAAATTCTGATTTTAAACTTGATGCCACTGAAAATGGTTACAGAAACTCAGCTTTTACGCCATTTAGCCAATACTCCTTTGCAGTTAGATATTGAATTTTTATATATGGAAAGTCATCAGTCGAAAACAACTCGTTCTGAGCATATGAAGACTTTTTATAAGACCTTCTCAGAAGTTCAAGACCAGTATTTTGATGGCTTGATTATTACAGGTGCTCCAGTTGAACATCTCCCTTTTGAAGAAGTGGACTATTGGGAGGAATTTACTAAGGTTATCGATTGGTCTAAGACTCATGTCTTTTCAACCCTGTATATTTGCTGGGGAGCACAAGCGGGTCTATACTATCGCTATGGCGTAGATAAATACCAGATGGACCAGAAGCTTTCTGGGATTTATCCTCAAGATGTTTTGAAAGAAGGTCATCTTCTACTGAGAGGTTTTGATGATTTATATGTATCCCCTCATTCTCGCCATACAGAAGTTCACAAAGAAGATATCCTGAATAAAACAAATCTAGAGATTTTAGCATCAGGAAAAGAGGTGGGAATCTCTATCCTTGCGAGTCGAGATTTGAGAGAAGTATATAGCTTTGGGCATTTAGAGTATGATCGCGATACGCTTGCAAAGGAATATTTCAGAGATCTAGATGCTGGTTTAGATCCACATATACCAGAAAATTATTTCAAAAATGATGACATTCATGAACTCCCATGTATGCGTTGGAGTTCATCTGCAGCCCTCTTTTTCAGTAACTGGGTAAATTATGCAGTGTACCAAGAAACGCCTTTTGAGTGGAAAAGTGTGGAAGATGATGTGTCTCATTTTGGATATTTATAAGAGGAATTATGACATATTTAGATGCTTTCAAATCAGGAAACTTAGTGTTACCGAGTGACCTGCTCTTACATTACAATCAACTGTTCTCGTCAAGCGATGATTTCTTGGTTTGGCAGTTCTTTTACCTACAGAATACAACGGCTTTAGGTGAATTGTCTCCAAGTCAGATTGCTGAAAAAATCGGCAAAAATGTCACTGAAGTCAATCAGGCTATTTCACGATTGACTGAGAAAGGGTTGCTTCAATACCGAACCATTGAACTGAATGGAGAAATAGAAGTAATCTTCGATGCAACTCTTGCCTTGGAGCGCCTAGACCAACTGTTTGAAAAACAAGCTCCAAACCAGGTGCAATCTGCCCCAAATGATTTAAAGAGCTTGGTAGATACTTTCCAACAGGAGCTAGGTCGTCTATTGAGCCCGTTTGAGATTGAAGACTTGGAAAAGAGTTTGAAAGAAGACGGAACTAGTGCGGATTTGATAAAAGAAGCCTTACGAGAAGCTGTTCTAAATGGAAAACCAAATTGGAAATATATCCAAGCTATCCTACGAAACTGGCGTCATGAGGGGATTAGGAGCGTAGCCCAGGTAGAAGCGAAACGTCAAGAGAGAGAGGCAACAAACCCTCAAAATGTTCAGGTTTCATCTGATTTTAAAAATGCCATGGATCTTTGGAAAGACTAATATTTAGCAATAAAAAAACTTGCCTATGGCAAGTTTTTTTATGTTCTTAATAAGTAAGTCCCCAAACACTTACAGAACGTTCAGCAACTGGAAAATCACCATAACCTTCAGCATTAATAGTTACTTGGTCTGAATGGTTGCCAAGTAAATCAACAAAAGTATGATCAGCCCATTCTGGACCTACAAACATGGTTTTGTAATTCTCTTGAGCGTTTGAGATAAGAACGGCAAGAGGCGATTGGTTGTCAGCTCCAGAACGAACCCAACCGATACAATTAGGATCATCAAAGTAGTCCGTCTGTTCTCCATAAGCCAAATCTTTTCGGATAGCTAGCAGACAGTCAAGAACTTCTTTAAAATCTTGCTGAGCATATTGACCAGAGATACCATAGTAGTCTCCGTAAAAGACACAAGGAAGCCCTTGTTCACGTAGGAGGATGAGAGCATAGGCTGCTGGTTTAAACCACTCTTCTACAGTAGATTCTAAAGCTTGTCCTCGTTGAGTATCATGGTTTTCGACAAAGGTTACAGCCTTATCTGGTTTGACTTGAACCAGACTATCATTAAAGATGGTACGCAAATCGTAGTCTGCACCAGCCTGGCTTGCTTCAAAGAGATTCATATGGAGGCGGACATCGACAAGGTCAAAGCGCTCTTCAATCTTTTCGAGATAGTCAAGGTTTGCATCCTTATCTGGATTCCAGAATTCTCCAAAAACATAGAAGTCTTGTCCATATTTCTCTTTGATGTCACGAATGAAATTACGCATAAAGAAGGAGTCGATATGCTTGACTGCATCTAAACGAAAACCAGCTACGCCAGTCGTTTCCATGAACCAATCAGCCCAATCGTAGATATTTTGTATGACTTCTGGATGCTTAAAATCTAAGTCCGCATACATGAGGTAGTCATAGTTACCATTTTCGTTATCGACTAATTCCTCGTGGGCCCACCCCTTATTATCTCCCTGGATAAGGTAAATACCAGACTTCCGTCTTTTGGCATCATAGTCAGTTCCAGTGAAATGGTACCAGTGCCAGTGGAAATCATTGTAGGTGTTTTGTCTTCCATCAAAAGTAAAGTTTGTCCAACCATTGATGGTAAAAGGTTCTCCAAGTTCAATTGTGCGATCTTCTGGGTCGACTTCAATAACCTGGAAGGATTCTAAACGGTCTGCAGCAGCCTTGTGGTTTAAGACAACGTCAGCCATAGGTTGAATTCCATGTGATTTAAGTGTTTGAATGGCTTGAAGATAGTCTTCTTTGAAACCGTACTTGGTACGCACAGTTCCTTTTTGGTCAAATTCACCGAGGTCAAAAAGATCATAGACACCATAACCGACATCTTTTTCATTGGTAGCTTTAAAGGCAGGTGGCATCCAGACGTGGCTAATTCCTAGATTTGCAAGATGCTCAGCATCATCGGTAAGTCGCGTCCAGTGTTGTCCATCGTGGGGAAGGTACCACTCAAAATACTGCATTAGGGTTTGATTTTTCATAGATAGTCCTCATACTTAACAATTTGAGAATCATTTTACCACAAAGCAAGCAAATGAGCAAACGTTTGCGCTACAAAAATAGACCTCAGGATGTGAATGTCTATTTTTACGGTAATAGAATGAAATTTCTCAACACAAATGACCATTCTCATTTAGAAATCATCAAGCAGAAACAAAAAGCTTGGATAGTTCCTATGACATCAATGGAGAAATCACTTTCTACTTTGTGAATTTTCAACAAATTTGATATAATTGTATCTATGAATAAAGTATTCGTCAGTCGGCGTGTCGAAAAAAAGCTCCGCAAAGGTCAGGTTCTTTTGGAAGAAGTTGATTTTCCAGATTTATCTGAAACTGATCAGGAAGTTGAACTTTTCAGCCAAAGCAAAGAATTTTTAGGGAAGGCTTATTTATCCCGTCAAAATAAGGGAATTGGCTGGTTTATATCTAACCAGAACATTTCTTTTAAACAAACCTTCTTTGAAAGCTTGTTTGAAAAAGCCAAACAGAAACGTTCTTCCTACTATCAAGATGAGTTGACAACTGCCTTTCGTTTGTTTAATCAAGAAGGCGATGGATTTGGTGGAATGACGCTGGATCTCTATGGAGATTATGTTGTCTTTTCCTGGTATAACTCCTATATCTATGGAATTCGTCAAGAGATTATTGCAGCCTTTAATCAAGTTTTTCCAGAAGTCCTAGGTGCCTATGAAAAGATTCGCTTTAAAGGTCTAGACTATGAGTCTGCTCATATCTATGGTCAAGAAGCAGCTGAATATTTCACTGTTCTTGAGAATGAAGTCTTGTACCAAGTCTTTATGAATGATGGTCTTATGACAGGGATTTTCTTGGATCAGCATGAAGTTCGTGGGAGTTTAGTTGATGGTTTAGCAATGGGGAAATCCTTACTCAATATGTTTTCCTATACAGCGGCCTTCTCAGTCGCTGCAGCTATGGGGGGAGCTAGTGAAACAACCTCTGTAGACCTAGCCAAACGTTCAAGAGAACTATCAGAAGCTCATTTTCATGCCAACGGTTTGAGTCTAGACAATCATCGACTGCTTGTCATGGATGTCTTTGAATACTTTAAATATGCTAAAAGAAAAGGTTTAAGCTATGACGTGATTGTTCTGGATCCGCCTAGCTTTGCCCGAAATAAAAAACAAACATTCTCTGTAGCTAAGGATTATCATAAGTTGATTTCCCAAAGCCTAGAGATTTTAAACCCAGGTGGAATCATTATTGCTAGTACCAATGCGGCTAATGTTTCCCGTCAAAAATTTACAGAACAAATCGACAAAGGATTTGCAGGTAGAAAGTATCAGGTCCTTCATAAATATGGACTTCCAGCAGACTTTGTCTACAATGAAAAAGATGAAAGTAGTAATTACCTCAAAGTGATTACCATGAAGGTTAGTAAATGAAATTAATTGTTTCTGTCATGCCAAGAAGTATAGAAGAGGCTCAGGCTATTGATGTTATGCGGTATCATGATGCAGATATCATTGAGTGGAGAGCAGACTTCTTACCCAAGGAAGCTATCTTGCAGGTAGCGCCAGCTATTTTTGAAAAATTTGCAGGTCGTGAGCTTGTTTTCACTTTACGTACTCGTGCTGAGGGTGGTCAAATTGAGCTCTCTTCAGAAGAGTATGTTCAAATTATCAAGGAAGTGGCACAGCTTTATCAACCAGATTATATTGATTTTGAGTATTTTAGCTACAAGGATGTTTTTGATCAGATGTTGGACTTTCCAAATCTCGTCTTGAGCTACCATAACTTCCAAGAGACACCTGAAAATCTAATGGAAATATTGTCTGAGTTAACAAGTTTAAATCCTAAAGTTGTGAAAATAGCTGTTATGGCTAATACAGAACAGGATGTGTTGGATCTGATGAACTTTACACGTGGCTTTAAAACACTGAATCCTGAACAAGAATATGTAACGATTTCTATGGGAAAAGTGGGCAAGGTCTCTCGTATTACTTCAGATGTGACTGGTTCTAGTTGGTCTTTTGCAAGTCTAGATGAAGCTAGTGCTCCAGGACAAATTTCACTATCTAGCATGAAAAAAATTAGGGAGCTTCTAAATGAAGATTAATGGCTACACACGTTTAGCAGCTGTAGTCGCAAATCCTATCAAACACTCCATTTCTCCCTTTATTCACAATAGCGCTTTTGAAGCAACCAATACCAATGGTGTTTATCTTGCTTGGGAAGTAGATGCGACTGAACTAGCAGAAACAGTTGCTAATATTCGTCGCTACCAGATGTATGGAATCAATCTCTCTATGCCTTACAAGGAACAAGTGATTCCTTATCTGGACCAGTTGAGCGAAGAGGCTTGTTTAATTGGTGCAGTTAATACAGTTGTGAATCGAGAAGGAACATTAATTGGATATAACACAGATGGCAAGGGATTCTTTAAGAGCTTGCCTTCTTTTAAAATATCAAGGAAAAGACTGGTTTTGTTAGGAGCAGGCGGTGCAGCCAAGGCAATTTTGGCACAGGCAATCTTGGATGGAGTGAGTCAGATTTCTGTCTTTGTTCGTTCTTCATCCATAGAAAAAACAAGACCTTACTTAGAAAAAATACAGAATGCGACTGGATTTAGAGTAGATTTATTTGCATTAGAGGATGTTCAAGATCTTCAAGACAGCATCACTAAAGCCGACCTCCTGGTCAATGCGACTAGTGTGGGCATGGATGGATTCTCTCAGCCGATCCCGACCAGCATCGTTTTACCAGAGAAGCTTTTGGTAGCAGATGTGATTTATCAACCCTTTGAAACACCGTTTTTAAAATGGGCAAAAAACCAGGGAAATCAATCTATCAATGGCCTTGGCATGCTGCTTTACCAAGCTGCGGAAGCTTTTGAGTTATGGACAGGCAAGGAAATGCCAACAGATCAAATCTGGGAATTATTAAAACAAAAGTACCAATAAAGAAAAAGGAGACCTGCTATGAAAATTAGAATAGACCTTCCACATCATCCTTACGATATTCAGATTGAAAAAGGATGCCTGTCTCAAGCAGGAAAATGGTTGTGCGAACTTTGGCAACCGCAAAAAGTCGTTATCATTACCGATAACCATGTGGCTTCTCTCTATGCAGAAAAAGTAAAATTGAGCTTAGAGGATGCTGGCTTTCAAGTGGCAGTTTTTGACTTTCTAGAGGGTGAAGAGCGAAAAAATTTAACCACAGTTCAAAAGGCTTATGAATTTCTAGTTAAGCAAGACTTGACTCGCAGTGACGGCATCGTAGCTCTAGGTGGTGGTGTCGTTGGTGATTTGGCTGGCTTTGTAGCCTCAACCTATATGCGAGGTATTCACTTTGTTCAAATTCCAACTAGTTTGACAGCCCAGGTGGATTCTTCAATCGGTGGTAAGACAGGAGTGAATACTCCTTTTGCTAAGAATATGGTAGGAACTTTTGCCCAGCCGGATGGTGTTTTGATTGACCCAACTGTTCTTGAGACCTTGGGTAAGAGAGAGTTGATTGAAGGAATGGGGGAAGTCATCAAGTATGGCTTAATTGAAGATCCAGAACTCTGGGACATATTATCTGAAATGGATGGTTCTGTAGAGAGTATTTTGGAACATTCAGAAAGTTTGATTGAGCATTCTTGCCAGGTCAAGCGCAAGATGGTAGTTGAAGATGAGTTGGACAATGGCATTCGTTTATATCTCAACTTTGGTCACACAATTGGCCATGCCATTGAAGCAACTGCTGGTTACGGAAAAGTCATGCACGGTGAGGCAGTAGCTATGGGAATGGTTCAGGTCTCTAAGGTAGCCGAAGGCAAAGGCCTCATGCCAGAGGGAATAACTCAGTCCATCCGAGAGATGTGTCAGAAATTTGGTCTTCCTGTTGATTATGAAAACTGGGATCTTGACAAGCTCTATCAGGCTTTGACTCATGACAAAAAAGCGCGTGGAAATACCATGAAGTTAGTTTTGGTACCTGAGCTTGGTTCAGCGATGATTCACCCAGTTTCTCTCGAAGAAATGAAAGATTACTTAGTAAAATAAGGAGAATGTATGAGATATTTAACAGCAGGAGAATCACATGGTCCTCGTCTGACAGCAATTATTGAAGGAATTCCAGCAGGACTGCCTTTGACTGCAGAAGATATCAATGAGGATCTCAAACGTCGCCAAGGCGGTTACGGTCGTGGTGGACGAATGAAAATCGAGAGTGATCAGGTTGTCTTTACTTCTGGAGTTCGTCATGGTAAGACGACAGGGGCACCTATTACCATGGATGTCATTAACAAAGACCACCAAAAATGGCTGGATATCATGTCTGCCGAGGATATTGAAGACAAACTCAAAAGTAAACGAAAAATCACACATCCTCGTCCAGGTCACGCAGACTTGGTCGGGGGCATCAAATACCGCTTTGATGATTTGCGAAATTCTTTGGAACGTTCATCTGCCCGTGAAACGACTATGCGGGTTGCAGTTGGAGCAGTAGCCAAGCGGCTTTTAGCTGAGCTTGATATCGAAATTGCTAACCATGTTGTTGTCTTTGGTGGTAAGGAAATCAATGTTCCAGAAAACTTTACAGTCGCAGAGATTAAGAAACTGGCTGCTCAGTCAGAAGTTTCTATTGTCAACCAAGAACGTGAGCAGGAGATTAAGGACTATATTGACCAAATTAAACGTGACGGAGATACCATCGGCGGAGTTGTTGAAACGGTTGTCGGTGGCGTTCCAGTTGGTCTTGGTTCTTATGTCCAATGGGATCGTAAACTAGATGCAAGGCTAGCTCAAGCTGTTGTTTCTATCAATGCCTTTAAGGGTGTGGAGTTTGGTCTTGGTTTTAAAGCAGGCCATCTTAAGGGTAGCCAAGTCATGGATGAAATCCTCTGGTCATCAGAAGATGGCTATACTCGTCGGACTAATAACCTTGGAGGTTTCGAAGGTGGTATGACCAACGGCCAACCGATTATCGTTCGTGGAGTTATGAAGCCAATTCCGACTCTCTACAAGCCGTTGATGAGTGTCGATATTGAAACTCATGAACCTTATAAAGCAACAGTAGAGAGAAGTGATCCTACTGCTCTTCCAGCAGCAGGTGTCGTTATGGAGGCAGTTGTAGCAACGGTTTTGGCTCAAGAAATCCTTGAGAAATTCTCCTCTGATAATCTGGAAGAATTAAAAGAAGCTGTTGCGAAACATCGGGAGTATACAAAGAATTATTAAGGAGTTCTTATGGCAAAAACCATCTATATCGCAGGACTAGGTTTGATTGGTGCTTCCATGGCACTGGGAATCAAGCGGGATCATCCTGATTATGAAATTTTAGGATACAATCGTAGTCAAGCGTCTAGAGATATTGCCTTGGAGAGAGGAATGATTGACCGAGCGACGGATGATTTTGCCAGTTTTGCTCCACTTGCAGACGTCATCATTCTTACCCTGCCAATCAAGCAAACTATTGCCTTTATTAAGGAATTGGCCAACTTGGACTTGAAAGATGGTGTTATTATTTCTGATGCTGGATCGACCAAGTCAGCTATCGTGGCTACAGCTGAGAAGTGTTTTGCTGATAAGTCTGTTCGCTTTGTGGGGGCCCATCCCATGGCAGGAAGTCACAAGACAGGAGCTGCCTCTGCAGATGTTAATCTTTTTGAAAATGCCTATTATATCTTCACGCCATCTAGTCTGACAACTCCGGATACGCTCGAAGAAATGAAAGACTTGCTGTCAGGTCTCCATGCTCGTTTCATTGAAATCGATGCTGATGAGCATGACCGAGTGACTTCTCAGATTAGCCATTTTCCGCATATCTTAGCATCAGGCCTGATGGAACAAACTGCAAGTTATGCTGAAGAGCATGAAATGGCGCGACGCTTTGCGGCCGGTGGATTTCGAGATATGACTCGGATTGCTGAAAGTGAGCCAGGCATGTGGACTTCTATCCTCTTATCCAATCGGGATACCATTATTGAACGCATCGAGGACTTCAAGGGCCGTTTGGACGAGATTGGACAAGCTATCAGTAAGGGTGATGAAAACCAAATCTGGAATTTTTTCAATCAAGCGCGTGAGCAACGTCAGGCCATGGAAATCCATAAACGTGGCGGAGTAGATAGCTCATTTGACCTCTATGTAGACGTTCCCGATGAGGAAGATGTGATTTTACGCATCTTGGAATTGCTTCGTGGAACTTCTTTGGTCAATATCCATATCAATGAGGAAAACCGTGAGGATGTTCACGGGATTCTGCAAATTTCCTTTAAGAATGCTCAGGATTTAAAACGTGCTGAGCAAGTCATTACAGAAAATACTGACTACACAGTCGTTATTAAATAAGGAGGACAATTATGTCAAATATTTATGATAGTGCAAATGCACTAAGTCGTGGACTACGCGAATTGCCTGAATACAAGGCAGTTAAAGAAGCTAGAGATGCCATCCAAGCGGATTCAGAAGCAAGCAAAATTTTTGCAGATTATATTGCTTTTCAACATGAAATCCAAATCATGGCACAAACTGGTCAAATTCCAGATGCTTCTTTCCAAGAAAAAATGGAAAGTTTTGGCAAGCAAATTCAAGGAAACTCTCTCTTGTCAGAATTCTTTGCCAAACAGCAACAACTTTCTATCTACCTTTCTGATATTGAAAAAATTGTTTTTGAACCAATTTCAGAACTTTTAAAATAAGAATTTACCTCATAAAGTCAGGAATTTTTAAGAAATTTCTGACTTTTTATGATAAAATAAGAAAAAGTATTGTCAGTATGAGGGCCGGTATGAAATTAAAAACAAACATTAAGCACTTAAATGGTAGTATTCGCGTACCTGGGGATAAGTCCATCAGTCATCGCTCTATCATTTTTGGAAGCTTGGCTGAAGGTGAGACTAAGGTTTTTGATATCTTGCGTGGTGAAGATGTCTTGTCAACCATACAGGTATTTCGTGATCTCGGCGTAGAGATTGAGGACAAGGATGGTGTCGTTACCATTCAAGGTGTTGGGATGGATGGATTAAAAGCACCTCAGAAAGCCCTGGATATGGGGAATTCTGGGACCTCTATTCGTTTAATTTCAGGCGTCCTTGCTGGTGCAGACTTTGAAGTAGAGATGTTTGGAGACGATAGTCTTTCCAAGCGCCCAATGGATCGTGTAACTCTTCCCTTGAAAAAAATGGGAGTTACCATTTCAGGTCAAACAGAGCGAGACTTGCCACCGTTGCACTTAAAAGGAACAAAAAGCTTAAAACCTATTCAATATGAATTGCCAATTGCCTCTGCTCAAGTCAAGTCAGCCTTGATTTTTGCGGCTTTGCAGGCTCAAGGTCAGTCAGTCATTATCGAGAAGGAGTGCACTCGTAATCACACAGAAGATATGCTACATCAATTTGGTGGAGAGTTAAGTGTCAATGGTAAGAAAATCACTGTTCAAGGGCCACAGAAACTTAGTGGACAAACGGTTGTCGTACCAGGAGATATTTCTAGTGCAGCCTTTTGGTTAGTAGCAGGTTTGATTGTGCCAAATTCTCGTGTCGTGCTGAAGAATGTCGGTATTAATGAAACACGTACAGGTATTATCGATGTTATCCGAGCTATGGGCGGGAAATTAGAGATTACTGATATGGATCCAATTGCCAAATCTGCAACCTTGACTGTCGAGACTTCAGAACTAAACGGGACAGAGATTGGCGGGGCCTTGATTCCACGTTTAATTGATGAATTGCCGATTATCGCGCTCCTTGCTACCCAAGCTCAAGGGCAAACGGTCATCAAAGATGCAGAAGAACTCAAGGTTAAAGAAACGGATCGCATTCAAGTTGTCGCAGATGCTTTAAATAGCATGGGAGCAACTATTACTCCTACAGCAGACGGCATGATTATCAAAGGGAAATCTGCCCTCCATGGCGCTAGAGTCAATACCTTTGGAGACCATCGAATCGGCATGATGACAGCCATTGCAGCTCTCTTGGTTGCAGATGGAGAAGTTGAATTGGATCGAGCCGAAGCTATTAATACTAGCTACCCAAGCTTCTTTGATGATTTGGAGACTTTGATTCATGGCTAAGGTTTTACTAGGTTTTATGGGTTCAGGAAAAACTACTATTGCTAGAAAGCTGGATTCTGACTTCGTAGACATGGATGCCTTGCTGGAAGGCCGACTGGGGATGCCGATTGCTCGTTTCTTTGAAAAAAAAGGAGAAGCAGCCTTCCGTCAGCTAGAAGAAGAAGTACTGGCTGAACTGCTGAAGACAGATAAAGTTATTTCCACAGGAGGAGGAATAGTCATTTCTCCACGTAATCGTGCCTTGCTCAAGCAAAATCCAGACAACATTTACCTTAAAGCAGATTTTGAGACACTGTACCAGCGAATTTCAGCTGATAAGGACAATCAACGTCCACTATTTTTAAAAAATAGCAAGGAAGAATTGCTTACAATTTTTAAAGAAAGACAGGCTTGGTATGAGGAAGTAGCTAGTCAGATTGTAGATGTATCAAGTTTAAACCCAGATGAAATTATAGAGGAATTGAGATGAAAATTGCCTATCTAGGTCCCAAAGGATCTTTTTCGCACCATGTGGTGCAGACGGCTTTTCCTCATGAGGAACTAGAGCCTTTTTCAAATATTACGGACGTTATCAAAGCATATGAACAAGGTTTGGTAGACTATTCAGTAGTGCCAGTTGAAAATTCCATTGAAGGTAGTGTTCATGAGACCTTGGACTATCTTTTTCATCAAGCTCGTATTCAAGCTGTGGCGGAGATTGTGCAGCCAATTCATCAACAGTTGATGGCAGTGCCAGGGCAAGTTAAAATTGAGAAAATCTTTTCTCACCCACAAGCTTTGGCGCAGGGAAAGAAATTTATCGATGAGCATTATCCAGACGCTCAACTGGAGGTCACTGCCAGTACAGCCTACGCTGCGCGCTATGTTTCCGAGCATCCAGATCAGCCTTTTGCGGCCATTGCCCCCAAAAGTTCGGCTGGAGAATATGGTTTGGAATTAATTGCTCAAGATATTCAAGAGATGGAAGCCAATTTCACCCGCTTTTGGGTGTTAGGTCCCAAGGCACCGCAAATACCCTTGAATGCAAATGCTAAGAAAATGAGTCTAGCATTGACCTTGCCAGACAATCTTCCAGGAGCTTTATATAAGGCGCTTTCTACCTTTGCTTGGCGCGGGATTGACCTAACTAAGATTGAGAGTCGCCCCCTAAAAACAGCACTAGGTGAGTACTTTTTTATCATTGATGTGGACTATGCTGATAAAGAATTGGTCCATTTTGCTCAAAAAGAATTAGAAACGATTGGGATCCACTATAAAGTACTAGGAGCTTACCCTATCTATACCATACAGGATAAAGGGAAGGAGAAGGAATGACTAGAGAAAATCCTCTGACACACCATGAGAAACTACGTTACGACTATCTATTAAAAAACATCCACTATCTAAATGATAAAGAAAAGAGAGAGTTTGCTTTTTTACAAGCTAAGCTGGATGGTCAACAAGAAGCTCGTTCAGTTGTCGTAGAAGAAGCAGAAAGCCAAGACTATACGGAACCTAACACAGGTCTTCCGAGTTATACTAATCAAAGTCGAGCTAGTCGACGTAGTAGTCTATCGCAACCAAAAGCTAAGATTCCTAAGCAGAAGAAACCAAAGAAAAAAAGAGTCTTTCGCTTTAAACGCATACTTGCTTGGTTAGGAATGCTGTTGCTTTGTGCTGCAGTGGGAATGATTTTCATGTTCTTGAAAGGTTTCCAGTCAGCCAATCCGAATGGCTCAAGCGGATCGAAAGATGCCAAGGCTGCCCAAGTTGAAGTCTTTAATGGACAGGATACAAGAGATGGTGTCAATATTCTTATTTTAGGAACAGATGGCCGTATTGGACAGAATAGTTCAGAAACACGGACAGATTCTATTATGGTTCTCAATGTAAGTGGTAAGGATAAAAAGCTTAAGCTTGTAAGTTTTATGCGTGACAACCTAGTTTATATCGATGGTTATAGCCAAGTTATTAACGGACAAAAACAAGCTGACCATAAGTTGAACTTGGCCTACGAATTGGGGGAACAAGAAGGAAAACAAGGGGCTGAAATGGTGCGTAAGGTCCTCAAAGATAACTTTGATCTAGACATCAAATACTATGCTCTTGTTGATTTCCAAGCTTTTGCGACTGCTATTGATACGCTTTTCCCTGACGGGGTGACCATTGATGCTCAATTTTCAACCCTAAATGGAGTTCCAGTTACAGAAGCTACAGTTGGTGATGACTTGCATGCGACAGAAACAGAATCACCAACACAAACAATTAAAGTCGGAACACAACAAATGAATGGTTCTACTCTCCTTAACTATGCACGTTTCCGCGATGATGATGAAGGAGACTATGGCCGTACTCGTAGACAGCAACAAGTCATGACTGCTGTTTTACAGCAAATTAAAGATCCTACAAAACTTTTCACAGGTTCAGAAGCACTGGGTAAAGTATTCGCCATGACATCTACAAACCTTCCTTATACCTTCTTATTGACCAACGGTTTATCCGTCCTTGAAGGAGGTCAGAACGGTATTGAAAGACTAACAGTACCGGAACTTGGAGACTGGGTAGATGACTATGATGTCTATGGAGGCCAAGCCCTTCGAGTGGATCAAAAAGCTTACCAGAATAAGCTAGCCCAAATGGGATTCAGATAAAAAAATTAATTAAAGTCAAAGCTTGAAACATCTAACTAAATGGGTGTCTCAGGCTTTGATTTTTCTTAGTATCTGATGGATTTTTAGGGCTTTTTTATGGTATAATAAAACGATATAACTCGTTATTGGACAGAAGAGGAGAGACATGAGTGATTTGAAAGCGATTCAGGCTCGTAGTCTGGAAATGGCTGAATATTTCGTCGCATTTTGTAAAGAACATGATTTGTTGTGCTATCTTTGTGGTGGAGGAGCCATTGGCGCCCTTCGTAACAAGGGCTTCATCCCTTGGGATGATGATTTGGACTTCTTTATGCCACGAAAGGACTATGAAAAACTAGCAGAGTTATGGCCTCAATATGCGGATGAGCGTTACTTCCTATCAAAGAGTTCCAAAGACTATGTAGACCGTAACCTCTTTATCACCATTCGTGATAAGGAGACGACTTGTATCAAGCCTTATCAACAAGATTTGGATCTTCCCCACGGCTTGGCTTTGGATGTTCTTCCCTTGGACTACTACCCTAAAAATCCAGCAGAGCGCAAGAAACAGGTCCGCTGGGCTTTGATTTATTCTCTATTTTGTGCACAAACAATTCCAGAAAAGCATGGAGCTCTCATGAAGTGGGGTAGTACCATTTTACTAGGATTAACTCCTAAATCGCTTCGCTATCGTATCTGGAAAAAGGCTGAGAAAGAAATGACCAAGTATGGACCAGCCGAAAGTGATGGCATTACAGAATTATGTTCAGGGCCAGGATACATGAAGAAAAAGTATCCAATTCAAGCCTTTGAAGATAGCATTTTCTTACCTTTCGAAGGAACAGAGATGCCTATTCCAGTTGGTTACGATGCCTATCTAAGTACAGCTTTTGGTGACTATATGACACCACCGCCGGCAGACAAGCAAGTACCTCACCACGATGCCGTTATCGCAGATATGGATAAAAGCTATACAGAATATAAGGGAGAATACAATGCAAGAAAAAATTAGTATCATTGTTCCTGTATACAACGTAGAAAATTATCTTGAACGATGTGTTGAGTCGATTTTAAAGCAGACTTATACCAATTTTGAATTGCTTCTTATTAATGATGGTTCAACAGACCAGAGTGGTGACTTGTGTGATCAGCTGGCCTTGAGAGACCAACGAATTCGTGTGATTCATAAAGAGAATGGTGGCCTATCTGCAGCCAGAAATACAGGAATTGATCATGCTTCTTCAGATTTGATTGGCTTTATTGATAGTGATGATTATATTGATGAAGATATGTACGAAACACTCTACCGTCAATTAAGAGAGTCGAATGCAGATTTATCAATGTGCGGACACTACGATGTCTTTCATCAGATTCCTGAAAAACAAGTTTCAGAGATTAAAACTTGGAACCTTTCTTCAGAAGAAGCTATAAAAATGGTTATGGAAGCAAAGGTCTTATCAGTTACTGCCGTTAATAAATTATATAAAAAAGAGCTCTTCAATCATTTGAAATTTGAAGTTGGAAAAATTGCAGAAGATGCCTTTATTATGATTCGTTTACTGGATCAATGTCAGAAGGTTGTTGCGACTAATGAGAAGAAGTATTATTATGTCCATCGTGAAAATAGTATTACTACACAAAAATTCTCATTAAAATTCTTAAATGTGATTGAAGCATATGAGCAAAATGCGAATATAATAAGAGAGCACTATCCCGCAATCGCTGATGTTGCAACGATGCGTTTAAATTGGGCCTATTTCTATGTCTTGGATAGATTGTTGATTGATTCTGATTTTAAAGATAAACTACTAGAAGATAAATTGATAAATTATCTAAAACAAAATAGATTGAATATTTTAAGAGATGCTAGATTTACCAATGCTAGAAAAATAAGTTTTCTAGCTCTACTATTTAGCAGAAAGCTCTACACACAGATTTTACTTCGTCAACATAGCCGTTAGGAGAGAAAATGATTTCTATTATTGAGAAAAACTATTTTAAAATTAATCTGGTATTTTTATCAGTCATATCTTTTTATTGTATGGCGGGACTCATTGTTCCCCTTCAATTCATCTCTGCAAATAAATTTGTTACCCTAGGTATGACTCTTTTGGGAGTCCTATTAGGTTTATATAATTTCTTTGTAAAGAAGGCCTATTTATTTGTTAGAAAAATTGAGTACTTAATCATCTTTTTTGCCATGAATATTATCACAAGTTTACTGGTGATGAAGTATGGTTTTTCAACAAATATCAAGAACTTGGTAGTGTTCTTTATCTATTTCTTTGCTATTTACCCAATTTTTCAAAACTTTAGTAGAGAAAAATCTCGAATTTTGTTTAACGTATTCTTTTCAGTAATTACTGTTGCAAACACTGTTGGGGTTTTCTTATCTCTTGTTCAATTTTTTATGCTAATCGGATATAGAGTTTTCGATTATAAAGGCTTGTTGATTCGTCAAGGATTTGTTGAGTCACGCTTGTTTGGTATTTTAGCAAGTCCCAACTATCTTTCAATTATTTCCTTAATTATCATTATTTATTTATGGATGAGACTTTCTGCTTTAAACAAAATTGTTAAAACTCTAGCTATTTCTTCCATTATTTTAAACTTTGCCTATATAGTTCTATCAGGTTCAAGAACGACATATATTTGTTTAGTTGTAGCAGCATTTCTTTATTCTTTGATAAAATTTGAATATAGCAATAAGGCGAAATCTTTTGTCACTGTATTATTAACAGTTGGGCTAGTATTTTTATCATATAATGGTGTAAAGTATAGCAGTGATTTGTATTTAAAAGCTCATTCTGCGGAAATACAGCTCAATAAAGAAAAAGGTGAAAACAATAATTTAACTTTAGAGAGAACGGATACTAGCGAAGAAAATATCTCCAATAATCGTTTTGCTATTTGGCAATCGACAGCTTCATTTATTCCAAAGAGACCATTATTTGGTTACTCAGCGGGTAACTGGTATGAGTTAGGGAAAACATATGATGCAAGTGCATATATCATTAAAGAGCATTACTTGACTCATAATGGATATTTAGAAGTACTTTTCTATAATGGTATACTTGGTTTCCTACCTTTTGCTGCTTTCATGATTTCATTTATCTGGGCCAGCATCAAGAAATTCCTAAAAGACAAAAAGGATAAGATAACAGATAATGAGCTTGTTTCTGGTCTACTTATGACGGTTGTTATCTTAATTTCTAATTTGTTCTTGAGCTCAACTCTCTATGGTATTTCATTGTTGGGTTGTATTCTATTTATGATTTCAGGCTATTATTTCTCTGTTATTTCTAAAAAGAGAGATGGATACAGAAGACTATCTGAAGAAGAGATTAAAGAAGTAGAATTAGGAGTGATGGACTACATTCATAATCTCTGTCAAAAAGAGAATATTAATTATTCTTTGGCTTATGGAACTCTATTAGGAGCTGTTAGACATAAGGGGTATATTCCTTGGGATGATGATGTAGATATCTCTTTGAAACGTGATGAGTATGACAAGTTATACCAAGCAGTTCTACGGGACAATGACCCTATCTACAAAGTAGCATCTTGGGAAAATGACGCTCGCTATCCTTATCCATTTTATCGAGTATATGATGCACGTACAGTTTATGAGAATAACTATATTGAAAATGATATCGATTTAGGAATTTGCGTGGATGTTTTCCCATTTGATTATTATGCTGATGTCAACAAAGAGATGGTTAAACTAGATACCTATCGCAGACTTTCTGTATATACTCTCTATGGTATTCATAGTAAAAATGCTGGATTAAAGAATATTATCAGATATCTATTGGTTCTTGTTTTCCGTTTAACAAGAGTTAAAACTTGGAATAAAAAAATGAACCTTCTCTCAATGCAGGCTAATGATAGTGATTCTATTGATTATTTGATGGAAAATAAGAGAACTTCTACAAAATTTGAGAAGACGCTGCTTGATAAAGTAATGGATAGTCCATTCGAAGATAGAACCTACAAAATCCCTGAGGCTTTCCATCAAATCTTGTCAGCTATCTACGGTGATGATTTTATGGAAATTCCACCAGTTGAAAAACGAGTAAAACATGATGATTTTGTCGCTTATATAAAAGAGGTGTAAGACGTGTTACAATGGTTAAAAAGAAGCTTGGCAAGTCTTTTAGGGGACAAGAAAGACCTCATCAAGAACTTACCAATCATTAAAAGTCTCAATGACAAAGCGAACGTTGAATTGGACTCCAAAAGAAATGACTTGTTAAAAGACAACTTTGAAGAAATTCTTCAAACTATTTATAGTTCTCCTTTGAAAGATTATGATATTTGGCTGGATTTTGGGACCCTATTAGGCTTTTTCAGAGAAAATGATTTTATTAGCCATGACCTGGATATGGATTTTGGCATCATTATTCCAGATTATCAACGTTTTGTAGAGGATGAACAATATCTCTTGGAAAGAGGTTTCTCAAGAACTAAAGAATTTTACTACAATGAACAATTGGTAGAACTATCATACAGTTTTAAAGGTTTGAATGTAGATCTTATTGTTTATGATAAAAAAGGGGAAACAATATCCTCCGATACGATTTTCTTTATGATTAATGCTTTGGGAGTACCAACTCGTCATGAGGTCTATCATTACGAATTGCCATTCAGTCAATTACAAGTTGCTAACTTTAAGGGCGTAGATGTGAAAATTCCAGAGAATACTAGAGACTATATCAGTCACTTGTATGGAGCTGATTTTGAAACTCCAAATACTAATTATAATTGGAAAGAAAACCCAATCTATAAACCAGGTGATGCAAAATTAGCCCGAGTTGTTTTAAAGAAATAATCTAAACTTATAAAAAAATGAATCTTTATCTGGTCATATTACCATGAATTTTATGAAAGAAGTGATTTACATGAAGAAAATGAAACAATCGCTCTTATATAGTTTTATACTATTATCAGCTGCAACAAGTCAATTACAATCAGTGAAGGCGGATACTGTCTCAGCTGGTTCTGGGAACCGCATTCATTATATAAATACCAAAGGTGCTTCAGGAAGCGATGCTATTGTTCTTGAAAGCAACGGACATTTTGCCCTCATTGACATGGGAGAGGACTATGATTTTCCTGATGGTTCAAACCCTAAATATCCTAGTCGAGTTGGAATTTCCAACTTAAATTCGCAAGTTTTGGAAGATAGATTGTTCCGTCATCTAAGTCATCTGGGGGTTAAGAAACTTGACTTTATCCTTGGAACCCATGTCCATAGTGATCATATTGGGGCTGCAGACGAGGTCCTAAAACGCTATCCAGTAGAGAAACTTTATCTAAAAAGATATACAGATGAGCGAATTACCAGTAAGTGGCGTCTATGGGACAATTTGTTTAATTATGACAATGCTATCAAAACTGCCAAAGAAAAAGGTGTCACTCTAGTACAGGACATTAAAGAGGAGGATAGTCGCTTTAAATTTGGTGATATGGATGTCCAACTCTACAACTATAAAAATGAGTATGGTCCAGATGGCAAATTGAAAAGAGTCTATGATGACAACTCGAATTCCTTGGTAGCAGTTGTAACTGTAGCTGGGAAAAAAATCTACCTTGGTGGAGACCTAGATAACGCTGAAGGAGCAGAGGATAAGATTGGGCCAGAGATTGGTAAAGTAGATATGATGAAGTGGAATCATCACTATGATGCCAAGATTTCTAATACAATTCCTTTCCTAGACAACTTATCGCCAAAGATGGTGGTCCATACATCATCATACGATGCCAATCTTTCCTCAACCAGAGACTATCTCAAACGGAAGAATATACAAGTAGTCCATGCTTCGAGCCAAACAAAAGATGCAACTGTTTTTAACATTAGCGATAAAGGCTTTACTGATGTTTCAGAATCCTTCCCAAATATTCCCAAAGTAACTGAAAAGTGGTACAAAGAAGATGGATTCTGGAAATATCGCTTGAAAGACAATCAAATGGCCATTGGATGGCATAGATTAGATGATGGAGACTATTATTTCTTCAATGGTAAGGGCCAAATGCTAGCAGGTAGCTGGTTACACATTCAGGACAGCAGAGAAAAACTAGAAGGTAACTGGTATTACCTCAATAGCAATGGTAAGATGCAGTATGAGGGTTGGTTCAAGCAAGGTGGTTCTTGGTACTATATCAGTTCAACGGGAGCAAGACTTTATAATGAACTAGCTGAAATTGGTGGTCAAAAATATCTCTTTGATAAAGATGGTAAAATGCTGACTGGCTTACAAGTCTTTAATGGCAAGAAGATGTTCTTTGCAAGTAATGGTAGCCTACAGGCTCAAGGAAGGGCTTCTAGTTGGCAAAAGATTGGGGTAAGCTGGTATTATTATGATGGAGATGGTGTTCCTTCAGTTGGTCTGAAAAAAATTAATGGAAAGACCTACTACTTTGACAACTATGGAATCATGAAAACTGGCTGGGCCTTCCTTAATGGTCATTGGAACTATTTCACTAGCGATGGGGATATGAAAACTGGCTGGGTCAAAGACAAAGATATCTGGTATTATCTAGATAAAGACGGTGTCATGTTAACAGGCCTTCAAGAAATTAATGGTTCACGCTATTATCTCAATGCAAGTGGCGCTATGCAGACCGGTTGGAAATGGCTCGATAACCATTATTACTACTTCGTAAGTAGTGGTGCCATGAAGACAGGTTGGCTCAAAGATAAGGACATCTGGTATTATCTAGATAAAGACGGTGTCATGTTAACAGGCCTTCAAGAAATTAATGGTTCCCGCTATTATCTCAATGCAAGTGGTGCTATGCAAACTGGTTGGAAATGGCTCGATAACCATTATTATTACTTCACTAGTAGTGGAGCGATGAAGACTGGCTGGTTAAAAGATAAGGACACGTGGTACTATCTAGACAAAGAAGGTGTTATGCTAACAGGCCTTCAAGAAATTAATGGTTCCCGTTATTATCTCAATGCAAGCGGTGCTATGCAGACCGGTTGGAAATGGCTCGATAACCATTACTATTACTTCGCAAGCAACGGAGCGATGAAGACAGGTTGGTTCCAAGATAACGGCCGTAAGTATTATCTTGACACTGAAAATGGTCAGATGGCAACTGGTTTATACAAGGTAGATGATCAAAGTTATTACTTTGATGCTAACGGAGCAATGCAGACTGGTTGGAAACAACTGAATGGTAACTGGTACTATTTCCAAACAAATGGTTCTCTCCTAAGAAATGGAACAAGTCCTGACGGGTACAGGCTTAATGCAGATGGAATTTGGACGACTGTTACAACCGAGGAAACAACTCAGGAACAAACTGTGGCAAATAGTCAGGGGCACATTTTCGAAACAACAGAAGTTGAGAGAACTCAACAAACTGAGAGCTCATCTGTTACGTCTGAGGAAAAGAATCAATCTACTGAACCTAAGACACAAACGAGCCAAGAAAAGAATTAAGTTTCTAACTGATTTTTAATTAAATTTTTCTACAATAAAAACACCTATAAAGCTTAAGCTTTATAGGTGTTTTGTTAACTTCGTTTGATTTTTGCACGAACTAGATCTATTGCATAGTGAAGGGTTTTATCCTTAATGATAAAGAGAGCGAAAGCATAATAGATAGCACATCCGGCAATTGTAGCTACTACCATACTGAGCATAGCCATATTCACTGTGTATGAATGAACTTGGAAGAGAATCTTACAGATATAGTAAATTGGAATAAAGCCTAGTGACACAATTGTGTAGCGAGCTAATGTTCCAAAGATTTCTTTCAAATCCAAGAGTTTATGTTTCTGAATAAAGCGGATTTCAAGCAGAACCACAATTGCCTCAGCAATAATCGTTGTCCCGATGTAGTAGGCAGGAGTAAAGATGTTGTTGAAAAGGAGTAGAGAGTTTAGGATGACATTGACACCGCCGCCGATAAAGTAGAAAGCTGTTAATCGGTTTTCATGGTCATTGATAAAGATAATCTGCTTTCCAAGGATTAATTCGATGGCCCAGATAATGGTTCGAAAGGCAAAGACGCTTGTTACAATTCCTGCTTCTATATATTTCTCAGAAGAGTAGATAACTGTCGCATAAGTTCCTAAAACCATGATTCCGATGCTAGTCGGAATTATAAGAAAGTAGAAGAGAGCCGCTCCTTGGTTTACCAGATTTTTATATGAAGTATAATCTTTTTTTCCTAAGTAGTAACCAAGTCGAGGAATGCTGACATTGATAGCTCCACTCAGGACACTAGCAATCAGCATAACAATACTTGAAGCAATAGTGTAGTAGGAGATGTAATTCTCATCAGGTCCTTTGGTAATGAACATACGGTCTAGCAAGGTGTAGAGCATATTGGCATTTGCTAGAAGCAACATGGTCAGAAGTGGCTTAGATGCTTTGATGAGTTCAATAACTTCAATCTTGACAAAGGAAACCTCTCGTTTAATCCATAGGAAGCTGAGTAGATAGTTGATAATGGTTGTTGCACTCATGATTGTAGCATAAGGAACAATGTCATCAGGTGTCTTAACGAAGGCGAAGATAGCGACCAACATTCCAATGCGAATCACGAGTGTTTTATAAAGGATAAAAGAATAATTCTCATAGGCTTCATTCATCCATTCGATATTCAGAAATTGGAAGAGAGCTTGGATTCCAAGGATATAGTAAAGAATTTTTAGATTGACAATACTAGTATCAAAATAAATAAAGAGGAAATAGATAGCTGTTGTTACAACTGAAGTAATGAGCGAAATATAGAACAACTTAGAAAAGACATAATTAATCTTATTTTTGTCATCCTTTACTTTACTAATTGCTCGAATCCCATAATTGTAAATCCCAAAGGCAGCTAGTGGAATGACGAAGCTCGCCCAGGTGTTAGCTGTGTTAAAGTAGCCGTAATTTGATTTACTAAGAATCCGCGTTAGATAGGGATTAGTAATCAGGGGAAAAACGATGTTTAAAATATTGACCAGCAAGCTAGCCAAAGCATTAACTTTTATATTTTTCATGAAACTTTCTTTCTTACATTCTAAAATAGATACTAGTATTATATCACATTCCAACGCCATTCTTTTGATAAAATCATTTAAATCTTGTATAATAGATAGAACTGAAAGTATGAGGTTACGAACTATGAAAATGAAACAAATCAGTGATACGACTTTAAAAATCACGATGTCTTTAGAAGATTTGATGGATCGTGGAATGGAAATCGCAGACTTTCTCGTTCCACAAGAAAAAACAGAAGAGTTTTTCTATGCCATTCTGGATGAGTTAGAGATGCCAGACAGTTTCTTGGATACAGGTATGCTTAGCTTCCGAGTGACACCGAAGCCTGATAAGGTTGATGTCTTTGTAACCAAGTCTAAGATTGACCAAAATTTGGATTTTGAAGATTTGGCAGACCTTCCTGACATGGATGAACTAGCAAAAATGTCTCCAGATGAGTTCTTGAAAACATTGGAAAAGACCATGGCAGAGAAAACTAAAGAAGACATTGAAGCTATTCAATCTCTAGAGCAGGTTGAAAAAGAAGAGGAAGCAGCGATTGATGAAATTGCTGAGGTGGATGAAGGGAAAAGAGAACCTTATATCTACTACATCCTACGCTTTGACGACTTAACTAGTTTGGTTTCTTTTGCGAAAACAGTTGATTACCAAATGGAGACTTCAGAACTTTACAAAATGAACGACCAATACTATCTAACAGTCTTGGTTGATGTAGAAGATCATCCAAGTCTTTATCCAGCTTGGTTATTGGCTCGCATGCGTGAATTTGCAGATGATAGTGATATCAGCCGTTCAGTTCTCCAAGAATACGGTCAAATCATCATCAATCACGATGCCGTCCAAGGACTCCAAAAAGTATAAATAGAATTATAAATGAGACAGAGATGGACATTCTCTGTCTTTTTGGTTAGAAAATAGATGAATCGACAGAACGTGGGCTATGTCCCTAGCTTGCTAAAATGATGAAAAAACGATATCATAGAAAGGAGTAAGTGAGGTAAAGTATGGACCAAGGACAATTACAAAAAGAGGTAGAGGAAATCCTAGAAGATGTATTAGCAAAAGCTTCTCTCCATGAGGGAGCTCTCTTTGTTTTGGGCTTATCTTCCAGTGAGGTGATAGGAGGACACATCGGGAAAGCCTCTAGTCAAGAAATTGGAGAATTAATTGTTAAAAGAATCTTAGAAATCTTATCAGCTAGAGGAATCCACCTAGCAGTTCAGGGATGTGAACATGTCAATCGGGCCTTGGTAGTAGAACGAGAGGTTGCAATCAAATACAATCTCGAAATTGTGAGTGTTCTTCCGACACTGAACGCTGGAGGATCAGGGCAATTGGCGGCCTTTCGCTATATGAAAGATCCAGTTGAGATCGAATTTATCAAGGCAGATGCAGGACTCGATATTGGAGATACGGCTATAGGGATGCATATCAAGCATGTTCAAGTACCGATACGTCCAGTTTTGAGATCAATCGGCCAAGCCCATGTAACTGCCCTCGCTAGTCGTCCAAAACTGATCGGAGGGGCGCGTGCCCAATACCCACAAGATTTTATAAGAAAAATATAGATAAAAAGTTGAAAGCTCTCGTCTGCTAAGCAGGTGGGAGTTTTCTTGTCATCAAGAAGCGCTATTAATTTCCGAGCAGATTTCAAGTATTTTTAGGATGCTAGGTATATAATAGAGCTATAATACAAAATCTATATTCATATATCTAATAAGAAAGGTGATGAAAATGAAAATATGGCAAGCAACTGTATTGGTTTGCGCTAGTCTGGTCTGTCTATCGGCTTGTAACAATCAGACGACGAGCGAGGCTGATAAACAAAATGGAGACAAAAATGCGCAAGTTAGCTCTCAAACTGCAAAAAAAGGGGAAGAAGTTCCAGACTTTGAACTCACGGGAGTTGATGGTAAAACGTATCGCCTATCAGATTACAAAGGCAAAAAAGTCTATCTCAAATTTTGGGCTTCATGGTGTTCTATTTGTCTAGCTAGTCTGCCTGATACAGATGAACTGGCAAAAGAAGCTGGAGATGACTTTGTCGTTTTGACAGTCGTTTCTCCGGGTCAAAAAGGAGAGCAAGCAGAAGGAGACTTCCAAAAATGGTATCAGGGCTTGGACTATAAAAATCTCCCTGTCCTTCTAGACCCTTCGGGAAAACTCTTAGCAAGTTACGGAGTCCGTTCTTATCCAACTCAGGCCTTTATTGATAAAGAAGGTAAACTAGTTAAGACCCAGCCAGGCTTTATGGACAAGGAAACTATTTTACAGACCTTAAAGAGTATAGATTAGAGGTTTATTATGAATGATAAATTAAAAATAGTCCTGTCGATTGGAATCATTATCTTCCTTATTTTAGGAGTTTTATTTCTTTGGGAAAAAAGAAGCGCTAGCTACACTGATACCTCTCAAATTGAGAAGGCAGCAGTTAGTCAGGGGAAACATGCTAAGAAAAATACTGAGCCAAGAAAAGATGCTGACCTACATGATATTTATCTAGCGGGAGGTTGTTTCTGGGGTGTCGAAGAGTATTTTTCACGAGTAGCAGGTGTGACAGATGCTGTTTCTGGCTATGCGAATGGCAGGGGAGAAACAACCCAGTATGAATTGATTGGCCAAACAGGTCATGCTGAAACTGTTCATGTGACTTATGATGCCAATCAAATTACATTAAAAGAAATCCTGCTCCATTATTTCCGCATTATCAATCCAACTAGCAAAAACAAGCAAGGTAATGACGTAGGAACCCAATATCGCACGGGAGTCTACTATACAGATGAAAAAGACCTAGAAGTCATCAATCAAGTCTTTGAGCAAGTTGCTCAAAAGTATGACCAGCCTCTAGCGGTTGAAAAGGAAGCCTTAAGTAATTTTATCGTGGCTGAGGACTATCACCAAGATTATCTCCAGAAAAATCCCAATGGATATTGCCATATCAATGTCAATCAAGCATCCTATCCTGTTATTGATGCCAGTAAATATCCAAAACCGAGTGACGATGAATTGAAAAAACTTCTCTCTCCTGAGGAGTATGCAGTGACTCAAAACAGTCAAACAGAACGCGCCTTTTCAAATCGTTACTGGGATAAATTTGAATCAGGAATTTATGTGGATGTAGCAACAGGTGAACCTCTCTTTTCTTCAAAAGATAAATTTGAATCGGGCTGTGGTTGGCCAAGTTTTACCCAGCCTATCAGTCCAGATGTTGCGACCTACAAGGAAGACAAGTCTTATAATATGGTCAGAACAGAAGTCAGAAGTAGAACTGGTGATTCCCATCTAGGACATGTCTTTACAGACGGACCTCAGGACAAGGGGGGACTTCGCTATTGTATTAACAGCCTGTCTATCCGTTTTATTCCAAAGGATCAAATGGAAGAAAAGGGTTATGGTTATTTGTTAGATTATGTTGAGTGAACGTGATATTCTTAAAAAGAGTTTACTAAAAATGTTTTAGATTCATATTTGATTTTTTTAGAAGTGTTGACTTTAATATTTGAAGTTTAATCGCTCTTAAATAAAGATATTTTTAAACAAAAGAAAAAAATTATCAAAAAACGATAAAAAAGTGTTGCATTTCAAAAAAATTATGCTATACTAGATATATCGATAAACAATAATAAGTTTTCGAGTAGTAACAAAAAGAGCTCATTTGTTGCTAAAACTAAAAATATTTTATAAAAGAGGAAATCATCATGAAAAAAACTACATCAACTAAAATCGTAAACTTTACTAAATCACTTGTTACACTAGGCTCTAATTTCGGAATTTTTACCCTCAGTTTCTTTAGTATCGCTTCCTTAGTTCTTCTCCTTGGTCAATTTGATATCAGCCAACTAATGCCTGAAGGTGGAGAGGTAACAAAGTCAGGCTACGAAGCGTGGGGAGGAGTTAATGCCTTTGTTCTAACCTTTGTTGCTGGTAATACACTTCTGACATATGGCCTTATCAAATTAAAACAGTTTGCTAAGAACTTTAAGGAAAGCGATCTTTTTGAAGATACAACCATTTCATTCTTGAAAAAAGGTGCAGTTTTAATGACACTAGTAGGAGCAATCCAAGGTATTACAGAACTTATTCTTAACCCAGCTCATATTATTTTTAACTTCTCGATTGCAGCATTTTTGTTTATTGCTAGCTTAGTGCTTACTTCTATCAAAAATCAATTTTCAGATAAAGTAGCATAATACATGTACGTAAGACTTACTAATATTGTATAATATAGTAGAGATTAGAAACGAGGTTTTGAAATTAATGTCTAAGAAAAATTCCTACTTACCATTTGCTTTAGGTTTTATTAATATCCTACTTTTTATCTTGGGAGTATCTTTAGTTATATCCATCCTTTTAACAGTTTTCAATGTAACTGAGATTAGCCTATTTAACCTTGGGACTATTTCCTTAAAACCTGATATGGTGAATACTTCAATACTAGTGAGTGCTTTGTCCTTTATCAATAGCTTTATCATTCTGTTTGTACTATTCTGTGTTAGACAGTTCTTCCAAAATATTATTCATGAACAGATTTTTACAAGTCATAATGTCAAACTTGCTAATCGTATTTCTCTTTCTCTCTTTATTGCCTCATTTCTAGGAGATGGTATTTTGACACTCAATGGTTATTCATTTCTAAATATAACTTTCATGGTTACTGCTCTCGTTGTTTGGACAATTGGTAAAGTCCTTGAAAAAGCAAACGAAATTGCAGAAGAAAATGAGTTTACAATATAGAGAAAGGAGAATATCACATGATTGTTATTAATCTAGATGTCGAATTAGCAAAGAAAAAAATGCGTTCAGGAGATTTAGCAGAACGTGTAGGTATTACTCCCGCAAATCTTTCAATACTGAAAACAGGTAAGGCCAAAGCTATACGTTTTTCAACGCTAGATGCCATTTGTAAAGAACTTGGGTGCCAACCTGGTGATATATTGGAATATGTGCCAGATTAAAAAGTGGTTCAGCATAAGCTGAACCTTTTTATTTTGTTAAATTATATAAAGAATTCTAAAACATTTCCTGATAATCTGATAAAAAATACTGACTAGATAAATTCTAGGGACCTTCTTATTTATGGTATACTTAGAATATGCATAGAAAAACAGTGATTGATTTTAGGGCTTTGGGCGAGAGATATACCTTTACCCAGCCTATCAAAGAGTTAAAAACCAGAGATTTAGCAGAAGTGACGGACTTATTAGCTCAAGTGGAAAGCTATCAAGAGCAAGGCTATTATGTGGTGGGTTATGTCAGCTATGAAGCTGCACCTGCTTTTGAGGAAAAATTAGCAGTACACTCAGGTCCCTTGTTAGGAGAGTATCTCCTCTATTTCACTATTCATGATAGTGTAGAAAAATCCAGTATCCCTCTGACTTATGAGGAGGTGGATTTGCCATCAAATTGGCAGGAAGTAACATCTGCTGAGGACTATGAAAAGGAGATTGCCCAAATTCACCATCATTTAAGACAAGGGGATACTTATCAGGTCAATTATACTGTCCAACTCAAGCAGGAGTTGTCTGCCAATCCTTTTGCTATCTATAATCGTATGGTGGTGGAACAGGAAGCGGGATATAATGCTTACGTAGAGCATGATGATATGGCAGTGATTTCCATGAGTCCAGAACTCTTTTTTGAACAAAATGATCGTGAGTTGACGACTCGTCCTATGAAGGGCACAACTAAACGTGGTTTGAACAACGATGACGACTTGAAAGAGGCGGCTTGGTTGGAACAGGATCCCAAAAATCGTTCAGAAAACATGATGATAGTGGACCTCTTGCGAAATGACATGAATCGTATTTCTGAGGTAGGAAGTGAGCATGTGGAGCGTTTATGCCAAGTGGAGCAGTATTCTACAGTTTGGCAGATGACTTCAACTATCAAGAGTCAGTTACGACCGGATGTAGACCTTGTTGAAATCTTTCGTTCGCTCTTTCCATGTGGCTCCATTACAGGAGCTCCCAAGATAGCGACCATGGAAATTATCAAGAACTTGGAACCACAAGCGCGTGGAGTATACTGTGGAACTGTTGGTCTCTTACTGCCCAATGGACGACGGATTTTCAATGTGGCTATTCGAACTATTCAACTGCATGGAGGGCAAGCCATCTATGGTGTCGGAGGTGGCATCACTTGGGATAGTACTTGGGAGTCAGAATACCGTGAAGTCCATCAAAAGGCAGCTGTTCTTTACCGAAAACAACCTCGTTTTCAGCTGATTACTACAGGGAAAATTAGCCAGAAGAAATTACTTTTTGAAAATCAACATCTAGAAAGACTGCGAAAGGCTAGTCGTTATTTTGCCTTTCCATTTGACCAAGAAGTTTTGAGACAAAAAATAGAGAAGGAGTACCAGTCTTGTGACATCCGTCAAGATTATCGGATACGAATCAGTCTCAGCAAGTCTGGAGAAATAGAAATTGAACGACAAGTATTGACACCACTTAGCTCTAACTTTTGTCAGGCCAAACTTTGTCTACAAGAAGCTGATTTGGAGCAGGCCTTTACTTACTTTAAGACGACACACCGACCACATTTGACAGTGGGAGAGCAGGAAATCATCTATCACACTGCTGATGGAAAATTGCTTGAAACCTCTATTGGGAATCTGGTCTTAAAAATGGATGGCAAGCTCTATACACCTCCTAGTCAGCTAGGTCTTTTACCAGGGATTTATCGCCAGCATTTACTTGAAAGCGGGCAGGTAGAAGAGAAGGTCTTAACTTTATCAGATTTGAAACAAGCAGAAGTTATTTATGCCTGCAATGCGGTTAGGGGCTTGTATGAGTTAAAAATATAATGGCTATTAAATATTATTTGTGAACATTAAATATTGAAATTGAAATAAAGTTAAGCATTTGATATAATGTAGGCGTCATTAAATTTAAAAATAGGGATAGTTTAAGATGAAATCAAAAAAATATATAGTAACAAGCATAGCGACAGCAACACTTGGACTTGCTTTGCTTACAGATACAGCAGGTATGTCCCCTTTTTCAATACAGCAAGTTTCTGCTCAAGAAAAGAGTACGCCTAAGAATGGTAACGTAAAAGAAAATAATTTACCTAAGCAATCAGAGAAGCCTAAAACTAGCGCTCCAAAACAAACAGAGAAGCCTAAATCTAGCGCTCCAAAACAAACAGAAAAGCCTAAAACTAGCGCTCCAAAACAAACAGAGAAGCCTAAAACTAGCGCTCCAAAACAAACAGAGAAGCCTAAATCTAGCGCTCCAAAACAATCAGAGATGCCTAAATCAAGTGCTCCAAAACAATCAGAGAAGCCTAAAACTAGCGCTCCAAAACAATCAGAGAAGCCAAAATCTAGCGCTCCAAAACAATCAGAAAAGCCAAAAAATACTGCTCCGAAACAATCAGAAAAGCCTAAAACTAGCGCTCCAAAGCAATCAGAGAAGCCTAAAACTAGCGCTCCAAAGCAATCTGATAAACAAAAGAATACGGCACCTAAACAGGATAAGCCAAAGTCTAAAGTCCAGTCTGGCTGGGTAGGCTCATCTTATTATGAAAATGGTGTTAAAGTCACTAATAAGTGGATTTTTGATAAAAAAGCTAATTCTTATTTCTACCTAAATGCTTCGGGAAACGCTGTTCGAAATACTTGGGTTGGAAATTACTATCTTAAATCAGATGGTAAGAGGGCAAAAAGCGATTGGATCTATGATAAAAATTCTGGTTCTTATTACTATTTGACAGCTGAAGGAAGTTCTGCCCGTAATAAATGGATAGGAAATTACTATCTTAAATCAGACGGTAGGATGGCCAAGAATGAATGGGTAGATGGTGGCCGTTACTATGTCGAATCAGATGGTAAAATGGCTAGGGATAAATGGGTAGATGGTAGCCGTTACTATGTGGGAAACAATGGCGTCCGGCAACCAAAACCAGCAGGCGGGAATCAAAACAATGCTGCTTTAACTAAAGCGAAAAGTTATAATTCGGCTTTACATATGTCAAAAAAAGCTCTTTATGAACAGTTAACATCACAAGTTACTCATGGTTTTTCAAGCTCAGCAGCACAGTATGCCATTGATCACTTGAACGCAGATTACAAAGCAAATGCATTAGTTAAAGCAAGAGAATACCGAAAATACAGCAATTTATCAAAGAAAGAAATTTATGAGAGGCTAACTTCTCCTTGGATTGGAAAATTTACAAAAGAAGAAGCAAACTATGCCATTCAAAAACTAGATTTAACACCAGAAGGAAGCCCTGCCCGCAATAAATGGGTAGGATACTATTATTATAAATCAGATGGTAAGATGGCCAAGAATGAATGGGTAGATGGTGGCCGTTACTATGTTGAATCAGATGGTAAAATGGCTAGGGATAAATGGGTAGATGGTGGCCGTTACTATGTGGGATACAATGGTGTATGGCAACCAAAACCAGCAGTCGGGAATCAGTACAATGCTGCTTTAACTAAAGCGAAAAGCTATAATTCGGCTTTACATATGTCAAAAAAAGCTCTTTATGAACAGTTAACATCACAAGTTACTCATGGTTTTTCAAGCTCAGCAGCACAGTATGCCATTGATCACTTGAACGCAGATTACAAAGCAAATGCATTAGTTAAAGCAAGAGAATACCGAAAATACAGCAATTTATCAAAGAAAGAAATTTATGAGAGGCTAACTTCTCCTTGGATTGGAAAATTTACAAAAGAAGAAGCAAACTATGCCATTCAAAAACTAGGGGATAAATAGTTATTGATTATTAGATGTAACTTTTTCATGCAAAGCTTTGTCAGCAAGAAGCTGATTTGGGGCAGGCCTTTACCTACTTTAAGACGACACACCGACCACATTTGACAGTGGGAGAGCAGGAAATCATCTATCACACTGCTGATGGAAAATTGCTTGAAACCTCTATTGGGAATCTGGTCTTAAAAATGGATGGCAAGCTCTATACACCTCCTAGTCAGCTAGGTCTTTTACCAGGGATTTATCGCCAGCATTTACTTGAAAGCGGGCAGGTAGAAGAGAAGGTCTTAACCATAGAAGATTTGAAGCAAGCAGAAGTTATTTATGCCTGCAATGCGGTTAGGGGCTTGTATGAGTTGTCAGTGAAGGAGAACTAAATGAAACTAATATTTTTACATGGATAAGCCTAATCTAAAGGTTATGGAAGGCATTCAACAACTGTTGCTAGATTCTTAATTTCAGATTATCCCTGACGGCCCTCATATCTTGAATAGAGCAAAACAGAAGAGTTTGCAGAAATAACTAGAAGTTTCTTGAATTGCAGAAATAAGTTTGATAAAATAATATTGAGATTAATATTATAATTTTAGGAGAAAATCATGAACAAACGTCATTTATTAAAACTTGGCCTAGCTTCTTTACCTGCTCTAGCTTTGTTTTTACATCCAGTTGTGGCAGATGAAAGTATCCATTTTTCAAGCTGTAAGGAAGCTTGGGAGAATGGTTATGCGGATATTCATAAGGGAGAGCCAGGTTATTCTACTGCTCTAGATAAGGACCATGATGGGATAGCCTGTGAATCGAAGAATGCACCAAAAGGAGTGTTAAAAGAGAAAAAGACGAGTGCATCTCAAGCTAACAATAATGTGTCATCTGATAGTGTAGCACCAAATAGTGAAGAGCCTACTTCTAGTGTAGCACCAAATAGTGCAGAACCTACCCCTAGTGTAACAACTGTAAGTGGTTGGGTTCGTCAAAATGGGTCTTGGTACTATTTTTCTGAAAATGGCAAACCATTAACAAATACTTGGCGGGGTGCTTACTACCTCAAATCAGATGGAAGAATGGCTGAGAACGAATGGGTATACGATAACTATTACCAAGCCTGGTATTACCTCAAATCAGATGGTTCATATGCGCGCAATACTTGGCAAGGAAGTTACTATCTCAAATCAAATGGTAAGATGGCTCAGGGTGAATGGATTTATGATTCTTACTACAAAGCCTGGTATTACCTCAAATCAGATGGTTCATATGCGCATAATACTTGGCAAGGTGCATACTACCTTAAATCAAATGGTAAAATGGCTCAGAGTGAATGGGTTTATGACTATTCTTATCAATCTTGGTACTACTTAAAATCAGATGGTTCTTATGCTCGTAATGCTTGGCAAGGAAACTACTATCTCAAATCAGATGGTAAAATGGCAAAAAATGAGCGAGTGGATGGCGGACGCTATTATGTAGATGCTTCTGGTTTGTGGAAACCATAGAACATAAAAAATTCTGGAAAGTCAATGCAAACCTTTGCACTGATTGGCGGATTTTGTTATACTAGAACTGTAAGCATTTTCAATTAAAGATAAGGAGAAAAAAATGAGTCAAAAGATTATTGGGATTGACCTTGGTGGTACATCTATCAAGTTTGCGATTTTAACTCAAGAAGGAGAAATCCAAGAAAAATGGTCTATTAAGACTAACATTTTGGATGAAGGAAGCCATATCGTAGACGATATGATTGAATCAATTCAACATCGTTTGAACTTGCTTGGATTGTCAGCTACGGATTTTCTAGGGATTGGTATGGGTTCACCTGGTGTAGTTGACCGTGAAAATGGAACTGTTATCGGAGCCTACAACCTCAACTGGAAAACTCTTCAACCAATCAAAGAAAAGATCGAAAAAGCCTTGGGTATTCCATTCTTTATCGACAATGACGCTAACGTAGCTGCTCTTGGTGAGCGTTGGATGGGTGCTGGTGAAAACCAACCAGACGTTGTCTTTATGACTCTGGGTACAGGTGTTGGTGGCGGTATCGTGGCAGAAGGTAAATTGCTTCACGGTGTTGCAGGTGCTGCAGGTGAACTTGGACATATCACAGTTGACTTTGACCAACCAATCCCATGTACCTGTGGTAAAAAAGGCTGTCTTGAGACAGTAGCTTCAGCAACAGGTATTGTCAACTTGACTCGTCGTTACGCGGATGAATATGAAGGCGATGCAGAGTTGAAACGCTTGATTGATGACGGAGAAGAAGTAACTGCTAAAACTGTCTTTGATTTGGCAAAAGAAGGGGACGACCTAGCTTTAATCGTTTACCGTAACTTCTCACGCTACTTGGGTATTGCATGTGCCAACATTGGTTCCATCCTAAACCCATCAACGATTGTTATCGGTGGTGGTGTATCAGCTGCAGGAGACTTCCTTCTCCAAGGTGTTCAAAAGATTTATGATGAAAATACCTTCCCACAAGTTCGTACAACAACAAAATTAGCTCTTGCAACTCTAGGAAATGACGCTGGAGTGATTGGAGCAGCATCTCTTGTCTTGCAATAAAGCACATGAATCAAGAGCTTGGTTATTGATCAAGCTCTTTTTAAGTTGAAGTTGTTAGAATAAAGTAATAACTCAATAATGATAGGAGGAATTTTGGATGAATACTACAGAACAATCCATGGTTGATTTAGCCTTGTCTATTGCTAGGCAAGCTCATGAAGGGCAACTGGATAAGGCAGGAGTAGATTATATAGAACATCCAATCTATGTAGCAAGCCAAGTTGATACTGAAGAAGAAAAAGCAGTGGCTCTGCTACATGATGTTATAGAGGATAGTCCTGTTTCAGCTGAAGAACTATTACAAGCTGGTTTACCAGAAACAGTAGTTACTGCTGTTCAGGTTTTGACAAAGAAAAAGGAGCAAGATTATCAAACATATCTAGAAACTGTGAAGAAAAATCCTCTTGCAAGAGTAGTAAAATTAGCTGATCTAAAACACAATTCAGATTTATCGAGATTGTCTTCTATTACTGAAAAGGATAGGGAAAGATTGAAGAAATATAAAAAAGCTATTGATTTTCTGAGCAGGTAGAAAAAAACTTTTTATGTTATACTAGTTAAGAATAAACGTTGAGGAGAGAGTAAATGACAAAAGCAGATAAGATTTTTAAAGAAAATATTGAGCGAATTCTCAATGAAGGTGTCTTTTCAGAACAAGCTCGTCCCAAGTATAAGGATGGAACAGTAGCTAACTCCAAGTACATTACAGGTGCTTTTGCGGAGTATGATTTGTCAAAGGGTGAATTTCCCATCACAACCCTACGTCCAATTGCTATCAAATCAGCTATAAAAGAACTACTTTGGATCTACCAAGACCAGACAAATAGCCTAGAAGTTCTCAATGATAAGTACAATGTTCACTACTGGAATGATTGGGAAGTTGGAGATACAGGAACAATCGGTGAGCGTTACGGGGCTGTTGTTAAAAAGCACGACATCATCAATAAAATCCTCAAACAGTTGGAAGCTAATCCTTGGAACCGTCGCAATATCATCTCTCTCTGGGATTACCAAGCTTTTGAGCAAACAGACGGTCTTCTTCCATGTGCCTTTCAGACTATGTTTGATGTCCGTCGTGTAGATGGGGACATCTATCTGGATGCAACCTTGACCCAGCGTTCTAACGATATGCTGGTGGCCCACCATATCAATGCCATGCAGTATGTGGCTCTTCAGATGATGATTGCTAAACACTTTGGTTGGAAAGTTGGGAAATTCTTCTACTTTATCAACAACCTTCACATCTATGACAATCAATTTGAACAAGCTCAGGAATTGCTTCGTCGTGAGCCTTCAAATTGCCAACCACGTTTGGTCTTGAATGTACCAGACAAGACTAATTTCTTTGATATTAAAGCAGAGGATTTTGAGCTGGTTGATTATGATCCAATCAAGCCACAATTGAAGTTTGACCTAGCTATTTAATACTCTTCGAAAATCTCTTCAAACCACGTCAGCGTCGCCTTACTGTACTCAAGTACAGCTTGCGGCTAGCTTCCTAGTTTGCTCTTTGATTTTCATTGAGTAAAAAAGAATAGAAAAAAAGAAGTTGGAAATTCCAACTTCTTTTTGTTTATTAGCGTGATACGCGACGGCGAGCTGCTTTTTTACGATTTTCTTCGATGAAAGCTGCTTTTTGTTCTTCTGGTTCAATCACTTTCTTTTTGAATGCGTATACTGCACCTGCAACAGCAGCAACAGTTCCTGCAACACCTGTTACGAGACCTTTAGCAAATCCTTTAGCCATGAGTCTTCCTCCTTTTATTTATAAATCAGACGGAAATAGCTTAAGATATAGCATTTTTCTGCCTGTCTATTTTGTGATATAATAATAGTAACGAAAAAATGGGAATTTTTCAAGGAAAAACGATGAAAAGCAAAATAATTGTGATTGTTGGTCCAACAGCTGTTGGAAAGACAGCCCTAGCCATTGAAGTTGCTCAGCGATTCAATGGTGAAGTAGTCAGTGGGGATAGCCAACAAGTATACCGAGGACTGGATATTGGAACAGCCAAGGCTAGTCCGGAGGAGCAGGCAACTGTCCCTCATCATTTGATTGATGTGAGAGATGTAACCGAGTCTTACTCGGCTTTTGATTTTGTTTCAGAAGCAAAGGCAGCCATCGAGGATATTCAAAATCGCGGTAAACTTGCTATAATAGCTGGTGGGACAGGACTTTATATTCAGAGTCTACTAGAGGGATATCATCTTGGTGGAGAGACACCACATGAGGAAATTTTAGCCTACCGAGCTAGCTTAGAACCTGTTTCGGATGAGGAGTTAGTTCATCTGGTAGAGCAAGCAGGTCTTGAAATTCCCCAGTTTAACCGTCGTCGTGCTATTCGTGCCTTGGAGATTGCTCATTTTGGTCAAGATTTGGAAAATCAAGAAAGTTTATATGATCCGCTGATTATTTGCTTAGATGATGAGCGTAGTCAGCTTTATGAGCGTATCAATCACAGAGTGGACCTGATGTTTGAAGCTGGACTTCTAGACGAAGCTAAGTGGTTGTTTGACCATTATCCAGATGTGCAGGCTGCTAAAGGAATAGGTTACAAGGAACTCTTCCCCTATTTTCGTGGAGAGCAGAGTTTGGAGGAGGCTAGCGATAGTCTCAAGCAAGCGACTCGCCGATTTGCCAAGCGCCAGCTAACCTGGTTCCGCAATCGCATGCAGGTGACCTTTTATCAGATAGGAGAATCTGGTGTAAAAGACCGTATTTTAAACCAGATTGAGGAGTTTTTAAATGATTGAAACGGAGAAAAAAGAGGAACGAGTCCTACTTATTGGAGTTGAACTCCAGGGCATGGATAATTTTGACCTCTCCATGGAAGAGCTGGCTAGTTTAGCCAAGACAGCTGGGGCTGTTGTAGTAGATAGCTACAGACAAAAACGAGAAAAATACGACTCTAAGACCTTTGTCGGTTCTGGTAAGTTGGAAGAAATTGCTCAAATGGTTGATGCAGAAGAAATCACGACAGTCATTGTCAATAACCGTCTGACACCTCGACAAAATGTCAATTTAGAGGAAGTCTTAGGTGTCAAGGTAATTGACCGTATGCAGTTGATTTTAGATATCTTTGCTATGAGAGCTCGAAGCCATGAAGGTAAGCTACAAGTTCACCTCGCCCAGCTCAAGTATCTCTTGCCTCGTTTGGTTGGCCAGGGGATTATGCTCAGCCGTCAGGCAGGGGGAATTGGTTCCCGTGGTCCAGGTGAAAGTCAGCTGGAGCTTAACCGTCGTAGTGTTCGCAACCAGATTACAGATATCGAACGTCAACTCAAGGTGGTTGAGAAAAACCGAGCGACAGTTCGAGAAAAACGTTTGGAGTCAAGTACCTTTAAGATTGGTTTGATCGGTTACACGAATGCTGGTAAGTCAACTATTATGAATACTTTGACCAGCAAGACCCAGTATGAGGCAGATGAGCTTTTTGCAACTCTAGATGCGACAACTAAGAGCATCCATCTTGGTGGCAATCTACAGGTAACCTTGACAGATACCGTTGGATTTATCCAAGACCTACCGACAGAGTTGGTGTCGAGTTTTAAATCAACCTTGGAAGAAAGCAAGCATGTAGATCTCCTGGTCCATGTCATCGATGCCAGCAATCCCTACCATGAGGAACATGAAAAAACAGTTCTTTCTATCATGAAAGACTTGGACATGGAGGATATTCCTCGCTTAACCCTTTATAATAAAGCAGATTTAGTTGAGAACTTTACGCCTACTCAAACGCCTTATGCATTGATTTCTGCTAAATCTAAGGATAGTCGCGAACAGCTGCAGGCTTTATTGCTGGATAAGATTAAGGTAATTTTTGAAACATTTACCCTGCGCGTGCCTTTTTCTAAGTCATACAAGATTCACGACTTAGAAAGTGTCGCGATTCTTGAAGAACGAGACTATCAAGATGACGGCGAAGTCATTACAGGCTTCATTTCTGAGAAAAATAAATGGAGATTAGAAGAATTTTATGACTGATATCAAAACGTTAGCCCTCAAGTATGGTGGATATACGAGTCTAGACAAGGTTTATCTAGACCAGCTTTTAGCTGGTAGGTCTGAAGAGGAACAACTAGCTCTCATTACACCTCCACCCAGCGTAGTGAATGCCTACTTTGCCGAGCTCTACCAGAAAAAAAGCCCTCAAGCTGCGACCGATTATTTTGCAGAAGTCAGCCAAGAACTGAATCTTTACAATGTTGAACCAAGTTTCACGGAAGAAAGCAAGCCCTTTATTCGCCTCAATCTATCTAGTAAATCCTTTGGATTTTGCTATGAGAAAGAAGGACTAGGTCGCATTTTCTCAGAGAACGAGGAAGCAATTACGGATGAATTACTTTTTGAGATTGCGCAAATTTTTCCTCATCAGTTGGTCTTTGAAGAGTCTGGAAAGATATACTTGAAGTCTGTCGGGGACGAGGAAGTTGTTAGCGTAAAAAGTCTAACAACTTTAACAGATTTGGAAAATTTAGCAGATGGAAGACAGCGACTTAAGGGCTACAGCCAAGAGGATTTACTACAAGAAGCTAGAGCTTTTTCTGGCAAGCTTTATTATCGCTCAGAAAATCGCACTGCTATGTTATATATTGATTAATTAGAAAGTATCGAATGGATATTCAATTTTTAGGAACGGGGGCTGGTCAGCCCTCTAAAGCCCGCAACGTTTCAAGTCTCGCCCTGAAACTCTTGGACGAGATTAACGAAGTCTGGCTCTTTGACTGTGGAGAAGGAACGCAAAATCGCATTCTGGAAACCACGATTCGACCACGCAAGGTCAGCAAAATTTTTATCACTCATTTGCATGGAGACCATATCTTTGGCTTACCAGGATTTCTTTCTAGCCGTGCTTTTCAGGCTAATGAAGAACAGACAGATTTGGAAATCTATGGTCCCCAAGGCATCAAATCTTTTGTCTTGACTAGTCTACGAGTGTCAGGTTCACGCCTGCCCTATAAGATTCATTTCCATGAATTTGACCAAGCTTCTCTTGGGAAAATTCTTGAAACAGATAAATTTACAGTATATGCGGAAGAGTTGGATCACACTATTTTCTGTGTGGGCTACCGTGTCATGCAAAAGGACCTAGAAGGCACTCTGGATGCTGAAAAATTAAAGGCTGCCGGCGTACCATTTGGACCACTCTTTGGAAAAATCAAAAACGGTCAGAATGTCATCCTAGAAGACGGCACCGAGATTAAGGCAGCAGACTATATCTCAGCGCCACGTCCAGGTAAGATTATCACTATCTTAGGTGACACTCGAAAAACCAATGCCAGTGTGCGTTTGGCTGTCAATGCAGATGTCCTTGTCCATGAGTCGACTTATGGCAAGGGTGATGAGAAAATTGCCCGCAATCATGGCCACTCAACCAATATGCAGGCTGCACAGGTGGCAACAGAAGCAGGAGCCAAACGACTCTTACTCAACCATATCAGCGCCCGTTTCCTTTCAAAAGATATCAGCCAGCTCAAGAAAGATGCTGCAACGATTTTTGAAAATGTCCATGTGGTCAAAGACTTGGAAGAAGTGGAAATCTAGTTGCTAGAGAAAGGAGAATCATGCGAACCATTCTCATTACAGGTGCTAGCGGGGGTCTAGCCCAAGAAATGGTCAAACTCTTGCCCAATGATCAACTCATTTTATTCGGTAGAAATAAGGAAAAATTAGCTCAACTATACGGAAATCATCCTCAGGCAGAATTGATTGAAATTGATATTACTGACGTTCAAGCATTAGAAGAACTAGTTGCTGAACTCTATCAACGTTATGGCAAGATTGATGTTTTAATTAACAACGCTGGATATGGGATTTTTGAAGATTTTGACAAGATTTCTAATCAAGACATTCATCAAATGTTTGAAGTTAATACTTTTGCTTTGATGAATCTGTCTCGTTTGGTTGCTTCTCGTATGAAGGAGATTCGAAAAGGGCATATCATCAATATCGTCAGCATGGCAGGTTTGATAGCAACCGGCAAGTCTAGCCTATACTCAGCGACTAAGTTTGCGGCTATCGGTTTTTCAAATGCTCTTCGCCTTGAGCTCATGCCCTATGGTGTCTATGTGACGACTGTTAATCCAGGTCCGATTCGTACGGCGTTTTTCGACCAGGCAGACCCAGATGGGACCTACCTCAAATCGGTCGACCGCTTCCTACTCGAGCCAGATACAGTAGCTAAAAAAATTGTTAAGACCATAGGCAAAAACAAACGCGAGCTCAATCTCCCAGTCTTGCTAAATCTAGCTCATAAATTTTATAGCCTCTTTCCTAAGTTAGCAGATAAGTTGGCAGGAGAAACTTTTAATTATAAGTAAAATCTTAGTCACACCTCGAAAGTTAAATTAAACGCTTAACTTTTGGGGTGTTTTATTGTCGACTTTATTAAAGTATTGCAATTTAAGTCTTAAAATAGTATACTAGTTCTATTATTTATGAAAACGTTTGCTTTTTATTGATTTTAGGAGACAAGACATGGAATTGACAGCCATTTATCATAGACCAGAATCAGAGTATGCTTATCTTTACAAAGAAGGTCAGCTACATATCCGAATCAGAACAAAGAAAGATGATATTCAAAAGGTCATTTTGCATTATGGGGATCCCTTTATTTTCATCGAGGATAAGTATGAAGCTAAGAAGGAAATGACCAAAGTGACTTCAGATGCTTTATTTGATTATTGGCAGGTTACAGTATCGGTTGATTTTGCACGGATTCAGTATCTCTTTGAACTCCTTGATGAAGAAGGTCAGGGTGTCTACTATGGTGATAAGGGTTGTGTCGAACATACTCAAGAAAACTTGGATGCTGAAGGTAATGGTTTCAAGCTTCCTTATATTCACGAAATCGACGGTTGTCATGTTCCTAGCTGGGTTTCAAATACCGTTTGGTATCAGATTTTCCCTGAACGCTTTGCTAATGGAAATCCAAACCTAACTCCTGATGGAGCTAGAGAGTGGGATGCAGAGATTGCACCTGAAAGAGATGACTTTTTTGGTGGAGATTTACAAGGGATTATCGACCATTTAGACTATCTTAAAGATTTGGGAATCACTGGACTTTATCTATGTCCGATTTTTGAAGCTACGACCAATCACAAGTACGACACGACGGATTATTTTGAAATTGACCGTCACTTTGGGGATAAGGAAGTTTTTGCTAATCTAGTCGAGGAAGCCCACAAACGGGGCATCAAGATTATGCTAGATGCTGTTTTCAATCATATCGGCTACCAGTCTGCCCAATGGCAGGATGTTCTAAAGAACGGAGAAAAGTCACCATATAAAGATTGGTTCCATATTCAAGAATTCCCAATTACAGAGGATAAACTTCAGAATCCAAGACAACTCCCTTATCATACCTTTGCCTTTGCTAGCTATATGCCTAAGTTGAATACAGCTAATCCGGAGGTTAGGGACTATCTTTTAAGTGTTGCGACCTACTGGATTGAAAATTTTGATATTGATGCTTGGCGCTTGGACGTTGCCAATGAAATTGACCATCAGTTCTGGAGAGATTTTAGAAAGGCAGTTCTCGCTAAAAAGCCTGATTTGTATATTTTAGGTGAAATCTGGCATACGTCTCAGCCTTGGCTACAAGGGGACGAGTTCCATGCGGTCATGAATTACCCGCTCTCTGAAAGTATCAAGGATTATTTCTTGCGTCAGCGTAAAAAGACAGAGAAGTTTATTTCAGAAATCAATAGCCAGTCGGTGTACTACAAGCAACAAATCTCAGAGGTGATGTTTAACCTTTTAGATTCTCATGATACAGAGCGTATCCTTACAACTGCCAAAGGAAATATCCAGCATGTCAAGGCTGCCCTAACTTTCCTCTATCTTCAAAAAGGGACCCCTTGTATCTATTATGGAACAGAGCTAGCATTAATAGGTGGACCAGACCCTGATTGCCGTCGTGTCATGCCTTGGGACCGTGTTTCTGAAGACAATGACATGCTGAATTTCATGAAGAAATTAATCAAGGTTCGTAAGGAAGTTGCAAGCATTATTCAGCATGGAAATTATCGCTTGGAAGAAGTGAAACCAGATGTCCTATCTTTGAAGTGGAACTACCAAGGGAAAGAAGTTCAAGCAATCTTTAATCAGTCTTCTGAGAATTTTATCTTAGACAGAGATTCAGTTGACTTAGCGAGTCATTGCCAGTTTAAAGATGGTCAGCAAGTCATCTTGCCAGATGGATTTATCATTACTGTTTCGAAATAAAGCAATCAACTGCAACAAGTATCTAGTTACAAAAAATGAAGGGATTATGTGACTTTAGATGCATAAAAAACAAGAAGCTGTCCTCTAGTAGGACAGTTTTTTGGTAAATTTCACTAAATGTACATTCAGATTTTTATAGTTTTCTACAAAATATAGAAAAAACAATCAAAAGTATGATTTTTACAGTCATAGTATTGAAGTTTCCTATATTATTTTATAAAATAGAAGTAATAATTACAAAAAAAGTATAGCGCTTTCAACAAAAAATGGAAGCGGTTACTTAAGAAGGAGAACCCTATGGGAAAAGATTATTGGAATCGCAAAAGTATCTATAGCATCCGTAAATTTACGGTAGGAACGTGCTCGGTACTTATCGGGACTTGCTCTGTTTTATTTGGAGCAAATCTAGCTAGTGCAAGTACTGTATCTGCGGATGAAACTCCAGTCGCTGTTGCTACTGAAAAAGTGGAGAAAGAAACTCCTAAAGAGGAGGCTGTAGATTCAAAAGCTTCTGAACAACCTGTAACAAAAGAAACTGTTAACAGTGAAGCAGTAGAAACTAATCATGAAGTAGAGAAAAAAGTGGAAGCCCCAACTACTGAGACAACTCCTGAGAAAAAAGAAACCTCTGATGTAGAAAAGCAAGCTCCAGCTGTGACTCAGGATCAATCTGCTCAAACAGAAAAACCAGAGCTCAAACCTGCAACTAATGATGAGGTAAAACAGTTGATTGAGGATAGAAAAGTAGAATTCAACCAAAACTGGCATTTCAAGCTCAACGCCAATGCTAAAGATGCAGTCAAGCCAGATGCCGATGTTTCTAGTTGGAAGAAATTAGACCTCCCTCATGACTGGAGTATCTACAATGACTTTGACCATAACTCACCTGCCCAAAACGAAGGTGGGCAACTCAATGGTGGTGATGCTTGGTATCGTAAGACCTTTAAACTCGATGAAGAAGACCTCAATAAGAATGTTCGTATCACATTTGATGGGGTTTACATGGATTCTCAGGTTTATGTAAATGGACAGCTAGTTGGTCACTATCCAAATGGTTACAACCAATTCTCATATGACATCACTGACTATCTCCATAAAGACGGTCGCGAGAATGTCGTAGCAGTGCATGCAATCAACAAACAACCAAGTAGCCGTTGGTACTCAGGAAGTGGTATTTACCGCGATGTTACCCTTCAAGTCACAGATAAGGTTCATGCTGAGAAAAATGGAACAACTATCTTAACACCAGATCTTGAAAAACAACAGAATGGTAAAGTTGATACTCATGTAACAAGTAAGATTGTCAACACAGATGACAAAGATCATGAAATTCTTGCTGAATACCAAATTATCGAACGTAACGGTCAAGCTGTAACAGACTTAGTTCGTACAGATAGCCAAGTCTTGAAAGCACATCAATCAGCTAGTTTGAATGCTATTTTACAAGTTGATAAACCAAAACTTTGGACAGTTAATAGCGACAAGCCTGCCCTTTACGAATTGGTGACACGTGTTTATCGTGATGGTCAATTGGTCGATGCTAAGAAGGACTTGTTTGGTTACCGTTACTACAATTGGACACCAAATGAAGGCTTCTCTTTGAATGGTGAACGCATCAAATTCCATGGAGTTTCTCTTCACCATGACCACGGAGCTCTAGGGGCTGAAGAAAACTATAAAGCAGAATACCGTCGTCTGAAACAGATGAAGGATATGGGTGTGAACTCTATCCGTACAACCCACAACCCAGCTAGTGAGCAGACCTTGCAGATTGCTGCAGAACTAGGTTTGTTGGTGCAAGAAGAAGCCTTTGATACTTGGTACGGTGGTAAGAAACAATATGACTACGGACGTTTCTTTGACAAAGACGCCACTCACCCAGATGCTAAAAAAGGTGAAAAATGGTCTGACTTTGACCTACGTACTATGGTCGAAAGAGGAAAGAATAACCCTGCTATCGTCATGTGGTCTATCGGTAATGAAATCGGTGAAGCAGACGGGAAACCTCGTTCTCTAGCGACTGTTAAACGCTTGGTGCAAGTGATCAAAGCAGTTGATAAAACACGATATGTCACTATGGGAGCAGACAAGTTCCGCTTTGGTGATGGTAGTGGTGATCATGAAAAGATTGCAAATGAACTTGACGCAGTTGGATTTAACTATTCAGAGGATAACTACAAGAAACTTCGTGCGAAACATCCAAATTGGTTGATTTACGGTTCAGAAACTTCTTCTGCGACTCGTACTCGTGGTAGCTATTTCCGCCCAGAGAGTGAACTAGTTCACAGTAATCAGGCTTACCGTCATTATGAGCAATCAGACTATGGTAATGACCGTGTTGGCTGGGGTAAAACAGCCACTGCATCTTGGACTTTTGACCGAGACAATGCTGGTTATGCTGGTCAGTTTATCTGGACAGGTACGGACTATATTGGTGAGCCTACTCCATGGCATAACCAAAACCAAACTCCAGTTAAGAGTTCTTACTTTGGTATCGTAGATACAGCTGGAATTCCAAAGAATGATTATTACTTGTATCAAAGTCAATGGGTATCTGCTCAGAAGAAACCAATGGTTCACCTTCTTCCTCACTGGAACTGGGAAAATCCTACTCTAAAAGCGAATGTAGCGGATGCAGATGGTAACATTCCAGTCCGTGCCTATTCTAACGCTGCAAGTGTAGAACTGTTCTTGAATGGTGAAACTCTAGGCAAGAAGACATTTACTAAAAAACAAACAAGCGATGGACGCACTTACCAAGAAGGTGCCAACGCTAATGAACTTTACCTTGAATGGAAGGTTGCTTTTGAAGCTGGTACTTTGGAAGCAGTAGCTCGTGACGAAGCTGGGAATATTGTTGCTCGTGATAAGATTGTGACTGCTGGAGAACCTGCAGGAGTTCGTTTGGTCAAAGAAGAAAATGCTATCGCAGCTGATGGAAAAGACCTTACTTATATCTATTACGAAATTGTTGATAGTAAAGGTAATGTCGTTCCTACTGCCAATAACCTTGTTCGCTTCCAGTTACATGGTCAAGGTCAGATTGTCGGTGTGGATAATGGGGAACAAGCCAGCCGTGAACGTTACAAAGAACAAGCAGATGGTTCATGGATTCGCAAGGCCTTCAATGGTAAGGGTGTTGTGATTGTCAAATCAACTGAGCAAGCAGGTAAATTCACCTTGACTGCTCACTCTGATTTCTTGAAATCTGGTCAAACAACTATCTTTACTGGTAAGAAAGACCAAACAGAAAAAACTGTTCTTGGTACAGAGGTACCTAAAGTTCGTACAGTTCTTGGTCAAGCTGCGAAAATGCCTTCAAAAGTAGGATTTATCTACAGTGATGGCAGCCGTGCAAAACTTCCAGTAGAATGGTCCGCAGTTGATGTCAACCAACCTGGTATTTTTACTGTTAAAGGTGTGGCAGAAGGAAGAGATGTAGAAGCGCGTGTTGAAGTCTTGGCACTCGAAGCAGAATTACCTGTAGTTAAGAGAATTGCACCAAGTACAGATCTGAGTACGGTTGATCCATCTGTTACCTATGTATTGTCAGATGGTACTCTAGGAAGCTATGACGTTGATAGGTGGGAAGTTGCTGCTGAAGATCAAGCTAAATTAACTATCCCAGGCTCTCGTATCCAAGCTAAAGGAATTTCAGGTGATGATGAAATCGCTGCAACCTTTGTAGTTGCCGAAGGTCAAGCGGCTTCACCAGTAGTACCGACTGTAACTGTTGCAGACCAGCCTGTAGAAGGGCTCTCAACTGACCAACCGGTTCTATACCATAAACTTGCTTATGGAGCTACTTTGCCTGAAGTTAAAGCTTTAGCTGAAAATGCGCAAGTTACTGTTATTCAAGCTAACGAAGCAAATGGTATGCGTGCTAGTATTTATGTTCAACCAAATGATGGTGGAGCACTTCAGACTTATGCTATCCAATTCTTACAAGAAGCTCCTCAGATTGAACGTTTGAGCCTAGAAGTTGAAAATGCAGATGCACTGAAAGAAGACCAAACAGTTGGTATCAAAGTCTTGGCTCATTATCAAGATGGAACTCAGGCCGTATTAAAAGCTGACAAGGTAACCTTCTCAACATCAGGTGAAGGAGACGTAGCTGTTCGTAAAGGTATGCTTGAATTGCATAAACCTGGTCAAGTAACTTTGAAAGCTCAATTTGAAGGAGCTGAGGGTCAGATTGACTTGAACATTCAGGCAAATACTGAAAATAAAGTTGTCCAGGCCATTCGTCCAGTAAGTGTCGTGACAGGTTTGAACCAAGAACCAAGTCTACCTGATACAGTAACGGTAGAGTACGATAAAGGATTTCCAAAAGTTCACAAGGTAACTTGGCAAGCAGTTGCTAAGGAAGACCTTGCTAAATACCACAGCTTTGATGTTCTAGGTAAAGTGGAAGGAATTGAAAACAAAGCTCATGCTAAAGTTTCTGTAGAAGGTATCATTGCAGTCGAAGAAGTGACTACAACAACTCCAGTTTCAGAAGCTCCTCAATTACCAGAAAGTGTTCGTACTTACCACTCAAACGGCCAAGTATCTTCAGCTAAAGTGACTTGGGATGCTATTGATCCAAGCCAGTATGCACAAGAAGGTAGCTTTACAGTGACGGGGCATGTAGAAGGGACTCAGTTACCAACAAAACTTCATGTTCGTGTATCTACTCAGACAGAAACTGGTGCAAACATTTCTGATCAGTGGACAGGTTCAGAGTTACCACTTGCCTTTGCATCAGACTCAAATCCAAGTGACTCGGTAGCAAATGTTAATGATAAACTAATCTCATTTAATGATCAACCGGCAAACCGCTGGACAAACTGGAAACGTACAAGTGAAGCATCAGTGGGAATCCTCTTTGGTGATTCTGGTATCCTGTCTAAACGTTCGGTTGACAATCTCAATGTTGCCTTCCACGAAGACCACGGTGTTGGTGCACCTAAGTCTTATGTCATCGAATACTATGTAGGAAAAGATGTTCCAACAGTTCCTAAAAATCCAAGCTTTGTAGCTAGTGAAGACCACGTCTTTAACGATGACAATAATTGGAAACAAGTGACAAATCTTAAAGCTCCAGATCAAGTGAGAGCTGGAGAAATGACTCACTTTAGTTTTGATAAAGTCAATACCTATGCGGTTCGTATCCGTATGGTTAGACCAGATGGTAAATGGGGTACTTCCATTACAGAAATTCAAATCTTCTCTAAACAAGTAGCTGCAGCTAAGAAAGCTCAAGCTCAAATCCAAGTAGATGGAAAAGATTTGCCAAACTTTAACCCTGGCTTGACTGACTATTATCTAGAAGCTAAAGAAAACCAAGCACCAACTGTAACAGCAAGTGTATCCGATAATGGTATTGCAACAGTGATTCCAAGCGTTCGTGAAGGGGATCCAGTTCGTGTTGTCGTTAAGGCTGAAAACGGAGATATTCTAGGTGAATACCGTCTCCACTTTACAAATGATAAAGACTTGCTAGCAAGTAAACCTGTTGTTGCTGTGAAATCATCACGCTTGGTTGCTAAGGGGCATACTCTTGAGTTACCTACGAAAGTCGCTGTTTACTTCACAGGTAAAGATGGCTATGAAGTCAAAGACTTAGCAGTTGAATGGGATGAAGTTCCAGCTGAAAATCTAGTGACTGCAGGTGAATTTACAGTTCGTGGTCGCGTTTTAGGTACTGATTTAACTGCTGAAATAGCAGTACGTGTGACTGATAAGCTCGGTGAAAACCTATCAGATAACCCAGACTTCGATGACGATAGCAACCGTTCATTTGCCTCAGCAACCAATGATATTGATCCAAATTCTCATGACCGTGTGGACTATGTTAACGATGGTTCTGATGATGAAACCCGTCGTTGGACCAACTGGTCTCCAACTCCATCTGATAATCCAGAAGTTTCAGTAGGGGTTATCTTTAGAGAAGCTGGCAAGATTGTTGAACGTACAGTCGCTGAAGGAAGCATTCGATTCTTCTCAGATGGTGGTACAGACGCACCTTCTAAACTAGTCTTAGAGCGCTATGTAGGACCAGAATTTGACTCGCCAGAATACTACTCTAACTACCAACCATACGATCCAGAACATCCATTTAACACTCCTTCTAACTGGGAGAAAGTTGAATACCGTGCGGATCAAGAGATTCAAGCAGGTACTGATATCCATGTAACCTTTGCCCCAGTTAAAGCTAAGGCTATGAGATGGCGCATGGATAGAAAAGCTGATACCAAGGGTGTAGCTATTACAGAAATGGCCTTCATTGCTCCAAGTGAGGAACCTAAGGATAGTACAGCTGCAAAACTTCTTGTGGATGGTAAAGAGATTGCTGACTTCTCTGAAGATCGTGTGGATTACCAAGTAACCTACAGTGGAAATCGTCCTCAAGTAACAGTTGAAGCTGGCGAAAACGTAGCAGCAACTATTGTTGATAGTGGTAATGATAAACTTCCAGTCTTGATTCATCTTGTTTCAGAAAGTGGTAAACATATTAAGGAATACCGCATTCAATTGACTAAGGCAGATGCTGAAAGCGCTAAGACAGAACCAGCTGTACACGAAGTTCCAGAGTTCACCGGCGGTGTGAATGGAGTTGAAGCAGCAGTTCACGAAATTCCAGAATACACTGGAGGCGTGAATGGAGTTGAACCAGCAGTACATGAGGTTCCAGAGTTCACAGGTGGCGTGAATGGAGTTGAAGCAGCAGTTCACGAAGTACCAGAACATACTTTAGGAGCGAATGTAGTCGAACCAGCAGTTCACGAAGTTCCAGAATACACTGGTGGTGTGAATGCAGTCGAAGCAGCGGTGAACGAAGTTCCAGAATACACTGGTGGTGTGAATGCAGTCGAAGCAGCGGTGAATGAAGTTCCAGAATATACTGGTGGTGTGAATGCGGTTGAAGCAGCGGTTAACGATGTGCCAGAGTACAAAGGTGGTGCCAATGCAGTCGAAGCAGCGGTGAACGAAGTTCCAGAATATACTGGTGGCGTGAACGCAGCCGAAGCAGCGGTCAATGAAGTACCGGAGTACAAAGATAATCAATCTCTTGTAGCCCTCGCTATGTCAGAAGACAAGACTTACCAGGCGCCTGCAAGTCGTCAACATATTCTCCCTGAAACAGGTACTAAGGAAAATGCAACCCTTGCAACAGCAGGTGTTGTGGGAGCGCTTCTTGGACTCTTTGCAATGGGAAAGAAGAAAGACGAAGAATAAAATAATCTGACAGTATTTAGATTATAGAGATTGGACAAGAAAACAATCTCAACTAAAAAAAGTGGACAAACTAGTTTCAAGAAACAGAACTAGATCTTGTCCGCTTTTTTATGTTTCTTGGTAGCAAAAAATCCTTAACAAAGACGCTGAACTTGATAATTGAGTTTCCAAATAACAAAAAACAAATAAGAAAGCCCTTTGTGGCTTTTTTATTTTCATAAAAATGGTAAAATAGTAAGAGTAGAAATGGAGTTCTAGATATGAAACGAATTGATCAATTTGAAAATAAGAAAGTATTAGTCCTAGGTTTAGCCAAATCAGGTGAGTCTGCAGCTCGTCTCTTGGACAAGTTGGGTGCCATTGTAACAGTTAATGATGGCAAGCCTTTTGAGGAAAATCCAGCAGCTCAGAGCCTTCTAGAAGAGGGGATTAAGGTTGTAACTGGTGGTCATCCCTTGGAATTGTTGGATGAAGATTTTGCCCTCATGGTGAAAAACCCTGGTATTCCTTATAGCAACCCTATGATTGAAAAAGCTTTGGCAAAAGGAATTCCAGTATTGACTGAGGTTGAGCTGGCCTATTTGATTTCTGATGCACCAATCGTCGGTATTACGGGTTCAAATGGTAAGACAACGACCACAACCATGATTGGTGAAGTTCTGACTGCTGCAGGACAAAATGGACTCTTATCAGGTAACATCGGTTATCCTGCTAGTCAGGTTGCTCAAACTGCGACAGATAAGGACACCCTTGTCATGGAACTTTCTTCTTTCCAATTAATGGGAATCCAGGAATTTCATCCTGAAATTGCTGTTATCACCAACCTTATGCCAACGCATATTGACTATCACGGTTCTTTTGAAGACTATGTGGCAGCCAAGTGGAATATCCAAAGCAATATGACAGTAGCTGATTACCTAGTATTGAACTTCAACCAGGAATTAGCTAAAGAACTTGCGACAAAGACAAATGCGACTGTAGTACCATTCTCAACACTTGAAAAGGTTGACGGAGCCTATCTTGAAGATGGTCTTCTTTACTTCCGTGGTGAAAAGGTCATGGCAGCTGATGAGATTGGTGTGCCAGGTAGCCATAATGTGGAAAATGCTCTTGCAACCATTGCCGTTGCTAAACTGCGTGGTGTGGACAATGAAACCATCAAGGAAACCTTATCAGCCTTTGGAGGAGTTAAACACCGTCTCCAGTTTGTAGACCAAATCAATGGCGTTAAATTCTACAACGATAGTAAGTCAACCAATATCTTAGCAACTCAAAAAGCCTTGTCAGGATTTGATAATAGCAAGGTTATCTTGATTGCTGGTGGATTGGACCGTGGTAATGAGTTTGACGAATTGGTTCCTGATATTACTGGACTTAAGAAAATGGTTATCCTCGGTCAATCTGCAGAACGTGTCAAACGTGCAGCGGATAAGGCTGGTGTCGCTTATGTCGACGCGACAGATATTGCTGATGCAACTCGCAAGGCTTATGAACTTGCGGAAGAAGGTGATGTCGTTCTCCTCAGTCCTGCCAATGCGAGCTGGGATATGTATGCTAACTTTGAAGTACGTGGAGATCTTTTCATCGACACTGTAGCGGAGTTAAAGGGATAATATGAAAAAAATAGTATTTACTGGTGGGGGAACGGTTGGACACGTTACCCTCAACCTTTTGTTAATGCCTAAGTTCATTGAAGATGGCTGGGAAGTCCACTATATTGGTGATAAAAATGGGATTGAGCATCATGAAATTCTCAAGTCAGGTTTAGATGTTACCTTCCATTCGATTGCAACAGGGAAATTACGTCGATATTTCTCATGGCAAAATATGGTTGACGTCTTTAAGGTTGCTTTTGGAATTCTTCAATCGCTCTTTATCATGCTTCGAGTTCGTCCACAAGCCCTCTTTTCTAAGGGTGGATTTGTATCTGTTCCGCCTGTTATCGCAGCGCGAGTATGCAGAGTACCAGTCTTCATCCACGAGTCTGATCTCTCTATGGGATTGGCCAATAAAATTTCCTATAAGTTTGCGACTAAGATGTACTCTACTTTCGAGCAAGCGTCTAGTCTCACTAAGGTAGAACATGTAGGAGCTGTGACCAAGGTTTCTGGTCCAGTTATGGAAGAACCTGAAGAAATGGTGGATATCCGAACTTCTTTCAACGATAAGCTACCAACTCTTCTTTTCGTCGGAGGTTCTGCTGGGGCGCGTGTCTTTAACCAACTAGTAACAGACCACAAGGAAGAGCTGACTAGTCGCTATAATATCATTAACCTGACAGGTGATGCTAGTTTAAATGAACTAAGTTCAAACCTCTACCGTGTTGACTATGCGACGGAACTCTATCAACCACTCATGAATATGGCTGATGTGGTCATCACTCGTGGTGGTGCCAATACGATTTTTGAACTCCTTGCTATGGCTAAATTGCACGTCATTGTGCCACTGGGTCGTGAAGCCAGCCGCGGAGATCAGATTGAAAATGCAGCCTATTTTGTGAAGAAAGGCTATGCTGAGGAGTTGCAAGAGAGCGATTTGACTTTGTCAACTTTAGAAGAAAAAGTAAATCAACTCTTGACCAACAAAGAGATATACCAAAACAAGATGAAGAATTCTCAGGAATTAAAATCTGTGGCAGATTTTTATGAGCTACTCAAAAAAGATTTATCATAAGGAAAATTGATGTCAAAGGATAAAAAGAATCAGCACACTCAAGGCAAGGAATTGTCAGAATGGCAAAAACGAAATCAAGAATATCTTCAAAAAAAAGCTGAAGAAGAGGCGAAGCGTGCCGAAGAAGAAGCTCGTGAAAAAGAAGAACAAGTATCAGAGTCTTCTGAAAGCGCTCAAGAAGTGTCAGAATGGCAAAAACAACACCAGGAGTATTTGAGTAAAAGAACGGAAGAAAACTCTACGAGTTCTGAAGAAGTGGACGAAGAATCCGAAAAATCTGAAGAGAAGGATTCGGATACTAGCGATGAGACTTCAAATGAAGAGAAAGATTCGGAGGAAACTCCTCAAGAAGACTCTAAGAGTCAGGATCAAGTAGAGAAAGAAAAAGCTGACGAAAAGGTTAAGAAACAGAAAAAGGCAAAAGCCAAGAGTAAACCTCCAAAACCGGCCATTCCTTCTATACATATCTGGCGAGCAGTTACAATCCTCGTCCCAAGTTTTATAATCTTATTCTTGTCTATTTATCTTCTAAGTCCTCTAGCTACAATGAAACATATTGAAGTTACAGGGACGGTTCAGACAAGTGCAGACCAAGTCAAAGAAGCTTCTGGAATTCGTGACAGTGACTATACAATCAGCTTGATCTTAAATAAAGATAAGCATGCGGAAATGGTCAAATCAAATCACTGGATTGAATCGGCTAAGATAGTTTATCAATTTCCAGTTCACTTCACCATTGAAGTTAAAGAATTTGAAATTGTAGCCTATTCAGTTTCAGGAGATAACTATTATCCAATCTTATCTAGTGGAAGCATTGAATCAACTGCCGTTAGTTCTGACAACTTACCTGAGAAATACATATCTGTTTTATTTAACGATGAGGAACAGATTAAAACCCTAATTTCTCAGCTAAATGAAGTTAGTCCAGAAATTAAGCAAGAGATTGAGAAGATTGAACTTGCACCAAGTAAGGTAACAAGTGACCTTCTAAAGATTACCATGTATGATACAGACGAGATTTTGGTGCCATTATCAGAACTAGGGAAGAAATTACCTTACTATAGTAAGATAAAACCACAGTTAACAGTTCCTAGCGGTATTGACATGGAGGTCGGTATTTATAGCTATAGTCTAGTGGATAAGGCTCTGGATGACGAAAGAGTCAAAGCCAAAGAAGAGGAAAAGAAGAAGCAGGAAGAAGAGAAGAAAAAACAAGCTGAGCAAGGAAATCAAGATCAAACAACACAGACGACTCAAACAACACAGAGTCGCTAAGTTTAAGATGATTCGTTCAGTTACTTGTTTTTACTTGACAAGTACCGCTTTAAATAATAGAATAGTAAAAAACCTTTAAAGCAGTCCAGAGAGGCAGCTAAGGTTAGACGGTGAAAGGGTGGAGACTACCCATTTTTCGTGGAACCTTGCTGTAGGCAGGTTCCTTTTTTCATGCTCTCTAGCTAACAAAGGTAAAAGGAGAAAAGTATGCGCGAAGCTCGTCCAGTCATTGCTCTTGATTTTCCAAGTTTTGAGACAGTCAAGCAATTTTTAGCTCTTTTTCCAGCAGGAGAGAGCCTCTATCTAAAGGTAGGTATGGAACTCTATTACGCTACAGGACCTGAGATTGTTTCTTATCTGAAAGGTTTGGGACATAGTGTCTTTCTGGATCTTAAACTCCATGATATTCCAAATACAGTCAAATCAGCCATGAAGGTCTTGTCTCATCTGGGCGTTGATATGACCAATGTTCATGCAGCTGGTGGCGTTGAGATGATGAAGGCTGCGCGTGAAGGTCTTGGGAAAGAAGCCAAATTGATTGCTGTCACTCAGTTAACTTCAACCTCTGAGGAGCAAATGAGAGAGTTTCAAAATATTCAAACCAGTCTTCAAGAATCGGTTATTCACTATGCCAAGAAAACTGCTGAAGCGGGATTAGATGGTGTGGTTTGTTCAGCTCAGGAAGTGAAGCTCATCAAAGAAGCTATCAGTCCAGACTTTATTTGTCTGACACCCGGCATTCGTCCATCAGGCGCTGCAGTAGGAGACCAAAAACGAGTCATGACACCAGCAGATGCTTATCATATTGGTAGTGACTATATCGTTGTTGGACGCCCAATCACTCAAGCCCCTGATCCAGTAGCAACTTATCATGCTATCAAGGATGAATGGACACAAGACTGGAAATAAGAATATAGTTTAAAATACAAAGGAGAATCCCATGACACTTGCTAAAGACATTGCTAGCCATCTATTGAAAATCCAAGCTGTTTACCTCAAACCAGAAGAGCCCTTCACTTGGGCATCAGGTATCAAGTCACCGATTTATACGGACAACCGTGTGACGCTTGCCTACCCAGAGACACGTACCTTAATTGAGAATGGTTTTGTGGAAGCCATCAAGGCAGGATTCCCAGAGGTAGAAGTGATTGCAGGAACAGCGACTGCGGGTATCCCACATGGTGCTATCATCGCTGACAAGATGAATCTGCCATTTGCTTATATCCGTAGCAAACCAAAAGATCATGGAGCTGGAAACCAAATCGAAGGCCGTGTAGCCCAAGGTCAAAAAATGGTCGTTGTGGAAGATCTCATTTCAACTGGTGGTTCGGTTCTTGAAGCTGTAGCAGCTGCTAAACGTGAAGGGGCAGATGTGCTTGGTGTCGTGGCAATTTTTAGCTATCAATTACCAAAAGCAGATAAAAACTTTACGGATGCTGGTGTCAAACTAGTGACTCTTTCAAACTACAGTGAGCTCATTCACCTAGCCCAAGAAGAAGGTTACATCACACCAGAAGGACTTGACCTCCTAAAACGCTTCAAAGAAGACCAAGAAAATTGGCAAAATGTTTAAGGTATATAAAAATCAGGTAACCCTTAGGGTTACCTGATTTCTTTTTGTTACATTTAATTAGATGTTAGTCAACTTTTCCACCTTCAACAACCAGGTCATCTGCTTTAGCTGCATCACCGTATGTTGGGTGAAGTGTTTTTTCATAGGCCTTGTGGAAGAAGTTTTCTTTACCTAATTTTTCGATTTCTTGGTTGATGTAGTCAAGCAGTTCTTGATTACCTTTTTGAACTGCGGGTGCAATGGTATCTGGGTTACCTAGAGAAGAAATTCCTACCTCATATCCTTTATTTTCAAGCGCCCAAGCTAGAACTTCAGTATTGTCAGTAGAGAAGGCATCTCCACGTCCATCGAGAAGGGCTTGGTAGGCATCGCTATATTGATCGTATTTTTGGAGTTTTACTTCTGGGTGATTTTTCTCAAAGTAAGTTTCAGCAGTAGTTCCTTTTGTAACAATCAAGGTTTTGCCTTCAAGTTCTTTAACGTCCTTAATGACTTTATCTTTTGGTGATACAACACCGAGAGAAACTTTCATGTAAGGAAGGGCAAAGTCAACTTGTTTCTTACGTTCGTCAGTAACTGTGAAGTTGGCAAGGGTGATATCAACCTTGTTAGAAATCAAGTATTCAGCACGGTTGGCAGCATCAACAGAAACGTATTTGACCTTTACACCAAGGTCTTGTGCTAATTGGTTACCTAGTTCGATATCATAACCTTGGTAAGAACCGTCGTTGTCAACATAACCAAATGGTTTTTTGTCTCCAAATACCGCGATTCGAAGTTCACCACTTTTCTTAATTTCATCAATAGTACGAGCTTTGGCAGTTGCCTTTGTAGATGAAGCATCAGAGCTTCCTCCTGAACTACAAGCTGTGACGAAGATAAGCGCAAATGCTAGAGCAAAAACAGTTAGAATTGGTTTAAGTAGTTTCATAATAATCTCCTTTGTTGATTATAGATATGAGCCAAACTGGCTAAAGTCAAAGACGTTTAAAAATTCTTGTGCTCGTTTGGTTTGTGGATTGGTGAAGAATTCTTGAGCAGTTCCTTCTTCAGCAATTTTTCCTTGGTCTAGAAAGATGATGCGATCCGCAATTGCTTGGGCAAACTGCATTTCATGGGTTACCAGAATCATGGTACGCCCTTCTTGTGCCAAATCATTGATAAGTTCCAGGACCTCACGCACCATTTCTGGATCCAGTGAAGCAGTTACTTCGTCAAAGAGGATAATTTCTGGATGCATGAGTAGGGCACGGACGATGGCTACCCGTTGCTTTTGTCCACCAGATAATTGGCGAGCGAAGCTATGTTGTTTATCTAGAAGTCCGACACGTTCCAGTAGTTGTAGAGCTTCTTCAGTGACTTCTTTTTTGTCTCTCCCCTGAGCCTTGATAGGTCCTAGGATGAGGTTTTGGAGGACATCTAGGTGAGGAAAGAGTTCATAACTTTGAAAGACCATACCGATCTTTTGGCGAACCAGGTGAAAATCTTTTTTATTTTCAACGATGGACTGACCATCAAGCAGGATATCTCCTCCTTGAATACTTTCTAAACCATTGAGGCAGCGAAGTAGCGTACTTTTACCACAACCAGATGGTCCTAGGATGACGACGACTTCTCCCTTTTTAATATCTAGGGAAAGTCCTTGGAGGATTGGATTGTCTCCGAAGGATTTTTTTAGTTCCTTAATTTCTAAAATAGTTTCAGACATTTAGTTCCTCCAATGTTTTTCTAGATGAGTAGATAGTTTGGAAATAGGGAAGCAAACTGCGAAATACAAGACTAGGATGGTTCCATATATCCAAAAGGAAGCGGTTGGGATGGTTAAGCGATTGCTATCAATGATTTGTTGTCCAACCTTGGTAACCTCAACAACTCCAATCAAAACAACCAAGGAAGTCGTTTTGATCATACGAGTGACAAGATTGATGGCTTGCGGTAGAAGCCTTCTCAAAACTTGAGGGATAATGATATGGTAGTAGAGTTGCACTTTAGTTAAGCCAAGCGCTTGTCCGCTCTCAAACTGATGTTTAGGCAAGGAAGTGATAGCGCCACGAACCAAGTCTCCCATCTCAGCTGTTCCCCAGAGGGTGAAAACGATAATAGCAGAAGTCTCCCCAGAGATATTGATATTAAAGTTTCGAGCTAAGCCAAAGTAAACGATGAAAAGGAGTACTAGCTGCGGCATAATCCGGATAAATTCTAGATATAAGCGTGTCAATAAGCGAATCACTCTAGAATGAGAGGTCATGATAATTCCCATCGCCGTTCCGAAAATCATAGATAAGAATACAGACAGGATAGAAATCCCAATTGTGACTCCCAATCCCTGTAAAATTCTCAAGAGATTATTTCCCTGAAAGAGTACTTGCATTCCCGAATCCTGCATGACGGAGCCTCCTTTCTATCCAACTAAAGACTAGTGAAATAGGTAGAAGCATGATAAGGTAAGCAACCACCAACATGGCTAGTGCGATATCTGTTTCATAGTAGAGTCCAATCAAATCCTTAGCAACATACATTAGGTCAGCAAGGGCGACTGCCGAAAAGACAGAAGTTTCCTTGATGAGGAAAATAACATTGGCGCTAAAGGATGGTAGAGCAACCGCTGTCGCTTGTGGAAGAACTACGTAGCGAAAAACCTGAAATGGAGTAAGCCCAATGGCTAAACCAATTTCATGCTGGGTTTGACTGACGGCTTCTAGCCCGCTTCGGAAGGATTCTGCCATGTAGGAACCACCTAAGAAGATGAGCCCGACTGTTGCACAGACTTCTGAAGAGAGAACAATCCCTATTCGAGGTAGACCGAAGTAGAGAAAGAAAAGTTGTATCAAAAGGGGTGTATTTCGTGACAATTCTATATAGGCTGTTGCCAGTTGGGAGAAAACAGGAACGCGGTAATGTCGGATAACGCTAACAAGTAGCCCAACCAGAAAAGAACCTAAAATTCCCCAGACTGCAATATGCAAGGTCAGAAAAAAAGCCTTTTGATAGAGTGGTAGATATTGTTCAACAATGGACCAATCCAAAAGTAGAACCTCCTATCTAGGAAAATAATACAGTAATTGTAGCATTAAAATAGAGCTTTGAATAATATGTATTTTTTATCACAATGATAGACAAAATCTATTGGAAAGGGAATTTTTAAAATTTTTAGGAAATTCAGTTGACAAATGTAGATTTTAAGAGTATACTGATAATTGTAATTGACAAATGTAGATTTTGGAGGTGTGCCAATGCAGATTTCAGACGCAGAATGGCAGGTCATGAAGATTATCTGGATGCAGGGAGAACAGACTAGTACTGATCTCATAATAGTATTAGAGAAAAGGTTTAGCTGGTCCAAGTCCACAATCCAGACGCTCTTGGCTCGTTTGGTGGAGAAAGAATGTTTGACTCGAGAAAAGCAGGGCAAGTCCTTTGTCTATTCGGCCCTTTTAACTCTAGACGACAGTAGAGGTTTAATGGTTCAGGATATCAAAGACAAGCTTTGTTCTCGCAGGATGAAGCTCTTGCTAACTGATTTGATTGAAGAATGTGACTTTACCCTAGCTGACTTGGAAGGCTTAGAGGAAGTGATTTCAAAGAAAAAAGCAAGTGCTGTAACAGAAGTAAAATGTAATTGTATGTAAAGGAGACGCTATGTTAAATCTATTTGTATCTATTGTTGTTTTAGGAATGATTGCTTTTATCCTCTTTTGGTTTTTCAAAAAACCTCAAGAAGATGCTAAGAGAGCCCAACAAAAAAATGGCTATCAAGAAATTCGAGTGGAAGTCATGGGGGGATACACTCCAGGAACTATTATCCTCAAAAAATCGCAACCAGCTCGTATTATTTTTGATCGAAAAGATCCTTCACCTTGCTTGGACCAAATCGTTTTCCCAGACTTTGGTGTGCATGCTGATCTGCCTATGGGAGACCAATATGTGGTTGAAATCACTCCTGAAGAAGCAGGTGAGTATGGTTTCTCTTGTGGCATGAATATGATGCACGGTAAGATGATTGTAGAATAGGAGAATGATATGACTGAAATTGTAAAAGCAAGTCTTGAAAATGGTGTTCAAAAAATCCGTATCACGGCAGACAAAGGCTACCATCCAGCCCACATTCAACTGCAAAAAGGGATTCCTGCTGAGATTACCTTTCATCGTGTGACACCTTCAAACTGTTATAAGGAAATTCTCTTCGAAGAAGAAGGGATCCTAGAACCAATCGCTCAAGATGAGGAAAAAGTCATTCGCTTTACGCCTCAAGACTTGGGCGAGCATGAATTTTCATGTGGCATGAAGATGCAAAAGGGGACCTACACCGTTGTTGAAAAAACTAAAAAGTCTCTCAGTCTTTTACAACGTTTTTGGATTACTAGTATCTTTACTGTGTCTCTTGTGATTCTCATGATTGGGATGTCTACAGGAGGAATTAGTCACCAAGTTATGCGTTGGGGCACCTTTTTAGCCACAACACCCATTATGCTGGTAGCTGGAGTTCCATATATCAGAAGCGCCTGGGCTAGTTTTAAAAAGCACAATTCCAATATGGATACCTTGGTTGCTCTGGGAACCCTAGTGGCCTATTTCTATAGCTTAGTTGCCCTCTTCACTGATCTGCCCGTTTACTTTGAAAGTGCTGCATTTATCCTATTCTTCATTCTTTTGGGAGCAGTTTTTGAGGAAAAAATGCGAAAAAATACTTCGCAGGCAGTCGAAAAATTATTAGACCTACAAGCAAAGACAGCAGAGGTTTTGCGTGATGATGTTTATGTTCAAATCCCTCTAGAACAAGTCAAAGTTGGGGATCTCATTCGCGTTCGACCAGGTGAAAAAATTGCCGTTGATGGGACTGTGTTAGAAGGTGAAACGAGTATTGATGAATCAATGGTGACTGGGGAAAGTATTCCAGTCGATAAATCAGTTGGAGATGCTGTCATTGGTTCAACCATCAATAATAGTGGTACGATCATTTTTAGAGCCGAAAAAGTGGGCTCTGAGACTATGTTGGCTCAGATTGTGGACTTTGTGAAAAAAGCGCAAACGAGTCGTGCCCCTATTCAAGATTTGACAGACAAGATTTCTGGGATTTTTGTACCAGCAGTTGTCATTTTAGGACTTCTTACTTTTTGGGTCTGGTTTGTTTTACTTGGAGATAGCTTTGTGACTTCACTTCTCTACGGAGTTGCTGTTTTGATAATTGCCTGTCCTTGTGCACTAGGACTCGCAACACCGACAGCACTCATGGTTGGAACAGGACGAAGTGCCAAGATGGGGATTCTTCTCAAAAATGGTACAGTTTTACAGGAAATCCAAAAAGTCCAAACAGTTGTTTTTGATAAGACAGGAACCTTGACCGAAGGGAAGCCAGTAGTGACAGATGTTATTGGTGATGAAAAAGAAGTGCTAAGTTTGGCTGCTTCACTGGAAGATGTATCTCAACACCCGCTAGCTCAAGCTATTGTTAATCGTGCCTCTGAGCTAGGAATTAGTCTTTACCCAGTGGAGAACTTCCAAGCCTTGCATGGAAAAGGTGTGACTGGGATTATCAATGGGAAGCAAGTCTTGCTGGGGAATGCCAAACTTTTAGCTGATCTTGCTATTCCACATGATTATCAAGAACGATTTGATTTGCTTGAGAAAGAAGCAAAAACAGTTGTCTTCCTATCCGTGGATGGTCAGTTAAAAGGCTTAATTGCCTTGCAGGATGTCCCTAAGGAAAATGCCAAAGAAGCTATTGCCAAATTGAAAAAACGTGGCCTTAGAACTGTTATGCTTACCGGAGATAATGCTGGAGTAGCCCATGCGATTGCAGAGCAAATTGGGATAGAAGAAGTGATTGCAAATGTCTTGCCAGAGGAAAAGGCACATGAAATTCACAAGCTTCAAAAGAATGGCAAATTGGCCTTTGTTGGAGATGGTATCAATGATGCGCCGGCCCTCAGTGTAGCGGATGTCGGAATTGCCATGGGCTCTGGAACAGATATTGCTATCGAATCAGCAGATCTTGTCCTTACAACCAACAATTTACTAGGATTGGCACGTGCTTTTGATATGAGTAAGAAGACTTTTAATCGTATTCTACTCAATCTTTTCTGGGCTTCTATCTATAACCTCATTGGTATTCCGATTGCAGCAGGAGTCTTTTCTGGTCTTGGTTTGGTACTCAATCCAGAACTTGCAGGATTGGCCATGGCCTTTAGTTCAGTATCTGTTTTAATCAGCTCTCTTATGCTTAATTTTACTAAAGTCGATTAATACTCTTCGAAAATCTCTTCAAACCACGTCAGCTTTATCTGCAACCTCAAAGCAGTGCTTTGAGCAACCTGCGGCTAGCTTCCTAGTTTGCTCTTTGATTTTCATTGAGTATAAAAAGGCGGTCTTAACCGCTTTTTTCTATTCTAAAACAGATTTTCAAAACGCTTCCAAACTGTACTGTAATAGAGAATGAAAGTTTCTGAGCATATACTTAGAAATCTAAAATCAAATGTGATAAATTAGGATTGTAAATTTACTGAATCGTTTTCAAATAACATATAAAAGCGTTTTTTGTAAATATATGAAATTATTTTGAAGGAGAGTTATCATTATGACTCAAGGGAAAATTACTGCATCTGCAGCAATGCTCAACGTATTGAAAACATGGGGCGTAGACACTATCTACGGTATCCCATCAGGAACACTCAGCTCATTGATGGACGCTTTGGCTGAAGACAAAGATATCCGTTTCTTGCAAGTTCGCCACGAAGAAACAGGTGCTCTTGCAGCGGTTATGCAGGCTAAATTTGGCGGTTCTATCGGTGTTGCAGTTGGTTCAGGTGGACCTGGTGCAACTCACTTGATCAACGGTGTTTACGATGCAGCTATGGATAACACTCCATTCCTTGCTATCCTTGGATCACGTCCAGTTAACGAATTGAACATGGATGCCTTCCAAGAGCTTAACCAAAATCCAATGTACAACGGTATCGCTGTTTATAACAAACGTGTAGCTTACGCAGAGCAATTGCCAAAAGTGATTGACGAAGCTTGCCGTGCTGCCGTTTCTAAAAAAGGTCCAGCTGTCGTTGAAATTCCAGTAAACTTTGGTTTCCAAGAAATCGACGAAAACTCATACTACGGTTCAGGTTCTTACGAGCGTTCATTCATCGCTCCTGCTTTGAACGAAGTTGAAATTGACAAAGCTGTTGAAATTTTGAACAACGCTGAACGTCCAGTTATCTACGCTGGTTACGGTGGTGTTAAAGCTGGTGAAGTAATCACTGAATTGTCACGTAAAATCAAAGCACCAATCATCACAACTGGTAAAAACTTCGAAGCTTTCGAATGGAACTACGAAGGTTTGACAGGTTCTGCTTACCGTGTTGGTTGGAAACCAGCCAACGAAGTGGTCTTTGAAGCAGACACAGTTCTTTTCCTTGGTTCAAACTTCCCATTTGCTGAAGTATACCAAGCATTCAAAAACACTGAAAAATTCATCCAAGTGGATATCGACCCTTACAAACTTGGTAAACGTCACGCTCTTGACGCTTCAATCCTTGGTGATGCAGGTCAAGCAGCTAAAGCTATCCTCGATAAAGTAAACCCAGTTGAGTCTACTCCATGGTGGCGTGCAAACGTTAAGAACAACCAAAACTGGCGTGATTACATGAACAAACTCGAAGGTAAAACTGAGGGTGAATTGCAATTGTACCAAGTTTACAATGCAATCAACAAACATGCTGATCAAGACGCTATCTACTCAATCGACGTAGGTGACACTACTCAAACATCTACTCGTCACCTTCACATGACACCTAAGAACATGTGGCGTACATCTCCACTCTTTGCGACAATGGGTATTGCCCTTCCTGGTGGTATCGCTGCTAAGAAAGACAATCCAGATCGCCAAGTATGGAACATCATGGGTGACGGTGCATTCAACATGTGCTACCCAGACGTTATCACAAACGTTCAATACGACCTTCCAGTTATCAACGTTGTCTTCTCAAATGGTAAATATGCCTTCATCAAGGACAAATACGAAGACACAAACAAACACTTGTTTGGTTGTGACTTCCCTAATGCTGACTATGCGAAAATCGCTGAAGCGCAAGGTGCTGTAGGATTTACAGTTGACCGTATCGAAGACATCGATGCAGTTGTTGCAGAAGCTGTTAAATTGAACAAAGAAGGTAAAACTGTTGTTATCGATGCTCACATCACACCACATCGTCCACTTCCAGTAGAAGTACTTGAGTTGGATCCAAAACAACACTCAGAAGAAGCTATTAAAGCCTTCAAGGAAAAATACGAAGCAGAAGAACTCGTACCATTCCGCCTCTTCTTGGAAGAAGAAGGATTGCAATCACGCGCAATTAAATAATTCCTCTCGTGGAACTTAAAAAGATCGGAGCAATCCGGTCTTTTTCTTTTTATGTATTTTCTGTTAAAATAGATGCATCATGATATTTTAAGGAGAAAAAAGATGCCAACAACTTTCTTTCTATTATTTGGCTTAATGTCGTTAGGCTTTGCTGCCTTCACCTATTTCATGTTCGACATTTTTATCTTTAGTAATTACAGAAATGCCAAGAGATGCACCGAAAGAACGGAAGGAGTTATTATCCGATATTCCTATGCTCTTTATAACGGAATTAGTCTCCCAGTGGTTGAGTACACTGTTGATGGGAACCGATACAAGGTTTTAGGACCGAAATTTCTATATGCGATTTCAAATACAATCAGTACTCCCTTAGGTTCAATCGTATCTGATGTCAAAATGGATAATTTTGAAGATGGGGAAATTCCTCAGGTTTTAAGATACAAGATTTATAGGAATAGTTTCATCTCTTTAACAAAGTCACCTTTAATGGAACGATTTCCAATTGGAGGAAAGGTAACTGTTTATTATGATCCTAAGAAACCAAAACATTCCTATGTAGAAAGACCTTTAAAACCAGGTCGTTATGCATGGCTGACTAAATGTTTAGTTTATTTCCTTGTTTTTCTGATGGTTGCTCTAGCTTTCTTTATAGTGTTCATTCTTCCAAATCTTGTGAACTAATAGTTTCTGGTAGATTTTTCGAAAGTATGAAATCCATATCGTTACTATTTTTATAAAATCTTCTCCCTACTTTATAAGATAAGAAAAAGAGTTCAATCAGAACTCTTTTTTTGCTATAATGAAGGGAGAAAAATCAGACAGGAGATCAAGATGTCAGAACCGTTATTTTTAAATTCTGTAATGCAAGAAAAAATCTGGGGTGGGACTAAACTACGTGATGAGTTTGGTTACGACATTCCTAGTGAAAAAATCGGAGAATATTGGGCAATCTCAGCTCATCCAAATGGAGTGTCTAAGGTAGCCAATGGGCGCTATGAAGGAACAGACCTCGCTACTTTGTATGCAGAACACCGTGAGTTGTTTGGCAACCGTCCTGAGCCTGTATTTCCGCTCTTGACCAAAATCCTTGATGCCAATGACTGGCTCAGTGTTCAAGTTCATCCAGACGATGCTTATGGACTAGAGCATGAAGGTGAACTTGGAAAAACAGAGTGCTGGTACATCATTGCTGCAGATGAAGGTTCAGAGATTATTTACGGTCACAATGCTAAGTCAAAAGAAGAACTCCGTCAGCAAATTGAAGATAAAAACTGGGATGCCTTGCTGACAAAGGTTCCTGTTAAGGCTGGAAATTTCTTCTATGTACCAAGTGGAACTATGCATGCTATCGGTGCAGGTATCTTAATTCTTGAAACGCAACAGTCTAGTGATACCACCTACCGAGTTTATGACTTTGACCGTAAGGATGATAATGGCAACTTGCGTGAACTTCACCTCGAAAAATCAATCGATGTTTTGAATATTGGTGATCCTGCTAACAGCCGTCCTGTGACTGTCAAAGCAGATGATTTGCGTTCAACTTTACTTGTCTCTAATGATTTCTTTGCAGTTTACAAGTGGGAAATCACAGGAAAAGTTGAATTTGAGAAGACAGCTGATTACAGCTTGTTGAGTGTCTTGGCTGGTCAAGGGAAACTGACTGTAGACGGAAAAGACTATCCAATCCAAAAAGGTAGCCACTTTATCTTGCCGAGTGATGTTGAAGCTTGGACCTTGGAAGGGCAAGGTCTAGAATTGATTGTTAGCCATCCATAAAAAGAAAAGACTTGAGAGATATTCTCAAGTCCTTTTTTGTATTTACATAAATTGGGCGATAAAGACCACGATGATGATAATTGGAATGATGAAACGAAGAAGGAAAAGCCAGACTTGGAAAAGTCCTTGTTTCCAAGGTGTTTCATCAAGATGAAGTTCCTCCATTGCTAGTGTTTTCTTAAAAATATAGCCTGTAAAAAGGGACAAGCAGAGAGCACCGAAAGGCATGAGGAGGTTGGAAACCAAGAAATCCATGGCGTCAAAGAAGGTCTTTCCAAAGATATGGACATCAGCCATCACACCATAGGATAGGGCCGAAGGGATACCAAAGACAAAAGTCAATACACCTAAAATCATACTCCACTTAGCACGCTTACGATTGTCTTGGTTGGTGATATTTCCAACGTTGATCTCAAGCATAACGACTGAGGAAGTTATCGTCGCAAAGAGGAAAAGCAAAAGAAAGAGAATATAGAAAATCGTACCAAAAGGCATATTGTCAAAGAGTTGCGGCAAGACAATAAAGAGGAGACTTGGTCCACCTTCAGATTGGATATTAAAGGCTGACATAGCAGGGAAAATCGCAAGTCCCGCCATGATAGAAACTGAAATGTTCAAGGCTACGATGGAAATTCCTGATTGGACCAGCTTTGTCTTCTTGTCTAGGTAGGAAGCGTAAGTCAACATAGCTGTAACTCCAAGGGATAGAGCAAAGAAAGATTGACCCAGTGCATAGAGAAGTCCAGCACTTGTTAGTTTTGAAAAGTCAGGTTTGAGGAAGTAAACGACGCCTTCCATAGCATTTGGCAAGCTAAGAGAACGCCCGATAATAACAATAAAGATGATAAAAAGTAGGGGCATCATAACCTTAGATGCTCTTTCAATCCCTTTTTGAACGCCGTGTGAAACAATGAAAATGTTCAAGAAGATAAAGGCTGCTTGAGCTCCTAAAGCAATAACTGGATTAGAAATGATTGAAGAGAATTGCTGGGCATAATCTCCATTTCCGATTAGGTGGAATAATCTTCCAATCTCGATACCAAGGTATACCAGAATCCAACCCCCAATGACACTATAAAATGAGAGAAGGATGAAAAGAGCAAAGGCACCAATCCAACCAATAAAGTTGTACTTTTGATTGTTTCCAAGTTTGCCAAAGGTTTTGATTGCTGACACGCCAGCGCTTCGACCAAGGGCAAACTCAGCCAGTAGAAGAGGGAAACCAATTAAAATTGTCGAGATAAGAAAGACCAGTAAGAAACCTCCCCCACCATTGGCAGCGGTCATATAAGGGAACTTCCAAACAGCTCCAAGGCCAATAGCAGAACCAGCAGATGCAAGGATGAAGCCCAGTTTTGAGCCCCATTGCGATTTTTCAGACATCGTTAAAACTCCAATCTATTTTTAAAATAAGAAAAGGCTACTTGAGTTGTCAAATAGCCCTCTCTCAATTGCTCTTTAAGAGCCTTTTATTTGATTGATAGACTTGATTATCCTATCATGTTTTCTGAAGCCTGTCAAGAAAGCGATTTTCAAGTTTTCATAAAAAATATGATAAAATACTTGACTCTACCCTAAGGTAAGGGGATATACTATTCATGTGAGGAGGAAATCATGTACCATATAAAAGAAGCTGCGCAACTTTCAGGTGTCTCCGTCAAGACCCTCTACCATTATGATAAGATAGGACTCTTGGTTCCGTTAAAGTCAGAAAATGGCTATCGAACTTACAGTCAAGAGGATTTAGAACGACTTCAGGTTATCCTCTATTACAAGTATCTAGGCTTTTCTTTAGAAAAAATAGCAGAGCTATTGAAGGAAGAAAAGACGGACTTGTTACCACATTTGGCAAGACAGTTGGATTACCTAACTCGAGAAAGGCAACATCTAGATACCTTGATTTCTACCTTGCAAAAAACCATTCAAGATCAAAAAGGAGAAAGAAAAATGACTATTGAGGAAAAATTCACTGGATTTAGCTATCAAGACAATCAAAAATATCACCAAGAGGCAGTAGAGAAATATGGCCAAGAAGTCATGGACCAGGCTCTCGAGCGTCAAAAAGGACGAGAGGATGAAGCTACAACAGCCTTTAATCAAATCTTTCAAGCCTTGGCTCAAAATCTCAAAGCTGGTTTGCCGATAACAGCATCTGAAAATCAAGAGGAAGCAGCCAAGCTCTTACAAGCTATTCGTACTTATGGATTTGACTGCTCTATCGAGGTCTTCGGTTATATCGGCCAAGGCTATGTCTATAATCCAGAGTTCAAGGAAAACATTGATAAGTTTGGAAAGGGAACAGCTCAATACACTTCAGATGTTATTGCCCACTATGTTAGAACTCAGACAAAATAAAAATCGGCGGAGTAATCTCTGCCGATTTACTGTTATTTGAGTTGGCAAAACCAGTCTTCCCCATCCTTATAGTAAAAGAATTCACTGAGGTCCTCTTCGAGAAAAACACGAAGCATATCAGACATATCCTCAGTAGCTAGTTTGAGATGAGATAGATTTTCAAAATCCTCCCACCAGACTTTTCCTTCGTCTGAAGATTGGAGCTCACCAGTAAAGTGTTCTGTTTTGTAAAAGAGGACAACATAACGATAATCTGCATCATCATACCAGTCTTTGATACCACAGAGTTGGGGTTTAGAAATGGTCAGACCAGTTTCTTCCTTCACTTCGCGAATGACAGCATCGACAAAGGATTCGCCACGTTCAACATGACCACCAGGAAAAGTAATGCCAGGCCAGTTAGGACTAACTCGGTCTTGAACTAGGACCTTGTCCCCATTTTTAATCAAGCACATGTTGACAAATTCGACTGATTCTCTTCTGCTCATATTATTTTTCCTATTTTGTTAGTAATTTTTCTACCACGTTTAACTTTCGCATGGTCAGATCAACGCCGAACAGCTTTTCAAGATAGTTGGTATTAAGTTTTTTTCGTTTTGCAGTTCTAGGGAGATAGAGGTAAAGACAATGGTTGCCGATACAAATTTCTTCTTCACCATAGTCACTATCCAATTTTTCTAATGGTAGACTTTGGATATCATTTTGAAAAAGGATCACATGTATTCGGTCAAAAAGATAGTGTTTTCCAAATGGGTTTTCTTGGACAATTTTTGCAAAATCATTTTTGTTCTTGATTACCATTTTTAAATCAGCACCAATTTTTTCCTTTATTAGAGTGTGAACCTGTTCTCGTATTTCTTCCAGAGATAAGTCACTTTCAAGAATGATATTCCCACTTTGAATATAGGTTCGAACGTGTTGAAAATCAGCCTCTATCAAGATATCTACTAGATAAGACATTTTAGGGATAGCATTTTTTCCATTAGGAGTAACTCCCCTTAGTAAGATAATATGTTCCAAAGTAGTTCCTTTCTTATCTAACATCCTTAGATACTAAATCATTTATAGATTAAGTTTGAGCCTGCCACCCATCCGGTGCAGAGGGCAGAAGTGATGTTAAAGCCACCTGTGTGGGCATTGATATCTAGGACCTCGCCAGCAAAGTGAAGTCCAGGAACCAATTTACTTTCCAGTGTTTTAGGATTGATTTCCTTGAGACTAACACCTCCTTTGGTAACAAAGGATTTAGCCAAGGACATTTTTCCAGTCACAGGAATCTTGAGGGATTTGATAAACTGGATAAGTTGGTCTCGTTCTTTTTCAGTTAATTGTTTGACCTTTTCTGGGTAGCCTTGCACCAAGAATTCTGCCAAGCGTTCTGGCAACAAAGATTTCAAGGCATTTTTTAAGGATTTTTCACGATTTTCTTCTAGAAAATTTACTAAGTCGCCTTCAGAAAGTTGTGGCAAGACATCTAAAGATAGGATTTCACCCCCCTTGACAAAGCTTGACATACGCAGAGCAGCGGGACCAGATAAACCAAAGTGGGTAAAGAGCAGATCATGAGTAATGACGTGCTTGCCATAACTGAGGGTCACATCGTCTAGCGAAATTCCCTGTAAGGCCTTGTGTGGAAAATCTGTTAATAAGGGACTTTCAGCAGCCTCAAGTTCGGTAATGGTGTGTTTGAAATGACGGGCAATCTCGTGGCCAAAACCAGTCGAACCAGTCGAAGGATAAGACTTACCACCTGTTGTGACGATGAGTTTATCACAAGTGAAGGTCTGGTCTGCAGACTTAAGGACAAACTGGTCGTCTATCTTTTTAACCGAAACAATCTCTGTTTGAGTGGCAATTTGCCCACCAAGTTCAATGATTTTCTTTTCCAAGGCTTCGATAATGGTTCGCGATTTGTCGCTGGCTGGGAAGACACGTCCGTGGTCTTCAACCTTGAGTTTAACACCATTTTCTGTGAAAAAGTTGATGATATCATGGTTATCAAACTGGGATAAGACACTGTATAGAAATCGCCCATTTCCAGGGATGCCAGCGAGTAGATCGTCTAGAGTTCCGTTGTTGGTCACATTGCAACGACCACCGCCAGTTCCAGCTAATTTTTTTCCAAGTTTCCGATTTTTTTCAATGAGAAGGGTTTTCTGCCCGTAAAAGCTACTGGAAATCGTAGCCATCATACCAGCAGGGCCTCCTCCGATGACAATAGTATCAAAATGTTTCATAAGAGTATTGTACCATAAAAAAACAAGAGATGATTAGACATCTCTTGTCAGATTTATTAGTTGATTTCGTATCCCATGAGGAGCCCGCCTTCTTCCGCATAGAAACTGCAGAGTCCAGAAGTTGGGATGATTTTAATGTCAGCTTGTGGGTATTTTTCTCGTAAGAGCTCTGAGAGCTGTTGGCAGAATTTTTCATTGCTGCGGTGAGCCATGACGATACGCCCACCAGCATAGCCAGCTTTGATTAACTCTTCATAGGCAGCCTGAAGGGACTTTTTAGCACCACGAGCTTTTTGGAGGAGTTCTAAGGTTCCAGTTTCGCTTGCTTCACCAACCATACGAATATTGAGGAGCCCGACAACTGTACCGATAAGCTTACTCAATCGACCGTTTTTAACCAGGTTATCCACTTTAGCAAGAACGAACAACAACTTCGTTTTTTCTTGGTAAGTAGTAATCACTTCAACGACTTCTTCAAAAGAAAGTCCTTGTTTGATCAAATCATTGATCTTTTCGACGATTAGGTCAACTTCCCCACCAGCTGATAAGCTATCGATGACATGAATCTGAGTATCAGGGTGTTCTTCGAGATAGATATTCTTAGCTAATTGAGCACTATTGTGGCTACCAGAGAGAGTTCCAGTGATAGTCACTACAAGAATATGTTTGGCACCTTCGAATGCTCGTAAGTAATCATCAGGACTAGGGCAGGCTGATTTTGAAGCTTCAGAAGTCGCATACATAGTTTCCATCATCTTATCGATATCCAGATTGGCATCATCGACAAAGACTTGATCTGCTACCTGAATCTTTAAGGGAACACTGACAAATTCAGTATCAAAAGCAAGGTTTTCCAGTTGGCGATAATCACAACCAGAGTCAGCTACAATCTTCCAAGTCATAGAAATTCTCCATCTTTATCACTTATACATTGACAAAGGTTCTGTCTTTTTTTACAATTATATCATGAAAGCCCTTGAAACAAAAGTAGTACCTCTCTGTTGTCACAAGTAGAAAGAAATTGTTATGTCTGAACGTAAAATATCTGAAAAATCGCTTGAAAACCTTAGAAAATCAAATCAAGAATCTAATTTGCTAACCAGAGAAGCGATTGAAACAGCTCTTTTGCAACTCTTGGAGAAAAAAGAGTTGGCTAAGATTAGCATTTCTGAGTTGGTCAAGCGTGCTGGCGTTTCTCGTGCAGCCTTTTATCGAAATTATGAATCCAAAGAAGAAATTTTAGAAAGTGTCTTTAAACGTAGCGTCCATAATATCATGGAGCAATTGAGTCATTACGATGTTAAAACAGACCTTTATCTTGTATGGGTTCACCTCTTTAGAGAAGCCAAGAAAGAAGCTAAGGTTATTCAGCTTGCCCTAGACTATCACTTAGAAAAAATCTTTGTGCAAGCCATGCAAGAATTTCTAGAAAAATACTATGGGAAGTCAAAAGGTGTCAGTTCTTACCTGCATTCTTTTTGGAGTTCGGCCATCGTATCGGTCTTGCTTAAATGGATCAAGGATGGAATGAAGGTTCCTGCTGAAAAAATCGCAGATCTACGCCTGCCATTTTTCAAAAAATAAAACATGAGGAGAAATGCTATGACAGAAAAAAGACTAGCTTGGGATGAGTATTTTGCTGCTCAAGCTCTATTGATTGCCAATCGCTCAACCTGTAAACGTGCCAAGGTAGGAGCTGTTTTAGTCAAGGATAACAAGGTTATTTCAACAGGCTATAATGGTTCTGTATCAGGAACAGAGCATTGTATAGATCATGACTGTCTGGTGATTGAAGGCCACTGTGTCCGCACTCTTCATGCAGAAGTGAATGCTATCTTACAAGGGTCAGAGCGTGGCGTTCCAAAAGGTTTCACAGCCTATGTCACTCATTTTCCATGCCTCAACTGTACAAAACAACTGCTTCAGGTAGGTTGTGAGCGTGTGGTTTATATCAACCAATACCGTATGGATGACTATGCCCAACACCTTTATCAAGAAAAGGGAACAGAATTAACTCACCTACCACTTGAAACAGTGCAGGCAGCTCTCCAAGAGGCTCACCTAATCTAGAAATTATAAAAAAATAAATGGTTTAGAAAGCTTTTTAAACCATTTTTTGATATAATAAGAAGAATAAATTGAAAGAAGGAATTCTGAAAATGGGAAAACTTGAAGTTATTAATCATCCACTGATTCAACACAAATTATCAATCTTGCGTCGCACTGACACTTCTACAAAAGCTTTTCGTGAACTAGTAGACGAGATTGCAATGTTGATGGGATATGAAGTGCTTCGTGATCTTCCACTTGAAGATGTAGAAATCGAAACACCGATCACAAAAACAGTTCAAAAACAGTTGGCTGGTAAAAAATTGGCAATTGTCCCAATCTTGCGTGCAGGTATTGGTATGGTTGATGGACTATTGAGTTTGGTTCCAGCAGCAAAAGTTGGTCACATTGGTATGTACCGTGACGAAGAAACCCTTCAACCAGTAGAATACTTGGTAAAATTACCTGAAGATATTGACCAACGTCAAATTTTTGTAGTTGATCCTATGCTTGCAACAGGTGGATCAGCGATTTTGGCTGTTGACTCCCTCAAAAAACGTGGAGCTTCAAACATCAAGTTTGTCTGCCTTGTATCAGCTCCAGAAGGTGTGAAGGCACTTCAAGCAGCACACCCTGATGTAGAAATCTTTACAGCAGCTTTGGATGAACGCTTGAACGAACATGGTTACATCGTTCCAGGTCTTGGAGATGCTGGAGACCGCTTGTTCGGAACAAAATAAGATTCTAAAGTGATATTGAGACTAAAGCCTAGTCTTAGTTTTGAAAGGAGGTTAAATTTTTGTATCTGTTAGTAGGATAGAGCAAAAATTTGACCTTTTTTGACCAAGGATATATAATAATCCTATTAACAAAGAAATTAGAAATCAAAAGGAGAAATGAATGATTCCTGTAGTTATTGAACAAACAAGTCGTGGAGAACGCTCGTATGATATTTACTCACGTCTTCTTAAAGACCGCATTATCATGTTGACTGGACCAGTCGAAGACAATATGGCAAACTCAGTTATCGCCCAATTACTTTTCTTGGATGCCCAAGATAGTACAAAAGATATTTACCTTTATGTAAACACGCCTGGAGGTTCTGTATCAGCTGGTTTGGCAATCGTTGATACTATGAACTTTATCAAGGCAGATGTCCAAACTATCGTTATGGGAATGGCAGCCTCAATGGGGACTGTCATTGCATCAAGTGGAGCAAAGGGCAAACGTTTCATGCTTCCAAATGCAGAATACATGATTCACCAACCAATGGGTGGTACAGGTGGTGGTACTCAGCAGACTGATATGGCCATCGCTGCTGAACACTTACTTAAAACCCGTAAGACTTTGGAGCAAATCCTAGCAGATAATTCTGGCAAATCTGTTGAGCAAATTCATAAAGATGCTGAACGTGATTACTGGATGAGCGCTCAAGAAACTCTTGACTACGGTTTTATTGACGAAATTATGGCTAATAATTCTTTGAATTAAACTACTAAAGCAAGCTCGACTGAGCTTGTTTTTTTTGATATAATAGAAGGAAGATTGTTAGAAGGAAGTTGAATTATGTTTCAAAAAGAGAATCGGTCTGGTCTGATTATCTATTTATACTATAATCGCGATGCTAAAAAACTCGCAAATTATGGTGATATTTGTTACCACTCAAAAAAACATCGTTACCTACAACTTTATGTCCCAACAGAGGAAGTAGAAGAGCTGGTAAACCGTCTAGGAAAAGAGAAATTTATCAAGAAAGTGAGAGTTTGTCATATCCAAGAATTGGAAACTCCTTTCGTTGGAAACCTATATAAAACAAGCGAAAACGTTATCATTTAAAAAAGTGAGAGAAACTTGTTGACAATTTTCTGATAATTCGGTATATTCTTAACATGTAATTTAAATTGAACATTAAAAGGAGATAAACATGAAGAAAAAATTTGCATTGTCACTTGTAGCTCTTGCAAGTACAGCTCTTTTAGCAGCTTGTGGGGAAGTGAAGTCAGGAGCTTCAAACACAACTGGTAACCCAATTGATGAAAAAGTTGTAAAAATTGGTTTCAACTTCGAAGAAACTGGTGCTGTAGCATCTTACGGTACTTCTGAGCAAAAGGGTGCTCAACTTGCAGTTGATGAAATCAACGCAGCAGGTGGTATCGATGGAAAACAAATCGAAGTAGTCGACAAAGATAACAAATCTGAAACTGCTGAAGCTGCTTCTGTTTCAACAAACCTTGTGACTCAATCTAAGGTAGCAGCTATCGTAGGACCTGCGACTTCAGGTGCGACTGCAGCAGCAGTAGCAAATGCTACACAAGCTGGAGTTCCATTGATTTCTCCAAGTGCTACTCAAGATGGTTTGACAAAAGGTCAAGATTTCCTCTTCATCGGAACATTCCAAGATAGTTTCCAAGGAAAAATCATCTCAAACTACGTTTCAAACAAATTGAACGCTAAGAAAGTGGTCTTGTATACAGATAACTCAAGTGACTACGCTAAAGGTATTGCAAAATCTTTCCGTGATTCATTCACAGGTGAAATCGTAGCAGACGAAACATTTGTATCAGGAGATACAGACTTCCAAGCAGCTTTGACAAAAATCAAAGATAAAGACTTTGATGCAATCGTATTGCCAGGTTACTACACAGAAGCTGGTAAGATTGTAAACCAAGCTCGTGGTATGGGAATTGATAAACCAATCATCGGTGGTGACGGATTTAACGGTGCAGAATTTGTTCAACAAGCAACTGCTGAACGCGCATCAAATATCTACTTCATCTCAGGATTCTCAACTACTGTTGATGTTTCAGATAAAGCAAAAGCCTTCCTTGAAGCTTATCGTGCAAAATATAACGAAGATCCTTCAACATTTGCAGCTCTTGCTTATGACTCAGTTTACCTTGTAGCTAATGCTGCAAAAGGTGCAAAAACTTCAGTTGATATCAAGAACAATCTTGCTAAAACACAAAACTTCGAAGGTGTTACAGGTCAAACAAGCTTTGATGCAGATCATAACACTGTGAAAACAGCCTTCATGATGACCATGAATAATGGTAAAGTAGATGCGGCAGAAGTCGTAAAACCTTAATTTTATAGATATCGTAAATGGGGAATGAGCTTTTACTCACTCCCTGTTTCGGTGTTTATAAAGGGATTATTTTTTTATAAAATCCTAAAAATAAAACTTAGAAAGAGTGAACCATATGCTTCAACAACTTGTCAATGGTTTAATCTTGGGTAGTGTCTATGCCTTGCTAGCCCTGGGTTATACTATGGTTTATGGGATTATCAAGCTTATTAACTTTGCCCATGGTGATATCTATATGATGGGTGCTTTCATGGGTTATTTCTTGATTAATGCCCTTCATTTAAATTTCTTTTTAGCCTTAATTTTGTCCATGATTGGTTCAGCTATTCTCGGTGTTATCATCGAGTTTCTAGCTTACCGTCCACTCCGTCATTCAACTCGTATCTCTGTATTGATTACTGCTATCGGGGTATCCTTCTTGCTTGAGTATGGAATGGTCTATCTAGTAGGTGCCAATACACGTGCCTTCCCTCAAGCAATCCAAACAGTTCGTTATGACTTGGGTCCAATCAGTCTAACAAATATTCAATTGTTGATTTTGACAGTTTCAATTGTCTTGATGATTCTTTTGCAACTCATCGTGCAAAAAACCAAAATGGGGAAAGCCATGCGTGCCGTATCTGTAGATAGTGATGCAGCTCAGTTAATGGGGATCAACGTAAACCGTACAATCAGTTTCACCTTTGCCTTAGGTTCAGCTCTGGCTGGTGCAGCAGGTGTCTTGATTGCCCTTTACTACAACTCTCTTGAACCATTGATGGGAATGACTCCGGGTATTAAATCATTCGTGGCTGCCGTTTTAGGTGGAATCGGTATTATTCCTGGTGCAGCTCTTGGAGGTTTTGTAATCGGACTATTGGAAACTTTTGCAACAGCCTTCGGAATGTCAGATTTCCGTGATGCTATCGTGTACGGAATCTTGCTATTGATCTTGATTGTTCGTCCAGCTGGTATCCTTGGTAAGAATGTGAAAGAGAAGGTGTAAACAATGAAAGAAAATTTAAAAGTTAATATTCTCTGGTTGCTCCTTTTGTTGCTTGGATATGGTGTGATTAGCTTATTAGTTTCGTTTGGTATTTTAAACCTTTTCCATATTCAGATTCTAGAACAAATCGGTATCAATATTATTCTTGCAGTAGGACTTAACCTTATCGTTGGTTTTTCTGGTCAATTTTCTCTTGGACATGCTGGGTTCATGGCTATCGGTGCCTATGCAGCAGCCATTATTGGTTCTAAATCTCCAACTTATGGTGCCTTTTTTGGAGCTATGTTGCTTGGTGCTATCATTGCTGGTTTGGTTGCCTTGGTCGTTGGAATTCCTACCCTTCGTTTGAAGGGGGACTACCTTGCAGTTGCGACACTTGGGGTTGCTGAAATTATCCGTATCCTAATCGTCAATGGTGGTGATTTAACAAACGGAGCTGCTGGTATCCTTGGTATTCCAAACTTTACTAATTGGCAAATGGTATACATTTTTGCCGTGATTACGACAATTGCAACGCTGAATTTCCTTCGTAGTCCAATCGGTCGTTTAACCTTGTCTGTTCGTGAAGATGAAATTGCAGCTGAATCTGTCGGGGTCAATACAACAAAAATCAAAATTATCGCATTTGTCTTTGGAGCTATGACTGCAAGTATTGCAGGTTCCCTTCAAGCAGGATTTATCGGTTCTGTTGTGCCAAAAGATTATAGCTTTATCAACTCTATCAACGTTTTAATTATCGTTGTATTTGGTGGCTTGGGATCAATTACAGGAGCAATTGTCGCTGCGATTGTTCTTGGTATTTTGAATATGTTCCTTCAAGATGTGGCTAGCGTTCGTATGATTATCTATGCTTTGGCCTTGGTACTCGTTATGATTTTCAGACCAGGTGGTCTTCTTGGAACATGGGAATTGAGCCTATCAAAACTCTTTAAAAAAGGTAAGAAGGAGGGACAAAACTAATGGCATTACTTGAAGTAAAACAGTTAACCAAGCATTTTGGTGGTCTGACTGCTGTTGGAGATGTAACTCTAGAATTGAACGAAGGTGAACTTGTTGGCTTGATTGGCCCGAACGGAGCTGGGAAAACAACTCTTTTCAACTTGTTGACAGGAGTTTATGAACCAAGCGAAGGAACAGTAACCTTAGATGGTCACTTATTAAATGGTAAGCAACCCTATAAAATTGCTGCTCTTGGTTTAGGGCGTACCTTCCAAAACATCCGCCTCTTTAAAGACTTGACAGTTTTGGATAACGTTCTTATTGCATTTAGTAACCATCATAAACAACATGTTTTTGCAAGTTTCTTGCGCTTACCAGCTTTTTATAAGAATGAAAAAGAATTAAAAGCTAAAGCCTTAGAATTACTAAAAATCTTTGATTTAGATGGTGATGCTGAAACCTTAGCTAAAAACTTAGCCTATGGTCAACAACGTCGTTTGGAAATTGTTCGTGCCCTTGCCACAGAACCTAAAATCCTCTTCTTGGATGAGCCTGCAGCAGGTATGAACCCACAAGAAACTGCAGAATTGACTGAGTTGATCCGTCGCATCAAGGATGAATTCAAGATCACCATCATGCTGATTGAACATGACATGAACTTGGTCATGGAAGTCACTGAACGTATCTACGTACTTGAGTACGGTCGTTTGATTGCTCATGGGACACCAGATGAAATCAAGAACAATAAACGTGTTATCGAAGCTTATCTTGGAGGTGAAGCCTAATGTCTATGTTAAAAGTTGAAAACCTCTCAGTTCACTACGGTATGATTCAAGCTGTACGTGATGTGAGCTTTGAAGTTAATGAAGGGGAAGTTGTTTCTCTTATCGGTGCTAACGGTGCTGGTAAAACAACCATCCTTCGTACTCTTTCAGGACTTGTGCGTCCAAGTGCTGGTAAGATTGAATTTTTGGGACAAGAAATTCAAAAGATGCCTGCACAAAAAATTGTGGCATCAGGACTTTCTCAAGTACCAGAAGGACGTCATGTCTTCCCTGGTTTGACAGTTTTGGAAAACTTGGAGATGGGAGCCTTTCTTAAGAAAAATCGTGAAGAGAATCAAGCAAATTTGAAGAAAGTCTTCTCTCGTTTCCCTCGTTTGGAAGAACGTAAAAATCAAGATGCAGCTACTCTATCTGGTGGTGAACAGCAGATGCTTGCCATGGGACGTGCACTCATGTCAACGCCTAAACTTCTTTTATTAGATGAACCATCAATGGGGCTTGCGCCAATCTTTATCCAAGAAATTTTTGATATCATCCAAGATATTCAAAAACAAGGAACAACCGTTCTCTTGATTGAACAAAATGCCAATAAAGCACTTGCCATTGCTGACCGAGGATATGTTCTTGAAACAGGAAAGATTGTCCTATCAGGAACAGGAAAAGAACTCGCAGCATCAGACGAAGTCAGAAAAGCATATCTAGGTGGCTAAAAATTGCGGCAGCAATTAACATCTAGTCCGAGAGATTGTTTTAGTCGGCGGATAAAGATTGCAAAGCAATCATACAATCTACATAAGTATAAGATTAAGGGCTCTAAGTTGAGCTCTTTTTCGTAAAGTCCTTCAGATTTTTCTGAATCTTGAAAAAGAAATGAAAGCGTTTGATAGCTTTCCGTAAAAAGTGTATAATAAAACTATAAACATAAAGGAGATTTCCTATGGCAGTTAAAGATTTTATGACACGCAAGGTCGTTTATATCAGTCCTGATACAACTGTAGCACACGCAGCAGATTTGATGCGCGAACAAGGCTTGCACCGTCTCCCTGTTATCGAGAATGATAAATTAGTAGGCTTGGTAACAGAAGGGACAATCGCTGAAGCTAGTCCTTCAAAAGCGACTAGTCTTTCAATCTTCGAGATGAATTATCTGCTTAATAAGACAAAAGTAAAAGACGTCATGATTCGAGATGTTGTAACTGTCTCAGGCTATGCAAGTTTAGAAGATGCAACTTATCTCATGCTTAAAAATAAGATTGGAATTTTGCCAGTTGTTGACAATGGACAATTGTATGGAGTCATTACAGATCGTGATGTATTCAGTGCCTTTCTTGAAATCGCTGGATATGGTGAAGAAGGAATCCGTGTTCGTTTTATCACAGAAAATGAAGTTGGAGTTTTAGGTAAGATTGTTTCTTTAATCGTTGAGGAAAATCTTAATATCTCTCATACCGTTAATATTCCACGTAAGGATGGTAAGATCGTTATTGAGGTACAAATTGAGGGAAGCATTGATCTTTCATCGTTGAAAAAGAAATTCGAGGATGAAAATATTCTCGTAGATGAAATTACAAAAACTTCTGCAAAAAAACTCTAAAAAGAAAAATATAACTTACTTTAAGCTTGCGAAAAAAACTTTTTTCTAGTATAATAGTTTATTGTGAGCAAACCTCACTTACCCCTTGCAAAGGCTTGGGGTCATTAGACCAAAAGGAGGAACATATCAATGGCTAAATACGAAATTCTTTATATCATTCGTCCAAACATTGAAGAAGAAGCGAAAAACGCTTTGGTAGCACGTTTTGACTCTATCTTGACTGACAACGGTGCAACTGTTGTTGAATCAAAAGATTGGGAAAAACGTCGTCTTGCATACGAAATCCAAGATTTCCGTGAAGGACTTTACCACATCGTTAACGTTGAAGCAAACGATGACGCAGCTCTTAAAGAGTTTGACCGTCTTTCAAAAATCAACGCTGACATTCTTCGTCACATGATCGTCAAACTTGACGCGTAAGAAGGTAGATTATGATTAACAATGTTGTACTTGTAGGGCGTATGACACGTGACGCTGAGTTGCGTTATACCCCATCAAATGTAGCAGTTGCGACTTTTACTCTTGCAGTAAACCGTACATTCAAGAGTCAAAATGGCGAACGTGAGGCTGATTTTATCAATGTCGTTATGTGGCGCCAACAGGCTGAAAATCTTGCTAACTGGGCTAAAAAAGGCTCTCTTGTCGGGATTACAGGTCGTATTCAGACTCGTAGTTACGATAACCAGCAAGGACAACGTGTCTACGTGACAGAAGTCGTAGCTGAGAATTTCCAAATGTTGGAAAGCCGTAGTGCTCGTGAAGGACAAAGTGGTGGAGCTTATTCTGCACCAACTGCTAGTCATGCAGCACCTACAAATTCAGTACCAGACTTTTCACGTGATGAAAATCCATTTGGATCAACCAATCCTTTGGATATTTCAGATGATGATTTACCATTCTAATGGACAATTAATACTATAAAGGAGAAAAAACATGGCTCAACAACGTCGTGGCGGATTCAAACGCCGTAAAAAAGTTGATTACATCGCAGCAAACAAAATTGAATATGTTGATTACAAAGATACTGAGCTTCTTAGCCGTTTCGTTTCAGAACGTGGGAAAATCCTTCCACGTCGTGTAACTGGAACTTCAGCTAAAAACCAACGTAAAGTAACAACAGCTATCAAACGCGCTCGTGTAATGGCTTTGATGCCTTTCGTAAACGAAGATTAAAAAAGAGGTCCAGTGGACCTCTTTTTCATGAGCTTGAAAACAAGAAAGCGAATTAAGACCCTTACGGGTCTTTTTTTCACGATCATAAAAATAGAAGGATTTGTTTCTTACGTGTCTTTAGTAGAGACCATTCAATCATTATTGATTTTAATGACATTTTTTTAAAATAAAATTGAGGAATTCAATATATTTATCTATATTATAATATAGACTGTATATATTACTAAAAGTTGCTGAAACCCTTTATTACAAAAGGATTTCATAGTGTTACAAAACTATTAAAACCATTAGTGGATTCTAAAAAAATTTGACATTTAAATTAAATGTCGGTAAAATAATTAAGACAATCAAATTAATTGACTCTTGAAATATTCTATATTCGAATCAATATTATGTGTCAAATTTTATGATGTTTAAAAGGAAACCATAATGGAAAAACTTAAAGTGATGGTTGTTTTTGGAACGCGTCCAGAAGCCATCAAAATGGCCCCTTTAGTGTTGGAATTACAAAAGCATAGTGATTGTATCGAAACGATTACAGTTGTAACAGCTCAACACCGTCAAATGCTAGATCAGGTTCTTGAAACCTTCCGTATTCAACCAAACTATGATTTAGATATTATGGGGAAAAATCAGTCACTTTTAGATATTACTGCTAAAATTCTCCAGAAGTTCAATCCTATTGTTAAGAAAGAACTTCCAGATATGATTTTGGTACACGGTGATACTACAACAACTTTTGTAGCAAGTCTGGTAGCTTTCTATAATCAAGTTCGCATCGGGCATGTTGAAGCAGGGTTAAGAACCTTTGATAAATATTCTCCATTCCCAGAAGAGATGAACCGTCAGATGACAGATAATCTAGCGGATCTCTATTTTGCTCCAACGACTGATAGTAAGGAAAATCTTCTTAAGGAAAACCATCCTGAATCTGCTATTATCATCACTGGGAACACTGCTATTGATGCTTTAAAATTGACTGTTCAATCAGATTACTATCATGAAGTTCTAGATCGATTGGATCCTTTAAAGAAATTAGTTTTGGTGACAATGCACCGTCGTGAAAATCAAGGTCAACCTATGCGTGATGTCTTTGCTGCCTTGCGCGAGATGGTAGATGTTTATTCAGAATTAGAAGTTGTCTATCCTGTTCACCTTAGCCCTGCAGTCCAAGAAGCTGCTAAGGATATTCTTTCTGGTCATGAACGAATTCATTTGATTGAACCATTAGATGTATTAGATTTTCACAATTTGGCATCAAGAAGTTATTTTATCATGACGGATTCTGGAGGTGTTCAGGAAGAAGCTCCTTCTTTAGGGAAACCAGTTCTTGTCCTTCGTGATACAACTGAACGTCCAGAAGGAGTACGAGCAGGAACTCTAAAATTAGTTGGAACAGATCCAAATCGTGTGAAAGAGGCAATGACAGCACTCTTAACTGATGAAAAACTCTATAAAGATATGTCTCAAGCTCCGAATCCTTATGGTGACGGAAAAGCTTCTGAACGGATTGTACAAGCCATTCAACATTATTATGGTTTGACGGAAGCTGTATCTGAATTTAGAGAAGGAGATGAAGCATAATGAAAAGTTGGATTAAACTTAGGAACTGGTCTATTGCTTTAATTGGATTTGAGTTATTTCTCCTAGTGTTTTGTGGGATTTATGCTAGACAACTCTTACTTGAACAAATCTTATTTTTCTTCTTAGCCTTGTTTGCAGCCTTGGTATTATCAGATTTGTTGCTGACTTGGACAATATTGTTAAGCTTTGGTCTAGGCATTATCTTTTTAGTGCTGGGCATTGTCTATATCCCAAGTCTTCAGATTTTTATTTTCCTTTTTAGTTTTCCTGTTTTAATTGGAATTTTAATCAAGATTCGTTATTACCTCTTTAAGATGGCTTCTCAGGTGCAAGATCAAGAAGAAGAGGCTGCTTTAGAATATGAATCTATGCTTTCTTCTAAAAGCTAGGAAATACAGACTCTCTTGATTCATTGGTCCCATGAGGACTTATTCTTCCAGATTAAACCTAAAGAGTATAATCGTATGCTAAGTCGGATTCAAGATATCATTTCACAGAGTCTGATGTACAATGATAAACTCTTTTATATTTCAGAGGGGAATTTCCTTGTTATTTCTGATAGCAATCAACATTCCTTGAAGGAAATCTATTTCAATGATTTGAAGGAAAAACTAGAAGAGTTAGTTTTTCATGGTGAAGACGGAAATCAAGGAATTCAATTTCAAACGGGTTACTTGATAGTTGACTCTGAAAACAGAGAGAAAAATAAACACTACTCTGATTTAACTAGTCATTTAAAACGTCAGCTAGAGACGGATGTCATTGTAGAATATTAGGAGGAGAAAATGAATCTGACAGATACATTTTGGGGAGTTGCTTTCGGAGTAAGTCTCGTGTTTGGCATTTGTTTTGTCATATTATTTATTGCGTATAAGATTCTATACCATCGAGTAAATAAAAATTTTAAGGCGGTGGATCATGATTAGTCAAATATTGATGATTTTTACTTTGATTTCTATCTGGATTTCTCTTGCCTGGGGATTGGTTATTCTTTTTTCGGCTGTTCACTTTTGGTTTAAACATAGTGATTTTCGTGTTGATACAACACAATTACCATACTACCCTAAGGTGACGATTGTCGTTCCTGCCCATAATGAAGATGTGGTTATTGCACAGACAGCTAAAGCCATCCTTGATTTGAATTATCCTCACGATCGTGTGGAATTGCTCTTGTTTGCAGATAATTGTTCAGATAACACTTATCAAGAGTGTCTAGCTGTTAAGGCTATGCCAGAGTACGCTGGAAGAGATCTAACCATTATCAATCGCAGTGGTACTGGAGGTAAAGCTGGAGTTCTTAATGATGCTTTGGAGATGGCTACAGGAGACTATATCTGCGTTTATGATGCTGATGCTATGCCTGAGAAAAATGCTCTCTATTTCCTTGTCAAGGAAGTCATGAAGGATCCAGAACGTCATGTGGCATCTTTTGGTAGAAATAAGACGCGTAATGCGAATCAAAACTTCTTAACGCGTTGTATCAATCAAGAAATCGTCGTTACTCAGCGTGTGCACCATGTGGGTATGTGGCATCTCTTTAAAATTGGACGTATACCTGGGACCAACTTCCTTATTCAAACTGAGTTTGTAAAAAGTATTGGTGGTTGGAAAAACGGTGCCTTAACAGAAGATACCGACATTTCCTTTAAAATCATGCAAAGTGGAAAATTGATTGCCCTTGCTTATAATTCAGAGGCCTTCCAACAAGAGCCAGAGACTTTAAAGAGTTATTACATGCAACGGAAACGTTGGGCTAAGGGGAACTATGAAGTGGTCCTATCAAACTTTAAGCACCTGTTTGGTAAAGGAAACTGGCGTGTTAAGTTAGAAGTATTCAACTATTCTTGTATCTTCTTTTGGTTTAACTTTGCCATCGTTCTTTCTGATTTGATTTTCTTTGCTAATATAATCGCAATGCTTGTTCGTATATTTGTCCCGGACTTTGATATTCCATTTGCCTTTGATGCAAACAATATTTACATCACTCAATTAATGCTCTTTAACTGGATTTTCATGATTGGCCTTTATTTGATGCAGATTATGATTGCATTAGCGAGTCAATTTGGGCAAGCAACAAGCAGGCAGGTTTGGTTGGCCTTGTTAGCTTATTTCACTTATGCTCAACTATTTATCATAGTATCTATTGATTCCATTACTTCAATTGTGATGGACAAGATTCTTCGTAGAAAAGAAACGAAGTGGGTTAAAACCAAACGCTTTGCAGGTTAGGGGGAACTATGAAACTGAATAAATTAAAATATGTATGGTTTGTTCTCATCCTTTCAATCTTTTGCCTAACCTTGTTCTTGGCAAGAGGAAGGAGCAAAATCGAAATGCGTAATCGTATCTACCATCAATGGAGTCAGCAGTTCCTCGTTTCAAATGGGGATCAAACTTATGTTCGTACGACTAGTAGTGGTGATGAGACAACTGTTTTATCAGAAGCTCAGAGTTACGGTATGCTCTTGACAGTTTATGCAGCTCAAAAAGGACAAGCCAATCAAGAGAATTTTGATAGCCTGTATCGTTACTATAAAAACCATCGACTAGAGGGGACTCAGTTGATGTCTTGGAAGCAGGTTATCAAGAATGGACAAGAAACTGTTGAAAAGCATAATGCAACAGATGGCGATCTCTATATTGCTTATTCCTTGATCGAAGCTGCTAAGCAGTGGCCAGATAAGGCTCAGGAATATGAAGGTCAAGCCAAAAGTATCTTGATTGATATTCTTCGATTCAATTATAACGAGGATACTGGTGTTCTAAAGGTAGGAAATTGGGCGAAAAAAAATACGGATTTTTACTATTTGATGAGAACATCTGATACACTACCTCATTATTTCCAAGTATTTTATAATCTAACTGGAGATAAACAATGGCTCGATATTAAGGATAAAATGCTTGGGCAACTAGAGCAAATCAGTTCTCAATCTGAGACAGGTCTCTTGCCAGACTTTATCTGGGTAGAGAAGTCAGGTGCGCGTGTTGCTGATGCTAATACCATTGAATCTCAATACGACGGAGCTTATTCTTATAACGCTTGTCGCTTGCCTTACCACTTGGCACAGAGTCGGGACGAAAGAAGTCAGAAAATCGTTCAAAAGATGATGGCTTTCTTTATGAAAGAGAAACGGATCTATGCCGGGTATGATCTTCAAGGCCATGCTTTAAATCAATATCAAGCAGGAAGTTTCTTAGCTCCAATTACTTATGCGGCAAATACTGTCGAAGGGAATCTTAAACTCCTTCAACAGAATAAATATATTTTTACGCAAGATTTACCATTGGATAATTATTATGATGCAACTATGATTACTATGATTGCTCTTGAGCTATTCTAAAATATAAAAAGAGACTAGTTTTACTAGTTCTCTTTTTTTGTGTTTTTTTCTGACCTTGGTGTGCTATAATGGCAATAGAAGGAGTAAAGGTGGGTAAGTTAAAGATGAATTGTACGATTAGAAATATGATTAAGTCTGATATTGAATCCTTATCTCATGGATTTATGAATCAAGGTTGGCCTAGTAGAGAGGAAATTTTGGCTAGATATTTTCTGGAACAGGAAAGTGGGGGGAGAGAAGTCTTAGTTGCAGAGATTGATGGTGCTGTAGCGGGCTACGTTACCATTTTGCCCTCTGCTAAACATGGTCCTTTTGCAGAAGTCTATCCAGAATTATCAGATTTTAATGTGTTTGAGCCTTTTCGAAATCAAGGGATTGGGAATCAACTGCTAGAAGAAGCAGAAAAACGAGTCAAGTTTGTTTCGAGTAAGGTCACTCTTGGTGTAGGTTTGCACTTAGGCTATGGCCCTGCCCAGAGATTATATATCAGACGGGGCTACATTCCAGATGGGACAGGTGTCTGGTATCGAAATCAACCCTTGGAAATGAATGCAACTAGCCAAAATAATGATGATTTGGTTTTGTATCTAGTAAAGGAATTCGGGTAAGAGACAAGGATTTTATTGGGGATGTGGGATTTCTCTACTTTATGGTATAATGGAAAGAGTGAATTGAAGGAGGTATTATAATGGATGCCAAGTTAAGATACAAGGCTAAGAAGATTAAGATTATCTTTTTTGATATAGATGATACTTTACGAAATTCAAAGACTGGCTTTATTCCAAGCACTATTCCAACGATTTTTAAACAATTACGTGAGAAAGGAATTTTGACAGGAATTGCGACTGGTCGAGGCATTTTTGGTGTCGTCCCAGAGATTAAAGCCCTCAAACCTGATTTCTTTGTAACCTTGAATGGTGCTTATATTGAGGACAAAAAGGGCAATGTCATTTATAGTAACAAAATTGCTAAAGATAAGGTTGAAGAGTATATTACTTGGACCAAAGAAGTTGGGATTGATTATGGTTTGGTGGGAAGTCATGCTGCTAAACTATCAAGGCGAACAGAGATGATTAGCCAGGCGATTGACCTGATTTATCCTGATTTAGAGGTGGACCCTGATTTTTACCAAAATGAAGACATCTATCAGATGTGGACCTTTGAGGAGCAGGGTGATGATTTGATCTTGCCTGATACTTTGGCATCGACTTTGCGTATGGTACGCTGGCATGAACATTCATCAGATGTGGTGCCTATTTCTGGTTCTAAGGCAGCTGGAGTTGCCAAAGTGGTAGACCAATTAGGTCTTAAACCTGAAAATGTGATGGTTTTTGGAGACGGACTTAACGATTTAGAACTCTTTGATTATGCAGGCATTAGTGTCGCTATGGGTGTTTCTCATGAAAAAATCAAAGAAAAAGCAGATTATATTACAAAAACATTAGAAGAAGATGGCGTTTTTAATGCCTTAGAAGGATTTGGTATGGTAGAAAAAGAATTACATTTTCCACAAGTAGAAATTGAAGCAGTAGAAGGTCCAATTGCGACTATTAAGACAAATCATGGGGATATGCGTGTCAAACTTTTCCCTGATCACGCACCAAAAACAGTAGCCAACTTTATTGCTCTGTCAAAAGATGGTTACTATGACGGTGTGATTTTCCACCGTATTATTAAAGATTTTATGATTCAAGGTGGAGACCCAACTGGAACTGGTATGGGTGGTGAATCTATCTATGGTGAGTCATTTGAGGATGAGTTTTCAGAAGAACTTTACAATGTCCGTGGAGCCCTTTCTATGGCTAATGCTGGGCCAAATACAAACGGTAGCCAGTTCTTTATCGTACAGAATCAACACTTGCCATATTCTAAGAAAGAAATTGCTCGTGGTGGTTGGCCAGAGCCAATTGCTGAGATTTATGCAGAACAAGGTGGAACTCCTCACCTAGACCGTCGTCATACTGTATTCGGTCAACTTGCGGATGAAGCTTCTTACGAAGTTCTGGATGCAATTGCAGGTGTCGAAACAGGTGCAATGGACAAGCCAATTGAAGATGTCGTAATTGAAACTATTGAAATTGAGGACTAAAATGAAAATCGGTGATAAGCTAAATGGCCGTATTACTGGGATTCAGCCCTATGGAGCTTTTGTTGAGTTAGAAACAGGAGTGACAGGCCTGATTCATATTTCGGAGATTCGGACAGGATTTATCGAGAATATTTACGAGGTTTTAAAAATCGGTGATGAAGTCCAGGTACAAGTAGTAGATTTTGACGAATATACAGGGAAGGCTAGCCTTTCCATTCGTACCTTGGAAGAAGAAAAACATCAACTTCCTAGACGGAGACGTTTTTCGAATGATCGCATCAAACATGGATTCGCGCCGCTTGGTCGCATGATGCCTGTTTGGACACGAGAAGCCTTGGAACATTTAAAGAAAAACAGTAATTGATATCCCCTCAAATCATTGTGATGTTATTATATTTTGCTATAATAGAAGTATGAACGAAGAACAATTATTAAAAACAGGAGAGCGCATTAATCAACTCTTCTCTACAGATATCAAGATTATTCAAAATAGAGAGGTTTTCAGCTATTCGGTGGATAGTGTACTTTTGTCACGCTTTCCTCGTTTTCCGAAAAATGGTTTGATAGTAGATTTCTGTGCGGGTAATGGAGCTGTTGGACTGTTTGCTAGCAGTCGTACCAAGGCTAAAATTCTCTCTGTAGAGATTCAAGAGCGTCTTGCTGATATGGCTGAACGCTCAGTACGTTTAAATGGGCTGGAGGGACAGATGCAGGTCATCTGTGGTGATTTGAAGAATATGCCTAGTCACATTCAAGGGAGCAAGGTTGATTTGATTTTATGCAATCCGCCTTATTTTAAAGTGGATCCAAATTCTAATCTGAACGAAAGTGAGCATTACCTTTTAGCTCGGCATGAAATTACAACCAATCTTAAGGAAATATGTCGTAGTGCCCAGAGTATTCTCAAATCAAATGGGCGTTTGGCAATGGTTCATCGTCCTGATCGATTATTAGATATCTTAGCTACGCTCCAACAGCATAATCTGGCTCCAAAACGTCTGCAATTTGTTTATCCTAAACGGGAGAAGGAAGCTAATATGCTTTTGATTGAAGCTATCAAGGACGGCTCCACTAGTGGCTTTAAGGTTTTACCACCACTCATTGTTCATAATAGTGATGGGACCTATACACCAGAAATTCAAGAGATTTACTATGGATCATAAGGCTTATATGTATGTGGTTGAGTGCCGTGATGGTTCCTACTATACAGGTTATACAACAGATGTGAAGAAACGGATTGCCGTGCACAATAGCGGTAAAGGAGCCAAATATACACGAGCTCGCTTGCCAGTAAAACTTATCTTTGCAGAAGGCTTTGACAGCAAGGAAGAGGCCATGTCTGCTGAAGCTCATTTCAAGCGCAAGACTCGCATGCAAAAAGAACATTATCTCAAAGAGTGTCAAAATAAGAATCTAGTCGATGATTTTGATATGTAATGAGGAGTCCTTTGGCTCCTCTTAATTTTGTCAAAAATTGAAAAAAATGCTACAATAAAGAGAATAAAGAAACGAGGTATTATCATGTCTAAGATTCTAGTATTTGGTCACCAAAATCCAGATTCAGATGCTATCGGTTCATCTGTAGCCTTTGCTTATCTTGCAAAAGAAGCTTACGGTTTGGATACAGAAGCAGTGGCTCTTGGAACTCCAAATGAAGAAACAGCTTTCGTCTTGAACTATTTTAGTGTGGAAGCACCGCGCGTGATCACATCTGCTAAAGCAGAAGGTGCGGAACAAGTTATTTTGACTGACCACAATGAATTCCAACAATCAGTATCAGATATCGCTGAAGTAGAAGTTTATGGTGCTGTGGACCACCACCGTGTAGCTAACTTTGAAACTGCTAGCCCACTTTACATGCGCTTGGAACCAGTTGGATCCGCATCATCTATCGTTTACCGCATGTTCAAAGAACATGGTGTAGCTGTTCCAAAAGAAATCGCAGGTTTGATGCTATCAGGTTTGATTTCAGATACCCTTCTTTTGAAATCACCAACCACTCACCCATCAGATAAAGTCATTGCTCCTGAATTGGCTGAATTGGCTGGTGTGAACTTGGAAGAATACGGTCTTGCCATGCTCAAGGCTGGGACCAACTTGGCAAGTAAATCTGCTGAAGAATTGATTGATATCGATGCTAAGACATTTGAACTTAATGGAAACAATGTCCGTGTGGCTCAGGTCAATACAGTTGATATTGCTGAAGTATTGGAACGCCAAGCTGAAATCGAAGCAGCCATCCAAGCCGCAAATGCAGCTAACGGCTACTCTGACTTTGTCTTGATGATTACAGACATCGTCAACTCAAACTCAGAAATTTTGGCTCTTGGTGCTAATATGGACAAGGTAGAAGCAGCTTTCAACTTCAAACTTGAAAACAACCACGCTTTCCTTCCAGGTGCTGTTTCACGTAAGAAACAAGTGGTACCACAATTGACTGAAAGCTTTAATGCATAATCATATATGGAAAAAACCATTGTTAAAAAGGAGTTTCGACTCCTTTTTTTCTAGGAGAGAAAGATGTTAGAAAATGGCGATCTGATTTTTGTGAGAGAAGATACAGAAATGGGGCATGCTATACAGGCTTCTACAGGTAACTACAGTCACGTGGCTATCTTTTTGGACGGACAGGTCTATCATGCTACGGTGGAAGGTGGCGTCCTTACCCAGGCTCCTGAGGACTTCTTTGAAGCTGGAAAAGTCTATGATCTTTATCGCTATGAGCAGATTGATGGTGCAGAGGTCAAAAAGCGAGCAGAGAGTCTCTTAGGGGCTTCCTACAATGCTTCCTTTTATCCAGATGGAGATGGTTTCTATTGTTCCCAGTTTGTAGCAGAAATCCTCCCTATTTTTGAGACCATTCCCATGAAGTTTGGGGATGGTGAGCAAGAAATCAGTGATTTCTGGAAAGACTATTATCGAGAGTTGGGTCTTCCTGTACCTCTGAATCAGCCTGGCACTAACCCGAGTCAATTAGCAGCATCACCACTTTTAGTTTGTAAAGAAAGGAATCTTCATGATTCAGATTTTTAATCCATCTCGCTTGACGCGACAACCATTCTTTAGAGATTTGGTAGACTATCTTGATCAGCATGATGATGTTATCCTCCGTGAAATCAAGGCTCAGTTTCCAGAGATACCAGTTGATAAGTTTTTGGAGGAATACATTAAAGCGGGTTTGATTTTGAGAGAGAATAAACGCTACACTCTCAATCTCCCATTTCTAGAATCTACAGAATTTCTTGAACTAGACCAAGAAGTCTTTGTGAGCGATGATAGTCCTGTTTATCAAGAAATCCTGGAGAAAGATTTTAAGACAGAATTGCGCAATCAAACCAATGCGGCTATCCTAGAAGAACACACCGATTTTGCAAGGGAAAAGATGACCTTGTCTAATTACTTCTACAAGGTCAAGTTCCAGTATCCACTGACGGAAGAACAGCAGAGACTGTATGAAATTTTAGGGGATGTCAATCCTGAGTATGCTCTCAAGTACATGACTACTTTTTTGCTCAAGTTCCTCAAAAAAGATCAGCTCATGCAGAAACGAACTGATATCTTTGTTGATAGTCTAGTCTTATTAGGCTACATTGTTCAAAATGAAGATGGGAAGTATGAGTTGGCTGTAGAATTTGATAAAGAACGATTCATTTTTATAAAAAAATAAGGCTAGGATATTTCCTAGCCTTCTTTAAATATACTATAGATAACGTTCTGCAACAGCAGCATCTCCAGGATAGTCTTCTTTCTTACCTTGGATGATTTGGTAGCAGTCAGCTCCTTTGCCAGCGATAATGACCGCATCTAGTTCTTGACTTGTAACAGACATCGCAGCCTTAATGGCTTGTTCACGGTCAGCAATCTTTTCAACAGGACGATGGATGTAGCTACTAATTTCATCAGCAATGGCCATCGGATCTTCATAGTTTGGATCGTCAGCCGTAAGGAATACTTGAATTTCAGGATGTTGATCGAGGAGAAGTCCAAAGTCCTTGCGACGGCTTTCTCCCTTGTTTCCAGTAGAACCAAGAACTAAAGCAATCTTTCCAGTCTGATGCGTTTCAACGACTGAGATCAATTTCTTCAAGCTATCACCATTATGGGCGTAGTCGATGAAAACTTTTGCACCATTTTTCTGAGTGAGAACTTCCATACGGCCAGGGACACGAGTAGTAGCAATCCCTTTTTTAATGTCTTCAAGACTAGCACCTAAACGAAGGCAGGCAAGTCCTGCAGCGACTGCATTTTCTTGGTTAAAATGTCCAATCAACTGGATGTCATAATCTCCAGCTAATTTACCAGTAGCTGAGAAGCTAAAGGCTTTGGAGTTTTCGATTTGGTTATCAGATTGGCTACCGTAGAAGTCATGCTCTTGGTTCTCAACTTGTTCTTTTAGAACAGAGAAGTGGTCCATATCGCTATTAATGACAACTGCTCGGCTATTTTTCATCAAGAGACGCTTGTGGTAGAAGTAGTCTTCAAAGGTTGGATGCTCAATAGGACCAATATGGTCAGGACTGATATTTAGGAACACTCCTACATCAAAAGTGAGGCCGTAGACTCGCTTCACTAAGTAGGCTTGACTGGAAACTTCCATAATAAGGTGGGTTCTTCCATTCTTAACAGCCTGGGCCATCATATCAAAGAGATCGATGCTTTCAGGTGTTGTCAGAGCAGACTTGAAGAAAGTTTTTCCGTCCAAAGTCGTATTCATAGTTGATAACATAGCTGGACGATGTTGCTGATTTAAGATATTGTAAGCGAAGTAAGCTGCTGTAGTTTTTCCTTTAGTACCAGTGAAAGCAAGTAATTTTAATTTCTCCTGAGGGTTGCCATAAAACTCCATGGCAATCAAACTCATAGCCTTCTTAATATCGCTAACAACGATGACAGGAATGCCTACTTCATAATCCTGCTCGGCTACATACCAACCGAGTCCTTGTGAGATTGCCGAAAGAAGAAATTCCTTCTTAAAAGCAGCTCCTTTTACAAAAAAGAGGCTATTATCTTTTGCTTTTCGACTATCGTAGCAGATGCTATCAAAAGTTACATCGTTAAAATTATAGTGGTAATGTCCTTGGTCGATAATCTCACGGAAGAGATCGTCTTTCTTTAAAATATCTAATACGGTTTCAATCTTTATCATACTTTCTATTGTAAACTGAAAGTCTGAATTTTACAAGTAACAAGGAAAAGTTTATAATGGAAGATAAGGAACATTTCCTAGTGATTAAAAATGAATGAGGAAGTTATGTCTAACGAAAATAATCATCAGCAGGCCCAGATGTTACGCGGGACTGCCTGGCTTACAGCTAGTAACTTTATCAGTCGCCTGCTCGGGGCTATTTACATTATCCCTTGGTATATTTGGATGGGAACATATGCTGCTAAGGCTAATGGACTTTTTACCATGGGTTATAATATCTATGCTTGGTTCTTGTTGATTTCGACAGCAGGTATCCCAGTGGCGGTCGCTAAGCAGGTCGCTAAATACAATACCATGCATGAGGAAGAGCATAGTTTTGCCCTGATTCGAAGCTTCTTAGGCTTTATGATTGTATTAGGACTTGCCTTTGCTTTGATCTTATATCTCTTTGCACCTTGGTTGGCCGATCTTTCGGGTGTCGGGAAGGATTTGATTCCCATTATGCAGAGTCTAGCTTGGGCTGTCTTGATTTTCCCGTCTATGAGTGTTATCCGTGGATTTTTCCAAGGGATGAATAATCTTAAACCTTATGCCATGAGCCAAATCGCTGAACAGGTCATTCGTGTTATCTGGATGCTCTTAGCAACCTTTATCATCATGAAGCTGGGTTCAAAAGATTATATATCAGCAGTTACCCAGTCTACCTTTGCGGCCTTTGTGGGAATGGTAGCTAGTTTTGCAGTCTTGCTTTATTTCCTTTATAAGGAAGGGTTGCTCCAAAAAGTTTTTGAAACACGAGATAAGATTGATAGTAAGAGTCTTTTGGTTGATACGATTAAGGAAGCTATTCCTTTTATCTTGACTGGTTCGGCTATCCAACTTTTCCAAATCTTGGACCAAAATACCTTTATCAATAGTATGAAGTGGTTTACCAACTATAGTAATGAAGACTTAATTGTCATGTTTTCTTATTTCTCTGCCAATCCTAATAAAATTACTATGATTTTGATTTCGGTTGGAGTTTCGATTGGTAGTGTTGGTTTGCCTCTCTTGACGGAGAACTATGTCAAGGGGGATTTACCAGCAGCTTCTCGTCTCGTTCAAGATAGTATCACCATGCTCTTCCTATTCCTCTTACCTGCAACGGTTGGAGTAGTCATGGTAGGTGAACCACTCTATACAGTCTTTTACGGTAAGCCAGATGGCTTGGCTATGGGCTTATTTATCTTTGCGGTCTTGCAATCAACAATTCTAGGCTTGTACATGGTCTTGTCACCAATGCTTCAGGCTATGTTCCGTAACCGTAAGGCGGTCTTGTATTTTGTTTATGGCTCAATTGCTAAGATTGTTCTACAATTACCATCGATAGCTATTTTCCATAGTTATGGTCCTCTCATTTCAACGACTATCGGTCTTATCATTCCGAACGTCTTGATGTATCGTGATATCTGTCAGGTTACAGGCGCGCGTCGAAAGATTATTCTGAAGAGAACAATCTTAGTCACTATTTTGACTCTAGTTATGTTTATTCTAGTAGGACTCTTGCAATGGATTATTGGATTTGTCTTCCAACCAACTGGACGTTTCTGGAGTTTCCTATATGTCGCCTTAATTGGTACAATCGGTGGCGGGCTTTACGGAGTTATGTGTCTCTATACTCGTCTCTTGGATAAGGTTATTGGACAGGAAAAAGCAAATCAGTTACGAGCACGATTAAAATTATCATAAAAATTTATAAATAAAATGAATAATTTGAACTTTTCTATCCGGAAAAGTTTAAATTGTTCATTTTTTTATTTAAAAAATAGGATAAAATATAAAATTAGTAGAAAAAAATCTATAATTTGGTAAAAATTAGATAAAATCACTTGACTAAAAAAAACAATAGCTGTATAATGATACAAATATTTAAATTTGGAGGTTCTGTTTATGAAAAAGTCTAAGGCAAAATATCTGACGCTAGCAGGCGTTGTCCTAAGTGCAGGTCTGCTATTGGCGGCTTGTAGCAACTCAGCTAGTTCTACTAAAACATATAATTATGTATACAGTAGCGATCCATCTAGTCTAAACTATCTCTTAGAGAATCGTGCAACAACAGGTGATGTTGTGACAAACTTGGTAGACGGTTTGATGGAAAATGACCAATACGGGAACTACATTCCTTCATTGGCAGAAGACTGGACTGTATCCCAAGATGGTTTGACTTATACTTACAAACTTCGTAAGGACGCCAAATGGTATACAGCAGATGGTGAAGAGTACGCCCCAGTTACAGCACAAGATTTTGTGACAGGATTGAAGTATGCTGCGGATAAAAAATCTGAAGCTCTCTATCTCGTTCAAGACTCTGTTGCTGGCTTGGATGACTATATCAACGGAAAAACAACAGACTTTTCAACAGTTGGTGTAAAGGCTATAGATGACCAAACTGTCCAATATACCTTGACTCACCCAGAACCTTACTGGAACTCAAAAACAACTGCGACTATTCTGTTCCCAGTAAATGCAGACTTCTTGAACTCAAAAGGGGATGATTTCGGTAAAGTGGATCCAGCAAATCTTTTGTACAACGGTCCATTTATTCTCAAATCTTTCACTTCTAAATCTGTCATGGAATACAAGAAAAATCCAAATTACTGGGATGCAAAAAATGTATTCGTAGATGAAGTGAAGTTGACTTACTACGATGGAAGCGACCAAGATGCCTTGGCACGTAACTTCATGGAAGGAGTTTACAGCTACGCACGTCTCTATCCAAATAGTTCGAGCTTTGAAGGAATTAAGGAAAAGAATAAAGATAATATTATTTACAGCATGCAAGATGCGACATCCTACTATTATAACTTTAACCTAGATAGACAATCTTATAACCATACTTCAAAAACAACTGATGCTGAAAAGACAGCCCAACAAGAAGCAGTTTTGAATAAATCATTCCGTCAGGCTATCAACTTTGCCTATGACCGTACTGCTTATGGTGCCCAATCTCAAGGGGAAGATGGAGCAACTAAGATTATCAGAAACTTGCTTGTTCCACCATCATTTGTAACACTTGATGGTAAAGATTTTGGTGATGTCGTAGCTTCTAAGATGGTCAATTACGGTCAAGTATGGCAAAATATGAACTTCGCTGATGCCCAAGATGCTTACTACAATGCCGATAAGGCCAAAGAAGTCTTTGCTCAAGCCAAGAAAGAATTGGAAGCCAAAGGTGTTCAATTCCCAATTCACCTGGATTTACCGGTTGACCAAACCTTTAAGAAGGGGGTGTTAGAGGCAAGTTCTTTCAAACAGTCTATTGAATCTGTTCTAGGTGCAGATAATGTCGTTATCGATATTCAAATGCTGACTACTGAGGAAATGGATAGTATTGGTTATCTAGCAAATACGGCAGCGCAAAAAGACTATGACCTTTATAACGGTGGTTGGGGACCAGACTACCAAGACCCATCAACCTACCTCGATACTCTTAGCTTAACAAGTGGTGGATCACTACAAAACCTCGGTTTGGAACCAGGAGCAACCAATGCTAAAGCAACAGCTGTTGGTTTGGATGTCTATACTAAGATGTTAGAAGAAGCTAATGCTGAACAAGATTTGAACAAACGTTATGATAAATACGCTGAAGCACAAGCTTGGTTGGTGGATAGCTCTCTAGCAATTCCAAACGTTTCTAAAGGTGGAACACCTACATTGAGAAAAACAGTTCCATTCTCTGCTGCCTTCTCTCAAGCTGGTAATAAGGGTGTTGAATCCTACAAATACGTGAAATTGCAAGATAAGATTGTCACAACAGCTGAGTATGAAGAAGCTAGACAAAAATGGCTGAAAGAAAAAGAAGAATCTAATAAAAAAGCCCAAGAAGATTTTGCTAAACACGTTAAGTAATGACTCTAAATTTAAAAACGGTAACCTTTAATGAGGTTATCGTTTTTTATATAGTTTGAAACTATAACTAGCTCTTGAAAACAAGAAAACGAAGGATACAAAATAAGTGGTACAATAGTTACTATAGATTTGGAGGTATTGTATGAGTAAATCATTTCACATCAACACAATTTTAGCACAAGCAGGGATCAAGTCTGATGAGGCAACAGGAGCTTTGGTTACACCAATTCACTTTTCAACGACTTATCAGCACCCAGAATTTGGTCAATCAACTGGATTTGACTATACCCGCACCAAAAACCCAACACGTAGCAAGGCAGAGGAAGTTTTGGCAGCTATTGAATCAGCCAAGTATGCTTTGGCGACTAGTTCAGGTATGTCTGCGATTGTGTTAGCCTTTAGTGTCTTCCCAGTAGGAAGCAAGGTTTTAGCTGTCCGTGACCTTTACGGTGGCTCTTTCCGCTGGTTCAATCAAGTGGAGCAGGAAGGACGTTTCCGCTTTACCTATGCCAACACAGAAGAAGAGCTAATTGCCGAGCTAGAAAAGGATGTGGATGTACTTTATATCGAAACACCAACCAACCCTTTGATGTTGGAATTTAATATTGAAAAATTATCAAAATTAGCTCATGCTAAGGGTGCTAAAGTTGTCGTCGACAATACCTTCTATAGCCCGATTTACCAACGTCCAATTGAAGATGGAGCAGATATTGTCCTTCATTCAGCGACAAAATACCTTGCAGGCCATAATGATGTTCTAGCTGGTGTAGTTGTGACAGATAATGCTGATTTGTACGAAAAACTCTTTTACAATCTCAACACGACAGGGGCTGTTTTGTCACCATTTGATAGTTATCAATTGATTCGTGGTCTTAAAACATTGTCACTTCGTATGGAGCGCTCAACAGCTAATGCTCAAGAGATTGTAGCCTTTTTGGAACAATCACCTGCAGTCAAAGAAGTCTTGTATACAGGGCGTGGGGGAATGATTTCCTTTAAAGTGGCAGATGAGAAGCGTATCCCTCATATCTTAAACACTTTGAAAGTATTCTCTTTTGCTGAAAGTCTGGGTGGTGTAGAAAGTCTGATTACCTACCCAACCACTCAAACCCATGCAGACATTCCTGCAGAGGTTCGTCATTCTTATGGATTAACAGATGACCTTTTACGCTTGTCTATTGGTATTGAGGATGCAAGGGACTTGATTGAAGATTTGCGTCAAGCCTTGGAAGGATAAGACTATGGGAAAATATGATTTTACGACTTTGCCCAATCGTTTTGGACATCATACCTACAAATGGAAAGAAGCAGAGACTGACCGTCAAGTATTGCCGGCCTGGATTGCTGATATGGACTTTGAAGTCTTACCTGAGATTCGTCAGACTGTCCATGACTATGCTGAGCAATTAGTCTATGGCTATACCTATGCTAGTGATGGATTGATTGAAGCCGTTCAAAACTGGGAGGAAAAACACCATAGTTATCGCTTTGAAAAGGATGCTCTAGTCTTTATCGAAGGAGTAGTGCCAGCTATTTCAACAGCCATTCAAGCCTTTACCAAAGAAGGTGAAGCAGTTCTGATTAACACACCGGTTTATCCTCCTTTTGCTCGAAGCATTAAGCTCAACAATCGTCGATTAATCACCAACTCTCTAGTAGAAAAAGACGGACTTTTTGAGATTGACTTTGATCAATTGGAGAAAGACTTTGTCGGAGAAGATGTGAAACTCTACGTTCTCTGTAATCCTCATAATCCTGGTGGACGCGTTTGGGATAAAGAAGTTTTAGAAAAGATTGGGCGACTTTGTCAAAAACATGGAGTCTTGCTGGTATCTGATGAGATTCACCAAGATTTAGCTCTATTTGGAAACAAGCACCAGTCATTCAACACGGTAAATGAAGATTTTAAAGAATTTTCACTGATTTTAAGCAGTGCTACCAAGACCTTTAACATTGCTGGGACGAAGAATTCCTACGCTATTATCGAAAATCCTAAGTTGAGACTTGCTTTCCAAAAGCGCCAGCTGGCTAATAATCAACATGAAATCTCAGGTTTGGGATATTTGGCAACAGAAGCTGCCTATCGATATGGTGAAGATTGGTTGACAGAACTCAAAGAACTGATTGAGAAACACATCAATTATGTAGTAGATGTATTTGGCAAAGAAACTAAAATCAAGGTCATGAAACCTCAAGGGACCTATCTCATTTGGCTTGATTTTTCTGCCTATGATATTAGCGATGAAGAGCTAAGAAAGCTTTTAAGAGACGAAGCCAAAGTTATCCTGAACAGAGGCTTGGACTTTGGTGAAGAAGGAGCCCTCCACGCTCGCTTAAATGTAGCCATGCCGACATCTATTTTGGAAGAAGTCTGCCAACGAATCATTGCCACTTTTTCAAATCTTTAAAAACTAGCCTTTTAGGAGAAAAGTCTTCCTAGAAGGCTATTTTCATAGGCGAAAATATGGTATAATTAAGAGATAAAGTAAAGGGGAAATTATGGCTAAATTGATTCCAGGAAAACTTCGAATGGAGGGAGTGGAACTCTATGAAACTGGTCAGATTGAAATCATTAAAGAGCAAGACCATCGCATCTATGCGCGTGTAGCGGAAGAAGAAATTCGTTATAGTTTAGACGATGACTTGATTTTTTGTGCATGTGATTTTTTCAAAAAAAGAGGTTACTGTGTTCATTTAGCAGCTCTAGAATATTACTTGAAAAATGACCAGCTAGGACAGGAAATCTTACTCAATCTGGAGGCTAATCAGGAAGAGAAGGAGACTGTTGAGACACAGGTGACTTTCGGAGGAGAATTCTTGAAGTCTATCCAAGTTCCGCGTCAATCCAACATCTATCGGCTTTCTGCTCAAGGGCAGGTGGAAACAGGAACCAATCGCATTATTTGGACTTTAAGAATTGGCCTTGCTCAGCAAGACAAATTTTATGTGATTAGGGATATCCCTCTTTTCTTAAAAGTCATAGAGTTTTCCAAACCTTACATGATAGGAAAGCATTATGAGACTTCATTAAGACTTGAACAATTTGATAAAGCCAGTCAAGAAGTTTTGAATTTTTTACTTGGATTAGTTGAGGAGAAAACAGACAATTCTATTTTTTTCCAAAATCAAGGGCGACATCTCTATTTCCCTAAAACCTTTTTTGAGCAGGGGGCTAGTCTACTGATGGGATTAGAAGCCTTTCAGTTTGACCACCAACTTTCGAGTTATCATCGTCTTCTCTTCCAAGACTTTGATGGCCAAGCAAGTTTGTTTTCATTTAGAATTGAAGAAAAATCCAACTATTTTGAAATGGAGATTTTCGAACAGACAGGGCTTAATTTCTTTTACAGGGGACAAGTATTATTCTACAAGGGGAATTTTTTCCTGATGACGAAAAAACAGGCTAGTTTATTAGATGCGCTTAGAAAAGTTCCTTTAGACAATGGTGGCAAAAAAATCTTACAGTTTGATACTCGTGATCGAGATCTTTTAGCTTCGACCTTGTCACAGTTTAAATGCATAGGAAAAGTAGAGGCTCCTGATTCACTACAAATCCAATCCTTCCGTCCGTCTTTTTACATGGATCGTGAAGAGGATGGTTCTATTCGATTAGATATGCAATTTCAATATGAAACTTGCCTAGTAACCAATCGTAATGAACTAGAGAAACTTCCTTTTGCTAGTGACATTCAATTGGAAAAACAGATTTTCCAGTTGGCCTTATCTGCTGGGTTTGAAGCGGATTTTCGTTCGTGGCGTCAAAGTTTGAAAGCTGAAGCAGTCCATGTTTTCTTTCAGGAAGTTTTACCAGCATTTGCAGCGCTTGGAGAATTAAAGATTTCAGAGAGCATGCAAGATCTTTATCAGATTCAAAAACCTCAAGTTCAGATATCATCTAAGGGAAGTCTTTTAGAAATTCAATTTGATTTTCAGGATATAGACCAAGAAGAAATCAATCGAGCAATGAAAGCTCTCGTTGCCAAGCAGGACTATTATATTAGCTCGTCTGATCAGGTCTATTATTTTGATGAACAGACAAAACGTATTCGACAAGATTTAGAGGAATTAGGAATTGATGAGATAGAGAGTACTGCTTTCCAGGCTCGCAAGTCTTTGGCTTATACCTTATCTCATCTGTTTAAGGACCAGGATCAAGTTACTTTTACTGATGAATTTCGTCATTTGGCGCATCATTTAACGCATCCAGAGGATTTTCCGATGAAGTCCCTAGATATTCGAGCCCAACTCAGGGATTATCAGAAAAAAGGGATTCAATGGCTTCAGATGTTAGACCATTATGGATTTGGTGGAATTTTAGCTGATGATATGGGACTTGGAAAAACCTTACAAGCCATCGCCTTTTTAAGTAGCCAACTTCAGGAAAATAGCCGTGTCTTGATTCTTGCTCCATCTGGTCTCATCTATAATTGGGCTGATGAATTTAAAAAATTTGCACCGAATTTGGATGTGGCTGTCGTACATGGATTGAAACCTTATCGCGAGACTATTTTAGCAGAAAAACATCAGGTCTATGTGACCAGTTATGCCACTTTCCGTCAGGATAGTGAAATCTATCGAAATTTATCTTTTGATTTTCTATTTCTAGATGAAGCCCAGGTGATGAAAAATGCCCAAACCAAAATTGCTAAGATTTTGAGAAAGTTTGTGGTTCCATCAGTTTTTGCTCTTTCCGGAACACCAATTGAAAATAATCTAGGGGAATTATGGTCTATCTTTCAGATTGTATTGCCAGGACTTTTGCCGGCAAAAAAAGACTTTATGAAATTGCCTGCTGAGAGAGTGGCACAGTTTATCAAACCATTTGTCATGCGTCGAAAAAAAGAGGATGTTCTTACAGAGTTACCTGATCTGATAGAAGTCGTTTATAAAAATGAACTGGAAGATCAGCAAAAGGCCATCTATCTAGCCCAACTTCAACAGATGCAAGAGCGTTTGGGACAAGTGACCGATGCAGAATTTCAACGAAATCGAGTTGAAATTTTAACAGGACTCATGCGTCTTCGCCAGATTTGTGATACTCCAGCTCTATTTATGGAGGATTATAAGGGAGATAGTGGGAAGCTTGATAGTTTACGAGATCTGCTAAGTCAAATTGCTGAGGGAAATCATCGTGTACTCATCTTCTCTCAATTTAGGGGAATGCTTGATCGCATCGAAAAGGAGTTGCCTCAGCTTGGCTTAACTTCCTTTAAGATTACTGGCTCTACACCATCACAGGAGCGTCAAGAAATGACCAAGGCTTTTAACCAAGGTGAGCGCGATGTGTTTTTGATTTCTCTAAAAGCTGGTGGAGTTGGTCTCAACCTTACTGGTGCGGATACAGTTATTCTGGTAGATTTATGGTGGAATCCAGCTGTTGAATCGCAGGCTATTGGCCGGGCCCACCGTATGGGACAAGACCAAGCTGTTGAGGTTTATCGTCTGGTAACTAGAGGCACAATTGAGGAGAAGATTCAAGAGTTGCAGGAAGAGAAAAAGAATCTGGTCTCAGAAGTATTGGATGGAACAGAGTCTCGTGGAAGTCTCACACTTACTGAAATTCAAGAAATATTAGGAATTTCTGAAGCCAAGACTTGAAAAATCAAGACTTTACGTTATAATGGAGTATTGAAAGGGAATAAAAATGAAACAAGTACGATTTCCAATAGTGTCAGATGATGAGATCATGCTGACAGAGATGCCATTTATGGATTTATATGATGAGTCGGATTTGATTAGTAATATTAAAGGGGACTACCAAGATAAAAACTACTTGGAATGGTCGCCAATTACTACTGAAAAAAAGTCACCGACTAAGGCGCCAGAGAAACTGACTGAGCAAAAGGAAAAATCTTACGCTGAACTTGCTCGTGAGGAAGCTAGAGCTGATTTGAAACGTAAACGTTCAGCAAAGTATTTGACGCAAGATGTTAGTTTTGCAAAACGTCATAAACCTTCAAATAATGTAGTAAGACAGGCAAATCAGCCAACAGCTCCATTCCAAAAGGAAAATCCTGGGGAACTAGCAAAATTTAGTGACAAACTAACTCAGAACCATTATATTTTGGCTGAAATGGCTCCTCAGATGCAACAGACAACTAAAGAAGAGCATCTTGGACCAAAGAAAAATAATTATGATTTTTTAAAGAAAAGCCAAATTTATAACAAAAAAGAAAATCAATCAGAAAAAGAACGTAAAATTGCTCAAGAGTTGAACTTGACAAATATGACAGAGTAAAGGGGAAAAAGATGGCAAAAACCTATCATTTTATCGGAATTAAAGGATCAGGAATGAGTGCCTTGGCCTTGATGTTGCACCAAATGGGGCATAAGGTCCAAGGATCTGATGTAGAGAAATACTACTTTACACAACGTGGATTGGAGCAAGCAGGTATCAAAATTTTGCCTTTTGATGAGAAGAATCTTCAAGGGGATATAGAAATCATCGCTGGGAACGCCTTTCGTCCAGACAACAATGTTGAAATTGCCTATGCAGATAAGAATGGACTAAGCTATAAACGTTATCATGAGTTTCTTGGTAGCTTTATGCGTGACTTTATCAGCATGGGAGTTGCTGGAGCACACGGTAAGACTTCAACAACAGGTATGCTTTCTCATGTTTTGTCACACATCACTGATACAAGCTATCTAATTGGAGATGGTACAGGTCGTGGTTCTGAAAATGCTAAGTATTTTGTCTTCGAATCAGACGAGTACGAACGTCATTTCATGCCATATCACCCAGAATACTCTATTATTACTAATATCGACTTTGACCATCCAGACTATTTCACAAGCTTAGAGGATGTCTTCAACGCCTTTAATGATTATGCTAAACAAATCACCAAAGGTTTGTTTGTCTATGGTGAAGATGCTGAGTTGCGTAAGATTACGGCAAATGCCCCAATCTATTATTACGGTTTTGAAGCAGACAACAATGACTTTGTAGCTAGTGATTTACTTCGTTCTACTACAGGTTCAACCTTTACAGTTCACTTCCGTGGACAAGAGTTGGGTCAATTCCACATTCCAACTTTTGGTCGCCACAACATCATGAATGCAACAGCAGTAATTGGTTTGCTTTATACTGCTGGCTTTGACTTGGATTTGGTACGTGAACACTTGAATACTTTTGGAGGTGTTAAACGTCGCTTTACAGAAAAGATTGTCAATGATACTGTTATCATCGATGATTTTGCGCATCACCCAACTGAAATCATTGCAACTCTAGATGCTGCACGTCAAAAATACCCAAGCAAGGAAATCGTTGCTATTTTCCAACCGCATACTTTTACTCGTACAATTGCTTTGTTGGATGATTTTGCACAAGCCTTGAATCAGGCTGACGCAGTTTACCTAGCACAAATCTATGGATCTGCTCGTGAAGTTGACCATGGTGATGTTAAGGTTGAGGATTTAGCAGCTAAAATTGATAAAAAACATCAAGTTATCACTGTTGAAAATGTGTCTCCGCTCTTAGACCATGACAATGCTGTATACGTCTTTATGGGAGCAGGTGACATTCAATCATATGAATACTCATTCGAACGTCTCTTGTCAAATTTGACAAGTAATGTTCAGTAAGGAACACCATGGAATTTCCAATTAAAATAAGGGAAGTTCAGCAATCTGATATCGAGCAGGTTTGCTTGATACAGGAGAGTACTCAAAACTTCCAAGAAACATTTAATAGAGAAATAATAGAAGAACGTATCCGTAATTTTGCGGATACGTTTCTCTTAGCTAGTTTAGATGATCAGGTGATTGCTTATATTTTAGCGACAGATTTTGCTATGTCCTCAGTAAATAGATGGATAGCAGAGATGGCAGATGTAGAAGCTATTAGTAATGAAAATCTTGTTATTGATGCTTTATCTGTTCATCCGAATTATCAAGGGCAAGGATTTGGAACCTTGTTGCTTGCAGCCATGAAACAAGTTGCTCTTCAACAAAATAGTCCAGCTATTTATCTGGTCTGTAAAGATGAATTGCTGTCTTATTTTGAGATGAATGAATTTATAGAGCAAGGAATAGTAGATCTGGGAGTCGGAAATGAAGTTAATTTTCTCATGTGCTGGAAGAATCCCTTTTATCAGGAGGAACTATGATTATTCGACAAGCTAGACTGAGTGATTTAGACCGTATTTTAGAGATTGAATTAGAGAATTTTTCTATTGAAGAAGCCATACCTCAATCTGTCTTTGAAGCACATTTAAAGGAAATAAAAACGAGCTTTCTAGTGGCTGAAAAAGATGGAGAGATACTTGGTTATATCGAAGGTCCGGTAATCCCTCATCGTTATTTACAAGACCAGTCTTTCACTGAAGAAATAAAAGACCACAGTCATAAGGAAGGTGGTTATATTTCTGTGACTTGTCTTTCTATAGCAAAAAAAGCTCAATCTCTAGGACTAGGAAAAAAACTCCTGACCGCATTGAAAGAAGTGGCTCTTAAGCATGAACGAGAGGGGATCAATCTGACCTGTCATGACTACCTTATTGAATACTATGAGAAGCATGGTTTTGTCAATGAAGGAAAGTCTAAGTCCCAATTTGCGGGAGAAGAATGGTATGATATGGTCTGGGAAAACAAGAATTAGTGAGTAGAAAGGCTTCTAAGGTTGCTTTTCTTTAGTTTTTAAGATATAATATTAAGGATTATCAACAAGGAGGTAAATACCTTTGAGCGAAAATTCAAATGAAGAAAAGTTGAGTTTTAAAGAGCAAATTTTGCGAGATTTAGAACGACTAAAAAAAGAGGCAAATGAAGTTGAACAAACGGATGATCTTTTTTCAACTTTAGCAAAACCTTCTGAAGCAACTTCAGAAAAAAAGGAACCAAGTATTTCGGAAGAGGAGTTGATTGCAAAATCAGTTGCAGCTGTTGATCAATTGATTGATAATGCCCCAACTGTTCCTGAGCGTCCTGTTCTTGTAGAAGAAGTTCCAGAAGAAGCTGCAGAGGAAGTACAAGAAGAAATTCCAGAAGCAGTACGAGAAGAAGTAGTTGAGTCATCTCAATCAATTCCGGAAAAAGAAGAGAATAATTCAATTCCAACTAGAGTTTCAGTTTCTTATCGTGCATTTGATACTGTTCCAGAAAAAGAAACAGTAAACCTTGCGTCACACAATGAAGAATTGACAAATCAAGAAGCTACTGAAGAAGCAGACCTTCCTAGAAGAAGTCGGAGAGAGACTGTGAAACCAGCCAAGAAAAAGAAGAAATCCCGCTTAAAAGGATTTTTAGTAACAGTTTTGGTATTATTGATTCTAATTGGTGCTGGTGGATTCTTTGGCCTACGCTATGCTGAATCAGCTCTACAACCAGTAGATCCAAGTTCTAAACAATATATGTCAGTTCAGATTCCAGATGGTGCTAATACTCAAGAAATTGGCTCAGTTTTGGAAAAATCTGGTGTTATTAAGAACGGTTTGGTCTTTACACTTTATGCCAAGTATAAAAACTACACTGGATTGAAGTCTGGTTATTACAACTTGCAAAAGAGTATGAGTGTTGAAGATGTCATTAAAGAGTTGCAAAAGGGTGGTACACCTGAACCTCAGGAAGTTGCTCTTGCAGACTTGACTATTCCTGAAGGCTATACTTTGGAACAAATTGCTCAAACTGTTGGCCAACTTCAAGGTGACTTTAAGGAACCTTTGACAGCGGAAGCATTCTTGGCTAAGGCCCAAGATGAGACCTTTATTGCTCAAGAGGTTGCCAAATATCCAAACTTGCTTGAAAGCTTGCCAGCAAAAGATAGTGGTGTTCGTTACCGTTTAGAAGGTTATCTTTTCCCTGCGACTTATACGATCAAAGAAAGTACAACTGTTGAAAGTTTAATTGATTCAATGCTTGCAGCTATGGATAAGAACCTTTCTTCACACTATGCTGCTATCAAAGAAAAGAACTTGACCGTAAATGAGCTCTTAACAATTGCATCACTTGTTGAGAAAGAAGGTGCAAAAACAGAAGATCGTAAGCTGATTGCAGGAATCTTCTATAACCGCTTAAACCTCGGTATGCCACTTCAAAGTAATATTGCTATCCTTTACGCAGAAGGCAAACTTGGTCAAAACATCAGTCTCTCTGATGATGCAGCCATTGATACATCTATTAATTCACCATACAATGTCTATACAAAAGTAGGTCTAATGCCTGGTCCAGTTGATAGCCCAAGCTTAGATGCTATCGAATCAAGTATCAATCAGACAAAGAGTGAATATCTTTATTTTGTAGCCAATGTTCAAGATGGTAAAGTTTACTATGCAACAACACTAGAAGAACATGATCGTAACGTTCAAGAACATATCAATAGTAAATTACCTCAATCAAATAGCACAAACTAAAATTATGTGGTTTTCCACATAATTTTGCTTTAAAGCATATATTTATTAATTCAATCAAAAGAAAGTTGAGAAAAATGGTAGAAAAAACATATCCAATGACCTTGGAAGAAAAGGAAAAACTCGAAAAAGAATTAGAAGAATTGAAACTAGTACGTCGTCCAGAAGTTGTAGAACGTATCAAGATTGCTCGTTCATATGGTGATTTGTCAGAGAACAGTGAGTATGAAGCAGCTAAGGATGAGCAAGCCTTCGTTGAGGGACAAATCTCAAGTCTAGAAACTAAGATTCGTTACGCAGAAATCGTTAACAGCGATGCCGTTGCAAAAAATGAAGTTGCTATCGGAAAAACTGTAACAATCCAAGAAGTTGGAGAAGACGAAAAGGAAGTATACATTATCGTTGGTTCAGCTGGAGCAGATGCTTTTGCAGGAAAAGTGTCAAATGAAAGCCCAATTGGTCAAGCATTGATTGGTAAGAAAAAAGGTGATGTTGTTACAATCGAAACACCTGCTGGAAGCTATGATGTTAAAATCTTAAAGGTTGAAAAAACCGCTTAATAGGATAAAAAGAAGGAGTGGATTTAGGGAAAGCGTTTTCTATCACTCCTTTTCTTATTTTTTAAAAACTTAAGGAGACTAGATGAATTCAGAAAAAAAGCACAAAAAGAAAAGTAAAATGGAGCGTGGCCTAACCAATCGCCATGTTCAGGTTATGGCCATTGCTGGTACAATCGGGACAGGATTATTTCTCGGAGCAGGTCGCTCGATTAGTTTAACAGGACCTTCGATTGTCTTGGTCTATATGATTACAGGTGGCTTCATGTATCTCATGATGCGTGCTATCGGTGAAATGTTGTATCAAGACCCAGAGCAACACACCTTTATCAATTTTATTACTCGCTATCTTGGAAAGGGCTGGGGATATTTCTCGGTTTGGTCTTATTGGTTATCAGTAGTCTTTATTGGTATGGCTGAAATTACTGCAATCGCTCACTATGTTCAGTTTTGGTTTCCGTCTTGGCCATCTTGGTTGATTCAGGTTGTCTTTTTAACAATTTTAGGATTGGTTAATCTGATTGCAGTTAAAATATTTGGTGAAGTGGAATTTTGGTTTGCCATGATTAAAATCGTTGCTATTCTTGCCATGATTGCGACGGGTATTTTTATGGTCTTGACCGGCTTTGAAACTCCTTATGGATTAGCAAGTCTCGCCAATATTAGTGAGCAATTCTCCCTTTTCCCAAATGGAGGAATGAATTTTGTCATGGCCTTTCAAATGGTTTTCTTTGCTTACTTGATGATTGAATTTATTGGCGTTACAACATCTGAAACCAAAGATCCTCGAAAAGTCTTGCCTAAGGCGGTTAAGGAAATTCCTTTGCGAATTATCTTCTTCTACGGTGGGGCTTTACTTGCAATCATGTCTATTATTCCTTGGCGTGAGCTTTCTGCGACGGATTCACCATTTGTAACGGTATTTGAACTTGTTGGTCTTAAGTGGGCAGCAGCCTTGATTAACTTTGTTGTTTTGACTTCCGCTGCGTCAGCCTTGAATTCAACCCTTTACTCAACAGGTCGTCACTTGTACCAAATTGCCCATGATTCACCAAATCGTTTCTTGAAAGCTATTAAGGCAGATACACTTTCACGCCACAACGTTCCTCAGAATGCTATCATTGCTTCTGCGGTATTGATTGGTTTTGCAGCCTTCATCAATGTACTTCCTGGCGTATCAGATGCCTTTGCTTTGATTACGGCTTCTTCATCAGGTGTTTATATCGCCATCTACATCTTAATCATGGTGGCCCATCTTAAGTATCGCAAGTCAAAAGACTTTATGGCAGATGGCTATCTCATGCCCCAATATCGCTTGCTAAATCCTCTGACTATGCTCTTCTTTATCTTTGTATTCGGAACTCTCTTTTTACAAGAATCAACTGTAATGGGAGCCAGAGGTTCAGCTATCTGGATTGTTGCTTTTGGTATTTATAGCCAATGGAAATTTAGAAAATAAGTCAGAAGCTCATCAACTCTGGTTGATGAGTTTTCTAGTTTGACAGCTCTTGGTAATAAGACTATAATCAAGCTATAAGTATCTTCGAGGAGGTTTGGATGCAGGTAAGATTGGAAAATACAGAGTCTCAGAAATCGCAAATTATAGGAGACTTGATTCGCTCCTATAATCGTTCCAAAAGAGAAGTTGCTGAAAGTGAACCACTAAACATTTATGTCGAAGATGAACATGGTGAAATCATGGCTGGTTTAGTAGCAGAGACTTTCGGGAATTGGTTAGAAATTGAGTATTTGTTTGTGAAGGAGGACTTGCGAGGACAAGGAGTTGGTTCCCAACTATTGCAGCGAGCAGAGAGTGAAGCTAAAATGAGAAATTGTCGCTTTGCTTTTGTGAATACCTATCAGTTTCAAGCGCCAGCCTTTTATCAAAAGCAGGGCTACAAGGAAGTCTTTACCTTAAAAGATTATCCTTACACTGGACAAAGATACTATTACCAAAAAGATTTGTAAACAGAAAACTCTCTATCATTTCGGTGGTAGAGTTTTTTTAAAAATAAATCTCACAAAATGACAGATATATGTTGCATAATGTAAAATATATGATATAATAAAGTTGAAAAAAGAAGCGCGACTTTTAAAATTAAGGAGGAGGTAACAAGTGGTTAAGAATTTAAAATTAAAACTCGCTCGAGTGGAGCTTGACATGACACAAGGTGATTTGGCAGAAGCTGTGGGTGTCACTAGGCAGACTATCGGCTTGATAGAAGCTGGAAAGTACAATCCTTCGCTTTCACTTTGCAAATCCATTTGCAGATGCTTAGGCAAAACTTTAGATCAATTATTTTGGGAGGAAGAAGATGAAAAATAGATTATTTTATTATCAATTACTTGATGAAAGAGAAGAACAACAACTTCATAAAGCTGGTGCAGAGAGTTTTCATATCTCTACCGGATTATTGTTTCTAGCTTATTTCATATCAGTGTTAGCACCAAGCCTTTTTAATCCTAGCATGCTTCTCGCAATTATCATCATAGGGAATTTTTTCTTTATCAATCGTGCTCGAAGTCTAGGTGTGACCTACTATAGTCGTTTTCATTTTACAATTTTAGGTTGCCTATTATTAACTCTAGTGATTACAGCTACCTTGATGCTACAAAACTACCAGTTTAATATCGAAATTTATCAGCACAACCCTCTACATATTAAGTACATTTATGCATGGGTATTTACTTATATCTTTTATCTTCCTTGGGTCTTTATTGGAAACTTAGGTTTGAAAAGTTATGGTGAATGGGCTCAGAAGAAGTATGAAAAAGATATGGATGAGCTCGAGAGCATAGAATAGCTTGTTAGCTTTTTCTCCATCTGGGTAAAATGTGTTATAATAGTACTAATTTATGAGAAAAGAAGAAATATTTTCTTCTTTTTACAAATAAGGAAGAAGGACAGTATATGTACCCAGATGACAGTTTAACATTGCACACAGATTTGTATCAGATTAATATGATGCAGGTTTACTTCGACCAAGGAATTCATAATAAGAAAGCAGTTTTTGAAGTTTATTTCCGCCAACAACCATTTAAAAACGGTTATGCTGTTTTTGCAGGTTTGGAACGAATTGTGAACTACCTAGAAAATCTGCGCTTTTCTGATAGTGATATTGCTTATTTAGAATCACTGGGTTATCATGGTGCCTTCCTGGGATATCTCCGTAATCTCAAGCTGGAATTAACTGTGCGTTCTGCTCAAGAAGGGGACTTAGTATTTGCTAATGAACCGATTGTTCAAGTGGAAGGCCCTTTGGCGCAGTGTCAATTGGTTGAAACAGCTCTTTTAAATATTGTTAATTTTCAAACCTTGATTGCGACCAAGGCTGCTCGTATTCGCTCGGTCATTGAAGATGAGCCTTTGATGGAGTTCGGTACACGTCGTGCGCAAGAGATGGATGCGGCTATCTGGGGAACTCGTGCTGCTGTCATTGGTGGTGCTAATGGAACCAGTAATGTCCGTGCTGGTAAGCTCTTTGGAATTCCGGTTTTAGGGACTCACGCCCATGCCTTGGTTCAAGTCTATGGGAATGACTATCAGGCTTTCAAGGCTTATGCCTCAACTCACCGTGATTGTGTCTTTCTTGTAGATACTTATGATACTCTTCGTATCGGTGTTCCTGCTGCCATTCAGGTTGCAAGAGAATTAGGTGACAAGATTAACTTTAAGGGAGTTCGTATTGACTCTGGAGATATCGCCTATATTTCTAAAAAAGTTCGTCAACAACTGGACGAGGCAGGATTTACGGATGCTAAGATTTATGCATCCAATGACCTGGATGAAAATACCATCCTTAACCTCAAAATGCAAAAAGCTAAGATTGATGTCTGGGGTGTCGGGACTAAGCTCATTACAGCCTATGACCAACCAGCTCTAGGAGCAGTTTATAAGGTTGTTGCCATTGAAGATGAAAATGGTCAGATGCGCAATACTATCAAACTTTCAAACAATGCAGAGAAGGTGTCAACACCAGGTAAGAAACAAGTTTGGCGTATCACCAGCCGTGAAAAAGGCAAGTCTGAAGGTGACTACATTACATACGATGGTGTAGATGTTACTAGTATGACAGAGATTAAGATGTTCCATCCGACCTATACTTACATCAAGAAAACTGTCCGCAATTTTGATGCCGTTCCTCTCTTGGTGAATATCTTTAATGACGGTAAGCTGGTCTATGACTTACCAAGTCTGCCTGAAATCCAAGCCTATGCTCGCAAGGAATTTGACAAGCTCTGGGACGAGTACAAACGTGTTCTTAACCCACAACATTATCCTGTGGACTTGGCTCGTGATGTATGGCAAGACAAGATGGACTTGATTGATAAGATGCGTAAGGAAGCTTTGGGCGAAGGAGAAGAAGAATGAGTTTGCAAGAGACCATTATCCAGCAATTAGGGGTTAAACCTGTCATTGATGCCCGAGAAGAAATCCGTCGTTCCATTGACTTTTTGAAAAAATACCTTAAAAAACATCCTTTCCTTAAAAGTTTTGTATTAGGAATTTCTGGTGGTCAAGACTCGACTTTAGCTGGTCGTCTTGCCCAAATAGCTATGGAAGAAATGCGAGCTGAAACCGGTGATGATTCTTATAAATTTATAGCAGTTCGCCTGCCTTATGGAATTCAAGCAGATGAGGATGATGCCCAAAAAGCCCTAGCTTTTATCCAGCCAGATGTGAGTTTGGTGGTCAATATCAAGGATTCTGTAGATGCAATGGCAGCGGCAGTAGAGGCTACTGGAAGTCCAATGTCAGACTTTAATAAAGGGAATATCAAGGCTAGAAGCCGGATGATTGCCCAATATGCACTTGCAGGAGCTCATAGTGGAGCAGTTATTGGTACTGACCATGCTGCAGAAAATGTCACAGGTTTCTTTACCAAGTTCGGTGATGGCGGTGCAGATATTCTTCCTCTCTATCGCCTCAATAAACGTCAAGGAAAACAACTATTGAAGGAGCTCGGAGCCGATCCTGCACTCTATGAAAAAGTACCGATTGCCGATCTAGAAGAAGAGAAACCAGGCTTGGCAGATGAAGTTGCACTCGGTGTAACCTATGCGGAGATTGATGACTACCTGGAAGGTAAACAAATCAGCCAAGAAGCCCAAGCAACCATTGAAAAATGGTGGCACAAAGGCCAACACAAACGCCACCTACCAATCACCGTGTTTGATACGTTTTGGGAGTAAAAAGGTCCGGGGGACCTTTTTACCCCGAGCCTTAAAATAGAAAAGCGAGGAAGGTCCAGTAACTCGAAGAGTTCGATTTCGTAGTCTCACCCCCGCAAGGCTGACTAGGCTTGAAAAAGCTTTATAAAGCGTATTTCAAGCCAGACAGCTACTGCGTCATGAAATTAGAGGAAACTGTTGTTTTCTCAATGTTTATGAGTAAAGTGTTTTTACCCCGAGTCTAGAAACAGGAGAACGAGGAAGGTCCGGGGGACATTTTTCACTTTATAACTTGAAATAGGAGGCTGAGATAGGTCAATGCAAGTTTGAGCCCATCCATAAAATAGAAGGCGAGTTACGATTATGAAACCACTAGGTACACAAACTATAGAAACTGAACGATTGATCTTGAGGAGATTTGTGGAAGGTGATGCTCAAGCCATGTTTGATAATTGGGCTTCACGCTCAGAAAATCTGACTTATGTGACTTGGAATCCACACCTGAATGTCGAACAGACTAGAAATTCTATTGGCAATTGGGTAGCATTCTACGACAATCCTAACTATTACAAATGGGCCATTAGTCTCAAAGAAAATCCAGAATATGTCATTGGAGATATTAGTCTGGTCAGTGTGGATGAAGAAAACTCTAGCTGTGAAGTCGGATATATCTTAGGGATGGACTACTGGGGACGAGGACTCATGACAGAAGCCTTGAAGGCTGTTTTATCATACTGTCTAGATAAGATTGGATTTGAAGAGGTTGATGCTTGCTATGCAAGTTTAAATCCCGCCTCTGGTCGTGTGATGGAAAAGGCGGGTATGACTTTTTGGAAGACAATTCCAAATGCAGTTGAACGAAAAGGTTATATCGCTGATAAAATTTATTATCAAATCAAAAAATAAGATGGAAAAGAATAACTTTTCCATCTTATTTTTTGTAATATACTTTTTAATCAAAATAAAGCAAGTCTTTGCTGGTACTTGTAAAGAGGTCGAAGCCATCCTTCGTAACGACACCGCAGTCCTCGATACGAACACCGACTTTACCAGGGATATAGATACCAGGTTCAACAGAGAAGCACATGCCTTCTTCGATAACCATGTCGTTTCCTTCCATGATAGATGGGAATTCGTGGACATCCATACCGATACCATGACCGAGACGGTGATTGAAGTACTCACCATAGCCAGCTTTTTCGATCACTTCACGAGCTGCACGGTCAACCTCATGAGCTGTTACACCAGGTTTGATAAAGTCAAGGGCAGCCTGTTGAGCTTCTAGAGTCAAGTTGTAAATATCTTTCTTGAACTGGTCAGGTTTACCAACAGCGACTGTACGAGTCATATCTGATGCATAACCATTCACCATCACACCGAGGTCAAAGAGGAGAAGTGCATTGTTTTCGACCTTGTTGGCTCCAGGAATACCATGTGGATTCGCAGCATTATCACCAGTCAAAACCATGGTGTCGAAGCTCATTTCATAGCCTTCACGTTTCATAGCAAAATCGATTTGCGCAATGATATCAGTTTCCGTATTATCAAGAGAGATATTGTCAAAACCAACTTTAACAGACTTGTCGGCGTAAACACCTGCAACCATCATCTTTTGCACTTCGTCAGCTGATTTGATCAAGCGCATGCGTTGGATCAATGGAGTCAAGTTATCAAACTCAGCACTTTCAAAGACAGTTTTCAAACCGTGGTATTTAGTCAAGATGAGATTGTCAAACTCAACTGCTACACGTTTGAAATCAAGCTGTGGCAAGGCATTTTGGATTTTCTTCCAAGGGTTTTCAGAGTCCACATAGCCAACTACTGGGAAAGAGACAGTGCTAGTCGCACGTTCAACCTCAAGTGCTGGAACGAAGAGAAGCGGTTCCTGATCTGCAAGGACAAAAAGGAACATTTGACGTTCGTGTGGATCACTGTAAAAGCCAGTGAGGTAATTAATTGTGACGGGGTCAGATACGACAGCGACGTCTAGCTTTTCTGATTCAAGATAAGTTAAGATTTGTTGTAATTTAGACATATGCTACCTTCTTTCTACCCCTCTATTTTTGCAAAAATTAGGAGAAAATGCAAGGAAGAAGGAGAAAAGAACCTAAAAAAATTCCAACAGCTAATAGCATATTGGAATCTAAATATTAATTGAAGTCTGCCTTGCTTTTAACATCGCTGTATTCTTCAGCAACTTCTTGGCTGAGAATATCCTCGTAAGTTGGTAGAACAATGTCCTGACCATATTTTTTCTTAAGAGCAGTAGTGACCAAGCGATAGGCTAGGTTGACATTACGAGATAAGATAGGCCCGTGGAAATAAGAACCTAAAACATTTTTATAGTGAACCCCTTCACCGACCTTTTCTTCGTTGTTGCCATTTCCATAGACAACCTGGCCCAATGGTTTTTGGTCATCTGAGAGGAAGGTGCGGCCTTGGTGGTTTTCAAAACCATAGTAGGTTTCATCGAATTCTTCGTTATGAATTTTAATGTCACCAATGAATCGGTTATTGGTTTGGTTGAGTGTATAGTGTCCCATGACACCCAAGCCTTCAATGCGTCTTCCAGAAGCTTCGATATAGTATTGACCCAATAGTTGGAAGCCACCACAGATAGCAAGAACGACACCATCATTTTGGATAAAGTTGTCGATACTATCTTTTTTATCGGGTAGATCACCAGCAATGATACTCTGTTCAAAGTCTTGACCACCACCGAAAAAGGCAATATCGTAGTGATGTTCATCGAAATTATCATGAAGCGAAACGATATCAACTGTTACATGTGCACCCAGCTTTTCAGCGACGTACTTGAGCATGAGGATATTCCCATTATCTCCGTAGGTGTTCATGAGATTCCCATAGAGGTGGGCGATATTTAGTTGGTAAGGATAATTGCCGTCTTTTGAGGAAAGTGAAGTATAAACCATTAGTTCATCTCCTTTCTAACAATCTGACGATTTGCTAGTAATTCTCGGAATTCTAGCATAGCCGTATATGTCGCAAGGATATAGGCATGCTTGCAGTCTTGGGCTTCGATCGTTTTGAGAACTTGTTCCAGGCTACTTGTTTCAGTGATCTTGTCAGCTGGATAGCCAGTAACACGTAGACGACGAGCAATTTCAGAATGACGAACTCCACCCGCATTGATTTCAGGAATGTCCATATCCGTAATTTGCTCAAAGTCAGCATCCCAAATCCAGCTGGTATCAATCCCATCAGCATAGTTAGCATTGAGGAGAACAGATAGACTAAATGGGTAAGGAGCTAGTTTGATCATTTCGATGGCCTGGGTAGCACCAACAGGATTTTTAATAAGAACCAGTGTGCATTCCTTGTCACCGATATGGAAGGTTTCTTGGCGTCCAAAGACAGCACGACTCTTGTCAAATCCTTGTTTAATCAGTTGAGAATCAGCGCCTAGGTAACGAGCGATAGCAACCGCAGCCAGAGCATTGTAGATATTATAAAGCCCACCGATTTGGATACCGTATTCTTGGCCATCGATAACAAAGCGAGAACGATTGTTAGTCAACTCAACCAATTCTGTCAAACGGTAGTCCAAGTCAGGACGTTTACATCCACAATTTTCACAGATATAAGCTCCCAAGTTAGCATAAGTGTTGAGCTCATATTTCAGAATACTTTGACATTCAGGGCAGAGTATACCTTCAGTATTGTAGTGAGCAAGTTGCGCTGGACCTTTTTCTAGATCAAAACCAAAATACTGAACGGGATTTGGAATTGCAGGCTTGTAGAAAAGCGGACTATCACCGTTTAGCAGAACAGTAGCAGTAGGAACTTTTCGAATAGCGTCCAAAATCATGTTGTAGGTCGTATAAATTTCACCGTAGCGGTCCATTTGATCGCGGAAGATATTAGTGATAACGAAAAGACTAGGCTGGATATAGTCACAGATATGTGAGAGACTAGCTTCGTCGATTTCAAGTACTGCTATATTTTTTCCAGTTTTTGAAGATTTTGCAGTCAAGAAAGTAGTCGTAATCCCTGTGATCATGTTGGCACCACTTGGATTGGTTAACACTTGACCATAAATTTCCTTTAGGATACCGACAGTGAGAGCGGTTGTCAAGGTTTTTCCATTGGTACCAGTTATCACAACAATCTCGTAGTTCTTCGCTAAATTTTGTAGAATATCTTTATCAAATTGAAGGGCAAGTTTTCCAGGCAGCGTACTTCCACGTCCAAGACGACTCAAAATAAAATGAGAAGAACGCCCAGCAAGAAGGCCCAAAGTAGTTTTTAATTTCATGTTTCTATTATATCATAAATGCTGGAAAAGACAGATTTGAGATTTTAGAAAAAGAAAAACAGCCCGCTATCGGACTGCTTTCTATAATTAAATCGCAAACAAGTCATTCAAGTTTTCAGCCAAGGTTGGGTGAGTGAAGATTTGTTTTGTGAAGTAAGTGTATGGGATTTTGTTGTCCATAGCAACAGTAATGATATTGATGATTTCTTGTGATCCTTCTGAAAAGATAGTTGCTCCGAGAATCTCTTTGGTTTCAGTATTGACAACTGCTTTGAAGGCTCCACGAAGGTCACCATTTACATGACCACGAGGCATAGCAGCAACAGGGATTTCTTTAACAGCGTATGGAAGTTTCAAATCAGCTGCTTGACTTTCAGTCAAACCAACTTGTGAAAGGGCAGGTGTGATGAACATGGTGTTTGGAACATTGAGACGGTCTTCAAGTGTGTAGCTACCATCACCAGCAAGGTAGCTGTATACAACACGGAAGTCATCAAGTGAAATGTAAGTGAATTGAAGTCCACCGTTGACATCTCCAACTGCAAAGACACCAGGAACGTATGTTTGACAATGTTTGTCCACCTTGATCGCACCACGTTCAGTTAGTTCAATATCCGTATTTTCAAGTTGAAGTGGTTCTACATTTGGTTTACGTCCAGTTGCGTAGAGAAGGGCATCGAAACGGTAGGTTTCATTCTCTGTCACGACAAGAACTTGGTCACCATCGTTTTTGATTTCAGTAGTATGGATATTTTGAAGGAGTTCAATGCCGTCTTCTTCCATGTATTGTTTAGCAAGAGCAGCAATAGAAGGTTCTGCGCGAGGTAGGAAAGTATCTAGAGCATCTAGGACTGTTACCTTGCTTCCAAGTTTATTGTAGAGACCAGCAAACTCAAGACCGATATTTCCACCACCAAGAATTCCGAGTTTTTCTGGTAATTGTTCCAAGTTTTGGATACCAGTTGAATCAAAGACATTCTTGCTAGTAGATAGTCCAGGAATAGGCAAAACGTTTGAAACAGCACCAGTGTTGATGACGATTGTTTCAGCAGTTAGTTCTTGTTTTTCATCACCAGCTTGAATTTCGATGACCTTATTTGAAACAAAGTGGGCTTCGGCATCAATGATATCGACTCCAGTACCAGCGATAGTAGCATAGTTTTTACCATTGAGGCGGCTCGTAATTGTATTTTTTGTTGCCATAACCTCGTCAAATGACAAGTCCTTCTCTGCGGCAACTAACAAGGTTTTAGTTGGAATACAACCGATGTTGATACAAGTTCCACCGTACATAGCCTTGTTGCGTTCGATAAGGGCAACTTTTTTACCAGCTGAAGCTAGTTTGGCAGCAAGAGTTTTACCAGCCTTACCAAATCCAATGACAATTAAATCGTATGTTAACATTTTTAAATCCTCCTGTTTGATTTCATTCTAGCATAAGAAAAAATTTTTTTCACAATTCTGCTACGGAAAAAAATATTGGACTAATTTAGTCTCACGAAAGCTTTTGAGAATCAAGTTCAAAAAATAGAAAAATCGTTTACATGATTTAATCAAGTGGTTAGACTATCTTTTGGCCCTCTCTTGTGTTATACTAGATAAGTTGCAAAGAAAGCAGTACTTTTCTTTAGTGGAAAAGAGGCAACACGATCTTTCATATTTTCATATAAAGATATGAAAAACCGTCATGAAAAGAAAAGTATAAACTAAGCGCTATAGGATGGCTTCGCACCATCTTTAGAAAGAAGAATAACGTGAAATTTAATGAATTTAATCTTTCTGCTGATTTGTTAGCAGAAATTGAAAAAGCAGGATTTGTAGAAGCAAGTCCTATCCAAGAGCAAACCATTCCTTTGGCTCTTGAAGGAAAAGATGTTATCGGTCAAGCACAGACTGGTACAGGGAAAACAGCAGCCTTTGGCTTGCCAACCCTTGAAAAAATTCGTACAGAAGAAGCAACTATCCAAGCTTTGGTGATTGCCCCAACTCGTGAACTGGCTGTTCAAAGTCAAGAAGAGCTTTTCCGATTTGGTCGTAGTAAAGGTGTAAAAGTTCGTTCAGTCTATGGTGGTTCAAGCATTGAAAAACAAATCAAGGCTCTTAAATCAGGTGCTCACATCGTTGTAGGAACACCGGGACGTTTACTTGACTTGATTAAACGCAAGGCCTTGAAATTGCATGATATTGAAACCTTGATTTTAGATGAAGCAGATGAAATGCTGAACATGGGATTCCTTGAAGATATTGAAGATATCATCTCTCGTGTACCAGAAAATCGTCAAACCTTGCTCTTTTCAGCGACTATGCCAGATGCTATCAAACGTATTGGTGTTCAGTTCATGAAAGAACCTGAGCATGTAAAGATTGCTGCAAAAGAATTAACAACAGAACTAGTAGACCAGTACTATATCCGCGTTAAGGAACAAGAAAAATTCGACACCATGACTCGTCTCATGGATGTTGATCAACCTGAGTTGTCTATTGTCTTCGGTCGTACCAAACGTCGTGTAGACGAGTTAACTCGTGGACTTAAAATCCGTGGTTTCCGTGCAGAAGGTATCCATGGAGATTTGGACCAAAACAAACGTCTTCGTGTCCTTCGTGATTTTAAAAATGGCAATCTTGATGTCCTCGTTGCAACAGACGTAGCTGCTCGTGGTTTGGATATTTCAGGTGTGACTCATGTCTACAACTACGATATCCCACAAGACCCTGAGAGTTATGTTCACCGTATTGGTCGTACAGGACGTGCAGGTAAGTCAGGTCAGTCTATTACCTTCGTTTCACCTAATGAAATGGGTTATCTCCAAATCATTGAGAACTTGACTAAGAAACGCATGAAAGGTCTCAAGCCTGCAAGTGCAGAAGAAGCCTTCCAAGCGAAGAAGCAGGTTGCACTGAAGAAAATTGAACGTGATTTTGCAAATGAGGAGATTCGTAGCAACTTTGAGAAGTTTGGCAAGGATGCTCGTCAATTAGCCTCAGAATTCAGTCCTGAAGAATTGGCCATGTATATCCTTAGCTTAACTGTTCAAGACCCAGACAGTCTTCCTGAGGTTGAGATTGCACGTGAAAAACCGTTACCATTTAAACCATCTGGTGGTGGCTTCGGTGGCAAAGGCAAGGGTGGTCGAGGAGGCCGTCGTGGGGATGACCGTCGAGACCGTGATCGCCGTGGCAATGGACGTCGTGATGACTATCGTAAAGGTGGACGTTCAAAGGATCGCTTTGATAAAGAGAAGCGTTACCGCAAGGATACTAAAAAACCACGCAATACTTCAAGCGAGAAGAAAACAGGCTTTGTTATTCGTAACAAAGGAGATAAATAACAAAAAAAGCGGTTCACTGAGGTGGATCGCTTTTATATATAAGGAGACCGAGAGTCATATGAAAAGTAATACGAGAAGTTTGTATTTATAAATTTGTTATCTTGTAATATTATTCTATCAAAAAGTCAGGAAGCTGTCAATAAGAAAATAATAAAAAAATAGGAAAAATTTTCGAATACACTTGAATTGCAATTCAATAAACAATTTTCAGATAATTGTTGAAAAAGTCAGAATTTTATGATATAATGAAAGCGATTATATGCGAGGTAAAAAATGGCACATTTATTAGAAAAAACAAGAAAAATCACATCAATGTTAAAACGTTCGGAGGAGCAATTACAAGATGAGCTTCCTTATAATGCCATTACACGTCAATTAGCAGATATTATTGACTGTAACGCTTGTATTGTGAATAGCAAGGGTCGTTTGTTGGGCTACTTTATGCGCTACAAAACTAATAATGACCGAGTAGAGCAATTCTTCCAATCAAAGACTTTCCCAGAAGATTATGTGCAAGGTGCGAACATGATCTACGATACGGAGGCCAATCTTCCAGTAGAGCATGATTTGACAATTTTCCCAACTGAGAGTCGTTCTGATTTCCCAGATGGTTTGACAACGATTGCTCCAATCCATGTCTCTGGTATTCGCTTGGGTTCATTGATTATTTGGCGCAATGATAAGAAGTTTGAAGAAGATGATTTGATTCTGGTTGAGATTGCCAGTACAGTAGTAGGAATTCAACTCTTGAACTTCCAACGTGAGGAAGATGAGAAAAATATTCGTCGTCGTACGGCTGTAACTATGGCGGTCAATACACTTTCTTACTCTGAACTTAGAGCAGTATCGGCTATTCTAGCTGAATTAAATGGTAATGAAGGTCAATTAACAGCTTCAGTCATTGCTGACCGTATCGGTATCACTCGTTCTGTAATTGTTAATGCTCTTCGTAAACTCGAATCGGCAGGGATTATTGAGAGTCGTTCTCTTGGTATGAAAGGAACTTATCTCAAAGTTCTAATTCCAGATATTTTTGAAGAAGTGAAAAAGAGGGACTATTAATGGCTAAGGCTTTAATTTCTATTGACTATACAGAAGATTTTGTAGCGGATCATGGGAAACTGACTGCAGGCGCTCCAGCTCAAGCAATATCTGATGATATATATGGGGTGACCCAAAAGGCTTTTGAACGTGGAGATTATATCTTTTTTACCATCGATGCCCATGAAGAAAATGATGTTTTTCATCCTGAAAGTAAGCTGTTCCCGCCTCATAATATTATTGGGACTAGTGGACGCAATCTGTATGGCAAGTTAGCAGACTTTTATCAGGAGCATGCTGGAGATAGTCGTGTTTTCTGGATGGACAAACGTCACTATTCGGCCTTTTCTGGAACAGATTTGGATATCCGTCTCAGAGAGCGTAGAGTAGATACAGTCATTTTGACAGGAGTTCTTACAGATATCTGTGTCTTGCATACGGCCATTGATGCTTATAATCTTGGTTATCAGATAGAAGTTGTCAAACCAGCAGTAGCTTCCATTTGGCCTGAAAATCATGCCTTTGCACTTGGACATTTCAAGAATACACTTGGTGCGAAATTGGTTGATGAAAATTTGCTTGAAATTACAGAATAATACATTTCAAGATGAAAAAATCTGAAAAAAGTGTTGACAATTTTTTTCAAAGTTGATATACTAGTAAAGTAATCGACGCGGGGATGGCGGAATTGGCAGACGCGCAGGACTAAGGATCCTGTGACCGCTTTAGGTCGTGAGGGTTCAAGTCCCTCTCTCCGCATAATAGTGAGCTAGCTTTGGCTAGCTTTTTATTTTTCATCAAAAAGAGCAAAAATATTTTTGCTCTTTTTTTGGTATTTCATAAACATTTCATATTTGAATATTATAATGGTTTTACAAATATGGAGGTGCTATATGAATCCCACTCAAAGAGCTTGGGCTTACGTCAGCAGAAAACGACTGAGAAGTCTCATATTATTCCTGATTCTATTTGTCTTATTGGCTGGAATATCGGCTTGTTTGACGCTCATGAAGTCCAACAAAACAGTAGAAAATAATCTCTATCGCTCACTGAATACGTCTTTTTCGATTAAAAGAATAGAAGCAGATCAGACCTTTCAACTGTCTCAACTAGATGACCTTAAAAAGATAAAGGGTCTTGAGAAAATCTCACCTGAGCTAGAAACAATAGCTAAGTTAACTGACAAAGAAGTGGTAACTGGAGAACAAAGTATCCAAAGGGATGATTTGACAGAGGCTGAAAAAAATCTTATCAGTTTGATTGCATTAGAAGATTCTTCCAAGGATGTTTCTTTTACAAGTTCCGCCTTTACCCTTAAAGAAGGAAGACATATCGAAAAAGGGGATAGTAAAAAAATCTTAATCCACGAAGATTTAGCTAAGAAAAACAATCTAAAGCTAGGAGATAAGATTAGTTTAAATCCTGGACAAGTTGAAGGAAATAGTGGACAAAAGCTAGACTATGAAATCGTAGGTATTTTCTCAGGTAAGAAACAAGAGAAATTCACTGGTCTTTCGTCAGATTTTAGTGAAAACACGGTCTATACAGACTACGAAAGTAGCCAAACTCTTCTTGGGAATAAGGAAGCTCAAGTAACTGCCGCTCGTTTCTATCTAGAAAATCCAAAAGATATGGATAGTATCATTCAAGAGGTTGAAAAGTTATCTCTGGAAACCAAAGGTTATCAAGTTGAAAAGGAAAATAAGGCTTTTGAACAAATCAAGGATTCAGTTTCGACCTTCCAAACCTTCCTACAAATTTTCCTCTATGGCATTATGATTGCTGGTGTAGGAGCGCTGATCTTGGTCTTGTCACTTTGGTTACGAGAGCGAGTCTACGAGGTTGGTATTTTATTGGCACTAGGTAAGGGAAAAGGAGCAATCTTTAGCCAATTCTGCCTGGAAGTCATCCTAGTTTCATTGGCATCTATTCTGCCTGCATTTGTGGCTGGGAATGCCATTACTTCCTATCTCTTGAAGACTGTACTAGCAAGTGGCGACCAAGCTGCACTACAAGATACTCTGTCAAAAGCAACGAATCTTTCAACAAGTCTTCTATCATTTGGAGAATCTTATATTTTCCTACTTATCATCAGCTGCTTGTCAGTTGCACTTTGTTTCCTATTTTTATTTAGAAAATCACCGAAAGAAATTTTATCATCCATCAGTTAATAAAGGAGAAATTATGACTTTACTACAATTACAAGATCTTACTTATCGTTACAAGAACACTGCAGAAGCAGTATTATATAAAATCAATTACGATTTTGAACCTGGCAAGTTTTATAGTATTATCGGAGAATCAGGAGCTGGGAAGTCAACACTCTTATCTCTATTAGCAGGACTAGATAGCCCAGTCGAAGGTGCTATCCTATTCGAAGGTAAGGATATTCGTGAACAAGGTTATTCTTATCATCGCATGCACCATATCTCGCTAGTTTTCCAAAACTATAACCTGATTGATTATCTTTCTCCATTGGAAAATATCCGCTTGGTTAATAAAAAAGCTAGCAAGGATACCCTTCTTGAACTTGGTTTAGATGAAAGTCAAATCAAGCGGAATGTTCTCCAATTATCAGGTGGACAGCAACAACGGGTTGCCATTGCTCGTAGCCTTGTATCGGAAGCACCAGTGATTTTAGCAGATGAACCAACAGGAAACCTAGATCCTAAGACTGCTGGAGATATTATCGATTTGCTCAAATCTCTTGCTGAGAAAACAGGCAAGTGTGTGATCGTTGTGACCCACAGTAAGGAAGTAGCACAAGCATCAGATATTACACTGGAATTGAAGAATAAGAAACTGACTGAAATAAGAACAAACAGTAACTAAAACTTTTAAACATATTAAAAACTGAAGTAAATCTAGAAAGGAATCTTATGTTACACAACGCATTTGCCTATGTCACAAGAAAATTTTTTAAGTCTATTGTGATCTTTCTTATCATTCTCTTGATGGCTAGTTTGAGTTTGGTCGGCTTGTCTATCAAGGGAGCAACAGCCAAGGCTTCTCAAGAAACCTTTAAAAATATCACCAATAGTTTCTCCATGCAAATCAACCGCAGGGTCAATCAAGGTACTCCACGTGGTGCGGGGAATATCAAGGGTGAAGATATCAAAAAAATTACCGAGAATAAGGCCATTGAATCCTACATCAAACGAATTAATGCTATCGGTGATTTGACAGGCTATGAACTGATTGAAACGCCTGAAACCAAGAAAAATCTAACTGCAGATCGAGCTCAACGTTTTGGAAGTAGCTTGATGATAACAGGTGTAAATGACTCTTCTAAAGAAGACAAGTTTGTGTCAGGCTCTTACAAACTGGTCGAAGGAGAACATTTAACAAACGATGACAAATACCAGATTCTCCTGCACAAAGATTTGGCGGCTAAACATGGCTGGAAGGTAGGAGATAAGGTCAAACTGAACTCTAATATCTACGATGCAGATAATGAAAAAGGAGTCAAGGAAACGGTAGAAGTAACGATCAAGGGACTTTTTGATGGACATAACAAATCTGCTGTAACCTACTCACAAGAACTTTATGAGAATACAGCTATCACAGATATTCACACAGCAGCCCAACTCTATGGTTATACAGAAGATACAGCTATTTATGGAGATGCTACCTTCTTTGTAGCTGGAGATAAGAATCTAGATACTGTCATGCAAGAATTAGGGTCGATCAACGGCATCAACTGGAAGATGTATAGCTTGATTAAGAGTTCATCTAACTATCCTGCCCTTGAACAATCTATCTCAGGCATGTACAAGATGGCTAATCTTCTCTTCTGGGGTAGCTTGAGCTTCTCTGTTCTTCTACTTGCTCTCCTACTGACACTATGGATTAACGCCCGTCGTAAAGAGGTTGGGATTCTCCTTTCAATTGGTCTAAAACAAGCAAGTATTCTAGGACAATTTATCACAGAAGCAGTTATGATTGCAATTCCAGCACTAATTTCAGCTTATTTCCTAGCCAACTATACTGCTCGTACTATTGGAAATACAGTGCTTGCAAATGTCACATCAGATGTGGCTAAACAGGCAAGTAAGGCAGCCCAAGCCTCTAATCTTGGTGGTGGTGCAGAAGTTGATGGCTTTAGTAAGACACTTTCAAGTCTGGATATTTCCATTCAACCTTCTGACTTTGCTATCATCTTTGTACTTGGTTTAGTTCTTGTAGTATTAGTTATGGCACTTGCTTCAAGCAATCTCCTCTTTAAACAACCAAAAGAACTCTTGTTGGATAGTGAATAAAAAACCTGCTACCTATTCTCACTAAAATGAGATATAATATAGGTAGCATTTTTGATAGAAAAGGATTTATATGAAAATTCTAATTGTAGAAGATGAAGACATGATTCGCGAGGGAATTAGTGACTATTTGACGGATTGTGGCTATGAAACCATTCAGGCAGCAGATGGCCTTGAGGCCTTAGAACAATTTTCCAATCACCAAGTTGCCTTGGTTCTCTTAGATATTCAAATGCCTAAACTCAATGGTTTAGAGGTTTTGTCAGAAATCCGTAAAAGCAGTCAAGTTCCGGTCTTGATGTTGACAGCCTTCCAGGACGAAGAATATAAGATGAGTGCCTTTGCTGCATTAGCAGATGGTTATTTGGAAAAGCCTTTTTCTCTATCTTTGTTAAAAGTACGAGTGGATGCCATCTTTAAACGTTATTATGATACCGGTCGTATTTTTACCTATAGGGACACCGAGGTAGACTTTGACAGCTATAGCGCTAAAGTAGCTGGTCAAGAAGTTGCAGTGAATGCAAAAGAACTGGAAATTTTAGACTATCTGGTTAAAAATGAAGGTCGAGCCTTAACACGGTCGCAGATTATCGATGCTGTATGGAAGATGACAGATGAGGTTCCTTTTGACAGAGTGATCGATGTCTATATCAAGGAACTACGGAAAAAATTGGATTTAGACTGTATTCTTACCGTGCGCAATGTTGGTTATAAATTGGAGAGAAAATGAGACGTTCAGGTTTATTTAAAAAAATTTTTATCTATACCTTCTCGGTATTTTCTACCTTGGTCATTTGTTTGCATTTGGCCATCTATTTCCTCTTTCCTCCGACCTATCTCAGTCACCGTCAGGAAAGCATCGGGCAAAAGGCTACAGAAATTGCCCAGTCTCTCCAAGGCAAAGATGGTCAAGCTATTCAGGAAGTCCTTGAACTTTATTCTAAAAGCAGTGATATTAAGGGAGCTGTTAAGGGAGAGATGACTCAGGATAAGTTGGAAGTCAATGATAATCTTCCCGTTGATAAACAACGACAAACGGCCTCCTTGGTTATTGAGGAAAGAGAAGTTCAAACTAAGGATGGTCAGACCATGACCTTGCAGTTTTTAGCTTCTATGGATTTGCAGAAAGAAGCAGAAGATATCAGTCTTCAATTTCTGCCTTATACTTTATTAGCGTCTTTCATCGTTTCGCTCCTCATCGCCTTTATCTATGCTAGAACCATTGTTGCTCCTATTTTGGAAATCAAACGAGTGACTCGACGGATGATGGATTTGGATGCAGAAGTGAGGTTGCGCGTGGATTCACAGGATGAAATTGGCGATCTTAAAGAACAAATAAACAGCCTTTATCAGCATCTCTTGACTGTGATTGCAGACTTGCATGAAAAGAACGAGGCCATTCTCCAGCTGGAAAAGATGAAGGTTGAGTTTTTGCGAGGTGCTTCCCATGAACTGAAAACACCTCTAGCTAGTCTAAAGATTCTTCTGGAGAATATGAAAGCCAATATTGGACGCTATAAAGATCGTGACCATTATCTGGGAGTTTCTTTGGGAATTGTGGATGATTTGACTCACCACGTTCAGCAAATCTTATCCCTTTCTTCAGTGCAAGAATTGCGAGATAAGAAAGAACAAATCAACCTTCTTGAAATGACAGATTTTCTCTTAAAGGATTATGATTTATTAGCCAAAGAGAGGGAAATCTCAGTTGTGAATCAACTGACTGACCAACAAACTTATCTAAATCCTTCGGTACTAAAGCTGATTCTTTCCAATCTTATCAGTAATGCTGTGAAACACTCTGTTCAAGGTGGTTATTTAAAAATTGGGACAGAAGATGGCTGGGTTTTCATTGAGAACGCCTGTACACCTGAGGAACAAGATAAGTTTGAACAATCCTTTACGGTTTCTAGTCGACAAAGTAAGGGAGCTGGCTTGGGACTATTCGTAGTTAAAAGTTTATTGGAAAACGAAGAAATTGACTATCGATTTGAACGCTATGAAGACCACTTAGCCTTTTATATGAACCTACCTAAAGACCTATAAAATTAGGACTTTGAGGAGAGTTACATATTTTAAGATAGAAGAAATTCAATTCAAACTACAGGAAAAACTAGATTTTTTTGTCAAAAAGTGATAAAATGAACAATGTAAATGGGATATCCCATAAAAATATACAGGAGGCCTGATAAAATGGCAATCGTTTCAGCAGAAAAATTTGTCCAAGCAGCTCGTGACAACGGTTATGCAGTTGGTGGATTTAACACAAACAACCTTGAGTGGACTCAAGCTATCTTGCGCGCAGCAGAAGCTAAAAAAGCTCCAGTTTTGATCCAAACTTCAATGGGTGCTGCTAAATACATGGGTGGTTACAAAGTTGCTCGCAACTTGATCGCTAACCTTGTAGAATCAATGGGTATCACTGTACCAGTAGCTATCCACCTTGACCACGGTCACTACGAAGATGCACTTGAGTGTATCGAAGTTGGTTACACTTCAATCATGTTTGACGGTTCACACCTTCCAGTTGAAGAAAACCTTAAATTGGCTAAAGACGTAGTTGAAAAAGCACACGCTAAAGGTATCTCAGTAGAAGCTGAAGTTGGTACTATCGGTGGTGAAGAAGACGGAATCATCGGTAAAGGTGAATTGGCTCCAATAGAAGACGCTAAAGCAATGGTTGCAACTGGTATTGACTTCTTGGCAGCTGGTATTGGTAACATCCACGGTCCTTACCCTGCAAACTGGGAAGGTCTTGACCTTGACCACTTGCAAAAATTGACAGAAGCTCTTCCAGGCTTCCCAATCGTATTGCACGGTGGATCAGGTATTCCTGATGACCAAATCCAAGCAGCTATCAAACTTGGTGTTGCTAAAGTTAACGTTAACACTGAATGCCAGATCGCATTCGCTAACGCAACTCGTAAATTTGCTCGTGACTACGAAGCAAACGAAGCAGAATACGACAAGAAGAAACTCTTCGACCCACGTAAATTCTTGGCTGACGGTGTAAAAGCTATCCAAGCATCAGTTGAAGAACGTATCGACGTATTCGGTTCAGAAGGTAAAGCTTAATCTAGCTGAACTATACAAAATGAAACCCGCCTGTGAAGGTGGGGTTTTTGTTTCTGGATATATACAGATTATACAGGAAAATTCTTTAACTTAAGTTGATAAAAGAGCCTAATTTTTGTACAATAATGCTATGAAAACACTGAAAAAATCAGCCCTTGTCCTTCTTAGTTTCCTTATCTTGTTTTTAGTAGGGACATTTATCTTTCATCGTATCAGCTTAGAAAAGGAACAAGCCTCTCTAACTCCTATGGGTAAAACTGTTCTCGTTAATGGGCACAAAATCAATGTTTACGTTGAAGGGGATGGTCCAGAGACAATAGTAGTTCTATCAGGTGCTGGAATTGCTTCACCTATATTAGACTTTAAGAATCTAACAGATTCCCTATCAAAAAAATATAAAATTGTCGTAGTCGAGAGAGCTGGCTATGGTTATAGCGAGGATAGTAATCAATCCAGAGATGTGATGGAAGTTTTGTCTGAGACACATCAAGCTCTATCACAAGCAAATGTAACAGGTCCTTTTATCATTCTGTCTCATTCAATGGCTAGTCTTGAAAGTCTGGCTTGGCAGGAAAAGTATCCTGATGAAGTGAAAGCCTTGGTTGGTCTGGATTGGGCATTACCAGCAAGTTATGAGGAATTAAAGGATAATCAGGCCTTGCTTACTGTGGCTTATTGGAGCAGTAAGATTGGCTTATTACGCTATTTCCCTGAGTCCTTTTATATAAAAAATCCAACTCTGACTGAAACTGAACGACAACAATATAAATTACTAGCATATAAGCAGTTGATGTCACAAGCTATGCTTCATGAATCCCGTTTGGCAAAGGAAAATGCCAAGAAAGTTCCATCTAGCATTAATCTGAAAATTCCCACATTATTACTGGTTTCTAACGGTGAAGGCACGACCTTTAGCAAATCAGAATGGCAGCATTATGCAGAGAAATTTTCTAGTGACCAGTCTAATGTTCAAGTCGTCTATATAGACGCGCCTCACGAACTTTATCATTATCAAAGTCATGAAATAGTTTCTCAGATTGAAGATTTTTTAAAGAGTCATTGATGGTTTAGAGATCATTTAAATTTTAGACTGATGACAATAATTAAATGCTGAAGGATTAATAGTAGAATCGTTAATTTTTTCGATTAAAAAAATTCTTTTTCTGAACAAAAAAACCTGCCCCTAATGGCAGGTTTTTTGGTGTTTTAAGGAAACTATTAAACCAGAATTTCTGACTCAAAAGCATTATTTTAAGAGAGAAATCTCTAATTTCAAAATCAATAAGCAAACGCTTGCATTCCTTTTTTTATTGGATTATAATAGGTTGGTATAAATCCTTCTGTAATAATATTGAAAAGGTGTAGAAAGTAAGGATTTAGAATATTTGTAGTCAAAAATACAATGTTGTTTCTTACGATAAGGAGATAGATATGGCAATGATAGAAGTGCAACATCTTCAGAAAAATTTTGTGAAGACAGTAAAGGAGCCAGGATTGAAGGGAGCTTTGCGATCCTTTATTCATCCTGAAAAGCAGACCTTTGAAGCGGTCAAAGATTTGACCTTTGAGGTGCCTAAGGGGCAGATTTTAGGATTTATAGGGGCAAATGGTGCTGGGAAGTCAACCACCATCAAAATGCTGACAGGGATTTTAAAACCGACATCTGGTTTTTGTCGGATTAACGGCAAGATTCCCCAGGACAATCGCCAAGATTATGTCAAGGATATTGGAGTCGTTTTCGGACAACGCACCCAGCTATGGTGGGATTTGGCACTGCAAGAGACCTACACGGTTTTGAAAGAGATCTATGATGTACCGGACTCGCTTTTCCATAAGCGCATGGACTTTTTGAATGAAGTTTTGGATTTGAAGGAATTTATCAAGGATCCTGTGCGGACTCTTTCACTGGGACAACGGATGCGGGCGGACATTGCGGCTTCCTTGCTTCACAATCCCAAAGTTCTCTTTTTAGATGAGCCGACCATTGGTTTGGATGTATCGGTCAAGGATAACATTCGACGTGCTATCACTCAGATCAATCAAGAGGAAGAGACAACTATTCTCTTGACTACTCATGATTTGAGTGATATTGAGCAACTCTGTGATCGGATTTTTATGATTGACAAGGGGCAAGAGATTTTTGATGGAACGGTTAGCCAGCTCAAGGAGACCTTTGGCAAGATGAAGACTCTTTCCTTTGAACTGACGCCAGGTCAAAGTCATCCCATCTCTCATTATGAGGGCTTGCCTGATATATCCATTGATAGACAAGGAAATACTCTCAATATTGAATTCGATAGTTCCCGCTACCAATCAGCTGATATTATCAAACAAACCCTGTCTGATTTTGAAGTCCGTGATTTGAAGATGGTAGATACGGATATTGAGGATATTATCCGTCGCTTCTATCGAAAGGAGCTCTAAGATGGTCAAATTGTGGAGACGTTATAAACCCTTTATCAATGCAGGGGTTCAGGAGTTGATTACCTATCGAGTCAATTTTATTCTCTATCGGATTGGTGATGTCATGGGGGCTTTTGTGGCCTTTTATCTCTGGAAGGCAGTCTTTGACTCCTCGCAGGAGTCTTTGATTCAGGGCTTTAGTATGGCAGATATCACCCTCTACATCATCATGAGTTTTGTGACCAATCTGTTGACCAGGTCTGATAGCTCCTTTATGATAGGTGATGAGGTCAAGGATGGCTCCATTATCATGCGCTTGCTGAGACCAGTGCATTTTGCGGCCTCTTATCTTTTCACAGAACTTGGTTCCAAGTGGTTGATTTTTATCTCTGTTGGCCTGCCATTTCTAAGTGTGATTGTCTTGATGAAAATCTTATCTGGGCAAGGTATTGTAGAAGTGCTGGGATTAACTGTCCTTTATCTCTTTAGCTTAACTCTGGCTTATCTGATTAACTTTTTCTTTAATATCTGCTTTGGTTTTTCAGCTTTTGTGTTTAAAAATCTATGGGGTTCCAACCTACTCAAGACTTCAATAGTGGCCTTTATGTCTGGAAGTTTAATTCCCTTGGCTTTCTTTCCGAAAATCGTTTCAGATATTCTATCCTTCTTGCCTTTTTCATCCTTGATTTACACTCCGGTCATGATTATTGTTGGGAAATACGATGCCAGTCAGATTCTTCAAGCACTTTTGCTTCAGTTTTTCTGGCTTATAGTGATGGTGGGCTTGTCTCAGTTGATTTGGAAACGAGTCCAGTCATTTATCACCATTCAGGGAGGTTAGGATGAAAAAATATCAACGCATGCATCTGATTTTTATCAGACAATACATCAAGCAAATCATGGAATACAAGGTGGATTTTGTGGTTGGTGTCTTGGGAGTCTTTCTGACTCAAGGTCTGAACCTCTTGTTTCTCAATGTGCTCTTTCAACACATCCCTTCGCTAGAAGGTTGGACCTTTCAAGAAATTGCCTTTATCTATGGATTTTCCTTAATTCCAAAGGGATTAGATCATCTCTTTTTTGACAATCTCTGGGCTTTAGGTCAACGACTAGTTCGAAAAGGGGAGTTTGACAAGTATCTGACTCGTCCTATCAATCCTCTCTTCCATATCCTCGTTGAGACCTTTCAGATTGATGCCTTGGGTGAACTTTTGGTCGGTGGAATCTTACTAGCGACAACGGCGACTAGCATTGCTTGGACTCTTCCAAAATTCCTGATTTTCCTAGTCTGTATTCCTTTTGCGACCTTGATTTATACTTCCTTGAAAATTGCGACAGCCAGCATCGCTTTTTGGACCAAGCAGTCAGGTGCCATGATTTACATTTTCTATATGTTTAATGATTTTGCCAAGTACCCGATTTCCATTTACAATTCGCTCCTTCGTTGGTTAATTAGCTTTATTGTGCCTTTCGCCTTTACCGCCTACTATCCTGCCAGCTATTTCTTGCAGGATAAGGATGTCTTATTTAATATTGGTGGTTTGATTCTGATTTCCCTTGTTTTCTTTGTTATTTCCCTCAAACTTTGGGATAGGGGATTAGACGCATACGAAAGTGCGGGTTCTTAAAAATAAATAAAGCCTTGTCTCAGGACAGGCTTTTTTTCCTTTTTATAAAATTCTAACCACATAGTCTATCATGTCTACCACATAGGCAAAACCTATTGTTTGCGATTTTTATTTCTGTTATAGTAGTAATTGTCAAGGGGAGATAAAGCTTCCTAACAAAATAGAAAATGAGGTTATATCATGAAAAAAGTAGTAGGTATCGGATTTTTAGTCGTTGCAGTAGCAGTTTTGTATTTTGGTTTAGTTGGATGGCCAAGTTTGGATGTTAACATCTGGGCACTCTTTCCAGTAGGTTTATTCTTATTCTTTACTCTTGAGAATTTGGTTAAAAAAGATTATAAGGCCAGTCTCATGAGCTTGATTATTGCCTTTATCATTGCAAATGCTATTTTTGATATCTTGCCACTTTCAAGTGGTTTGGTTATCGGTGCAGGAGTGCTGGCTTGCGTGGGCATTGGATTTCTCTTTCCTGACGCTAATAAGAAAGAAGCATAATACAAAAAGCCTCGAGCTTTCTCGAGGCTTTTTCTTTATTTGCCTGCGTAATATTTTTGAATACCTTTGACAATACCTGCCACCAATCTATTTTGGTAAGCATCGCTACGAATTTGTTGGTTTTCGTTGAAATTGTCAATGTAACCAAGCTCCAATAGAACTGCTGGTTTATCAGTTTCTCGAAGGACAGCAAAGCTACTTTGGAGGAGGCCTGCATCCTTAGCACCTGTTTCAGCTAGGAGTGAAGAGTGGATATCAGCAGCAAGGCGATTACTTTCACTGATACGATCAGGATGGTTATGCCAGTAAGGATTTATCTTAGCGCGATAGCCCGAATCTTCTTCGTAAGAATAGGTCTGAATTCCAGAACGGTTAGAAGCAGGGTTGCCACTAGCATTAAAGTGGATACTAATGAAAATATCTGAGTTTGTACTATTCACCATTTTTGAACGTTCAGTGATAAAGTCGACATAGACATCACTATCTCTCGAAGAAAGAACGGTATAACCAAGCCCCTCGAGTTCCTTGCGAAGTTTCTTGTAAACTTGCATAGTGAGGTCTTTTTCATTCGTGTTATAGTAAACAGCACCAGGATCTCTACCACCGTGTCCTGGATCTAAGAAAACAGTCTTCGTGTATTTTCCTTTTTCAAATCCACGACTTACAGGAATTTCGCCAATCCATTTCCCATTACTTTGGAATTGCTGTGTTTTTCCATCGATTTTGCGAGTTCCTGTGACATAGACACCATTTTCATCTAGATAGTAACGGGCATTATAGTAGCTGTCGTCAATCCATTCACTCTTAGCCATGTAACCACCTGACTTGAGGTAGTATGAGCCAATCCATTCACGCGCAGCATAAGTACCACTAGATTTCAAGTAGAACCAGCTATTATAGTTTTTATCGAAAATCAACTCTTTCTCAGCCATAACTCCGTTAGCTTTTAGGTAGTAGTTACCTTGCCATTGGTTGTTTGCCATGCTGGCATCTTTGTTAAAATAGTACCATGATCCAGCGATTTTTTCCCATTTTTGTTGAGCTGCTTTACCAGAGCTTAGAGCGTAATATGATTTGCCATCATGTTTTACCCAGGAATTTTCAGCCATGGCACCACTGTTAGAAAAGAGATAACCATTGAAAATGGTGTTGCTGAGCATGATTCCGTCTTTGTCAAAGTAGTACCATACACCACCAACTTTTTCCCATTTTTGCTGAGAGATTTTACCAGATGGCTTTGCATAATACCATTTATCTTTGACTTTACCCCAGCCACTATCGACCATAGCACCGCTAGAAGTTAGAATGTATCCATTGAAAATAGTATTATCAAGCATGATTCCATTTTTATCGAAATAGTACCATTTGCCGTTAATTTTTTTCCAGTTTAGAGCAGGTTTGTTTGCTTCATAGAAGCGCCAGATATTTTCTTCAAATACCCAACCATTCTTTTTGACTTCTGGAGTTTTTGTCTCTTCTTTCTTGTCTGAACTTGTACTTGGAGTCGTAGTAGATGTTGTAGGGAGGCTTGAACTTGTTTCAGTAGAAGGAGCAGTTTCCTTGATTGAAGGGGTGCTCTTTTTTTCTTTTTCTGTAGTTGTAGTTTCTTGTGCCTTTTCTGCTGAAGTAGTCTGTAGGTGTTTTTCTTCAGCAAAAGCTGGATTTGTTGCGAATCCTAGAAATGAAAGCGTGATGGCACTTGCCAAGAGCGTTTTTTTCACTTGTTTGATCTCCTATTTTTTTAATAATCTCTTTTTAAAATGTCATTAGAAAAGCACCTCATGTGGAAGAACTAGTCGCCAACTGTTGAGGTGCTGGCATGATTTATTTTTATTTCATCATGAAGATTTGAACAATCATAACGATGTAGATGAGCAATGTGAGTAGAAATCCAGCTCTCCAAAAGAATTTAAGGAATTTTGGATAATAAAAGTTGCGTTTTTTGCTAAGGAAGAAAAAAGTTAAAATGATTGCCAACAAAGATAGGGCTGCCCCCAAAATGGGAAGTTGATTATGGGTAAAAACCTTTGCACTGATTAAATAGTATTCAAAAATCAGAAAAGGAAAAGCCAAATCTGCAAAGTTAATCCCCTTTTTCTTTAACTTAAAAAATCTACTAAAGATAATTGCCAAAGCCAAGGTTAGTACCAAAAGCAAGACGGAAGCGAGTTTCATTAAAATCATAACAATATTGTATCATAAAATTCGAATAAAAGAAAAGCATATTCCTTGATTTAACAGTGTTTTTCTAAAAATTTTTGTTTAGAAACTGATTTTTTATACTATATCAAACATCAATGTGATTTACTTTGTAAAGTTGGAGTAGTTTGAACCTTCATTATAAATCTTTTTTATGGTGACAATAAAAAATATATATTAGTCAGGAGAGAAGAATAGTAGTAGAATGAGTAGCAAATAAAACAAAGGAGTTTCTTATGAAATTAGTTACTTTATGGTCAAAACTCTCACTAGGTATTCAATTATTGGTGGCTTTGGTCTTGGGTGTTATCGCTGCCCTTATCTGGCCACAATTTGCAGGCTTTTATCAATTTTTAGGTCAAGCCTTTATTAAATTGATCAATATGGTTATCATTCCGCTAATCTTCCCAACCATCGTTGTTGCAGTAGCTGGAGTTATCGGAAAAAAATCTTTCGGAAAAATCTTGACCAAGAGCTTGGTTTACTTTTTTGCCGTAACAACTGCCATTACTCTTTTGTTTGTATTTGCTAGTTACTATTTAGGATTTGGTCAAGGAGTGAATATCGGTCAAACTGGTGGAAACCTTGATGGGATTGCTAACAATGTCAAGTTCAGCGAATTTTTGCTTGGTTTCATTCCATCAAATATCGTTAAATCTCTTTCAGATGGCGCTCTATTGCCAATTATCGTCTTTGCAATCTTTCTTGGTTACGGAATTGGGAATCTTAAGTCTGATAAATCTCAGAAGATTATCGAAGGTTTCCAAATCTGGATTGAAGCCATTTACAAGATTGTTGCAGTAATTATCAAACTATCACCGATTGGTATTTTTGGATTTATCGCCAAAGATGTTGCAACTACGGGTGTCGACAAGTTGATTGGGCTTGGTCAGTTTGTAATTGGAACTTATCTGGCTTATGCTGTTTTTGTTCTCCTTATTTTCCCTTTGATTGCTTTCTTCTTTAAAGTACCGTATTTATCAGCCTTTCGTGAAAATTGGAGTCTCTTGACTCTAGCCTTTGTTACTGGAAGTTCTAGTGTAGTCTTGCCATCACTTCTTAAAGATTTGAAAAAACAGGGGCATGACGAGCATACAATTGATTTAGTTGTTCCTTTAGGATATACTTTTAACTTAGAAGGAGCAGCAGTTTATTTCTCAGTAGCGACAATTTTTATCGCCCACGCCTATGGTATTCAATTTTCTTTATCAAGTCTCTTGTTTACTGTTTTATTGTTGACCTTGATTGGAAAAACTGCAGCAACTGTGCCATCAGGAGCTATCGTAGTTCTATTAGCTGCAGCACCTCAACTGGGCTTGCCAGTTGAAGGAGTGGCCTTGATTTTTGCAGTTGATTTCTTTGTCAATGCAGGCCGTACCATGATCAATGTTTTGGGACAAATCTTAACAGTCAGCGTTATCGAAAAAACAGAAGGATATATTTTAGAGGAAGAAAAGGAAAGCCAATTATCAGTCAGCTTTTCTTAAGGAGTTTATAAGTAATGAGTGAAGCAAAAGTTTATGTGATTCATGAGAATCTAGAATGGACTCAACATTTAGTGAAATGGTTGGAAGAATTAGAAGTCCCTTATGAACTATGGGATTTGTCTAGTGGGATTTTAGATTTGCAAAGCCCACCGCCGCAAGGTATCTTTTACAATCGTATGTCTGCCTCTTCACACACAAGAGGACATCGTTATGCGCCAGAATTTACAGAGCAAGTGATTACTTGGTTAGAAGCACACGGACGCAAAGTTGTGAATGGTACCGGTGCTATCAACCTTGAAATTAGTAAAATCAAACAATATTTGAAGTTAAACGAATCTGGTATCGAGACTCCTGCAACAGTTGCAGTTTTGGGTCAAGAAAACATTATTGAAGCGGCAAGAAAATTAAACATTTATCCTTTGATTACCAAGCACAATCGTGCAGGTAAGGGATTAGGCGTTCAACTCTTCCAAAATGAAGAGGAACTGGCAACTTATGTCAATAGCCCTCTCTTTGAACCATCAGTGGACGGGATTACCTTGTTACAAGCCTACATCAAGCCAAGTGATGGACGTATCCGTCGTTCAGAGTTTATCAATCAAAAATTCCTCTATACTGTTTCGATCGATTCTTCAGATGGATTCCAACTGTGTCCAGCAGATGGTTGCCAAATCGGCAAGAGACCAGAGCAACTAGAAATGTCTGAAAAATTCCAGATTACAGAACCTCTACCAGATGACCGGAGAGAAGCTTATGAGAATTTCTTGAAAAATGCTCAGATTGAAGTTGCGGCGATTGAATGGGTTCAATCAGAGAGTGGAGACATTTATGTCTATGATGTAAATACCAACACCAACTACAATCCTACCGCAGAAAAAAAAGCCAATATTTTTGCTCACCAACATTTAGCTCAGTACCTAAAAACAGAATTGCAAGCCCTGACTAGTGGACAATAAAGTAGGAAATTCAAAAATCCCCCAGTATCAAATGACTGGGGGATTGATTTGTTTATACTCTTCGAAAATCTCTTTAAACCACGTCAGCTTCCATCTGCAACCTCAAAATAGTATTTTGAGCTACCTTCGTCAGTTCTATCCACAACCTCAAAACGGTGTTTTGAGCAACCTGCGGCTCGCTTCCTAGTTTGCTCTTTGATTTTCATTGAGTATTAATCGATAAAAAATTATTGATTTGCTTTAAAGTCTGGGTCTTTTAGACTTTGAACACTGGCATTGATAACAGCACCGATAATTAATATCTTGGCAATGATAATGAACCAGAACATCATGACAACGACGACGATTGAACTGAAAAATCTGACGTCAACGAGATAATTGACATAATTGTTGAAATAAGCTGCAAAGATGTTTAATAAAGCAATCGTCGTAACTAGTACAAAGAGACTTCCAGGTATGACGTAGCGAATCTTACTTACTTTAACATTTGGTAGGAAATAATAGAGCATAATCACGGTAGCAAAAAGAAAGGCATAAATCAGAGGACCTGTAAAATCCTGTAGATAAGAAAATAGGGCACTCTCGGATTTCCAATAGTTTTTAAGCAAGTCCAATAACATATGACCGAACATACTGAGGAATAAGGCAAGGGCAAAGAGAATTTGAAGACCAAAGCTAACCAAGAGACTCATCAGCTGGTGTGAGATAATTCCTCTATTTTTTGCAACTCCATAGGCTTTATTAAAGGCCTTCTGAAGAAAATCCATGGATTTGGAGAAAGTCCAAAGAGCTGATAAGATAGCAAAACTTAGTAAACCTGTTGATGGTTGAGTCAGAACTTCTCTGACAATTTTTGCAACAACTTCATAGATTGTATCTGGTAAAAATTCCTTGATTGTTAATAGAAAGTTTGAGATGGGAATTTGAAAGTAGGGCAAGATATTGACCACTATCATGAGTAAAGGGAAGATTGAAATTAACCAATAGTAGGCAACAGCAACGCTAGTTAACTCACTATCGGAGGCTTGATAGTAGTGCAAAAAAGCTTTTAATAAGGGTCTATCAGTCAGCTGTTTCCACAACTTTTTCATGTTACAATCCTCCAGTTTTTCTCTTGTTTTTTATAGACTTTAATTTCTTCGAACTAATTCCATCATATCATAAGGTAAGGTATTAGCAGATTCTTTTAAGGAATAAGTTTCTAAATTATTGACATTTTGGCGTAGCTTTTTGGCATATTGAGCTGAGATGAGTTTTTGAGCTTCGTATTCAAAGATACATTTACGTTCAAGGTAGTATCCTCTAAGCATTTCGTCGATGTTATTAGGTTTGATACGATTGATAACCCGTTCCACAAAGGCACCACTCGTAATATGACTGGTTTCGCGAAGACGAGATTCCTGCATGAAGCTGATCAGAGAACTCTTATAAATCCCTTTAAGGTTTTCCAAACTCTCGATAATAATTTCAGTGTTGGCTAGGTAGAGTTCTGCAATCTGGTCATAATCAATGGCAAGAAGTCGCTGTTTTTCCTTGTCTTTCCATGAACGGAATGTTTTTCCAAATGTGAGCAATTCATGAAGTAGAAAACGAAGAATGCGTATGGAGACAAGGAAGTAGTAGGTTAGTCGAGAAGCAAAGTTTCGCTTAATATTTTTCTCCATGCTTTTCAAGTAGCGTTGGTAGACACGATAAGCACGATCTCCAATCTTTCCTTCTTCATAGGCTTGTTCCAAGCCATCGCTTTCAACACTGAGAATCAAGAGTTTCAGAGCTTCCCAGTCCTCCTGAATTTCTTTGTTTTCTTGACTCAGAATAAGATTTTCAATACGTCCATGATAATTGTCAATAGCCGCATAGAGTGGAACCTTGTTTTTTGTGTTCTCTAAATCCTTCTCTAATTCCATGGCGACATCGTTTAAGATAGCGATGTGCATGAGCTGATCCTTAGATGGTTCTTTCTCTTCAGAAAGGTGTGGGAGTACTAGTAATCCCGTCAGGAAACTTACCAGAGTTACACCAGCTACGAGGAAGAGAAGAAGAGGGTGTTCTTGTTCCAGATTAGACGGTATCAAAAGGATAGTGGCAATGGATACAGTTCCCTTCACACCAGAAAAGGTAAGGAGGAGCATGTCTTTGACATATTTGTCCAAACTTTTATGAAGCTTCTTAATCCGAAATGCGTAAAATCCATAGATCATGACAAAGCGGATAGCAAAAAGCAGGAAGGTCAAGAGGAAAACGCTGAGTAAGAGAAGAACTTTGTTGTAGAAAGCACTCTTAAGAATTGGTTCCGCAATCATTTCCAGTTCCATCCCAAGAATGACAAATACTGAACCATTGAGCATAAAGGTTACAGTCTGCCAAACAGTCTCAGTAACTGTATCAACTTGTGCTTCAAGGAGATTTATTTTCTTGAAACGACTGGCTTTCAGAATCCCAGCAACAACAACGGCGATGATGCCTGAAACATGAATTTCTTCGGCTATGAAAAAAGTCAAGAGAGGTAAACTAAGTTCCAATAAGAGCTCACTTGCGATATCTGTTGCTCGGACACTGAGTAGAAAAGTATGGAGGAAGCGATTGATTAGGGCCGTTATAAAGCCGACTGCAAATCCTCCAACGATGGAAATGGCTAATGAAGTTCCTGCTTGGGTGAGCGAAAATGTTCCTGTTGTCCAAGCGATGAGAGCCATACGAAAGGCTACTAGTCCGGAAGCATCATTCAGAAGACCTTCTCCTTTTAGGATATTAGAAACCCGCTTTGGGAAGGAAAAGCGTTGAGAAAGGGAAGCGAAGGCGACTAGGTCTGTTGGCCCTAAGGCGGCACCAACTGCTACACAGGCGGCTAATGGTAGGCTAGCCCAAAGGACATGGGCGACTCCCCCCATGCTCAGAGCTGAGATAAAGATAACTGGGAAAATCAAGTAGAGGACAATCCGCCAGTGTTTTAGGATAGAAGTAATGTCTGCTTCTTGAGCCTCTCGGAATAGTAGCGGCCCAATGACTAAAGCTAGGAATAACTCAGTATCTAAATGATATTGGTTGTTGGGTAAACAAAGTCCAATTCCAATCCCTAACAAAATTTGAATCAGAGGCATGGGTAAAAAGGGCAGAAGCTTATTGGTCGTACTAGAAACAATAAGAACTAGTAAAAATACCAAGAGATAAAAAAGTAAATTCATTTTCCACCTCCCTATTTTTGTTTACGACAATTTTCAAAAAGTTCCTTTTGTTCTTGGATTCTTTGATCAATCTTTGAGCAGTCCTTATGCTCGATTTTCTTCTGACAACGCTCCATTTCAAGTGAAATCATTTTCTTCTTGATTTTCAGCATTTTTTTACTCATATGTGCTTCATCCAAAATACCAACTGCACGTTCATGTTGGGTTGACTCGACAAAGTTGTGACGAAGAGCTTCGATTTTATCTTTTAGGTATTGTTTATCCATGTCGATACCTTTCTAATTTTTCAATCATAACTAAAAATGGTGGATTGTTAATTTGGTTGAGGGTGCGATAGATAGTAGCAGTATATTCTTGTTGCGGTAACTGACTAACATAATCCATAACTGCATCCCGTTCTATATCTCCGCCTTCATGTCCGTAATAAATCATGATGGCAATTCGTCCGCCTTTAACGAGCATCTGACAGAGTTTTTCAAGTGCCTCAATGGTTGTGTGAGGTTTAGTAATGATAGACTTATCGGCAGAAGGAAGATAACCTAGATTAAAGATGGCTGCTTTCACCTCTGTTACAAACTGATCTACGGTTTCATGACCTTGTAAAAGTAACTCGACATTGGTCAAACTGGATTCTTGTAGACGTTGACTAGTTTTTTCAAGAGCTTGTTCTTGTATATCAAAAGCGTAGACTTGTTTAGCTAATTTGGCAAGGAAAAGTGTATCATGTCCATTTCCCATTGTTGCATCTACAACAACATCATCTTTTGTGATGACTTGGGCAAGAAAATCATGTGCCATTTCAAGTGGTTTTTTCATTCATAAACTCCTGTTTTACAGCCTTGCATCCTTGGATACTACCCCGACGTCTCATTTCAGCTTCTATACTATTTAGAACTTCCCATTTATTGAGACTCCACATAGGACCAATCAGCATATCTCTAGGCGCATCACCCGTAATCCTATGGATGACTATATGTTTGGGAATAATTTCTAGTTGGTCACAGATAACTTTCACATAGTCATCTTGACTCATAAGCTGCAGTCTACCCTCGTGATAATCACGTTGCATCCGAGTATTTGTCATAAGGTGAAGTAGGTGAAGTTTAATCCCTTGAATATCATTATCAGTCACACAGCGACGAACATTTTCCACCATCATGTCATGAGTTTCACCTGGCAAGCCGTTAATCAAATGGGCAACAATCTCAATCTTTGGATATTTTCTCAAGCGCTTAACCGTTTCCACGTAGAGTTCATAGGAGTGAGCACGGTTAATCAATTCAGAAGTTTCTTCATAGGTTGTTTGTAAACCTAGCTCTACAGTAACATGCATTCGCTCGGATAGTTCTGCCAAGTATTCGATGGTCTCATCAGGCAGGCAATCTGGTCGTGTACCGATATTGATTCCAACCACACCAGGTTCATTAATAGCTTGTTCATAGCGTTCGCGAATGACTTCAAGTTTTTCATGAGTATTAGTAAAGTTTTGGAAATAGACTAGATATTTTTTTACATCTGGCCATTTGCGGTGCATAAAGTCAATTTCTTTATAAAATTGCTCACGAATAGGAGCGTCAGGTGCAACGATAGCATCACCAGATCCAGAAACCGTACAGAAAGTACAACCTCCATGAGCTACTGTACCATCACGATTTGGACAATCAAATCCGGCATCGATAGGAACTTTGAAAGTTTTTTCTCCGAATAAATTTCGATAATAATCATTCAAGGTATTATAGGATTTCATAGCTAATATTATATCAGAAAACCCCAGTAAACTCAAAGTTAGTAAACAATTGAAGAGAAGTAAGAAATTTTTAAAATCAAAAAATCTTATATAAATCCTTTACAAAAAAAAATAAAGTGGTATAATAGAGGTGTTAACAGTGCAAACGTTTTCGTAAATCGTTTGCACTAAAATAAAATAAGGAGATTTGAATGATGAAAGCTACATTCAAAAATGTTTTGTCTTTCGAGTTTTGGCAAAAATTCGGTAAGGCTCTAATGGTAGTTATCGCTGTTATGCCAGCGGCTGGATTGATGATTTCAATCGGCAAGACACTTGCAATGATTAACCCTAACTTTGCGCCACTTGTTGTTACAGGTGGGATCCTTGAGCAAATTGGTTGGGGAGTTATCGGTAACCTACATATCTTATTTGCTCTTGCTATCGGTGGTAGCTGGGCTAAAGAACGTGCAGGTGGTGCCTTTGCAGCAGGACTTGCCTTTATCTTGATTAACCGTATCACTGGTGCTATCTTTAGTGTTAGTGGTGATATGTTGAAAGATCCTAATGCTATGGTTTCAACAATCTTTGGTAACTCCATCAAAGTTTCTGATTACTTTATCAGCGTGTTTGAAGCTCCAGCACTTAACATGGGTGTGTTTGTAGGGATTATTTCTGGTTTTGTAGGGGCAACTGCCTTTAACAAATACTACAATTTCCGTAAACTTCCTGATGCTCTTTCTTTCTTTAACGGAAAACGATTTGTACCGTTTGTTGTTATCCTTCGTTCAGCAATCGCTGCAATCCTTCTTTCAATTTTCTGGCCAATTGTTCAAACAGGTATCAACAACTTCGGTATCTGGATTGCCAACTCTCAAGAAACAGCTCCAGTTCTAGCACCATTCTTGTATGGTACTTTGGAACGTTTGCTCTTGCCATTCGGACTTCACCATATGTTGACTATCCCAATGAACTATACAGCTCTTGGTGGTACTTATGATATCATGACTGGTGCAGCAAAAGGTACTCAAGTATTTGGTCAAGATCCACTTTGGCTTGCATGGGTAACTGACCTTGTAAACCTTAAAGGTACTGACGCAGCTCAATACCAACACTTGTTAGATACAGTACATCCAGCTCGTTTCAAAGTTGGACAAATGATTGGTTCGTTTGGTATCTTGATGGGTATCATTGTTGCGATTTACCGTAACGTTGATCCAGATAAGAAACACCAATACAAAGGTATGATGATTGCAACTGCTCTTGCAACATTCTTGACAGGGGTAACTGAACCAATTGAGTACATGTTCATGTTCATCGCAACACCTCTTTACCTTGTTTACGCTCTTGTTCAAGGTGCTGCCTTTGCAATGGCTGATATTGTGAACCTTCGTGTACACTCATTCGGTTCAATCGAATTCTTGACTCGTACTCCGCTAGCTATCAACGCTGGTATTGGTATGGATATTGTTAACTTTATCTGGGTGACAGTACTCTTTGGATTTATCATGTACTTTATCGCTAACTTCATGATTAAGAAATTCAACTATGCAACTCCAGGACGTAACGGTAACTACGAAAATGCAGATGGTTCTTCTGAATCTTCAGCTGCCGGTGAAACTAAAGTTGCAGAAGCTTCTCAAGCAGTTAACATCATCAACCTTCTCGGTGGACGTGCGAACATCGTTGATGTCGACGCATGTATGACTCGTCTTCGCGTTACTGTAAAAGATGCAGAAAAAGTTGGAACAGAAGAACAATGGAAATCTGAAGGAGCTATGGGACTTGTCATGAAAGGACAAGGTGTCCAAGCTATCTACGGACCTAAAGCTGACGTATTGAAATCAGATATCCAAGATATTCTTGATTCTGGAGAAGTGATTCCTGAAACTCTTCCAAGTCAAATGGCAGCAGCTCAAAAAGATACTGTTGTCTACAAAGGTGTAACTGAAGAAGTTTATTCAGTTGCTGACGGTCAAGTCATTGAATTGGAACAAGTTAAGGATCCAGTCTTTTCACAAAAAATGATGGGTGATGGATTTGCAGTAGAACCAGCAAACGGAAACATTGTATCTCCAGTTTCTGGTACTGTATCAAGCGTCTTCCCAACTAAACATGCTCTTGGTCTTGTAACTGAAGCAGGTCTTGAAGTTCTTGTTCACATTGGTCTTGATACTGTAAGTCTTGAAGGAAAACCATTTGAAGTGGTAGTTTCAGAAGGTCAAACAGTAGCTGCTGGTGATCTCTTGGTCAAAGCTGACCTCGGAGCTATTCAGGCTGCTGAGCGTGAAACTACAACTGTAGTAGTCTTTACAAATGGAGATGCCATCAAGTCAGTTAAATTAGAAAAAACCGGTTCTCTTGCAGCTAAAACAGCAGTTGCAAAAGTAGAATTGTAATACACTAAGGGGTTGGAAGCTGTTTTCCAACCTCTTGTTTATAGGAGAAAAACATGAAGTTTTTAACACTCAATACTCATAGTTGGATGGAAAAAAATCCTGAAGAAAAATTTCAGCTCTTGTTTCAAGATATACTTGAAAACAGTTATGATTTGATTTGTTTTCAAGAAATCAACCAAGAAATTACATCAACTCAAGTAGAGTCTGGACCACTTTACAATCCGTTACCTTCAGCAGAACCCATTCACCAAGACCACTATGTTCGTCTTTTGGTAGAGAAGTTGTCTGAAAAAGGACTGGACTATTATTGGACATGGGCTTATAATCATATCGGCTATGACCGTTATCATGAGGGAGTTTCAATTCTATCTAAAACACCGATTGAGGCGCGTGAGATTTTGGTTTCAGATGTAGATGATCCAACTGATTATCACACTCGTCGAGTTGCACTAGTAGAAACAGTAGTAGAAGGTAAAGAGCTTGCAGTTGCGAGTGTGCATCTCTCTTGGTGGGATAAAGGATTCCAAGAGGAATGGGCAAGATTTGAAGCAGTTCTAAAAGAGTTGAATAAACCTCTATTACTAGCAGGAGATTTCAACAACCCTGCAGGTCAGGAAGGATATCAAGCTATCCTAACTAGTCCGCTAGGATTACAGGATGCCTATGAAGTCGCAAAAGAGAGAAGTGGAAGCTACACTGTTCCTCCAGAAATTGATGGTTGGAAAGGGAATTCAGAACCGCTTCGAATTGATTACGTCTTTACGACAAAAGATCTTCAGGTAGAAAAGTTACAGGTAGTTTTTGATGGCCAAGCAAGTCCGCAGGTCAGTGATCACTACGGTCTTCAAGCAGAACTTTCTTGGAAGAACTAACAAAGAATTTTACTAAAATAAAACGAGTCCCCCTTCGGATATGCGAAGGGGATTCCTTATTCAAGGGGTTAATATAGTTAAAGTTTTTAGTTGAATAACTTGTAAAATGAAATAAAATCCTTTAAAATAAAAAGTGTTGGAGGAATTTATGAATGTAAATCAAATTGTGCGTATGATCCCGACGCTAAAGATAAATAATAGAAGATTAAATGAATTGTTTTATATCCAAACCTTGGGAATGAAACCCTTGCTTGAAGAGTCGGCTTTCTTATCGCTAGGAGACCAGTCAGGCATTGAAAAATTGGTTTTAGAAGAATCGCCAAGTATGAGAAGCCGTAAGGTTGAAGGGATCAAAAAATTAGCTAGATTGATTGTAAAAGTAGCGAATCCATCCGAGGTTGAAGCACTGCTAGCTAGAATGGAAAAACTTCCTCAACTCTATAAAGGAAACAAGGGATATGCTTTTGAAATCCTTTCTCCAGAAGGGGATCTTGTCCTAATCCATGCGGAAGATGACATCAAGGATTTGAGAAAGTTTGATGAAACTGTTATTTTCACAAAAGATGAGGAACTGCAATATTTAACAGCATTTGATATTTCAGCAGAAATTAACTTGCCTGCTGAAACGACGAGCCTGCTTGAAAAAGAGGAAATTGAAACTAGCATAACTTTTAAACAAGCTCAAGGTAGTGATTTGCTTGTTGAAAATAATGTAACTTGGGATTTGTCTATGTTGAAATTCCAGGTAAAAGAACTTGAATTGGCTGGTCTCCGTCAACGTTTTGAAACTGCAGGTTACTTTATTCCTAAGTCTGAGAAGTTTTTCCTAACCAAGGATGCCAACAATATCGAATTGTGGTTTGAGGAAGTATGAAACAAGAAATCATTCAAAAAATAGAGCAACAAATTGAGGCAGGGATTTATCCTGGTGCCTCTTTTGCGTATTATCGGGATGGTGCATGGTCTGATTGCTACCTCGGAGAAGCAAATCCAGAAATTGGAGAGCAGACTTGTCGAGGTTTAGTCTATGATTTGGCAAGTGTGAGCAAAGTCGTCGGAGTTGGAACTGTCTTAACTTTTTTGTGGCATCAAGGGGAATTAGATTTAGAAAAGTCAGTGACAGAATTTTTACCTGACTCTGATTATCCAGATATCACCATTCGTCAACTCCTCACACATTCTACGGACTTGGACCCGTTTATTATCAATAGAGACCAGTTGAATACAGAAGAATTGAAAGAAGCCATGTTTCATTTGAATCGACGAGAGAAGAGAGCTTTTCTATACTCGGATGTGCACTTTCTCTTGCTCGGTTTTCTCCTAGAGAATTACTTTGAGAAAGACTTAGACCAGATTTTACAAGAGCAAATTTTCGATCCATGGAAGATGAAGGAAACTCAGTTTGGACCAGTTAGCAGTGCTGTTCCTACTGTTCGGGGACAGAAAGCAGGAGTGGTGCATGATCCTAAGGCACGTTTACTAGGTAAACATGCTGGAAGTGCAGGCTTGTTTTCAACTGTGAAGGATTTAAAAATCTTCCTTGAGCATTATTTACAGGATGATTTTGCTGACGGATTAAGCCAGAATTTTTCAGATTTGAGTGATAAGGAACGCTCCTTGGCCTGGAATCTTGAAGGTGATTGGCTAGATCATACAGGCTATACTGGAACCTTTATCATGTGGAATCGTAAGAAGCAGGAAGCTGCGATTTTCTTGTCCAATAGAACCTACGAAAAAGACGAGCGTGCGCAGTGGATCATAGACCGTAATCAGGTCATGGACCTAATTCGTGAAGCAGACTAGGGAGGAAGCATGTCAAAAGGTCTTAAAGGAACTCTTTTTACAGTGATTGCTGGTATTGCTTGGGGCTTGTCTGGGACCAGTGGTCAGTACCTGATGGCTCATGGAATATCAGCTCTAGTCCTAACCAATATCCGTTTGATTATTGCAGGTTTGCTCTTAGTTCTCTTGTCCTATATAAAGTCTAAGGAACAATTTCTAGCTTTTTTAAAAGATAAATCAAGTCTGTTTTCTCTCTTCCTATTTTCTTTATTTGGCCTCTTTCTGAATCAATTGGCTTATTTATCGGCTATTCAGGAGACAAATGCAGGTACAGCGACGGTGCTTCAGTATGTCTGTCCAGTTGGAATTCTTGCTTACACAAGTATAAAGGATAAGGTAGCACCTACTATAGCCGAAATCCTTTCTATGATTTTAGCAATAGGTGGAACCTTTTTAATTGCGACTCATGGTCAGTTGGATCAGCTCTCTATGACACCAGCAGGTCTCTTTTGGGGCTTGTTCTCTGCTTTAACCTATGCTCTTTATATCATTTTACCCATTAAACTCATTCAAAAATGGGGGAGCATTCTGGTTATTGGTGTCGGTATGACCATTTCTGGGTTTGTAGCAGTGCCATTTACTGGTATTATCGGTGCTAGTCTACCTATGTCATTTGATATTTTCTTAGCATTTGCTGGAATTATTCTCATCGGGACTGTTTTTGCCTACACGGCCTTTCTTAAGGGGGCAAGTCTGGTTGGGCCAGTCAAATCTAGTCTCTTGGCCTCTATTGAGCCAATATCTGCTGTCTTCTTTGCTTTCATGATAATGGGAGATATTTTCTATCCTATTGATTTTGTTGGAATGGCAATGATTTTATTGGCTGTGACTATTATTTCTTTAAAGGATTTAATGCTAGAAAAGAAACACAAGTCCATTTAAGAACGAACAACCTTATAAAGAGGTTGTTTTTTTATGTTCTAGTATCAATTTAATTAATTTTAAGATTGAAAGTTTATAATAAAGTTACAAAAATAAGCTAAACGGAGGAAATATGAATTTTATACAAAGTATTCATCCTGCTAAACCTTTAAGATACTTAAAATGGTTCGACATCTTAATCATCACTGTTTTAATGTTTGGAGAGTTTATCATCCGTTCTACTCAACAATTTATGGAGAGTCTATCACCTTCAACTCTTGCTAGTGTTGCGGAAAATACAACAAATGTAGCAAGTGATGGGGTAGCTTATTCTAGTAATTTTACTTTTCAACTGATGATGTTAGGGATTACTTTCCTTTATCTCTTGATTCGAAATTATGATTTTAAACAACTTCCTATCCGTTTTTCCTGGTCTGTTTTCATCTGGGTTCCCCTTATCTTTGCTATTGTAGGTATTTTTGGTGATATTGTAACAACCCTTAGTGGTGAGTACAATTATTTTAATCCTCAGTTGATTCCTTTTATAGACCCAATGGAAATCATTAGAAAATTCATGTCCTTAACGCCAATGGCTATTGGCTATGCGCTTTTAAATGGTTTTTACGAAGAATTTTTCTTCTTGGGATTACTGACTTCAGTAAAAGAAAAGCATCAGTGGCTGGTTCTAGTATACTCGGTAATCATACGGATTTCTTTCCATACCTACCAAGGATTACTCTGGGCCTTAGTTATTGGGCTTGTATACGGACTATTCTATTATTTCTTGTACAAGTATGTAGTCAAGAATTTACTGCCATTCTTTCTTATGCATGCTCTTGCAGATATGTTTGGTTCAAGTCTCTTGTACCTCTTGATTACTTGGAGAACTTAAGAAAAAAATCCACTCATTTGAGTGGATTTTTTTCTGAATGCTTTTAGTCTTTATTTTCGTATGGCAAGATCAAGTTCAAAAGGATACCTGTCATTGCTGATAGGGCAGTACCTGAAAGTGTAACTGGACCAAGTTTAAGGATTGCTCCACCAAGTCCAAGCACGAGCATTGCACTTGCAATGATAAGGTTACGCATTTGTCCAAAGTCAACGCGCTCTTTGATTAAAACTTTCAAACCGTTGCTGGCGATAACCCCATAAAGAAGGATTGACATACCACCAAGTACGGCGCTAGGGATTGTAGAAATCAAAGCAGTGAATTTTCCAAGGAAACTTAGGGCAATTGCGATAAAGGCTGCGTTACGGATAACTGAGACAGAAGCGATACGAGTCATACCGATCACCCCTGTATTTTCACCGTAGGTAGTATTAGCAGGACCACCAAGGAAGGCAGATACAGATGTTGCGATACCGTCACCAAGAAGGGTACGGTGAAGACCTGGTTCTTTCAAGAATTGACGGCCACAGATTTGGCTCAAGACCGTGTGGTCTCCAATGTGTTCTGAGATTGTTACGATCGCGATTGGTAAGATTGCGATTGTCTCTGGACCGAAGTAAAGGTTGTATTCTTTGAAGGCACCACCTGTGCTAAATGGTAGGTAGAAGCCTGGAATTTCAAACCAGTTAGCTTGAAGAACAGGTGTGAAGTCTACTAGACCAAGAAAGACTGCAAAGATATATCCACCGATAATGGCAAATAAGAAGGGAATGATACGAAGGAATCCTTTTCCTTTTGTATTGATAAAGGCAGCGATGAGGAAGGTAACCACAGCTACAAGAGCATTTTTCCAGTTGCCATCAGCAACAAGACCAGCATTTGTTACAGCTGAACCTGCAAGACCAAGACCAATTACGATAATCATAGGTCCGATAACGATTGGTGGTAAAAGTTTATCAATCCATTTTGTACCAGCAAAGCGGATGCTAGTTGAAACAAGAACGTAGATTAAACCAGTTAAGATAACCCCTGTTTGAGCGGCAGAAACATCGCCACCCATTTCCTTCATAGCAAGTGACATTGCAGTGATGAAGGCAAAAGAAGAACCGAGATAGACCGGAACTTTAAAGCCAGTACACACCATGTAAATCAGTGTTCCGACACCTGATGCAAAAAGAGCAACAGATACAGGCATTCCCAAAATCAGTGGCACCAAGATGGTAGCACCAAACATGGCAAACACGTGCTGGAAGCTGAGTAGAATTCCCTTACCAAAAGAAGGACGTTGGTCGACGTCTAATAACAAATCAACAGTTGATTCTTGTTTCATAAATACCTCACTTTTGGGCATCAAAAAAGAGCCCATTATTTTACAGCAATAGGCTCTCAGAGTAAGACTTCATTAAAAAATAATTGACCACATTTTAATGAATGTTATGTATATCTGCGTCTTCGTCACCTCACGGGATGACATTAAAAACCTTTGCTTAGGATAGTATAGCAGAAAAAATTCGTTTTGTAAATCATTTTTTCCCGAGCCAAGAAACAAGAGAGCGAGGCATGATTTTGTAAATCATTTTTTCCCGAGCCTTGAAACAAGAGAGCGAGGTGTGAGTCACTATGGAATATATTTTGTTTCAGGATAGAGTTGAATGATAGACGCAGTGGTTGAGTGGCCCATCTTACGCTTTGATTCTAGCTTTGATGGACCTACTCAACTTTGCGGGGGAGGGACGACGAAATCGTCATTATAAATGGTAATCGATTTCTGTTCCTCTCCCTTTTCCCGAGCTGAGAAATAAAGACGCGAGGTATAATCTTGTGAGTATCTATTTAAAATATCTTAAAGTGGTCGTTTGTTGGGCATACCAGCCTTACGTGGATATTTGTTTGGAGTTTCTTTTTTCTTTTCTACAATGGTGATGTAGCGAGGGTCTCCATTAGGAAGTGTGTAGCTGATGTTATCTTCAACCTTACTAAAGAGAAGGTTGAGAGCATTTTTGGCTTCTGTCAATTCCTCAGGAGCATTACTGGCCTTAAGAGCTAAAAGTTTTCCACCAACTTTAAGGTAGGGAATGGTTAACTCAGACAAGACCTGCATGCGTGCAACTGCACGAGCTGTAACAATATCGAATTGGGCCCGGAAATGCTTGTCTTGGGCAAAGTCTTCGGCACGTCCATGGTAGAAGTGAACATTTTCTAAGTCTAACTCTTGTGCTAAGAGATTAAGGAAGTTGATTCGCTTGTTTAGAGAGTCAATAATGGTTACATCTAACTGAGGGTAGAGAATCTTCATAGGAAGGCTTGGAAATCCAGCACCAGCTCCAATATCTAATAACTTAATTTCCTGATTTTCAATCAACCCTTGTAGGATAGGTGCAATCGAATCATAAAAATGCTTGAGATAGACTTCTTCCTTATCCGTAATGGCAGTTAGATTGATTTTTTCATTCCACTCGACTAAGAGTTCAAAATAACGCTCAAATTGTGCTTTTTGCTGGTCAGTAAGAACAATATTTTGTTCAGCGAGTAATGTGTAAAAAGTTTCTGTTTTCATAGTTGTATCCTTCTTTGATGTCATCTTATTTTACCAAAAAATATGGAAATTTGATATACTTGTACTAATCAAAAGGCAGAAAGGAGCTTTATGATGAATTGGATTTTTTATGGAGTTCTTGCTCTAATTATTTTCTTGGTAATTGACTGCTATAATAAATTGGTGAAAAATCGTATGCAGACCAAGGAAGCTTGGAGTCAGATCGATGTTCAGTTGAAGCGTCGAAATGATCTCTTACCAAACTTAATTGAAACAGTAAAAGGTTACGCTAAATACGAAAGTTCTACTTTAGAAAAGGTGACTGAACTCCGTAGGCAAGTAGCTGTAGCAACTACACCTGCAGAAGCTATGAAAGCTAGTGATGCACTGACTCGTCAGGTATCTGGTATCTTTGCGGTTGCAGAGAACTACCCTGATTTGAAGGCTAGTGGCAACTTTGCTCACTTACAAGAAGAACTGACTAACACAGAAAACAAAATATCCTACTCTCGTCAGCTTTATAACAGTGTCGTTAGCAACTACAATGTTAAATTAGAAACTTTCCCAAGTAATCTGGTTGCGGCTATCTTTGGCTTCAAGGCAGCGGATTTCCTTCAGACTTCAGAAGAAGAAAAGGCTGTTCCTAGAGTTGATTTTAGTGGTTTAGGTGACTAAGATGCTGTACGAACAAATCGCTAGTAATAAACGTAAAACTTGGGTTTTATTAATTGTTTTCTTTCTTTTGTTAGCTATTGTAGGTTATGCAGTTGGATATCTTTTCATGAACTCAGGATTTGGGGGCGTGATTATAGCTATGATTCTTGGCTTTATCTATGCCTTGACCATGATTTTTCAATCTACAGAGATTGTCATGAGTATGAATGGTGCGCGTGAAGTTGATAGGAATGAAGAACCAGTTCTCTATCATGTTGTTGAGGATATGGCTATGGTGGCGCAAATTCCTATGCCACGAGTTTATGTAATTGATGACCCGGGTTTGAATGCTTTCGCCACAGGTTCGAATCCTCAAAATGCTGCTGTAGCAGCAACTTCAGGACTGTTAGAGATCATGAATCGTGAGGAGTTAGAAGCGGTAATTGGGCATGAAGTTAGTCACATACGCAACTTGGATATTCGAATCTCTACGATTGCTGTTGCTCTGGCTAGTGCCATTACACTTTTATCGAGTATGGCTGGTCGTATGATGTGGTGGGGTGGAGCATCACGTAGTAGAAGAAATAGTGACCGTGACAGTGGAGGACTTGAAGTGATTATGTTAGTCATTTCTCTCCTAGCAATTGTTCTGGCACCTCTTGCAGCGACTTTAGTGCAATTAGCTATTTCTCGCCAACGAGAATTTCTAGCAGATGCTTCAAGTGTGGAATTAACACGCAATCCGCAAGGGATGATCAATGCTTTACAAAAATTAGAAAATAGTCAACCCATGACTCATCATGTGGATGATGCTAGTAGCGCACTTTATATCAATGATCCTCAAAAACCAGGTTTCTTGAAAAAACTATTTTATACGCATCCACCTATTTCAGAACGGATTGAGCGTTTGAAACAAATGTAATAAAACATCCAGAGGTTTTCTCTGGATGTTTTATTTCCAAAAGTTAAAGATCTTGTAAATCAATTACTTCTAAACCATGCTCTGTCAGACTATAGATACTCGTACAGACTTCTTTTAAGAAACGTCGATCGTGCGAAACAGTAACCAGACCACCAGAATAATTGGCAAAGAGTTTTCTTATTTCTGGTTGAGAAGTTGGAGAAAAATTTCGTGTGGGTTCATCCAGAAGGAGAAAGTTTGGTTTTCGCAGAACTAAATTCAAAAGAAGGAGTTTCCCTTGTTGACCTCCAGATAAAGAGTGGATTTGGTGGTGCATCTCTGGATAGCTGAAATTAAGACTGGCTAAGTGAGATTGGATTTTCTGTATTTCCTCTTTGTGTCCAGTTTGACTGAGAAATTCTACTGGGGATAGATCCAATTGCAGTGTTTCTTGGTAATCTTGTGGCATAAAACCAAGCGAAATCTCTCTTTTGCCGCTTAGTAGTTGATGTATCTTTGCTAAAAGTGTGGATTTGCCAACGCCATTGGGACCTATAATGCCGATTTTATCTTGACTACGGACAGTTAATTGTAGCCCTTGAGACAGAATTCGTTGGCCAATGGATAAAGTCTCATTTTCTAGTCGAACTAAGATTTTTGAAGCCGCTAATGGCTCTATATCTGAAAAGAAAAGTTGAATTTGTTCCTCTTCAAGTGGCTTTTGGGTCATGGACTGAGCTGCTTTTTCGTAACGTTTTTCTTGAGAAAGAACATTTTTCATCTTTTTAGCTAATAGGCGACCGGCAGTACTGTCTTTGGTAGCTCGAAGTGCAGTTTCTACATTTTGCTTGACGCGACGATGCTTCTCCATGGTTTTGTCATAGGCTCTCTGGTCGTTAGCAGCTTGCTGGCTTTGTCTGGCAAAATTAGCCTTTCTCTGGTCACTATAGCTATCGTAGTCTAAATGTTCTACTAGGGTTTCAGCTTCTTTCCGGTGCTTTATCAGTCGCAAGTGGATAATGGTGTCTGCTGTTTGAGAGAGAAAGTCTTCATCATGAGAAATGAAAATAACGGTTTGCCTCATCTTTTTAATCTTTTTTTTTAGCCAATCAACCATCTCTATATCCAGGTCATTTGAAGGTTCATCTAAAAATAGAATCTCAAAAGGTTTTGCTAACTCGTGGATGAGCTGAATTTTCAAAGATTCGCCCCCCGAGAGGCTACCAATTTCTTGGTCGCTTGCAAAACGGTCGCTATCAAAGTGCAACTCCTCAGCCAAACGATAAAGAATGCTGTAGTCTAAATCAGCAGAATCCAAAAAGAAGTAGTCGTGTAGAGTTCTATTTTTTAGCTCCTCAGGTAACTTTTGAGGAATGTAAGCCAGTGATTGAAGGTCAGACTGGATTTCTCCCCTGATAGAGAAATCAGCTAATTTTTCTCCCATTAAAGTTCGAAGTAAGGTTGATTTTCCATTTCCTTCTTCGCCTATAATAGCGACCTTTTCTCCGTCTTGGATGGTAATGTTTAAATCGGAAACAAGGTCTCTTAAATCTTTGTTTTGTGTGATGGTCAGATGATTGATTTTTATCATATTATTTCCCTTTCTAGAATGTCCATATTGCATAACAAAAAGCTCTACTTTACCTAGTAGAGCTAATCGTCTATGTCAAAAAACCTCTTTTAAAAGGGCTGAAAATCCAGCAGAAAAAAGAGTACACAAAAAAGAGACAGAAACAAGATCTACTAAATAAAGGTTCTTTATTTGATAGACTTAGTTGTTCATGTCTCCCTTACCTCCGAGTATTGTTGCAATCATCATACTCTTTTTGAGAAAATTTGTCAAGATTAAGCCAGAAAATCCTCTATTTTTAAAGACCAAAAACAGGCCCATAAAGTGTCAACGTATGTTTAACGTGATCGTAGTGAAACTTATCATAGTTTCGCCAATCAGTGCGGGCTTGGTCGTTTAGTTTTAGACTACCAAGTCCAATCAAAAGGCTAGTCCGTTGGTAAAAAGTTTCCAGTTCAATTAAGATGGCGTTGTCTACTTTCTCAGCTTTTTTAAGAGTTCTGAGAATTTCGTCTATATTTTGCTGTAAGCGTAGGTCATCTGGCAATTCCTGTTTACAGCTTTGTATTGTTTGGTTTAATTTTGAAACGAGTTGATAGGCTTCTGTTAAAAGAGCTTTGTCTTCCATATGAGCGTCCTCCTTTGCTCATGTATTGATGCCTATAGTATAGCACAAAAAATAAATTTGTCATAATAAATATATAAAAAAACCACAGAAAGATGTTTTAAAAGTTTAGAGGCTTTACTTGACCTCCTTTCATGGTATAATCAAGTGAGTAAATCTTTATGGAGGAAGTATGAAATTAAATATTCAAGAAGTTCGTAAGCAGCCTGAAGGCTTGCATTTTGAAGTAGCCTTAGACTTAGCAGCCGACTTACGTGAGCGTAACCAAGAAATTTTAGACGTAAAAGATATTGTAGCAGTAGGAAAAGTCCAGTACGAAGACCGTATGTATTTCCTAGATTACCAACTGTCTTATACCATCGTACTTGCTTCTAGTCGTAGTATGGAACCTGTTGAGTTAGCAGAGTCTTATCCAGTGACAGAAGTCTTTATGGAAGGTGCTACCAATCAACTGGACCAAGAAGTTCTTGATGATGACTTGGTTTTACCTATCGAAAATGGTGAAATCGACCTGGCTGAGAGTGTTTCGGATAATATCTTGCTAAACATTCCAATCAAGGTATTAACAGCAGAAGAAGAAGCAGGCCAGGGATTTGTTTCTGGAAATGACTGGCAAATCATGACTGAGGAAGAATATCAAGCTCAACAAGCAGTCAAAAAAGAAGAAAATAGTCCTTTTGCAGGTTTACAAGGGCTGTTTGATGGAGACGAATAGATGGTTTTATCCAAGAAACGTGCCCGTCATGTCATTGAGGAAATCATAGCTCTTTTTCCAGATGCAAAACCTAGTCTAGATTTTCGCAATCATTTTGAACTCTTAGTTGCAGTTATGTTGTCTGCTCAGACGACAGATACGGCAGTAAACAAAGCGACTCCAGCTCTTTTTGAAGCCTTCCCTACGCCTCAAGCCATGGCGGACGCAAGTGAGAAGGACATTGCAAAACATATTTCTCGTTTAGGTCTGTATCGAAATAAAGCAAAATTTCTTAAAAAATGTGCGCAACAGTTATTAGAAGATTTTGATGGTCAAGTTCCTCAGACTAGAGAAGAATTAGAAAGTTTGGCGGGAGTTGGGCGTAAAACAGCTAATGTAGTCATGAGTGTGGGCTTTGGAATTCCAGCTTTTGCGGTAGATACTCATGTGGAGCGCATTTGCAAACACCATGATATTGTTAAAAAATCAGCTACACCATTAGAAGTTGAAAAACGTGTCATGGATGTCTTGCCACCAGAAAAGTGGTTGGCGGCGCATCAGGCCATGATTTACTTTGGTCGTGCTATCTGTCATCCGAAAAATCCAGAATGCGAACACTATCCACAATTATATGATTTTAGTTCATTATAAGGTCAAACATTGAATGTTTTTACTTGCTTTGAACTGGGCTTTGTGATATAGTAAGAACAATAAAATATTCCTTTAAACCTGTCCCGTGAGGCAGGCAAGGAGCTCGATAAAGTAGAAGGGTAAGTCTATGCTGTTTCCAGTATGGCTCGCTTAATGATACATTCTCAAGTCTCCTTGTCTAAGGAGACTTTTCTTTTTGGAGGTTTGTCATGAAGACAAAAGAAGTTGTAGACGAATTAACCGTCAAGCGAGCAATTACGCGTATCACTTATGAAATTATCGAACGCAACAAAGATTTGAACAAAATCATTTTAGCGGGAATTAAAACACGCGGTGTCTTTATCGCCCACCGCATCCAAGAGCGCTTGGAACAATTGGAAAACATCTCTGTTCCCGTTGTAGAATTAGATACCAAACCTTACCGTGACGATGTCAAAAGTGGTGAAGATACTTCCTTGATTTCTGTTGATGTGACAGACCGCGAAGTTATCTTGGTGGATGATGTTCTTTACACAGGTCGTACAATCCGTGCCGCTATCGATAACATTGTCGGACATGGTCGCCCTGCCCGTGTGAGTCTCGCAGTATTAGTTGACCGTGGACACAGAGAATTGCCAATTCGTCCAGATTACGTTGGGAAAAATATTCCAACTAGTCGTTCTGAAGAAATCATCGTTGAGATGACAGAACTTGATGGCCAAGATAGAGTTTTGATTACTGAAGAAGCTTAAAAGCTAAAGGAGTAGCCATGTCAGAAAATCAACAAGCACTCAAACATGTGGTGTCCATGGAAGATCTCACTGTAGATCAGGTTATAAAATTGATTAAACGAGGGATTGAGTTTAAAAATGGAGCCCAGTTGCCCTACGAAGACCATCCCATTGTTTCCAACCTTTTCTTTGAAAATTCGACAAGAACGCATAAATCATTCGAAGTTGCAGAGATTAAACTGGGATTGGAACGACTTGACTTTGATGTGAATACAAGTTCGGTAAACAAGGGTGAGACACTCTATGATACAATCCTGACCTTGTCTGCGCTTGGTGTAGATATCTGTGTTATTCGGCACCCAGAGGTTGATTACTACAGGGAATTGATTGCGAGCCCAACCATTACGACATCGATTATCAATGGTGGTGATGGCTCAGGGCAACATCCTAGTCAGAGTCTGCTTGATTTGATGACAATTTACGAGGAATTTGGCCGTTTTGAAGGGCTCAAGGTTGCCATTGCTGGTGACTTGGACCATTCACGTGTTGCCAAGTCCAATATGCAGATTTTGAAACGTTTAGGTGCTGAACTTTACTTTGCAGGACCTGAGGAATGGAGAAGTCAAGAGTTTGCTGACTATGGTCAGTTTGTAACTATTGACGAGATTGTTGACCAGGTGGATGTTCTGATGTTGCTTCGAGTTCAACATGAACGCCACGAAAGTGGAGCAGTCTTCTCAAAAGAAGAGTATCATTCTCAACACGGCTTGAACCAAGAACGCTATAATCGCTTAAAAGAAGAAGCAATCATTATGCATCCGGCTCCTGTGAATCGGGATGTGGAAATTGCCGATCATCTTGTTGAAGCACCAAAATCACGTATTGTCCAACAAATGACCAATGGAGTATTTGTTCGAATGGCAATCTTAGAATCCGTATTGGCAAGTAGAAAAGCCAAATAAGACACAAAACGTTAAAAGACGCCAGTGAGCGTCCACGAGAGGTGAAAATATGACAAAAAGACTTCTAGTTTTAGAAGATGGCACAGTTTTTGAAGGTAAGGCCTTCGGTGCAGATATTGATGTAACAGGGGAAATAGTCTTTAACACAGGGATGACAGGATATCAAGAATCCATTACAGACCAATCTTATAATGGACAAATCTTGACCTTCACATATCCACTAGTAGGGAATTATGGAGTTAACCGTGACGACTACGAGTCTATCAGTCCTACTTGTAAAGGAGTTGTGGTTTTCGAAGAGGCTCGTAGAGCCAGCAACTGGCGTAACCAAATGACGCTGGACGAATTCTTGAAGGCTAAGAAAATTCCTGGAATTTCAGGCATTGACACTCGAGCTCTTACAAAAATTATCCGTAAACATGGAACAATGCGTGCAACTTTGACACATGCTGGCGATAGTATGGATCACATTGCAGATCAACTTCAAGCAACTGTCTTACCGACTGATAATATCAGACAAGTTTCTACAAAGACTGCTTATCCAGCTCCAGGAGTTGGCTTGAGCGTTGTTTTAGTAGACTTCGGCCTTAAACACTCTATTTTACGAGAGCTATCTAAACGTGATTGTAACGTGACTGTAGTTCCATACACAACTACGGCTGAGGAAATCTTGCATTTAAACCCTGACGGAGTTATGCTGTCAAATGGTCCTGGAAATCCAGAAGATGTACCAGAAGCTCTTGAGATGATCCGTGGTATTCTCGGGAAAATTCCAATCTTTGGTATCTGTATGGGTCACCAGCTCTTTGCGATGGCAAATGGTGCTAAGACCTATAAAATGAAGTTTGGTCACCGTGGCTTTAACCACGCAGTACGTGAAATTGCAACTGGGCGCGTGGACTTCACAAGTCAAAATCATGGTTATGCGGTTAGCCGTGAGGATTTACCAGAGCACTTAATCATCACCCATGAAGAAATCAATGACAAGTCAGTTGAAGGCGTACGTCACAGATATCTACCAGGTTTCTCTGTACAATTCCACCCAGACGCAGCTCCTGGACCACATGATGCAAGTTATCTATTTGATGAGTTCATCGAGATGATGGAAGCTTTCAAACAAGCAAACTAAAGACGAGTGAGAAATCGTCGGAGAATTTATTTAATGGCAATCAGAGAGTTGCCGAATAGAAAGGCAGGTTGTTTCTTTTAGTCGCTATTGGGCGAACTAAAAACTCCCTGCACTAGATTTTTTATCGAAAAATATCGTTTCTCTAAAAAATCGTCGGAGAATTTATTTAATGGCAACCTGAGAGTTGCCGAATAGAAAGGAGAAGATACATTGTTCGCGGAAGTGAACACGCCCTAAGAACTGTGTGAAAAAGATAAACATTGATTTGACGCTGAAGGCGTCTGCACCAAGTTTCCTATTTTCACTGTGTTCTTGACGGGCTTTGTATCATAAACTATGCCTAAACGTACTGATATTCAAAAAATTATGGTGATTGGTTCTGGTCCGATTATTATTGGTCAGGCTGCTGAGTTTGACTATGCTGGAACCCAGGCCTGCTTGTCTTTGAAAGAAGAGGGGTATGAGGTTGTCTTGGTTAACTCAAATCCTGCAACCATCATGACAGATAAAGAGATTGCAGACAAGGTCTACATCGAACCGATTACACTTGAGTTTGTGACTCGTATTCTCCGTAAGGAACGTCCAGATGCTTTGCTTCCAACTCTTGGAGGGCAAACAGGGCTTAATATGGCCATGGAATTGTCAAAAAATGGTATCTTAGATGAGCTTGGAGTAGAACTTCTCGGGACTAAATTGTCTGCTATCGACCAAGCGGAGGACCGAGATCTCTTTAAACAATTGATGGAAGAACTCAAGCAACCAATTCCAGAATCAGAAATTGTCAACACAGTCGAGGAAGCAGTTGCCTTTGCAGCAACTATTGGCTATCCAGTTATCGTCCGCCCAGCCTTTACTCTAGGTGGTACTGGTGGTGGTATGTGTGCCAATGAGGAAGAATTGCGTGAAATTGCTGAGAATGGTTTGAAGTTGTCACCTGTTACCCAGTGTTTGATTGAACGTTCCATTGCCGGTTTCAAGGAAATTGAGTATGAAGTCATGCGTGACTCAGCTGATAATGCCCTTGTTGTTTGTAACATGGAAAACTTTGACCCTGTTGGAATTCACACAGGGGACTCTATCGTATTTGCCCCTGCGCAAACCATGTCCGACTATGAAAACCAAATGCTTCGTGATGCTAGTTTGAGCATTATTCGCGCTCTCAAGATTGAAGGCGGATGTAACGTTCAGCTTGCGCTTGATCCACACAGCTTTAAGTACTATGTTATCGAAGTAAATCCTCGTGTATCTCGTTCGTCAGCCCTTGCTTCTAAGGCAACAGGTTACCCAATCGCCAAATTGGCTGCCAAGATTGCGGTAGGGTTGACCTTGGATGAAGTTATTAACCCAGTTACAGGTTCAACCTATGCTATGTTTGAACCAGCACTTGACTATGTGGTGGCTAAGATTCCACGTTTCCCATTTGACAAGTTTGAAAAAGGGGAACGTCGTCTTGGTACCCAGATGAAGGCAACTGGAGAAGTTATGGCCATCGGCCGGAACATCGAGGAATCTCTCCTTAAAGCTTGTCGCTCTCTAGAAATTGGTGTCCATCATAATGAAATGCCTGAGCTTGCAGATGTTTCAGATGATGACTTGATTGAAAAAGTTGTCAAGGCTCAAGATGACCGTCTCTTCTATGTATCAGAAGCTATTCGTCGGGGTTATACACCAGAAGAGATTGCTGACTTGACTAAGATTGATATTTTCTACCTTGATAAACTCTTGCATATCTTTGAGATTGAGCAAGAATTGGGCGCACATCCTCAGGATATTGATGTCCTGAAAACAGCAAAACTCAATGGTTTCTCAGATCGTAAAATCGCGGAACTTTGGGGAACTACAGCTGATCAAGTTCGCCAACTTCGTTTAGAAAACAAGCTTGTCCCAGTTTATAAGATGGTAGATACTTGCGCGGCAGAATTTGAATCAGAAACTCCATACTTCTATTCAACTTATGGTTGGGAAAATGAATCAATCAAGTCTGATAAGGAATCAGTTCTCGTTCTAGGTTCTGGTCCAATCCGTATCGGTCAAGGGGTTGAGTTTGACTATGCAACAGTACACTCTGTTAAGGCAATCCAAGCTGCTGGCTACGAGGCCATCATCATGAATTCAAACCCAGAGACAGTTTCAACAGACTTCTCTGTATCTGATAAACTCTACTTTGAACCATTAACGTTCGAAGATGTGATGAATGTTATCGACTTAGAGCAACCAAAAGGTGTTATCGTTCAATTTGGTGGTCAAACAGCTATCAACCTTGCGGAGCCCTTAGCAAAAGCTGGTGTGACTATCCTTGGTACTCAAGTTGCGGACTTGGATCGTGCGGAAGACCGTGACCTCTTCGAACAAGCCCTCAAAGACTTGGATATTCCACAACCTCCTGGACAAACAGCAACCAATGAAGAAGAAGCAGTACATGCTGCACGTAAAATTGGTTTCCCAGTTCTCGTTCGCCCTTCATATGTCTTGGGTGGACGTGCTATGGAAATCGTTGAGAATGAAGATGATCTTCGTTCTTACATGCGTACTGCGGTTAAGGCAAGTCCAGATCACCCTGTTCTTGTTGACTCTTATATCGTCGGACAAGAGTGTGAAGTCGATGCCATTTCAGACGGACAAAATGTCCTCATCCCTGGTATCATGGAGCATATCGAACGCGCTGGTGTCCACTCAGGTGACTCCATGGCGGTTTATCCTCCTCAAACCTTGTCGCAAAAAGTGCAAGAAACGATTGCAGACTACACCAAACGTCTTGCAATTGGCCTCAACTGTCTTGGGATGATGAACATTCAGTTTGTTATCAAGGATGAGAAAGTCTACGTCATCGAAGTAAACCCTCGTGCCAGCCGTACTGTTCCATTCCTTTCTAAAGTAACCAACATCCCTATGGCTCAGGTAGCGACTAAGCTAATTCTCGGTCAAAGTCTCGAAGAGCTTGGTTACCAAGATGGACTTTACCCAGAAAGTAGTCGCGTTCATATCAAAGCACCAGTATTCTCCTTTACCAAGCTAGCTAAGGTAGACAGCCTGCTTGGACCTGAAATGAAGTCAACAGGGGAAGTCATGGGTTCTGATACCACTCTTGAAAAAGCTCTCTACAAGGCCTTTGAAGCTTCTTATCTTCACTTACCAACCTTTGGTAATGTTGTCTTCACTATCGCAGATGATGCAAAAGAAGAAGCACTAGATTTGGCTCGTCGTTTCCAAAATATTGGCTACGGAATCCTTGCTACTGAAGGAACTGCAGAGTTCTTTGCAAGTCATGGATTGCAGGCACAACTCGTTGGAAAGATTGGTGATGATGAACACGATATCCCAAGCTACGTCCGCAAAGGAAAAATTCAAGCTATCATCAACACAGTTGGTACCAAACGGACAGCTGATGAAGATGGTGAACAAATCAGACGTTCAGCAATTGAACATGGAGTTCCTCTCTTTACAGCTCTAGACACAGCAGATGCCATGCTAAAAGTACTAGAAAGCAGAAGTTTTGTCACAGAAGCCATCTAAATAAAAAAATGATTCTCGTAAGGGAATCATTTTTTGTTAGAATGAAAATATTCTTATGATTTTCATATCCATTATTATGTAATTGAAATTTTAAAAAATGTTATTTTCTTATACTATAAAAATTTAAAATATTAAACCGTTTACACTTGACAAAAATTGGTCTATACCATATAATAAAATAAAGAAATATGGAGGAACAATTATGAAAGTTATTCAAGTAAAAAATCCTGAAGAAGGTGGGAAAGTAGCTTTTGAAATTTTAAAAGAAAAGCTAGCAAACGGTGCTCAAACATTAGGACTTGCGACAGGTAGCAGTCCGCTTGAATTTTATGGAGAAATCGTTAAGAGTGATCTTGATTTTTCAAATCTTACTAGTGTTAACTTGGACGAATATGTAGGACTTGATGGAGAGAACTCTCAGTCTTATCGTTACTTTATGCAAGAAAATCTATTCAATAAAAAGCCATTTAAAGAAAGCTTTTTACCGCGTGGTGTCAAAGATAATGCAGAGGAAGAAGTAGAACGCTATAATCAAATTCTTGCTGACCATCCAGTTGATTTGCAAATTCTTGGAATTGGTCGAAACGGTCACATTGGCTTTAATGAACCGGGAACTCCATTTGATAGTCAAACGCATCTTGTAGATCTTGATCAGTCTACTATTGAAGCAAATGCTCGCTTCTTTGATAAGATTGAAGATGTACCAACACAAGCTATCTCAATGGGTATTAAAAATATTCTTGATGCTAAATCAATTTTGCTCTTTGCTTATGGTGAATCTAAGGCACAAGCTATCGCAGGTACTGTTGAAGGTCCAGTAACTGAAAACCTTCCAGCAAGTAGCTTGCAAAACCATCCAGATGTAACTATTATTGCGGATGCTGGAGCACTTAGTTTATTAAAGAAATAGTTCTCATAAAAATGAAAACCATTCGAAAATTTTCGAATGGTTTATAAATTTACACTATCAAAGATTTGAATTATCGCTCTTTTTATGTTTCGTAATTTCAAAAAAAATGTATGCTATAAAAGGAAAAATTCTAAAAATTTCAAAAATTTAAGATTTTAGCAAAAGCATGTTAAATTAAGGGGGTTTCGCCCTCGATTTCTTTGACTTTAAGACTGAATTATAGTACTATAATGTTGAGTTAGTTAATAATTCAATATATTTAAAAAATAAGGAAAGAAGGAAACATATAATGGTGAAAAAGTTAAAGAAAAAGCCGTCTTTAATATTTTTTGTATCAGTTCTGACCTTCTTGAGCTCGTTCTTCTTATCAACCAATGTCGCTTATGCAGATGGGAAAGAATTAACGGGTGTAGTAACTGATATAAGTGTCCTCAACATGTCGGATTCCAAATTGGAACCGAATGCAGACGGTACTTATCAGATTATTACCAATCGATCAAATCAGTTCTTTGTTCAATTTGACCTCAAGCAATATGATGGTAAATTGGCCAATGGCGATTACTTTGATGTAGATATTCCTACACCGGTAACTGTCTATAATGGAACGACTGAATTGTTCGATAAGGGAACAAAAGTTAATATCGGTACAGTAGTTGTTACTGCTAATGGTGATAACCAAGGTGGAAAGGCACGTGTTACTTTGAAGAACCTTGATGAGTTCCAAGCTAAAACAGGCGGGGATATCGTTAAAGGCGTAAAAGGAAATTATGCAATTACTTTCTTGTTCAAGAGTGACCAAACAGCAACACCACTAACTTTTGAAAACAAGGGTGTTGGTAAAACAATTACACATACCTTTACATCTAAAACAGTTGACAGTAAGCAAGAAGGTTTCGAAAACTATGCTAAGGTTGGTAACGATGTAGTAAGTAAAGAATGGACTTCAGCAAAGTTAGCAGCAATTGGTTCAGTAGGTAAAGGAGATATCTATTCTCCATGGAGAATTCGTGTCAACACCGGAAGACAAGACTATGGTAAGAACTTAGTATTAAACGACTTCCTTCCAAATACAGCTGAGTTTTCGGCTATCCAATACATTCCAGAATCATTGGTAGTTTATTCTTCTGCTACATTGAACGATGGTACTTCTCAAGTTCCATCTGATGCTAAGAAGATGGTAGAAGGTACTGACTATACTGTAGCTTGGAATGAGAACTATACTCAGTTCAAGCTTATCTTTGCAGATGGTTCTAAATCATACTGGGTTGAATATCATACAACTACACCTGGTGACGGTAGCAAAGTTCAAAACGTTATCCAGTTGACTACAGCAGATGGTACTGCAATTACTCAACGTAGTAATCGTACAAATTTGGATTTCAAAGCTGAACGTGTATCTCTTGTAAAAGGACAAATCGAAGCTTCTACAGCTTTCAAGATTAAGATCAACAAGACAAATGCCTTCACATTGGTTCCTGTTGCAGGCGCTGTTTATACAGTGAAATCAGAAGATGGAACTATCTTTACAGAATTGACTACAAATGAAAAAGGTGTGGCAATCTCTGATGAGTTTGATCAAAAATATGTCGGTAAGACATTCATCATCAAAGAGAAAACAGCTCCTGCTGGATATACTCTTGATGAAAAAGAATACAAGGTAACTCTTGGAGCTGAAGGTTCTAAGATCAATCTTCAAGACGAACCAATCGCAGCAGATTTCTCAATTACTGCTAAGAAAGTAATTGCTGGAAATCGTCCAGTAGCCTTGAAAGATGGTGAGTTCAAGTTTGATTTGTACAATGCAAATAACTTGACTACTCCAATTGCTTCAACAACAAACAAAGCAGATGGAAGCATCACATTTGAAGGTTTGAAAGCTAAAGGTCCTGGTACCTATAACTATGTCATCAAAGAAAATACTGAAACAAAAGTTCCAGGAATCACATTTGATGAAAACTCATACGAAGTAACAGTTGTTGTTAAAGCTGAAGGTGGAACACTTAAAGCTGAGGTTACAACTCAAACACCTACTTTAACAAACACATATGAGCCATCACCTGCTCGTGCCACATTCAAAGCAACTAAAGAATTAGTTGGTAAAGAACTTGCTAAAGAACAATTTGAGTTTGAATTGAGCGAAGGTGGAAAAGTCATTGCAACATCATCAAACGGTAAGACAGTTAATGGTGTTGAAGCAGCAACAAATGAAGTAGTCTTCTCAGTTCTCTACACTGAAGCTGGAGACCACGAATATACAATTACAGAAAAAGCTGGTTCAGAAGCAGGAGTTGCATACTCTAAAGAAAGCTATACAGTTCATGTTAAAGTTGTAGATAACGGCGAAGGTAAACTAGTTGCAACTGTTAAAGAAGCAGATTCAACTCGTAAGTTCATAAACACTTACACTACAACAACAGAAGCTCCAACAACGACAGAAGCTCCAACAACGACAGAAGCTCCAACAACAACTGAAGCTCCAACAACGACTGAAGCTCCAACAACAACTG
>NZ_JALDVP010000001.1:378356-533109 GCF_023110115.1 Streptococcus sp. oral taxon 431 | reverse complement strand
GTTGGAGCTTCAGTTGTAGTTGGAGCTTCAGTTGTAGTTGGAGCTTCAGTAGTTGTTGGAGCTTCAGTTGTAGTTGGAGCTTCAGTAGTTGTTGGATCTTCAGTAGTTGTTGGAGCTTCAGTAGTTGTTGGAGCTTCAGTTGTAGTTGGAGCTTCAGTTGTAGTTGGAGCTTCAGTTGTAGTTGTAGTTGGTTTGTTTGATGTGTTGACGACCTTAATCACGTTTGCATCATCAATTTTTTCAACTTTAGAAGTGTAACCTTCAGGTGTATTTGTTTCCACTACTGAGTACTCAATCTTCTTACCGTCTTTGATACCTGGCAATTTAGTAAATTCTGCTTGCCAACCAGAGGCTTTTGTAAGAGTTTGTGTCATTCCTTCTAAAGCTTGGCCGTCAGCATACAATTGAACAGTGATATCTTTACGATCTGCTTCGCTATCGCCAACCCATTCTTTTTGAACGGTTACAGTTTTGTCACCGCTCACCCAGAATTTCAACTCATTGTTGTTCCAGAAGGCTGGGTCAGTTTGAGGTGTTGTGATTTCATCAGCTGTCAAAGTAGCATTGTTATCAACTCGGATGGTTGTTTTAGGAATGATTGTTTGGTATTCAACAATCAATTCATCACTAGATGCTGTTTTAAATACATCACTGACATCTGATAAATTCACAGTAAATCCATTACCGTCTGCATCGAATTTCACATGTTTCCAGAAGTCCCAACCTGAAGCAACCACTTGTCCACCTTTTCTCAAAGTGAATGATGGTTTCAAGTAAGTTCCCACGAAGAATTCACTTGCTGCATGGTTAGCAGCTGGTTTGAATGTAATCTTAGAGTAATCTACAGCTGGAGCTTGGATTTTATCTGATACAACTGGGTTTGTGATGGCTTGTTTTTTGCCATCTCCGTTGATACGGATGAACCATTTTGTTAGATAGTAGTCATCTCCAACATTCATCCATGCATAGTTTTCAGATGCATCTAGTTTGAATTCCTTAGCTACATAGTCACCTGTAAGGTTGTATTTATTTAAGACAGATTCAAATACACCAGGACCATCAGGACGTGTAATGATGACAGATTCTGAACCGACTTTAGAAGTGGCAGTCTTGTTTCCAGGATTTCCTGGAGTGCTATCCCACACTGCACGGTATTGGAATCCACCCTTAACGTTTTGGTTCATGGATTCGATTGCTTTTTTAAAAGTAAAAGTAATCTTTTTGTTTGTCATTGACAAGGTAGCCACTTCAGCACCGTTGGCTTGAAGGGATTGCGTTGCGAGTTCTGTGATATTTAAACCTTCGGGAGCGTCTATGGTAAAAGTATCTCCTTCTTTAACTGATTTACCTGTCAAGTCCCAATCAAAAGAAAATGTAACTTTTTGACCAGATGTATCTGCTTTGAGGTTTGTAATGGTTGGTGTAACAGTCGCTGCAGACACTGGGTTAATGATTGACAAACCAAGTGCAACTACACTAATCATTGCTACCAACGCAAATAGTTTTTTATATAGAGATTTCAATTTCCCCAAATCCTTTCTTCTATAAAATCTTTTTATTTAGTTTTAACACTCAAAATGTTTACTTTTATCATTAATAAGATTTACAGCTTAACTACGACAATTAGTGTAATTTTGCTACTGCTCCAAGGTAGATAAAAATTACAATAGTTTTTCAATCTCCGTATATTATCAACTAGTCTACAATTTGTTTGATAGTAAAAGGTAGAATGGATTTTCTATTAGTTTTCTTCATGAAGGAGAATACATGTTAACATTATTTAGAAGAGAACTCTGAATTTCTGAATAAATATGATTCATTACAGAAAAAAACTAATAAATTAACTGTAAAATAGTAATGAAAAAGTAAGACAAAATAAATGTTATAACATGGTATTAATGATACCAATCAAATTCTAGCACTAACATGTGAAATAGTCAATAAATTTGATGTAAATTTCATATAAATTTAGGTATTTTTTGACTATTTTTGACAGTTTCTAAAAAAGCTATAAAAACGTAGAAAATGGGAGCGTTTCGGAAACTTTTTTCTTATATTTTTAGTCCAAGAAGACAAAATTCTTCTAAAAGTAGTTTGAAACCTTTTTTCTGTCCTAAATTATGATAAAATAGGTATGTTTGAACTAGAGCATTTGCTCAGAAATATAGAATAGGAGAAAATGATGCAAGCAGTAGAACATTACATTGAAAAACTTGTTCCTGAACATTATGATTTATTTTTGGACTTGAGTCGCGAGACCAAGACTTTTTCAGGGAAAGTAACCATCACTGGTCAAGCTAAAAGCGACCGTATTTCCCTTCACCAAAAAGATTTGGAGATTGCTTCTGTAGAAGTAGCTGGTCAGGCGCGTCCATTTACAGTTGATAATGAAAACGAAGCTCTTCATATCGAACTTGCGCAAGCGGGTCAGGTTAAATTGGTTCTTTCGTTTTCAGGTAAAATCACAGACAACATGACAGGAATTTACCCATCTTACTACACAGTTGATGGGGTTAAGAAGGAAGTTTTGTCAACTCAGTTTGAGAGCCACTTTGCCCGCGAAGCCTTTCCATGTGTGGATGAGCCAGAAGCTAAAGCAACTTTTGACCTATCTCTTCGTTTTGACCAGGCAGAAGGAGAATTGGCCTTGTCAAACATGCCTGAGATTGACGTTGAAAACCGCAAGGAAACTGGTATCTGGAAATTTGAGACAACTCCACGTATGTCTTCATACTTACTCGCTTTTGTGGCTGGAGACTTGCAAGGAGTTACGGCTACAACTAAGAACGGTACTCTTGTAGGAGTATACTCAACCAAAGCACACCCACTCTCTAACCTTGACTTCTCACTAGACATCGCTGTTCGTTCGATCGAATTTTACGAAGACTACTATGGAGTCAAATATCCAATTCCTCAATCTCTCCACATTGCTCTCCCTGACTTCTCAGCAGGCGCTATGGAAAACTGGGGTCTTGTCACTTACCGTGAAGTTTACTTGGTTGTGGATGAAAACTCTACCTTTGCTAGCCGTCAACAAGTAGCTCTTGTCATTGCCCATGAACTTGCTCACCAATGGTTCGGTAACCTTGTAACGATGAAATGGTGGGATGACCTTTGGCTCAATGAAAGTTTCGCTAACATGATGGAATACGTCTGTGTGGATGCCATCGAGCCAAGCTGGAATATCTTTGAGGACTTCCAAACAAGTGGTGTCCCATCAGCTCTAAAACGCGATGCGACAGACGGTGTTCAGTCAGTTCACGTAGAAGTCAGTCATCCAGACGAAATCAATACTCTCTTTGACCCTGCAATCGTTTATGCTAAGGGTAGCCGTCTCATGCATATGCTTCGTCGTTGGCTAGGAGATGCTGATTTTGCGAAAGGATTGCATGCCTACTTTGAAAAACACCAATATGGAAATACTATTGGTCGTGACCTATGGAATGCTCTTGGTCAAGCATCAGGTCGTGACGTAGCAGCCTTTATGGATTCTTGGTTGGAGCAACCTGGTTATCCAGTATTGACTGTCAAGGTTGAAAATGATGTCTTGAAGATTTCACAAAAACAATTCTTCATCGGTGAGCACGAAGATAAGAACCGTCTATGGGTAGTGCCACTTAACAGTAACTGGAAAGGTTTGCCAGATACTCTTGAAACTGAAAGTATCGAGATTCCTGGCTATGCTGCTTTGCTTGCTGAGAACAAAACAGCCCTTCGACTAAACACAGAAAATACAGCCCACTACATTACAGATTATCAAGGTGAGTTGCTGGATGCTATCCTTTCAGAATTAGTAGAACTTGATAATACAAGTAAACTTCAAATCGTCCAAGAACGTCGTTTGTTGGCTGAAGCTGGTCACATTTCATTTGCGGACTTGCTTCCGGTTGTAGATCAATTGGCACAAGAAGAATCTTACCTAGTTGTTGCAGCAGTTTCTCAAGTTATTTCAGCTCTTGAACGCTTTATCGATGAAGGAACTGAGACTGAGAAAGCCTTTAAAGCACTTGTTGCTAAGCTCGCTCGTTACAACTATAATCGCCTTGGATTTGAAGCAAAAGATGGAGAAGCAGATGAGGACGAATTGGTTCGTCAATTGACAATCTCAATGATGATTCGCTCAAATGATGAGGAAGCGAGCCAAGTCGCAAGTCAAATCTTTGCAGCTCATAAGGACAATCTTGCAGGTCTTCCAGCAGCTATTCGTTCACAAGTTCTCATCAATGAAATGAAACAACATGAGACTAAAGACTTGGTAGCTCTTTACCTCGACTTATATACTCATGCTACAGATGCAGTCTTTAAACGTCAGTTAGCTGCAGCCCTATCATACAGCACAGACGCTGAAAATATCCAAACGCTTCTTGCAACTTGGAAGGATAAATTTATCGTCAAACCACAAGACCTGGCATTGTGGTACCTCCACTTCCTTGGACACAAGGCTACTCAAGAAACTGCTTGGACATGGGCGCGTGAAAACTGGGATTGGGTTAAGGGAGCTCTTGGTGGTGATATGAGCTTTGATCGATTTGTCATTTACCCTTCTAATATCTTTAAAACTGAAGAACGCTTGGCAGAATACAAAGCTTTCTTCGAGCCTCAAGTATCTGACCTAGCTCTTAGCCGTAATATCCGTATGGGTATCAAGGATATCGCAGCTCGCGTTGAATTGATTAAGCGTGAAAAAGCAGCCGTTGAAGCAGCGGTTGCAGAATATAGCAAAGCTTAAAATTATTCAAGTCTAAATAGATGATAAAAACTCAACTTTTTCCTAGAAAAACAAGGAAAGTTGAGTTTTTTTTAAGATATTTTTGTTATAATAAGCTTAATAAGGAGGAATTTTTGATGATCAAAATTCTATTAGTGGAAGATGACCTAGGTCTGTCAAATTCAGTCTTTGATTTTTTGGATGATTTTGCAGACGTTATGCAGGTTTTTGATGGAGAAGAAGGTCTTTATGAGGCTGAAAGTGGCGTATATGATTTGATTCTATTGGACTTGATGTTGCCTGAAAAAAATGGATTCCAAGTCTTGAAAGAATTGCGTGAAAAAGGTATTTCGACTCCTGTTCTGATCATGACAGCCAAGGAAAGTCTCGATGACAAAGGACATGGATTTGAACTTGGGGCAGACGATTATCTAACAAAACCTTTCTATTTGGAAGAGCTCAAGATGCGTATCCAAGCCCTTCTCAAACGTTCTGGGAAATTCAACGAAAATACTCTTTCTTATGGAGATTTGACGGTTAACCTCTCTACAAATGAGGTTAAGGTTCACGATACTTCTGTTGAGTTACTCGGTAAGGAATTTGAACTCTTGGTCTATTTCCTCCAAAACCAAAATGTTATCTTACCTAAGACACAGATTTTTGACCGTCTATGGGGATTTGATAGTGATACGACTATTTCCGTTGTAGAAGTTTATGTATCAAAAGTTCGTAAGAAATTAAAGGGGACAGTCTTTGCTGAGAATCTCCAAACCTTACGCAGTGTTGGGTATATTTTAAAACATGTTTAATAAATTTAAAAAGAATTGGTACGCAGAAGATTTCAGCTACTTTATCCGTAACTTTGGAGTTTTTACGCTGATTTTCTCTGCAATGACCTTGATTATCCTGCAGGTTATGCACTCCAGTCTTTACACGTCTGTAGATGAGAAACTTCTAGCACTGAGCAATAATCCTCAGGATATTATTCAATTGGCAGTCAATCGTGCAACAGATGATGTAAAGGATATAAACGGTGGAAATGTCACCACAAATTCGGATAAAAGAGTTACAATCAGCTCCAATACAGAAGTTATTTTGCTGGATTCAAATCTGAATCAATTAGTGACTGGAAATCGCTTTTTAGGATTAGATAGGATAACCTTCAATAAAAAGGATTTAAACCATATTCGCCAACTTCATATTGTGAATAGCTATGGTCAGGATGAAGTTTACCGTGTTGTCCTGACGGAAATGAATATTGATTCGGTTTCGACTAATATCAAGTATGCTGCAATCTTGGTAAACACTAGCCAACTAGAGCAGATTAGTCAAAACCACGAGCAGTTAATTGTGGTGGTCATGGCAAGTTTTTGGATTCTATCTATCTTAGCCAGTCTCTATCTTGCTCGTGTCAGTGTTAAGCCCCTACTTGAAAGTATGCAAAAACAACAGAGCTTTGTGGAGAATGCCAGTCATGAACTACGCACTCCACTAGCAGTTCTTCAAAACCGTCTGGAAACACTTTTTAGAAAACCAGAAGCGACTATTATGGAGTCCAGTGAGAGCATTGCTTCGAGTTTGGAAGAAGTTCGAAACATGAGATTCCTAACGACGAATTTGCTCAATTTAGCGCGTAGAGATGACGGAATTAAGCCAGAACTTGGAGAAGTAGAGCCCGACTTCTTTAATACGATCTTTACCAACTATGAAATGATTGCATCTGAGAATGATCGTGTCTTTCGTTTCGAAAACCGTGTGCATCGAACCATTATCACTGATAAACTCCTTCTTAAACAACTGATGACCATTCTGTTTGACAATGCTGTCAAGTATACGGAAGAAGAAGGAGATATTTATTTTGAAATTTCAACGACAGAACGCAGTCTATATTTAACGGTAGCAGATAATGGAATTGGTATCTCTGCAGCTGATAAAAAGAAAATCTTTGATCGCTTTTATCGCGTTGATAAGGCACGTACACGTCAAAAGGGTGGATTCGGATTAGGTTTGTCATTGGCTAAGCAAATTGTTGATGCGCTTAAGGGAACTATCAATGTTAAGGACAACAAACCAAATGGAACAGTTTTTGAAGTCAAAATAGCTATCTCAACACCATCAAAACGAAAGAATAAATAAAAACCTTCGATTCATCGAAGGTTTTTATTTGAATTTTTTCTTAATAAAAGTACGCTGGAATTGCAAGACTGCAAGACTGAGTCCAATTGCCAAGGCAAAAGATAAAACGGTATTGACTTTTAGTGATAAGAACATAAAGCTAAAAATTGCTAAAAATACACAGAAACAAGCGATGTTTACAAAAAATAGGACTTCCTTTACACTAGCGACAGAAGCATTTTCTGGAACATAATCTTGAAACTGAGCAGTTTTTATACTTTCTTGTTCTAACTCATACGGGTGTAGTTTTCTTGCGGGCATATTTCTCTCCTTAACAGTACATTACTATTTTATCATTTTTTAAAGAGAGAATTATTACAGGATTGTTACAAATTGCATAAAATCTGTTATCAAGGCCAATTTCGGAATTCTTGACATGCTAATGGGAAAATGATAGGATGAGTAAACCGTTTAAACTTTATTATTTTTTCTTATTTTAACGAGGGGAAATTTGATGGTTGAAACGAATAAAAATCATACACAGATGCAAATAAATTCAATTTTGAAGTAAGGACAGGATTCTTTTAAATTGATTCTAGTTGTTCATGACGAGATAGTTTTCTATCTTTAGTGCTATGGTAAAGAGGAGATTTGTTCCCTCAACAACAGAATACTTAAAGGAGATTGGCATGTATCTTGCTTTCAAAGAAATTTTACAGAATAAACTGCGTTACAGTTTAATTCTAACAACCATTTTTCTCATTGCTTTTATGGTCTTTTTTATGACCAGTTTGGCTCTCGGGCTTGTTCGAAATAACAGGGCTGCTATTGATAATTGGCAAGCAACAGGAGTTGTGCTATCCGATTATGCAAATGATAATTTGACTGCATCCTTTATACCAGAAAAAGACTACAAAGATAAAGTGTCTGGGGATGCTGTTCCCCTGAGCTATATGTTTGCGGTGACAAACCTTGTTAATAGTAGTGACAAGATGAATGTCTCTATTTTTGGTCAAGAGTGGGACAGTTTTATTTCGCCAATCTTGATTGAAGGGCGTTACCCAGAAAATGACCAAGAAGTGGTAGTGGATCAGTCTTTTGAAAATTACGGCATCAAACTCGGGGACGCTATTCAACTCAACGGAAGTGAGACAAGTTTTAAGATTGTAGGTCTGACCAGAGAAAATAAATTTTTCACGGAACCTGTTGTCTTTACAAGTTTAACAACGTATTGGGATTTACAAGGAACAACAAAAGCCAATCGTTCGATCTCTGCATTGGTATTGCAAAATGATGTAGAAGTGATTGGCGATGGTTTGAAGCAGATTTCTATTCAAAAAATGATTTCGAAAATTCCTGGCTATACTCCTCAGGTCAATGTATTCTCAGGAATGATTCTAGCTATGATTGTCATTACAGGTCTGATTGTAGGGATTTTTATCTATATCATTACTATTCAAAAATTAGGTCTCTATGGAATTATGCGAGCGCAAGGGATTCAGATAAAATCCATCGTATGGTCCCTTTTCTGTCAAATCTTTCTTTTATCTGGTTTGGGTATAGGATTGGCTTTATTAGCCATTTGGGCTGTCATTTTAGTCTTACCTGCAACCTTCTTTTTCTACCCTAGTTGGTTGGCATACTTTGTGTTAAGCCTGGTCATTTGCTTGATGGCACTTCTAGGTGGCGTCATTTCGCTTCCGCGTCTACTTAAAGTGGATCCAATTACAGCCATTGCAGAATGATAAGGAGAATGATATGACGACATTAATTGAGATGATTCAAGTGACAAAAACTTATGGCGAAGGCAATATGAAAGTCACAGCTCTCCATGAGACCAATTTTCAGCTAAACGCTGGGGAGTTTGTAGCGATTGTGGGGCCTTCTGGATCAGGTAAAACAACCTTTTTAACAACTCTAGGACAACTTCAGGAAGCTTCAAGTGGCAAGATTCTGGTAAAGGGAAAAGAGACTGGGCATTTATCTGAAAAAGAAAAAACGGATTTGCGCTTCAGAGAATTTGGTTTTATCCTCCAGGCCTCAAATCTGATTCCCTTTTTAACGGTTAAGGAGCAATTAGATTTAATTGACCGTTTGGATAAAAAGAAATCTATAAAAAGTAACCGACAAGAGTTGTTCAGTTTGTTGGATTTGGAAAAGGTTAAAAATCACTATCCCAAAGCTCTCTCTGGTGGTGAACGCCAACGAGCTGCAATTGCTAGAGCCCTTTATAATAATCCTAGTATCGTACTTGCAGACGAACCGACAGCTAGCTTGGATACACAACGTGCTTATCAAGTGACGGATATGTTGGCTTCAATTGCCCATGAGCAAGGTAGGGGAGTTGTCATGATTACGCATGATACTCGCTTACTAGATAAGGTTGACCGTATTTATGTGATGAATGACGGACGACTTGTTGAAAAGACACAAGCATAAATCTAAAAAGTGAACTGTTATTGATACGGTTCACTTTTTTTAAAATTTGGACTAACAAGACCCACTTTTCTATATAGCTGATTTTTTGAAAATGTGGTATAATTTTCTCTATGGAAAAGATTATCATTACAGCAACTGCTGAAAGTATTGAACAAGTGAAACAGCTACTTGAAGCTGGTGTCGACCGCATTTATGTCGGTGAGAAAGATTTTGGTCTTCGTTTGCCAACGACCTTTAGTCATGAAGAATTGCGTGAAATCGCAAAAATTGTTCATGATGCCGGTAAGGAATTAATCGTTGCGGTCAATGCTCTTATGCACCAAGACATGATGGACCGTATCAAGCCATTCTTGGACTTTTTAGAAGAAATCAAAACGGACTATATCACAGTTGGGGACGCAGGTGTCTTTTATGTGGTTAACCGTGATAAGTATTCTTTCAAAACGATTTACGATGCCTCAACCATGGTCACCAGCAGTCGTCAGATTAACTTCTGGGGACAAAAAGCAGGAGCGTCAGAAGCAGTTTTGGCGCGTGAAATTCCATCTGCAGAACTTTTCAAAATGCCTGAAATTTTAGAAATTCCTGCTGAGGTCTTGGTATACGGTGCTAGTGTTATCCACCATTCGAAGCGTCCACTCTTGCAAAACTACTATAATTTCACACAGATTGATGATGAAAAATCTCGTCAACGTGACTTGTTCTTGGCTGAGCCAAGTGACCCAGAGAGCCATTACTCTATTTTTGAAGACAATCATGGGACTCATATCTTTGCTAACAATGACCTTGATTTGATGACCAAGTTGACTGAGTTGGTAGAACATGGTTTCACTCATTGGAAGCTTGAAGGTCTCTACACTCCAGGCCAAAACTTTGTAGAAATTGCAAAACTCTTTATCCAAGCGCGCGATTTAATTCAAGAAGGTAACTTTACACATGACCAAGCCTTCTTGCTCGATGAAGAAGTTCGCAAGTTGCATCCTAAAAATCGTTTCTTGGATACTGGATTTTACGACTATGACCCTGATATGGTTAAGTAAACATCACAAAACCCGACATAAAATGTTCGGGTTTTTCTAGTGCAAGGATGAATTTGAAGCGTATTCATGATATAATAGAAGTAGCTCTATTTGGAGGTGTATAAGTGGAAAATCTGAAAAAAATGGCAGGGATTAAAGCTGCTGAGTTCGTCAAAGATGGTATGGTTGTCGGGCTTGGAACAGGCTCAACTGCCTACTATTTTGTAGAAGAAATAGGTCGTCGTATCAAGGAAGAGGGCTTACAGATTACAGCTGTAACGACTTCTAGTGTGACCAGCAAGCAGGCAGAAGGACTCAATATTCCTCTTAAGTCTATTGATCAAGTGGACTTTGTAGACCTGACAGTTGATGGTGCAGATGAAGTAGACAGTCAGTTTAACGGAATCAAAGGCGGTGGTGGTGCCCTTCTCATGGAAAAGGTTGTCGCAACTCCATCTAAAGAATATATCTGGGTAGTTGATGAAAGTAAGCTAGTAGAGAAACTTGGTGCCTTTAAATTACCAGTAGAGGTTGTTCAATATGGTGCCGAACAGGTCTTCCGTCGATTTGAACGAGCTGGCTATAAACCGAGCTTTCGTGAAAAGGATGGTCAACGTTTTGTGACTGACATGCAAAACTTTATCATCGATTTGGCCTTGGAAGTGATTGAAGACCCAATTGCTCTTGGACAAGAATTGGATCATGTCGTTGGTGTCGTCGAGCATGGATTGTTTAACCAAATGGTGGATAAGGTCATCGTTGCTGGACAAGAGGGCGTTCAGATTTTAACTTCAACAAAAGCAAAATAATCAAAATAAAAAGGAGACACACTATGCCAAAATTTAATCGTATTCACTTGGTGGTACTAGATTCTGTAGGAATCGGTGCAGCACCAGATGCTCATAACTTTGTCAACGCTGGTGTTCCTGATGGTGCATCAGACACGCTTGGACACATTTCAAAATCAGTAGGTTTGAATGTTCCAAATATGGCAAAACTTGGTCTTGGGAACATTCCTCGAGAAACACCATTGAAGACAGTTCCAGCTGAGAGCAATCCAACAGGTTATGCGACTAAGCTTGAAGAGGTATCTCTAGGTAAAGATACCATGACTGGTCACTGGGAAATCATGGGACTTAATATCACTGAACCTTTCGATACTTTCTGGAATGGATTCCCAGAGGAAATCCTTACTAAAATCGAAGAATTTTCAGGACGTAAGGTTATTCGTGAAGCCAACAAACCATACTCAGGAACAGCAGTAATCGATGACTTTGGACCACGCCAAATGGAAACTGGCGAGTTGATTATCTATACATCAGCTGACCCAGTTCTTCAAATCGCAGCTCACGAAGACATCATTCCTTTGGATGAACTCTACCGTATCTGTGAATATGCTCGTTCGATCACTTTGGAACGTCCAGCTCTTCTAGGTCGTATCATTGCTCGTCCTTATGTTGGTGAGCCTGGAAACTTCACTCGTACGGCTAACCGTCGTGACTTGGCTGTATCTCCATTTGCTCCAACTGTATTGGACAAATTGAATGAAGCCGGTATTGATACATATGCAGTTGGTAAGATTAACGATATCTTCAACGGTGCTGGTATCAACCACGATATGGGTCATAACAAATCAAATAGCCACGGTATAGATACCTTGATTAAGACCATGGGACTTCCTGAGTTCCAAGAAGGCTTCTCATTTACCAACTTGGTAGACTTTGATGCTCTTTACGGTCACCGCCGCAATGCTCATGGTTACCGTGATTGCTTGCATGAGTTTGATGAACGCTTGCCAGAGATCATGGCAGCCATGAGAGAAGACGATCTTCTTTTGATTACTGCTGACCACGGAAATGACCCAACCTACGCTGGTACTGACCATACGCGTGAATACATTCCACTTTTGGCATACAGTCCATCCTTTAAAGACAATGGATTAATTCCAGTTGGACACTTCGCTGACATCTCAGCAACGATTGCAGAGAACTTTGGTGTTGAAACTGCCATGATTGGTGAAAGTTTCTTAGATAAATTAGTTTAAGATGATTCGCTACGCTCTACTTGTTAGAGGTATTAATGTCGGTGGAAAGAACAAGGTGGTCATGGCTCAATTGCGTCAAGAATTGACGGAGTTGGGATTAGAAAATGTAGAAACCTACATCAATAGTGGCAATATTTTCTTTAATAGCATTGTGCCTAGAACTAAACTAATAGAGAATTTACAGGCTTTCTTTGAAAGATACTATCCATTTATTCAGAGTTTTTCCTTGTTGTCTCACGAAGACTATGAAGAGGAGCTTAGAAATCTTCCCGATTGGTGGAACCATGAGATGGCTCGAAAGGATGTGCTATTTTATACTGAGGGCGTGGATGTGGATCAAGTCATCGAGAAAGTGAACAGTTTGGAACTGGTCGATGAAGTGCTTCATTTTGGGAAATTAGGGATCTTCTGGGGTAAATTGTCAGAAGCTAGCTACTCTAAAACAGCTTATCACAAGCACTTGCTTAAGATGCCTTTCTATCGCAATATTACCATTCGTAACGCTAATACCTTTGACAAAATTGGTCAATTTTTAAAACATAAAGAAGGAGATACCTAATGACATTTTTAAATAAAATCAATGAAACAGCTGCTTTCTTGAAAGAAAAGGGAGTTGAAGCGCCGGAGTTCGGCTTGATTCTTGGTTCAGGTCTTGGAGAATTGGCTGAAGAAATCGAAAATGCAGTCGTAGTAGACTACTCTGACATTCCAAACTGGGGTCAATCCACAGTAGTCGGACATGCTGGTAAATTGGTTTATGGTGATCTTGCTGGGCGTAAAGTCTTGGCTCTTCAAGGTCGTTTCCACTTCTACGAAGGAAATCCTCTTGAAGTGGTGACTTTCCCAGTTCGTGTCATGAAAGTTTTGGGATGTGAAGGAGTGATTGTAACCAACGCTGCTGGAGGTATCGGCTTCGGTCCTGGTACCTTGATGGCTATTACTGACCACATCAATATGACTGGTCAAAACCCATTGATGGGTGAAAACTTGGATGACTTTGGTCCACGTTTCCCAGATATGTCTAAAGCCTACACACCAGAATACCGTACAACTGCCCATGAAGTGGCTAAAAAACTTGGTATCAAGCTTGATGAAGGTGTCTATATTGGTGTAACAGGTCCGACTTATGAAACCCCAGCAGAGATTCGTGCCTATAAGACTCTTGGTGCAGATGCTGTCGGTATGTCAACTGTTCCTGAAGTTATTGTGGCAGCCCACTCAGGCTTGAAAGTTCTAGGAATTTCATGTATCACTAACCATGCTGCTGGTTTCCAAGAAGAGCTCAACCACGAAGAGGTAGTAGAAGTGACAGAACGTGTCAAAGGCGACTTCAAAGGATTGCTGAAAGCGATTCTTGCTGAATTATAATCATGGTACATGAGTTGAGGAGGAGTCTTCAGAAGATCCCATATAACCTCAAATTAGTCCTAGCGGTTATCATGTTGGGGCTAGTTACAGGTATATTCGGAATTTTGCTCCATTATCTTTTAGAGCTGGTTGAAGGGATTGCTTTTGGTCAGACAGAGCATAACACTGGATTCTTGACAGATGGTGTTGCCTCATCACGAATAGGCTTCAGTTTAATCATCGTGGGTGTCAGTTCTGCCTTGGTCTGGTATTTCTTGCAAAGAAAAGCAAAGATTTTTTCCATCAAAGCGCAGATGAAAGATGAAACGTCACAATATAAACTTCATTTTTTAAAACAGCTAGTTCATTCAATTTGGCAGATTGTTGCAGTTGGAGGAGGAGCTCCTATCGGTAAGGAAGCTGCGCCGCGGGAGATTGGAGCTTTATTTGCAAGACCTATTGCCAATACTTTTTCTCTCTCCGTGAAGGACCAAATCTTTCTCATTGCCTGTGGAGCTGGTGCGGGTTTAGCAGCTGTCTATCAGGTTCCGTTAACGAGTGTGTTTTTCGTTTTTGAAACCTTGGGAATTGCTTTATCTGTCAAACGTTTTTTCTTGGTCGGTTTGACTACCTATGTATCAGCCTTTACAGCAGGCTTTGTTGTTTCAGATCATGCTCTCTATCAGATTCCAGCCATGACTTGGCCACTAGGTGATATGTGGCTTGTTCCCCTATTAGTCCTCTTCCTGACTCCACTGGCTTGGCTTTTTAGTCGCTTCAACAAACAAGCTTCTTCAAAGAGAATTAAGGACAAGCGGATACTCTATACTCTGCCTGTAACATTCCTTTTCCTTGTTGGATTGGCTAGCCATTTGCCTCATCTACTTGGTAATGGGCGTATGATGGCTCAGGAAATTTTAAACGGCAGTAATGCCAAGATGGTAATCCTCTTATTTATCTTGAAAGCCGTGGTCGTTTTAGTCACCCTTTGGGCAGGTGCCTATGGCGGTACCTTGACTCCATCATTTGCCTTGGGGATAGCAGGAGCTGCACTCCTGACTATGATTCTTGGAGGTGGCAACCAGCCAGCAGTCATGCTATTAGGTTCGGTTTGTTTTTTAGCAGTGACCTTGAAGGCTCCCTTGTCTGCAACTGGATTGGTAATGGGCTTCACTGATCAGTCATTTGAGGCTATACCTTTTCTTTTGGTGACTGCATACTTGGCATTTAGTTTTGCTAAAATGCTGGATCGAGTCCCTTGGGAGAAATACTTACGACCAAAGACAAGGATAATAGAAACTTAATAAGAATACTCTAGTTTTTCTAATCCAAAATATATTTTTGATTTATAATCAATATCATTTAATAAAGAAAGGTAGAGCGTGTGTTCTAATTTGAACACGAGCGGAAAGCTTTTCTAAACAAAAAATACACACAGAAAGGAAGGGTTAACCGTATTTGTTAACTGAATACTGGTTACTCTCCTCTAAATCATCAAAATTAAAAAGAAAGGTAGGGCGAGGTGTTCAGATTTGAACACGAGCGGAAAGCTCGGAAAATAGATAATCTGACTGAGAAATCAGGATTTCTCGTCAGATTCCTAATTTTCAGTCGCTTTCTGGTCGCTCTTTGTATCATAAACTATGTCTATCCATATTGCTGCTAAGCAAGGTGAAATTGCTGATAAAATTCTCCTTCCTGGAGATCCTCTTCGTGCGAAATTTATTGCTGAGAATTTTCTTGAAGATGCTGTTTGCTTTAACGAAGTGCGTAACATGTTTGGTTACACAGGTACTTATAAGGGTCACCGTGTATCAGTCATGGGAACTGGGATGGGAATGCCCTCAATCTCTATTTACGCACGTGAGTTGATTGTCGACTACGGAGTGAAGAAATTGATCCGTGTTGGAACTGCTGGTTCTTTAAATGAGGACGTTCATGTCCGTGAATTGGTCTTGGCTCAAGCAGCTGCAACCAACTCAAACATCATCCGAAACGATTGGCCTCAATACGATTTCCCACAAATCGCAAGTTTTGACTTGCTAGACAAGGCTTACCATATTGCCAAAGACCTTGGTATGACTACTCACGTCGGAAATGTCTTGTCATCAGACGTTTTCTATTCAAACTATGGTGAAAAGAATATCGAGCTTGGTAAATGGGGTGTGAAGGCTGTCGAAATGGAAGCAGCAGCTCTTTACTATCTTGCTGCTCAACATCACGTCGATGCCCTTGCTATCATGACGATTTCAGACAGTTTAGTCAATCCCGATGAGGACACTACAGCAGAAGAACGTCAAAACACCTTCACCGATATGATGAAGGTTGGTCTAGAGACTTTAATTGCAGAATAAGAAAAAAAGGTTTCCTTAATAGGAAACCTCTTTTTTATGAAGAAAGCTATCTAGTTCTTTTTGATTAGTGATTATGGTTACCTTATCAGCATAGTCTGAACAGATCTGTTGATAATGGTCTTTATGAGAAGAGTTACGTCCATCCCAAAGAATCCAGCGGATAAACTCCCAGTCAAAACGTTCAGGACAACCGTCTGCCATACTTTCTCTAACTTTTCCTCTGTATCTTAGATAGCGTTTAAAGGCTCTTGCTAAACAATTCCATGCTGAGAAGTTTAAAAAGATAATCTGATCAGCTTGCTCCATTCTTTCCTCATAGCAACACCAGCTATAGTTGCCGTCGATAACCCAATCCTCATGTTTAGAAAGGAAAGTCTTCATCTCCTTTAACATCCAATCGCGATTGCTATCTTGCCACCCAGGCTGAAATTGCAATCGGTCTATATGGAGTTTAGGAATGGAGTAGTAGCTGGAAAGTTTTTCTGCCAGAGTAGATTTGCCTGAGCCTGAATATCCTATAATAGCAATTTTCATGATAACCTCCAGAAAAATATGTACAAAAAAAGCTCCGAAGAGCTCATTTTGTATCCAGTTAAAGATTAACCAAGTTTAGCTGCAAGACGTGCTTTATCACGGTTAGCTTTATTCTTGTGGATCAAACCTTTAGTTTCTGCTTTATCGATGGCTGAGCTAGCAGCACGGTAAAGTTCTTCAGATGGGTTTGCTTCAAAAGCTTTGATAGCAGTACGCATAGCTGATTTTTGAGCTGAGTTCTTTTCGTTTTGTTTAACGTTCAATTCAGCGCGTTTGATAGCTGATTTAATGTTTGCCAATGTTCTTACCTCCATATTTACTAACTATACCATTATATCTGAAAACTATTATTTTGACAAGGGGAAATCACTTTTTTAAATAAATTTCATCAATTTCATGATTTTTAGATTTATGAAGAATGACTTCAGCCCGATTTCTGGTTGGTTCGATGTAGTTTTGTAGATTGATCAAATTAATACTTGTCCAAACCTGATGAGCAAAATCTTTGACTTCACTGATTGGTTGCTGGGTGAAACGATAGTAATAGTTGTTTGGATCATCTTGTGCAAAGCTAAGAAGTTTCAAGAAACGATCCAAATACCAGCTCTCGATATCCTCGACTGCAGCATCTACATAGATTGAAAAATCGAAGAAGTCTGTAATATAAAGACGGCTGTTGTGTGGTGTTTGAAAGACGTTGATACCTTCTACAATGACAAAATCCGCTGCTTGAACTCTTTGTGTTTTATCAGGTACGATATCGTAGATTTCGTGAGAATAAACGGGGATATCTACATCCTGACCGTTTTTAAGTTGATCAAGGAAATCGAGCAAGCTTTCCATATCATAACTCTCAGGGAAACCTTTTCGGTTTAGGATATTTCGCTCATTTAAGATACTGTTAGGATAGAGAAATCCATCAGTTGTCACTAATTCAACACTTGCTTCTGGAAAAATACGGGAAAGCAAAATTTGTAAGAGTCGGCTAGTAGTTGATTTGCCAACAGCGACACTACCTGAAATTCCGATAATAAATGGCTGATTTTTACTCTCCCTTTGGAGGAAAATCCCTTTTGAAAAGGCTAGGTCTTCTTTGGAGCGTTTGTAGATTTGAATCAGATGAGCTAGCGGTAGGTAAATATCTGTTACATCTTGGAGACTAATCTGGTCATTAAAACTCTTAATCGAATCTAATTCATCCTCGGTTAAAGGAGGTGTAGTTTTACGATGTAAAGATTGCCAAGTTCTGCGACTGATTTTTTCATAATGTATAAATTCGTTGGTCATAAAATTTCCTCGTTTGATACCTCAGTATACCATAATTTACAAAGAAAGACATCTGAATCATTTGAGAAAAAGCGCTTTCTTTGTTAGAATAGAGGTAGAATAAACATCAAAAGAGGTGGTGTTATGAGACTAGTGGTGAGTGATAAAATTCTAAAACTGACTAGCTTACTGGTTGTGATTCTGTGGTTATCTCCGACTTTAATTGAGCTTACCGTGAATTTAGGAAGTCAAACCTATAGTTGGTCTGCCTTTCTCTTGTTGTTCTTGCTACCAATTATTGGTTTTATTTACTTGATTTTCGCTTTCTTAATGAGAAAATGGTGGCTCTTCTTATTTGGTCTAGCCTGTATTTTTTCCTTTGCTATCACTATGGCATTGGGTTCTTACTTGCTCGGTCCTTAAAAGGGAATTCAACTTATATTATTTTTCAATAAATCGATGGCAAAGAAAAGCCTTTGTTGTCATGTAAACGATTTACAATTAACTTATTTATATGGTAAAATGAAACTATGAGTAAAATGTATTATGCAGAAAATCCAGATGCAGCCCATGATGTTCATGAACTTAGAGTTGAGCTACTTGGGCAAAAGATGACCTTTTTGACAGATGCTGGTGTCTTTAGCAAAAAAATGATTGATTTCGGAAGTCAGCTGTTGTTAAGATGTCTAGATGTCGAAAAAGGTGAAAAAATTCTTGATGTTGGTTGTGGCTACGGTCCAATAGGCTTGTCTTTGGTTAAAGCTTATGGTGCCCAAGCGACCATGGTGGATATCAATAATCGTGCCCTGGATTTGGCCCAGCAAAATGCAGTAAAAAACAATGTTCAAGCGACTATCTTCCAGTCCAATATTTATGAGCAGGTAGAAGGGCAATTTGATCATGTCATTTCGAATCCACCCATTCGTGCAGGCAAGCAAGTTGTCCATGAAATCATCGAGAAAAGCATTGATTATCTTGTAGACGGTGGAGATTTAACCATTGTTATCCAGAAAAAACAAGGAGCTCCAAGTGCTAAAAACAAGATGGAAGAAGTATTTGGCAACTGCGAGGTTGTAAAAAAAGATAAGGGATATTATATCCTTAGAAGTGTGAAAGAATGAGAGCAGTAGATCTAATCCAGAAAAAAAGAGACGGTCAAGAACTAACCTCAAGTGAAATCAAATGGCTGGTAGAAGGCTATGTAGCTGGAACTGTTCCAGATTATCAAATGTCTGCTTTTGCTATGGCTGTTTATTTTAAAGGCATGACCACACGTGAGATTTCTGATTTGACTATGAACATGGTCAAGACAGGTCAGGAATTTGATTTATCCGCTATTGAAGGTATAAAGGTCGATAAACACTCTACCGGGGGAGTAGGAGATAAGGTTACCTTGATTTTAGCTCCCTTAGTCGCTAGTTTTGACGTACCAGTTGCCAAGATGAGTGGTAGAGGTCTAGGTCATACTGGTGGTACGATTGATAAATTAGAATCCATCAAAGGTTTTCAAGTCGAACGCAGTCAGGATGACTTTATCAAACAAGTCCAAGATATTGGTGTTTCAGTTATTGGTCAATCTGACCAATTAGTCAAAGCGGATAAGTTGCTCTATGCACTACGTGATGTGACAGCAACAGTTGACACTATTCCACTGATTGCTAGTTCTGTCATGAGTAAAAAGATTGCAGCTGGAGCGGATGCTATTTTGCTGGATGTTACTGTCGGTGAAGGTGCCTTTATGAAAACAGTCGACGAGGCGCGTGAACTGGCTCAAACCATGGTGAATCTCGGGAAAGCTGTGGGGCGTAAGACAGTAGCAGTCATTACGGATATGAGTCAACCTTTGGGACGTGCCATTGGGAATCGCTTGGAAATTCTAGAAGCACTAGAAATTCTTCAGGGTAAAGGACGCGAGGATATTAGTCACTTTATCTGTGAGTTAGCTCAGATTATGCTTTCTCTGGCAAATGTTGAAAAAACAGTCGAGGAAGTAAGGCAACATCTTGAAAATGGTCAGGCACTCAAGAAATTTGAAGCGATGGTTCTAGCTCAGGGTGGAAACCTAGAAGACCTCTATCGTCCAGTAAAAGTTGACCATGTAATTGAGATTCCTGCTCAGGAAGATGGTGTTATTGAGGCACTTCCAGCCATGGAGTTCGGTCTTTTCGCTATGAGATTAGGTGCTGGTCGTGCAGTCAAAACAGATGCTCTTGATTATGAGACAGGAATTGTTTTTGAGAAGAAAGTTGGGGAATCAGTCAAAAAAGGTGAAATTGTCGCAAAAGTATATGCAAATGGCAAAATTTCTCCGGAACTAGTTACAGATTTCCAAAAATATGTTAAAATTAAAATGAGTGATGAAACGCTAAAAATGCGTGAAATCATCGAAATTATCTCCTGATTTAAGGAAAATCCGAAATGAAATTAAATAAATACATTGATCATACGCTTTTAAAGCAAGATGCGACCGAACAACAAATCGATTGTTTGCTATCTGAAGCAAGAGAGTACGATTTTGCCAGTGTTTGTGTGAATCCTTGCTGGGTTTCGCATGCAAAAGCTGGTCTAACAGATACTGATGTCAAGGTTTGTACAGTTGTAGGTTTTCCTCTTGGAGCTACAACTTCAGCTGTCAAAGCCTATGAAACCAAAGAAGCCATCCAAAATGGTGCTGACGAAATTGATATGGTTATCAACGTTGGTGCACTAAAATCAGGAAATCTTGCATTAGTTGAGACAGACATTCAAGCTGTTGTTGAAGCAAGTGGAGACAAATTGGTTAAGGTTATTATCGAGGCTTGTTTGTTAACGGATGAAGAAAAAGTCCTGGCTTGCCAACTTGCTCAAAAAGCTGGTGCAGACTTTGTCAAGACTTCTACAGGTTTCTCGACAGGTGGTGCGACCCTACCAGATGTTCAATTAATGCGTCAGACAGTTGGTCCTGATATGGGGGTCAAAGCAGCTGGTGGAGCTCGTTCTTATGCAGATGCAGTTGCCTTTGTTGAAGCAGGAGCTACTCGAATTGGAACATCTTCTGGTGTTGCAATCTTAAAAGGAGAATTAGCTGATGGCGACTACTGAGTTGATTGAATTAGCGATTGAAACTAGTAAGAAAGCTTACGTTCCCTACTCACATTTTCCGATTGGCGCTGTTTTGGTAGCCAAGGACGGAAGTATCTATACAGGGGTTAACATTGAAAATGCTAGCTACCCCTTGACCAACTGTGGCGAAAGAACTGCAATCTTTAAGGCGGTTTCTGAAGGACAACGAGACTTTTCAGAATTGATTGTTTATGGTCAAACTGAAAAACCAATTTCGCCTTGCGGTGCTTGTCGCCAAGTTATGGTCGAATTTTTTAAACCAGATCTAAAGGTGACTCTAGTCGCCAAAGATAAAACGACGGTCGAGATGACGGTCGGGGAATTACTTCCATATTCTTTTACAGATCTTACCTAGTAACTTCTGTAAAGGCGGTCTATTGACCCTTTCATTAATCCGCAACATAGTTGCATATCTTATTTAGGAGGTTCAGAAATGAACAAGAAACAATGGTTAGGCCTAGGTCTAGTAACTGTCGCTGCATTTGGACTTGCTGCATGTGGAAATCGTGCGTCTCGCAAAGATTCTTCAGATGCAAAAACTGATTTAAAAGCTGCTATCGTTACTGACACAGGTGGTGTTGATGATAAATCATTTAACCAATCAGCTTGGGAAGGTCTTCAAGCTTGGGGTAAAGAACACAACCTTTCAAAAGACAATGGTTACACTTACTTCCAATCACAAAGTGAAGCAGATTTTGCGAATAACTTCAGCCAAGCTGCTACAAACGGCTACAAATTAGTGTACGGTGTTGGTTACAAACTTGCTCCAGCTGTTACTGCTGCTGCTGATGAAAATGCTGATATCAACTATGTTATCATTGACTCTGTTGTTGGTGATAAGAAGAACGTAGCATCTGCTGTTTTTGCGGATAATGAAGCTGCTTATCTTGCAGGGGTTGCTGCAGCCAAAACTACGAAGACAAACAAAGTTGGTTTCATCGGTGGAGCACGTGGGGAAGTTATCACTCGTTTTGAAAAAGGATTTGAAGCAGGCGTGAAGTCTGTAAACAAAGACATTTCAGTTGATGTACAATATGCTGAAGACTTCAACAACCCTGAAAAAGGTAGAACAATTGCAGCAACACAATACGCTGCAGGAGCTGACGTTATTTACCAAGCTGCTGGTGGTACAGGAGCTGGTGTCTTCAAGGAAGCAAAAGACTTGAACGAGAAGAAAAACGAAGATGAAAAAGTTTGGGTTATTGGTGTAGACCGTGACCAAGTCGATGAAGGTAAATACACTTCAAAAGATGGTAAAGAATCTAACTTCGTTTTGGCTTCTACTTTGAAACAAGTTGGTAAAACTGTTCAAGAAATCGCTACTCAAACTGCTGACGGTAAATTCCCAGGTGGAAAAGTAATTACATTTGGTTTGAAAGACGGTGGTGTTGATTTGACAACTTCTAATCTTTCTGAAGATGCTAAAAAAGCAGTAGAAGATGCTAAAAAACAAATTATTGATGGTAGTGTAAAAGCACCTGAGAAATAAAACCTTCCAGAAGCGATCCATCCTTCTTGGGTCGCTTTTTTATGAGGTGTTGAGACATTTTGTCTCAATAGAACTTACTAACTCGTTTAGCAGGTCCTACTGAAATAAAATATAGTTTTCTAGAAAGGAATATTCGAATGGCACACGAAAACGTCATTGAGATGCGTGAAATTACCAAAATCTTTGGTGAATTTGTCGCAAACGACAAAATCAACCTCGAATTGCGTAAAGGTGAAATTCATGCACTTCTTGGTGAAAATGGAGCTGGGAAATCAACCCTGATGAATATGTTGGCTGGTCTTTTGGAGCCAACGAGCGGAGAAATTGTGGTCAATGGAAAATCTGAAAAACTAGATTCTCCTTCAAAGGCCGCTTCTCTAGGGATCGGGATGGTTCACCAGCACTTCATGTTGGTAGAGGCTTTCACTGTTGCAGAAAATATCATTCTAGGTAGCGAAGTAACGAACAAGGGTATATTAGATTTGAAAAAAGCTAATGCAGATATTCTAGAGTTGTCAGAACGCTACGGCTTGGCTGTGGATCCTACAGCAAAAGTTGAAGATATTTCTGTTGGGGCTCAACAACGTGTAGAAATCTTGAAGACACTCTATCGCGGAGCTGATATTCTGATTTTCGACGAGCCTACAGCAGTGCTAACTCCTGCTGAAATTTTGGAGTTAATGGATATTATGAAAACCCTCGTCAAAGAAGGCAAATCCATTATCCTCATCACTCACAAACTGGACGAAATTCGTGCCGTTGCGGACCGTGTCACAGTTATTCGGCGTGGCAAATCCATTCAAACAGTTAGCATCGAAGGTGCTACCAATAAAGATTTGGCGGAAATGATGGTTGGGCGCTCAGTTTCTTTCGTAACAGAAAAGGAAGAAGCGCAACCTAAAGAAGTGGTTCTGCAAATCTCTGACTTGGTCGTGAATGAAAACCGCGGTGTCCCTGCGGTCAAAGAACTATCTCTTGATGTTCGTGCAGGTGAAATTGTCGGAATTGCAGGGATTGACGGAAATGGTCAGAGTGAATTGATCCAGGCTATTACCGGACTTCGCAAAGTCAAATCAGGCAGTATCAAAATTAAGGGACAAGAAGTTGTTGGCCTTTCCCCACGTAAGATTACTGAAATGAATGTCAGCCACGTGCCTGAAGATCGTCATCGCGATGGTCTTGTGCTCGAAATGATGCTTTCTGAAAACATCGCACTTCAAACTTACTACAAAGAACCACTTAGCAAGAATGGTGCGTTGAATTACAATCAAATTAATTCCTATGCCCGCAAGTTGATGGAAGAATTTGATGTTCGTGCAGCGAATGAGATTGTTCCAGCAAGTGCTCTATCCGGAGGAAATCAACAAAAAGCCATCATTGCTCGTGAAGTTGATCGAAATCCAGATTTGTTAATCGTTAGCCAACCGACACGTGGATTGGACGTTGGTGCGATTGAGTACATCCATAAACGTTTGATTGGTGAACGTGATAAAGGGAAAGCCGTCCTAGTTGTCAGCTTCGAATTAGATGAAATTATAAATCTATCAGACCGGATTGCTGTTATTCATGATGGAAAAATCCAAGGTATTGTGAAGCCATCTGAGACCAACAAACAAGAGCTTGGTATTCTAATGGCTGGTGGAGAAATCAAGGAGACTTCAAATGAATAAAAATACAAGACAAATTGCTATTCCTTTTATTTCTGTAATCCTAGGAATCATCCTCGGAGCCATTATTATGTGGATCTTTGGTTATGATGCTCTTTGGGGTTATGAAGAACTCTTCAAGACAGCTTTTGGTTCCATAAAAAATTTGGGTGAAATTTTCCGCGCTATGGGACCACTGATTTTGATTGCTCTAGGATTTGCAGTAGCTAGCCGAGCAGGATTTTTCAATGTTGGCTTACCAGGACAGGCCTTGGCTGGTTGGATTGCAGCTGTATTGTTTGCTTTGTCCTTCCAAGATATTCCGCGCATCTTGATGATTCCTTTGACCGTCCTTGTGGCTGCAATTGCCGGCGGTTTCGTTGGTTTGATCCCAGGTATCTTGCGAGCATTTTTGGGAACGAGTGAAGTGATCGTTACCATTATGATGAACTATATCGTCCTGTTTGCTGGAAATGAAATCATCCGGAACTTCCCTAAAAAGTTCATGGTCGATTCTGAATCCAGTATCACAGTAGGGGCAAATGCAAGTTATCGCCTAGGTTTTCTAACTGAATTAACTAAGTCACGGATGAATATCGGGATCTTCATTGCCTTGATTGCCGTTGCAGTGGTTTGGTTCATTATTAAGAAAACAACACTTGGTTTTGAGATCCGTTCTGTTGGTCTCAACCCCAATGCTTCAGACTATGCAGGGATGTCCGCTAAACGCATCATCATTCTTTCCATGGTGATTTCAGGGGCCCTCTGTGGGATCGGTGGAGCAGTAGAAGGAATTGGTACCTTCCAGAATATTTATGTTCAACCTGGTTCCTTGGCGATTGGATTTAATGGGATGGCTGTTGCACTACTTGCTAGCAATTCTCCTATTGGGATTGTCTTTGCAGCCTTCTTGCTTGGAACCTTGCAAACAGGTGCGCCAGGTATGACCACAGCGACTATTCCACCAGAACTTGTCAATATTGTGACAGCTTCGATTATCTTCTTTGTAAGTGCTCATTACATTATCGAAAAATACATCAAGCCTAAGAAACAAATGAAAGGAGTAGAGTAAGAATGAATACTGTTTCTATACTAACGATTCTTGTATCGAATATGCTGGTCTATGCTGCTCCTCTCATTTTCACTAGTATCGGAGGAGCCTACTCTGAACATGCTGGTGTCGTTAATGTCGGTTTAGAAGGTATCATGGTTATGGGAGCTTTCACGGGGGTTGTGTTTAACTTGACTTTTGCTAGCTCTCTTGGTGGCATGACGATCTGGCTATCTCTCCTTGCAGGTGGTTTGGTTGGTCTTATTTTCTCTGCCATCCATGCGGTAGCGACTATTAACTTCCGTGCTGACCACGTGGTGAGTGGTACAGTATTGAACTTGTTGGCTCCTGCCCTAGCTGTCTTCTTGGTAAAAGCCATCTACGGAAAAGGTCAAACCAACAATATCGATTTGTCATTTGGTAAATTTGATTTTCCTTTCTTGTCTGATATTCCTGTCATTGGTGATATCTTCTTCAAGAATACAAGTTTAATGGGATATGTTGCGATTGGATTTTCATTTGTAGCATGGTTTATCATGTTTAAAACGAAATTTGGTCTTCGCCTTCGCTCAGTCGGTGAACATCCACAAGCTGCGGATACCCTAGGGATTAATGTTTACCTCATGCGTTACTATGGTGTGCTCATCTCTGGATTTTTAGGAGGAGTTGGGGGTGCCTTGTATGCGCAATCTGCTTCTGTCAATTTCTCTGCCACTACCATCGTAGGACCTGGATTTATCGCTCTTGCGGCCATGATCTTTGGTAAATGGAATCCTGTTGGTGCTATGCTTTCAAGTCTTTTCTTTGGTCTTTCACAAGCCTTGGCAGTTATCGGTTCTCAGCTTCCTTTCTTGCAAGGAGTCCCAGCCGTTTACTTGCAAATCGCACCATATCTCTTGACCATTGTCGTCCTAGCAGCCTTCTTTGGTAAAGCTGTTGCGCCGAAGGCAGATGGTATCAACTATATCAAGTCTAAATAACATAAAAAAACGTCAGTTGAAACTGACGTTTTATTTTTTTGGTTCTTGGTGCGTTAGGTTAAGTCCCCAAGGAATGAGATTTTCTGTTTTACTTTGGATACGTTTGATATTGTCCTTGTGTCGTACAATTACTAGACTTGCAAGACCAATAATAATCACAGTAAAAAGTTGGTCATAACTAGTTAAAATAAATCCAAAGAGAGGAAACAGAAGGACGCCAATAATTGCAGCAATAGCAGCTGAAATACTAGAGAGGGAAATCATACTTCCTAGATAAAGGATTCCAAAGAAAATGACTGCAAGGTAAAGGCAAAAGAGAGGAGCAAAACCAAAAATAACTCCTGCGCTGGTTGCAACAGCCTTACCACCCTTAAATTTGGCAAAGATAGGGAAGGTGTGGCCAATGACTGCTAAAAGTCCAAAGACGATTGGTGAAACTCCCTGCACATGGAAGATTAGTGGAAGTAGAGTGGCCAAAGTACCTTTAAAGAAGTCAATTACAAAGGTTACCATTCCAGCTTTTTTGCCTAAGATTCGGAAGGTATTGGTCGTTCCAGTATTCCCAGATCCATGTTCTCTTAGATTGATGTTAAAGAATATTTGTCCAATCCACAAGCCTGAAGGAATTGAACCCAATAAATAAGCTAAAATTAATAATACTATTGTCATCATGTTTCTATTATACCATGAATTAGGAGAGAAACGGAACTGAATCTGTTTACTAGCTGTGACATCTGATACTTTGCCAAAATTGATAAGTTTATCATTAGTACCATTTTTATTCAAAAACAAAGGCTAAAGTTTTAAAAATTCATGAAAATTTCTGAAAAACTTGATTTTGTGTTTATTTATGCTATAATAGGAACAATTATTTTTAGGAGGTGGAATATGTCTTACTTATTTGAGATTTTACCTAGTTTATTGAACGGTGCGGCAATGACTTTACAAGTATTTGCACTGGTCTTACTCTTTTCAATTCCTTTAGGTATTTTGGTTGCCTTTTGCTTACAGGTCCATTGGAAACCCCTCCATTACATGATTGATGTTTATATCTGGGTGATGCGTGGGACACCCTTGCTCTTGCAGTTAATCTTTATCTATTATGTTTTGCCAAGTATCGGGATTCGACTTGATCGGGTACCAGCAGCGATTATTGCCTTTACGCTTAATTATGCAGCCTATTTTGCAGAAATATTCCGTGGAGGGATTGCAACGATTCCTCAAGGACAATATGAAGCAGCTAAGGTTTTGAAATTCAAACCTATCGATACCGTCCGCTATATTATCTTGCCTCAGGTCACTAAGATTGTTTTACCAAGTGTATTTAACGAGGTTATGAGTTTAGTTAAGGATACTTCTTTGGTCTATGCATTGGGTATTTCAGATTTAATCCTAGCTAGTCGTACTGCAGCCAATCGTGATGCGAGCTTGATTCCAATGTTTCTAGCGGGAGCTATCTATCTTCTTATGATTGGTATTGTTACAATTTTAGCTAAGAAACTTGAGAAAAAGTTTAGCTACTATAGATAGGAGGTTATCCATGTTAGAGTTAAAAAATATCAGCAAAAAATTTGGAAAAAAAGAAATTTTATCCAATTTCAGTTTAACAATTCCTGAAAAGCAAATTTTGGCCATCGTTGGACCTTCTGGTGGTGGGAAGACAACCTTGCTTAGAATGTTGGCTGGACTTGAGACCATTGATTCAGGTGAGATTTTTTATAATGGAGAATCCCTACCTTTGGATGAACTTGAAAAGCGTCACTTGTTAGGTTTTGTGTTTCAAGATTTTCAGCTTTTTCCTCACTTATCCGTTATGGAGAACTTGATATTGTCACCCATCAAGACTATGGGAATGTCTGAAGCAGATGCCAAGAAGAAGGCAACCGACTTACTCGCTCGTCTGGGTCTCGAAGCTCATGCAGATGCCTATCCTTATTCCTTATCTGGTGGTCAAAAGCAACGGGTTGCCTTAGCACGCGCTATGATGATAGATCCTGAAGTGATTGGGTATGACGAACCAACTTCAGCCCTTGACCCTGAGTTGCGTCTCGAGGTTGAAAAACTGATTTTACAAAATCGAGAATTAGGCATGACTCAGATTGTCGTGACTCACGATCTCCAGTTTGCAGAGAATATTGCTGATCAGATTCTCAAAGTAGAGCCTAAGTAGGAGGTATCTATGAATCGAAAGAAAATCAGCCTTGTTTTTGTATTCTTTCTGGCTTTTTTCCTGGTAGGATGCACACAAAAAGCTAGTGATCCTAAGGTCGATAATTGGGATAAATACCAAGAACAGGGTACCATTACCATCGGGTTTGACAATACCTTTGTTCCCATGGGCTTTGAAGAAAAGAATGGGCAATATGCTGGATTTGACATTGATTTAGCACAGGCTGTTTCTGAGAAACTTGGTTTCAAGGTACAATTTCAACCCATTGATTGGGACATGAAGGAAACCGAACTTCAAAACGGTACCATTGATGCTATCTGGAATGGATATTCCGCAACAGATGAACGCCGTAAGAAGGTTGCTTTTACCATTCCTTACATGGAGAATCAGCAGGTTCTAGTCTCTAAGAAATCTCAGAATATACAATCAGTGTCTGATATGACAGGCAAGGTTTTGGGTGCTCAGGCTGGATCTTCTGGTTATATAGATTTCGAAGCCCAACCAGAACTCTTAAAAAAAATCGTAAAAGATCAAAAAGCCAACCAATATCAGAGTTTTAACGAAGCCTTGATTGACTTGCAAAATGATCGGATTGATGCCCTTTTAATTGACCGTGTTTACGCCAATTATTATCTTGAAACTGAAGGGATTTTAGACCAGTATGAGATTTTTCCTGCTGGTTTTGAGAGTGAGTCTTTTGCAGTTGGTGTAAGACCAGCTGATAAGACCTTGTTAGCAAATTTGAATAAAGCTTTTAAGGAACTCTATCAAGAAGGTAAATTCCAAGAAATAAGCAAGAAATGGTTTGGTGAAGATGTGGCTACAAATCAAATTAAAGGAAAAGAAAACTAAGATTCTTATCTTGGTTTCTTTTTTTGGTATAACTAGGTGATGTTTTTGCTAAAAAAGACTTGTGAATAGGCTTTTTAACTAGAAAAACTTTGCAAAATCCTTAGAAAACCTGTAAAATAGAAAAGATGAACAAATAGGAGGTTCCTTGTGTCAAAAAAGGAAATCAATATTAACAATTATAATGATGACGCCATTCAGGTGCTAGAAGGGTTGGATGCGGTCCGAAAACGTCCAGGGATGTATATCGGTTCGACCGATGGTGCTGGTCTCCACCACCTAGTCTGGGAAATCGTCGATAATGCTGTCGATGAGGCCTTGTCTGGATTTGGTGACCGGATCGATGTGACCATTAATAAAGACGGAAGTTTAACGGTTCAAGACCACGGACGTGGAATGCCGACTGGAATGCACGCTATGGGAATTCCAACGGTAGAGGTTATCTTTACCATCCTTCACGCTGGAGGAAAATTCGGTCAGGGTGGTTATAAGACATCAGGTGGTCTCCACGGGGTTGGTTCTTCTGTCGTCAATGCCCTCTCTAGTTGGTTAGAGGTAGAAATTACTCGTGATGGAGCAGTTTATAGACAACGTTTTGAAAATGGAGGCAAGCCAGTTACCACTCTAGAAAAGGTTGGAACTGCAGCTAAGTCTAAAACAGGTACCAAAGTAAGCTTTATGCCGGATGCTAGTATCTTTTCTACGACAGACTTTAAGTACAATACTATTTCAGAGCGTCTCAATGAGTCAGCCTTTCTCTTGAAAAATGTAACCTTGTCATTAACGGACAAGCGAACAGATGAAGCAATCGAGTTTCATTATGAGAACGGGGTACAAGACTTTGTTTCTTACCTCAATGAAGACAAGGAAACCTTGACGCCAGTCCTTTACTTTGAAGGGGAAGACAATGGTTTCCAAGTAGAAGTAGCCCTCCAGTATAATGATGGCTTTTCAGATAACATCTTGTCCTTTGTCAATAACGTCCGTACCAAAGACGGTGGAACGCATGAGACAGGACTCAAGTCAGCCATTACCAAGGTTATGAATGACTATGCACGTAAGACGGGTCTTCTCAAAGAAAAGGATAAAAATCTTGAAGGATCCGATTACCGTGAAGGATTAGCGGCCGTTCTTTCTATCTTGGTTCCTGAAGAACATTTGCAGTTTGAGGGACAGACCAAAGACAAACTTGGAAGTCCACTAGCTCGTCCAATCGTTGATAGTATTGTTGCTGAAAAACTGACTTTCTTCCTTATGGAAAATGGGGAATTGGCTTCGAATCTGATTCGTAAAGCCATCAAGGCCCGTGATGCCCGTGAAGCAGCACGTAAGGCGCGTGATGAGAGCCGAAATGGTAAAAAGAATAAAAAAGACAAGGGCTTACTTTCTGGTAAATTAACCCCAGCCCAGTCTAAAAATCCAGCTAAGAACGAACTCTATCTGGTCGAGGGGGACTCTGCCGGTGGATCTGCCAAACAAGGACGTGATCGTAAGTTCCAGGCTATCTTGCCTCTTCGTGGTAAGGTCATCAATACAGCCAAGGCAAAGATGGCAGATATCCTCAAAAACGAAGAAATCAACACCATGATTTATACCATCGGAGCTGGTGTGGGGGCAGACTTCTCTCTTGAAGATGCTAACTATGACAAGATTATTATCATGACCGATGCGGACACCGATGGTGCCCATATCCAGACCTTGCTCTTGACATTTTTCTACCGTTACATGCGTCCGCTAGTCGAGGCAGGACATGTCTATATCGCCCTTCCGCCTCTTTACAAGATGTCCAAAGGCAAAGGCAAGAAAGAAGAAGTGGCCTACGCTTGGACGGATGGCGAGCTAGAAGAACTTCGCAAGCAGTTCGGTAAAGGTGCTACCCTTCAACGCTACAAGGGGCTTGGTGAAATGAATGCGGACCAACTTTGGGAGACAACCATGAATCCAGAAACTCGAACTCTCATTCGTGTTACGATTGAAGACTTAGCACGCGCAGAACGTCGTGTCAATGTCTTAATGGGTGATAAGGTCGAACCACGTCGTAAGTGGATTGAAGATAATGTCAAGTTTACGCTGGAAGAGAGTGGAGCGTTTTGAACGATGCAAAATAAACAAATTATGATAAATGAATTGAAAGAAATAGCTATGAGATATAGAAAAGCTATTGAAAAAGCAATTCAGACAAAAGAGATTATCGATTATAACCTAGTGAATTTTCCTAAGGGATGTTGCAGTTTTGTAAGTGACTACCTTCAGAGGTATTTATATGAACAAGGAATTGAATCATTATATGTTTCTGGTGAATATGGTTATGGATGGGGAGGTTATTCTCATGCTTGGTTAGTTGCCTACGAAGATATAATTGTTGATATTACAGGAGATCAGTATCAAGATAACGAAGGAGAACTCTTTTATGATATTCCGGTGTATGTCGGCGAAGAGGATGGGTTTCATAAATTATTTAAATATAATGGCCCACTGATTTCATATCCTGAGCAAGAAATAAATGATTCTCGTAATGGTCGTTTAAAAGAAAAGAAAAACAAAAATTACAATATAATTTTGAAATTCATTCAAAATTAGAGTTTTGCACTGTGAAAAGGAGAACTCTTATGAAAGAATCAGATGTTCTGACTAGGCTTGGATTGAAAGATAAGGACGAATTGGTCTCTTTATTAGAAAATAGTGGGTTAAATGAAAGATTGTCTAGACTTACTTTTATTGATAGAGAAAGACATTCTATTAAGCTAGAATTTTGTGAATCAGGATGTTACTTTAAAATAGAAGTGGACTATACAAAGGAAGTGTCGGAAATTAAAGAAGAGGCTTCTGATTACTTTAGACGTGGGTGGTCATGTGTTTTGAAAGGGTCCAGAAAAACAGGAAAAGAAGCTCCCAAAAATAAAAAAACACCAGAGAACTATCCGAAAGAAATTGGAATTAATCATTTTAATATTGGTCATATTTTGGGACGTGGTTTCCATGAATTCATTTATGGGTATCAGTGCTTAACTCCCGATTTCAAGCAAAAAGGGATTTGGAAAGATGAAGCCATTAACGATAAAGAAAAAAATTTGATTACTCAGTTTGCTAGTGCAAACCATCAGACTAAGGGAGCTCCAAGATATAGCCAAGCTTATTTTGAAGATGAAGTTGAAAAGTTTTTCAAGGATACTGAAAGTGGAGAGGTTTTCTATGAAGTAAAGGCGATTTATAAAAAGTCAGAAGATTCAATAGACAAATATCCTATTGGAACGGAAATTTATTATACAACTTTAAAGCCTAATGAAAATGATCAAGCTATAGGAAAACATGTATTTATTCCGAATTGTGATATTGATTTTGATTTATCAGTTATGGGCGACTATCGGGAATATAACAGCTATCGAGAGTTTTATAAAAATGGATATAACGGAGAATATCGAAAATATTTTAAGAATAGTAATGATTTAACCGAACTACTTGGTGAAGAGCATTATTTTGCTTTAGTACTTCAAGAAAAAGTGCTTGGGATTTATAAAACTTCTAATAAGGCAAAAGATAAGATCGGAAACAAATCTATTTCTGAAATTAAGTTTGGAACAATTATTAGCGAGGGTGAACTTATTCATTCTTTTACTACAGAAGAGGAGAAAGGGATTATCCTTTTTACAAAAGAACAGATAAATACGCTGGAAAATTCTTTGAAAGGTAGTCAATATACTGAACGAACAGGAAGAAACAAGTATTTTAGACCTTTTATTAGTGAGGGAAAAATTTATCTGAAATATCATGGAGAAGATGGAAGTGCTTCTGTAACTCATGGCTCTACCGGTGGAGATATCAAGGGATATAACTCGTTAAGAGACGCTATGATTGCAATGGGATGGCTATAAATCTAATGCTTCCTCATTCCTAGGATTATTTTCCAAAACATTTCGTCTTATATAATCCTAGGAATTTGATAATGAAAAAGTTCTAGCAGACAGTCCGCTTTATAGACATATCCTATACAGAATCAAGAGTTTTCACTAAAAAGGCAGGTATTCCCATGAGAAATGAACCCGAGATGTTTGATGTGATTTTGCAAACCGCAAAAGTGCTACAAGTCAACGCTGTCGTTATGTCCGGCTCGCGGACAAATCCAAATGCTCCCAAGGACGAATTTCAAGACTATGATCTTGTCTATGTCGTAGATGACATAGACAATCTAACGAGTGACCTTGCTTGGTTGCACCAGTTTGGCAAACGTATCATCGAGCAAGAGGTTACTCTAGGACATCGTCGTCTCTACCTCATGCTTTTTGAAGATGGGAATCGCATTGATCTAACCCTCTGTCCTAAAGATCACATCAACGAGTGGGCGGATAGTGAGGCTGGGTTCACCGTTTTAGAAGATAAGAAGGGTTTGTTTGAGTCATATTCTCCAAGTCCTCAGCGTTTCTGGACAAGCCCAGCTAGTGAGACGGATTTTGAAAAAACTTGTAATGAATTTTGGTGGGTGTCAGCTTACGTGGTCAAAGGCATTTGTCGTAATCAGTTAGTCTATGCGACTGATCATCTCTATGGTATTTGCCAACAAGAACTCTTGAAGGTCTTGGCTTGGCAAGTCGCAAGTGATAGGGGAAAAATCGATATCGGCAAGAACTACAAGTATCTTTTTCAGTATTTGCCTACAGAGAAAGAGAAGGAATTCTCAGCTCTTCTTGATTTCTCAAGTTTAGACAAAATCACTCAGTCTTTATTAGCAACCATGGAATTTTTCCACCAGGAAGCTCAATATCTTGCTCAAAAGATGGGCTTTAAGTATGAAAAAGAAGTGGCTGAGAAGATGATTGAGTATGCTAAGGAGAAGTTGAAATAGTTTCAGAGACACTTACAAGATGAACAAATTCTTCGGTTTATAATAGCTATTGAGGTGAAATAGTATGTTTGATTTCATGTTTGGAATATTTGCTATGTTATTCCCATTTCTTCCAATTGTGTCCATAATCTTATCAATATATATTGCCTTACATAATAATAAACTTGGCAAAAGATTTTATGGATTATTTTTTCCTGTAATTATTACCATATGTAATATTTGGTTGTTTCCCATAGATCGGACAGATATGTTTCATGATGCTTTAAGGTTTTATTTTTTTCTAATTGATTTTTGTTTACCTATGCTTATTTCTTCCACAATCTATCACTTAATACGCTTACATTATTTATACAAATCAATCAAGTGGAGAGTCTTCCCTATAAGTATCTGTTATTTATTCGGTTTAATTTTTCATTATCTTAACACAATGCATTGGGAGGAGCTATTTCGAGGGAAAAAGTTTGTATTTGATATCTTGCTGATATCAACTGCTATAATTTCTTATTTACCTTGTCTATATTTGTACATTCTTCAAAGAAGAAAGAACAACCCATAGGGAATAGTTGCTTTTGGTTAATCTAAATAAATGACTTAAATAGTATCTAAAGATATTTTTCTCAATACCAATTTTAATGTAAAAATCTACTCAACATTTTTTGAAAGGAGTTGAACACGCCCTAAATCCTGTGTGAAAACTCCTGACGCTTCTTTTAAAACGTATTTTAAACTACAGAAAGGATAGTTTGGTTACTAGAGGTAACTGAACACGGGACTAAGACTTAGGAAAAAAGATAAATCGCCTTGGGTTCATCGAACCCTGCAGCGATTTCCTATTTTTCTACAGAAATTTTCGGCAAGCCGAATCGTCCCTTTGTATCTTATATGAGTAATATCCAAAATATGTCCTTGGAGGACATCATGGGAGAGCGCTTTGGTCGCTACTCCAAATACATCATTCAAGACCGGGCTTTGCCAGATATTCGGGATGGATTGAAGCCAGTTCAACGCCGTATTCTTTATTCGATGAATAAGGATGGCAATACTTTTGATAAGAGCTACCGTAAGTCGGCCAAGTCTGTCGGGAACATCATGGGTAATTTTCACCCACACGGGGATTCTTCGATCTATGACGCCATGGTTCGTATGTCTCAGGACTGGAAAAACCGTGAGATTCTGGTTGAAATGCACGGGAATAACGGTTCCATGGACGGAGATCCACCTGCGGCTATGCGTTATACGGAGGCCCGTTTGTCAGAGATTGCAGGTTACCTTCTTCAGGATATCGATAAAAAGACAGTTCCCTTTGCTTGGAACTTTGACGATACTGAGAAAGAGCCAACTGTCTTACCAGCAGCCTTTCCAAACCTTTTAGTCAATGGTTCAACTGGGATTTCAGCTGGGTATGCGACAGATATTCCACCGCATAATTTGGCTGAAGTTATCGATGCGACAGTCTACATGATTGATTACCCAACTGCTAAAGTTGATAAGCTTATGGAATTCTTACCTGGGCCAGACTTTCCTACAGGAGCGATCATCCAAGGTCGTGACGAGATCAAAAAGGCCTATGAAACTGGTAAGGGGCGCGTGGTTGTTCGTTCCAAGACTGAAATTGAGAAGTTAAAAGGTGGTAAGGAACAAATCGTTATCACTGAGATTCCTTATGAGATTAATAAGGCTAACTTAGTCAAGAAAATTGATGAAGTCCGTGTCAATAACAAGGTAGCAGGTATCGCTGAGGTTCGTGATGAGTCTGACCGTGACGGTCTTCGCATTGCTATCGAGCTCAAGAAAGATGCGAACACAGAGCTTGTTCTCAACTACCTTTTCAAGTATACTGACTTGCAAATCAACTACAACTTCAATATGGTTGCGATTGACAATTTTACCCCTCGTCAGGTTGGAATTGTGCCGATCTTATCTAGCTATATTGCCCACCGTCGTGAGGTCATCTTGGCACGTTCTCGCTTTGACAAGGAAAAGGCTGAAAAACGTCTCCATATCGTGGAAGGTTTGATTCGTGTCATCTCTATTTTAGATGAAGTCATTGCTCTTATCCGTGCTTCTGAGAACAAGGCTGATGCCAAGGAAAACCTCAAGGTCAGTTATGATTTTACTGAAGAGCAGGCTGAAGCTATTGTTACCTTGCAACTATACCGTTTGACCAATACAGACGTAGTTGTCTTGCAGGAAGAAGAAGCAGAGCTTCGCGAAAAAATTGCTATGCTGGCGGCTATCATCGGTGACGAACGGACTATGTACAATCTCATGAAAAAAGAACTTCGTGAGGTCAAGAGACAGTTTGCGACACCTCGTTTGAGTTCTTTAGAAGATACAGCAAAAGTGATCGAAATTGATACAGCTAGCCTTATCGCAGAGGAGGATACCTATGTCAGCGTGACCAAGGCTGGCTATATCAAGCGTACTAGCCCTCGCTCTTTCTCAGCTTCAACCTTAGAGGAAATTGGTAAACGGGATGATGACCGATTGCTATTTATCCAATCTGTTAAGACAACTCAACATCTCTTAATCTTTACGACACTAGGAAATGTTATCTACCGTCCTGTCCATGAATTAGCAGATATTCGTTGGAAGGATATCGGGGAGCACTTGAGTCAAACGATTACCAACTTTGAAACCAATGAAGAAGTGCTATACGTAGAAGTTGTGGATCAGTTTGATGATGCGACGACCTACTTTGCAGCGACTCGCCTTGGACAAATCAAACGTGTCGAACGTAAAGAATTCTCTCCATGGAGAACCTATCGTTCTAAGTCTGTCAAATATGCTAAGTTGAAAGACGAGACTGACCAGATTGTAGCTGTTGCACCAATCAAACTTGATGATGTTTTGTTGATTAGTAAAAATGGATATGCCCTTCGCTTTAATATCGAAGAGGTTCCAGTTGTTGGAGCCAAGGCTGCAGGTGTTAAAGCTATGAATTTGAAAGCAGATGATGAGCTTCAAGCTGCCTTTATCTGCAATACTTCATCCTTCTATCTGTTAACGCAACGTGGAAGCTTGAAACGTGTATCAACAGAGGAAATTCCAGCAACCAGTCGTGCTAAGCGTGGTCTTCAAGTTCTGAGAGAATTGAAGAGTAAACCACATCGCGTCTTCTTGGCCGGTTCTGTCTCAGAACAAGGATTTATCGGAGATCTCTTCAGTACAGAAGTAGAAGATGGCGAACAAACTCTGGTTGTTCAATCAAATAATGGAACAATTTACGAAGCAATTCTGCAAGATTTGAATCTATCAGAACGTACTAGCAACGGAAGCTTTATCTCAGATACCATTTCAGACGAGGAAGTTTTCGATGCCTACCTCAAAGAAGTCTTTAAAGAAGAAAAAGATAATTAAGAAGAAAATCAGTCCTAGTGACTGATTTTTTATAAGTAAAATTTTCAGAAAATTACAAATAATACTTGAATTTTTAGGAGAATAGTGTAGAATAGAACACAAAGCTTGATTAGAATAAAGGAGATTGTCATGACCGTTACGATTGATTGGGAAAATCTCGGTTTTTCCTATATGAAACTACCTTATCGTTATATCGCTTATTTTAAAAATGGACAATGGACTCAAGGAGAATTAACAGAAGATGCAACCTTGCATATTTCAGAATCATCTCCAAGCCTTCACTATGGACAGCAAGCATTTGAAGGATTGAAAGCCTATCGTACAAAGGATGGCAGTATTCAACTCTTCCGTCCAGATGAAAATGCTAAACGACTCCAACGTACCTGCGACCGTCTCTTGATGCCCCAAGTGCCAACAGAAATGTTTGTAGAGGCTTGTAAAGCAGTTGTTCGTGCTAATGAAGAATACGTACCCCCTTATGGAACTGGTGGAACTCTTTATCTTCGTCCGCTCTTGATTGGTGTCGGAGACATCATCGGGGTAAAACCAGCCGAGGAGTATATTTTTACCATCTTTGCTATGCCAGTTGGAAATTACTTTAAGGGTGGATTGGTTCCAACAAACTTCTTGATTCAAGATGAGTATGACCGTGCTGCACCAAATGGAACAGGAGCTGCCAAGGTCGGTGGTAACTATGCAGCTAGTCTACTGCCTGGAAAAGTGGCTAAATCACGTCATTTCTCAGACGTTATTTATCTAGACCCATCAACCCACACTAAGATTGAAGAAGTTGGTTCAGCAAACTTCTTTGGAATTACAGCTGATAATGAGTTTGTAACCCCATTGAGTCCGTCAATTTTGCCATCGATTACCAAGTATTCATTGCTTTACTTGGCAGAGCATCGTTTAGGCTTGAAACCTGTCGAGGGGGATGTACCAATTGATAGTCTGGATCGATTTGTAGAAGCAGGTGCCTGTGGAACAGCAGCGGTAATTTCACCTATTGGGGGAATCCAACACGGTGATGATTTCCATGTTTTCTACAGTGAAACAGAGGTTGGTCCAGTGACTCGTAAACTATACGATGAATTGACAGGTATCCAATTTGGTGACATTGAAGCACCAGAAGGTTGGATTGTAAAAGTAGATTAAAAATTATTAAAGGAGATCTTTATGAAAACGAAAAAGTGGATGTTAACAGCAGGAGTTGTCCTGAGTACAGCAGTTCTTCTTGTGGCTTGTGGTAAAGCTGATAAAGAAGCAGATGCACCTACAACCTTCTCTTATGTATATGGAGTAGACCCATCATCTTTGGACTACAGTATTGCAACTCGTACTTCAACAACGGATATTATTGGTAATGTTGTTGATGGATTGTTGGAAAACGATGAATATGGAAATTTGGTTCGTTCACTAGCAGAAGACTGGAGTGTCTCACAAGACGGTTTGACTTATACTTATAAACTTCGTAAAGGAGTTAAATGGTACACGTCAGAAGGTGAAGAATATGCTGAAGTAACTGCGCATGACTTTGTTACTGGACTAAAACACGTAGCAGATGGGAAATCAGACGGTGTCACTCTTATTCAAAACTCCATTAAGGGCTTAAATGAATATATGACTGGTGAGACTAATGACTTCTCTACAGTTGGAGTTAAGGCATTAGATGACTACACAGTCCAGTATACTCTTAATGCACCTGAAAGTTTCTGGAATTCGAAAGTAACTTCAGCAACCATGTTGCCGGTAAACGAGGAATTCCTCAAAGCTTCAGGTAAGAACTACGGAGCAGTAAGTCCATCTGGTATTCTTTATAACGGTCCGTATATCCTGAAGACATTGACTTCAAAATCTTTAATCGAATACGAAAAGAACCCAAATTATTGGGATAAAGAGAAGGTTAAAATTGAGAAAGTAAAATTGACCTACTATGATGGTTCAGACCAAGAATCATTAATCCGTAGTTTCTCTTCAGGTGTTTATACAACAGCTCGTATCTTCCCAAGTAGCTCAAACTTTGCTTCTACATTGGAACAATACGGAGATAAAATCACATACAGTCCACAGGATTCAACTAGTTATTACTTTACCTTTAACGTAAACCGTCAATCTTACAATAAGACTGCGAAAACAAGTGAAGAACAGAAAACTTCTACAAAAGAAGCGATGTTGAACAAGGACTTCCGTCAAGCAATCAACTTTGCCTTCAACCGTCATTCATATGCTGCACAGCTCAATGGTGAAGATGGTGCGGACAAGATCATTCGTAACAGTCTAGTTCCAGATAACTTTGTACAATCTGGTGGCAAAAACTTTGGTGATATCGCTCAAGCAGAATTGGTCAACTATGGAGACCAATGGAAAGGCGTTGAGCTTGTAGACGGAAAAGATACCATCTACAATCCAGACAAAGCCAAAGCTTCATTCGAAAAAGCTAAGAAAGAATTGGAAGCAAAAGGTGTAACCTTCCCAATTCATTTGGATGTTCCAGTTGAACAGACAGATACAATTGCCGTTCAACAAAGCAATTCCTTCAAACAATCAATCGAATCAACTCTTGGTTCTGAAAATGTCGTGATTGATGTCCTTCAGATGACCGATAACGAAAAGGAAAGTATTACATCGCAGGCGCGTGTTCCAGCTCAAAAAGACTATGACTTGAACAGTACTGGATGGGCTCCAAGCTACCAAGACCCAGCAAGTTATCTTAATATCATGGATCCTAAGACTGGTTCTGCTATGAAACACCTTGGTATTACGAAAGGTAAAGACAAGGAAGTAGTAGCTCAACTTGGTCTGGACGAATATAAGAAACTCTTGGATGATGCAGTTTCTGAAACAAACGATTTGGACAAGAGATATGAAAAATATGCTAAAGCTCAAGCATGGCTCACTGATAGTTCTCTCTTGATGCCAACCGCTTCATCAGGTGGTTCACCAGTTGTCAGCAACGTCGTTCCATTCTCTAAACCATACTCACAAGTGGGTATTAAGGGTGATCCATATATCTTCAAGGGAATGAAATTGCAAAAAGAAATTGTATCTGCTAAAGAATATCAAGCAGCTCTTGAAAAATGGCAAAAAGAAAAATTGGAATCAAACAGTAAATACCAAAAAGAACTAGAAAGTCATGTCAAATAAAACAGACTAGTATTTTTGGAATAAAGGGGCCTATATGGAATGGATTAAACTAATAGGGATAGCTATCATTGTGGTTGGTTTTATCTATAAATTAGATACCATCGCAACGGTAGTCTTAGCTAGTTTAGTTACAGCTCTAGTTTCTGGAGTTTCTCTTGTTGAGTTCTTGGAAATTTTAGGAAGAGAATTTAGCAATCAACGAGTTCTTACGATTTTTATGGTAACCTTGCCCTTGGTTGGTTTATCTGAAACTTTTGGCCTCAAGCAACGTTCAATTGACTTGATTCAAAAGATTAAAGGACTGACCGTAGGAAGTTTTTATACCGTTTATTTCTTTTTTCGGGAACTCGATGGATTCTTTGCCATTCGTCTAGGTGGGCAGCCGCAGTTTGTAAGGCCTCTGGTTCAACCCATGGGACAAGCAGCGGCAGAGTCACAATTAGGTAGAAAATTAACGGAGCAGGAGAGCGAAGCGCTAAAAGCGCGTGCAGCAGCAAATGATAATTTTGCAAATTTCTTTGCTCAGAATACTTTCGTTGGTGCAGGAGGTGTCCTCTTAGTTGGGGGCACTCTGGACCAATTAGGTTACGAAAGTAATTATGCAGGGATCGCTTCGGCTTCTCTTATTGTTGCAGGAGTTGCCTTGCTTGTGGTAGGGCTGTACAATTACTTATTTGATAGAAAATTGCTAGCGAATAAGCTTAGTAAAGGAAAAGAAGAATGACCAATCTAGCAAGACAGTTATTAGAGTTAACCTATATTGTGATTGGTTGTCAATTTCTTCACACGGCCTATTGTAGCTACAAAGACAAAACAAATCCAGTTCGATATGGAACAGCTGGGTTTTGGGCTTTCTTGGGAATCAGTTTTATTGGTGGTTCCTATTTACCATCTATCTGTATTGGAATTATCGTAGTGCTCTTAGCCCTACTAACACTCTTTAAACAGGTTCGTATCGGAACCTTGCCGTCTCTGAATGAAGTCAAGGCAAATATTGAAGCTAAACGGTTGAAGAATAAAATTTTTATTCCGGTCATGTTGATGGCTTTGATTGCTTTAGTATTAGCAAAAATGATCCCTGAGTTTAGTAAGATTGCTATCAGCCTTGCAGCATTTCTTGCAACCATCTCTCTTTTATTGATTACTAAGAGTTCTCCTAAAAGCTTGCTGGCAGAAAATAATCGCATGGTTCAGCAAGTCTCAACTAGTGGGATTGTTCCCCAACTTTTAGGGGCTTTGGGAGCGATTTTTACCGTAGCAGGAGTTGGAGATTTAATGTCACATCTGATAAGTGGTTTTGTGCCATCGGGAAGTCGGTTGATGGGAGTAGTGGCTTATGTGTTGGGAATGGTTCTATTTTCAATGATTATGGGAAATGCCTTTGCGGCCTTTACTGTGATTACTGCTGGAATTGGTGTTCCCTTTGTATTTTCCTTGGGAGCAGATCCAATCGTGGCGGGTGCTCTTGCTATGACAGCAGGTTTTTGTGGGACTCTATTAACCCCAATGGCTGCTAATTTCAATACTCTACCTGTAGCCCTTTTGGATATGAAAGATCCAAATGGAGTTATCAAAGCGCAAGTAGGAGTGGCTATTGTCATGATTATCATACATGTATTTCTGATGTACTTTTTGGCATTTTAGTAAAGGAAATAAAATGAAAATATTAGTTACAGGATTTGATCCTTTTGGTGGTGAAAAGCTCAATCCAGCTCTAGAAGCTGTTAAATCATTACCGTCTGAAATCAATGGTGCAGAGCTTCATTGGGCAGAAATCCCAACGGTCTTTTATAAATCAGCAGAAGTTTTAGAAGCAGAAATAAATCGATACCAGCCAGATGTTGTGCTTTGCATCGGACAAGCAGGAGGAAGAGCGAGTTTAACTCCTGAGAGAGTTGCTATCAATCAAGATGATGCTAGAATTCCAGATAACCAAGGAAATCAACCGATTGACACTCCCATTCGCCTAGATGGAGAAGCTGCCTACTTTAGCACACTTCCTATCAAAGCAATGGTACAAGCCATAAAAGAAGAAGGGTTACCTGCTTCAGTATCCAATTCAGCTGGAACCTTTGTTTGCAATCATCTGATGTATCAGGCTCTCTATTTAGCGGATAAGAAATTTCCCGATATGAGAGCAGGATTTATGCATATTCCCTATATGACAGAACAAGTTGTAAATAAGCCTAATACTTCATCCATGTGCTTAAGAGATATTGTCCGAGGTATCGAAGCTGCGATTGGTGCTATCGTGGACCATAAAGATAAAGATTTGAAATTGGTCGGAGGGGCGACTCACTAATAATTCAATTTTCAAATTAAAAAATATTCCTTAAACTCTCTATCAAGATTAGCTTGATAGAGAGTTTTTTCTTGCTAGATTAGGGAATTTCTTGTAAAATAGAAAAAGTGAAAAGAGGTATGGTATGAGTAAAAAAGACAAAAAAATTGAGATTCAATTATCAGATGCTAAAGTAGTAGTTGGAAAAGATAAGTATGATGGTTATACTTTAATTATTGGTAAAAAATTAATCGGTGAAATTGCCGAACTAGATGACCAATTTGCAATCATAAAGAATGGAAATGTCGATAGTTTTTACAAAAATCTTGAAAAAGCTGTGGAAATATTGATTGAGAACTATAATTTAGCAAAATAATGCTTGTTTTTTGCAAATTTTCATGATATAATAGTTTTCGTTGATTGTCGGAGAGATAGCGAAGAGGCTAAACGCGGCGGACTGTAAATCCGCTCCTTCGGGTTCGGGGGTTCGAATCCCTCTCTCTCCATATCATCAATGGGGTATAGCCAAGCGGTAAGGCAAGGGACTTTGACTCCCTCATGCGTTGGTTCGAATCCAGCTACCCCAGTTCTTAGGTAATAAATTCAAGATAAAAAGAAAAATATCTTAGGGTATTTTATTTTTATAATTGAAGGACGTTCGAGATGTTCATGTCGTTGCGGGTGCTTAGGAAAAAAATTATAAGTATGTCAAGTTAAAAAGACTTGATTGTTGGAGGATTTTTTAGATGAATGAATTTGAAGATTTGCTAAATAGCGTTAGCCAAGTTGAACCTGGTGATGTTGTTAGTGCTGAAGTATTGACAGTTGATGCTAATCAAGCTAACGTTGCAATCTCTGGAACTGGTGTTGAAGGTGTCTTGACTCTTCGCGAATTGACAAACGATCGCGATGCTGATATCAATGACTTTGTAAAAGTAGGTGAAGTATTTGATGTTCTTGTACTTCGTCAAGTAGTTGGTAAAGATACTGATACAGTAACATACCTTGTATCTAAAAAACGCCTTGAAGCTCGCAAAGCATGGGACAAACTTGTAGGACGCGAAGAAGAAGTTGTTACAGTTAAAGGAACTCGCGCTGTTAAAGGTGGACTTTCAGTAGAATTTGAAGGTTTGCGTGGATTTATCCCAGCTTCAATGTTGGATACTCGTTTCGTACGTAACACTGAGCGTTTTGTAGGTCAAGAATTTGAAGCTAAAATCAAAGAAGTTGACCCTAAAGAAAACCGCTTCATCCTTTCACGTCGTGAAGTTGTAGAAGCAGCTACTGCAGCAGCTCGTGCAGAAGTTTTCGGTAAATTGGCTGCTGGTGATGTAGTAACTGGTAAAGTTGCTCGTATCACAAGCTTCGGTGCTTTCATCGACCTTGGTGGTGTTGATGGATTGGTTCACTTGACTGAATTGTCACACGAACGTAACGTTTCTCCAAAATCAGTTGTAACTGTTGGTGAAGAAGTAGAAGTGAAAATCCTTGACCTTAACGAAGAAGAAGGACGTGTATCACTTTCACTTAAAGCAACAACACCTGGACCATGGGATGGCGTTGAGCAAAAATTGGCTAAAGGTGACGTTGTAGAAGGTACAGTTAAACGTTTGACTGACTTCGGTGCATTTGTTGAAGTATTGCCAGGTATCGATGGACTTGTTCACGTATCACAAATTTCACACAAACGTATTGAAAATCCAAAAGAAGCTCTTACAGTTGGTCAAGAAGTTACTGTTAAAGTTCTTGATGTTAATGCTGATGCAGAACGTGTATCACTTTCTATCAAAGCTCTTGAAGAGCGTCCAGCTCAAGAAGAAGGACAAAACGAAGAAAAACGTGCTCCACGTCCACGTCGTCCAAAACGTCAAGAAAAACGTGACTTTGAACTTCCTGAAACTCAAACAGGATTCTCAATGGCTGACTTGTTCGGAGACATCGAACTTTAATCAATCAGAACTAATTATAAATCCTTTGTTGTAAAACAAGGGATTTTTCTTTTTTCAACTAGTATTTTTTGATATAATGGACTTATGTTACATTCCGAAAAAGAATCAATTTACCAAATTGTAAATGAACAACTCTCTAGTCTTTTAGAAGGTGAGACCAATGTGTTGGCTAATCTATCAAATGCTAGTGCTCTCTTAAAAATGAACTTTCCTCGTACTGTCTTTGCAGGTTTCTATTTATATGACGGAAATGAGCTTATTTTAGGCCCTTTTCAGGGTGGAGTCTCATGTGTTAGAATCGCTCTCGGAAAAGGAGTTTGTGGTGAGTCAGCGGCTAGCCGTCAAACAGTTATCGTTGGTGATGTCAAGACTTATCCAAATTATATTTCTTGTGATAGTAGTGCTCGTAGCGAGATCGTACTTCCAATGGTAAAAAATGGACAGATTTTGGGTGTATTAGATTTGGACTCATCTCATATTGATGATTATGATGAAATGGATCAGAAGTATTTAGAAGAGTTTGTGTCTATTTTACTAGATAAGACAGAATGGAAATTTTCAATGTTTGAGGAGAAAGCATAATGTATCAGGCGCTTTATCGAAAATATAGAAGTCAAAATTTTTCACAGTTAGTAGGCCAGGAAGTTGTTGCTAGAACTCTTAAACAGGCTGTGGAACAGGATAAGATTAGTCACGCCTACCTATTTTCAGGGCCTCGTGGAACTGGTAAGACTAGTGTGGCTAAGATTTTTGCTAAGGCTATGAACTGCCCTAATCAAGTAGGGGGAGAACCTTGTAATAACTGTTATATCTGTCAAGCTGTTACGGATGGAAGTTTAGAAGACGTTATCGAAATGGATGCTGCTTCTAATAATGGGGTTGATGAAATTCGTGATATTCGTGATAAATCAACTTATGCTCCAAGTATAGCTCAGTATAAGGTTTATATCATTGATGAGGTTCATATGCTTTCGACAGGTGCCTTTAATGCCCTTTTGAAAACACTGGAAGAACCAACTCCAAATGTAGTCTTTATTTTGGCAACGACTGAGCTTCATAAAATTCCTGCAACTATTTTGTCTCGTGTTCAACGATTTGAGTTCAAGTCCATTAAGACTCAGGATATTCGAGATCATATCTTCCAGATTTTAGAAAAAGAAGGGATTGATTACGAAACAGAAGCTGTTGAAATTATTGCTCGACGAGCTGAAGGTGGGATGCGGGATGCCTTGTCAATTCTAGACCAGGCATTAAGCTTAACCCAAGAAGCTACATTGACAACAGCAGTCTCAGAAGAAATCACTGGTACCATTAGTTTAAGTGCCTTGGATCATTACGTAGCTGCTTTAGCTCAAAAGGATGTACCGGGTTCTCTTCAAAATCTTGATTTGATTTTTGAGAATGGAAAGAGCATGACACGTTTTGTAGTCGATTTGCTGCAATATCTACGTGATATCTTAATTGTTCAAGCAGGTGGAGAAAATACACATCATAGTGATGCATTTGAGAGAAACTTAGCTCTTCCGCAGGATGTCTTGTTTGAGATGATTAGTCTTGCTACTAAAAGTCTAGCTGATATTAAGGCTAGCCTACAACCTAAAATTTATGCCGAAATGATGACTATTCGTTTAGCAGAAATTGATTCTCAACCAGAACTTTCAGGTGAGGTGGCTGAGGAATTGTCTTCTCTTCGAGAAGAAGTTGCACGATTGAAACAAGCTCTTGGCAATGTTGGTTATAATCCCAAACAAACTGTTTCTACACCAAGTCGTCCGACTTACACTAAGTCAATCTATCGTGTAGACCGAAATAAGGTGCAGTCTATTCTTCAAGAAGCAGTCGAAAATCCAGACTTAGCCCGACAAAATTTAATTCGTCTTCAGAATGCTTGGGGAGAAGTCATTGAAAGCTTATCTGGTCCAGATAAGGCACTCTTAGCTGGTTCTAAACCAGTTGCTGCTAATGAACATCATGCGATTTTGGCTTTTGAATCGAATTTCAATGCTGGTCAAACCATGAAACGAGACAATCTTAACACCATGTTTGGTAATATTCTTAGTCGTGCCGCTGGTTTTTCTCCAGAAATTTTAGCTATTTCACAAGAAGAATGGCTAGAAGTTCGAGCTGCATTTTCAAGCAGAGCTAAAGGTTCTCAAGAACAAGTCGTGAAGGAAGAGACTGAAGAGTCCATACTTCCTCAAGGCTTTGAATTTTTAGCAGATAAAGTGACTATAGCTGAAGATTAAGGGGAATTGGTGGTAAAAGACTATGAACAGACAACAATTTATTATCATGGCCTTATTTACTGCTGCTGAGACTTATTTCTTTAATGAATCCATCATGGAGCAACGGTATATCGTGGCCTTGCTTTGGGCTATTTTGATCCTGAGAAATTTTCGCGTGAGTTATATCATGGGTAAAATTGTGAGCGCTATAGACGATCATTTTCAAGGGAAGAAGTAGCTCCTAGCTTCTAGACAAAATCAAAGCCTTTTAGGCTTTTTTTTGTTATACTATTAAGGTATATTTATTGACATTTTACTGTGTTTTTCTAGGGATTTAAAAAGGTTAAATTTCAGGTAAATACAGTAAAAAGGATGAAAAGAAAGGAACAATCATGTCAGTATTAGAGATCAAAGATCTTCACGTTGAAATTGAAGGAAAAGAAATTTTAAAAGGGGTCAATCTGACTCTTAAAACAGGAGAAATTGCAGCTATCATGGGACCAAATGGTACCGGTAAGTCTACTCTTTCAGCTGCTATTATGGGGAACCCAAACTATGAAGTCACTAAAGGTGAAGTATTGTTTGATGGTGTAAACATCCTTGAATTGGAAGTGGATGAGCGTGCGCGTATGGGACTTTTCCTTGCCATGCAATATCCATCAGAAATTCCTGGGATTACAAATGCTGAGTTTCTTCGTGCAGCTATGAATGCTGGTAAAGAAGATGATGAGAAGATTTCAGTTCGTGAATTTATCACTAAGTTAGACGAAAAAATGGAATTGCTCAACATGAAAGAAGAAATGGCAGAGCGTTACCTCAACGAAGGTTTCTCAGGTGGTGAGAAAAAACGTAACGAAATTCTTCAACTCTTGATGTTGGAACCAACTTTTGCCCTCTTAGATGAGATTGACTCTGGTCTTGATATTGATGCACTTAAAGTTGTCTCTAAAGGTGTGAATGCTATGCGTGGTGAAGGTTTTGGTGCTATGATCATTACTCACTACCAACGTCTTTTGAACTATATCACACCAGATGTGGTACACGTTATGATGGAAGGACGTGTTGTTCTTTCTGGTGGTCCAGAATTGGCTGCACGCTTGGAACGTGAAGGATACGCGAAACTAGCTGAAGAACTTGGCTATGACTACAAGGAAGAATTGTAATTCCCTCGTATCTTTTAGGAGAAGTAAATGACTAAAGAAACTATTAAACTTTTTTCAGAAATGCACGCTGAACCAAGCTGGTTGTCAGACCTCCGTCAAAAAGCTTTTGATAAGATTGAGAGTTTGGAATTGCCAGTCATTGAGCGTGTAAAATTTCACCGTTGGAATCTTGGTGATGGTACCATCACGGAAAGTGAACCATCAGCAAATATTCCTGATTTCACTGCTTTAGATAATCACTTGAAATTGGTGCAGGTTGGAACTCAAACAGTTTTTGAGCAAATTCCAGTTGAGTTGGCTGAACAAGGAGTGGTCTTTACAGACTTCCATTCGGCTTTAGAAGAAATTCCAGAACTCATAGAAGAATTTTTCATGTCATCAGTAAAATACGACGATGACAAATTGGCAGCCTACCACACAGCTTACTTTAATAGTGGTGCTGTTCTCTATATTCCAGACAATGTAGAAATCACAGAACCAATCGAAGGAATTTTCTACCAAGATAGTGATAGTGATGTGCCATTTAACAAGCATATTCTGATCATTGCAGGTAAAAACTCTAAAATCAGCTACCTGGAACGTTTAGAATCACGCGGTGAGGGTAGTGCTAAGGCGACTGCTAATATCACTGTTGAAGTGATTGCACGTTCTGGTGCTCAAGTGAAATTTGCTGCAATTGATCGTCTTGGTGAGAATGTCACTGCCTACATTAGCCGCCGAGGTAAATTGGGTAACGATGCAAGTATTGACTGGGCTATCGGTGTCATGAACGAAGGGAACGTCGTTGCAGACTTTGATAGCGACTTGATTGGAAATGGTAGCCATGCAGACCTTAAGGTCGTAGCACTTTCAAGCGGTCGTCAGGTACAAGGGATTGATACTCGAGTAACTAACTATGGTTGCAACTCTATCGGTAATATCCTTCAACACGGTGTTATTCTTGAAAAAGCAACTTTGACCTTCAATGGTATTGGCCACATCATCAAGGGTGCTAAGGGAGCAGATGCCCAACAAGAAAGCCGTGTTCTCATGCTTTCAGACCAAGCACGTTCCGATGCCAACCCAATTCTTTTAATTGATGAAAATGATGTTACTGCAGGGCATGCAGCGTCTATCGGACAAGTGGATCCAGAAGATATGTACTACCTTATGAGCCGTGGATTAGACAAGGCAACTGCAGAACGTTTGGTTGTTCGTGGTTTCCTTGGATCTGTAATCGTTGAGATTCCTGTCAAGGAAGTTCGTGATGAAATGATTGCGACGATCGAAGAAAAATTGTCAAAACGCTAAGGGGAAGCCTATGTTAGATGCAGAAGTGATTCGCAAGGATTTTCCAATTTTAGATCAGATTGTTAATGACGAACCTCTTGTTTATTTGGATAATGCTGCGACGACACAAAAACCACTAGCTGTTCTGGAAGCCATTAATCGCTACTATGAACAGGACAATGCCAATGTCCACCGAGGTGTTCATACCTTGGCTGAGAGAGCGACAGCATCATATGAAGCCGCTCGTGAAACCATTGGTAAGTTCATCAACGCTGGTTCGACAAAGGAAGTACTCTTCACTAGAGGAACTACGACCAGTCTCAACTGGGTGGCGCGTTTTGCTGAAGAAATCTTGACTGAGGGAGACCAGGTCTTGATTTCAGTCATGGAACACCATTCCAATATTATTCCATGGCAGGAAGTTTGCCGAAAGACTGGGGCAGAGCTTGTTTATGTCTATCTCAAAGATGGAGCTCTGGATATGGGTGACTTGCGTACTAAATTGACTGACAAAGTTAAATTTGTTTCACTAGCTCACGCATCAAACGTTCTTGGAGTGATTAATCCTATCAAAGAAATCACACAAATGGCTCATCAAGTTGGAGCTATTATGGTGGTGGATGGTGCTCAGTCTACACCTCATATGAAGATTGACGTCCAGGACTTGGATGTAGACTTCTTTGCCTTTTCAGGTCACAAGATGGCTGGTCCGACTGGTATTGGCGTCCTTTACGGTAAAGAAAAGTATCTGGAACAAATGTCACCAGTAGAATTTGGTGGCGAGATGATTGATTTCGTCTATGAGCAATCTGCTAGCTGGAAGGAGTTACCTTGGAAATTCGAGGCTGGAACTCCCAATATGGCTGGTGCTATTGGACTTGCAGCTGCCGTGGATTATCTTGAAAACATTGGTATGGATGCTATTGAAGCTCACGAACAGGAATTGATCGCATACGTTTATCCAAAATTACTGGCAATTGAAGGATTGACCATTTACGGTTCGCAAGATTTGGCTCAACGTTCAGGTGTCATTGCCTTTAATCTTGGCGATCTTCATCCTCATGACCTTGCAACTGCTCTGGATTATGAAGGAGTAGCAGTTCGTGCGGGTCACCATTGTGCGCAACCTTTGCTTCAATATTTGGATGTTCCAGCAACAGCTCGAGCTAGTTTTTATATCTACAACACCAAGGCTGATTGCGACAAGTTGGTAGATGCACTACAAAAGACAAAGGAGTTTTTCAATGGCACTTTCTAAACTAGATAGTCTTTATATGGCAGTGGTAGCGGACCATTCGAAAAATCCCCATCACCAAGGGAAGTTAGAAGACGCTGAGCAAATCAGCCTCAATAATCCAACCTGCGGGGATGTTATCAACCTCTCTGTCAAGTTTGACGCAGAGGACCGTTTGGAAGATATTGCTTTTCTAAACTCAGGCTGTACCATTTCAACGGCCTCTGCTAGTATGATGACAGATGCAGTTTTAGGAAAGACCAAGCAAGAAGTCCTAGAGCTTGCGACCATTTTTTCTGAAATGGTTCAAGGTCAAAAGGATGAGCGTCAAGATCAACTTGGAGATGCAGCTTTCTTATCAGGAGTTGCCAAATTCCCGCAACGAATCAAGTGTGCAACCCTAGCTTGGAATGCCCTTAAGAAAACAATTGAAGACCAAGAAAACAAATAAGACAAGCTTTCTTTGTCTTATAAATCATTAGAAATAAAGAATGAAAGAAAGGATATTATGGCTGAAGAAAGAGTAGAACCAAAACCAATTGATCTTGGTGAATATAAATTTGGTTTCCATGACGATGTAGAGCCTGTCCTATCGACAGGAAAAGGATTGAATGAAGATGTCATTCGTGAACTATCAGCTGCTAAGGGAGAACCTGAGTGGATGTTGGAATTCCGTTTGAAATCTTATGAAACCTTCAAAAAAATGCCCATGCAAACTTGGGGAGCAGATTTGTCAGAGATTGACTTTGATGACTTGATCTACTACCAAAAACCATCTGATAAACCAGCCCGTTCTTGGGATGACGTTCCTGAAAAAATCAAAGAAACCTTTGAACGGATCGGGATTCCTGAAGCTGAACGTGCTTATCTAGCTGGAGCTTCTGCCCAGTATGAGTCCGAAGTGGTTTACCATAACATGAAGGAAGAATTTGAGAAGTTAGGAATTATCTTTACAGATACAGATTCTGCCCTCAAGGAATACCCAGACTTGTTTAAGCAATACTTTGCGAAGTTAGTACCGCCGACAGATAACAAGTTGGCTGCCCTCAACTCAGCAGTATGGTCTGGTGGAACCTTTATCTATGTACCAAAAGGTGTCAAGGTAGATATTCCGCTTCAAACCTATTTCCGTATCAATAACGAAAATACAGGTCAGTTTGAACGTACCTTAATCATCGTTGATGAGGGAGCAAGTGTCCACTACGTAGAAGGATGTACAGCGCCAACATATTCAAGCAACAGCTTGCACGCTGCCATTGTAGAAATTTTCGCTTTGGACGGAGCTTATATGCGTTATACAACCATCCAAAACTGGTCTGACAACGTTTATAACTTGGTAACTAAACGTGCTAAAGCTTTGAAAGATGCGACTGTTGAGTGGATTGATGGAAACTTGGGTGCAAAAACAACTATGAAATATCCATCTGTTTACCTAGATGGAGAAGGAGCGCGTGGTACCATGCTTTCGATTGCCTTTGCCAATGCAGGGCAACACCAAGATACTGGTGCTAAGATGATCCACAATGCTCCACATACGAGCTCGTCTATTGTCTCTAAATCAATCGCTAAAGGTGGAGGAAAGGTTGACTACCGTGGACAAGTGACTTTCAACAAGAACTCTAAGAAATCTGTTTCTCACATCGAGTGTGACACCATTATCATGGATGACTTGTCAGCGTCAGATACCATTCCATTTAATGAAATCCACAACTCACAAGTAGCTTTGGAGCACGAAGCCAAGGTGTCTAAGATTTCAGAAGAACAACTCTATTACCTTATGAGTCGTGGCTTGTCAGAGACTGAAGCAACTGAGATGATTGTCATGGGATTTGTAGAGCCCTTCACCAAAGAACTTCCAATGGAGTATGCAGTTGAGCTGAATCGCTTGATTAGCTATGAAATGGAAGGGTCAGTTGGATAAAACCCAAAAGGAGAAGCAAATGGGATTCTTAAAAAAATTATTTGGTAATATCGAGAAAGCGAATAAAGGCGAAATTTCTGCCGAGGAAATTGTTCCACCTTTCACAATTGATTTAGTAGAAGAAGCTGATGATTATTGGAGACAAATGGAACAAAACCTCTTGATAAACGCTGTCAAGGCTGTTGGTGGTCCCGATGCGGTAGAACGTGCTTTTGTTCTTACCAATTTTAAGAAAAATCAAGAAACCTTTGAGCTCTTTTATCAGGTAGATGGTCAATTACTTTCTTGGCGAGAGATGGACGCAAGTGTTGTTGATAAAATCAGAAATCAACTTCTTCCACAAGCATCAGAAGTTGCCTAAGCAGTAAATGAGAATTATGAAGAGGCAAACGTACCGGTAATCGACTACGCTATGCTTCAGTTTGAAACTGCAACCATGGCTTGGTTTGGACGGAAGCTTACAACAGCTTCTCCTGAAGCCAAATTGACTTTTGAAGAATTGGTCTCTGGTTGGCGCGCTATTTTGGAAAAAGAAGTACCAAATCGTCCATTAGATAGTGACAGTCCTTTCCCATACTACGAAGTATAACAACTGTTGAATTTTAACTATAAATAAAAACTGAGCAAATATTACATTTGTTCAGTTTTTTTAGATACAATTTTATAAATATTCACAAAATACATTATCTGTGGTAAAATAAAACAATTATTGTTAGTGGAGATCAAGAATGAATATTTTTAGAACAAAAGACTTCAGTCTAAGTAAAACAGAAATGCATCGTCATTTGAAATTATGGGATTTAATTCTTTTAGGAATAGGGGCCATGGTGGGAACTGGTATTTTTACCATTACAGGAACAGCTGCAGCAACACTAGCAGGACCTGCTTTTGTGGTATCTATCGTGATTTCTGCGATCTGTGTGTCCTTTATGCTTCAATATACTCTTGAAACTTGGATAGCATTTGTATTAGCCCTAGTAGTAGGAGTTATTACTTACTTTACTTATGGCTATAAAAACTCTACACTATCAAAAAATCAATAAAGAAAAAATCGCGATTTCTCGCGATTTTTTATAATTTTTCATTTACAAATCGAATGAAACGATTCCACCATACTTTTAAGAAGAAGGCTTTCTCTACATTTTTATCAGCAACCATTTCAAAGGTGGGTTTATCAGTGGTGATATAACCTTGACCGACTAAGTCCTTGTCCTCATAGGTCAGATGTCCAACGACCGTACCTGCTTCTAGAGGAGCAACATGCTCAGTAGCATCAGGTGTGTATGTAACACTTGATTCCGCTCGACTACCAAGACGTTGAACAATTTTTATATCTTCTTTAGCGACTGCTGTAACCGTATTTTGCTTCCCATCATAAACTGGAGATTTGCTATCTTGGTAGCTTTCCCCCTGCTTAACGATTGTTTGGAGAGCAAAATTAGATGAGATATAGTCCAGAAGTGATGAAGTTGCTGTGAAACGAGCGTAAGGATTGGTATCTTGGTTGTCAGCGTTAAGGACAACTGTAATAATACGCATTCCTTTTTCTACAGTTGTTCCAACAAAGGATGCTCCTGCCTTATCAGTAGTCCCAGTTTTTAGACCGTCAATTCCCCCACGGTAGGCAGGCATACCGTCTAACATTGAGTTTGTAGAATGAATAGTCATTCCTGCAAAAGTGGAAGAAGGTTTCTTTGTGATTTCTAAAACCTGAGGATACTTGAGGATAAGATTACGAGCGACAACAGCAACATCATAGGCGCTCATCTTATTTTCGTCATCTTTCTTAGAACCAGGGTAGATATTATTCCCAAGAGTTTCATTATTGAGACCAGTTGTATTGACGAGGGTAGCATCTTGAATTCCCCATTCAAGAAGTTTAGCCTTCATCATATCAACAAAGTCTTTTTCTGATCCAGCAACCTTTTCTGCCAACGCGATAGCTGCACTATTGGCACTAGATACCAATGTTGCTTCTAGCAACTCTTCAACAGTGTAGTTGCGAGCTTCCATAGGAACGTTACTTGCTTCGGAGTTGGTTGTGAGCTGGTAGGGGTAATCTGAAATTTCCACTGGGGTAGAAAGGGTGATTTTGCCTTGCTCTAGAGCTTCATATACTAGGTAAACGGTAAGTAGTTTACTGATAGAGGCAATTTCAACCGGTTGGGTCGCATCTTTTTCATATAAAATCTTACCACTGTTAGCCTCAACAGCGATGGCGTGTTTTGCAGCGACATCAAAATCTTGAGCAAAAACAGTAGTAGCAGAACCAAATGAAATAAGCGTGATAAATGTTAAAAATAATTTCTTCATAGTAACTTTATTCTATCATAAAGACAAAAAATATTCTTGTTTTTATAATGTAGGTTATCAATCTTTTTCGAAATATGGTAAAATAGGAAAAAGAGGAGGTGGCTTATGTTTCGGAGAAATAAATTATTCTTCTGGACCACTGAGATATTATTAATAACCCTTATTTTCTACTTATGGCGAGAAATGGGTGCTATTATTACACCGTTTGTAAGTGTCGTAAATACAATCATGATTCCCTTCTTATTGGGTGGATTTCTCTACTACTTAACAAACCCAATTGTCATTTTTTTAGAGAAGGAATGTAAAATTAATCGAATCATTGGTATTTTGTTAACACTTTGTGTTCTCTTTGGAACCATAGTGATAGCTGTCGTCTATCTCTTGCCGATTTTAATTAATCAGTTGAGTAGCTTGATTAATTCTAGCCAAGATATCTATTCTCGAATCCAAGATTTAGTGATAGAATTATCGAAATATCCTACTTTCCAAGAGCTAGATATTCAACAAACAATCCAACAATTAAATCTTTCTTATGTCGATATTTTACAAAATATCTTAAATAGTGTGACAAATAGTGTGGGAAGTGTCCTTTCAGCTTTGGTAAGCACTGTTTTAATTATCATTATGACACCGGTTTTCTTGATTTATTTCCTTTTAGATGGTCATAAATTCTTACCGATGCTAGAAAGAACTATTTTAAAGCGAGACAAACTCAATATATCTGGTTTAATAACAAACTTGAATGAGACTATTTCCCGTTACATAAGTGGAGTATCAATCGATGCATTTATTATCGGGTGTTTGGCTTTTATCGGTTATAGTGTGATTGGCTTAAAATATGCATTAGTTTTTGCTATTTTCTCAGGTTTAGCAAATTTGATTCCTTATGTTGGACCAAGTATTGGACTAATTCCGATGATTATTTCAAATCTGTTTACAGATCCTCAAAAGATGATTATAGCAGTTATCTATATGCTGATTGTCCAACAAGTAGATGGGAATATCCTATACCCTCGTATTGTTGGTGGAGTCATGAAAGTTCATCCGATTACAATTCTCGTGCTATTATTGTTGTCAAGTAATATCTATGGTGTCGTAGGTATGATCGTTGCCGTTCCTACCTACTCAATTCTCAAAGAAATATCCAAATTCCTAGTCCGACTTTATGAAAAACATAAAGAAGTACAAGAAGTGGGAGAAAAATAAAGATTTAAAAAAGAAACGGATTCATCTGTTTCTTTTTTTATCAATAAATCTACAACTTATACTAAGAATAAGAATAATTAATAAAAACTTTGTAAAACACTTGCAATTTAGCTAAAATTTGATAAAATAGTAAGGAAAGTTAGACTGTATTGCCTACTGTCTATCTATAAAATATATTTTATTGGAGGCTTTTACTCAAATGGCAAAAGAAAAATACGATCGTAGTAAACCACACGTTAACATTGGTACTATCGGACACGTTGACCACGGTAAAACTACCCTAACTGCAGCTATCACAACTGTTTTGGCACGTCGCTTGCCTTCAGCAGTTAACCAACCTAAAGACTATGCGTCTATCGATGCTGCTCCAGAAGAACGCGAACGCGGTATCACTATCAACACTGCGCACGTTGAGTACGAAACTGAAAAACGTCACTATGCTCACATCGACGCTCCAGGACACGCGGACTACGTTAAAAACATGATCACTGGTGCCGCTCAAATGGACGGAGCTATCCTTGTAGTAGCTTCAACTGACGGACCAATGCCACAAACTCGTGAGCACATCCTTCTTTCACGTCAGGTTGGTGTTAAACACCTTATCGTCTTCATGAACAAGATCGACTTGGTTGACGACGAAGAATTGCTTGAATTGGTTGAAATGGAAATCCGTGACCTTCTTTCAGAATACGACTTCCCAGGTGACGATCTTCCAGTTATCCAAGGTTCAGCTCTTAAAGCTCTTGAAGGTGACTCTAAATATGAAGACATCATCATGGAATTGATGAACACTGTTGATGAGTACATTCCAGAACCAGAACGTGACACTGACAAACCATTACTTCTTCCAGTCGAGGACGTATTCTCAATCACTGGACGTGGTACAGTTGCTTCAGGACGTATCGACCGTGGTACTGTTCGTGTCAACGACGAAATCGAAATCGTTGGTATCAAAGAAGAAACTTCAAAAGCAGTTGTTACTGGTGTTGAAATGTTCCGTAAACAACTTGACGAAGGTCTTGCAGGAGATAACGTAGGTGTCCTTCTTCGTGGTGTTCAACGTGACGAAATCGAACGTGGACAAGTTATCGCTAAACCAGGTTCAATCAACCCACACACTAAATTCAAAGGTGAAGTTTACATCCTTACTAAAGAAGAAGGTGGACGTCACACTCCATTCTTCAACAACTACCGCCCACAATTCTACTTCCGTACTACTGACGTTACAGGTTCAATCGAACTTCCAGCAGGTACTGAAATGGTAATGCCAGGTGATAACGTGACAATCGACGTTGAGTTGATCCACCCAATCGCCGTAGAACAAGGTACTACATTCTCTATCCGTGAGGGTGGACGTACTGTTGGTTCAGGTATGGTTACAGAAATCGAAGCTTAATTCGATTTAGTTCCCAGAAGAACAATTATTTAAGTCAGACATTAAAAGAATCTTGCTATGCAAGGTTCTTTTTTTCTAGTTATACAAAGACAAAATAAGACAGTATGGTAGTTGATTACGAATATAGAAACTTAATTAAATATATATCTTATTTATTAACGAATGTATATCCTAGTTTTTCAGAATAAATTTTTATTAGGTTAAAAAGCTTTTCACAAATGCCTGTTTTTTTGATAGAATAGAAGGAAGAAAAAAAGAAATGAGTTCGTCATGTCAAAAGGATTTTTAGTCTCTTTAGAGGGGCCAGAGGGAGCTGGTAAAACGAGTGTGCTTGAAGCTATCCTCCCTTTGTTAGAAGAAAAGAATATTGAGTTTTTAACAACACGTGAGCCAGGTGGTGTTTTGATTGGTGAGAAGATTCGAGAAGTCATTTTAGATCCTAGTCATACTCAGATGGATCCAAAGACAGAGTTGCTTCTCTATATTGCAAGTCGTAGACAGCACCTAGTAGAGAAGGTCTTGCCAGCACTTGCAGCTGGAAAATTGGTCATCATGGATCGTTTTATTGATAGTTCAGTTGCTTATCAAGGCTTTGGTCGTGGTTTGAATATTGAAGCTATTGACTGGCTCAATCAATTTGCGACAGATGGTCTTAAACCAGATTTGACACTTTATTTTGATATTGAAGTAGAAAAGGGGCTTGAAAGAATCGCAGCAAACAGTGATCGCGAAGTTAATCGTTTAGATTTGGAAGGTTTAGACCTGCACAGAAAAGTTCGTCAAGGCTATCTTTCTCTTCTTGAGAAAGAAGGTGAGCGTATTGTTAAAATCGATGCCAGTTTACCACTAGATCAAGTGGTTGAAAATACTAAACAAGTTTTATTTGACAGAATGGGGCTGACAGAATGAATCAAGAGCAATTAAAAGCTTGTCAACCCCAGCAATTTGACCGTTTTGTTCATATCTTGGAACAAAAACAACTCAATCATGCCTATCTCTTTTCAGGGTATTTCGGAAGCATGGAGATGGCCTTATTTCTGTCTAAGAGTTTGTTCTGTACAGAAAAGCAGGGTGTCTTACCTTGCGAGTCTTGCCGAAATTGTAAGTTGATTGATCAGGAAGAATTTCCTGATGTCACCATTATTCGTCCGATGAATCAAATCATTAGAACGGAACGAATCCGAGAATTAGTTGGCCAGTTTTCTCAATCAGGAATCGAAAATCAACGTCAGGTTTTTATTATTGAACAAGCAGAAAAAATGCATGCCAATGCCGCCAATTCACTACTAAAGGTCATTGAAGAACCGCAAAGTGAAATCTATATTTTCTTTTTAACCAATGATCAAGAGCAGATGTTACCAACTATTCGTAGTCGGACTCAAATTTTCCAATTTAAGAAACAAGTCGAAAGCCTTAGGAATCAACTTGAACAAGCAGGATTGGTCAAAAATAAAGCAAGGCTTTTAGCTGAGTTTAGTCAATCGCAAGCAGAAGCCGAAAAACTGACAAATCAAACAAGTTTTTGGACTCTACTTGAAGAAAGTGAACGATTCTATTCTTGGTTAGATGCTGGGAAAAACGAATCTTATTTACAGGTCTCAAAATTAGCTAGCTTAGCAGATGACAAAGAAAAACAAGACCAAGTCTTTAGAATTTTAGAAGTTTTAGCAGGCCAAGAGATTCAAAAAAAAGTAGCACGTACAATATTGCAAAACCTTCTCGAAGCCAGAAAAATGTGGAAAGCAAATGTGTCTTTCCAGAATTCTTTGGAATACCTAGTTTTACAGTAAAATGAACATGAAAACAGAAAAAGAAAGGGCTGTTCATGAACAAGAAAGAATTATTTGATGCCTTAGATGATTTTTCTCAACAGTTGTTGGCAACCTTGGCAGATGTCGAAGCCATCAAAAAAAATCTCAAGAGTGTTGTAGAGGAGAATACAGCTCTTCGCTTAGAAAACGATAAACTGAGAGAGCGCTTGAGTGAGGAAGAAGAAACAGCTCCAACTAAGATCAAGCATGTTAGAGAAAACGTGAGCCGAATCTATGACGACGGTTTTCATGTGTGTCGCGACTTTTATGGCCAACGTCGTGAACAAGATGCAGAATGTATGTTTTGTGATGAATTGTTGTTTAGGGAGTAAGCATGCAGATTCAAAAAAGTTTTAAAGGGCAGTCACCATACGGTAAGTTATATCTTGTCGCAACTCCAATTGGGAATCTAGAGGATATGACTTTTCGTGCTATTCAGACTTTGAAAGAAGTGGATTGGATTGCTGCCGAGGATACTCGTAATACTGGTCTATTGCTCAAGCATTTCGATATTTCAACCAAACAAATCAGTTTTCATGAGCATAATGCCAAGGATAAAATTCCTGATTTGATTGGTTTCCTGAAAGCAGGACAAAGTATTGCTCAAGTTTCTGATGCGGGTTTGCCAAGTATTTCTGACCCAGGTCATGATTTGGTCAAGGCGGCAATTGAAGAAGATATAGCAGTTGTCACAGTTCCAGGTGCTAGCGCAGGAATTTCTGCCTTGATTGCCAGTGGTTTAGCTCCACAACCCCACATTTTTTATGGATTCTTACCTCGAAAATCGGGACAACAAAAGCAATTTTTCGAATCAAAAAAAGATTATCCTGAGACCCAGATTTTCTATGAATCTCCACATCGTGTGGCTGATACTCTAGAAAATATGCTAGAGGTCTACGCTGATCGTTCAGTTGTCTTAGTTCGAGAATTGACTAAGATTTATGAAGAATATCAACGAGGTCATATTACTGAGTTACTAGAAAGTATCGCAGAAACCCCACTTAAGGGGGAGTGTCTTCTGATTGTAGAAGGTGCTAGTCAAGAAGTAGAAGATAAGGATGAAGAGGATTTATTCTCAGAAATACAAGAGCGCATCCAACAAGGTGTTAAGAAAAATCAAGCCATTAAGGAAGTCGCTAAAATATATCAGTGGAACAAAAGCCAGCTCTATGCATCTTATCATGAATGGGAAGAGAATCAATCGGATGACTAAACAGGGAAGTTTGCCTTCTTCCCTTTTTTTGTTATACTAGTAAAAGAAAAATTAGAAAGATTTGTGGGTGTCAAACAGTCCAGTAGCTTGTTTTGATATGGACTTATGTTACACCCAAAGAGGTATTAGTGTCATGTCTCAATCTTATATCAATGTTATCGGTGCTGGTTTGGCAGGTTCGGAAGCAGCCTACCAAATTGCAGAGCGTGGTATTCCAGTTAAACTCTATGAAATGCGTGGTGTCAAATCAACACCACAGCATAAAACAGATAATTTTGCAGAATTAGTGTGTTCCAACTCATTACGAGGGGATGCTATTACAAATGCTGTCGGTCTCCTCAAGGAAGAAATGCGTCGTCTTGGTTCTGTGATTTTAGAATCAGCAGAAGCTACACGTGTTCCTGCAGGTGGTGCTCTCGCGGTTGACCGTGACGGTTTTTCTCAAATGGTTACTGAAAAAATTGCCAATCACCCTTTAATTGAAGTGGTTCGTGATGAAATTACAGAATTGCCGACAGATGTTATTACGGTTGTCGCTACTGGTCCCTTGACTAGCGATTCCCTGGCTGAGAAAATTCATTATCTTAATGGTGGTGACGGTTTTTATTTCTACGATGCGGCAGCGCCTATTATCGACGTCAACACCATCGATATGAGCAAGGTCTATCTCAAGTCTCGGTATGACAAGGGAGAAGCTGCCTACCTAAATGCTCCGATGACCAAGCAAGAATTTATGGATTTCCATGAAGCCTTGGTCAATGCGGAAGAAGCACCCCTTAATTCTTTTGAAAAAGAAAAGTACTTTGAAGGTTGTATGCCAATTGAAGTCATGGCTAAACGTGGCATTAAAACTATGCTTTATGGTCCTATGAAACCAGTTGGTCTAGAGTATCCAGAAGACTATAAAGGGCCTCGTGATGGTGACTTTAAAACGCCATACGCAGTTGTTCAGCTTCGTCAGGATAATGCTGCAGGTAGTCTCTATAACATCGTTGGTTTCCAAACTCACCTCAAATGGGGAGAGCAGAAGCGTGTCTTCCAAATGATTCCAGGTCTTGAAAATGCTGAGTTTGTTCGCTATGGCGTCATGCATCGCAATTCCTATATGGATTCGCCAAATCTTCTTGAGCAAACATACCGTTCTAAGAAACAGCCAAATCTCTTCTTTGCTGGTCAGATGACAGGTGTGGAAGGGTATGTTGAGTCGGCTGCTTCAGGATTAGTTGCTGGAATCAATGCTGCTCGTCTTTTCAAGGGAGAAAGTGAGGCTATTTTCCCAGAGACTACAGCTATCGGTAGTTTAGCTCATTACATCACCCATGCTGACAGCAAGTATTTCCAACCCATGAATGTCAACTTCGGGATTATCAAGGAGTTAGAAGGTGAGCGTATTCGTGATAAAAAAGCTCGTTATGAGAAAATTGCAGAACGTGCCTTGTCTGATTTAGAGAAATTTTTATCTGTCTAATTTTTTTGAAAGAATTGCTCATGATACTATAAAAATCCTTGAAATTGTGATAAAATAGGTAGGATGAAAAAAGGAGAGAGAAAATGGTAGAACCTAAGTATAAACGTATCTTAATCAAGCTATCTGGTGAAGCCCTTGCTGGCGAACGTGGTGTCGGTATTGATATCAAAACCGTCCAAAGTATGGCCCAAGAAATCAAGGAAGTTCACGAGCTAGGAATTGAAATCGCCTTGGTTATCGGTGGTGGAAACCTTTGGCGTGGAGAACCTGCAGCAGAAGCTGGTATGGATCGCGTTCAAGCGGATTACACTGGAATGCTTGGGACAGTCATGAATGCTCTTGTGATGGCAGATTCATTGCAACAAGCTGGTGTTGATACTCGTGTACAAACAGCTATTGCCATGCAACAAGTAGCAGAACCTTATATTCGTGGACGTGCCCTTCGCCACCTGGAAAAAGGACGTATCGTTATCTTTGGCGCGGGAATTGGTTCACCTTACTTCTCTACAGATACGACAGCGGCTCTTCGTGCAGCCGAGATTGAAGCGGACGCTATTTTGATGGCTAAGAATGGTGTAGATGGTGTCTACAATGCGGATCCTAAGAAAGATAAAACGGCTGTTAAATTTGAAGAATTGACTCACCGTGATGTTATTAATAAAGGACTCCGTATCATGGATTCAACAGCTTCAACTCTATCTATGGATAACGATATTGACTTGGTAGTCTTTAATATGAATCAACCTGGCAATATCAAACGTGTTGTATTTGGTGAAAATATCGGAACAACTGTTTCAAACAATATCGAAGAAAAGGAATAAGAAAATTATGGCTAACGCAATTGTAGAAAAAGCTAAAGAGAGAATGACTCAATCTCACCACTCACTTGCTCGTGAATTTGGTGGTATCCGTGCAGGTCGTGCTAACGCTAGCTTGCTTGACCGTATTACTGTTGAATACTATGGTGTCGAAACACCTCTTAACCAAATCGCTTCTATCACAATTCCTGAAGCGCGTGTCTTGTTGGTAACACCATTTGATAAATCTTCATTGAAGGATATCGAGCGTGCTTTGAACGCTTCAGATCTTGGTATTACACCAGCTAACGATGGTTCTGTTATTCGCTTGGTAATCCCAGCTCTTACAGAAGAAACTCGTCGCGACCTCGCTAAAGAAGTGAAAAAAGTTGGTGAAAATGCTAAAGTAGCGATCCGTAATATTCGTCGTGATGCTATGGATGAAGCTAAAAAACAAGAAAAAGCAAAAGAAATCACTGAAGATGAATTGAAGACTCTTGAAAAAGATATTCAAAAAGCGACAGACGATGCTGTTAAACACATCGACGACATGACTGCCAATAAAGAAAAAGAAATCTTGGAAGTCTAAAAAATAAACAGAAAAACTCAGTTGGCATTGCTGGCTGAGTTTTATTCGAAAGAAGGAAACATGAATACAAATCTTGCAAGTTTTATCGTTGGACTTATCATCGATGAAAATGACCGTTTTTACTTTATTCAAAAGGATGGTCAAACTTACGCTCTTGCTAAGGAAGAAGGTCAGCATACAGTTGGTGATACGGTCAAAGGTTTCGCCTACACGGATATGAAGCAAAAACTTCGCTTGACAACTCAAGAAGTGACTGCAACTCAGGATCAATTTGGTTGGGGAACGGTAACAGAGGTTCGTAAGGATTTGGGTGTTTTTGTTGATACAGGGCTTCCTGACAAGGAAATCGTTGTGTCACTTGATATCCTACCTGAACTGAAAGAGCTCTGGCCAAAGAAGGGCGATAAACTTTATATTCGTCTAGAAGTAGATAAGAAAGACCGTATCTGGGGAGTTTTGGCTTATCAGGAAGACTTCCAACGACTAGCACGTCCTGCCTACAATAACATGCAGAATCAAAACTGGCCTGCAATCGTTTATCGTCTCAAGTTATCGGGTACCTTCGTTTATCTACCTGAAAATAATATGCTGGGCTTTATTCATCCAAGTGAACGTTATGCAGAGCCACGTTTGGGTCAAGTCCTAGATGTGCGTGTGATAGGCTTCCGTGAGGTTGATCGTACCCTTAATCTTTCACTTAAACCTCGCTCTTTTGAGATGTTAGAAAATGATGCACAAATGATTTTGACATACTTGGAAAGCAATGGTGGATTTATGACCTTGAATGACAAATCGTCACCTGACGATATTAAGGCAACCTTCGGTATCTCTAAAGGTCAGTTCAAAAAAGCGCTTGGTGGTTTAATGAAAGCTGGAAAGATTAAACAAGACCAATTTGGTACAGAGTTAATTTAGGGAGGCTTATGCGAAAATCATTTTATACTTGGCTTATGACAGAGCGTAATCCTAAGAGTCATAGTCCCAAAGCAATTTTAGCGGATCTTGCCTTTGAGGAGTCAGCCTTCCCAAAACATACGGATGATTTCGATCAGGTGAGTCGATTTTTAGAAGAACATGCTAGTTTTTCCTTTAATATGGGAGACTTCGATCGTATCTGGCAAGAATATTTAGAACATTAAAGATACCATAGGTGTTAGGTATAGCAATTTCTAATTGCCTTTGCTATAATAAAAAGAAATTAAAGAGTTAGAGAGGTTCTTTATTTGAAGGAACATTCAATAGACATTCAGTTAAGTCATCCAGATGACCTGTTTCATCTTTTTGGTTCCAATGAACGCCATCTTCGCTTGATGGAGGATGAGTTAGATGTTATCATCCATGCTCGTACAGAAATTGTACAAGTCTTGGGAGAGGAGTCTTCTTGTGAAGAAGCACGACAAGTAATTCAAGCCTTGACGGTCTTGGTCAATCGTGGCATGACAGTAGGAACTCCGGATGTGGTGACAGCCATCAATATGGTTAGAAACAATGAAATCGATAAGTTTGTTGCCCTCTATGAAGAAGAGATTATCAAAGACAATACTGGTAAGCCGATACGTGTAAAGACACTGGGTCAAAAACTTTATGTAGATAGTGTTAAGAACCATGATGTGACCTTTGGAATTGGTCCAGCGGGTACAGGAAAAACTTTCCTAGCAGTGACCTTGGCTGTTACAGCCCTCAAACGTGGTCAAGTCAAGCGTATTATCCTGACTCGTCCAGCAGTAGAAGCTGGGGAAAGCTTAGGATTTCTACCAGGAGATTTGAAGGAAAAGGTAGACCCTTATCTTCGTCCAGTATACGATGCCTTATATCAGATCTTAGGGAAAGACCAAACAACTCGTCTCATGGAGAGAGAAATTATTGAGATTGCGCCTTTGGCCTATATGCGTGGACGCACCTTGGATGATGCCTTTGTCATTTTGGATGAAGCCCAAAATACAACCATCATGCAGATGAAGATGTTCTTGACACGTCTTGGATTCAATTCTAAAATGATTGTCAATGGGGATATTAGCCAGATTGACCTGCCTCGTAATGTAAAGTCAGGTTTGATCAATGCCCAAGAAAAACTTAAGAACATTCACCAAATCGACTTTGTACACTTCTCAGCCAAGGATGTGGTTCGACATCCAGTAGTCGCTCAGATTATTAGAGCCTATGAACCTCGACCTGTCAAAGCTGAAGAAAATCAAGAAGAAATAGAATAAAGAAAAAGAGCAGTTGAAAAACTGCTCTTAATTTTTTTTGAATTTCTTGTTAAACAAGCTCACTGATAGGTGTGAAGTCACGTTCTAAACCTTCAGCAACTGGTTGGCTGGTGAGTTGACCTTGATAAGTTGTTACACCTTCAAGCAAGCCTGCGTCTTCAAGGATTGCTTTCTTAAATCCTTTTCCTGCCAAGGCTTCGATATATGGAAGAGTCACATTTGTAAGGGCGATAGTAGAAGTACGTGCAACGGCTCCAGGAATGTTAGCAACTGCATAGTGAAGGACACCGTGTTTCTCATAGACAGGCTCATCATGGGTTGTCACACGGTCAGCTGTTGCAATAACACCACCTTGGTCTACAGCAACGTCTACAATGACAGAACCAGGACGCATTTGTTGAACCATGTCATCTGTCACTAATTTTGGAGCTTTGGCACCAGGAATCAATACTGCACCGATAACAACGTCTGCTTCACGCACACTTGCTTCGATATTAAATGGGTTAGACATGAGTGTTTGGATTTGGTGACCAAAGACATCTTCAAGTTCAGAGAGACGTTTAGCGCTGATATCAAGAATAGTTACTTGAGCTCCTAAACCAAGAGCGATACGTGCTGCGTGTGTACCAACGACACCACCACCGATAATGGTTACTTTTCCTTTTGGTACACCTGGGACACCACCTAAAAGAACTCCAGAACCACCAGCTTGTTTCGTCAAGAAGTGAGCTCCGATTTGGACAGCCATACGACCTGCAACCTCACTCATTGGAACTAATAGAGGAAGTTGACCTTCAGTATTGCGTACAGTTTCATAAGCAACACCAGTTGTTTTCGCTGCAAGCATAGCATCAGCTAATTCTGGGGCTGCTGCCATGTGCAAGTAGGTGAAGAGAAGTAAATCGTCACGCAAGAACTGGTACTCACTAGCAAGGGGCTCCTTGACTTTAACAACTAACTCTGCAGCCCAGGCTTCAGCAGCAGTTGCGACAATCTCAGCTCCTTGCTTTTCATAGTCAGCATCAGCAAAACCAGATCCAAGTCCCGCATTTGTTTCGATGAGGACTCGGTGACCACGACCGACCAAACTGTGGACACCAGCAGGTGTTAAAGCCACACGATTTTCATTGTTTTTAATTTCTTTTGGAATTCCAATTAGCATAGAGATTAGCTCCTTATTTAACATCTAGGTTCTTATACGAAATCATCACAGGAAGAACCCAGTCATTTCTTGTGATGTTCTTATTTTATATGAAACCGCTATAAATTGCAAGAAAAACTTATTTCTCTACTTAAGATATGTCTTGACCAAGGAAAATTATTTTGCAAATAAGTAAGCAGTTGAAAAGATTTTTCAGCTGTTTTTTCTTTGCCTTACGAATAAGCTAAGAGAGGAGAAATTATGGAAGAACTTATTGAGAAAATCAAAGAATACAAAATCATTGTTATCTGTGCTAGTTTGGGCATGGTCTTAGGCGGATTTTTCCTCCTAAAGCCAGTCGCTCAAACACCGGCTAAGGAAAGCAATTTGCAAACAGAAGTTACAACTGTTTCAAAGGATTCGACGGATGAAAAGGAAGATAAAAATCAGAAGGAAGAAGTGGTGGAGCAAGATCTAATTACTGTTGATGTAAAAGGTGCGGTCAAATCACCTGGAATCTATAATTTGCCAGTTGGAAGTCGTATCAATGATGCTGTCCAGAAAGCGGGTGGCTTGGCAGATAATGCAGACAGTAAGTCTATCAATCTTGCCCAGAGAATTAGTGATGAAGCACTTGTCTATGTTCCAACTAAGGAAGAAGCTACCAGTCAAGAAATGCCATCAAGTGCTTCCAACACCAAAGAAAACAAGAAAGTCAATCTTAATAAAGCCAGTTTAGAAGAACTTAAACAAGTCAAGGGATTGGGAGCCAAACGTGCTCAGGATATCATCGACCATCGTGAGTCCAACGGTAAGTTTAAGTCAGTTGATGAGCTCAAAAAGGTTTCTGGTATTGGTGCAAAAACGATAGAAAAGTTAAAAGAGTATGTCACAGTGGATTAGTCGATTTCCCATCCCAAAAATCTATCTCAGTTTTCTTTTATTATGGCTCTACTATGCTATCTTTTCAGCAAGCTTTTTAGCACTTTTGGGCTTTGTCTTTTTACTTCTCTGCCTCTTTTTTCAATTTCCATGGAAAACTGTGACCAAGGTTCTCTTTGTTTGTGGTCTTTTTGGAAGCTGGTTTATATTTCAAAAATGGCAACAAGAAGAAACGAGTCAACATTTTGTTGACTCAGTTAATACGGTACGAATCTTGCCTGATACTATCAAGGTCAATGGAGATAGTTTATCCTTTCGTGGGAAGGCTGATGGGAGACTCTTTCAGGTTTATTATAAATTCCAGTCAGAGGCTGAAAAGGAAAGATTTCAAGAGTTATCTGAACTGCATGAGATAGTAGTAAAAGGAAAGCTAGCTATTCCTCAAGGAGTGAATAATTTTGCGGGATTTGATTATAGAAACTATCTCAAAACACAGGGGATTTATCAGACCTTAACGATATCGGAAATTGTCGAATTAAAGAAAACATCCAGCTGGGATATAGGAGAAAACCTATCCAGTTTGCGAAGAAAAGCAGTTGTCTGGATAAAAAAGAATTTTCCTGACCCCATGCGTAATTATATGACAGGTCTTTTATTAGGGCACTTGGACACAGATTTTGAGCAAATGAATGAACTCTATTCCAGTCTAGGGATTATTCACCTTTTTGCTTTGTCAGGAATGCAGGTTGGTTTCTTCATGAATGCTTTTAAAAAATCACTCTTACGATTGGGTTTGACGCAGGAGAAGTTCAAATGGCTTGCCTATCCCTTTTCTTTGGTCTATGCAGGTTTGACAGGATTTTCAGCCTCTGTTATTAGAAGTCTCTTACAAAAACTTTTGGCTCAACATGGCTTCAAGGGGCTGGATAACTTTGCTTTGACAGTCCTTGTCTTGTTTATCGTTATGCCGAATTTCTTCCTAACTGCTGGTGGAGTGCTCTCCTGTGCCTATGCCTTTATCCTGACCATGACTGGTGAAGAAGTAGCAGGGATAAAAGGTTTGGTGAGAGAAAGCTCCATTATTTACTTAGGAATCCTGCCAATTTTATCATTCTATTTTTCTGAATTTCAACCTTGGTCCATACTCTTAACCTTTGTCTTTTCTTTTTTATTTGATATGGTCTTGCTACCACTTTTATCAATACTCTTCTGTATGTCATGGATATATCCTATTACCCAGTTTAACTTTCTCTTTGAATGGCTAGAGAGCATCATACGCTATGTTTCTCAGCTATCTACTAGACCCTTTATTTTTGGTCAACCGAATCTCTGGGTTTTGGTATGTCTATTAGTCTCTTTGGCGCTGATTTATGATTATTGTAAAAATTTGAAGAAAGCACCTTTGCTTATCCTATTTATCATTTTACTTTTCTTAGTAACCAAACATCCACTGGAAAATGAAATCACAGTCCTAGACATGGAGCAGGGACGGAGCATTTTCCTAAGAGACATGACAGGAAAGACAATATTACTGGATGTCGGTGAAAAGTTAGCAGTTGAGAAAAAAGAAGCTTGGCAAGAGAAAGTCACCTCGAGCGTTGCCAAACGGAGTTTAATTCCCTATCTGAAAAGTCGAGGATTGGCAAAGATTGATCAACTTGTGCTAACGACTAGTGAACCTAAGCAACTAGACCACCTACTAGAAATTAGTAAAGCCTTCAATCTTGGAGAGATTCTAGTAACTGAAAAAACTCTTTCTAAAAGAGAATTTATGGATAAATTAAAGGAAAGTAACTTGAAAGTACGTCCTATTAAAACAGGAGAGCAGTTATATATTTTTGGGAGTAGTTTAGAAGTAATCGAAAATCAAAACAGTGATAGTAAAACCTCAATAGCAATGTATGGAAAGCTACTAAATCAAACTTTTCTAGTCACTGGAAATATAGAGGAGAAGTTCTTAAACAAGTCTTATCCAAAAATCCAAGCAGATGTAGTGCTAACTCATCAGCAAGCCTCGAAGAAAAAGACAGATATCGAAGTCTTCGAAATCTTTCAGCCTAAAATCACTGTCATTTCTGTTGACAAGAAGAAAAAATTTAAAGAAAAAAATGGGGAGAATAACCATGAACTTGGGAATTCGATTTATAAAACGGATCAAAAGGGGGCCATTCGTTTTAAAGGTTGGAGTGCTTGGCAAATAGAAACAGTTCGCTGAGCTAAGCTTTTCAAGAAAATTAAAATTGTCTAAACAATCAATCAAAACTTGATTTTAGAACCTTTTTGCTATAAAATGGTAAAGATTAGTGTCAAACTTTTATATTGCAAATAGGAGAAAACATGACAAAAACTTTGAAACGTCCTGAGGTTCTATCACCTGCAGGAACACTTGAAAAACTAAAAGTAGCTGTTCAATATGGAGCAGATGCTGTCTTTATCGGTGGTCAGGCCTATGGTCTTCGTAGCCGTGCAGGGAACTTTACTTTCGAACAAATGGAAGAAGGAGTACAGTTCGCGGCTAAGTATGGAGCTAAGGTATATGTGGCTGCCAATATGGTTATGCACGAAGGAAACGAAGAAGGGGCCGGAGAATGGTTCCGTAAATTACGTGATATTGGGATTGCAGCGGTTATCGTATCAGATCCAGCCTTGATCATGATTGCAGCAACAGAAGCACCAGGACTTGAAATTCACCTTTCAACTCAAGCAAGTGCTACCAACTATGAAACTCTAGAATTCTGGAAAGAACTTGGATTGACGCGTGTCGTTTTGGCGCGTGAGGTTTCTATGGAAGAATTGGCAGAGATTCGCAAACGTACAGATGTTGAGATTGAAGCCTTCGTTCATGGAGCTATGTGTATCTCTTACTCTGGTCGTTGTACTCTTTCTAACCATATGAGTATGCGTGATGCCAACCGTGGTGGATGTTCACAATCTTGCCGTTGGAAATATGATCTTTACGATATGCCGTTCGGTAAGGAACGTAAGAGTCTCAAGGGAGAAATTCCTGAAGAATTCTCTATGTCTGCGGTTGATATGTCTATGATTGACCATATCCCAGATATGATTGAAAATGGTGTGGACAGTCTTAAGATTGAGGGCCGTATGAAGTCTATCCACTATGTTTCAACAGTAACAAACTGCTACAAGGCTGCTGTTGATGCCTATCTTGAGAGTCCTGAAAAGTTTGAAGCTATTAAGCAAGACTTGATTGATGAAATGTGGAAGGTTGCCCAACGTGAATTGGCTACAGGTTTCTACTATGGAACACCATCTGAAAATGAGCAGTTGTTTGGTGCTCGCCGTAAAATCCCTGAATACAAGTTTGTCGCTGAAGTGGTTTCTTATGATGATGCTACACAAACAGCAACTATTCGTCAACGTAACGTTATCAACGAAGGTGACCAAGTTGAGTTCTACGGACCAGGCTTCCGTCATTTTGAAACTTTTATCGAAGACCTTCACGATGCCAAAGGAAATAAAATCGATCGCGCCCCAAATCCAATGGAACTTTTGACTATCAAGGTTCCTCAACCAGTAGAAGCAGGGGACATGGTACGTGCTTTGAAAGAAGGCCTGATCAATCTCTATAAAGAAGATGGAACAAGCGTCACAGTTCGTGCCTAGATAAGGAAAAAGAATGGTTCAAGCTCAGGGCTTACTAGTAGATCATGAAAGCAGATGTGTTCATTACCATAGTGATAAGGATATCGTAGCCTTACAGTGCTATGAGTGTCAGAAATACTATGCCTGTTATCAGTGTCATAATGAACTGGAGTCGCACATATTTTCTCCCTATCCTTTAAATCTGAAAGAGGATAGACCTATCTTATGTGGCTCCTGTGGGAAAACACTAAGGTATGAGGAGTATACAGAGACGGGCACTTGTCCATACTGTGAAGCTCTCTTTAATCCAGCTTGTCAAAATCATCACTCATATTATTTTAAATAAGAAATGGCAAAACCGAGTTGTAAAACTCGGTTTTTTTGTTTTCAGAAAACAAGGAAAGGTAGCGAAAGTGGTATGAAAAGACAATAAAATTTTCTATATAATTGTCTTGAAAATCGTAAAATTAGAAATAAATGATTCGAAACGCTTTCATTACTAGTAAAAAGTTGACAAAAGCAAATTTTAGGACTAAACTAGGGAGGTAAATTTAATTTAAAAAAGGAGAATTCGTCATGAATTTAACATTTTTCGGACTTTGTCTTGCCTGTATGGGTGTATCTATTGCTGAAGGAATGATTATGAGTAATCTCTTCAAGTCTGCCGCTCGTCAACCTGAAATTATCAACCAATTACGTAGCCTTTTAATTCTTGGTGTTGCCTTTGTAGAAGGTACCTTCTTTGTAACCCTAGCGATGGCATTTGTCATTAAATAGACAACTCTATTTAGAAATGGAGGTGTCAAACCATGGAAGAAAGTTTGAATCCAACCGTTAATATTGGACCAATATCCTTTGATTTGACCCTGCTTGCCATGTCTCTTGTAACTGTTTTGATGGTTTTTGCCTTTGTCTATTGGGCAAGTCGAAAAATGACCATCCGTCCCAAGGGCAAACAAAATGCTCTTGAGATGATTTATGACTTTGTAGTTAGTTTTGCAAAACCAAACATTGGAGATTCATACATCAAGGACTATTCCTTGTTCCTATTTTCTCTATTCTTGTTTATCTTGGTTGCCAATAATATTGGTTTAATGGCAAAAGTACAAACAACAAACGGTTATAACTTGTGGACTTCTCCAACAGCCAACCTTGGATACGATTTATCCCTCTCATTATTGATCACTTTGATCGCTCATGTAGAAGGAGTTCGTCGTAGAGGCGTTAAAGAATATTTGAGAGCATTTGTTACACCTGGCTTCATGACTCCGATGAACATTTTAGAAGAGTTCACCAATTTTGCCTCTTTGGCGATTCGGATTTATGGAAATATCTTTGCCGGTGAGGTCTTAGCGGGATTGCTATTGGTCTTGTCACAACATGCCTTGTATTGGTATCCTTTTGCCTTTATTGCAAACATGTTATGGACAGCATTTTCGATTTTCATTTCATGTATTCAAGCTTATGTATTTACCATGTTGTCATCTATGTACATTGGTAAAAAAATAAATGAAGGGGAAGAGTAAGTAGAGGAGGATTAGAAGATGGATTTAACTATTAGTACCATTATTGGTGACTTTATTCTGATCGCTGGTTCCTTCCTTTTATTGATCTTTTTAGTGAAGAAATATGCTTGGGGAAATATTACCAGTGTCTTAGATGAACGCGCTGAAAAGATTTCTTCAGATATTGATGGTGCCGAGGAAGCCCGTAAAAAGGCAGAGGAACTTGCTAGCAAACGCGAAGCTGAGTTAGCAGGAAGCCGTACCGAAGCTAAAACGATTATCGAGAATGCAAAGGAAACAGCTGAGAAAAGTAAAGCTGATATTTTGGCCGAAGCTAAACTTGAAGCAGGGCGCTTAAAAGAAAAAGCCAACCAAGAAATTGCTCAAAATAAAGCTGAAGCTTTACAAAGTGTTAAGGGAGATGTGGCAGACTTGACAATCAGTCTAGCTGGAAAAATTATCTCTCAAAACCTTGACGGTCAGGCCCATAAAGAACTCATTGATCAGTATATCGATCAGCTAGGAGAAGCTTAATGGACAAAAAGACTCTAAAGGTAATTGAAAAATACAGCATGCCTTTTGTCCAATTGGTGATTGAAAAAGGAGAAGAAGACTCTATTTTTTCAGACTTGTCTCAAATCAAGCAATTAGCTGAAGAAACAGGCTTACCTTCTTTTTTAGCTCAGGTGGCAGTAGATGAGTCGGATAAAGAAAAAACGGTTCGTTTTTTCCAGGACTCTGTGTCACCTTTAGTACAAAACTTTATCGAGGTTCTACTTTACAATCACAGATCAAACCTGTTTTATGATGTGATTGTAGATTGCTTGAATCGTCTTGAAAAAGAAACCAATCGTTTTGAAGTGACTATTTTGTCTGCACATCCTTTGACTGGTGAACAAAAAGAACGACTAATTCCTCTAATCGAGAAAAAGATGTCTCTAAAAGTTCGTAGCATTAAGGAAAAAATTGACGATAGTTTAATCGGTGGTTTTGTTATTTTTGCCAATCACAAGACAATTGATGTGAGTATTAAACAACAACTTAAAGTTGTTAAGGAAAATTTGAAATAGAAAGTGGTGTTCTTTTGGCAATTAACGCACAAGAAATCAGCGCTTTAATTAAGCAACAAATTGAAAATTTCAAACCCAATTTTGATGTGACTGAAACAGGTGTTGTAACCTATATTGGTGACGGGATTGCGCGTGCTCATGGTCTTGAAAATGCCATGAGTGGTGAGCTGTTGATTTTTGAAAACGGCTCTTATGGTATGGCGCAAAACTTGGAATCAACAGATGTCGGTATTATCATTCTTGGAGACTTTACAGATATCCGTGAAGGCGATACAATTCGTCGTACAGGGAAAATCATGGAAGTTCCAGTTGGTGATAGCTTGATTGGACGTGTAGTCGATCCCCTTGGTCGTCCTGTAGACGGTTTGGGACCGATTAATACAGACAAGACTCGTCCAGTTGAAGCACCAGCTCCTGGTGTTATGCAACGTAAGTCTGTCTCAGAACCATTGCAAACAGGTTTGAAAGCTATTGACGCCCTTGTTCCAATCGGTCGTGGCCAACGTGAGTTGATCATTGGTGACCGTCAAACAGGGAAGACAACTATCGCTATTGACGCTATCTTGAACCAAAAAGGTCAAGATATGATTTGTATCTATGTAGCGATTGGACAAAAAGAATCAACAGTTCGTACACAAGTAGAAACACTTCGTCAGTACGGTGCCTTAGATTACACAATCGTTGTGACAGCCTCAGCTTCACAACCTTCTCCCTTGCTCTTCCTTGCTCCTTATGCAGGGGTTGCTATGGCAGAAGAGTTCATGTACCAAGGGAAGCATGTCTTGATCGTTTATGATGACCTATCTAAACAAGCGGTAGCTTATCGTGAACTTTCTCTCTTGCTCCGTCGTCCACCAGGTCGTGAGGCCTTCCCAGGGGATGTCTTCTACCTTCACAGCCGTCTACTTGAGCGTTCTGCTAAAGTTTCAGATGAGCTTGGTGGTGGATCTATCACGGCTCTTCCATTTATCGAGACCCAAGCAGGAGATATCTCAGCTTATATCGCGACAAACGTAATCTCTATTACGGATGGACAAATCTTTCTAAGTGATAGCCTCTTTAATGCGGGTATTCGTCCAGCTATTGATGCGGGTTCTTCTGTATCTCGTGTTGGTGGTTCAGCTCAGATTAAAGCCATGAAGAAGGTTGCTGGTACTCTTCGTATCGACCTTGCTTCATACCGAGAGTTGGAAGCCTTCACTAAATTTGGTTCAGACTTGGATGCAGCTACACAGGCTAAATTGAACCGTGGTCGTCGTACTGTAGAAGTATTGAAACAACCTGTTCATAAACCACTACCTGTTGAGAAACAAGTAACCATTCTGTATGCCTTGACTCATGGATTCTTGGATACTATATCAGTTGATGATATTGTTCGTTTTGAGGAAGAATTCCATGCCTTCTTTGATGCGCAACATCCAGAGATTTTGGAAACTATTCGTGAAACAAAAGACTTGCCAGAAGAAGCAGTCTTGGATGCTGCGATTACTGAGTTTCTCAACCAATCCAGCTTCCAATAAGAATAGAGGTGTCAGATGGCAGTATCTCTAAATGATATTAAAACAAAAATCGCCTCAACGAAAAATACTAGTCAAATTACTAACGCCATGCAGATGGTTTCTGCAGCTAAGTTAGGTCGTTCTGAAGAAGCTGCACGCAACTTCCAGATTTATGCTCAAAAAGTCCGTAAACTCCTTACAGATATCCTTCACGGTGATGGTGCTGGCGGATCAACAAATCCAATGTTGATTAGTCGCCCTGTCAAGAAAACAGGCTATATCGTCATTACATCTGACCGTGGTCTTGTTGGAGGATATAACTCTTCAATCTTGAAGGCTGTCATGGAACTGCAACAAGAATACCATCCATCAGGTGATGATTTTGAAGTCATCTGTATCGGTGGTATGGGAGCAGACTTCTTTAAAGCTCGTGGTATTCAGCCAATTTATGAATTGCGTGGTCTCGCAAGTCAACCAAGCTTCGATGAAGTTCGTAAGATTATTTCAAAAACCATTGAAATGTATCAAAATGAACTTTTCGATGAGCTCTATGTTTGCTACAACCACCACGTGAATACACTGACAAGTCAAATGCGTGTGGAGCAGATGCTTCCAATTGTCGACTTGGACCCAAATGAAGCAGATGATAACTACAGCTTGACATTTGAGCTTGAAACAAGTCGTGAAGAAATCTTGGATCAACTATTGCCACAGTTTGCAGAAAGTATGATTTACGGTGCTATTATTGATGCCAAGACAGCTGAAAATGCGGCAGGGATGACGGCTATGCAAACAGCTACAGATAATGCTAAAAAAGTTATCAATGATTTGACTATCCAGTATAACCGTGCCAGACAGGCGGCGATTACACAAGAAATTACAGAAATCGTAGCAGGAGCTAGTGCTTTAGAATAAAGCAATATTGCTCAGAGAAATGAACTTAGGACCTAGTTGAGCTAGGAACCGACAGTATCTTATACAGAATAGGAGAAGTAGATGAGTTCAGGTAAAATTGCTCAGGTTATCGGTCCCGTTGTAGACGTCATGTTTGCAGCAGGTGAGAAACTACCAGAGATTAATAATGCACTTGTCGTCTACAAAAATGACGAAAGAAAAACAAAAATCGTCCTTGAAGTAGCCTTGGAGTTGGGAGATGGTATGATTCGTACCATCGCTATGGAATCAACTGATGGCTTGACCCGTGGTTTGGAAGTATTGGACACAGGTCGTCCAATCTCAGTACCAGTTGGGAAAGAAACTCTAGGACGTGTCTTCAACGTTTTGGGAGATACCATTGACTTGGAAGCTCCTTTTGGTGAAGATGCAGAGCGTCAGCCAATTCATAAAAAAGCACCAACTTTTGATGAATTGTCTACCTCTTCAGAAATTCTAGAAACAGGGATCAAGGTTATCGACCTTCTTGCCCCTTACCTTAAAGGTGGTAAGGTCGGACTCTTCGGTGGTGCCGGAGTAGGTAAGACCGTATTGATCCAAGAATTGATTCACAACATTGCCCAAGAACACGGTGGGATCTCAGTATTTACTGGTGTTGGGGAACGTACTCGTGAAGGGAACGACCTCTACTGGGAAATGAAAGAATCAGGCGTTATCGAAAAAACAGCCATGGTATTTGGTCAGATGAATGAGCCACCAGGAGCACGTATGCGTGTTGCCCTTACTGGTTTGACAATCGCTGAATACTTCCGTGATGTAGAAGGTCAAGACGTTCTTCTCTTCATTGACAACATTTTCCGTTTCACACAAGCTGGTTCAGAAGTATCTGCCCTTTTGGGTCGTATGCCTTCAGCCGTTGGTTATCAACCAACCCTCGCAACGGAAATGGGTCAATTGCAAGAACGTATCACGTCAACCAAGAAGGGTTCTGTAACCTCTATCCAGGCCATCTACGTGCCAGCGGATGACTATACTGACCCAGCGCCAGCAACAGCCTTCGCTCACTTGGACTCAACAACTAACTTGGAACGTAAATTGGTTCAATTGGGGATTTACCCAGCCGTTGACCCACTTGCTTCCAGCTCACGTGCCTTGGCACCTGAAATTGTTGGAGAAGAGCATTATGCAGTAGCTGCAGAAGTGAAACGTGTGCTTCAACGTTACCATGAGTTGCAAGATATCATCGCCATCCTTGGTATGGATGAACTTTCTGATGAAGAAAAGACTTTGGTTGCTCGTGCACGCCGTATTCAGTTCTTCTTGTCACAAAACTTCAACGTTGCGGAACAATTTACAGGTCAACCAGGATCTTATGTTCCAGTAGCTGAAACTGTTCGTGGCTTCAAGGAAATTCTTGACGGTAAACACGATCACCTTCCAGAAGATGCCTTCCGTGGAGTAGGTTCAATCGAAGATGTTATTGCTAAGGCTGAAAAAATGGGATTTTAAGAGGTGATCTATGGCACATTTAACTGTCCAGATCGTGACACCAGATGGCCTCGTCTATGATCACCATGCCAGCTTTGTATCGGTACGAACTCTGGATGGTGAGATGGGGATCTTGCCACGACATGAAAATATGATTGCGGTTCTAGCAGTTGATGAAGTAAAGGTTAAACGCATCGATGATGATACTCATGTGAACTGGATTGCAGTAAACGGAGGAATCATTGAGATTGCTAATAATGTCATTACCATTATTGCTGACTCAGCTGAACGTGCGCGCGATATTGATGTTAGTCGTGCAGAACGTGCTAAACTTCGTGCAGAACGTGAAATCGAAGAAGCACAAGACAAACACTTAATCGACCAAGAGCGCCGTGCTAAAATTGCATTGCAACGTGCTATTAACCGTATCAATGTCGGAAATAAATTATAAAATAAAAAATGAACTTGTAAAACAAGTTCATTTTTTTATGCCCTATTTATTGAAACTTATGCAGACTGCTTCAGGAACATGAAATTCATTAGAGAGTTCTGCCAGTCTACCAGTTTGAGGATTGCGCTTAAAGACAGTCGCGTTATCAGAATCCTGGTGAACAGCGATAAGGAATTCTTGGTCAGGTGACAAATCAAAATCACGTGGATTTTTCCCATTGGTTGGAACAATCTCTAATAATTCCAAGCTTCCATCTGCTAAAATGCTATAAACAGCGATAGAATCATGGCCTCGATTAGAAGCGTAGAGGAATTTGCCATCTTTAGAAAGACGAATAGCCGCAGTACCATTAAAACCACTATAGTCATCTGGTAAGGTTGAAATGACCTGCATTTGTTCAAATTCTCCAACACCATCGTAAATCAATACTTCAATCGTACTATTGAGTTCACAGATGAGATAAGCAATTTTGTAGTGGTGGTGGAAAACAAGGTGACGAGCACCAGCACCGGGATTACAATTATAAGTTGCTAGTTTCGTCAACTTTCCTTCTAGATTGACATCATAGGTAATAACCTCGTCAGTACCTAAGTCACAAGTTACCAAATATTGGTCTGGTGTTAAATCGGTGTAGTGTACGTGGGGAGAAGCTTGGTTTTCATGTGGACCATGGCCAGTGTGTTGAACTTTGTCTGCCAATTCAAGACAGCCATCTTCTTTACGTTTGTAGACTAGAACTTGACCTTTATGATAGTTAGAGCCATAGACTAGACTCCGTGTCTCATCGACTGCAACGTAGCAGTGAGGAGCACCTTCTTCAACGACGTGATTCAGGAGGGCACCATCAGTTTTGTATGCTGCGATTCCACCTTTGTCATCGTGGCTTCCGACAGTATAGAGATGCTGATGCTGATCAAAGGCTAGGTAGGTTGGACTTGGCTCGGTTGCAAATAGTTCTAGATTTGAGAGTTTGCCAGTCTCAGTATCAAAATCAGCCTTGTAAATCCCTTGAGAAATACGTCGTGTATAGGTTCCAAAATATACTATTTCTTTCATATTCATACCTCTAGAAAAAGATAATTCAATTATAACATAAAAAGGCCTGCTTGATGAAAAATCTAAGTCAGAAAAAACAGCTCTTCCCTTGTCAAGAAGACAAATTTATCCCTTGCTAAAAGACTATAAAAAACCCTTATTTTTCTTAAAACATGGTATAATGTTAGGACAAAGGAAAGGAAGAAAAAATGGAACAAAAAGAGAAACACTTTACCTTATCTTGGTTTTTTAAATGGTTTTTAGACAATAAAGCGACCACTGTTTTCTTGGTGACCTTGTTATTAGGTCTCAATATTTTTATTCTCAGTAAAATTAGCTTTTTATTTTTCCCAGTTATAGACTTTTTATCAGTAGTGATGTTGCCGGTTATTTTATCGGGTCTACTTTTTTACCTCTTAAATCCACTAGTAGATCTGATGGAGAAGTACAAGATTAACCGTGTCTTAGCCATTAGTATTATCTTTATCATTATTGCCATACTCTTGATTATTGGACTAGCCGTTGCAATTCCAAACCTTCAACGTCAAGTAGTAATTTTTGCGCAAAATGTCCCAAGTTATCTCGAGGATGCTGATAGAGTCATTAATGACCTTGTAACCAAGCGTTTGCCAGATGACTTTAGACCCCAACTGGAGCAAGTTTTAGCTAATTTTTCAACACAGGCAACTGCTTGGGCAAGTAATATTTCTTCTAAGGCTGTTAACTGGGTGAGTGCTCTTATCAGTGGAACGTCACAGGTCATTGTCGCTCTGATCATCATGCCATTTATGCTCTTTTATCTCCTTCGAGACGGAAAAGGACTTAGAGACTATATTACTCAATTCTTACCAAATAAATTGAGAGAACCAGTTGGTAAGGTTCTTTCAGAAGTCAATCAACAACTTTCCAATTATGTTCGAGGGCAAATTACAGTGGCTGTAATCGTAGCTATCATGTTTATTATCTTCTTTAAGATTATTGGACTTCGTTATGCTGTTACTTTAGGTATTACAGCCGGTTTTCTCAATTTAGTTCCTTATCTAGGTAGTTTTCTTGCAATGATTCCAGCTCTTGTTTTGGGTTTGATTGCTGGTCCTGTTATGCTCTTAAAAGTTATTATCGTTTTCATTGTAGAGCAAACTATTGAAGGACGTTTTGTTTCTCCACTGATTTTGGGTAGTCAATTAAATATTCACCCAATTACTATTCTTTTTGTACTGTTAACTTCAGGATCCATGTTTGGTATTTGGGGTGTATTGCTAGGTATTCCAATCTACGCTTCCGCAAAAGTAGTCATCTCAGCAATTTTTGATTGGTATAAAGGAGTTAGTGGACTTTATGAACCAGTAGAGGAGACTGAAGGTGAACAATAGTCAACAAATGCTCGAAGCCTTGGAGCAACAAGATTTATCAAGAGCTGATTCTTTTTTCCAAAAAGCCCTAGAAGAAGATTCAGATGAAGTTCTTCTTGAACTTGCTGCATATCTCGAAGGGATTGGTTTCTATCCACAGGCAGCACAAATCTATGAGAAATTAGCGCCGAAATTTCCAGAAGTCAACATCAATCTAGCTGCAATAGCTGGTGAGGATGGATTGATTGAGGAGGCTTTTGATTATTTAGAGAATATTGGTCCGGAAAGTGAATGGTACGTATCAGCTCTTGCCTTAAAAGCAGATTTATATCAGATGGAAGGATTGACAGATGTTGCGCGTGAGAAGCTCTTAGAAGCTCGTAGCTACTCTGATGATCCTCTCCTGATATTTGGACTAGCCGAGCTAGATAGCGAGCTAGGAAACGATTTAGAAGCCATTAAAGGCTATGCTCAATTAGATAATCGTGCTATCTATGATCAAACAGGAATTTCGACTTATCAGAGAATAGGTCTTGCTTATGCACGTTTAGGTAAGTTTGAATCTGCAATAGAATTTTTAGAAAAAGCCTTAGAATTAGAATATGATGACCAAACAGCCTTTGAGCTTGCGAGTCTCTATTTTGACCAAGAAGACTACCAGAAAGCCGTACTATACTTTAAACAACTAGACACTATTTCTCCAGATTTTGAGGGGTATGAATATGGTTATAGTCAAGCCCTTCATAAAGAGCATCAGACAGAAGAGGCTCTTAAAATAGCTCAACAGGGCTTGTCAAAAAATCCTTTTGAAACTCGGCTCTTACTCCTTGCATCTCAGCTATCTTATGAGTTGCATCAACCTGAGCAAGCAGAAGCTTATCTGATTCAAGCACAAGAAAATGCTGATGACCAGGAAGAGATTTTGCTACGCTTAGCTACCATCTACCAAGAACAAGAAAGATACGAAGACATTCTAGCTTTAGCAGTCTATGAACCTGAAAATGTCTTGACTAAATGGATGATTGCTCGAAGCTATCAAGAAACTGAAGAATTAGATGCAGCATATGATCTCTATAAGGAACTTGCTACTGAACTCAAGGATAATCCAGAGTTTTTGGAACAGTTTATTTATTTGTTAAGAGAGTTAGGTAAGCTAGAAGAAGCAAAAGACTACATTCAATCCTATCTACAATTAGTACCCGATGATTTACAAATGCAAGATTTGTATGATTATTTATCTTAAATACAAAAGATAATCACCAAGCAAGGTGATTTTCTTTTTTTATTAAAAAGAAGTATAAATTGCTTTAAATTTAGGTGGATTGAGTATGAACTTTTAGTATTTTTTTGATATAATTGTTATAGTTATAAGTTGAATAATCAACAATAGTAAAAATAGAAAGATTGGCAAAATGACAAAAGTAAAAATTGTAACGGATTCTTCGGTTACTATTGAACCGGAAGTGGTTAAAGAATTTGATATTACTGTTGTTCCACTATCTGTAATGATTGATAGTGTCCTTTATTCAGATGCAGATCTTGAAGAAGGAGAATTTCTTCGCTTGATGCAAGCTAGTAAAAATCTTCCTAAGACTAGTCAACCACCAGTGGGACTCTTTGCAGAAATTTTTGATGATTTGGGTAAGGATGGTAGTCAGATTCTAGCTATTCACATGTCCCATGCTTTATCAGGAACTGTTGAAGCGGCTCGTCAAGGAGCAAGTTTGTCAACAGCAGATGTCACTGTTTTGGATAGTTCATTCACAGATCAGGCCTTGAAGTTCCAAGTTGTGGAAGCTGCTAAACTAGCTCAAGAAGGAAAAGACCTTGAAACTATTCTAACCCATGTAGAGGACGTAAAAAATCACACTGAACTCTACATCGGTGTTTCAACTTTAGAAAATCTTGTAAAAGGTGGTCGAATTGGCCGTGTTACTGGTTTGCTGAGCTCTTTACTGAATATTCGAGTAGTTATGCAAATGAAAGACCATGAGCTTCAACCGATTGTCAAAGGACGTGGTTCAAAAACCTTTAAGAAATGGTTGGATGAGTTAGTAGCCACTCTTTCAAATCGTTCAGTAGCTGAGATTGGTATTTCTTATGCAGGTACAAATGAATTTGCAAACGAGATGAAAGCTGTTCTACAACCTTACGTTGAAAAACCAATTTCAGTTCTAGAAACAGGCTCAATTATCCAAACTCACACCGGAGAAAACGCCTGGGCGATCTTAATTCGCTATAATTCCTAAAAAAATGAAGAAAAATCAATAAAAACGTGTTTTTGACTTGACCTAAAAGCAATTTTAGGTTATGATTATAAGTGTTAATTAGAAATAATTTTGGAGGATTCATTAACATGGCAAACAAACAAGATTTGATCGCTAAAGTAGCAGAAGCTACAGAATTGACTAAGAAAGATTCAGCAGCAGCAGTTGACGCTGTATTCGCAGCTGTAACTGAATTCCTTTCAGCTGGTGAAAAAGTTCAATTGATCGGTTTTGGTAACTTCGAAGTTCGTAAACGTGCAGCTCGTAAAGGTCGCAACCCACAAACTGGTAAAGAAATCAAAATCAAAGCTTCTAAAGTTCCAGCATTCAAAGCTGGTAAAGCTCTTAAAGAAGCAGTTAAATAATGATTTTATAAAAAACCTATTAATCAAGCGTCAAGCTTGGTTCGTAGGTTTTTTTATTTTGTAGAGGACTTGTTACGAAAGTAGAAGTAGAAATAAGAATTTGGACTATTATAAGCTATAAAAAAATTAAAGCTTGAAAAAATAAAGGAAACAAAAAAACAACTCCGAATCGAAGTTGTTTTCGTTTAACCGTATACAAGTGATGCGGTTGATTATTTGAGACCGTATTTTTTGTTGAAACGATCCACGCGTCCATCTGCTTGAGTGAACTTTTGACGTCCAGTGTAGAATGGGTGTGAGTCTGATGAAATTTCCACACGGATCAATGGGTAAGTTTCGCCTTCGAACTCAACTGTTTCGCTAGAGCGTTTTGTTGAACCGCTAAGGAATTTGTAACCAGTAGTTGTGTCCATGAAGACAACTGGGCGATATTCTGGATGGATATCTTTTTTCATTTTGCAATATTTCCTTTCTGCCATGGTCTCTTTGCGAGCCATAGATTGTTACCATACTAGTCTATCAGATTCTGAAAAGTTTGGCAAGCTTTTTATCTATTTTTCAGCAAGTTTTTTAATTTTTGGTAGATGAGCTCATTCTCTTCTAAACTATAGGAATTTGCTCCACTAGCAAGAGGATGTCCACCGCCATCATGTTCTTTTGCAACTTCATTGATTGGGACAAATTTACTGCGAAGACGTACGCGGTAGTGACCATCTGCTTGCTCCACAAAGATTCCCCAAAGGCTAACAGTATCAATACGGCCTGGAGCTCCAACGATAGCTGCTGTTTCCGCATCAGTAACGTCGTATTTCTTCAAGATTTCTTGGGTGAGAATGACACGTGCAGCACCATTTTCATCAACTTCTAAGTGATCATAGACATAACCCTGGAGTTTGGCAATCTTAAAGCTCATAGTATCCATTTTACGAGTTAATTCAGCGTAGTCAAAGTTATGTTCTCTGAGTTGACTTGCGATACGAAGCGTGCGTGCAGAAGTAGAAGGGTAGAGAAAACGACCGGTATCACCAATAATTCCAGCGCAGAGCATTTTAGCAGCATAGTCGGATAATTCTAAGTTAGTTGCTTCAGCAAAGAGAGCAATCATCTCACTCGCACTACTAGAGTTCGTGTCTACCCAAACAAGATCGCCGTAGACTTCGTCATTTGGATGATGGTCAATTTTGATAATTGACTCAGCATTAAGATATCGTTTATCATCAATACGTGCTGTGTTTGCTGTATCACAGATAATGGCAAGTGCACCTTGATAGTCTGTGTCCTCTACCTGATCCATTTTAGCAAGCCAAGTTAAGGTTGGCTCATTAAAACCAACTACTTTTATCGTTTTTTCTGGAAAATGATGCTCAAGCAAGGCTTTTAAACCTACCTGACTCCCCAGAGCGTCAGGATCTGGTTTCATATGACGGTGGATGATAATAGTATTGTATGCTTTAATTTTTTCTAAAATTTGGTGACAAATTTCCATAATGAACCTCAATTCTTTCTCATTTCATTGTAGCACAAGAGTTTTTATTTTTAAAATGAAAAAGATGTGATATAATGGAGAAAGATTAATTGAGGAGGACCTTATGGCATTAGCAAAAATTGTATTTGCCAGTATGACCGGTAATACTGAAGAAATCGCTGATATTGTAGCAGATAAATTAAGAGAATGTGGTTTAGAAGTGGATGTTGATGAGTGTACAACCGTTGACGCTTCTGACTTTTTAGAAGCAGACATCACCATTGTCGCAACCTATACCTACGGAGATGGAGAATTACCAGATGAGATGATGGACTTCTACGAAGATCTAGCAGACCTCAACTTGAGCGGTAAAATCTATGGTGTAGTCGGATCAGGTGATACTTTCTACGATGAATTCTGTAAAGCTGTTGATGACTTCGACCGAGTATTTATAGCTACTGGAGCTGAAAAGGGTTCAGAGTGCGTTAAAGTTGACCTTTCTGCCGAGGAAGAAGATATTGAACGCTTGGAGCAATTCGCGGAAGAATTAGCTGCTAAAGTAGGATAAGCATGAAGTGCACTGATGAAAATTGTCAGTGCAGTTTTTATTAAACAGGATTAGGACTTTACTAGCCTATTTAGTGCTTTTTTGGTACAATAGTTCAATTAAAAAGGAGACTCTATGGATTTAGATAATATTCGAAAAGAAATCGATAAAATCGATGACCAGATCGTTCAACTTTTAGAAGAGAGGATGCATTTAGTTGAAGGAGTAGTTGCCTATAAAAAAGCTTCAGGAAAACCTATTCTAGATACTAAAAGAGAAGAAGTTATCTTTGAAAAAGTCAAAAATCGTGTAGGCAATAAAAAATACGAAGATACAATTGTTGAGACTTTTTCAGATATTCTCAAACGTTCACGTGATTATCAGGATAAAACGATCAAATGAAAAAAGAAAAATTTTACCCTCTAGGAATCTTTCTAGCTGGTATGCTGGGAGGAATTGTGCGTTTTCAGATTTCGAGATGGTTGCCATCTAGTCCAGACTTCCCTTGGGGAACACTAGTAGTCAACTATTTAGGAATTTTTTGCCTTGTCTACCTTGTAAAAGGTTATCTGGTTTATAAGGGAAGTAGTAAAGGTACTATTCTAGCGCTTGGAACAGGATTCTGTGGTGGCCTAACGACATTTTCTAGTCTCCTATTAGATGCTGTGAAATTGCTGGACACAGGGCGGTACCTTAGTTTGGTGACGTATTTGATTTTGAGCATCGGCGGTGGGCTTCTATTTGCTTATTGTCTAGGGAGGAAGAAATGGTAGTATTTTATCTAGCGCTTGCTTGTGGACTGGGTGCTCTTGTTCGTTATTTCTTTTCCAGTTATAATCAGGGTTCAGTACTGCCTCTAGGAACACTCATAGCTAATCTTCTAGGTTGTTTTTTGATTGGATTATGCTATAACCATGTGGAGTCAAAAGAAGTCTATCTTATTCTTGCAACTGGTTTTTGTGGTGGTTTGACTACTTTCTCAACTTTGAATGATGAACTCCAAAGACTGATCAATGACAAGAAGGCATTTTATAGTTATTTATTATTAACCTACTTGCTTGGTTTTCTTGCAATTTTTTTGGGAATTTTGCTTTAAATTTCTTTACTTTTTCTAGGAAATTTGATAAACTGTATCTTGTGTGTAATGGACGCACAAAAATACAGTTTATCCGCTGAGGAAGTTTCCTCAAGATTGACAAAGATAGGAGAATAAAATGAATCCATTAATCCAAAGCTTGACTGAAGGTCAACTTCGTACAGATATCCCTTCATTCCGTCCTGGTGACACTGTTCGTGTACACGCGAAAGTTGTCGAAGGAAACCGTGAACGTGTTCAGATCTTTGAAGGTGTTGTTATTGCACGTAAAGGTGCTGGCATCTCAGAAAACTACACAGTTCGTAAAATCTCTAACGGTGTAGGTGTTGAACGTATCTTCCCAATCCACACTCCACGTGTTGAAAAGATCGAAGTTGTTCGTTACGGTAAAGTACGTCGTGCGAAATTGTACTACTTGCGTGCTCTTCAAGGTAAGGCAGCTCGTATCAAAGAAATCCGTCGTTAATTCGATGAAAAAAACTCTGCTCATACGGCAGGGTTTTTCTCTAGCTCCCTTAGTTCAATGGATATAACAACTCCCTCCTAAGGAGTAGTTGCAGGTTCGATTCCTGCAGGGGGCATTTTAAGAAGCGTAAAGAAACATAAAGAATATTCAAAGTGTTTATTTATAGGCAATCATCACAATTTAGTTTTTTAAAATAGGATAGTATATTTTGTTTTTTTGACCAAACGTTGACCAAAATTTGACCAAAAAATGAATTAAATATAAAATTAAGTGGATCATATAGCTGGTCTATTTTATTTTGTGTTTAATATGTATAAAAACTTGAATTGTCTATCTAAAAGTGATACAATAGATATAAAAGATAAAAAAGGAGAATTGCTATGTCACAAATTGCTGTAAGAGTAGATGATAAATTAAAAAAAGAAGCGACTGAAGTTTTTAGTGAATTGGGTTTGGATATGACAACTGCTGTGAAGTTATTTTTGAAGCAAAGTGTGTTGACGAGAAGTATTCCGTTTGAGTTAAAACTTGATTCAGATTATGAAATTGAGTTAGAAAATGGTGATTATATTCGTACAAGAAATATAGATGAATATAATGAAGTTACTCAGAAGGCTTTTAAAGAGAGTATTAGTAAATATAAAAATGAGGGAATAACAAAAAGTACCGAAAGTGTAGATGATTATTTTGAAAGAATGGTAAGAGAAAATGCTTAGTTATGAGTTTTCCAATAGATACAATAAAGATTTGGCTAAAATAATTAAGCGTGGAATAGATATAACTCCTATCAATGAAGCTGTTAAGAAGATAATAAATGATGAAGAGTTGGGTTATGAATATAAAAAGCATGTTTTAGAGCCTAGAAAAAGAATACCTAAGCTGTGGGAAATTCATATTGGGGGTAGGAAGTCAGATTTGCTTATGATTTATTATTACCTAGAAAGAGGTACACATGTTGTATTTGAGCGTGTAGGTACACATTCGGATTTGTTTTAAGGAGATAGAATATGGAAATTAAAGAAATAAATTATCACGATAGACTTCCAAAAACGATGAATTCGAGATTTAATTACTTTGTGAAGGATTTTTTGAAAGAGTATTCTGATCAGTTGGATAAGTTGGATTCGGGTTCAAATATGTCAATTACAAAAGAGTATGATGCAGACTTAGAAGTCTATTTTGTTAAATTTTTGTTTAGTAGATTACCAGGTTCTTTTAATGAATTATTTGTATCTTGTAATGGTGAACTTTGGGGTACTGTAATTTTAGAATAAAAAGCGAAGGAAAATTAAATGTTCCTGGATATTTAATTCGCTTTTGGGGTCAAAATAGGCAACCAGGTATTTGAAAAATATTCGGAAATAGAAAAAATAACACTATCTTAGATAATGTTATTTTTTTTGTTTTCATTATAAAATTGTGTAGCTATTTCTTGCACGTAGACCTCGTAAGTGCTTGGTATACCTGCATTTTTGAGATAGTCATGGTAGTTGAATTGTTCATCTATCGGATACTCGCTGTTGATTAAGCTCATAAAGTTAAGAATTCTTCCTTTTTCAGCTCTGGTTTCGATGCGTTGTGAGAAGGTATCGATATGAGCAAGGGAGTTATGCGAATCATCATTCAGTAAGTGCTGCTTCTCGTGTAGTAGGATATTGATTTTTTCTATATCTGTAGTGTCAGAACGTAGAAAGATGAAGTGTTGATTGTTTACAAAAAGATAACGACCTTTTGTTTCTAAATGGTCTAACAAGACAACCTTGCAGTCTAGGGCTTCGATTTCTTCTATGACTTTTCTTAGTTCCATACTATTTCTTATTTGAAAAATATTCGTTTAGATAATTCTTAATAATTTCTCTATCGTGATCTGTGATAGGTGTACCATCATAAGCAACTGAATTATCAATAGCAGAATCAAGGTCAATATCTGAATCAGGATCAGGAATATCAGTTTTACCTAACAGGTAGTCGGTAGATACATTGTAAAAATCTGCAAGTTTTTGCATTGTTTCTATATTGATCTTTTTCTTACCACTTTCAAATTGTTGGTATGCTGGTTGAGTTATATTTAAGAAATTAGCAATTTCTTTTTGTGTGTATTTTTCTTGTTGTCTTAGCTTTTTTAGTCGATCATAAAACATATTTACTCCTTTTTAAAATTTTTTAAAAAAATTTTAAAAAAACTATTGACAAAATAAGCTATGGGTTATATAATAGATATATAAGCAATAGCTTATAAGAATTAAGTATTGATTTCTTAATTCAAGTCCATTGAAAATTTAATAAAAAACGTGTCAGACAACAACGAAGCATTGACTAACACGATTAAATGTAGCAATTTAATTATACGTGAATTTTAGGAAAATGTCAAGTTGGTCTGATAGTAGATGTAGTTTGTGGAGTTTAGCTAAAAAAATTAGAATGGCTCCTGAACCTTTAAAGACAAACCAATCTAATTTTTTTAGCTAGATTCCGTAAACTATATCTATTAGTCAATATTGATCACGTTGGGTTTTTCGTCCTTTCGCCTGAGTAGATAAGAAAAGGGAACTGACGGCTGTGGTGCAGTCAATGATACTTTGTAGAGGTAGCTAGAGTGAGATAGTGAGGCTATATCGTATGGTCGGTGTGTAAGATGAATGTCTTGCTAATGCCTTTGGGTAAGGAAGAGGGGGTATTGAGTTATCCTTAAATCTGTGACCTTGGCGAAGGGAGTAAGCTATAAAGCTGAAAGTGTGCGAAGATAAGAGCATACACAAAAAAGATTAACAAGAAAAGGCTTTGAAATATAAGCCTTTTTATTTTTACTCAAAAAAGGAAATTAACAATAAAATTTATTGTTAGTTTTCACAAGAGAATAGTTATTATTCTTTTATGTGAATTAACAATAGAAAGAAAGAGGGTATTTTTATAAGAGAATTTTTTGAAGGTTATTTTCTTTTCCTAAAAAAAGGAATGAAGTTTTGGTTAGAATATCATTTGAAGCTGTTAAGAGTTTTATTAGTAGCTTTTAGTATGGTGTTAGTTGATTTTCTAATTTATCAGTTTTTCTATTTGATATTTAGTAATAATACTGTTGGTGTATTCTTTTTAATTTTATTATTGATTTTATTAGATAGTTTTGTAATGTATGCGATATGTCGTGAATATTGATTGAAAGAGGTGTGTTAAGATCGTATCTATTGAGTGGAAGGGAGAAGATGATGTAAGAACATATTCAGAAGAATGGATTCGTAGGGAATATCTGCGAATATATAGTAGGTTTTGTTGGAATCTAAAAATTTATGCCCACGTTAAGAGGGGTGCTGATGTTTATGTATCGTCTAAAAAATGTTGTGAAGATTTGTATAGGAAGTTATATGCTATGGGTCAATTAACGAATACATTTTACCGTAAGATTGATAATCGTATTGATCGTACTTATAACCATTTTTTAGAAACAGGAGAAATTATTGAATTTCATTAAATAGTTGTTAGTTGTAGTAAGTCGGTGTATATCGGCTTTTTTGTTTAGAGAAAAGGAGAAAATATGACAGTATTTATCTATAAACGGTCACGTTCACCATCTAATGAATGAGATCGAAAAAGAAAAAACATTATTTAAAATAAAAAAAAGAAAAAGGAGAAAAAATTAATGTTTAAATCTAATGAATTTAAGGCTTACGGATCAATCCGTAAAACGAAAGTAGCTGGTACTTGTGGAGTTATTTTGGCTCTTGCTATGATGGCTATGGTAACTAATGGGAATGTATCTGCTGACGAAGTAAAACCTTCAACTCCTGCAACTACTGAAGTTGCTAAACCTGCTTCACCTACCGAAGCACCTAAAACAGAAGCAAAAGCTGATTCAAAAGCAGAAGCTAAAAAAGAAGAAACAGTAAAACCTGTTGAATCTGCTGATCTTGATTCTACTGTGAAAAAAGCGCAAGAAGCTGGTATCAAGGTAACTGAAAAAGAAAAAGTTGGTTATGATACCGAAGATCAGGCAAAAGCTGATGAAAAAGCGCAAGTAGCAGAAATTGATAAGAAGATTGCTGAGAAAAAGCAAAATACTAAAGCAATCAATGAAGCTAAAGCGCAAAACAGTAAAATCAATGCTGATAACAAGTCTGTTATGGAAAAAGCTGGTTTGAAACATACAGGTGATTATCCGAAGGATAAGAAAGCTGTTGAAGGCTACAATGCGCAAGCTAAGAAGGAAAATCAAACAAACGAAGCTAAATTCAAAAATGAAAAGCTGGAAGCTGAGAAAATCAAGGCTAAAGACAAAGCTATCATGGAAAAAGTTGGATTGAAATTCACTGGTAACTATGCGCAAGATCAAAAAGCTGTTGATCAATGGAATAAGGCTAACGCTGGTAAGGTTATCAAGTCAATTCAAACTGGTTTGACTGCAACTGCTAAAACAACTTTTGAAGTTGTTTCAGGTGCTTCTAAAGTCACTCCTCCTGCTTATACAGCTAACGTGATTCAAGGCTATGCTCGTAACACTAACTTGGACGCAAACTTTGATAATGTGTTCCTTTTTGATGACAAGAGTGGTACTGCTAAAATCAAGGTAAAAAACACTTCTAATGGTGATGTTACCTTAACATTTAGTGGTGTTACTCCATCGGCTGAATCAGGCTTCATTCGTAGCTATGTTGCTCTATGGGCTGGTGAAGATGGTGGTATCGGTTATGGTGTCTTTATCTCTGCTGGTGCTGGTGAAGCTAATGGTGGAGGTGGTGTTGACGGTCAAGCTGGTGGTGGTGCTTCAGGTGCTTACCTTAATGATCGTCAAGGCTGGGTGAAAATGGTCACTATTGGAGTTGAAACAGATTCTAATAATGTAAGTGAAGTAACTGTCAATGATGTTGATAGTAACCAGGTGATTGATGTTTCAAAACTTGATGGAGCGAAAGTGACAACTGGTAAGAACATTTCACAAAGTGGTAACTCATTTACTGCGAATGATTCTGCGCAAAGTCAAAGTACAGCAGGGGTGCTTGATTCTAATGGTATTGGCTGGTCATTTGCAAAAGGTCAAAAGATTAACTTTAGCTTCATTCATTCAAATACTGCTGATACCTCATATTCAATCGTAGGTGGATTGTTCGGACGTGCTTCACAAAAAGAAATTAAGCAAGAGCCTATTTCTATTGAGAAATACAATGATCCTAAATACACTCCTAAACCATTGATTTCAATTAAGCCTTATGTGCCTGTTCCTAAACAAAAACAAGTTGAAGTGGAATACCACAAGGCCTACGTTAAAGAAAAACCTGTAACTCCTGAAAAACCAAAAGAAGAAAAACCTGTAACTCCTGAAAAACCAAAAGAGCAGAAGTCTGAATTACCGAATACTGGTACTGCTGAATCTTCACTTGGTCTTGCTGGTGTAGTTGGTGTGCTTGCAACTGTGCTTGGTGTTGCTGGTCTTAAACGTAAAGAAGATTAGTCTATCTGTGAAGGGCGATTAAAACAGGAAAATCTCCCTTTTTAATTTGTGAAAATAAATATTTAAAGAGGTGTAAAAAATGGCAAAAATTAAAAAAATCCCTGTTGGGTTGGAAGCGATTGGAACAAAAGTTGTTGTCAATCCAAAATTCCGTGAAGTTGTGAGTGGAAACGGAGAAAATTTTGTTCCTTTCCGTGAGTTTGAATTGTCAGGAGATCAACAAAATAGCGTGACTGTTCGTGTCTATGGAGTAAATAATTCTGATATTCCGAAGGCTAAAGGCTTGACTGTTGTTAAGTCTGTATCAGGACTTAATTTTGTAACTCGCTTGGTTGGTCGAAAAGAAGAAATTCAATTTGAAGCAAGTGAATTGCGCTTTGAAAAATAAGAAAAGGAGAAAATGAAAAAATGGCTTTTAACATTCGTAAATTTAACAATGCAGAAATTCCTGTAAATGTGAAGGAAAAATTCGGTACACTTACTTTTCTTGGTTTTGATGAAAACTGGAAAATGGTAGAAGGTGAAGCTGTTGATTATCCTACTCATGCCGAAGTGTTCTCTGACAAAATGCAAGAAACTATTGCGATCAAGCTGGAAGAAGGTATTTCAGTAGAAGATATTCCGTTCATGTCGGAAGTTGAAATTGTAGGACAAGCTACAATTTGGATCTATGATTATGAAGATACTGTGTATCGTGGCAATAACAATGTGTCTGAAATTAAGGCGCTTGCTTTCTCATTGCGTGCTGAAAACATTAAGCGTGTTGGTGCCGGTGTAACTCCACAACCTAAACAAGAGCAGAAGCAAGAACAAAAACAAGAGCATAAAGCTTAGTTGGTAAAGGAGAAAAGATATGGGTTTGTTTCCTGCGTATAGAGGAATCAAGATTAGGCCTTATATGGTGAATCTTAGATACTTTATCTTTTCTTTTTTCTTTTTGTTATTTAGTCCTGGGCTTGTATTTTATGGTTATTTAAACTTTGATAAAATTAAGAGTTTAGATATACCAGCTATTGTTATTCTTGTGATCATGTTGATAGTATTTATTGTTTTAAGTATTTATTTAACATGGTTTTCACAAGAAAGATTCTTTCTTTTTCAAAAGTTAGAAAGACTGTCTAAACTGGCTTTCTTTTTGAAAGAGAATGGTTATACCTATACAAAGAAGGTAAAACGAGAATCAGGTACTATTGATAAAGTTGTGTTTCCTGCTGTTTACATGAAACAGAATCGCTATGATCTTGATGTCGCTTTTAAAATGGCTGGTAACAAGTTTCAAGAAAAATTTAAGAAGATTGGTAGTGAGTTAGAAACAACTTTCTTTATGGATTTTATGGAAGTCCAGGACGATATTAAGTTTAAAACTTACAAATTAGCCTATTCTGCTTTCTTGAATCGTATCAAGGTAACTGATGTCAATTATTCTGATAAAGGTATTCAACTGATGAAGAATCTTTACTGGAATCCTATTGATGATCCTCATATGCTGGTCTGTGGTGGTACTGGTGGAGGTAAAACTGTACTTTTAAGAACGCTGATTCTTGCTATGTCAAAAGTAGGTGTAGTGGATATTTGCGATCCAAAACAAGCTGACTTTGTGACAATGGCAGAACAAAAAGCCTTTGAAGGTCGAATCTCTTATCAAGTAGAAGATATTGTTTCTATGATTGAAAGAGGTGTCGAGATTATGTTTTCACGATATGCCTATATGCGTGAAAAACGTGAAGAAAATGGCGATAAGGACTTGAAGAAGTTTTATGAGTACGGTTTAGAGCCTTATTTTCTAGTTTGTGATGAATACAATGCCTTGTGTGCTATGTTGGACTTTCAAACTAGACAGCGCTTAGACAATGCTATGGGGCAATTTCTGCTTCTTGGAAGGCAGGCTGGGTGCTTTGCGACAATAGCTATGCAGAAGCCTTCAAGAGAAGATTTAGGCTCAAAATTACAAGCAAACATTAACTTTCGTGTGTCTGTTGGTCGATTGGACGAGGTTGGTTATGATCTTGCTTTTGGTGAAGTCAATAGAAACAAGGAATTTAAGTATGTGAAATATCTTGCTGGTAAGCGTGTTTATGGGCGTGGATATGCTTCTGTTTATGGAGAAGTTGCAAGGGAATTTTATTCACCTTTATATGTCAATGGTTTCTCATTTACTGATGAATTTAACCAGGTGAAAAGACGAGAAAATCCTTTCAATCCATTAGAGAATCCTGAAGTGGTTCTTTCTGAAGAAGAAAAACAAGCATTACAGGAAGAAATGCAGGCTAAAGAAGAATTGCAGAATGGCTCTGTTAAAAAGGCTAGTCCTGAATTGGTTCAAGAACTGATGGCAAGCAAACAAAAAGAAAATGGAGATGATCTTGTAAGAACATTTGCTTTTTCTAAAGAACTTGGTGTATCTGCTGGTTCTATGAAAAACTTGGTTGATAAGCTAGATGGTATTTTAGATTTTGAAAAGGAAGATAACGTAGTCTTACTTGATAAAACTCAAAGAGATATTATTAGAGATTTGTTTGAGTTGAAAAAGAATACTACACAAAATTGGAGTGAGATTTTGGAAGATTTTCCTTTTGATCAATACTAATCTAGTAGTTTGTGAGGGGGTTTCCCCTCTTTTTTTATTAGTGCTAGTTGGTACAATTCAGCTTGCTAGTAGCTAGTAGCAGGAACGAGGAAGCGTATGCGACGAGTGACTGCGTGTACTAGCGTGTACTAGCAGGCTGGATTGTGCGAATTAACCCCCTATGACTAATAGGGGGGTAGAAGTATTCAAAAGTGTTCAAAAGTATTGATATTACTGACTTTTTGATAGTGAAAACTTTGAAAAAATGAAAAAGTGAGGAATTATGGAATTTAATTATTTAGAAAAAGTTATGAGAATATATAATTTCTCTGTAAATGAAATATCAGATTATTTAGGAATTAATGCTGGTTCTTTCTATCATTGGAAAGAAGCTGGTAAAGTGCCTGAATCCTATGATTCACAAATTCAAGAGTTGATGGCTTTTAAAGAAGGAGTGAGAGATAGTGGTTTTTCTTTGGAAGGTAAGGTTGACTATTTGAAGGTAACATTCAAAACAAGAGATTATATTGAAGTGATTGAGAAAGTCTTGTGTTTGAAGAATAAGCCTTTTCTCGAAGAAGAAAAAGGTGGTTCAGGGTATGATACCAAACATACATTTCAGCATATCAATGTTTTTATATCGAAGAAAAGGGAAGATATGGGTTGTATGATTGAGTTAAAAGGTCAGGCTTGCAGGCAATTTGAATATTACCTAGAAGAAGAACAAAAAGCAAGCTGGAGAGATTTCTTTATTCGCTGTTTTGAGTATGAGCGTGAAATTGCTGAAGGTGATGGAAAGTATATGAATATACCTCGGTTAGACATTGCGCTTGATGAAAAATATAACGAAGAAGGGAATTTTGAACTTGGAAAATTGGTGGAATTATGGGACAAAGGTTTGATTGACAGTCGGTTGAGATTGAAGCAGATTGAAGATAATGGTGAGTATGGAAAAGCTAAAACAATCTACTTTGGATCAAGACAATCTGCCTATCATTTTTGCTTTTATCAGAAGGATATTGAGCAGGCGAAAAAACTTGGTTTTGATTTAGATTTCATTCATTCGGCTTTACAATTCAAGAATCGGTATGAAGTGCGAATGTGTGATGAAGTCGCTTTGGACTTTGTTAAAAAAGCCTTGAATGAAAGACTGGATATGGCGAAGTTGGCTGTAAGAGTTATCAATAGCAAGATTAAGGTTTATGAGAAAGTCAATGGAAAGAAGGTTCTTAACAAAGAGTGGTATTCATTGCTGGGTGAAGTTGACCGAATCGGTTTTTCAACTGCTCCTGTTGAAGTTGGATTCTTTGATAAACAGTATAAATGGATCAATGAGAATGTTTCAGGTGTTACTACTGTTCTTAAAACCTGGGAAAACATAACAGGTGATCATAAGTTGAAAAAGATATTGTTTGAAGGGAATATAAGCGAAAAGAATTGGAAGAAATTAGAGCAAGCGAGGGTTGATTATGAGAAGAATCTACAAGCTGATAGGTTCTGATTCAGTAGTTGTCAATAATAGTAACTTGGTTGTATCTACTGATAAAGGATTGAAGTCTATTAGTAGTTATTTTCCTAGTTTTGAAGGGAATGAAAATTTAGTAGTGATTCCTGTTGAGCCTTCAAAAATCTTTCGGACTTATTTCAAGGAATATATATTGGATTGGTCAAGGATACATGAAGATGTAAATGCGATTCTTGATATGACAAAATAGTTAGTTTTATTTGAGGTTGTTCTATGAAAAAGAAGAAAAAAATAACTGATGAAGTTTTAAGAAAATTGGTGTATCTGATTCCTGCAAGGTATTTCTATGATGGAATTGTAACGAGTAAGAAGGCTAGAGGTTATCAAGATTATATTGAGTTTCAATGTCAGACCTATAGATCAACTAAAACAAGAAAAGATTGGTATGAAGTTAAAAGACTAACTAAAGAATATGAAGAATATCTGAATAAAGAAGTGGATATAAAAAGAAAGTTGTTATTGTTTGGTTTGCTGAAAAGAGATAATAAGGAAAGAATAGATGTTTATAATCTATTGGTGAAAAAATATCATTTAGAAAGATGGGTTTGAATATGGCTAGAGTTTTGAAGTGGTTAAGAGAAGTCCTGCGCTTTATGTGTTTGAATTATATATTGCCTATGTTTGTATTTCTTGTTGTAAATTTAATTAGTGGCAACTCTAAAATCGCTTTTGTTTTCTTTAGTATTACGCTAATTGCAGGAATTGTGATGAATTTTAGAGAATTGGATAGGTCTATATATGATAAGAATGGTAAAGATGATTTTTAAGATCATACATTATTTGTTTGTAAATATTATTGTAGGATTGGTTATGGCGCTGTTTGCGTATGTATTGATAGGGAATGTTAAATTCTCTATTTTGTTATTTCTGATGTTTTTGGTAGGTGGTTTATTTGTTGAAGGAAAAGGGTGAATTTAGGATATGGAGAAATTTCATGAGAAATTAAAAGTGTTAAGGAAGAAGCAGGGACTTACACAAAAAAGTCTTTCTAATATGTTAAACATATCTCAAAGTGCTTATGCACATTGGGAACAGGGAATGCGTGAGCCTAACTTTGAGAAATTAAGTATGTTAGCTTGTATATTTGATGTTTCTATTGATTATTTGTTAAGTGTAAATTTAGAAATATCTAAAGAAAGCTATTTAAAGTTAAAAGAAGAAAAAAAGAATTTATTTTCAGTCAGACTAAAAGAATTACGTTTACAGCATGGATTTAGTCAAGAAGAATTAGCAGAAAAAATTGGTATAAAACAAAATTCTTATAGTGATTGGGAAAATGGTAAGTGTAAACCTAACTATGAAAAATTAGAAAAAATAGCTGATTTTTTTGGTGTTTCGTTGGATTGGTTGTTTGGGAGAGAATAGATGAAAATTAAGAAGCGTTCTCCTGCATGATTGCTGGGAAAAAATAAAATATAAAAAATAGAAAAAATGAGGTATAAAAAAATGGCTTTAAGTGGAAAAGATAAACAAGTTATTGAATTGTCGAATGAACTTGCTAAAAAATTGAAATCAAAAGAATTTGATTTAGCGTGGAAGAATGCTGGTGAATTAAGTGCGCTTCTTAAAAATGATGAAGAATTACAACTACCGTATCAAGTTATTGAGTGTATCAAGCGTGATTTGAATAGTTACTATGATATGAACAAGCAACTGAACAAGGTAACAACTCGTGCATTTGCGATTGGTTCTAGCTTTGAGCGTTCAGCTTCAATTTAAGTAAAGGAATGAAGGAAGTCAAGGCTGGCTTCCTTTTTTATTTTGGAAGGAGAAAAAATGAGTATTAAAGTTGTATATAACAAATTTTCTGATGTGTGTAAGCATTACACTTTTGGAAAAAAGTTACTTGATGAACCTGAGAAAATTATTGATCGCTTAGATGAACATTTTGACGGTGTGGAGTTTGGACAATTTGATGGTTGCAACCCTGATAATGTTTATATCAATTCATTTACAGAAGTTGATACACAAGAAGCCTTGATTGATTTTGCTGGTATTTTGGATCATGGAGAATATGAGCAGTTAGTCAATGAAGATCGTTTGTCTGCTTATGTAGAAGAACATGAAGAAGAAATTATCTCTCGTATTGGTGATAGTTGTGTCTATCTTGGTTATGAAGGCGATAGCTGGTACTTCTTGCAATAAGGAATAGCTGGTACCGAATATGGCTTCAAGAGTTTTAATTAAGAATCCAAAAAATGGAAGGCAGGCTTGGTTTAGCTTGCCTTTATATTTTGGAAAGTTGTCTGTGATTGGAATGAGTGGTTCTTATGATGATCAAATTGAAATTGTTGATTATGAAGGGACTTCATTCATTGGATATGGTTTATTTAGTGTTGCTGATCTGGAGCAGTTAAATAAGCAGGTAGAAGGTTAGTAAAGGAAGGTGAAAAATGGAATTAACAGCTTTGATTATGGATAATCGGACAAAGAAAGTAAAACAATTTTCTTTGCCTGTTGAACTTGAATATGTAGCTTCTGAATTTGGATATGATGTAGAAGATGTTTCTACAACGATTCAATCTATTGAAGAATTGCCTGATTTAGATGTTGAAAGAAGTCCTTTATTTGTGTTCAATGAACTTGCTGAAAAATTGGAAGATGTAGATGAAGATATTGTTTTATCATTCATTGAATCAGATAGTTCTGATCCAAAGGCTTTATTAAATGCTGAATTTGATGATTGCTGGTTATATCCTGAAGTAGCAACCGATCGAGAATTGGGTGAATATATTGTTGATGAAATTGGTTTTGAATTGTCAAGAGAAACATTAGAAAGATATTTTGACTATGAAAAATTTGGTCGAGATGTTCGGCTAGAAGAAGGTGGTAGCTTTGTTGATAAAGGTTACTTTGTATCAAGATGATAGCGAATATCAGGGTTCTGAATGAAGGCAATTTCGATTATCTTTGTGAGTTAGATATTATGAAGCATAGTCAAGATCAGATAGTTGCAAGATTGAAAGAATTGGGAATTGATAAAGGGAATTTCTTTGTATGTGGTATTACTGATTGGGAAGTTGATAAGATCATGTCGCTGGACGAGGTTTACTTGCTGAAAAAAGCAGTCCTTGATTTGTATGATGGTGATGATTATGTTGTGAGATTTCAGTTACAGCGATATGTTCCTATCAAAAAGATTATTTCAACCTATTATCAATTCTGTTCTAAAGATGAAGTCGCAACTGTGATTCAACTTTCAAAGAATTTAGATATTGGTCTTTTGATAAATTATTTTTTTAAGTGTGGAAATTGGGTGACAGCATTTCAAGGTTTTGTTGAGCAAGGCGAAGTGCTGAATACTCCAAAAGGATTTTATAGAAAGGTCATTCTTTAATTTTAAAAAAAGAAAGGAAGAAAATTGAGGTAATCTATTTGAAATGATAAGAGGATTTAAAAAAAGAGAAAAAAATCAAGAAAGGTTAAAGAAACTTTCTGATAAGAAAGTATACACTCCTAAGAAAATCAATCAAAAGGGTGCGAATTTAATTTTTGGCTCTTTATTGATTGGTTTTGTAGTTTTTGTGGGTGTTGCTGGTGTTTTATCAATTAAGAATATATCTAAGGTTAAGGAATTTGAAAAGAATCAGATTGCTAAAGTAGATAATAAGGAAATTGATAGACGGTTGGAGCAATTTTTGGATAGTTATGTAAGCTATTATTTTACTTACAAGGCAGGTGAGAAGGATAGTGAAGAAAACGCAAAGCGTTTGAATGAATTCTATGGAACACCGCCTAGTGTTAAAAATCAAGGGCAATCGAAACAAGATATGACTATTGTAAGTGGTCGTTTGCTGATGGCGAAAGATGGAGTTGCAGTTTATGCAGTGACTTATGATACAAAGGTTGATAATAAGGTTCAACGTGTATCAATCGAGTTTTCAATACCATACGTTGAAAAAAACGGTCGCTATTATGTTGATGGTTTGCCTTGGTTTGCCCCTGTTACGGATTTTAAGAGTCAGGACGTTGACAAAGAAAAGCAATTGGTTTTGACAGCAAATGATGGTCTGAGTGAAAATGACAGAAAAGATTTGGTTGCTTTTATTGAATTGTTTTTCAAGAATTATCAAAGTAGTCAATCAAATCTTGACTTGATCTCAAAGAATATCAAAACAATTGGTGGAGCAACTGTTAAAAGCATTGATTATACCTATTTTGTAAAAGATAGTGATAAGACACTGGCTTATGTGCAAGTTACCTTTGATATTTTGGGTACAAGTCATAGTGAGAATTTTTCTTTCGAGTTAAGGAAAGATAAAGATAGTTATTTTGTAGATAAAATGGAGCATCAGATTCCATTTGATTATGCGAAGAAGGATAAAAAAAGAAAATTAAGGAGAATGAGATAAATGAGTTTTTTTCAGTATTTAGTTGATAAGTTAGGTGTTCCTTTGATTGGATTGTTTGTATTTAGTAAAGCCATTCGAGCTTGGAAGGAAGGAAAGACTTGGGGTATTTTTGTATCCATTTTGACCGGTGCTTTAATTTTATGGTTCATGTTAAGTCCAGAAACTGTATTGAAAGCTCCTGCGACTTTATTTAATAAATTTTTAGAAATTTTCAAGTAAGCCTATGGAAAAAGAAGAGAAACAATTATTTTCGTATAAGCGTGGTTTTGACCAGCCTATATTTGTAAAAGAGTTATCGGATAATTTTAGTTTGCCTTTTGCGGTTGAGATGTCGACTCTATTATATTTTATCTTTTTTACTCCAATTTTCTTTTTTCTCCTGATGTCAGTAGGTTTTCTTGAGTGGGGTTGGTGCTTAGTTATTGGTTCTGCTTTAGGCTGGCAATTGGGGAAAATTCTGACTAATAATAAAATCGATGGTAAAACGATAGTGATTTATCTTCGTGATTACATTTTTTATTTTTGGCATTACGGAAGATATGGTAAAAAGTATTATGTAAATAAAGGTAAACGATATGTAAAAATAGAAAGGATTTATCGTGGAAATTACGAGTAATTACTGGGACTTTGCGGACAGTTTGATACTACGTAAAAATGGTGGTGTTTTTGCAGTCTTTGAAGTTCCTAGTGAAGTTTTGGTTACGATAGACAAGAGGGGGCGTGAGCGGTTTAAACAAACCGCTTTTTCAGCTTTTAGTCAAATATCGGTCTATGGTGACTTTGAATTGCATACGATTCCTATTCCAATAGATTTGTATGAGCGATTTGAACTCTTGCGCCAAGATATTGACCAAGATAGTGGTACAGCTCCTTTAGCAAATTTGATGATGGATAGTCTGCAAGAAAAGATTGAGGATGAGATAGAGTTTTTGTTTGAGTACAAGCATTATATCTCTGTTCCATTGAAGTCAAACAATATCAGTCCAGACTTAGTTTCGACTTTAAAAGACAGCGTGTCTTTCTACAAAAAAGAAACGTTGAAGTTGCTTGGTCTGGGTGAATTACCTCCTCTGAATTGGTATGAGGATTGGCAACTAAAAAAGAATGCTTTAAAAAGTGCCTTGCATCAATTGAGGGTTCGTGAAGTTGAAAAAACGGAGTTGGAGTTTTTGGCTCGTTTACAATTCTTACGAGGCCAATTTTATGACAAGGAAACAGAAGTAGATGCAATTAAGAATTGTATGGATAATATCGATGATACAAATATTTATTTTGAGAATCACAAAGTGTTACGCCTGGAGAATAAAGATGATGATAATTTGGTCGCTTGTTTTCCAATTGTGGACTATCCTCGAAATGTATCTTCGATTCATCTACAAGAAGAATTGCAGTTGTTAGATTTTCCTGTAGAAAGTATCTATAAAGTTGCGTTCTCGGCAGATAAGGGAGTTTCTTCTTCTAAAAAGAAAGCAAGAAACAAACGTAAAAATTTGGGGAATGTGGTTGCTGAAATTGAGGAAGATGGCGATATTCAACGTTTGGAAGTGTTAGAAGCTCATGAAATGTTGGTTGATTATCAAGAAAAGGTTGAAAGTAAAGAAAAAATGGTTGAATTTCTCCATTTCTTGGTTGTGACTGGCGATGATGAGGATGAGATTGAGGAAAGATATGATATTTTAAGTAAGCTCATAGCTAACTTAGGAGGTTCTCTTGCAAGAGGTTATGCGGATAGATTGTATCTTTTCTACAAAGGTCGCTTTACAGAATTGTTGGATAAAAAACGTGAAAGTTATGTGCAATATACTTCTTTGGAAGGCTTCTGTCAGAATATGTTTTTTGTCACGAAAGAGGTAGGAAACAAGGTTGGTTTTCCCATTGCACGAATAGACAATGAAATTGCGAGTTGGGGTGGTGACTTTATGGCAGCCTTACAAGCAAGTAATCGTCTAGTCTTTTCAAACTTGCTACAGGCGAATAAAATGGGGATTAAGGATAAGATTACTAATAATCCTCATGTTGCCATTACTGGAGCGACTGGAAATGGGAAATCGTTTTTGATGAAATTGTTGTTTACCTTGAATAGTTTCTTAAAAATCAAATCTGCTTATATTGATCCTAAAACTGAAGTGAGAAAACAATATATGAAGATTTTGAAAGAGTATGAGGAACAGAATATTCATAAAGAAGTACAAGAGTATATCAAATCTATTCATTTTGTAACCTTGGATATGAAGGAAGATAGAAATATTGGAGTTCTGGATCCATTTGCTTATATTGATGAAAAGACGACGTTGACAGAAATTGCTTCAGTTTTAATCTCGACTGTTTTAGACAAAGAGGATTCTAAGAAATTGAAATCTTATTTGTTAGAAAATATTGACAAGGTCTGGGCTAGAAAACAAAATGGCGAAACGGTTGGAATGTTACATCTGTTTAAGACTTTTGAAGAAGAGAAAGACAAAGATGTGGCACGAATTGGTCGTTATTTATCAAAAATGGGGGAAAACACCTTGTTGAAATTGTGCTTCTCGGATGGTTCTAATAAGTCTTTGCAGTCGGACAATAAGATTACGGTTTTTGAAATTGCTGGCTTGGACATGCCTAAAACTTCTAATTATGAGGATATGACAGATACTCAATTACGAAGTCTTGCGGTCATGTATGGTTTAACGTTCTTCTGTGCTGATTTTGGAGAAAGAGATAGAACACAAGAAACCTTGTTGTATGTGGACGAGGCTTGGCAAATTTCGTTGACTCCTAGCGGTCGTCAATTGCTGGCTAGAATTAAGCGTACAGGTCGTTCGTTTAATAATTTCTTAGTTTTGGCAACTCAGTCTGTAAAAGATGTTTCAACTGAAGATGATGGTACTGGTTTTGGTACAGTTTTTGCCTTTTCAGAAGATAGTGAAACTTCTTCGATTTTGGAACATCTTAAAATCAAAGAAGATGATTTGTCTAAGGCATGGGTTGAAAATCAGACGATGGGTCAATGTATCTTCTCTGACGTTTTTGGTCGAAGAGAAAGAATTACAGTGGATGGTACGATATATGATTCGATAACTCCATTGTTTGAAACTGTTACAACGAATCTGAAGTCTACAGGTTAGTAAAGGAGAAAAGATGAAGAAGAAACTAGCTCTGTTTGTTTTTTTACTCTCTATTCTCTTTCCATTGTTGGCTTTCGCAGATATAGGAACAGTTTCGCTTCCGAATGGTACATTATCTGAAACTCCAGCTTTTGTAAAGGATAAATCTTCTTCGACAAGCTCATCTAGTTCTGGTGATGGCTTAACGCTCCCTAATAGTGGTAATACAGGTGCAAGTTCTAGTATTGTTAAACCTAGTCCATCTGAAAATAAAGATCCTTTGGAAAAAATTACTGATGATACATTGAAAAGAAGTTCGGATGTTGTCGGTGCGAATGCCAATCAAGGTGTTGCTGATAGTGTCAAGGAAACTCAAAGAAAGCAAGACGAAGAGAAGAAAAAGAAGGAAGAGGAAGAAAAAGCCAATACAAAATTAAGTTATGCCAATTTCAAGACAAAAATGAAACGCTTGACTAGTTATGTCTATTTTGACAAAGGTTTGTTTGGTCTTGGCGAGGTTGGGAATTACTGGATAAATAAAGTTGTTCAAGCTATTTTCTGGTTCTCTAAGTTTTTGTTTGGAATAATCGTAAGTTTAGTATCTGCGGTTGAAAAAATGACGGATGTATCGCCTTTCTTGAATAAGGTTGTAGAAATGGCAAGTGCTGTCTTCTCTGTCTTGTTTGGTGCAACGACAAAATATATCGCAGGTGTTTTTATGGCTGTCTATATCTTGTCTGTGTGGGTTAAAGGCGGACAAGTTTTCAAAACGGCTTTGAAACTAGGCTTGGTCTTTGCTGTTGTTGGTGGTTTTTTCACCAAAATTTCAATCAATGGCAGTCCTGAGCGCTATTTTCCTATTCATCTATATAATGTCACGGATGAAATTACAAGAGAATTTCAGACGGAGATTGTGAAAAAGGTGGGGACTGTAGATACTTCGATGGCTGAAAGCTATTTTAACTCAACGATTATCCCTGCATACAAGAATATGAACTCCAAAAAAGATAGTGAGGGAAATTATTATCTTTCAGAGGAAGATTTTCAAGATTTGACTAACTATCAGGAAGGTAAAGGAAATTTCAAGTTATCAGATAAAGAAATCAAAGCCCTTACCAAAAAGAATGATAAAAACGAGACAGAAGATGTCAAAGGTCAAAATTTGGTAGATGAGTGGTCTGATAAATTCACTTATGCTCTCACCTCAATTTTTGATGTTGTTGTAGTTGGAATTGTGTATCTCTCGATGGGGCTAGGTCGAGTACTGATCTTGCTTTCCTATGCTTTTTTGTTGTTGATATTACCATTTGCTTTAATTCTAAGCCTGTTTCCGCAGTTTAACCATTATTTTAGTGGTATTGCTAAAAAAGGTATCTCCTTCTTATTGATTTCATCAGCAATCAGTCTAGCAAGTGTTATTGTTCCGATTGTTTATGGAAATATGTCAAGTTTCATAGAAGATTTTAGTGGTGGTCCTGGTCTTGTAGCAACGTTTTTGAAATGTATTGTGATTTGGTGGCTATTTAAGAATAGACACAACCTTCTATCCTTTATGAATGGAAAGGGGAATCCTCTTTCTAGTTTGACAAGAGGTCGATTAGGTCACCTAGGCAATCGGATGAACTTGCAGCAAAGGGCAAAAACATTTGCGACAAAAGTTGGGGATAGAGTTCCTAACCGTGTTAAATCCTTAGCAAGAATCACTAAAAATAATGCTCAAAGATGGGTCGGTGATAAGGCAAAACCGTTGAAAAACTGGAATGAAAGTCGCTTGGAAAAAAGAAGCAATCTAGCCAAAATGGAAGTTCCACAAAATGATGACTATATGGCTCGTAAGATAAAACGTGCTAAAAAAGTTGAATGGAGGAAGGCACATAGACGAGAAATGCTTGACCGAGCCAAGATGAAAGTTGAGTATTTTAAGAACTATGGAGAAAAGGATAAAAATAAGCGAAGTATAAATAATGAAAATTACGAGACTTTAGAAAATAGAGTTCGTAAAAGCATGTATAGAAAGCAGGAAATAAAAGGTAATACACTAAAGGCAAGAAAATTTGAAAATGGTGTATGGAAGGCAACGAATGATTTACCATCTTTGAAACGCTTGGAACGCAAAGAAAGAATCCGCAAACTACAAAGGAAAAAAGGTAGACTTGGTTTACAAGAAAGGTTAGCTACGTAGATGAAAAAGACTAGACGAACTTTTGCCCTGCTAAGCTTTTTTCTACCGATACTTTCTTTTTTGTTTTTGATGCTTATTCTTGGTGGATTGATTACGAGTTCTGCTGGTGGTTCGTCAGGTAGTACGACTGGAAAGAGAACACGTTTAACAGCGCAAGAAGTGGCTCAAAAAGCGAATATCTCTGTTGAACGTGCAGAAGATGTCATTAAAATTCTAAACTGGCAACTCTCTAAAGAGAAATTTACTTTAGAGGGTGCTAGTGGATCGCTTGCCAATGCTGAAAGAGAAAGTGACTTTGATCCTAAACTAACGAATCCATCAGGTGGAGTTGCTGGCTATTTTCAGTGGTCAGGCTGGGATGGAAATACAATCAATGGTGATCGATGGGCGAATGCAAGCTCCCGAACGTTAGATAGTACAGTTCAACTAGAATTGATGTCCTATGAGTTGAATCATGGCTATAAAAAAGTAAAAGACTACATGCAAAAAGCAACTGATTCATTTGAAAGTGCCAAGTATTGGTCTGAACATTATGAGGGGGTTTCCTTATCAGACGGACAGACTAAGCTAGAAAAGCTGGAGAAGGATAGTAAGAAGTGGTATGAAGTCTTTAAGGGAACCATCGAATCGGATGGCTCGTCTAGTGGGAATGCGATAGCTGGTAGCTTAGATATTGCTCCTGGAGCAGTTGCGATGGAGATACCAAACGGCTATTCGATTGACAAGGAAATTACCAAAGAAGGTTATATCACTCAATCCTATCCTTACGGAGAATGTACTTGGTATGTATTCAATCGAGCTAAGGAATTTGGAATAGAGTTTGATCCATATATGGGTAATGGTCAAGACTGGGCGCATAAGTCAGGGTATGAAGTGACGAATACTCCTACGAAACATTCGGCAGTTAGCTTTCAAGGAAGGCAAGCTGGAGGTCACCCTACTTATGGTCACGTAGCCTTCGTAGAAGATGTGAAGGATGATGGATCAATCCTGATTTCAGAATGTAACTTTGTTCAAAGTGGGCAAGGAACAGGTATTACGAATTATCGTGTATTTGGTGCTGAAGAAGCAAGAAACTTTTATTATGTGATTGGAAAATAAAGAAAAAGAGGAAAAAATATGAATAAGAAATTTGTAACATTGTTGTCTGTAGCTATCTTGAGTTCAGCAACAACAACTTTTGCAGATACACTTTCACTTGGTGGTGATAGTAAGGTCGCAAATGATACGACAAGCATTGTAGCAACTCCATCAACGGAAACAAAACCGACGGAGGAGAAACCAAAGGAAGACAAGTCGTCAACGGTTGTGATTGGTGGTGAAAGTGAGAATCCTATTGATGATAAAACAGATGGTATTGTTGTAACACCTACGGAAAAAGACAAGCCATCAGAAGCGCCTGCAGAAAAACCAGCGCCTAAAGTAAATGATAATTTGGATTTGGGCGGTGATTCTGAGAAACAGCAGGAGAAGGACAGTAAAGGCATTGTGGTTGATTCACCTACTCAATCAGACAAACCGAAGGAAGAAACGCCAAAAGAAGATAAGAAGCCTACTGTAGAAGATACTCCTGAAATTAAGGAGCAGAAACAAAAGGCAGAAGAAAATGTTGGAGTAAAAGAACAAGATACTCCGCAGCCATTGAATGTGACCAAAGAAGAAATTCAGGAACAGCCTATTGAAACAAATACTGGTCATACAGTAGTTTCAACGAATCAAGGAAAAGTTGTTGTTGAAATAAGCGAAGGTGATTATGCAGAAAAAGAGCCTTATGAAGTAGGTGCTGTGAAGCAAAAAGATGGTACTATTGCTTTGAAAGATAAAGAAGGTCAGTTAAAAGTCCTTCCGAATACTGGAACAGCTAGTACAATTTTTACTACTATTTGGGGATTTGTAGGATTGATTGCAACTGTGATTGGCAAGCGTAAATTTGATTAAAAATAGCAAGGTAGGGTAGTTCCTACCTTGTTTTTTCTTTTTAAGAAATATGATAAGATAGAAAGGAGAAAAAATGATTGAGGAGTATTCAATTATGGATTGGATAACATTTAGTGGAATAGTTGCAACGATAGCTTCATTAGTTGGTATTGCTATTAAATTAGCTAGAGATAATAGTGGTCTAAAAGCTGAAATGAAGGCATTGTCAAAAGAACGTGAAATGGAACATGATAGCTTATCTAGTGAGCATAGGAACTTATCTAGTGAGCATATTGGCTTATCTAAAGAACATGATCGTTTGTCACAAGAACATGCTTCTATCAAAAAGGATACCGAATATATTTCTGATGAAATGAAGTATGAAAAAGAAGCTAGAAAAAATTTATATAAAAATAGTTCACGTGCTAAAGAGATCCTGGAAACAATGGATTTTATGAAAGAAGTTGTGCTTCAAAATTCAAAATTGCATAAAGAAGTAACAAGGTTGACAGTAGCGAATCAGGAACTTTCTAAGCCTAAACAAAATAATGAACTAGACAAGGTGATTCGTATTTTAGGAAGAATAGAAGGTCAGTTAGCTTCTCTCGAAGGTTATCGTGGGACAGAAGAAGTACAAGTAGTTTTGAAACGTGTTGAAAGTGAACTGTTGGAATTGAATAATTAGTGTAAGTGACAATTTTAGAAAAAATGATATAATAAAAGAAAGTGAAAGGAGAAGGAATCATGATTAAAGAGTTTGGTGTTACAAATTTAGAAGTAACTAAAGAAGATATTTCTAAAAATCCTAACAATCCAATTTTGCGTATGTATGATGATGATGAATTGATTGGAACATTTAGTATTCTTACAGGTGAAGTTGTGGAAAATTTAGATTTAGCAGACTATGATATACGATTTGCGCAAAAACAAATTGAATTAAATCGTGATAACTACCTTGAAACGTGGAAGGACTACGTGGGGTTATTACATGCCTAAGTATTCTTTTTTGAAGTATGGTATTGAAATTCGTCCGAATGAACATAACCATAAAGGTCAGATGGCTCATATTCATATTTATATTCATGGTGAAGAAGTTGGATCAATGTTTTTAAATGGTGAACTTCGAGATGGAAAATTAAAATCAAAAGATATGAAAATAGTAAGACAGTATGTTTTAGAAAATGCAGATGAACTTCAGGCGTTATGGAATGAATACCAAAATAGTGCATATTAAGAATAATAGTAAAAAAGCAAGTCAGAAATGGCTTGTTTTTTTGTTGTTTTAGAGATATTGATTATGAATGTTAATTTACCAGGCAATTTTGTTCGGAAAAAGGTGCAAAAAGTTCAACCAGGTATTCGAATAATATTCGGAAAAAGGTACGAAAAGTTCAACCAGGTATTCGAATAATGTTCGTGATTTAGTGTGAGGTAAAAAAATGAAAGAGCAGAAACAAGTGTTTAATATTGAAGTTCCGATTCCTGCTGATATGGTTCTGATTAGTCGATCTGAGTATTTAGATTTGATTCAAAAAGAAGAAGTCGGTCAATGGTGGACGATTGATAAGGTTGAGGAATTATTATCAATTAGTAAGACTAAGCTAGTAAATGATATTTTATTGAATCCTGCAATTAAAAAAGAAGTGGATATTGAGCAGAATGAAGATGGTTTTGTGTTATATCCAAAAACAAAGGGTTCACCTTATAGATTCCTTGCAAGGAAAACTAGAGAATATTTTGATAAAAACTATCAAAGAATATTATTGATGTTATAATGGAATAGTGATGATTGCTATTTAGGAAGGGGGAATTGTGGCAAGTTATCGACAACGTGGGAAAAGTAAACTTTGGGATTATCGAATTTTTGATAAGCAAGGAAAAGTTGTTGCGACAAATTCAGGCTTTAAGACGAAGCGTGAAGCTATGAATGAAGCGCAAGAGAAAGAACGTAGGCTGTTTCAATCAAATTATACAGCTAGATTTGATAGTAAGGCTACCTTGTATGGATTGTGGCAAGATTGGTATGATCTTGTGATATTGCCTTCAGAAAAGGCGAATGGAACGAAGGAAGGGTATTATTCAAGAGGTAAGGTGATAGAAAAACTATTCTCAGATATACCAGCTATGAGCCTTAACCATCAGGAATATCAGTCACGTTTGAATGATTTTGGAGAAAGTGTGACGAAGGATCATTTACGGAGAATCAATGCTGATATAAGGTCAACGATTAAATTTAGTCAAAGAAGTGGCTTGCAGATAACAGATATTACAGAAGATGTTAAAATCTATGGTTTGGAAGCTGGGAATATAGATGATAAGTATGTTCATAGTATTTCTGAATATAAAGATTTGTTATCTCATTTACAGTCGAAGTTTAATTATAGGGAATCTGTGATACCATATCTGCTATATTTTCTATTTAAGACTGGATTCAGGGTTGGTGAAGGTATGGCAGTTTGCTGGTCTGATATTGATTTTGAAAATAAAACAGTTAGAACATATCGGAGATATATAGGAGATAAGCAGGAGTTTGCACCTCCTAAAACAAAAACTTCGATTAGAGAAATTCCTATTGATGATGATTTAATACAAGTTTTAAAATCATTGAAAGTGGAACAGGACAAGATACTTTTTGATCGTGAAGAATTGAAGAAACATGATCTAGTATTCTATGATAGAAGATATAAAATACCTACTAATTCAGGTTTAAATAAAAGCCTAAAGGTTTGTTTAGATGAATTAGGAATAGGAAGTCAGGATATGACAGCGACAGCAGGTAGACACACTTATGGATCATATTTGTTGGCGAATGGAATTGATATTTGGGTAGTTGCAAGGTTGCTTGGTCATAAGGATATACAGCAGATTATCAGGACTTATGGTCACGTGTTGCAAGAAGTTATTGATAAAGAATATGAAGTTGTCAGGGAAATAATGTTGGATAAAGAATAGAATTATTTTGACCAAAAATTGACCAAAAGTATTCAAAAGCCTATTAGAATAGGGTTTCCAAGCCTTAGTTCGATGCTTGCAGGGTGCGTTCAAGAAGCGTAAAGAAACATAAAGAAACAAAAGGAACACTGAAAATTCAGTGTTTTTTTGTTAGTTTTTGCTAGCAAACCCCTCATATCAAGCGCTTGTATGGTATAATAATGGAAAACGTTAACATTGATTTTTAAGGTAGTTCTATCATGCTGAAATACCAAATTAAAAATACTATGAATGCTCTACAAGTTTAGTTTAAAAGAGATATAAGAAAAGGGAAATACTAATGAAACCTACAAACCTAGAATGGGAAGATGTTATCCAGTTTGAAGAAGTAGAAGGTTATGGTCAGCATATCTGGAGAGATGGTAATCATTTTTATTACGTTACTGAGGAGGGAGGAATTGCCCCTCAGCGTGTAGTTTATGAATTACCAAACGAGTTATTTGCCTTATTAGAAAGTGGAGAGAGAACGCAGTTAGAAATATTAAGTAAACTTCAGACCGATCGTTGGCCACCGACGGAAGAAGAAAAGAAAGCTAGTGAGAAACGATTCATAGAAGAGAGTCCTACATCATTAATTGATTTACCTGAAACTAGAGAGTTATTTACTCAGGAAGAGCTTGAAAGATTAATTCCAATTGCTGAGCAAATGTGGATTGACTGGAGAGGTAAACTTCCATATGATTATGTGTCACCACTTAAGTAAAAGAGATATAAAATGAAACCAACAAAACTAGAATGGGAAGATGTTATCCAGTTCGAAGAAGTCGATGGATACGGGAAGTCAATCTGGAAAAATGAGGACAAGTATTATTTGGTTTTAGAAGAAGGAACCGTGGCTTCTTGGTTAGCGGTTTATGAATTACCAAATGAAATATTTGCCTTACTAGAGAGTGGGGAGAGAACACCACTAGAAGTATCTTGGAAGATTAAACACGATTCTTGGCCACCGACGGAAGAAGAGAGAAAAGAGTCTAGAAGAAAATTTATAAGTAAATATCCAGCTTCTTTGATAGATGTCCCCGAAAATAGGAAACTGTTCTCTAAGGAAGAACTTGAAGAATTGATTCCAACTGCTGAGAAACAGTGGATCGAATCTGAAGGCAAACTTCCAGATGATTATGTATCACCACTTAAATAAGGAAGGTATAAAATGAAACCAACAAACCTAGAATGGGAAGATGTTATCCAGTTTGAAGAAGTAAAAGGGTACGGTCAGCATATCTGGAGAGATGGTAATCATCTTTATTACGTTACTGAGGAGGGAGGAATTGCCCCTCAGCGTGTTGTTTATGAATTACCAAATGAGTTATTTATCTTACTGGAAAGTGGAGAGAGATCACTACGCGAAGTATCTTGGAAGATTAAACACGATTCTTGGCCACCGTCGGAAGAAGAAAAGAACGAAATTAGAAAAGATAGAGCTAGAAAAAAGCCAATTGTGCTGATTTCCAACCGTAAAAATCAGTTGCTTTTTAGTAACAAAGAACTTGAAATACTTATTCCCAAAGCGGAACAACAATGGATAGAATCAATGGGTAAACTTCCAGATGATTATGTATCACCACTTAAGTAAGGAATGTATAAATGAAACCAACAAACCTAGAATGGGAAGATGTTATCCAGTTTGAAGAAGTCGATGGATACGGAAAAGAAGTTTGGAAACATAATAATCAGTATTATATCGTCAATATTGAAGGTGGCATGATGGATGAACGAGTTGTTTATGAATTACCGGACGAGTTATTTTCCTTGCTGGAGAGTAGGAAGAAAACATTACGAGAAGTATCTTATAGAGTAAAGAACGATTGCTGGCCCCCAACGGAAAAAGAAATCAATAAAATAAAAAGGGGAAGAGCCAAAGAACGACCAAAGATACTGATAGCTAATCCGAAAAATCAATTACTTTTTACACAAGAAGAATTAAAAGAGTTAATGCCCATTGCAGAGAAGATTTGGATCGAATCTGAAGGCAAACTTCCAGATAATTATGTATCACCACTTAAGTAAAGTAGGGATATAATGAAACCAACAAAACTAGAATGGGAAGATGTTATCCAGTTTGAAGAAGTAAAAGGTTACGGTCAGCATATCTGGAGAGATGGTAATCATCTTTATTACGTTACTGAGGAGGGAGGAATTGCCCCTCAGCGTGTGGTTTATGAATTACCAAATGAGTTATTTGCCTTACTAGAGAGTGGGGAAAGAACGGAGTTAGAAGTATTAAGTAAGCTTCAGACTGATCGTTGGCCACCGAATGTGACACAAGAAGAAGCTGATAGAATATTCTTGAGGCAATATCCAGAAGCTTTAAGAGGAAATCCTAAAGCACAAGGGTTATTCACAAAGGCCGAACTGGAAAAAATGTTACCTGAAGGGGCTGAAATTCTAGCGAGTAGCGATTAAAAAGCGGAAACTAATCTTGATAACTCCAAAATGATAAATTTTGGAGAGAACAAACTAAGCCTTTTCGAAATTGGAGATAAGTGAGATTATCAAATGAAAAATTACAGAAAACTCTTGTTAGAAGCCATCCAAGCTGGCAATGTTGCAGGGATTTTGCGAGGTGAAAAAAGATATCGCATAGAGCCTCCGAGCTCTGTACCAGATGTTTTTCCAACAGATGTTTGCCAAGTGTTAACTGAGTATTTCTACAAGCAGAATGATATTGACAAGATTCAAGATATATTAGAAGGCAGTCTTATAGAGTTATCACAGAGTTCTGTCGTTGATTTATATATTTCGGTTTTGTTTTTTGATGCAATCCTTTTTATGCAAGAAAAAAACATAGCTAGCTTTACCATCCATACGTCGACAGTTGCACAAGCAATCTCTAAGGGAGTTAAGCTTTTTCAAAAGGAATTGAACAACAGTATCACTTTCCCAAACGGTCTTGTTAAATTAAAACCAATGAAGCAACTGGAAATATTCAATCAAAAATATCAAAAGAATGAACGGTTTTCCATTATGGAGAAATAGTAGTGTGAGTTTTAATCCTATATAGATGAAATGTAAGTTGGGACAAATATTATGAATGAGAATTTAAATTTTGATTTGTTAAAACATGATGTAGAAAAAGGAATCATCTCCCCTATGTCAACTGATGCTCTATTGCATGAAAGAGAAGTAGCGTGGAAAGTTCGACTACCTGATGATTATAAGGAATTTATAAAGAAAGAAAATGGATTGACTCCGTCAAAACGGTATTTTCATTTTGGGAATAATGAGAAAGTAATCGAGCACTTTTTAGCCATACTAGCTATTTCAGGTGAGAAGGCAGAAGAGGCTTATGATATCGGAGTTGTTAGTACACAATTGGAAGGTCGCATTGTCTTTGATGAAGATTATGTCGGAATGCAACTAATCCCAATAGCAACATTGTTTGGGGGTGATTTTGTTTGTCTAAATTATATAGAGGATGCTGAAAATCCGAGTATTTGTATCTGGTACCACGAAGAATCCTACGAGTTGGAGCCTGCTATAGAGTTTGTATCTAATAACTTTACAGAGTTTTTAGCGATGCTATATTGATAGAAAGAACGGTTGTAAAAGACAATGGAAATAAATCATCAGACTTTTGGTAAAATAAAATTTAATTACGGTTGGACAAAAGATATTTCTCTAGAGATTTTCAATAAGCACCATGTTTTGGAAATCAATATTGATGCGGATGAAGATGCTGAATTTGAAATTAATCAGGAAAAAGCTTACAGATTTTTCAATAATCACTTAGATGAAATAGCAAAAGAGGCAAATTTTGCAATTATATCTTATTATAATCGTGAAATATCGGATATTGTTTCAAGTTACACGAATCAGAACGAGAAAAAATATTTTTTAGATATCATTGGAGACAAAGATAAGATTTATTCTTTGTTACAACCAAAGAAAATCATGTTTCCTTTAACTTTTGACGAAAATGTTGAAGAGTTTGGTTTTTTATGTGAGTGTGATTGGGATAAAGAAAATGGTATAGGAATAAAATTTGTTAATGGCGTATTGTCTGAAATTGGTTATCAGGATGTACTCCTATAAGTATTTGTTTTCTTCAAATTATTTGTAGGTTTAATATTTATTGATGAAATCTGCAAAATCAAAGGAATCTACGACGAGCGCTTGAAAGACCTAGAGTACTTTCCATATGACCTTCTAGTCCAAGAAAATTAAGAAAACTGGATAGAAACCCTGTTTTTATCGAACATGTAGTCACCTTTTTTTGTTAACAAGGTTATTCTTAGCAGGGACATCTAAACATGGCTGAGAACCTCAAGCAAAGAGGCATTATATCGGAGGTAGATAAAATGGTATTAATTATAGACCCATTTGGGCATGCAGAAGATGAAGATATCAAACTTTTAGAAAAACGATTTGATATCAAACTTCCAGTTGACTATAAAGAATTTTTAGTTACACAAAACGGTGGAAGGAATTTATCTTATAAATTTGAAAATTCAATTAAGATTCATCAAATTGATGAAGTTATTAACATTGATACTATGTTTGGTATAAATACTGGAATTAAAAATGCTGATATAGAGCAATGGACAGAGGAATATCGTAATGATATTTTTGAACATTCCATTCTTATTGGTGACACTATTCAGCACGGATTTCTACTATTTTGGCAAAGTGGTGATGAGAACGAAGGCCTATATTATTACGACGATACATATCAATTAGAAGCCTCGAGCGATGAGAATAATGCTTATTTTTTAGCTAAAACATTTTCGGAATTCATTGATTTGATAGAGAACTAAGAGCAAAGTTGAAAGAAATAATCTGATTAGTTTTTTTACCGAACCAGAAGCCTATTTAAAATCGAGAGAAATACGGTTAGTAAAGACTTGGCACTGCTATGAAGAACCTAGCTCGATAAAACTAGTTAATAGACATATACATTGACAGATTGGACAGATAGGTACTTATAGTACTTTGGGGGAGCAGAAAATAAAAATGATTAGGTTTATAGAAAGAACGGTTTAAAAAAACAATGGAAATAAATCATCAGACCTTCGGTAAACTAAAATTTAATTACGGTTGGACAAAAGATATTTCTCTGGAAATTTTCAATAAGCACCATGTTTTGGAACTCAATATTGATGCGGATGAAGATGCTACATTTGAAATTAATCAGGAAAAAGCCTATATATTTTTCGAAAATCACAAGTCTCATATTGACGACAGGACGTTCTAAAACCAATTCGTCCAGATAGTACTAGACAAGGAGAGAATATGTTTGAAAGCTATTTTATGCTTACTTTTTCTGAAGCTATTGCTCATCAGTTGAGCTCGCCCTATAACTCTCATATTCGGACGGCCCTGGATGCATGCTGGAGTTTTTGGGAAAATAGAGATAAAAGTGGAGATGAGATCTATGCTCTATTAGATGATGGTACGGACTTTGGTGGACTTTTTATCTATATGCAATTAGATGACAATGAATCGCATGTAGTATCCTGGGATAATATCAGTTATGCGATAGCTACCACTGCAAAAGAAGCTTATTCATATGAAAATAAGAAAGATCTTCCGTCTCCTCTAGAAAATATTGACAATTCTTTGATAGAGATTTTCATTGAGAATTTAAAAGAAATCAATAGTAATTTTTATGATCACGTTCAGGATGTCAAAGACTTTCTTGCGCGTTGTCAATTGCCCTCGAAGGAAGAGGCCTTAAAAGAATTAGAGAGAATAGGATTGTTGCTATGAAAAATTTTGAAGATGAATTTTCAGCTAAACAAACAGATATGATTCAGTTGGCATTAGAATATGCGGATAGGGTAAAGCAAAAGGTTGATACTGTGTACATTTATGGTTCTAATGAGAATAATTCATACAGTTTTAACATATTTTATATTTCTGAGAATAAAATTTTTACTATGCGTTCGTTACCAGGGAATAACTTTGAAGATTTAAATAATCTAATTTTTCATGTCTTAAAAATAGGAACCGAGGACGTTAAAGAGTTAAAGAAAATTTGTGAAAAGTATAACCAGCCAATGCCTACTCAGATAAAATTGATTTATGATCATAAACAGAATAAAGTAAAGGGAAAGTATTCCTATGATTTATTCTATTCTAATTCAGATACGCTAACCTCGGGCAATATTTTTGAACAATGGTACAATGAAGTGAAGAAAGAGATTGAGGTGAATCATGGTATTTGAAGATAAATTTATGGATGTTCAGGTTAGCATGATTTCGTTAGCAATGGAATATGTCCAAAATCAAGCAGAAAAAGTATACATTTATTGCATCTCTGAAGAAGCATTACAGTCATATAAAGTTTTTTATAAGATTAATGGTATTGTAATTGAAATGGACAAAGTTAATGAAGTTGCGACAAATAAAATAGATGATTCCGATAATATGGCATTCGCTTTATTGGAATACGGAGCTGAGGACATACAGAAATTGATTGATGTCTGCCAAGAATACAATCGTGAACACCCAACTGAAATGTGGTTAATTTATGATGCCAAGAAAAACAGCCTTGACAGTCGTTATAGATATGAAGGGCGTTACGACAAGAATGAAGAATTGCTTCCACGTCTAGAGTTTGAAAAATGGTTTGAGGAAGTAAAAGGCAAGAAACTGTAGGAGAAGAATATGGCACAATTTGAAGATAAATTCATGGAAGTTCAGGTTAGCATGATTTCACTAGCTATGGAATATGTCCATAATCAAGCAGAAAAAGTATATATCTATGCGATAGCGGACAGTTTGTATAGTTTTAATGTATTTTATAAGATTAAAGGAAATATTGTACACAAACACTTAGTAAATGATTTTTTACCTACAAAATCACACATTGATACCAGTTTACAATCTCTCTTGTTGAAAGAAGGTGTCAAGGATGTAAAATCAATGCTTGATGTGTGCCAAGAATACAATCGCGAACATCCAACTGAAATGTGGTTGATTTATGATGCACAGAAAAACAGTCTTGATAGTCGCTATAGCTATGAAGGGCGTTATGACAAGGATGAAGAGTTGCTTCCACGACTAGAGTTTGAAAAATGGTTTGAGGAAGTGAAAACACAGGGATTGTAGGAGTTACAAATGACACAATTTGAAGATAAATTTATGGAAGTTCAAGCTAGTATGATTTCATTAGCTATGGAATATGTCCAAAATCAGGCAGAAAAAGTATATATTTATTGCATTTCTGAAGAAGCATTACTTTCTTTTGATGTTTTTTATAAAATTAATGGAGTTTTTATCAAATTACACAGGGTTAACACTGTTTTGGATACTAAAGTAGATGATTCTAAAAATATGATGTTTTCAGTACTACGATATGGTCTTGAAGATATACAGAAAATGCTTGATGTTTGCCAAGAATACAATCGTGAACATCCAACTGAAATGTGGTTAATTTATGATGCCAAGAAAAACAGTCTTGATAGTCGCTATAGCTATGAAGAGCGTTATGACAAGGATGAAGAATTGATTCCGCGTCTAGAGTTTGATAAATGGTTTGAGGAAGTAAAAAGTAAGCAACTGTAGGAGAAAAAGATATGTCCCAGCAAGATCAATCAATTATCTACCCTTTGCCAACTGACGCGCTATTACAGGAAAGAGAAGTTGCGTGGAAAGTTCAACTACCTGAAGATTATAAGAAATTTATAATGAGAAAAAAAGGTTTTCGTCCTTCTAAAAATTTATTTTCTTTAAAAAACAGGTCCTTTTTAATTGAGCGATTCTTGTGTGTGTTAGAGAATTCAAAAGACAATCCACTAGGCGTGTATGACATTGATGTTGTAATGTCCCAACTGGATGAACGTTTGTTTGTCCATGAAGATATTTTGGGGTTTGAATTGGTCCCCATAGCAGCATTGTTCGGTGGCGACTTTCTTTGTTTAAATTATATAGAGGATCCCGAAAATCCAAGCATTTGTATCTGGTACCACGAGGAATCATACGAGCTAGAACCTGCTATAGAGTTTGTAGCTAATAACTTTACAGAGTTTTTAGCTATGTTACAGGATTAGCAGTGTGATGAAAGGATATTGATTTAACAAGAATAAGAAGAAATCATTAAAAGACTGATTAACGTAGGTATTCTCAGATGAAAGGTTGATACAATGCTAGAATATAAAAAACATCAGCTAATAGAAAATGGTGAAATTATAAAATCTTTTACATTTGAAATCCGAAATATAATTGAACACGGTGACGAATTAATTGTTTTATTGGAAATTCCCTTTGATAATGATATTGAAAAAAATAACATTTTAAGAGTTGATGGTAGTGGAAATGTAGTTTGGACGATAGATAATAGTGGATACAGTAATAATATTTATCCCTTTGAACAGATGACTTTGAGCGATGGCTGGCTTTATGCGACTGATTTTTACGCCAGAAGGTTTAAAATCGATATAAAAACGGGGAAAATAGTTGATTTGACTCTATCAAAGTAATAGAAGTTTGAGAATTTCGAAAATATGTGGAGGTCTCATAAATGAGCGAAGGTTACTTACCGATAAGAGAGAGTTTAGGTTATCAGAATGTCAAGCAAGCGTTAGAGCAAGTTTTTTCGATAGATCTTGATACGATTGCCATTCATGAAGGAGAAGATGAAAATTTTAATTTTCCGTTCGTGTATAAGGGTTATCATATGACAATAGGTATTTCATCAACAAGTAAAAATAGGCAATTGGAAGCAGGAGAGGGTGGCTTGTTTAACATATGGTTCACTCAAACGGATGAACAGAGATTTTCCATTATCTTTTTATCCAAGATAATCGATGACAAAAGCATAAAAAGAGTGTATGGACGTGATAAAAAGTCAGTTGAACACACCTTGCAACTATTGAAAGACTTTCTAGATTCAGATAGAGCAGAAGTTTTATTAAAGAATTGACCAAATAGATTTTAAAGAAAATGATTATTTTGAGGAGAATAATATTATGGAATTAAATGAAACTGAGAAGTTTGCTGTAGAAACGAGCAGAATGATTCGAACTTATTTTGGGAATAAGATGGATTCATCTGGAATTTATGATGTTGTTGAAGAAGCTAATCATCACGAGTTTAAAATTGATTTTAAGGCATATGATTACTTTACTATTGAATTTGATTATGAGAATGACCTGTGCGAGTTCTTCATTGTCTTAACGAAAGAAGTGAAATTATCCCTGACCAAAGAGCCAGCTGTATATAGCAAAATAACAGATTGGGATAGTTATTTAAAAGGAATCAAGGATGAGCTCGAACTCCGGATTCCGGACAAGTTTTTAAAAGCCAAGGGCTGGCTGTAAGATGAAAGAGGAACGGAGTATGCAAATAAACGATATGCTAGAGCTCGCAAGAGAAACTAGAAAGCAAATAAGGAAGGTATTTGGAGAAAGAGTGGATACGATTACTGGTTACGATTATGTTGATGAAACCAGTCATCAAACTTTTAAATTAGACTTTGAGGCTTACGATTACTTCGCGATTGAATTTGATTATGAGAATGACCTGTGCGAGTTCTTCATTGTTTTAACGAAAGAAGTAAAAATATCCCTGACTAAAGAGCCAACTGTATACAGCCAGATAACAGATTGGGACGCGTATCTAACAGAAATCATGAAAGAAATAGAACTTCGCATACCAGAGAAGTATTTAAAAGCAAAAGGTTGGCTATGTTATAAAGAATAGAAGGAGTTTTTATGGAAGAGAATCAAATATTTCAACTAGCATTGGAAACTAGTGAAAAAATCAAAAATGTATTTGGTGAGCGTATCACTGAGCCAAAAATTGTGGATGTTGTTGAGTATTTACCTTATCAGCGATTTGGAATTCGGTTTGTTGCGTATGATTATTATTTAATATTATTCAACTATGATAGAGGTTTTTGTGGTTTTTCGGTTTCAATCGGTGGACAATATGGAGCCTCTTTAAACGGGGAGCGAGGACTAGGCGCTTACAATGATATCAAAGATTGGGACAGCTACTTAAAAGAAATTATGGCGGAAATCGAGCTTCATATTCCCGACAAGTTTTTAAAAGCCAAAGGATGGCATAAAAGAAGAGGTATCTTGTAATGTTTGAAAGTAAAATGCATATTTTGGCGAATGAATTCTGCGACATATTGGATAGAGTTTTTGCCAAGCGAATTGGAACATGTTGTATGTACGATATAGTTGATGAACCCAATCATCAAACTTTTAAAATAGACTTTGAGGCTTACGATTTTTTCGCGATTGAATTTGATTATGAGAATGACCTGTGCGAGTTTTTCATTGCCTTAACGAAAGAAGTGAAGATATCTTTGACTAAAGAGCCAGCTGTATACAGCCAGATATCAGATTGGGATAAATACTTAAAAGGAGTTATGGATGAGATTGAACTTCGCATTCCCGACAAGTTTTTGAAAGCCAAAGGATGGAGATAAAAGAGTTGGGAGGTATTGCATTGGAATTAAATAATATGGATATTTTATCAGATGAATTTTTTGATATAGTTAAAAGAGTATTTAAAAATAAGATTAATGGTATAGTGTTTGATGATATAGTTGATGAACCAAATCATCATACTTTCAAACTGAAGTTCCGCGTCTATAATTTTGCCGGAGTAAAATATCAGTATGAGAATGATTTTTTTGAGATTTATCTGTTTTTAAAAGGCGAGGAAGGGTTATTGCTTTCTAAGCCAAACAGTCGTTATAGCGAAATAAGTGATTGGGATGCATATTTAAAAGAAATCATGGCAAAAATCGAGTCATATATCCCAGAGAAATATTTAAAAGCTAAAGGTTGGAGATAAAAGGATTAGGAGGTATTGGTATGGTGCGGAAGAGTGTAGAAGAGATAAAATTGGAATTGATTAGACGGATTGAGCGGTATTTTGGAGATAGAGCCTCTGAAGTAACTATTTGTGAGTTCGTCGATGTCCCAAATCATCATATATTACGCCTCGTATTCAGGGCATATGACTACTATTGGGTTCAATTTAATTACGAAAACGATCTGTGCGGATTCTCTATTATTTTAAATGATGAATTTGGAGCGTCCCTTGAAAGTGGAATGCGAAGTTATATGGCGACTAGCGATTGGGACAGCTACTTAAAAGAAATTATGGCGGAAATCGAGCTTCGCATTCCAGACAAGTTTTTGAAAGCCAAAGGATGGTTGTATACTGAAACTCGTAGGGGATAAAATATGTACGCGGTATATAAAGGTATTAGATATTCAGCTGAACAATTTGCTGGTGAAAGAAAAATTACATTACATAGCAAATCTCAAGATGAACGCTTTGAAGCATATGTTTCTAAAATAAGTGGTCGAGTGTTTAAAGATCATTTTGTCAAAAAAGTCAAGATGGAAGAGCTAGACTATCTATACAGTATTCATTATGAGATTCAATATAAGGGCCATTCTTTTGATGTTAGTAGTGGAATGATTCGAAGGAATATTGAGAAAGATTGGTTTGAAATAATACCAAGCGCCAACCAAAATGAAATAAAAGATGAGTTGGGATTCAAGCAGATAAACAAATTAGAATGGGCAAAAGAGATTGGTCGAAAAGACATTGAAGCCTTAAAAATAGTCGAAACACCCTTAGGAATCTTTAAAGATCAGGGAGTTAAGGTCAAAAGTTTAGAAGGTCAAGATATTGATGATTTTTTAAATTCTATTGAAAAGTAAAGTTTTGATGCTGACGTTTAATCCTTATTAAAAAAATATGTGACTCCATGCGAGGAAATGATAATGTTTGATAATGAATATATTGGCAGTTTGGAAAGATTTGCCGGTAATATTGAAATTGTTTCAAGAAATAACAAGTTGCGGATATATGATAATGTGGATATTATTTATATTCTAGAACAAAGAGAAGACGAATTTGTTATTTCACTAAATGAAAGAGGGAACATTTTAGACTACTGTAAAATTCGTAACAAGGAGTTGGCCCAACTCTATTTTGCAATCTTTGTTAAAAGAGGAGTTACAGATTTTGAATTCCCATTAATAACCTTAATAAATCATATAGAGGATATTGAAGTATTAAAAGAATACTTGACTAGAGAACAACTGGATAATTTCTATTCGAATGATTCTAGGACTAAAGAAAAAATAAATTTTTCTTCAGAGTTAAACAAGATTTATTACGTAGATGCAAGTGACAATGAATACATCTATTTTTCCAACCAAACAGAATATTTCAAACCTTCTATGCATCAATTGTAAAATTAAAAACTATTAAGGAGTGGTTGATTCAACTGAATGGTACTAGCGGACTAGGAGATCAATATGAAGCTACTTTGCTAGGGTATAGTTCAGAGGGAATTGAGAAGTTTTAATATTTAAATAGGAATAATTAAATGCTAATAAAATTAAAAAACAAAATTGAATCCGAAGTTTCAAAAATTGGAAATATAAAATTAGGTGAATTTGGAATTCATTTTTCTGAACAACCTCCTTATTTTCCAGAAGGAATTTCTATAATAGAAGATGGAAGTGGGAGATATAATCTAGTTTTTACTGAACGAGAGAGAATAACATCCGAGATTTCTAAATTAGATGATAATGAAGTAACTTATCAAATTTTAAAGATTATCATTAAAAATATTTCCTCGCAAAAGATTGATGAAAAGGATGCAGAATTAATTGTCAAATTGATTAAAGATAATGAATTTGAGAAAGCTAGTCAAATAGTTGAGAAAGTACAAGAGAATAGATATCAATACGAAAAGGAATTATTTGAAAAGGTCAGTCCACTATACACTTTATGGTTCGAAAAAGAGCGTTCATAATTCGTATGATATTGTTCTTGTTTCAGTTCAAAATCCAAGAGTAATCGACCCAGCTCCAAAAGATAAGGTAACATTAGTAGACATTTGGTAGATGGAAAAGGAGATAAGAATGGAAACTATTTATTTAAGTCAAGAAGAAAGGATTGGGATACAGTCAGAAGTACTATTTATGCTAGTATCCTTCCATTAGAGGTTATGGAAAAAGGGGAGGATGCTCTTAAAGCATATATTGAAAGAAAATATCCAGATGTATCGACATTTTTAAATCGTTTAGAGGCTGTGGTAGACTAGGAGGAAAAGTTAATGAAGAAAACACTCGGTTTAGTAGCCTTATTCGTGATAATCATATCATCCTGTTTCTACTTTTTTGTGCGTCAACCTAAAAACATTTTTGATGAGATTTACCAAGAAACGGAGAAGACCTATCTAGGAAATAATGTCTTTAACAAGTTGAAAGATGTTGAAGCACATAAATATCAAGAGTATAGTGATGATTCTAGATTTTATCCAAGTGTCGCCTATGAGGGAAATGCTTTACCAGATAGCTATGAGAAAATTGCTATAGATTTTAATTTTAAATCCAAAGCTCAATTAAGCTTGATTTCATTTGAAAAACGTATAGAGTCCAACGTGAATATAAAAATGTGGACTGTATATTCTCATAAAGAACGCAATTTAAAAAAATTTGCCAAAATAGGTTTAAAGAAAGCAGATACGGAAACTTATATCGAAGACGAGGACCAAGTAAAATCCTACCTAGAGCAGTACGGTGTCACTGCCAAGGATTTGGATTCTTACTACGACGAAATCGTCAATCAAAAAGTCTTAAAAGACTGGTGTACCATCTATGACAGCAAGTTCTCGCCAAGTAATTATGGCGATATCAAGATTGAAACCCAGTGGGAGAATTGGTGATAACATGAAGAAAATATTAGGTCTAATAGGGTTATATGCACTAATTGTATTATTTTGTTTCTACTTTTTTATCCATCAACCTAAAAACATTTTTGATGAGATTTACCAAGAAACAGCCAAAAATTATTTGGGCCATTATAACTTCAAAGACTTAAAAAATGTGACAGTAAAAAATCGAAAGCTTTATGATTCGAATATGAATGAAACGGATAAGTATGAATCAATAATAACATACGATGATTCTTCTCTTGGAAGCGATGTGAAGAACTTAGAACTACGGTTTAATTTTGATGGTAGTAGTAAAGGTATAAATATTAGGTTTGAAAGATATGCTAATTCAGGAGAAAAAATTAACTTTGTCATTCATTACGGATTTAAGAAAAAAGTACTAGTTAAAAAAATTATGATTTATGAAAATAGTTCGAAAACATATATTGAAGACGAGGCACAAGTGAAATCTTACTTAGAAAAGTACGGTATCACTGCCAAGGATTTGGATTCTTACTACGACGAAATCGTCAACCAGAAAGTCTTGAAAGATTGGTGCTCGATTTATGACAGTAAGTATTCTCCAAGCAACTATGGCGAGGTGAAAGTCGAAACTCAGTGGGAGAATTGGTAGTAAGTTGTATAAGAAACTGTGAAATAACTTTCAAACAGTTTTACTCATTTTTATTAGGCTATTTAGAATAAGACAGTATATGCTTTCGTTCCAAAGTATTATTTAAATGTTGTTTCTATCACTTTCGTTCTATAATATAGAAGTTTGCTATCACGACATCTCGAGCATGCGTACTTACCTAGTAGAGGTGCATGGAACTCTCCTTCAGACACTGGTCAATTTGATGAATGACTACTCAACCAACCTCCTACTGTACAAGGACGGCATATGGTGTATGAGATTAATGAGCGCCAAGATATTTGGATAAGAGATAAATTTATAAACGAAAATGATGCAATAAACCGACTTTTTCGTTTGATAAAATCAACATTTTGGATAAAATAACCTCATATATAGTTAGACGTTTCAGAAATAGAATGATTAGAATTGATTAAACAATGTAAAAGGTGTTGTATGACAACAGAAATTCAGCAATACAAAAATTGCACAATATTAAAAAATAACAATGATTATCAGATTTTATGGAGTAGAGGGAAAGAAGCGCTTAACTTTCCCATTAGCCAGGAATTAGCAGAACGTGTTTCAAAATCAGAAAAAGATTCTTTAGAAGTAATGTTTTATTGTGAACATCATCGTTGGCCAAAGAAAGATGAGTTAGAACATTATAATCAATCGGATACGATTGTACATAGAGGTAATGGATTTCTTGTATATGAGACAGACGGCTATTACGAAATTAGCTTCTTTAAAGAAATTGGCGGAGCCATGGGTCCAGAAGTTCGCTATCCTATTACTAAAGAACTGATGGATAAAGCATTTGAATCTTTTAGGGGAACATATGAAGTAATGATTTATGCTGAAACAGGGCACTGGCCTATAAGTGATTAGTAAATAGGTTTCAAATAGCAAAGGTGAATTTAATGAAAGTAATCTATTTAAGCAAAAAAGATATGTTGGAAATTTGCCAAGATGGTGATAAGTATTTCTTGCGTTATCCAACTTTTAATATTACCATGCCAGAAGTGGTTCAAGAAATCCCTAAAGAAGCTGTAGATAGTTATATGTCGGGAGAACATACTGGCAAAGAGTTGATGAATTATGCGCAGTATGGCTTTTGGAAATCAAAAAGGCAATATACACAGGAAGAGTCCGATAAGCTCTTTATTGAAGGTCATCCTTCTTTTATTTTGATAAATCCTAAAAATTGTCGCAGTCTTTTTACAGCAGTGGAATTTAGACAAATTGTCACTCAAGCCATCGTTTCAAAATTGAAACCTAGCGAACTTGATGCTATTGGTGTTGTAAAGAGTCATTTAGAGCTTCTTCTGGTGGATCCAATTGGCTGGGAGGAAGAGATAGAAGCAGTCCATCTGGAAATTCTGCAGGAAAAAATCAACAATTATATTCACTTCCTCGAAAGCAAGCAGTATGTGGATCGATATGGTGATAAGTTTGATAAAAAAATCATCCAAATTACTTTCCAATATTCTCCATCTGATAACGGTTTAGCCTTTCTTGCAGCGGTTCAGAAAGTGTTACAACCGACTGATATGAGCTTGAAGGTAGAATTACCGGAGTGATAAAGGGAGCGGGAACGCTCTCTTGATGATTTCCTATCTGCGATTGAACGTCAAGGCTATTATGAAATCAAAAATCCACGTGTCTATAAGCCTGGCACTAATGAAATTGAGCAAGTTGAAGGGATTTTTAGAATAAATCAATGGAGTAAATAAATGGAAAAATTTGAAATACCAAAGCCTAAAGATTATGAATCTTTTATTAATTTTTATCGTAATGTGATGAGAGAAGGAAAAGAGAAAGAAGCTTTTTTAGGTACAGATGCAAAATATCGTATATGGCAAAGGGATTCTTATGAACTTGATAGTACAGATATTGGGGTATTGATAGAATATTGCTTATATCCTTTGTATGTGGAAGGTGATAGGGATATAGCGACCAGAACCTTTGATATCTTGAAAGATTTTAGCTTATCTAATGATTTAATGAAATTAAAGAAGGTCACTCAATATATTTCTAATCAAAAATGGTTTGTAACGAATTATTATGATATTCCCTTTGTTATTGAAACAGATGAATTGGTAAGAAATATTATAGAGAGTATTTCTAATCTATCAGATGAGCAGAAGAAAGATTGGTTATATCAAGGGCTGTGTAATGCATTAGATCGTGATCCTTTATACAGACAGTGTGACGAAGAAAAGGTGGAGAAGATTCTCAAGGAATTCAAGGAAAAATACTACAATCCACCAAAGGTAGTAAAAACCATTAAAACAGTTGAGAAAATTGAACTAGACGTTACGAGTATTGATGCGATGGGTGTTTCAGATGACCATCTAGAGTTGTTGTTGATTGATGAAAACAAATGGATAGAGTCATTAGAAGAGGAACATCTCTTGAAACTTCAAGAAAAACTCAACAACTACATCTACTTCCTCGAAAGCAAGCAGTATGTGGAGCGATATGGCGATAAGTTTGATAAAAAAATCATCCATATCACATTCCAGTACTCCCCATCTGATAATGGATTGGCCTTTCTTGCAGCGGTTCAGAAAGTGTTACAACCAACAGATATGAGCTTGAAGGTAGAATTGCCAGAGTGAGTTGGATAAAAAGTTAGCGAAATTTTTGACCAAAATTTGACCAAGTGATATAGAAAAGCCCTTAGAATAGGACTTTAGGACTGATATTTATATTCCTGCAGGGAGCGAAACTAGCAACAATAACACTGGATAACTAGTGTTTTTTCTTTGACCAAATTTTGAACCATTCATAAGATATCCATGGTATGGTATAATGGAAATAGAATGTTTAGGAGAAAGAAATGAAAAAATATAAATGCTTATTTTGGATTGTTAGTGAAACGCTAATGCTTTCGATACTTTTTGAGCTGAATAGGTTTAGTTTGGGTGGTAAATGTGGAATTAAAATTTAAAGAAACAAATAAAACGTTTCATAAAATTGTAGAATTTAAAGGTGATAAATATCTTTTGGATATGACAAGTATTAGTCCTAAAACTTATTTCTGGGGTTCTCTTCCTAGTGAAATCACAGCTAAATGCTTAAAGTTAGATAAAAGAGATACGAGTTTTGAGAGCTTAGCTCCAACTATGAGCAAATCTCTTGGTATTGGAATAGGTGTAGCAATAGGAGGAGCTGGTTATGGGATTGTTACGAATGCTTTTAAGAGATATGACATTAGCCATAATATTTCTTTTAAATTAGGATTATTTTTCCTCTCTATTGTCCTAGCTTATCTTACTTTCAGGTTCATTGCTTTTGTAGTTCGTCGTAGTCTTCACCAAAAGCTTTCAAGTGAAGAAACGAAGTATCAAATAGTTTTCAAATTAGCAAGCTCACAACGTCAGTTAAAACTGTATAAACTTCTGCCTATTCTTTTTGTTGCAGTTATAGGATGTTTAGGATTTTATATATTTACTGATAATGGGACAGAAGCCTCTATCCTTATCATTAATAGTATTTTATTTTTGGGTTTCTTTACGGTGATTTTAGGTATGTTACCACTTCGAAAAAGTTACGAAAAACAAGAACTCATTTTTGAAAAAATAGAAAAGTTATAGGTTAAAAAGCAACATAAATGCTGTCTTATAACTGATTTTTAGAGAGCATCAGGAGATATTATGTTAAAATCGAACAAGTGGATATTCCTCGCGATTTCTGTTCCCTTTATGATTATTGCTTTGTCGTATTTGTTTATGAGGGTACCGATTGGGAACACTGGCAAGTTCATTCATGATCATCGGGATTCTATCAAGAGAGAAATTATTGCAGACATAGATAGTCAAGGGCAATATATAAAGTCAGTGACGCTTTTACCAGGTTCTGCGAGGGGAAGCTTTGATAATGGTGGAGATGTAGGTGGAAATTATCATATTTCCTTTACAGCCTATGCTAATAATAATCGCAAGCAGTCAATGAAAGTAGAATTAGTCTTTCCTGATGCTGGTATAGGTCCTTTTACATTTATAAAACCAAATCCTTATAAATCTCCTGAAACTATGAGGAGATGGTACTTATCAGTAGTAGAGGTATCAAGTGATCCCTCATGGGATTGGAAGAGAGAGCATGATAAATTGAATGAAACGATGAATAATCTTTTGAATGCTTCTGTTAACAAAGGCAAGGATGTATCCTCGAAAGTTCAAAAAGAAATTATGATTGGTTTACTTAACAGATGGCTACAAGAACATGAGGAAAATTTCAAACTAGCTATCCAAACCAACCTGTATAGAAACGACCCAGAATTGGAACAGAAATTAGGAAAGATTCAAAGTATCAGTGTAAGTGTAAGTAAACATCAAATATACACTCCTTCGATAGGTAGAGACATTCGTTTTGATGTTCGATTTGAGAAATATCCTGAAGAAATAGCTACTATAAACGTTCGTTTGCATTCCCAAGGGAAACAAACGGTTTTTGAGGATCCGTCAGTAGCTGCAACTATTGGTTTTGATAGAGAACGTTTTTCTATAAAAACTGAGTATGACTCCAAGCTATTTCCAATTTTTAATCAAAGTCGATTTGGTAATAGCAATGGAGAAATATCTTATGATCTCCCAAAAGATTATGAAAATCAATTCTTAATTCCTTAACTATCAAGCAAGCTATTGAGCTTGCTTTTTCTTTATCTTCTACCTTATAAGATGGTAATCATGTGTGATTAAAGTACATGGAAATAGATAAAGAGCGAAACCGCTCTCTTTTGTGTTATAATAGACATAGATTTTGTTGTTTTTTGGAGAGAGAAATGAAGAAAGTATTTTTTATATTTTTGTTGTTAATACTTGGAGGTTGCACAAATGTAAATGAAACTGGGAAAAAAGAGACTAGTAAAAGTGATACAGTTATAACTGAAGATAAAAAATTGAAATTTGTAGTAGCACCACAATATGAAGGCCAAACGTCGGATTTAATTGAACTTGGTAAAAAGTTGACCAAAGAACATCCAGAAATTGGAAGTAAGGGAAGTATGGCTATCTATTTTACGGGTGCAGTCTCAGATGGTAGAGCAGCGCTAATGTTAGTTAACAAGACCGATGTAGATATCAAAAAAGATTTAGAGTTTTCACTGAGTTGGTCTTATGATGGAAAAACTATTTTTGACAATCAAAAGATAAGTTATGCTATCAAGGATAGCGGAGAATTACCCTCTTATACAACTACGTTAATTTTGTTACCATTAAATTCAGAGCAATTGGAGATTGTTGACTCGATGTCAGATCCTTCCAAGATGAAACTTTCGATGTCAGATGTGAAGAGTGTCGACTAAGTTAGGAGGAGAATGTGACAACAGAAACCATGTTATTTTTATTTGCTACAGTTGTTATTTTTTTATCCATAATTTTATTGTCTGGCACATATTTATATCTTTATTTTCGAGATAAAAAAATGGTACGTCTTGCCAAATCATCAGTTACAGGAACAGTTGTAGGCTATAATAGTTTTAAACTTGGAAATCCTCCGATTGTCGAGTATGTGGTCGATGGAACTAGTTATAGGAAATCTTTACAGTATTTTATAATCAAAACGGTTTCGCTTCCATGGGGGCCAATAAGTACATCTGATAACTTTACTAGAGAAGGCATGCTAGCAAATTCGCTAACCTTTTATCGTAATTCCTTTATATCGTTTAATAACTTAATGCGTACGCATTTTCCAGTCTATTCGAAGATGACGGTATGGTATGATCCTGAAAAACCAAACAGGGCTTATGTGGAACGATACTGTGGGATTAACAAACTTTATAAATTGTTAGGCATTGGGAGTGCTGTATTATTAATTATGATGTACATTATTTTAGTAGTAGCTTATTTGTTAGAGAAATAATGAACCTAAGTATATCAGATATTCAAATGAAGTAGGAGAACTATATGTCAGATTTAAAGCTTTATTTTTTGTTGCTATTTGGAATTTTATTACTCTGTTCATCTGTACTTTTCTTTTTCCGTTATTTTTACAAAAGAGAACTAAGGATTAAAAATTTATCTACGGCATGCGTTGAGGGAGTTGTAGTAGGATACAATTATTCAAAACCGGCAGGTCCTCCAATTGTTGAATATAAAGTTGATGGGAGAACTTATCAAAGAAATTTGGATTACCATAGAGTTATTCTCGTATCAGTTCCTTGGAAGAGTGTACAAGCCACTTCTAGGTCGGAGTTATTAGCTCAAAAGATAACAATTTATAGAAATTCGGTCGTTTCTGTTACACGTGTTTTGGAAGACGCTTTTCCAAAGGGATCAAAGATGACTGTTTGGTATAACCCTGCTTGTCCCAAAGAGTCCTTTGTTGAGAGATACAGTGGTATGGAAGTAGTGTATAAGCATCAAGTATGGGTGGGTATGGCAGCATTAATTTTAACACCCATCTTGTTGACATTAGTATTTCTATTGAATGCAATTTACAAATAGTAAATTTAAGGGGAGGAATGATGTCAAATGCTAGTCAAGAAGCTGCAATTCAATCGCAGATTAGTTCAGCTTAATCAAAAAAAATCTAAGCCGTGTGAATGGAGCATTAAGGATATGATCTTGAGGGCAGGACTTACAGAGCGATAAAGAGAGCGAAAGGCGCTCTCTTTTGTGTTATAATAGACATAGATTTTGTTGTTTAGGGGAGAGAAATGAAAGAAAGATATTATGAGTTTTTGAATATACTGATGACTGGTTATATACCAGTAAGAAATTTAAATTTCTATCTTGCATTTTTATTCGAATTTCTATTTACTTCAGTGGTACTGATTGTTTCTATATTTACTAAGAATCAAATGCATAATCTTAGTATATTTTTAATTCATGTTACTATTGTCCATATGGTAATAGTACTGCTTGCATTTTTGTTATTTCAAAAATTTTCCGCTTTAAAATTATTACAATCAGTTCCGACGACTTCGTTTCTTTTTTTTCATTTTGAGCTTCTTTTTTTGAGCTCTATATTCTTTGGGGAACAGTATTTATCGATATTTTTTCTTTGCATTGGATTGAGCTTTGCTTTTCAAGTGATAAACTTTTTTTATCAAATATCAATTGTTCCAAAAGTAAAACAAATGCCAGATACTGAGCATAAGAAGAATATCTTACACTTACCAGCCCTTATTGTAATAATAACGTCAGCAGCAATAGTAGTCATAACACGATTGTTTATGTTGTCTGGAATATATATCATCATCGGTTTAGTAGGGCTGAGTATTTCATTGAACTCGTTCTTTATTCTCGGATATACTCAAGTATTCACCGGTTGGAAAAAGAAAAGCACGAATAACTTTATTTATAGAGGAGAAATAAAATGAAATTAATTAGAATAGATATCAGCGATATTGCTTATACAGAGAAAAAAGTTCCCATGGATTCTTTTCTAGATTTGATTGAAGGTTGTGAAAAATTATTATTTGAAACAGGGGTCTATAAAAATGGTCCGACAACGATTGAAACATGTTTGAGCACATTTGGAAAGCCAGGAGAATCCTTGTTTAAGGTCTATATTCCGACAAACATCCCAATTGAAGGAAATGATGAATTTCAATATCTAGAACATTTTACAATTAAGCAGTGTGTCTCTGATGTAACTCCATTTGATGAACATCTCCTTCCAAAAATTGAAGAAATGAAGCAATATATTCAAGATAAGGGGTTGGAAATGCAAGGAGATACCGTTTTTCTAGCGATATTGCCAATATTTGGACAGCACTTTGTTGAAATTAATATCCCAATTAAGGAGATTTCAGATGCTATTTAAAAACGTGGGAGAATACCAAGATATACAGTATAGAAATGTTATCTCAAGGTATTACAAAGTATCTCCAGAAGAGATGCCGGACACTTATAACGCTTTTTTAGACGAAGTAAGAAAAGCAGGATATACGCTTCGAGGACCTTTCTTTTATACAATTAATTCTAAGTTAGAAGAAAATCAAGATGTGTTGATGGAACTGTTTATCCCAGTAGAAGAAGAGTATATTGAAGATGCTTTGCCGAAAGACTTTTTGTATCACAGTATGTTTCAAGTTTTAAATACTGTTTCAACTAGAATTTTGGAACCAGATGATGAGTCAGTAAGAGAAGGAATCGACTTTTTAGCTGGCTATATTCATTTTCGAGATTATAAAGAGTTGACCCCTCCCTTCTTTTTTACCACAACAATTAATGAAAAATTCTATACAGATATACAAGTAGGAGTGTTGAAGTAGTAAGTCAGATTCATCTGATAATCTCCAGCCTCCAAAAGTTATATTTATTTGTAAACTTTTTGGGTTTTCTGTCTAGTTTGATTATAGATCCGAAGTCGATGCATTGTACAAATAATTAGAGTCATTTTACAAAGGTGTTGATAATTTTTGATTTTTAAAATGTCTCGCCAAATTTCATTTCTTACAAAAATATGAAGGTTAATCTAAAAATAGTTTAGGCAAACTTTTGACCAAGTTTATCCTAAATCCTATTAGAATAGGCTTTTTAAGCATATTTTATATTTCTGCAGGGAGCGAAACTAGTCACAAAAACACTGGATAACCGGTGTTTTTTCTTTGACCAAATTTTGAACAATTCATAAGATATCCATGGTGTGGTATAATAGGCGTAGAATGTTTAGGAGAAAGAAATGAAAAAACACTTATTTTGGGTTGTTAGTGTAATGCTAATGTTTTTGACACTTTTTGCACTAAACGGATGTAGTTTGGGTGGAGAAACCATTCCAAAAAACAGGACAAAGAAGCAGTACGAATTCGAAAAAACGTTTGAACCCATGTTTAAATTTTTAGAACAAGACAAGAAGGAGATTACTGGACTAAAGTCATACACTAGTGATGTTTATATAAAAAATCAAGCTAAAGTCAAAAAGTACGAAGTGGACTTAGATATTAATCAAGCTGATATTAAAGGAGATTACACAATAACACGTGGTGACACTAAAGAGACAGTTCCTGTTACTTATTCTAATGGTAAGTTAAATTATGAGTCAGAGATAGATCCTTTATTTGATGAAGAAATTCTTAATTTAGTGGTTTCAAGAGATTATTTCGCTTCCTTAGATGTGAAAAAAACTTTTAAGAGCGCAGAAACTGAATTGAGTGATATTATCTACGAGCCAGAAAATCAATCAGAGTTTTATAAAAAAATAGTGGAAAAGTATAATCTTCCATCTGACACAAAACTTTCAGTTAGTCTTGGATATGCGTATTATGACAGATACGATATACTACTAAGTTTAGAATCTGAAGAAAAATTGTTTCAAATCAGTGCTGCAATTTATTTAGCGAAAGGAAAGTAATTTTTTGAATCCGATCAAAAAGATTGTAAGCTAAAAATAGCACTAATTTCAATATTGGAGAAATTTTTACATGAAAAATCATAAATACTTATTTTGGGTTGTTAGTATAATGCTTATGTTTTTGACACTTTTTGCACTAAATGGATGTAGTTTGGGTGGTGAAACTATTCCCAAAAACAGAACAAAAGAACAGTACGAATTTGAAAAAACGTTTGAACCTATATTTAAATTTTTAGAGCAAGATAAGAAGGATTTTACCGGACTAAAGATATACATTAGTAGAGTCTATATAAAAACTGAAGATGAAGTAAAAAAATACGCAGTAGACTTAGATATTAATCAAGCTGACATTAAAGGTGATTACACAATAACACTTGGGGAAGATAAAGAAACTGTTCCGGTTACATATTCTAATGGTAAGTTAAATTATGAGTCTGAGATAAATCCTTTATTTGATGAGGAAATCCTTAATTTGGTAGTACAAAGAGATTATTTCGCTTCCTTGAATATAAAAGAAACCTTTAAGAGTGCAGAAACAGAGCTTCGTGATATTATATATGAACCAGAAAATCATTCTGACCTCTATAAATATCTTAAAAATAAGTACGATATGCCAGAGGATACAACCTGTAGAATCAGAGTAAGGTACTCTAGTGGCTCGATTTATGGGGTTACAATCCAATTGAATTCGAAGGCTAAGACAGTTCAGCTAGATTTAACAATCTTTAAACAATAGGGGGAGTTTATGAACGAAATCGAAAAAAGCAATCGTCGGGTTGAAAGGTAAGCAATACAAATGCTAGTTAGGGATAGAAATATGAAAAAAGGCTTATTAATTGGCTGCTTATCCATAGTTATACTATTCGCAATATTCATAATACTTAGTCCTATTATTGCAATGATGGATATGTGGGGTCTATTTGCCCATGCTAGTCGGAATGAACTTGAGCAAGCTGTACATCGTTCTTATGAGAACTACGGCCTTACAGGGCAGTTTGAGTTAGAAGAATATGAAAAAAACTATACAAGCGTTGGAGGATTTGTAATCCATGGTACGTATAGTGAAAATATAGCTGGTAAAACCTATCAGGCTAAGACTCTTTTTAAATATTATACTCGTCCTTCAGAACTTAAAAATTATAAAAAAACAGATGCGGAAGTAGATTATAAACAAAACAAAAAAATCTATCAAACTTTTCCAGAATTAGCTTATTTAGGGATTGAGATTAGTCCAGGCACCAGCGAATTTTTAAAAAAATTGGAGAATTCAATAACAGACCCTAAAATGACTGCTTTGAAGTACGAAGGGATTGATTTTCAATTTAATAGTAAATCTGGCAATATGTATCTTTATGATGAAATTTTAGAGGAAAATCAAAGAAATGGACAAGCATTACAAGGGATGTATCCTATGGATGCTCAATATCTTTTCCAAAAAGATATTTTTATACCAGAATTTCAATTTCGATACTACACTCCAAAAGACAAGAAGGACCAGTTATATGATGCCTATCTTGAAGATCTTGAATCGCAAATGAAAGAATTTTTTAACAATCAACCCCTTCCAAGCGGTCTTTATGCCGTAAAGATTGATAAATATGAAGGGGATAAACTTGTCAATAATAGCGGTGGATATTATGTTAGGATTGAAAACCGTCAAGTTGTGAAGTTTATCAAAGATTTACAGCAGGAGTCACTGGACTAATGCTGCTTATAAAGACCTATAAGATACTGATATGAGATTGAAGGTAGAACATACAAAAAAGTGAGTAAAGGAGTACGGACGATGTTAGCCATTTGTATTGATACTATAGGCGACAAGTCAATGACCTATAAGTTGTTAAGAAACTATTCATCCTTGTCTCTTTCTCTAATCCAATCAAGAATAAAAAATCATGATACAGTTATGGAAGTGGATATTCTAGATTTGGACGAATTAAAAAAAGTAAGAGCCCTTATTCATGACTTAAGTAGCATTGGAACCATGGTTACAATGAATGATTCGACTGGTGTCATCACATTAGAAATATTAAATAATATTATTACGACCTATGAAGAGATTGCAGCTGAAAGAGAAGAACTGGATGCGCTTATGTTTGATGAGGAAGAGTAATCTGTAATTAAAACACCCCAGGAGTTAGTTTGTAATATCTAACTTCTGGGGTACTTTTATTATATTCTATTCAGTTTACAAGACCCAAGTACGGATAGCATGGGCAACGCCTGATTCATCATTTGTTTTGGTGATGTATTTGGCAATTTTTTTGAGTTCTGGGTTCCCGTTTTCCATAACAACGGGGTTTCCAACGACTGCTAGCATGGCACGGTCATTTTCTTCATCCCCGATCGCCATGGTTTCATCCTTACTTAGTCCAAGTTTCTCAGCTAAGTGCGTAATGGCTGAACCCTTGTCTACATCCTTTTTAAGGAGTTCTAGGTAAAATGGAGCAGATTTGTTGATAGAGTAGCGCTCGTAAAATTCTGCTGGAATCTTTTCAATAGCAGCATCGAGAATCTCAGGTTCGTCGATAAACATACATTTGACGATTTCTTTATCAGCCATCTCTTCAGGTGTACGGTAAAAAATTGGCATGCTGACGAGGGTTGATTCGTGTACGGTATATTTACCGATATTACGATTGGCTGTATAGATACCATCTTTGGTAATAGCATGCATATGAACTCCAAGTTTACGGCTGAGAAATTCCATATCCAGATAGTCTTCGTAGGTCAAGGATTCGCTGATAATCTCATGTCCTGTAGCAGTTTCCTGAACAAGGGCACCGTTGAAGGTCACAACATAGTCACCTTCATCTCTCAACTGCAAGTCGTCAAGGAGTTTGGCAACACCAGCAATGGGGCGTCCTGTTGCAATGACAACCTTGACTCCAGCTGCTTTGGCATCTTGGATAGCTGCAAAAACTTCTGGAGTAATTTCTTTTTTGCTATTAACTAGGGTACCATCAATATCGACGGCGATTAGTTTTATACTCATAAATTTCCTCTGTTATTTCTTATCTGGATTAAAATGATCATTCTCAATCAAATGTGAAAATTGTTGAATGATATTCGTGAAAATACTGTTTTGTTTAAGCATTTCTTTAGGGAAGTAGAAGCGGTTGTCACCATGACGGCTTCCTGCAAGAGATTGAACGATAGGAGATAGGCTAGAAAGTTCTGCCAGCTCACCATTCTTTTGGACAATCTCGATTTGAGTTCTTGGATTTTCAGACTCTGGTCGATAAATATCGTAAGGAAGGTCAAAATTCTTATGAATAGCTGTGTAATAGTTGGGGTCAAAACCAATTTCTTCTACGAAATTCCGCATGATTTCAAGCTGGTCTTGGTCGTCCTCAGAAAAAGTAATAGATTTAAAGACCTTACGGTTGATAAAACGTTGCGAAAGATCAGCTAGAATTTTATCTGTACTAGTCATCCAGAGTTGGAAATAGGTATTCATAACCCCGTCGTCAAGTGCAAGATAGTCAGACAAGCTAACGTTTTTCTCAAAAAATGGCAGTAGATGTGGGGACGTAAGGGCAAAGAAGTCCTTATTTTCAGGATAGAGCTCCTTGGCACGTTTCAAAAGATTTTGCAGAAGGACTTCCATGGCGCGTGTGGCTGGGTGGAAATAAACCTGCATATACATCTGGTAACGACTGAGTACATAGTCCTCGATGGCATGCATCCCATTACGCTGAAAGGCAATGCCATTTTCAACAGGACGAATGACACGAAGAATACGTGTCAGATCGAACTGGCCATAAAAAGCACCGGTGAAGTAGGAGTCGCGAAGGAGATAGTCCATACGGTCTGCATCAATCTGACTAGAAATGAGCTGAACCACTTGTTTGTTTGGATAAGTGTGATCGATAACGCTGGCTACTTTTTTTGGAAAGTCCGGTGCAACCTGCAAAAGAACCTGATGAATCTCTGTATCAGGGCTTTGGATAATTTCCTGGGTAATGGCCTCGTGGTCGGTGTCAAAGAGATTTTCAAAAGTATGAGAGTAGGCACCGTGTCCGAGATCATGTAGAAGAGCCGCAGTCATGGTTAATAGTGACTCGTTAGAATCCCATTCCTCAGGATATTTCTCCTCAAAAATTTCCGTAATTTGCCTAGCAATTTCATAGACACCCAAACAGTGAGAAAAACGGCTATGCTCTCCACCGTGGAAAGTATAGCTAGATGTTCCAAGCTGTTTGATGCGACGAAGCCGCTGAAATTCTTTGGTATTGATCAGGTCATAAATGACTTGATTATTAACGTGGATATAGTTGTGAACTGGGTCACGAAATACTTTTTCATTCATAAGACCATTATAGCAAATTCCTTGCCTTTTTGGTAAAATAGTAGGGATAAGTGAGAAGAAAGAGGAATAGTTGTGAAGATTAGAATGAGAAATACCATCAAGTTCGATGACCAATTGGAAGTAATCGACCAACTTTATGATGTTGAATTACGGGAAAAGGGCGATTTTTCCTATCTCCTTTTTTACAATGAAGATCAAGAAAAAGTAGTTTTGAAATTTAATGGGGAGGAACTGGTCATGTCACGTTTCTCAAGTCCCAAGACCATCATGCGTTTTCTCAAGGATTCTGATAGTTTAGCCTATATTCCGACACCTATGGGTCTGCAGGAGTTTATCATCCAAACAAGCCACTACGAAGTTGGTGAAGAGAAGATTGAACTATCCTATCAATTACAAAACAAAGAAGGAGTTCCATTTGCCAACTACCGTTTAGAAATTACTTGGGGATAAGAAAAAGGTTGGCAATTGCCAACCTTATTTATGATAAATCTTTTTGACTTTTCTTTAGTAATAACGGACGGTAGGTGAAATTATCCAGTGGATGATTTCAGCAATCCATGAAATTCCATACCTAAACTTTGAGCCTTATGTCTCAAAGTTTCCGAACACCTGAATGACTTTTCTGGTGTTTTTATTACTGCGAAAAGTCAGGTAAAATACTCGCTTCACTCAATAAATATAGAAAAAAGTTCATAATAAATCCAATATAAAGTTTATAGAATAAAAAAAGTAAATTGCTAAATATCAAATAAGGTTGGCTCAGGCCAACCTTATTTAATATACAGTTCCTGATTTTTCAGGACGATTTCACGTACACTTGCAAATTTCTTCAGTTTTTTAAGCTCTTCTGGATGTGTCACAAGAGTGATGACATAGCCTTCTTTACCCATGCGTCCTGTACGACCTGCACGGTGAGTGTAAGTTTCCTTGTCTCTAGGGACGTCAAAGTTAATCACGCATTCCAGGCTATCAATGTCGATACCACGAGCGAGAAGGTCTGTGGCAAGAAGTAGTGTCAGTTGATTATCTTTGAATTTTTCTAGAATAACTTTTCTAAGTTTAACGTTGACATCGCTAGCTAGCGAAACTGCTAAAACATCACGATATTGTAATTTTTCCTCGGCGCTTCCAAGGTCTGACAAGCTATTAAAGAAGACAAGACCACGGAAATCTTCAACCTGTGCTAGTTTACGAAGCATATCTACTCTGTGACGTTGGTCTACTTGCATGTAGAAATGTTGAATATTGTCTAATTTTTGGTCTGATAGATCAATGACGCGTGTGTTAGGTGCAATCTTATCTTGGTCAAATTTGGTAGTGGCACTCATGTAAATAAGTTGATGGTCACGAGGAGCGTAGTGGGTAATCTTCTCGACAAAATGAATTTGAGAATCATCAAGGAGCTGGTCGAATTCATCAAGAATGATTGTTTCCACATTCATCATCTTGATTTTTTTCAATTTAATGAGTTCAAAGATACGACCAGGTGTTCCAATCAGAATTTCTGGTCCTTTTTTAAGTCGTTCAATTTGGCGTTTCTGGCTCGAACCGGATAGAAATAGCTGAGCTGTTAATCCGATAGCCTCACCCCAGGTTTTAGTGACTTCAAAAATTTGTCCAGCAAGCTCAGTATTAGGTGCTAAAATCAATAATTGTTGGGCTTTTTTCTTTTGCAGTTTGAGAAGGCTAGGTAGAAGATAGGCTAAAGTCTTCCCTGTACCAGTTGGACTGACTCCAAGTAGGTTTTCACCTTCTGTTATCGGTTCAAAAAGTTGAGTTTGAATGGGGGTGAATTCTTGGAAACCGAGTTGGTCAAGGAGTTCAAGCCATTCGGTAGGTAGTTTGGTTTTCATTTTTCTGCCTCAAATCTAATGCCAGCATTCTGGCGCATGGTGTAAAGTAGGTTGTGGACGTGTGTCGCATCATCAATCCAAGATTGGTAGAGAGTCAGGTCTGCTTGCTTGATCATATGTGCGAAAGCAGAAACTTCCTCAGTCATGGTGTGAGGAGCCTGCTGGATAGGAAGTTGAACATCATTTCCTTGATGGTCTGTAAAAGTAGCTGATTGGACATGCTCGATTGTATTAAGTGTCAAGGTTCCATCAGCAGTATAAATCTCACAAGGAAGATTAGATGTGATATTCTTTCCTGCTTTGATGTGTACTTGATAGTCAGGATATGAGAGAATACCATCCCCATTTAAATCAATGCTATTATCTAGTTTCTGAGCTTGATAGGTTGCATGAGTCGGTTTTCCAAATAAGCGAACAGCAGCATAGATAGGATAAATACCAAGATCCATAAGTGCACCACCTGCAAAACGGTCTGAGAAAACATTAGGAGTATTGCCAGCAAGTAGGTTAGGCATCTTAGAAGAATATTTGGCATAGTTAAAGTCTGCACCAAGAATTTGTTTGTTCGCAAGAAAGTCTTTGATTGTAGTAAAAGCATCTTCGTGGTAGTTTCTTGCTGCTTCAAAGATAAAACATTTATTATCTTTAGCCGTTTGAACTAATTCCTGCCATTCTTGTGGTTGAGTCACCGCTGGTTTTTCAAGGATAACATGTTTTCCAGCAGATAAAGCCATCTTTGCCTGACTATAATGCAATGAGTTCGGACTAGCAATGTATACCACATCGAATGAATCATTAAAGAAATCATTTAGCTGATCAAATAGCTTAACGCCTTGATACTGTTCAACAAACTTTTCTGCAGTTTCTATTTTTCTAGAATAGACTGCACCCAGTTGAAATTTCCCGCTAGTATGGGCAGCCTCTAGAAAATGATGGCTGATTGAACTAGTTCCTATGATACCAAGTTTTAGCATAGTTACTCCTTTTCCACAAGTAATGATTGATTTCATTATAACATAGAAAGAGTCAACTAGTTAAGTTAAGATAATTCTTTTGCTTTGATACTTCGAAATTTCTAGAAAAAATGGTACAATAGTTACAGTAAGTTTAGGAGTTTAGTATGAGATTATTACCTATGAGAAAAATTTCTCGTCATTCAAAAAGATTGGCGCTTTTTTTGACTTTTTGTGCAGGCTATGTCGATGCCTATACATTTATTGTAAGAGGGAATACCTTAGTCGCTGGGCAAACTGGGAATGTGGTATTTCTATCAGTCGGAATCGTTCAGAGAAATTTGGCTGATGCTGAAATAAAGATATTGACACTTTTATCTTTCATGTTAGGCGTTTTTTTGCTTACGATTTACAAAGAAAAACTTCGCATTATTAAAAAACCCATTCTATCACTTGTTCCATTAGCTATTTTATCATTGATAATCGGCTTTATTCCATCGAGTGTTGATAACATGTTTATTATTCCTCCTCTAGCTTTTTGTATGGGTCTCGTCACAACAGCTTTTGGAGAGGTTTCTGGAATTGCTTATAATAATGCCTTTATGACGGGAAATATCAAACGCACCATGTTAGCTTTTGGCGAATATGTCCGGACCAAGCATACAGCCTTTTTGATGGAAGGATTGATTTTTGTGAGCCTACTTGTTAGTTTCATTCTAGGAGTAGTATTTTCAGCTTACTTAACGATTATCTTTAACGAAAAAACAATTTTAGGTGTCCCTATCATGATGAGTATTTTTTATCTAAGTATGGTTTTATCTTCTTTGCGAAAAAAGTCTAATAAAAGGCTGAATTTTGAGTGAAAATACTTGTCAAAAATTTGGAATCATGCTATACTTGTAGAGTTGACTATGCACAGTCCTGTGCAACCGCACGAACATCGTTGCTTGATTCATCAAGTTTAAGTGGTTCGTCCCACGATGCTAGGCGAGTCTTCACAAAAATTAGGGGAAACCCCAAAAAATCATAGGAGGTGCATAATGAGCACATACGCAATTATCAAAACTGGCGGAAAACAAGTTAAAGTTGAAGTTGGTCAAGCAGTTTACGTTGAAAAATTGAACGTTGAAGCTGGTCAAGAAGTTACTTTTAACGAAGTTGTTCTTGTTGGTGGTGAAAACACTGTTGTCGGAACTCCACTTGTTGCTGGAGCTACTGTAGTTGGAACTGTTGAAAAACAAGGAAAACAAAAGAAAGTTGTTACTTACAAGTACAAACCTAAAAAAGGTAGCCACCGCAAACAAGGTCACCGTCAACCATACACTAAAGTTGTCATCAACGCAATCAACGCTTAATTTTAAGGAGAACACATGATACAAGCAGTCTTTGAGAGAGCCGAAGATGGCGAGCTGAGGAGTGCGGAGATTACTGGACATGCCGAGAGTGGCGAATACGGCCTAGATGTCGTGTGTGCATCGGTTTCTACGCTTGCCATTAACTTTATCAATTCCATTGAGAAATTTGCAGGCTATGAACCAATCTTAGAATTAAACGAAGATGAAGGTGGCTATCTGATGGTTGAAATTCCAAAAGATCTTCCTTCTCACCAGAGAGAAATGACACAATTATTCTTTGAATCATTTTTCTTAGGTATGGCAAACTTATCGGAGAACTCTTCTGAGTTCGTCCAAACCAGAGTTATCACAGAAAACTAACACGGAGGAAAACATTATGTTAAAAATGACTCTTAACAACTTGCAACTTTTCGCCCACAAAAAAGGTGGAGGTTCTACATCAAATGGACGCGATTCACAAGCTAAACGTCTTGGAGCTAAAGCAGCTGACGGACAAACTGTAACTGGTGGATCAATCCTTTACCGTCAACGTGGTACACACATCTATCCAGGTGTAAACGTTGGACGTGGTGGAGACGATACTTTGTTCGCTAAAGTTGAAGGCGTAGTACGTTTCGAACGTAAAGGTCGCGATAAGAAACAAGTTTCTGTTTACCCAATCGCAAAATAAACATTAAATAAGGCTTTCCAAGATTTTTGGAAAGCTTTTTTTCTTGTACAATATTAGTATCAGTTATTTTTTAAGTTTACTTCAAAAACTATTCTGAATCAATAAAATCTTAAGGAACTTATTTGATTTATTATGATAGATAATAAGAAAGAAATATGGTATAATATAGGGTGAGACCTTATGAATAAATAGTGAAAGAGTATATAAAAAATAATGAAAAAAATTGTCATTAACGGTGGACGCCCATTAAAGGGTGAGATAACCATTAGCGGAGCGAAAAATAGTGTGGTAGCTCTGATTCCAGCTATTATTTTGTCAGATGATGTAGTTATTTTGGACTGTGTTCCAGACATCTCTGATGTTGCTAGTTTGGTTGATATCATGGAAATTATGGGTGCTAGTGTAAAACGCTATGATGATGTTTTAGAGATTGATCCTCGTGGTGTTCAAAACAAACCAATGCCATATGGTAAAATCAACAGTCTTCGTGCATCCTATTATTTCTACGGTAGTCTTCTTGGACGTTTCGGTGAAGCAACAGTAGGTTTACCTGGTGGATGTGACTTGGGACCTCGTCCGATTGACTTGCATTTAAAAGCCTTCGAAGCTATGGGTGCTAAGACAACCTATGAGGGAGACAATATGAATCTCTCAACAAACGGCTCTAGATTACAAGGCGCTCATATTTATATGGATACTGTTAGTGTCGGAGCAACTATTAACACAATGCTTGCAGCGGTTAAAGCTCAAGGACGTACAGTCATTGAAAACGCGGCTAGAGAGCCTGAAATCATTGATGTAGCTACTTTGTTAAATAATATGGGAGCTCATATTCGTGGTGCAGGTACAGATATGATTACTATCGATGGTGTTGAATCTCTACACGGCACACGCCATCAAGTAATTCCTGACCGTATTGAAGCAGGGACCTATATTGCAATGGCTGCTGCTGTGGGACAAGGAATTCGTATTAACAATGTACTTTATGAACACTTAGAAGGTTTTATTGCAAAACTTGAAGAAATGGGTGTTCATATGACGGTTTCTGAAGACAGTATCTACGTTGAAGAACAAACAAATCTTAAGGCTGTAAATATCAAAACAGCTCCATATCCAGGATTTGCTACAGACCTTCAACAACCGATTACTCCTCTTTTGTTGAAAGCAGAAGGACGAGGAACACTGATTGATACCATTTATGAAAAACGTGTGAACCATGTCTTCGAATTAGCCAAAATGAATGCAGATATTTCTACAACGAATGACCATATTTTCTACAAGGGTGGCAATCCTTTACACGGTGCAAGTGTAAGAGCGACTGACTTACGTGCAGGAGCTGCCTTGATTATTGCCGGATTAATGGCTGAAGGTAGAACAGAAATTACTAGTGTAGAGTTCATTTTAAGAGGCTACTCAAATATTATTGAAAAATTACGTAACCTTGGAGCAGATATTGAGCTAATCGAAGATTAGCCATTTTGAGGAACACAATGAATATCTGGACAAAATTAGCAATGTATTCTTTCTATGAGACGGAACGTTTGTATTTCCGTCCATTCTTTTTTACGGATGTAGATGACTTTCATGCTCTAGCATCAGACCCTGAAAATCTCCAATTTATTTTTCCTACGCAAGCCAGCATTGAGGAAAGTCAATATGCTCTTGCTAACTACTTTATGAAATCACCTTTGGGAATTTGGGCGATTTGTGATAAGAAAGAACAGAAGATGATTGGAGCCATCAAGTTTGAAAAGCTGGATGAAATCCGTAAAGAAGCAGAAATTGGCTATTTTTTAAGGAAAGACTATTGGTCTCAGGGATATATGACGGAAGCAGTTACCAAATTACGCGATTTGTCTATGAATCAGTTTGAATTAAAACAACTTTCTATTGTGACGCATTTAGAAAATAGTGCCAGTCAAAAGGTTGCACAAAAATCAGGCTTCGTTTTATATCGTCGTTTCAAGGGTAGTGACCGCTATACTCGTAAGATGCGGGATTATCTAGAATTTCGCTATACAAAAGGAGAGCTAAATGAGTAAACACCAAGAAATTTTAGCTTATTTAGAAGAATTACCAGTCGGAAAACGGGTCAGTGTTCGAAGTATTTCAAATAGGCTGGGAGTGAGTGATGGTACAGCTTATCGTGCTATCAAAGAAGCTGAAAATAGAGGATTGGTTGAAACACGTCCTCGAAGTGGAACTGTCCGTGTCAAGTCCAAAAAAGTTGCCATTGAGAGATTAACCTTTGCAGAAATTGCAGAAGTCACTGGTTCAGAAGTTTTAGCTGGCCAAGCTGGTTTGGAGAGAGAATTTAGTAAATTCTCCATTGGAGCCATGACAGAAAAGAATATTCTTTCTTATCTTCATGATGGCGGTCTACTTATTGTCGGTGACAGAACACGAATCCAATTATTGGCACTTGAAAATGAAAATGCTGTCTTGGTAACAGGTGGATTTGAAGTTCATAAAGATGTTTTGGATGCTGCTAATAAGAAAAATATCCCAGTGTTACGCAGTAAACATGATACATTTACCATTGCAACCATGATTAACCGAGCTTTGTCAAATGTACAAATAAAGACAGATATTTTAACGGTTGAAAAAATCTATCGCACTTGTCATGAATATGGTTTTTTACAAGAAACGGATACTGTAAAAGATTATTTAGATTTAGTTCGTAAGAATAGAAGTAGTCGCTTCCCTGTTATCAATCAGCATAAGGTTGTTGTGGGTGTCGTGACCATGCGTGATGCTGGAGATAAATCACCAGGGACTACCATTGATAAGGTCATGACAAGAACTGTCTACATGACCGGTTTAGCCACAAATATTGCTAACGTGAGCCAGAGAATGATTGCTGAAGATTTTGAAATGGTACCTGTTGTACGGAGCAATCAAACCTTACTTGGTGTCATTACTAGACGTGATGTCATGGAAAAAATGAGTCGTTCTCAGGTCTCAACTTTACCAACCTTTTCAGAACAGATTGGACAGAAGTTGTCTTATCATCATGATGAAGTTGTTATAACAGTCGAACCCTTTATGTTAGAAAAAAATGGTGTTCTGGCTAATGGTGTTCTTTCAGAAATCTTGACTCATATGACGCAAGACTTGGTCGTTAATAGCGGGCGTAACCTCATTATTGAACAGATGTTGATTTACTTCTTACAGGCTGTTCAAATTGATGATATTCTACGGATTCAAGCTAGAATAATTCATCATACGAGACGATCGGCTATTATTGATTATGACATCTATCTCAATCATCAAATTGTATCAAAAGCAAATGTTACTGTAAAAATTAATTAGAATCTAGGAGTAAACATGATTACATTAAAATCAGCTAGAGAAATCGAAGCTATGGATAAGGCCGGTGATTTTCTTGCAAGCATTCACATTGGCTTGCGTGATATCATCAAGCCAGGTGTTGATATGTGGGAAGTAGAAGAGTATGTTCGCCGTCGTTGTAAAGAAGAGAATTTCCTTCCACTACAGATTGGTGTTGATGGGGCAATGATGGACTATCCATATGCAACCTGCTGTTCGCTCAATGACGAAGTAGCACACGCTTTTCCACGCCACTATATTTTGAAAGAAGGCGATTTGCTCAAGGTTGATATGGTTCTTGGTGGGCCAATCGCGAAGTCTGACCTCAATGTTTCTAAACTCAATTTTAACAACGTTGAGCAGATGAAAAAATATACTCAAAACTTTACGGGTGGCTTGGCTGATTCTTGTTGGGCATACGCAGTTGGTAAACCATCAGAAGAAGTTAAAAACTTGATGGACGTGACCAAGGAAGCTATGTACATCGGTATTGAAAAAGCTGTTGTTGGTAACCGAATTGGTGATATTGGTGCAGCGATTCAAGAATATGCTGAAAGTCGTGGTTACGGTGTTGTCCGTGATCTTGTAGGACACGGTGTTGGACCAACCATGCATGAAGAACCAATGGTTCCTAACTATGGTGTAGCTGGTCGTGGTCTTCGTCTTCGTGAAGGTATGGTTTTGACAATCGAACCTATGATCAATACAGGTGATTGGGAAATCGATACAGACATGAAAACAGGCTGGGCGCACAAAACTATAGACGGTGGTCTATCATGTCAGTATGAACACCAGTTTGTTATTACCAAGGATGGACCTGTAATCTTGACAAGTCAAGGTGAAGAAGGAACTTATTAATAAAAAGGGAGCTAAGCTCCTTTTTTTATTCGTTAAAGTTGAAATCAAATTTGCGTAGCAGATATCTTACAAACGTTTTCTTTTATAGTAAAATAAAAGATGACTATATGAAAGAAGGTTCTTAATTGGAAAGTATTATATTTTTTATCTCTGTATTTTTAGCTGGGGTTTTATCGTTTTTCTCACCCTGCATATTTCCCTTGTTACCAGTCTATGCAGGTGTTTTGTTAGATGATCAAGAGCAGTCAAAGACATTTCGGTTTTTAGGTAAAGATGTTGCCTGGTCAGGATTAATTCGGACATTCTGTTTTATCGCAGGTATCTCTCTGATTTTCTTTATTCTAGGGTTTGGAGCAGGATTTCTCGGCAATTTACTCTATGCTGATTGGTTTCGTTATGTTATGGGTGGTATTATTATCATACTAGGCTTACATCAGATGGAAATCCTTCATTTACGAAAATTAGAGTTCCAAAAAACAGTAACATTTGATCAAAAACAGTCTAGTAAATATCTATCAGCCTTTCTATTAGGTATCAGCTTCAGCTTTGGTTGGACTCCATGTATTGGTCCAGTTTTAAGTTCAGTTTTAGCATTAGCTGCTTCAGGAGGAAATGGAGCTCTTCAAGGGGCCTTATTAACCCTAATTTATACACTTGGAATGGCGCTTCCATTTTTAGTGTTGGCTTTGGCATCAGGTCTCATCATGCCTTATTTTAGTAGAATTAAATCTCACCTACTCTTACTGAAAAGAATTGGTGGTTTGCTAATTATTTTCATGGGAATTTTATTAATGTTGGGACAGTTAAATGTCTTATCCGGAATATTAGGATAAAAAGGAGTAATCTATGAAAAAAACAATCTATTTTGGACTTAGTTTCTTATCTATCTTTCTTTTGATTGCTTGTGGCAAGGAAGAGGGAAAATCAAGTCAAGAAAATCAAACGACTCAAGCACAGCAACAAGCAACGGTTAAGCAAATAGCTGTAGGAGCAGAAGCACCTGATTTTACGCTCCAATCGATGGATGGAAAAGAAGTCAAACTATCTGATTTTAAAGGTAAAAAAGTTTATCTAAAATTCTGGGCTTCTTGGTGCGGACCATGTAAAAAAAGTATGCCAGAACTAATGGAACTTGCTGCAAAAGAAGATCGTGATTTTGAAATATTATCTGTTATTGCACCAGGCCTTCAAGGTGAAAAAACCATAGACCAATTTCCAAAATGGTTTGAGGAGCAGGGCTATAAGGATATACCTGTCCTATATGACACCAAGGCGACAACCTTCCAAGCCTATCAGATTCGAAGCATTCCAACAGAATTTCTAATTGATTCAAATGGTAAAATTGCCAAAATCCAAATAGGTGCAATTAGTAATGCAGATGCAGAAGCGGCGTTTGCACAAATGGATTAACGTTATAAAAAAATGTCTAGACTGTTTTGTCTAGACATTTCTTTTTTTAAAAATTTAATTGAATTAGTTTTTAGAAGCAGCTTGGAATTCTGGGTTTTTCCATGCTTCGTCAATAATTTCTTGCAATTCACGAGCAGAAAGTTGCATTTTTTGAGTTTCAGCGTCGTTCAATGGGATGTTAACTGGGCGAACGATACCATGCGCACCAACGATAGCTGGTTGACCGATAAAGACGTTTTCAACTCCGTATTGTCCTTCTTGGAAGACTGAAAGTGGAAGAACCGCATTTTCATCATCAAGGATAGCTTTTGTAATACGAGCTAGGGCAACCGCGATACCGTAGTAAGTAGCACCTTTTTTGTTGATGATTGAGTAAGCAGCGTCACGAACTGAGATGAAGAGTTCAACAAGATCTGCTTCATTCAAGTCACGGTTAGCTTGTAACCATTGTTCCAATTTAACACCGGCAACGTTAGCGTGTGACCAAACGGCAAATTCTGAGTCACCGTGCTCACCCATGATGTAGGCGTGAACTGAACGAGCATCAACACCGATAGTTTCAGCAAGTGCTTGACGGAAACGAGCTGAGTCAAGTGAAGTACCTGAACCGATAACACGTTCTTTAGGGAATCCTGAGAATTTCCAAGTTGAGTAAGTTAAAATGTCAACTGGGTTAGCAGCAACAAGGAAGATACCGTCAAATCCAGATGCAACAACTTGTTCAACGATTGATTTGTTGATAGCAAGGTTTTTACCAACAAGATCAAGACGAGTTTCACCTGGTTTTTGTGGAGCACCAGCAGTGATAACTACAAGGTCTGCATCCGCACAGTCTTCGTACTTAGCTGCATAGATTTTTTTAGGTGAAGTAAAAGCTAGCGCGTGGCTAAGGTCTTCAGCATCACCAACTGCTTTTTCAAACAATTGAGGAATTTCAATGATACCAAGTTCTTGTGCAATTCCTTGTGTTACGAGGGCAAAAGCGTAAGATGAACCTACGGCACCGTCACCGACGAGGATAACTTTTTTGTGTTGTTTAGTTGCTGTCATTTGTCTAAACATCTCCTTTATTTTATTCAGGGGGAACCCCATTTGATTTCATTCTATCACTTTTGCTAAGCTTTGTCACGGATATACCTTCGGGATAAATATGTAAACGTTTTACACGTGTTGTTAAACTGTAAAATAGTCCAAACTATGGTATAATATATCTAGTTACTAATAGTGAAATGAGGCATTTGTTAATGCAAGATAAAAATTTAGTGAATGTCAATCTGACCAAGGAGATGAAGACTAGCTTTATCGACTACGCCATGAGTGTAATCGTATCGCGTGCTCTTCCTGATGTTCGTGATGGGTTGAAACCTGTTCATCGTCGTATTTTGTACGGAATGAACGAATTAGGAGTTACGCCTGATAAACCTCATAAGAAATCTGCCCGTATTACAGGGGACGTAATGGGTAAATACCACCCACACGGGGACTCATCTATCTATGAAGCTATGGTTCGTATGGCTCAGTGGTGGAGCTACCGTTACATGCTTGTAGATGGACACGGTAACTTTGGTTCTATGGACGGTGATGGTGCTGCCGCGCAACGTTATACCGAAGCACGTATGAGCAAGATTGCTCTTGAAATGCTTCGCGATATCAATAAAAATACCGTTGATTTTGTTGATAACTATGATGCCAACGAGCGAGAACCTGTTGTTTTACCAGCTCGTTTCCCAAATCTTTTGGTCAATGGTGCCACAGGTATTGCCGTTGGTATGGCGACCAATATCCCACCTCATAATTTGGGTGAAACTATTGATGCTGTTAAACTCGTCATGGATAATCCTGAAGTTACAACCAAAGATTTGATGGAAGTTTTGCCTGGTCCAGACTTCCCAACTGGTGCCCTAGTTATGGGTAAATCAGGTATTCACAAGGCGTATGAGACTGGTAAGGGATCTATTGTTCTTCGTTCTCGTACGGAAATTGAAGAAACTAAAACAGGTCGCGAACGTATCGTTGTTACTGAATTCCCGTATATGGTTAATAAGACAAAAGTTCATGAGCATATTGTGCGCTTAGTTCAGGAAAAACGTATCGATGGAATTACAGCTGTTCGTGATGAATCTAACCGTGAAGGTGTTCGCTTTGTTATTGAAGTTAGACGCGACGCATCAGCTAATGTTATTTTGAACAACTTATTCAAGATGACTCAGATGCAGACTAGCTTTGGTTTTAACATGCTTGCGATCCAAAATGGTGTTCCAAAGATTTTATCGCTTCGCCAAATCTTAGATGCATACATTGAGCACCAAAAAGAAGTTGTGACTCGTCGCACTCAATTTGATAAAGAAAAAGCTGAGGCACGCGCGCATATCTTGGAAGGTTTGCTAATTGCTCTGGATCATATTGATGAAGTCATTCGTATCATCCGTGCCAGCGAAACTGACCAAGAAGCTCAAGCGGAATTGATGAGCAAGTTCAAGCTATCTGAACGTCAAAGCCAAGCAATCCTAGACATGCGTCTCCGTCGTTTGACTGGCTTGGAGCGTGATAAGATTCAATCTGAATATGATGAGTTGATTGCTTTGATTGCCGACTTAGCAGATATTCTTGCAAAACCAGAACGTGTTGCGCAAATTATTAAAGAAGAACTTGATGAAGTGAAGCGCAAATTTGCTGATAAACGTCGTACAGAGTTGATGGTCGGTGAAGTCTTGACCCTCGAAGATGAAGATTTGATTGAAGAGACAGATGTTTTGATTACTCTATCAAATAAAGGTTATATCAAACGTTTGGACCAAGACGAGTTTACTGCCCAAAAACGTGGTGGACGTGGCGTACAGGGAACAGGAGTCAAGGATGATGACTTTGTCCGTGAGTTGGTTTCTACTAGTACCCATGATCACTTGCTCTTCTTTACCAACAAAGGCCGTGTCTATCGTTTGAAAGGTTATGAAATCCCAGAATACGGTCGTACAGCCAAGGGATTGCCTGTAGTTAACCTCTTGAAACTGGATGAGGGAGAAAGCATCCAAACTATCATTAATGTCGAATCAGAACGTAGTGATGATGCATACATCTTCTTTACGACTCGAGCAGGTATTGTTAAGAGAACTAGCGTTAAAGAATTTGCCAACATTCGTCAAAATGGTCTAAAAGCCTTGAATTTGAAAGATGAGGACGAATTGATTAATGTTCTTCTTACTCAAGAAGATACTGATATCATTATCGGTACTAAATTGGGTTATGCAGTTCGTTTCAACCAGTCATCCGTTCGTAGCATGAGTCGTAGTGCAACTGGTGTTAAAGGAGTAAATCTTCGTGAAGGCGATTCTGTAGTTGGAGCTAGAGTAATCACTGACCAAGATGAGGTCCTCATTATCACCGAAAAAGGATACGGTAAGCGTACAGTTGCCACTGAATATCCAACTAAAGGTCGTGCTGGTAAAGGTATGAAGACCGCCAATATTACAGATAAGAATGGTCATCTTGCTGGTCTTCTAACAGTAAAAGGTGACGAAGATTTGATGGTTATCACAGATACTGGTGTCATGATTCGTACAAATGTTGCCAATATTTCTCAAACTGGACGTTCAACCATGGGAGTTAAGGTTATGCGTTTAGATGAGAACGCTAAGATTGTAACCTTTACAACAGTTGCGGCAGCTGAGAAAGAAGAAGTTGGGGCAGACAACGAAACAGAAAGTGAAGAATAATGTCTCAAAAAAGAACTAAGAGTAAAAAAAATAAACGTAAGAATCTGCTGATTAATATTTTAGCTGGCTTTCTAATCCTTTTGTCTCTAGCCTTGATTTTTAACTCAAAGATTCGTAATATCTTTATGGTTTGGAATACTAACAAGTATCAAGTTAGTCAAGTCTCAAAAGAGAAGCTAGAAGAGAACAATGGTGCAGAAGGAAATTTTGATTTTAATTCCGTGAAGGCTATTTCTTCGGAGGCGGTTTTATCATCCCAATGGGATGCACAACAGTTACCTGTTATAGGTGGAATTGCAGTTCCTGAAGTAGAAATCAACTTACCAATCTTTAAAGGTTTGGACAATGTAAACTTGTTCTACGGAGCAGGAACCATGAAACCAAATCAAAAAATGGGTGAAGGAAATTATTCTCTAGCTAGTCACCATATCTTTACAGCTGAGAATGCTAGCCAAATGCTATTTTCTCCTTTGGTTAATGCCAAAGAAGGAATGAAAATTTATCTGACTGATAAGGATAAAGTTTATACCTACGAAATTCGGGATGTGAAACACGTAACCCCAGATCGAGTTGATGAAATTGATGATCGTGAAGGTATCAATGAAATTACCTTGGTCACTTGTGTGGACTATGATGCAACCGAACGGATTATCGTAAAGGGAGATTTAAAAGAAATCAAATCTTATTCAGACACTCCGTCAGATGTTTTATCTGCATTTAATAAACCGTATAAACAAAGATATTAATTTGTAAATTTTTAGAAAAAGGTTCGCTAATGTTAGCGACCTTTTTTCTTGTCAATTTCAGAAAATAGATAAGGTAAAGACTTTTCAATTTTTCTAAAAAGTAGTATAATGTTTCTATTATAGAAATTTTTAGAAAATTCCAAAAGAGGTTTGTTATGGGATATACAGTTGCTGTTGTCGGTGCTACAGGTGCCGTTGGTGCTCAAATGATTAAAATGTTGGAAGAATCAAATCTTCCAATCGATAAGATTCGCTACCTTGCGTCTGCACGTTCTGCAGGAAAGGTCTTGCAATTCAAGGGCCAAGATGTGACTATTGAAGATACAACAGAAGAAGCTTTTGAAGGAGTTGATATTGCTCTTTTCTCAGCTGGTGGTTCAACTTCTGCAAAATACGCACCTTATGCTGTTAAAGCAGGGGCAGTAGTAGTAGATAACACTTCTTATTTCCGTCAAAATCCAGATGTGCCATTGGTCGTTCCTGAAGTAAACGCCCATGCTCTTGATGCTCATAACGGGATTATTGCATGTCCTAACTGTTCAACTATTCAAATGATGGTTGCTCTTGAACCAATTCGTCAAAAATGGGGCTTAGATCGTATTATCGTTTCAACCTATCAAGCAGTTTCCGGTGCTGGTATGGGAGCCATTCTTGAAACTCAACGTGAGCTTCGTGAAGTATTGAATGATGGTGTAAATCCACGTGATTTGCATGCGGAAATCTTGCCATCAGGTGGCGATAAGAAACACTATCCAATTGCTTTTAATGCCCTTCCTCAAATTGACGTCTTCACTGATAATGACTATACTTATGAAGAAATGAAGATGACAAAGGAAACTAAGAAAATCATGGAAGACGATAGCATTGCCGTTTCAGCAACATGTGTGCGTATTCCTGTCTTGTCAGCTCATTCTGAGTCTGTTTACATTGAAACAAAAGAAGTGGCTCCAATCGATGAAGTCAAAGCTGCGATTGCTGCCTTTCCAGGTGCAGTTCTTGAAGACGATGTGGCTCATCAAATCTATCCTCAAGCTATCAATGCGGTTGGTTCTCGCGATACCTTTGTCGGACGTATCCGTAAAGACTTGGATGCTGAAAAAGGGATCCACATGTGGGTGGTTTCTGATAACCTTCTCAAGGGTGCTGCTTGGAACTCAGTTCAAATTGCAGAGACCCTTCATGAACGTGGTTTGGTTCGTCCAACTACAGAATTAAAATTTGAATTGAAATAGGGAGCAAAACAGAAATCAGTAACTCGAAGAGTTTGATTTCGTAGTTTTGCCCCCGCACAGT
>NZ_JALDVP010000001.1:0-378256 GCF_023110115.1 Streptococcus sp. oral taxon 431 | reverse complement strand
CCAATCAACCACTGCGTTATGAAACAGAAATCAGTAACTCGAAGAGTTTGATTTCGTAGTTTTGCCCCCGCACAGTTGATTAGTAAGTACGAATGTTGCAAACATGAGTAGTTCCAATCAACCACTGCGTTATGAAACAGAAATCAGTAACTCGAAGAGTTTGATTTCTCCTTCGCTAGAAAGCGAATCTACTTATTTTACGAACAGAACAGGAGGCAAAGGCAAGTATGCCCCAGCCTCTTTCTTATATAGAGAAAGGTTTTTTCTATGTCTTATCAAGATTTAAAAGATTGTAAAATTATCACTGCTTTTATTACCCCTTTCCATGAGGATGGTTCCATTAACTTTGATGCTATTCCAGCCTTGATTGAGCATTTGTTGGCACATCACACAGACGGAATTCTCTTGGCGGGGACGACTGCTGAGAGTCCGACTCTTACTCACGATGAGGAGCTGCAGTTGTTTGCAGCAGTTCAGAAAGTTGTTAATGGCCGTGTTCCTTTAATAGCTGGTGTTGGTACTAATGATACACGCGACTCTATTGAGTTCGTCAAAGAAGTGGCAGAATTTGGAGGTTTTGCGGCTGGTCTCGCAATTGTTCCTTACTACAATAAACCTTCTCAAGAAGGAATGTATCAACACTTTAAAGCTATTGCAGATGCCTCTGATTTACCCATCATTATCTATAATATTCCAGGTCGTGTAGTAGTTGAGTTGACACCAGAAACCATGCTTCGCTTAGCGGAACATCCAAATATCATTGGTGTCAAGGAATGTACCAGCCTTGCCAATATGGCTTATTTGATTGAGCACAAACCTGAAGAATTCTTGATCTACACTGGTGAAGATGGAGATGCTTTTCATGCTATGAACCTTGGTGCTGACGGGGTTATCTCTGTTGCTTCTCATACCAATGGTGATGAAATGTATGAAATGTTCACTGCGATTGAAGAGAGTGATATGAAGAAAGCGGCAGCTATTCAACGTAAGTTTATTCCCAAGATTAATGCTCTCTTCTCATACCCAAGTCCTGCACCTGTTAAGGCAGTCCTCAACTATATGGGATTTGAAGCTGGTCCAACCCGCCTTCCATTGGTTCCTACGCCTGAAGAGGATGCTAAACGCATTATCAAGGTTGTTATTGATGGAGACTATGAAGCGACCAAGGCGACTGTCACCGGAGTCCTTCGACCTGATTATTAAAATAACAAATATTAAAAAAATTTCTTAACAAGTAAAATTGTTGGAAGTTTTTTTCTTTTTTTCCGAATATATAAATAGAGAGAGAAAAAAGGAGTCGATCATGAAAATTAAGATTGATAATTTCGAGATTTATAAGTTAAAGCAAGCAGGTTTAAGTAATCAGCAGGTTCTGAAAGTACTTCAATACGGAGAAATTTATGATCAGGAATTGAGTTTAGAGAAAATCGCTGAAGCATCGGAGTGTCGTAATCCAGTAGTTTTTATGGAGCGGTATCATAAACTGACTTTTGAAAGTATGGAACGCCTGAAGAAAGATTTTGAAAAGTTCCCATCATTTTCAATTTTGGATGATGTTTATCCCATTTCACTCAGTGAAATTTATGATGCACCTGTATTGCTTTTTTATAAAGGAGATCTAAATCTCTTAAAATTACCCAAGGTTGCTGTTGTTGGTAGTCGCTCTTGTAGTCAAATAGGAACCAAATCAGTCCGTAAAATCATTGAAGAATTGGAAAATGAATTAGTTGTGGTGAGTGGACTTGCTAGAGGAATTGATACAGCAGCCCATATGTCTGTTCTACAAACTGGGGGCAAAACGATTGCAGTGATTGGGACTGGTTTAGATGTCTATTATCCCCGCTCCAATAAACGCCTTCAAGAATATATTGGAGACAATCATTTAGCACTAAGTGAGTACGGTCCAGGAGAAGAACCCTTGAAATTTCACTTTCCTGCAAGAAATCGTATTATTGCGGGATTGTGTCGAGGAGTCATCGTTGCAGAAGCTAAAATGAGATCTGGTAGCTTAATCACTTGTGAGCGTGCCATGGAGGAAGGTAGAGATGTCTTTGCGATTCCAGGTTCTATTTTAGATGGACGCTCAGACGGTTGTCATCATTTAATCCAAGAAGGAGCAAAACTAGCAACATGTGGGCAGGATATACTAGCAGAATTTGAATTTTAATGAATGAAATGATTTCATTTAGCAAACTTTTCTTCTATTATATGGGTGTTATGTCTTGACAGGTTTTTAAAAATGGTTTACACTTTATAAAGTTTAATTACTTTGAGAAGGTGTGATACTGTGGTAACGGCAACCAAAAAGAAAAAATCAACAAGTAAAAAAAATCTTGTAATCGTAGAGTCGCCTGCTAAGGCGAAAACGATTGAAAAATATCTAGGACGTAATTATAAGGTTTTAGCCAGCGTAGGACATATTCGAGATTTGAAAAAATCAAGTATGTCAGTTGACGTGGAAAATAATTACGAACCGCAATATATCAATATTCGTGGGAAAGGTCCTCTCATCAATGATTTGAAAAAAGAAGCTAAGAAAGCCGATAAAGTCTTTCTTGCAAGCGACCCGGACCGTGAAGGAGAAGCTATTTCTTGGCATTTGGCTCATATTTTAAATCTTGACGAGAATGACGCCAACCGTGTTGTTTTCAACGAGATTACCAAGGATGCAGTTAAAAATGCCTTTAAAGAACCACGTAAAATTAATATGGATTTGGTAGATGCCCAACAAGCACGTCGTGTTTTGGACCGTTTGGTGGGGTATTCAATCTCTCCAATTTTATGGAAAAAGGTCAAAAAAGGCTTATCAGCTGGGCGTGTTCAATCTGTTGCGCTTAAACTAATCATTGATCGCGAAAATGAAATCAATGCTTTCCAACCTGAAGAGTATTGGACTATTGATGGTACCTTTAAAAAAGGAACCAAGCAGTTCCAAGCTTCTTTCTATGGAATGAATGGCAAGAAGATGAAATTGACTACTAATGATGAAGTCAAAGAAGTTTTATCTCATTTGAAAAGCAAGGATTTTACAGTTGATCAAGTAGATAAAAAGGAGAGAAAGCGGAATGCTCCTCTTCCATATACAACGTCTTCTATGCAGATGGATGCTGCTAACAAGATCAACTTCCGTACACGCAAAACCATGATGGTCGCCCAACAACTCTATGAAGGTATCAATATTGGTACAGGTGTTCAAGGTTTGATTACCTATATGCGTACGGATTCTACTCGTATCAGTCCGGTTGCCCAGAATGAAGCAGCAAACTACATCAATGAACGTTTTGGTAGTAACTATTCTAAGCATGGTAGTCGGGTAAAAAATGCTTCTGGTGCTCAGGATGCCCACGAAGCTATCCGTCCTTCAAGTGTTTTCAATACACCTGAAAAAATTGCTAAGTATTTGGATAAAGACCAGCTTAAACTTTATACCCTCATCTGGAACCGCTTTGTGGCGAGTCAGATGACTGGTGCTATCTTTGATACCATGGCTGTTAAGCTTTCGCAAAATGGGGTTCAATTCGCTGCTAATGGTAGTCAAGTTAAGTTTGATGGTTATTTGGCCATTTACAACGATTCTGATAAGAATAAGATGCTACCCAATATGAAAGTAGGAGATGTAGTGAAACAGGTCAATAGCAAACCTGAACAGCATTTCACACAACCTCCTGCACGATATTCAGAAGCAACATTGATTAAAACTTTGGAAGAAAACGGAGTTGGTCGCCCATCTACCTATGCTCCAACCATTGAAACCATTCAAAAACGTTACTATGTAAGACTTGCATCTAAACGTTTTGAACCGACTGATTTGGGACAAGTCGTGAACAAGCTGATTGTCGAATACTTCCCAGACATTGTTAACGTGAAGTTTACCGCTGAAATGGAAGGTAAACTGGACGATGTTGAGGTCGGAAAAGAAGAGTGGCAACGAGTTATTGATGAATTTTACAAACCATTCTCTAAAGAGGTTGCAAAAGCTGAAGAAGAGATGGAAAAAATTCAAATCAAGGATGAACCAGCTGGATTTGACTGTGAAGTCTGTGGTAGTCCGATGGTGATTAAGATTGGGCGCTTCGGTAAGTTTTACGCATGTAGTAATTTCCCAGATTGTCGACATACACAGGCCATTGTCAAAGAAGTAGGTGTTACCTGTCCAACTTGTCATCAAGGGGAAATCATCGAACGCAAAACTAAACGTAATCGCATTTTCTATGGATGCAATCGTTATCCAGAATGTGACTTTACTTCTTGGGATAAACCGGTTGGACGTGATTGTCCTAAGTGTGGCCACTTCCTCATGGAGAAGAAAATCCGTGGTGGTGGCAAACAAATTGTATGTAGCAATGGTGACTACGAAGAAGAAAAGATTAAATAATAGTGAGAGAGCTGAAGTACCTACTTCAGCCCTTTTTCTAATTTAAACTTGACAGATTTCATCTTTTTATGCGAAACTAGAAGAAGATTATTCTTAACTAGGAGTAGAAATGCGCATCATTTATCTCAGTATTGGCTTTATTTCATTATCTTTGGCTATCGTTGGTGTAGTTTTACCGCTATTACCAACAACTCCCTTCCTCTTATTATCAATTGCCTGTTTTTCTAAATCTTCTAAGCGTTTTGAAGATTGGCTCTATCATACCAAGCTCTACCAAACTTATGTTGCTGACTTTAGAGAAACTAAGTCTATTGCGCGTGAACGGAAGAAGAAGATTATCGTATCGATTTATATTTTGATGGGAATCTCCATTTATTTTGCTCCGCTCTTACCTGTAAAAATTGCTTTAGGCTGCTTAACAGTATTTATAACCTATTATCTCTTTAAGGTAATACCAGATAAAGAATAGCTAAAAAAGTAATGATTTTCCTTGATAAAAAGTAGGGGTTACTTAAAACAATATGATATAATAATATTAAAGAAACCTTCAAGGAGTATCAAATGATTTACGAATTTTGTGCTGAAAATGTAAGCTTGCTTGAAAAGGCTATGCAAGCTGGAGCTCGCCGTATTGAGCTCTGTGATAATTTAGCAGTTGGTGGAACGACACCAAGCTACGGAGTAACCAAGGCAGCTGTTGAACTTGCATCAAACTACGATACGACTATCATGACGATGATTCGTCCACGTGGTGGTGACTTTGTTTATAATGACCTCGAGATTTCTATTATGCTCGAGGATATTCGTCTAACTGCTCAAGCAGGAAGCCAAGGGGTTGTCTTTGGTTCCTTAACAGCAGATAAGAAATTGGATAAGGCTAACCTTGAAAAGTTGATTGCTGCATCTAAAGGTATGGAGATTGTCTTCCATATGGCTTTCGATGATTTGAGCGATGAAGATCAGTTGGAAGCCATTGATTGGCTCAGCCAGGCTGGTGTAACACGCATCCTCACTCGAGCTGGTGTATCTGGTGACTCGTTAGAGAAACGTTTTGCTCACTACCACAGAATTTTAGAACACGCAGCAGGAAAAATTGAAATTTTACCTGGTGGGGGGATTGACATGGACAACCGTCAAACCTTTATCGACGAACTGGGCGTGACACAATTACATGGAACAAAGGTTGTCTTTTAAAAAATAGAAAGGAACTGCTAGCTTTTGATAGCAGTTTTCGCTTATGTTTGAAATTTTTAAAGCCTATCAGTTTAATAGTAAAAAGGCTAAAGAGTATGGATTTGTAGAAAAACAAGGTGTATGGACCTATAGTTCGACTATCTTGCAGGGTGATTTTCTTATGAAGATTACAGTTGAGGATAGTGATTTAACTTTTCAGGTTTTTGATCAGGAAACTGGCGAACTCTATCCTCAAGTTCATATGGAAAGTATGAGAGGTACTTTTGTTGGAACTGTTCGAGAGGCTTGTTTAGAAGTTCTTTATGGCATTCGAAAGGCTTGTTTTGAGGTAGAGGAATTTCTCTGTCCACAGACCAAGAGAATCATGGCGCTTGTTCAAGATAATTATGGCAATCAGCTGGAATATCTATGGGAGAAATCACCTGATACGGCGGTTTTGCGCCATGAAGATAATCAGAAGTGGTATGCTATTTTAATGAGAATTCCTTGGGATAGGCTAGATAAGGGGAGAGAAGGGCTAGTGGAAGCAGTCAACCTCAAACACGACCAAGTAGCTGACTTGCTTTCACAAAACGGGATTTATCCAGCCTTTCATATGAATAAACGCTATTGGATTAGTCTTCCACTCGACGACACTCTAACTGACGAAAGGGTCCTTGAATTATTTAAGAGAAGTTGGTTTTTGACTTCTAAGAAATAAATAAACATATTTGAGTATTCAAATACTTTCAATTCGCAAAATATTCTATATTGAAGAAATTTTCAGAAAATATTGGATTTTTTCTTGACAAGTGATTTTTCCTATGCTAGAATACTAAACAAGACATCAAACAAAGGAGAAAGCCAAACATGAAAACAGCTAAGTTTAATCAATTTGCTTTGTTGTTGAGGTACTCGGACTAGTGCAAAAGCATTAGTCCTGTTTGGCTTACCAAGCGGGAGTAAATCAACATCTCGCTTGGAACTCCGAGCGAGATGTTTTTTCTATATCGAAAATGTGAAGGGAGAATTCTCATGCGTGTAGTTGAGTTTTTAGATACCAGTCTCCGAGATGGTGAGCAGACACCAGGTGTCAATTTTTCAATAAAGGAAAAGGTTGCTATAGCAAAACAGATAGAGAAATGGGGAATTTCAGCAATCGAAGCTGGTTTTCCAGCTGCTAGTCCAGATTCATTTACAGCTGTTCAAGAAATTGCTAAGGCTATGAAAAAAACAGCCGTGACAGGCTTAGCTCGTTCTGTTAAATCAGACATTGACGCTTGTTATGAAGCACTCAAAGATGCAAAGTATCCTCAGATTCACGTCTTTATCGCTACCAGTCCAATTCATCGTAAGTATAAGCTCAATAAGAGTAAGGAAGAGATATTGGAGTCTATTAAAGAACATGTTTCCTATGCACGAAGTAAGTTTGAAGTAGTAGAATTCTCTCCAGAAGATGCGACTAGAACTGAGCTGGACTTTCTCCTACAAGTCGTTCAAACTGCGGTTGATGCGGGTGCGACTTATATCAATATTCCTGATACAGTAGGTTTTACAACTCCAGAAGAATACGGAAGTATCTTTAAATATCTGATTGACAATGTCCAAACAGACCGTCGGATTATCTATTCTCCTCACTGTCATGATGACCTCGGAATGGCAGTAGCAAATAGCCTTGCAGCTGTAAAGAATGGTGCAGGACGTGTCGAAGGAACCATTAACGGTATTGGAGAACGAGCTGGGAATGCTGCTTTAGAAGAAATAGCAGTAGCTCTCAATATTCGCCAAGATTATTACCAAGCAGAGACAAGTATCGTCCTAAACGAAACAATTAATACGTCCGAAATGGTCTCTCGCTTCTCAGGAATTCCAGTTCCCAAAAATAAGGCCATTGTCGGTGGAAATGCCTTCTCTCATGAATCAGGTATTCACCAAGACGGAGTCCTTAAAAATCCACTTACCTATGAAATCATCACCCCAGAGTTGGTGGGTGTTAAAAGTAATAGTCTTCCGCTTGGAAAATTATCTGGTCGCCATGCCTTTGTAGAAAAACTGAGAGAACTGGCCTTAGACTTCACAGAAGAGGATATCAAGCCACTCTTTGACAAATTCAAATCACTTGCAGATAAGAAACAAGAAGTCACAGACGCGGATATTCGTGCTCTAGTAGCTGGAACCATGGTTGAAAACCCAGAAGGCTTTCACTTTGATGATTTACAACTTCAAACTCATGCGGAAAATGAAATTGAAGCGACTGTCAGATTGGCTAATTTGGACGGTGAGAAAGTCGACTTTAATGCGACTGGACAAGGATCTGTTGAAGCTATCTTTAACGCTATTGATAAGTTCTTTAATCAATCTGTTCGCTTGGTATCCTACACCATTGATGCGGTGACGGATGGAATCGATGCTCAGGCGAGAGTCTTAGTTACTGTTGAAAATAGAGAAACAGAAACCATCTTTAACGCAGCCGGAATTGATTTCGATGTGTTGAAGGCTTCAACTATTGCTTACATCAATGCCAATACCTTTGTTCAAAAAGAGAATACCGGAGAGATAGGTCCAAATGTTTCCTATCGCGACATGCCTAGTCTTTAAAGGAGAATACCATGACAAAGAAAATTGTTGCCCTAGCAGGTGATGGGATTGGACCAGAAATCATGGAAGCTGGTTTAGAAGTTCTAGCATTTATAGCCAAAAAAACAGACTTTGACTTTGAGATAGTCAGACAACCTTTTGGCGGTGCAGGAATTGATGCCACAGGACACCCCTTACCAGACGAAACGCTCAAGGCTGCTAGAGAAGCGGACGCTATCCTCCTTGCTGCAATAGGTAGTCCTCGGTATGATAATGCCACAGTTCGACCCGAACAAGGGCTTTTGGCACTTCGCAAGGAACTTAATCTTTATGCCAATATTCGTCCAGTTAAAATTTTTGATAGTCTTAAGAACTTATCGCCTCTCAAACCTGAACGAATTGCGGGTGTTGACTTTGTTGTAGTACGTGAGTTGACAGGTGGGATTTACTTTGGTGATCATATCCTTGAAGACCGAAAAGCGCGTGATATCAATGATTATAGTTATGAGGAAGTAGAGCGGATTATTCGTAAGGCTTTTGAAATCGCAAGAAGTCGGAGAAAAATCCTTACCAGTATTGATAAGCAAAATGTTTTGGCAACCTCAAAACTTTGGCGAAGAGTGGCTGAGGAAGTCGCAAAAGATTTTCCCGACGTAACCTTGGAGCACCAGTTGGTCGATTCAGCTGCTATGCTCATGATTACCAATCCAGCCAAGTTTGATGTTATCGTGACAGAGAATCTTTTTGGAGATATCCTCTCAGACGAATCAAGTGTTCTATCTGGTACACTTGGGGTTATGCCATCAGCCAGTCACTCTGAGAATGGACCGAGTCTCTATGAACCCATTCATGGTTCGGCGCCTGATATAGCAGGCCTAGGAATCGCCAACCCTATTTCTATGATATTATCAGTTGCTATGATGATGCGAGATAGTTTTGGACGATATAAGGATGCTGACCATATTGAAAAAGCAGTTGAAGCAACTTTAGCTGCAGGAATTTTAACGAGAGATATAGGAGGACAGGCTTCTACCAAGGAAATGACGGAAGCCATCATTGAAAGATTATGAAGATAAATCAAGGAATTACTTTTGCTATTTTGATTTGGAATCTATTGGTATTTATGATTTATAGTATTGATAAATCTAAAGCAAAAAGAGGTACTTGGCGCATCCCTGAAAAATATTTATTATCATTTGCATTCTTGTGTGGTGGTTTTGGTGCTTGGTTGGCAGGTGTTACCTTTCATCACAAGACTAGAAAATGGTATTTTAAAACGGTTTGGTTCCTAGGAATAGTGACTACACTAGTAGCTTTGTATTTGATATGGAGGTAATGAATGGCAGGAAAATCGATTTTTGATAAATTGTGGGACCTCCATGTGATTACAGGAGAAGAAGGACAGCCTCAACTCATGTATGTAGATCAGCACTATATTCACGAGGTGACCAGTCCTCAAGCTTTTCAAGGACTGCGAGATGCAGGACGTAGATTGAGACGACCAGATTTAACATTTGGTACCTTTGACCACAATGTCCCGACGGTCAATATATATGATATTCGAGATGTAATCTCCAAAGCACAGATCGATAAGTTAGTTGAAAATGTTGAAGAGTTTGGAATCGAACATGCTGCCCACGGTTCAGAAAAACAAGGTATCGTTCATATGGTTGGACCTGAAACAGGAAGAACACAACCTGGGAAATTCATTGTCTGTGGTGACAGCCATACTGCAACTCACGGAGCTTTTGGAGCTATTGCCTTCGGTATTGGAACCAGTGAGGTTGAACATGTCTTTGCAACCCAAACTATTTGGCAGGTTAAACCCAAAAAAATGTTGGTGGAATTCACAGGAGTTCCTCAAAAAGGGGTTTATGCCAAAGATTTCATTCTAGCCTTAATTGCCAAATACGGTGTTGCTTGTGGTGTTGGCTACGTGGTGGAGTATCGGGGTCAGGCCATTGATGCACTTAGCATGGAAGAACGAATGACTATCTGCAATATGTCTATCGAGTTTGGCTCTAAGATGGGAATTATGAATCCAGATCAGAGGACTTATGATTATTTGAAGGGTCGAGAGTGTGTCCCCAAGGATTTTGCTGCAGCAGTAGCTGATTGGAAAAGACTGGTTAGTGATGAAGATGCCTTTTATGATAAGGTTATTCGTTTGGATGTCTCAGAATTGGCTCCTATGGTGACTTGGGGTACTAATCCTGCTATGGGTGTTGACTTTGATACTAGTTTCCCAGAAATTACGGATATGAATGATGAACGAGCCTATCATTACATGGATTTGCAACCAGGTCAGAAACCAGCAGATATCCAACTAGGCTATGTCTTTATTGGTTCTTGTACCAACGCCAGACTTAGCGATTTGCAACTGGCGGCTCGATTTGTAGAAGGGAAGAAGATCGCACCAAATTTGACGGCTATCGTGGTACCTGGTTCTCGACCAGTCAAGCGAGCTGCTGAGAAGTTAGGTTTGGACAAGGTATTCCTAGATGCTGGCTTCGAATGGAGAGATCCAGGGTGTTCTATGTGTCTAGGAATGAATCCTGATAAAGTACCAGATGGTGTTCATTGTGCCTCGACCAGCAATCGTAACTTTGAGGATCGACAAGGATTTGGTGCTAAGACCCATCTCTGTAGTCCAGCCATGGCAGCTGCGGCAGCAATCGCAGGGCGCTTCGTAGATGTACGAAAAATGCCAGAAGCTCAGTAAGGAGAGGATATGGAGAAATTTACAGTTTATACAGGTACAACCGTTCCTCTGATGAATGACAATATCGATACCGACCAAATTCTTCCCAAACAGTTTCTGAAGTTGATTGACAAGAAAGGCTTTGGTAAATACCTCATGTATGCTTGGCGTTATCTGGACGATAATTACACTGAGGATCCAGATTTTGTCTTTAACCGACCTGAATATCGCAAAGCTACTATCCTCATCACAGGAGATAACTTTGGAGCTGGTTCTTCGAGGGAGCACGCAGCTTGGGCGCTAGCAGACTATGGTTTTAAGGTCGTAATTGCAGGATCTTTTGGAGATATTCATTACAATAATGAGCTCAATAATGGCATGTTGCCAATTGTTCAGCCTAGGGAGGTTAGAGAAAAACTCGCCCAAATACAACCAAATGATCAAGTGACGGTCGACTTGGAACAACAAAAAATCATTTCACCAGTAGGGGAATTCACTTTCGAAATTGATAGCGAATGGAAACACAAGCTCTTAAATGGTTTGGATGATATCGGTATTACCATGCAGTATGAAGATTTGATTGCTGCTTATGAAAAACAACGCCCAGCCTACTGGCAGGATTAGAATAAATATAGAAAAGGAAATAGAACTATGACAAAACACATTCAATGGGACGGAACACTTTCACAAGAAGGTTATGACATTTTAAAAGGTGAGGGCGGATGTATCGTTTGTCCTACTAAAGTCGGTTACATTATCATGACTAGTGACAAGGCTGGACTTGAGCGTAAGTTTGAAGCCAAAGAACGTAACCGTAACAAACCAGGTGTTGTACTTTGTGGTAGCATGGACGAGCTTCGCGCTTTAGCACAGCTAAATCCTGAAATCGAAGCCTTCTATCAAAAACATTGGGAGGAAAATATTCTCCTTGGTTGTATTCTTCCATGGAAACCAGAAGCTTTTGAAAAATTGAAAGCATACGGTGATGGACGTGAAGAACTCATGACAGACGTTCGTGGTACTAGCTGTTTTGTCATCAAGTTTGGTAAAGCTGGTGAACAGTTGGCTGCTAAACTTTGGGAAGAAGGGAAAATGGTCTACGCTTCATCCGCAAACCCATCTGGAAAAGGAAATCGTGGTAAGGTGGAAGGAATCGGTCAACGTATCGAAGGAGCTGTGGATCTTGTCATCGAAGCAGACGACTACGTTGCCTCAATCCAACCAGACAAAACAATCGAAACTCGCTACGAGCAAGGTGTGATGGTCTCTATGGTTGATAAAGACGGCAAGCTTATTCCAGAACAAGGAGGAGTACGCTCGATTTCACCAGCACCAGTTGTGATCCGTAAAGGACTTGACATCGATAAAATCATGATGCATCTGTCAGACACCTTTAACTCATGGGACTACCGTCAGGGTGAGTATTATTAATATTGAAAAGAAGTCTAGTGTTGAGAGGCATTGAAGCTCCTAACGCTGGGCTTTTTCTTTAGAAATTCTTTTCATTTTTTATAGGATATGATATTCTATATATGAAATAAATGAAAGTAGGATTTAGTAATCTTGGATACTAACTTTCCTATATATGGAAACGGAGTAACAAAATGGAAGAGAAAGTAAATTATTGGATGATAGTTGCAGGAGGAGGTGGAAAGGTCTGGTCATTATTTAAAGATGAAAATATTGCTTGTATAGATTTTGATTCTAATTTGTCTAGTATTCTAGATTATAAAAATACTCAAGAATTGAATCAGGGAAAACAGAGAGATAAATTTATTTGGAAATTTGCTCATGACATAAAAATCAATGATTATATAATAGCTACCTCAGGATTTAACAAAATTTTAGGGATTGGTCAATGTGTGAAACCTTATTATTTTGACGAATCTAAAAAAACATTTAAACATTGTATTGGTGTTAAATGGTTGAAAGTAGATGGTGGATGGGAATACCAAGGTACAAAAGGTGCAAGACAAACCATCAACTGGGACAGAAATAAGGAACGTATCAATTTATATAAATCTATTTTAAATGGTACATACAGAAGAAATATAGAGAAAGTTGTTATGAATAATAATATTATTGACTATTTAAATAAATTAGAAAAATCCAAAAACCTCATTCTCCGTGGTGCACCTGGTACAGGGAAAACTTATCTTGCAAAAGAAATTGCCAAAGAATTAACGGATGGCAACGAAGACCAAATCGGCTTTGTTCAGTTTCATCCATCCTATGACTATACAGATTTTGTGGAGGGGTTAAGACCGGTATCAAATGGGGATGGAGCTATTGAGTATAAGCTACAGGATGGTATTTTTAAAGATTTTTGTCAGAAAGCAAAAGAAGCCCAATTGATTGGAGGACAAGATAATTTTGACCAAGCTTGGGATTCTTACTTAGAATATATAAATGTTACTGAAGAAAAAGAATATATAACAAAAACATCTTACTTATCTGTTAATAGTAGACAAAATTTGTCAGTAAATTATGATAGTGGTGTTCCAGGATGGTCACTACCTCGCAAATATGTTTACGAGTTGTATAAAGATAAAAATTATAATAAGCAAGAATACTACAAAAGTGGTGGAAAAACTGTCCTAGAAACATTGAGAAAGAGATTTGGTTTGAAAGACTATGTTTCCCCAACAGAGGTTGACACCGACAAGAAATTCATCTTTATTATCGATGAGATCAATCGTGGAGAAATATCTAAGATTTTTGGGGAACTATTTTTCTCTGTTGATCCTGGCTATCGTGGTCAGAAGGGGAGTGTTTCTACTCAATATGCCAATCTACACGAAACTGATGAAAAGTTTTATATTCCAGAAAATGTTTATATCATTGGAACTATGAATGATATTGACCGTTCGGTAGACACCTTTGATTTTGCAATGCGCCGTCGTTTCCGTTTTATTGAAGTTACTGCTGAGAGCCAACTAGGCATGCTAGATGATGCTCTTGGCGATAAGGCTGAAGAAGCTAAAGCGCGTCTAAGAAACTTGAATGCTAAAATTGAAAAAGTTAAGGAACTAAATAGTCATTATCATATCGGACCAAGTTATTTCCTTAAACTGGAAGAAGTAGACTTTGACTATGAGTTACTCTGGTCTGATTATCTTAAACCACTTTTGGAAGATTATTTACGTGGTTCTTATGAAGAAGATGAAATACTGAATACTTTGAAAAAAGCATATGATCTGACAAATCAGCAAGATATTGGTGATGACGATGCAGTTAACTGACAATCAACAGGCCTTAAACAAAGAAGAGTTTATCACAGAATATCCTAAAATTAGTCAAGTCCTTTTAGATAGAACTCTAGATAATCTTTCTCAAGAAGATAGTATCTTTATATTTCCAAACGACCTGAAAAATTCTCCTGATTTGGATAAGGAACAAAAGATTTTGGAAACAGTCAATCAGAAAATTAAGACAGGGAATGTGATTGGATTTCTGGGATGTGGTCAGGAGAGATTAACCATTTCTTCTCGTTTTTCGAGTAAAAGTGATGACTATTTTTTGCATTATCTATTGCAGAAAGTTCTAAATATCAATCTCACTAGTTTGGATGTTGGTTTATCGAGCGAGGAAAGACTCTATCAGCTTTTAATCTACCTCTTTCCAAAGTATTTGGAAGCTACTATGCGAAAGGGACTTTATAAGGAATACCAGCGATTTTTCCATAACGATAGTCATGTAAAGGGTGTACTAGATGTTGGAAATCATCTGAAAAAAAATCTCCCTTTTACGGGAAGTATTGCCTATACCACTAGGGAGTTTACCTATGATAATCCACTCATGCAGTTGATTCGGCATACAATTGAGTACATTAAGAATCAGAAAAGTTTCGGAGTTCTGCTCGATAGTAATCGTGAAAATATGACAGAAATTACTCGTGCAACTCCAGCTTATAAACTAGCTGATCGTGCCAAGATTATCAGAATGAATAAAATCAAACCCATCCGACACGCCTATTTTAGAGAGTATAGAAAATTACAGGAACTCTGCTTGATGATTCTGAGTAGAGAAAAGCATGGTCTTGGACATCAAGCTCAAAGGGTACATGGCATTCTCTTTGATGTTGCCTGGCTTTGGGAAGAATATGTTCATACCTTGTTGCCAAAAGATTTCATACATCCACGCAATAAAGAAAAGAAAGGTGGTATCTCTGTATTTTCTTGTGGGAAACGAAAGGTATATCCAGATTTTTATAATAGGGAATTAAAGACTGTACTAGATGCTAAATATAAAAAACTTGAAGATACTGAAGAAGGAATCAACCGTGAGGACTTATTCCAGCTGATTTCCTATTCTTATATTTTAGAAGCTGAGAAAGCTGGTCTTGTTTTTCCGAGCAAGCACAAGGTTGTTGATAATGAGATAGGAAAGCTAGCAGGTTATGGAGCTTTGTTGAAGAAATTGTCTATCCATATTCCTCAAAATGCTTCATCTTATAATGAATTTTGTGAAATGATGGAAAGCTCCGAAGCAATTTTTAAAAGAAATATTGATAAGGAAGTGGGGAGAAACTAATCTCCTCACTTTTTATATTTAAATTATAAAATCCGAACGTTATAAATTTTAGGTTTCAAAATAATTGACAAAAACTTTACCTTAGTTTATAATCGTTAGAGGAAACGTCGGAAAAGGCGTAGTGATGCGCAAGCATAGGTAGGTCATTAAAAAAGAAACGAGACATCGAAATGTTAAACGAATTTCCGATTTTTGACTATGAAGATATTCAGCTAATTCCTAATAAGTGTGTTCTTCAAAGTCGAGCAGAGGCTGACACACAAGTGACACTAGGGAAGTACACCTTTAAATTACCAGTTGTTCCTTCTAATATGCAAACTATCTTAGATGAAGATGTTGCAGAACAACTTGCAAAAGGTGGTTATTTCTATATCATGCATCGCTTCGATGAAGCTGGACGCATTCCTTTTGTGAAACGCATGCATGAAAAAGGGTTGATTGCTTCTATTTCTGTTGGTGTTAAAGATTACGAATATGATTTTGTTAGTCAATTAAAGGAAGATGCTCCAGAGTACATCACTATTGATATCGCTCATGGACATGCCGACAGCGTGATTTCAATGATTCAGCACATTAAGAAAGAATTACCTGATACTTTTGTAATCGCTGGTAACGTTGGAACTCCAGAAGCTGTGCGTGAGCTTGAAAATGCTGGTGCAGATGCTACTAAGGTCGGAATCGGTCCAGGTAAAGTATGTATCACTAAGGTCAAAACTGGTTTTGGTACTGGAGGTTGGCAGTTAGCAGCTCTTCGCTGGTGTGCTAAAGCTGCGCGTAAACCGATTATTGCTGATGGTGGGATTCGTACACATGGAGACATCGCCAAATCTATCCGTTTCGGTGCAAGTATGGTTATGATTGGTTCTTTATTTGCAGGCCATATCGAAAGCCCTGGTAAAACTGTCGAAGTCGATGGTAAACAATTTAAAGAATACTATGGTTCCGCTTCAGAATACCAAAAAGGTGCCTATAAGAATGTCGAAGGTAAGAAAATCCTTCTTCCAGCTAAAGGGCACTTACAAGATACCTTGACGGAAATGGAACAAGACTTGCAAAGTTCGATTTCTTATGCAGGAGGTCGTAAAGTTGCAGATCTTCGACATGTAGATTATGTGATTGTGAAGAACTCTATCTGGAATGGAGATGCTCACTAAAAAATATGATTACTTATTTATGCTGCGAATTGGCGTGGCGTTTCTACAAGGTACCGTAAATACCTAACAATGAGTAAGTCGAAGAGAGATAAAAGAAGCAGTACTATCTGTTTCTATGTTTCCGAGGGACTTGCTTTGTGAGTCCCTTTTTATTTCGGAGGTTATTGTGAAATTACTAGAGGAACGTATTTTAAAAGATGGGAATATTCTAGGTGAGAATATTCTTAAGGTGGATTCATTCTTGACTCACCAAGTGGATTTTTCCTTAATGCGCGAGATTGGTCGCACCTTTGCAGAATTTTTTAAAAATGCAGGTATTACCAAAGTCGTAACCATTGAAGCATCTGGAATTGCACCAGCTCTTTATGTAGCTGAGCAGTTGGATGTACCCATGATTTTTGCTAAGAAGGCAAAAAATATTACCATGAATGAAGGAATTTTAACTGCTGAGGTTTATTCTTTCACTAAACAAGTTACTAGTACCGTATCCATTGCAGGGAAGTTCTTATCTCCTGGAGATAAAGTATTAATTATTGATGATTTCTTGGCTAATGGTCAAGCAGCTAATGGTTTGATTCAGATTATCGAACAAGCTGGTGCTACAGTCGAGGCCGTCGGAATTGTGATTGAAAAATCTTTCCAAGATGGTCGTGAACTGTTAGAAAAATCAGGTCATCAAGTCGTATCACTTGCTCGTTTAGAGCGTTTTGAAAATGGAAGAGTTATCTTCAAGGAGGCAGACATCTAATGAATCAAAAAGAAAACCACTCAAAAGCGGCCGTATTGGGCTTGCAACACTTACTTGCCATGTACTCAGGTTCAATCCTGGTACCAATCATGATTGCAGGTGCCCTAGGTTACTCACCTCAACAACTGACATACCTTATCTCTACAGATATCTTTATGTGTGGGGTCGCAACTCTCTTACAATTGCAACTTAATAAATATTTTGGTGTCGGTTTACCTATTGTTCTTGGGGTAGCCTTCCAGTCTGTTGCTCCACTTATTATGATTGGACAAAGTCACGGTAGTGGTGCTATGTTTGGTGCCTTGATTGCTTCTGGTATTTATGTCGTTCTTGTAGCTGGCGTATTTTCTAAGGTTGCAAATCTGTTTCCTTCAATCGTAACAGGTTCTGTCATTACAACAATCGGTTTAACTTTGATTCCTGTAGCTATCGGAAATATGGGAAATAACGTCGAAAAACCAACGGGACAAAGTTTAGCATTAGCAACAATCACCATTCTCATCATTCTTTTGGTTAATATCTTTACAAAAGGATTCATTAAATCTATTTCAATTTTGATTGGTTTGATTGCAGGTACTATCATCGCTGCGACTATGGGCTTGGTTGATTTCTCTCCAGTAGCAGAAGCTCCACTTGTTCATATTCCAACTCCATTCTACTTCGGTGCTCCACAATTTGAGATTTCTTCTATTGTAATGATGTGTATTATCGCTACTGTATCAATGGTAGAATCAACTGGTGTATATCTTGCCCTTTCTGATATTACTAAAGATCCAATTGATAGCACTCGTCTCCGTAATGGTTATCGTGCTGAAGGTCTTGCTGTTTTACTTGGTGGACTTTTCAATACCTTCCCTTATACAGGTTTTTCACAAAACGTAGGTTTGGTGAAACTTTCAGGTATTCGTACACGTTTGCCGATCTACTATGCAGCAGGATTCCTCATTTTACTTGGTCTCTTGCCTAAGTTTGGTGCCTTGGCACAGATTATTCCTAGCCCTGTTCTAGGTGGAGCCATGCTCGTCATGTTCGGTTTTGTTTCTCTACAAGGGATGCAAATCTTGTCTCGTGTGGACTTTGAGCACAATGAACACAACTTCCTCATTGCAGCAGTGTCTATCTCGGCTGGGGTAGGATTAAACGGAAGTAACCTCTTCAATACTTTACCGACTGAATTACAAATGTTCTTCTCAAATGGTATCGTCATTGCAAGTACAGTGGCCATCATTTTGAACGCTATTTTGAATCGTAAAAAATAAAAATAAGTGAGAAGGATAGAAATATCCTTCTCATTTTGTTTTTTAGAGCTTCTGTATTGTTTCTATAGTCCTTTTTATGGTAAAATGGTTCTATGAATGAAAGAATGAAAGAGCTCGTTGAGTTGCTCAATCGCTATGCGACAGAGTATTATACAAGTGATAACCCATCTGTATCTGATAGTGAGTATGATCGTCTCTATCGTGAACTGGTAGAGTTAGAAAAAGCTCACCCAGAGCAAATCTTGCCAGATAGTCCAACCCACCGTGTTGGCGGTAAGATTCTAGATGGTTTTGAAAAATATAGTCATCAGTATCCTCTCTATAGTTTGCAGGATGCTTTTTCTCGTGAAGAGCTCGATGCCTTTGATGCGCGTGTTCGTAAAGAATTGGATGATGTTACTTATATCTGTGAGTTGAAAATTGATGGTTTATCGATTTCCTTGACTTATGAGCAAGGAATTTTTGTTGCTGGAGCTACTCGTGGTGATGGTTCAGTCGGTGAGAATATCACAGAAAATCTCAAACGTGTCAAGGACATTCCTTTATCCTTAACAGAGAAATTAGATATCACTGTTCGTGGTGAATGTTATATGCCAAGAGCTTCTTTCAATCAAGTCAATCTTGCTCGTCAAGAAAACGGGGAGCCGGAGTTTGCTAATCCACGAAATGCAGCTGCAGGAACCCTTCGCCAGTTAGATACAGCAGTAGTAGCTAAGCGCAATCTTGCAACTTTCCTCTATCAGGAAGCAAGTCCTTCAACTAGAGACAGCCAAGAGAAGGTTTTAAATCATCTGGAACAGTTGGGCTTTGTGGTTAACCCTAGACGACTATTAGCCCACAGCATGGACGAAGTTTGGGAATTTATCCAAGAAGTAGGTCATGAAAGAGATCAGTTGCCTTATGATATTGACGGTGTTGTTATTAAGGTCAACGACCTAGCTGGTCAAGAGCAACTTGGTTTTACAGTTAAAGCGCCTAAGTGGGCAGTCGCTTATAAGTTCCCTGCAGAAGAAAAAGAAGCAAAATTGCTTTCTGTTGACTGGACAGTAGGAAGAACTGGTGTCGTAACTCCGACTGCTAATCTTACTCCGGTGCAATTGGCAGGTACAACAGTTAGTCGTGCAACGCTTCATAATGTCGACTATATTGCTGAAAAGGATATCCGCAAGGATGATACAGTCATTGTCTACAAGGCAGGCGATATCATACCAGCTGTTTTACGAGTGGTAGAGTCTAAGCGTGTGTCAGAGGAAAAACTAGATATTCCAACAAACTGTCCAAGTTGTGAGAGCAAGCTGTTACACTTTGAAGATGAGGTTGCTCTTCGTTGTATAAACCCACGTTGTCCAGCTCAAATCAAGGAAGGTCTAATTCACTTCGCATCCCGTGATGCCATGAATATCTCTGGCCTTGGTCCATCAATCGTCGAGAAACTTTTTGCTACCAATTTGGTTAAAGATGTTGCAGATATATATCGTTTAACTGAGGAAGATTTTCTCTTGTTAGACGGTATCAAGGAGAAATCAGCTCAAAAACTTTATCAGGCTATTCAAGCTTCTAAAGAAAATTCAGCTGAAAAACTGTTGTTTGGTTTAGGGATTCGTCATGTTGGTAGCAAGGCAAGTCAGTTACTCTTACAACATTTCCATTCAATCGAGTCACTTGCTCAAGCAAATCCTGAAGAAATAGCAAGCATCGAAAGTTTGGGAAGTGTCATTGCTCAAAGTCTCCAATCTTATTTTGAGACTGAGGGTGCAAAAATTATTTTAAGTGAATTGAAAGAATTAGGTGTTAATCTAGACTATAAAGGACAGGTCGTTGCAGCAGATGCTGCTTTATCAGGTCTAACAGTCGTATTGACAGGGAAACTTGAACGTCTTACTCGCTCGGAAGCCAAAAGTAAGCTCGAAAATCTTGGTGCCAAGGTAACGGGTAGCGTATCGAAGAAGACTGACCTTGTGGTAGCAGGAGCCGATGCAGGAAGCAAACTCCAAAAAGCACAAGAACTTGGAATTGAGATTCGAGATGAAGCTTGGTTGGAGAGTTTGTAAGGAATACATAGTCTAGAATAATCATCTATTATTTCTTGCTTCTATCCAAATAAGTAAATCAAGAAATGTTACTATATAAAATAATAATTAGAAATTAGGGAAAAACATGTACAACTATCCTCTACTTATTCATTATCATCGTAAGGATGAAGCATATCAGAGTTGCAACTTTAGTAAATGGCCAGCTGATTCAGTAGAATTTGTTAAAGAGCAAGAATACTTTGGAGAAAAATTTTCATTTACCCAATCAAGTGAAACACCTCTTGAACAAATGGTGTTTACAGTTGATAAAGATGGAGTAAGCAAAGAATATCCTATCCGATTCAATCATTATCCACTCTTAACAGAAGTTTGGATTTTAGATGGAGATGCCACCGTTTATTATTCTGAAAACCCAGCCATTGCAAGTCCACACTATAAAGATCAAAATCCATTTGCTTTTGATAAAGCGATTAACAGCGCTAGTTTTGATCACCACTGGGGTTACCAAGGAGAGTTGGGATGCCAGGTTTCCGAAGAAGAAACAAGCTTTAAACTTTGGTCACCAACAGCAACAACTGTACAAGTTGTAGTTTATGAATCAGCAAGTAATGATGCGGCTATCCTAAAGACTTATGAAATGCAACGTGGTAACAGTTATTCATATAGTCACAAGGATAATACAATTGGCGTTTGGAATTTGACAGTTCCTGAAAGTCTTGCTGGTCGTGCCTATCAATATCAGATTAATTTTCCACATCATCAATCATTGACACGTGATCCATATACCATTGCTACCAGTCCAGATGGCAAACGTTCAGCGATTCTTTCAGAAAAAGAACGTCAAGTTGAAGGTTTTGAAGTTAAGAATGGAACGGAAGCTACTTGGCGATTGGAAAATTCTTGTCAAGCGGTTGTTTACGAAATGCATATTCGTGACTTGACCAAGTCTGAAACTTCTGGTGTTGCTCCAGAATTAAGAGGAACATTCTTGGGTGCTGCCCAGACTGGAACAGTCAATCACTTCGGTCAATCTACTGCATTTGACTACATCAAGGAACTTGGTGTTAACTATGTTCAACTGCAACCAATTGCTGATCGTCACAAAGAGTATGATGCAGATGGAAATGTGATCTACAACTGGGGTTACGATCCACAAAACTACAATGCACCAGAAACCAGCATGTCTACGAATCCAAATGATCCAGGTCAAGTTATCCGCGATTTGAAGACGATGATTCAAGCCTATCATGATGCTGGTATTGGTGTCATCATGGACGTTGTATACAACCATACGTTTTCAACTGTTGATGCCCCATTCCAAACAACAGTCCCAGACTATTATTACCGAATGAACCTCGATGGAAGTTATCAAAATGGTACTGGTGTAGGAAATGAGACTGCTAGTGAACACGAAATGTTCCGTAAGTACATGATTGATTCACTGCTTTATTGGGTGAATGAGTTTAATATTGATGGTTTCCGCTTTGACTTGATGGGAATCCATGATGTTAAAACGATGCAGATGATCCGTTGGGCTATGGATGAAGTTGATCCTAAAATCATCCTTTATGGAGAAGGCTGGGATATGGGAACTGGTCTTGCTCCTTATGATAAGGCTAAGAAAGACAATGCCTATCAATTACCTAATATTGGCTTCTTCAATGATGATCAACGTAATGCGGTAAAAGGTGCTGAAGTTTATGGTGATATCAAATCAGGCTTCGTAAGTGGTGCTGCCACTGAACCAATTGTTGCCAAAGCTATCCTTGGTAGTCGTGAACTGGGCTCTTATCTAAGCCCTAACCAGGTTGTCAACTATGTAGAAGCCCATGATAACTATAACTTGCATGATTTATTAGCGACACTTCATCCAACAGAAGACCAAGCAAGTATCATGAAAAAGGTAGAAACAGCAACTGCAATGAATCTACTCATGCAAGGCATCTCCTTTATGGAACTTGGTCAAGAGTTTGGACGTACCAAACTGGTTCCTACAGGTGAAAACGGTGAGTTGACTCATGATGATCGCGAACGTGCTATGAACAGTTACAATGCTCCAGATGCTGTTAACCAGGTAGACTGGGACTTAATCAATGAGCGTCAAGAAAGCATAGAATTTATTCGTCAGATTATAGGTCTTAAAACAAAGACTAGTGCCTTTTCATACCCTACATACGAGGAAGTATACCGTCACGTCTTTGTTCACACAGCTATTGAAAATAGTGGCTGGATTGTCTATGAGATTCAGGGAACTAAAGAACATTTCTTGGTTGTATTTAATGCCAAAGGTGCATCTTTCTATTATGAAAATGCTGGAAATCTAGAAATGTTGGTAACAAATAGTCGTTCAAACCAAGAAAACACTCTTGATAATGTGAGCGTTGCAGTTATGAATGTTTTAGTTTAAAAAAATAAAACTCAAGATTAATCTTGAGTTTTTTTATATATAAATTTGTCCTAATAAAAAATATGGGAATATTACTAAAAATAGTTGAAAATTTCAGAAAATTTGATAAAATTGTACTTAAGATACTTTATCCGAACAAAAAGTTTTATTCATGAAAATAATGTTAAGTTTTTAAAGTATCTGTTTTGCAAAATTAGCATTGAAAAAAATATTGTAAGTGATTTAATGCTACAAAAACTGATATCAAGGTAGAATATCAATAAATACTGAAAATTTAAGAAATGTCAAGATAATTACTTGAAGATTTTCTAAAAAATATTTATGATAATTCGGAAATTGGTTGAAAGTTTTCTTAAAAGATAGTATAATAGAAATATAGAAAACGCTTACAATATAAAGGGGGATTTATGGATACATTAGAAGCTTTAAGAACTTTTACAACAGGCGAAAATTTCCATCTTCAGCACTATTTGGGCGCACATCGTGAGGAGAAAGACGGGGAATGGGGTTACACATTCCGAGTTTGGGCTCCGAATGCGCAGGCTGTTCATCTAGTCGGTGATTTCACGAATTGGGTTGAAAATCAAATCCCTATGGTTCGAAACGAATCTGGAGTTTGGGAAGTTTTTACAACTTTTGCCCAAGAAGGTCAGATTTATAAATATCATATCACACGGGCTAACGGTCATCAGCTTATGAAGATTGATCCTTTAGCTGTTCGGTATGAAGCACGGCCAGGAACAGGGGCTGTGTTAACAGAAATTCCAGAAAAGAAATGGAAGGATGGACTTTGGTTAGCTCGTAGAAAACGTTTGGGATTCTTCGAAAGACCAGTTAATATTTACGAAGCACATGCTGGTTCGTGGAAACGAAATTCAGATGGAACTCCATATAGTTTTGCTCAATTAAAAGAAGAGTTGATCCCTTACTTAGTTGAAATGAACTACACTCATATAGAGTTTATGCCTTTGATGGCTCACCCGCTTGGTTTGAGTTGGGGCTATCAACTTATGGGATATTTTGGTTTAGAACATTCTTACGGAAGACCAGAAGAGTTTCAAGACTTTGTTGAGGAGTGTCACTTAAACAATATCGGTGTTATCGTGGACTGGGTTCCAGGTCACTTCACAATCAATGATGATGCCTTAGCCTACTATGATGGAACTCCGACTTTTGAATATCAAGACCATAATAAAGCTCATAACTATGGTTGGGGGGCATTAAACTTCGACTTAGGGAAAAACGAAGTACAATCTTTCCTAATTTCTAGCATTAAGTTCTGGATTGATTTTTATCATTTAGATGGTATCCGTGTAGATGCCGTAAGTAATATCCTTTATCTTGATTATGATAATGCACCTTGGACACCAAATAAAGACGGTGGAAATCTTAACTACGAAGGCTATTATTTCCTTCAGCGTTTAAATACTGTTATTAAGCTAGCTCACCCTGATGTTATGATGATTGCAGAAGAAAGCTCTTCGGCAACTAAAATAACAGGTCCGAAAGAGATGGGTGGTCTTGGATTTGACTACAAGTGGAACATGGGCTGGATGAATGATATCTTACGTTTCTACGAAGAAGATCCAATTTACCGCAAGTATGATTTTAACCTTGTAACCTTCAGTTTTATGTATGTCTTTAATGAAAATTATCTCCTACCATTCTCACATGATGAGGTTGTACATGGTAAGAAGAGTATGATGCATAAGATGTGGGGGGATCGTTACAATCAATTTGCAGGCCTTAGAAACCTTTATACTTATCAAATTTGCCACCCTGGTAAGAAATTGCTCTTTATGGGTAGCGAATTCGGTCAATTCTTAGAGTGGAAATCAGAAGAGCAATTAGAATGGTCAAACCTTGAAGATCCAATGAATGCCAAGATGAAATACTTCACATCTCAGTTGAATCAACTTTATAAGGACCACCGTTGTCTTTGGGAAATTGATACAAGCTATGATGGAATTGAAATTATCGATGCAGATAATAGAGATCAGAGTGTTCTTTCCTTTATTCGTAAAGGAAAGAAAGGCGAGATGCTAGTCTGTGTCTTTAATATGGCACCAGTCGAACGACCTGATTTCACAATTGGACTGCCAGTTGCAGGTGTGTATGAAGAAATTTGGAATACAGAGTTGGAACAATGGGGTGGTGTGTGGAAAGAGCATAACCAAACCGTTCAAACTCAAGAAGGGTTATGGAAGGATTATGAGCAGACATTGACCTTTACCTTGCCAGCTTTGGGGGCAAGTATCTGGAAAATCAAACGTCGCTTAAAACCCGCTAAAAAAGAATCAAATAAATCTCAAAAAGGAGTAGAAAATGAAGAATGAAATGCTAGCTTTAATCCTTGCCGGTGGGCAAGGAACTCGTCTCGGTAAACTCACTCAAAGCATTGCAAAACCTGCTGTGCAATTTGGTGGGCGCTATCGTATCATTGACTTTGCTCTTTCTAACTGTGCCAACTCTGGTATCCACAATGTTGGGGTTATCACACAGTATCAACCTCTTGCTCTTAACAATCACATCGGAAACGGTTCTAGTTGGGGTCTTGATGTAATTGATTCAGGTGTTTCTATCCTTCAACCTTACTCTGCAAGTGAAGGAAATCGTTGGTTCGAAGGTACAAGTCATGCGATTTACCAAAATATTGACTATATCGATAGCATTAATCCTGAGTATGTTTTGATTCTTTCAGGAGACCATATCTACAAGATGGACTATGATGATATGCTCCAATCACACAAGGATAACAATGCCAGCTTGACAGTAGCTGTCTTGGATGTACCACTAAAAGAAGCTAGTCGTTTCGGTATCATGAATACAGATGCTAATAATCGCATTGTTGAATTCGAAGAAAAACCTGCCCAACCAAAATCAACCAAGGCATCAATGGGGATTTATATCTTTGACTGGAAACGACTTCGCAACATGCTAGTTGCTGCTGAAAAGGCTAATCTAGATATGTCTGATTTCGGAAAGAATGTTATTCCAAATTATCTTGAGACAGGTGAAAGTGTCTATGCTTATGAATTCAATGGATACTGGAAGGATGTTGGTACAATCGAATCTCTTTGGGAAGCAAATATGGAATACATCTCTCCAGAAAATGCTCTAGACAGCCGAAATCGTCAATGGAAAATTTATTCTCGTAACCTTATCGCTCCACCAAACTACCTTGGAGAATTTGCTCAAGTAGAAGACTCTCTAGTAGTAGATGGATGTTACGTGAATGGTACTGTAAAACATTCCATTCTTTCTACAGCTGCTCAAGTTCGTAAGGGAGCAGAAGTTGTTGATTCTGTCATCATGAGTGGAGCAGTTATCGGTAGAGGTGCTAAAATTACACGTGCAATCATCGGTGAAGGTGCAATTATTGCCGATGGTGTTGAAATTGATGGTACAGAAGAAGTACAAGTAGTCGGATATAACGAAGTAGTGGGGGTAGCAACAGATGAAGATTGATAAATATTCAGCGATTTTAGGAAATACCGTTGGTTTCCATGATATGTCAACCTTGACAAGTAACCGTCCAGTGGCAAGTTTGCCATTTGGAGGAAAGTATCGCTTGATTGACTTCCCACTCTCAAGTTTAGCAAATGCTGGTGTTCGAAGTGTCTTTGGAATCTTCCAACAAGATAACATCAGCTCTGTATTTGACCACATTCGTTCAGGACGTGAATGGGGCTTGAATACCCTTCTTAGCCACTACTATCTTGGAATCTACAACACTCGTGTGGAAAGTAGTACTGTTGGTAAAGAGTATTATCAACAACTCTTGACTTATTTAAAACGTTCTGGATCTAACCAAACGGTTTCCTTGAACTGTGACGTTTTGGTAAATATTGATCTTACTCAGGTTTTCCATTTGCATAATACTACAAAATCTCCTATTACGGTTGTTTATAAGAAACTACCTAAAAAGGATATTTCAGAAGTAAATGCTATCCTAGATATTGATGAAACTGACCACGTGCTCTCTCACAAACTCTTCGATAAAAAAGCTGAACAAGAATACTACAACATGTCAACGGATATCTTTGTTGTAGATACTCAATGGTTGATTGAACGTCTGGAAGAAGAAGCTCAGAAAGAACACCCAGAAAAACTACGTTATGTTTTACGTGACTTAGCAGCGGAATCAGGCGCTTTTGCATATGAGTATACTGGTTACTTAGCTAATATTCATTCTGTAGAAACATACTACCAAGCCAATATTGATATGCTTGATCTGCATAAATTCTACTCTTTATTCTCTCCAAATCAAAAGATTCACACAAAGGTGAAAAACGAAGAACCAACTTATTATGCACCTGGTTGTGAAGTAAATACTTCGCAGTTTGCTTCTGGTAGTATTGTCGAAGGTAAGGTTGTTCGTTCAGTTGTCTCGCGTAATGTTCAAATTCATAAAGATAGCTTAGTTAAAGAATCTATTGTTTTCCCTCGTGTTGTCATTGGTGAAGGTGCTCAAGTTGAGTATGCAATTATTGATAAGGGTGCTGAAGTAGCTGATGGAGTTGTTATTCGTGGTACAGCAGAAAATCCTGTTGTCATCAAAAAAGGTGAAAAAGTAACAGAGGACATTCTTTAATGAAAATTTTATTTGTAGCAGCCGAAGGAGCCCCTTTTTCTAAAACAGGTGGCTTGGGAGATGTTATTGGGGCTCTTCCAAAATCATTAGTTAAAGCTGGTCATGAAGTTGCTGTTATCCTACCGTACTATGACATGGTGGAATCCAAGTTTGGTGATCAAATTGAAGATGTTCTTCAATTTGAAGTATACGTTGGTTGGCGTAGACAATTTTGTGGCATTAAGAAGACTGTTTTAAATGGTGTTACTTTCTACTTTATTGACAACCAGTATTATTTCTTCCGTGGTCATGTGTATGGTGATTTCGATGATGGTGAACGTTTTGCCTTCTTCCAACTTGCGGCTCTGGAGGCTATGGAGCGTATTGGATTTATTCCAGATGTTCTTCATGCTCATGATTATCATACAGCTATGATTCCTTTCTTGTTGAAGGAAAAATACAGATGGATTCAAACCTATCAAAACATTAAGACTGTCTTAACGATCCATAATTTGGAATTCCAAGGTCAATTCTCTGAAGGTATGCTTTGGGATTTGTTCCGAGTTGGATTTGAACGCTATGCGGATGGTACAGTTCGCTGGAATGACTGCCTGAACTGGATGAAGGCTGGTATCCTCTATGCAGATCGTGTATCTACTGTATCGCCAAGCTATGCTTATGAAATCATGACAACAGAGTTTGGATGTGGTTTGGATCAAATTCTTCGAATGGAGTCTGGTAAGGTTTCTGGTATTGTAAATGGAATCGATACGGATCTTTATAATCCAGAAACGGATCCTTTGTTGGATTATCATTTTAATAAATCAGACCTATCAGGAAAAGCTCAGAATAAAGCTAAACTTCAAGAGAAAGTTGGTCTTCCAGTTCGTCCCGATGTTCCAATGATTGGTATTGTGTCGCGTTTGACAAGACAGAAAGGGTTTGATGTCGTCGTTGAAGGTTTGCATCGCATGCTTCAAGAAGATGTTCAAATCGTTCTCTTGGGTACAGGTGATCCTGGTTTTGAACAAGCCTTCTCATGGTTTGGTCAAGTATTCCCAGATAAACTTTCTGCCAATATTACCTTTGATGTCAAGCTAGCACAAGAAATTTATGCAGCCTGTGATATTTTCCTCATGCCAAGTCGTTTTGAACCTTGTGGACTTTCTCAAATGATGGCTATGCGTTATGGAACATTACCACTTGTTCATGAGGTAGGCGGGTTGAGAGATACTGTTCAACCGTTTAATCCAATTGAAGGAACGGGTACAGGATTTAGTTTTGACAACTTGACGTCATACTGGCTTAACTGGGCTCTTCAAACTGCTTTGGATGTCTATTATAATCATCCGGATGTTTGGAAGAAACTTCAAGTCCAAGCTATGGAATGTGACTTCTCTTGGGATACAGCTTGTCAGTCTTACCTTGATTTGTATCACAGCTTAGCAAATTAAATAAATAAAATCGTATGATGCTTTCATACGATTTTTTGAGATGATGAAAGTATGGGGAATAAATGAACAAAGCTAGAGGAATCTGTGTCCTAGATGTTGATGGAACTCTAATAGAAGAAGAGGTTATTGATTTATTAGGGAAAGAGGCAGAGTGCGAAGAAGAAGTAGCCCTGCTAACAGCTCAAGCTATGAGAGGAGAATTAGACTTCGAAGCAAGTTTAAAAAGTCGTGTTTCTCTTCTTAAAGGTCTCTCTATCAATGTTTTTGATAAGATTTATCATGAACTTCACCTTAGTAAAAACGCTACCAATTTTATTAAAGTTCTTCAAGAAAATCAGATAGAAGTCGGCTTAGTATCAGGCGGATTTACCACTGTTGTAGAAAGATTAGCAAAAGATTTGGGTATTTCATTATATACTGCTAATCAACTGGAAATTAAAGATGATCATTTAACTGGAAATCTAATTGGCCCTATTATAAGCAGAGAAGTAAAAGAAGCAACCCTCGTGAGATGGGCTGAAGAATTAGAAGTGCCTTTTGATAGAACGATTGCAATCGGTGATGGAGCTAATGACTTAAAAATGCTTAAAAGTGCAGGACTTGGAATAGCCTTTTGTGCCAAGGATATTGTGAAAAAGGAAATAAATCTTCAGGTAGATGAGAGAGATTTTGGGAAAGTTTTGGAAATGATAGACTTCCTTTAGATAGAAAGAGGAATCAAAATGAAAGTTGTTATCGCGCCGGACTCTTTCAAAGAGAGTCTACCTGCAAACGAAGTAGCAGAAGCTATAAAAAGAGGATTTAAAAGGGTGATACCGGATGCTGAATGTCTACTTTTACCTGTTGGTGATGGAGGCGAAGGGACAGTAGACGCCATTAAAAGTTCTCTAGGTTTGGAAGAAAAAACAGTCCAGGTAACTGGACCTTTTGGTGATGAGGTTTTGATGTCTTACTTTCAAAAAAGAGAATTAGCTCTATTTGAAGTTGCAAATTTAGTAGGTCTTGCTAAAATCCCTTTTGAAAAACGTAATCCTCTAGAGATTCAAACAAAGGGAATTGGCCAACTTATTCTCCATTTGATAGAACAAGGAATCAAAGATATCTACGTTGGTGTCGGTGGTACGGCTAGTAATGATGGTGGAATTGGCATTGCTTCAGGACTTGGTTACCAGTTTTATGACAAAAACGGAATTGTACTTCAAGCAAATGGTCAATCACTATTTGATATCAGGAAAATTTTGAAGGAGGGAGTAATTCAAATTCCTTCTGATGTACATATAAAAATACTTGCAGATGTTACCAATCCGCTTTGTGGACCTCAGGGTGCTACCTTTACATTTGGGAAACAAAAGGGATTGGATCCATCTAAATTTAAAGAAGTTGATGCTGCTATTAAAGACTTCTATAGTAAAGTTGAACCCGAAATATTAAAATTAGATGGTGCAGGAGCAGGTGGTGGAATTGCAGCTGGTTTGTGTGTCTTTGCTGGAGCAGAGATTGTATCTGGTATCCAAACATGTTTAGATTTAGTGAAATTTGATGAACAGGTCGCAGATGCGGATCTCGTTATCGTTGGTGAAGGTAGGTTGGATACTCAAAGTTTGGCAGGTAAGGCACCAATCGGTGTAGCAAAAAGAACACCTAGAGGTGTTCCAGTTCTTGCTATTTGTGGTAGTTTATCAGAGGATTTACCACCCTTACCATTTGAGAATATGGTCGCAGCTTTTTCCATACTTGAAAAAAGCGAACCGTTAGCAGACAGTCTAAAAAAAGCAGCTGTTTATCTAGAAAATACAGCTGCAAGCATCGCACGAATCATGTCTTTGAGATAGAGTTAACCAAACCATTTTTTCCAGAGAGAAGTAGGAGCTTTCGTCTCTTTCTCTTGCCATAAGTCTGAAAAGGCCTTTCGGAGGTCTTTTTCACTTGTTTGAACCGGAACATCGCTATGGATAACCAGTCCGAAAGGAGAAGAGTTGTGATCTTCCGAAACGATAGTCGCTTGGCAGTCAGCATCTTTGGCTTGTTTTAGATAAAAGACTTGTTTGTCAAATTCAACTTGAGGAGAAATTTTGACAAATAGAGGCTCAGTTTCTTTTTTAAAAGTCTCCAAAATTGTTAAAAAACCTCTTTGTAATTTGTCATCATTCGCAGTAGCGAGTTCAGCGTAGCCAAGAACACGTTCTTCAAAGGTACCAAGAAAACGTCTTTGTTCGTCGGGATTTAATTTAAGCCCGCCATGAGCTTTTTCTAATATTTGTTTTGATATATCAGTCATAAATATAGTATATCATAAAAGTCTATAGATAAGGCAGAAAAGAAAGCGATTACTTAATAAACTTAAGGAAAATTTGCACAAAGATAACGTTTTTTCTTGAAAAAGGTATCTTTTTGATGTATCATAGAGGTGTAAAATAATTTAACTCAAAGGAGAGTAAAAAATGTCAATTATTACTGATGTTTACGCTCGCGAAGTCCTAGACTCACGCGGTAACCCAACACTTGAAGTAGAAGTTTATACTGAATCAGGTGCTTTCGGACGTGGTATGGTTCCATCAGGAGCTTCTACTGGTGAACACGAAGCAGTTGAACTTCGCGACGGTGACAAATCTCGTTACGGTGGTCTTGGTACACAAAAAGCTGTTGACAACGTAAATAACATTATTGCTGAAGCTATTATCGGCTACGATGTACGTGATCAACAAGCTATCGACCGTGCTATGATCGCTCTTGACGGTACTCCTAACAAAGGTAAATTGGGTGCAAACGCAATCCTTGGTGTGTCAATCGCTGTAGCTCGCGCTGCTGCTGACTACCTTGAAATCCCACTTTACAGCTACCTTGGTGGATTCAACACTAAAGTTCTTCCAACTCCAATGATGAACATCATCAATGGTGGATCTCACTCAGATGCTCCAATCGCTTTCCAAGAATTCATGATTGTACCTGCTGGTGCACCTACATTCAAAGAAGCTCTTCGTTGGGGTGCTGAAATCTTCCACGCACTTAAGAAAATCCTTAAATCACGTGGTTTGGAAACTGCCGTAGGTGACGAAGGTGGATTCGCTCCTCGTTTCGACGGAACTGAAGATGGTGTAGAAACAATCCTTGCTGCTATCGAAGCTGCTGGTTATGTTCCAGGTAAAGACGTATTTATCGGATTTGACTGTGCATCATCAGAATTCTACGATAAAGAACGCAAAGTTTACGATTACACTAAATTCGAAGGTGAAGGAGCTGCTGTCCGCACTGCTGCTGAACAAATCGACTACCTTGAAGAATTGGTAAACAAATACCCAATCATCACTATCGAAGATGGTATGGACGAAAACGACTGGGACGGTTGGAAAGCTCTTACTGAACGTCTTGGTGGTAAAGTTCAATTGGTTGGTGACGACTTCTTCGTAACAAATACTGACTACCTTTCACGTGGTATCGAAGAAGGTGCTGCTAACTCAATCCTTATCAAAGTTAACCAAATCGGTACTCTTACTGAAACATTCGACGCTATCGAAATGGCGAAAGAAGCTGGTTACACTGCCGTTGTATCACACCGTTCAGGTGAAACTGAAGATTCAACAATCGCTGACATCGCAGTTGCAACAAACGCAGGACAAATCAAGACTGGTTCACTTTCACGTACTGACCGTATCGCTAAATACAACCAATTGCTTCGCATCGAAGATCAACTTGGTGAAGTAGCTGAATACCGTGGATTGAAATCATTCTACAACTTGAAAAAATAAAATAGTTCAGTGAACTAATTAAAGCCCTTGGATTTTTCCGAGGGCTTTTGTATATTATTAGACAAGCTCAAAGAAATCCAATCTTGTTTTCGTATTCTAGAGGTGAAAAGAGAGATTTTTAAACGGTTTTTTGGTATAATAATACCTAGGAAAAACTAGAGAAAGAAGGAGGTTGAGATGGAAAAGTATTTGTCGGTAACAACTTTGACTAAGTATCTGAAAATGAAATTCGATAAAGACCCATACTTGGAGAGGGTCTATTTAACTGGTCAGGTTTCTAACTTCCGCAAGCGTCCAACTCATCAATATTTTTCTCTAAAAGATGATCGAGCTGTAATCCAAGCGACTATTTGGTCAGGTATTTATCAGAAACTAGGTTTTGATTTGGAAGAAGGAATGAAGATCAATGTTATCGGTCGTGTCCAAGTCTATGAACCAAGTGGGAGCTACTCTATCATCATTGAAAAGGCAGAGCCTGATGGTGTAGGGGCTCTTGCGATTCAGTTCGAACAATTAAAAAAGAAATTATCAGAAGAAGGCCTTTTTCAAGAACGCTTTAAACAAGCAATCCCTCAGTTTGCAAAACGCTTCGGGGTTGTGACTAGTCGTAGTGGTGCTGTTATACAGGATATTATTACTACCGTTAGCAGACGTTTCCCAGGGGTTGAGATTGTTTTATATCCTACCAAGGTTCAAGGCGAAGGGGCAGCAGAGGAGATTGCCCGTAACATTGCTAGAGCTAATGAACGAGAAGACTTGGATGTTCTTATCATTGGTCGTGGTGGTGGATCAATTGAGGATCTTTGGGCTTTTAACGAAGAGATTGTAGTGCGTTCTATCTTTGAATCGCGCCTTCCTATTATTTCAAGTGTGGGCCACGAAACAGATGTAACCTTGGCTGATTTTGTTGCCGACAAGAGAGCAGCAACACCAACTGCTGCAGCAGAGTTAGCTACACCTGTGACTAAGTTAGATCTACTGACCTACCTTAAAAATCAAGAGAAACGAATGGCTACTGCTGTACAAAATACTTTATCAAAGAAAAAAGAAGCCTTGAGAGGGCTTAGTCAATCAGTCATTTTCAGGCAACCAGAGCGTTTATATGATGGATATCTGCAACGCTTGGATCAGTTAGTACTTCGACTGAAGCAGGGATTGAATGGTGAGTTAGTTAGAAATCAACAGAAGGTTCAAGTTCAAATTCACCGTTTGGAGCAATTATCTCCAAATGTCAAGATTCAGCGCTACCAAGACCGTATTCAACAATTACAAAAATTAATGCGTAGCCAGATGGCTGTGATCTATGATGCCAAGGTTGCTGAACTAAAACGCTTGTCAGAAGCTTTACTCATGTTAGATACGAGTCGTATCGTAGCAAGGGGTTATGCGATTGTTAAAAAAGAGGATACCGTGGTATCTTCAGCAAATGATTTGAAAAAAAATGACCAGGTGATGTTGATGATGCGAGATGGTCAGGTAGAATTAGAGGTTAAAGATGTCAAAACAGAAGAAATTTGAAGATAATTTAGCAGAGCTTGAGACTATTGTTCAGAGTTTAGAAAATGGTGAAATTGCTTTAGAAGATGCTATTACTGCATTTCAAAAAGGAATGGTTCTTTCAAAAGAATTGCAAGCAACACTTGATAAAGCAGAAAAGACCCTGGTTAAAGTTATGCAAGAAGATGGAACAGAAAGCGAACTTCTATGAACAAGCAAGAAAAATTAGCTTTGGTTGAGTCAGCTCTTGAGGAGTTTTATGGAGACCAGCAATTAGCTGCTAATCTCAGAGAAGCTGTTCTCTATTCTATCCATGCAGGTGGGAAAAGGATCCGTCCTTATCTACTTTTAGAAGTTTTGGAGTCTTTGCAGGTGCCAATCACTATAGCTCATGCCCAGGTTGCAGCAGCGCTTGAGATGATTCACACAGGAAGCTTAATTCATGATGATCTTCCTGCTATGGATGATGATGATTTTCGTCGTGGGCGTTTAACCAACCATAAGAAGTTTGGTGAAGCACTAGCAATTTTAGCAGGAGATGCCCTCTTTTTAGATCCTTATGCTTTGATAGCGCAAGCAGACTTGCCAAACGAAATTAAGGTAGATTTAATAGCTACTTTGTCCCTTTCTTCTGGAAGTATGGGGATGGTCGCTGGCCAAGTTTTGGATATGGAAGGTGAAGGTAAACATTTAAACCTAGAAGAACTTCAGACCATCCATGCTAATAAAACTGGTAAACTCTTAGCCTTCCCTTTTCAAGCGGCAGGAGTTATTGCAGGATTGGATGAAAATCTTCAAAAACAGTTGAAAACAGTTGGAGAGCTGATTGGGCTTGCTTTTCAAGTGAGAGATGATATCCTTGATGTTACTGCTAGTTTTGAGGAAATTGGTAAAACACCACAAAAAGATTTGCAAGCTGAGAAATCAACCTATCCTGCTTTGTTAGGATTGGATGAGGCAAAAATTTTTTGTAACCGAACTTTGGATCAGGCTAATGAAAAATTAGACGTGATTAGCCAATTAGTCGACTTTGATAAAGAACCAATCGTAAAAATAGTAGAAAGTTTGAGAATCAATGCCTAAGGAAAGAGTAGATGTACTTGCCTACAAACAAGGTTTATTTGAAACAAGAGAACAGGCTAAGCGGGGCGTAATGGCTGGCTTAGTGATTGCAGTCCTTAATGGTGAGCGTTTTGATAAACCAGGAGAAAAAATTCCTGATGATACTGAATTAAAACTCAAGGGTGAGAAACTCAAGTATGTGAGCCGAGGCGGCTTGAAACTTGAGAAAGCTTTAGAAAAATTTGACATATCAGTTGAAGGCAAAACGACCATTGACATCGGAGCATCTACAGGTGGCTTTACGGATGTTATGCTTCAAAATGGTGCAAAACTGGTTTATGCCGTTGATGTTGGGACCAATCAGCTAGCCTGGAAATTACGCCAAGATTCACGTGTTATCAGCATGGAGCAATTTAACTTTCGTTATGCTGAAAAAAATGACTTTGAAGAAGAGCCAAGTTTCGCAAGTATTGATGTGAGTTTTATTTCTTTGAGTCTCATTTTACCGGCTCTACATAGAATATTGGTCGACCAAGGGGAAGTTGTTGCACTTATAAAACCACAGTTTGAAGCAGGACGAGAACAGATTGGTAAAAATGGAATTATCAGAGATGCCAAAGTTCACCAAAATGTTTTAGAATCAGTTACTAAAATGGCAGTTGATGAAGGATTCTCAGTCTTAGGATTGGATTTCTCTCCTATTCAAGGTGGACATGGGAATATTGAGTTTCTTGCTTATTTACGTAAAGAAGAACATGCAAGCAAGCAAGTAGTTTCTGAAATAGAGAAAGTAGTAGAAAAAGCGCATAGAGAGTTTAAAGATGAATAAAAAAGAAAGACTTGAAAAGATTAGAAGATTTGTGACTGATTATCAAATCGGCACACAAGAAGAAATCGTTGAACATTTGAAAGAAGCAGGGATTTCTGCCACTCAAGCAACTGTTTCACGTGATATCAAAGAATTAGGAATTGTAAAAATTCCTTTGAAAGACAATACATATGTCTATGAATTACCAAAGTCAGTAGTTAAAAGTTTACAGTTAGCTGAGAACAATATCGAAAGTTTCGAAAGAATGGGGAATCTCATCAACTTAGATGTTATTCCTGGGAATACAATTTTTGTTAAAAGTCAATTGACTCAAACATTTTCGGATATGATTTTTAGCTGTTTAGCAGATGATAACTCAATTTTAATTGTGGCGCGAACTGAAGAAGCAGCTGTAGAGATTGTTGAACAAGTTAAAAAGTGGTAGGACCTTATGTTACTTGAAATTTCAATTAAAAACTTTGCCATCATTGAGGCTATTTCACTTAATTTTGAGAAGGGAATGACAGTTCTGACTGGGGAAACCGGTGCTGGGAAGTCTATCATCATCGATGCTATGAATATGATGCTGGGTGCCAGAGCTACAACGGACGTCGTTCGTCATGGTGCTCCTAAGGCTGAAATTGAAGGTCTTTTCTCGGTTGAAAACAGTTATGCTTTGCAAATGATTTTTGATGAGCAAGGAATAGAGCTAGGTGATGAAATCATCATCCGTCGTGAAATTTTACAAAACGGGCGTAGTGTTAGTCGTGTCAATGGACAGATGGTTAATCTATCTGTTCTTCGCTCAATTGGACAGTATCTTGTTGATATCCATGGCCAACATGATCAAGAAGAGTTAATGCGTCCCCAATTGCATATTCAGATGCTTGATGGGTTTGGTGATGCAGATTTTCTGGAACTGAAGCAAGCCTATCAGACAAACTTTGATGCTTATCGAAAAATGCGTAAGCAACTTCTTGAGATTAAGAAAAATCAAGAAGAGCACAAGGCTCGTATTGAAATGTTGGAATTTCAGATGGCTGAAATTGAATCTGCGTCCCTACAGCCAGGTGAAGACCTCAAACTAAACCAAGAACGAGATAAACTTTTAAATCATAAAAATATTGCTGATACGTTGACTAATGCTTATACAATGTTAGATAATGAAGAATTTTCAAGTCTAGCTAACGTGCGTTCAGCTATGAATGATATGGAAAGTTTAGAAGAGTATGATGTAGAATATCGTGAAATTTCTACTTCCTTATCTGAATCTTATTATGTTCTAGAAGATGTTACTAAACGCTTAGAGGATATTATTGAAAGTCTTGATTTCGACGGTAATCGTCTCATGCAGATTGAAAGCCGTTTAGATCTCATTCACGCCATTACACGTAAGTATGGTGGGAATGTTGACGATGTCTTGATGTACTTTGCTAAAATCACAGAAGAATACAACCTTCTGACTGGCAATCATTTATCTTCAGATGATATGGAAGCAGAACTCAAAAAATTAGAAGTAAGTCTAGTTGATTTAGCAACTAAGCTAGCATCTGCTCGACATAACTTAGCTCAACAATTAGAAAATGAGATTCAGCAAGAACTCAAAGACCTCTATATGGAGAAAGCTCGGTTTCAGGTTCAATTTACTAAAGGTAAGTTTACTCGTGAAGGAAATGAAAGTGTTGAATTTTACATCTCCACCAACCCTGGAGAAGACTTTAAACCATTGGTTAAAGTAGCTTCTGGAGGAGAGTTGTCTCGCCTTATGTTGGCGATCAAGTCAGCCTTTTCTCGTAAGGAAGGTAAGACCAGTATTGTATTCGATGAAGTGGACACAGGAGTTTCAGGTCGTGTAGCCCAAGCAATCGCTCAAAAGATTCATAAAATTGGTCAGCACGGCCAAGTATTAGCTATATCTCATCTTCCTCAAGTCATTGCGATCGCAGATTATCAGTTCTTTATTGAAAAGATTAGTAATGACTATTCAACTGTTTCAACAGTTCGCTTGTTGACAGTTGAAGAAAGGGTGGAAGAAGTTGCTAAAATGTTGGCTGGTGAGAATGTTACTGAAGCTGCACTTAGTCAAGCGAGAGAATTGTTGCAAAGTAAGGAGAAATAAATGACAGACTATTATGTAATTGGAGATGTTCACGGAAAAGCAGGAATGCTTGAAGACCTTCTAAAAACATGGGATGGTAAGACTCAATTACTCTTTCTTGGAGATTTGATTGATAGAGGAGAAGATAGTCGTCGTGTCCTTGAAATGGTCAAAGACTTGGTAGAAAATCAAGGAGCGATTTGCATTTCAGGAAATCACGAGTACATGTTTTTAACTTGGTTGGATAATCCTGAAGAAAGCTATGACCACTATCGTCGTAATGGTGGGGATACAACTATTAATTCTATTTTGGGGCGTCCACTGGATGCACCAGTAGATGGAGTAGCAGATGCTAAGCGTGTAGAAAATGAAGCAGCAGACTTGGTTGCTTTTATCCGACAAATGCCTTTCGTGATTGAAACAGATAAGTATATCTTTGTTCATGCAGGAATTGATTTAACTTTGGATGATTGGCATGAAACTACAGATTACAAGAAAGTCTGGCTCAGAAAACCATTCCACGAAGCAGTTAATCATACAGGGAAAACAATTGTCTTTGGGCATACACCAGTCTATGGACTTTTGGAACAAAAACTAGGAACTGCAGAACTTTGGATGACAGAAGATGGAAAAATTGGAATGGATGGAGGAGCTGTCTATGGTGGTGTCCTTCATGGAATTGTCTTTACTGACCAAGGTATGAAAGACCACTATTTCATCGAAAATGACGGCTTTGTTGCTGAAGATTAATACTCTCTACAGGGTATTATGGTCTTGTCAAAAACATAAAAACAATTTATAATTAATAGATACCCTGAAAGGAAGAGAATCTTGAATTTAGAAGAATTGAAAAAACGTCAGGAGAAGATCCGAAACTTTTCCATTATCGCGCATATTGACCATGGGAAGTCAACATTGGCGGACCGTATTTTGGAGGCTACAGAGACGGTTTCTAGTCGTGAAATGCAAGCTCAGCTTCTTGATAGTATGGACCTAGAGAGAGAGCGTGGGATTACTATCAAACTGAATGCCATCGAGCTTAATTATACTGCCAAAGACGGCGAGACCTATATTTTCCACCTGATTGACACACCAGGACACGTGGATTTCACTTATGAGGTATCACGTTCTCTAGCTGCCTGTGAGGGAGCCATATTGGTTGTCGATGCTGCCCAAGGGATTGAGGCTCAAACATTAGCTAACGTTTACCTTGCCTTAGATAATGATTTGGAGATCCTTCCAGTTATTAACAAGATTGACTTGCCTGCTGCAGATCCAGAGCGCGTGCGTACAGAAATTGAAGATGTCATCGGTCTGGATGCTAGTGAGGCTGTATTAGCTTCAGCAAAAGCTGGGATTGGAATTGAAGATATTTTAGAGCAAATTGTAGAAAAAGTTCCAGCACCAACTGGTGATGTATCAGCACCATTAAAAGCTTTGATTTTTGACTCAGTTTACGATGCTTATCGTGGTGTTATCCTCCAAGTTCGTGTCATGGATGGAGTTGTTAAGCCTGGTGATAAGATTCAGCTCATGAGCAATGGTAAAACCTTTGATGTTACTGAGGTCGGAATATTCACACCCAAAGCAGTAGGACGTGACTTCCTTGCGACAGGTGACGTTGGTTATATTGCAGCATCTATCAAAACTGTTCAAGACACTCGTGTCGGTGATACAGTTACCTTGGCGGCGAACCCTGCTTCAGAACCCCTATCTGGATATAAGCAGATGAATCCGATGGTTTTCGCAGGTCTTTATCCAATCGAGTCAAATAAATACAATGACCTTCGTGAAGCCCTTGAAAAATTGCAGTTGAACGATGCTAGTCTTCAGTTTGAACCCGAAACATCGCAAGCTCTTGGTTTTGGTTTCCGTTGTGGATTCTTGGGTCTCCTTCATATGGATGTTATTCAAGAACGTTTGGAACGTGAGTTCAACATTGACTTGATCATGACTGCACCATCCGTTATTTACAAGGTCAATCAGACTGATGGTGAGTCTATGGATGTATCGAATCCATCCGAGTTTCCTGATCCTACTAAAATTGCAACTATTGAAGAACCTTATGTTAAAGCACAAATCATGGTACCACAGGAATTTGTAGGAGCTGTTATGGAACTAGCTCAGCGCAAACGTGGTGACTTTGTCACGATGGACTATATCGATGATAATCGTGTCAATGTTATCTATCAAATTCCACTAGCTGAGATTGTCTTTGATTTCTTTGATAAGCTCAAATCTTCAACACGTGGCTATGCAAGCTTTGACTATGAACTGTCAGAGTATCGCCCATCTAAACTGGTTAAAATGGATATCCTTCTCAATGGAGACAAGGTTGATGCACTCAGCTTTATTGTTCACAAGGACTTTGCTTATGAACGTGGGAAACTCATCGTTGATAAACTCAAGAAAATCATTCCACGTCAACAGTTTGAAGTTCCAATCCAAGCAGCTATTGGGCACAAGATTGTAGCTCGTACAGATATCAAAGCTCTTCGTAAAAACGTTCTTGCCAAATGTTATGGAGGAGATGTTTCGCGTAAACGTAAACTTCTTGAAAAACAAAAGGCTGGTAAAAAGCGTATGAAAGCTATCGGATCAGTAGAAGTTCCTCAAGAAGCCTTCCTAAGTGTCTTGAGTATGGATGAAGAATAATTGATTCCTAATACAGTTATCTTTTGACACTTATCTTTTCATTCATTAGAATAGAAGTGAAAGGAGAAGGATTATGAAAAAAATCGTCAGCTTATCTACACTTTTAGTGTGTTGCCTTTGCCTCGCTGCTTGTAATACTTCAAAATCTAAAAAAGAAGCGACTTCAGAAACAACAACAGTTCAAGAAACTACTACAGCCCAAGAAACAACAACTGTAGCCGAATCAACAATTAAAGATACACAGGTAATTGGGTCAGATGCTTATGGCTACGTAAAAGTGCCAAAATCATGGATTCATTTTACGGAAGTTGAGGGTGGTGATGATATTCAGTACTGTGATGGAACGGACATCAATATCGTAACCCTAAATACTTTTAAACCAGAGCACCTTGGTGTTAGTGAAAGTGAATATGCTGCTCTTGATGCTGTTCAAGTCTCTACTAGTGTTTATCAAACTAAACAACAAAGCAAGGATTTCTCTAAAGTTTGGGGATCTAAGTCAAAAATTGGTGGTTATGACGCCTATGTCGTAAACTGTATTGCTAAAAATGGTAAATATCTAGTGATCTGGATCTTTAAATCAGACGATGGTAAGTTTAGATACGTTTCTCTAGAAGGAACACCTGAAGTGTTGAAGGATATGCTTCCATTGATTGAACAAAGTTGGACTACAAAAAAAGATTAATAGAAAAACAGGATGTATGTCCTGTTTTTTCTTTCTTTTTCAAAACTGTTTAAAATTATTTGCTGTTTAAAATCAAACAAAAAAAATAAAAATCAAACAAAATACAACAAAAAATATTGACAACGGTTTCATATGGTGATATACTTGTATCATAAAAGTTAGATATGAAAGGAGAAGGTCATGGGATTAGACCATTTCTTCAGCAGAGACTTAGTCTTTTGTCTAGAAGCGGATAATCAAGAGCAACTATTTGATCAAGTTGCAACCCTATTGGAAGAAAAGAAAGTTGTTACGGATACCTATCGATCGGCATTGGTTGAACGTGAAAAAATGTTCCCAACCGGTTTAGATATGGAATTTCTTGGGAAGGACTTGCCGAATGTAGCAATCCCTCACACAGACACAATTCATAATTTAACTGAAAACGTTGTTGTAGTTCGTTTAGCGAAACCAGTAACATTTCACAATATGATTGCGCCCGACAAGGAAGTAGAAGTATCATTACTCTTCTTTATCATCAATAATTCAAGTTCAAGTCAAACAAATATTCTTGCTCAATTGATGGACTTCTTTACAGGTGACGGTCATCTTGATGCACTCTCTAAGATTACAGAACCAGAAGCTTTGTTCCAATATATCTCAGAAAAAACTGCTTAATTTGTAAATAAATAGAAACTAAAAAATGGAGGAAATCCAAATGATTAAAATTCTTGCTGCATGTGGTGCCGGTGTTAACTCAAGCCACCAAATTAAAAGCGCTCTAGAAGAAGAGCTCTCTAGCCGTGGATACGACGTACAGTGTGACGCAGTTATGGTTAAAGATGTCAACGAAGACTTGATTAAAGGTTATGATATCTTCACGCCAATCGCTGCAACTGACTTAGGTTTTGACCCTGGTATCCCAGTAGTTGAAGCTGGACCTATCTTATTCCGTATTCCAGCGATGAGCGCTCCAGTCTATGACAATATTGAAGCAGCAATCAAAGAACACGGATTAAGTTAATTATAATTTTGTTAAAATTCCATATCACATAATAAAGGGAGGAAAAATTATGGATTTCATTATTCAATTAGCCAATGATTTCTTTAAACCAATCTTGGCTATGGGTGGCCCAATCATCATGTTAATCATTTTGACAGTATTGGCCCTATTGTTCGGAGTTAAATTCTCCAAAGCTCTTGAAGGTGGTATTAAACTTGCCATCGCTCTTACTGGTATCGGTGCTATCATCGGTATGTTAAATGGTGCATTCTCAGAATCACTAAAAAAATTCGTTGAAAACACAGGACTTCAACTAAATATCACTGACGTAGGTTGGGCACCACTTGCTACAATCACATGGGGTTCTGCATGGACACTTTATTTCTTGCTTATCATGTTGATTGTCAACATTGTAATGCTTGCAATGAAGAAAACAGACACACTTGACGTTGATATCTTCGATATCTGGCACTTGTCAATCACAGGTCTTTTGATTAAATGGTACGCTGACAAGAGTGGAGTTAGCCAAGGAGTTTCTCTTTTCATCGCTACTGCAGCAGTTGTTCTTGTAGGGGTTCTTAAAATTATTAACTCTGACTTGATGAAACCAACTTTCGACGACCTTCTTAATGCACCAAGTTCATCACCAATGACTTCAACTCACATGAATTACATGATGAACCCAGTTATCATGGTTTTGGATAAGATTTTTGATAAATTATTGCCAGGTCTTGATAAATACGACTTTGACGCTGCTAAATTGAACAAACGAATCGGTTTCTGGGGATCTAAATTCTTCATCGGTTTCATTCTTGGTATCGTTATCGGTTTAATGGGTACTCCACATCCGGTTCCAGGTGTAGAAGGTGCAGAAAAATGGGAACTTGTTATTAAAGGTTGGTTGTCACTTGGTTTGACTGCCGGTGTCTGCTTGGAGCTCTTCTCACTTATCGGTTCATGGTTCATCGCAGCCGTAGAACCACTTTCACAAGGTATTACAAACGTTGCTACTAAACGTCTTCAAGGACGTAAATTCAACATCGGTCTTGACTGGCCATTTATCGCTGGTCGTGCTGAAATCTGGGCTTGTGCGAACGTACTTGCACCAATCATGTTGGTTGAAGCAGTGCTTCTTTCAAATGTCGGAAATGGTATCTTGCCACTTGCTGGTATCATCGCAATGGGTGTAACTCCAGCTCTCTTGGTTGTTACTCGTGGTAAATTGCTCCGTATGATTATCTTCGGAACACTCTTGTTGCCACTCTTCCTTCTTTCAGGTACACTTATCGCACCATTTGCAACAGACCTTGCTAAAGGTGTAGGTGCCTTCCCAGAAGGTGTGGATCAAACACAACTTATCACTCACTCAACACTTGAAGGGCCAATCGAAAAACTTCTTGGTTGGACAATTGGTAACACTACAACAGGTGATATCAAAGCAATTATTGGTGCAGTGATCTTCCTTACTTTCTACATTGGTATCTTTGCATGGTACAGAAAACAAATGATCAAACGTAATGAAGAATACGCAGCAAACGCTAAATAATTTGCTCCTAAAAATGTAAATTGTAAAAACTAGGTTGTCAGTTTCCACTATGGAGCAGTCAGCCTAGTTTTTTTAGAAAATTAGAGGTATGACTTATGATTGTATTAAAATCAGATCAATTAAATGTTGAGTTTCAAACACTTGGAGGAGCGCTATCCTCTATAAAAGATAAAGATGATGTAGAGTATTTGTGGCAGGGGGATCCAACTTATTGGAGTGGGCAAGCACCCGTATTATTCCCAATATGTGGTTCAGTAAGAAATGATACGGTCCTTTATGATAAGGAAGATGGTAGTCAAAAAGAAGGAAAAATCCCTCGACATGGCTTAGTACGAAAAAAAGATTTTACATTAGTAGAACAAACAGATAATTCTGTTACATTTGCTATTGAAGATGATGAAGAAATGTATGCAAATTACCCTTATCATTTTCGTTTAGAAATTACGTATACAGTGACTGAGAAAACCATACGTACACAGTATAAAATATATAATAAAGAAGCTGAAAAATTGATGCCATACTTTATCGGTGGGCATCCTGGTTTTAACTGTCCCTTACTAGATGACGAGGTATATGAAGATTACTATCTTGAATTTGAAAAGCCAGAAACATGTACAGTTCCAAAACCTTTCCCAGAAACAGGAATGTTGGATTTCAAAGATAGAAGTTCTTGGTTAAATAATCAAAAAGAATTAGACTTGAATTATGACTTCTTTAGCTATGATGCTGTGACATTAGATGAGTTGGAATCTCGCACAGTAGCTTTGCGTTCACGAAAACATGATAAAGGTTTGAAACTAGATTTTAAAGAGTTTCCAAATTTAATCGTATGGTCAACTCTTAATAAAGGGCCTTTTATTGCCTTGGAACCATGGTCAGGTTTGTCTACTTCAATAGAAGAAGGAGATAGACTGGAAGATAAGAAAGATGTTAGGATTATAAAACCTAGTGATTTTGATCAGGTTGGATTTGATATCGAGATTTTATAAAAAAATAAACAAAAACAAACATAAATTGTTGACTTTTCCAACTAATCGTAGTATATTATGTTTATAAAGAACAATTTGTGTTTATTTTAACAAGATTACTGTTCTGGCTTTTCTCTGAAGAAAGCTTATTAAGAAACGAATAAGATATTTGTTCTTAATTTAAATTATTGTCAACAAAACTACTAGTAGCTATTTGAGAAAGGCCTCTTTTAGGCTAGAATCAGAAAGTTTTACTGGTCTATTATAAAAAAGGAGTATACAATATGGCTATTGTTATTGGTGCAGATGCTGCAGGTTTAAGATTGAAAGAAGTCGTAAAAGACTTCTTGGAAAAAGAAAACTTCCACGTAGTGGATGTTACAGCAGAAGGTCAAGACTTCGTTGATGTAACTCTTGCGGTTGCGGAAGAAGTTAAGAAAGAAGAACAAAACCTTGGTATCGTCATTGATGCTTATGGTGCAGGTCCGTTTATGGTTGCTACTAAAATCAAAGGAATGGTTGCTGCAGAAGTTTCTGATGAACGTTCAGCTTATATGACTCGCGGTCACAACAACTCACGTATGATTACTATGGGTGCTCAACTTGTTGGTGATGAATTGGCTAAAAACATTGCTAAAGGCTTTGTAAATGGTAAATACGACGGTGGTCGTCACCAAATCAGGGTCGACATGTTGAACAAAATGTGCTAATACTCTTCAAAAATCAAGATAATCTGTCGTTAGCTCACTTTAGCTAACCTCAGTTATGCTCGCAGCTCGCTTCCTAAGCTAATCTTGATTTTTCTTGAGTTAAGATAAATGATATTAGATTTATACAATTAATCGGAGGGAATAACTAATGAGAATTGCAATCGGATGTGACCACATCGTAACAAATGAAAAAATGGCTGTTTCAGAATTTTTGAAATCAAAAGGACATGAAGTTATCGACTTTGGTACTTATGACCACGCTCGTACCCACTATCCAATCTTTGGTAAAAAAGTTGGTGAAGCAGTAGTTAGTGGCCAAGCTGATCTTGGTGTATGTATCTGTGGTACTGGTGTAGGTATCAATAATGCTGTTAACAAGGTTCCTGCTGTTCGTTCTGCTTTGGTTCGCGATATGACAACAGCTCTATATGCAAAAGAACAATTGAATGCCAACGTAATCGGATTTGGTGGTAAAATCACTGGTGAATTGCTCATGTGTGATATCATTGAGGCTTTCATCAACGCTGAATACAAACCATCAGAAGAAAACAAAAAATTGATCGCTAAAATCCAACACGTTGAAACTCATAACGATCATCAAACTGATGCCAACTTCTTTACAGAGTTCCTTGAAAAATGGGATCGTGGTGAATACCACGACTAAGAGGTGACTTATGATTTTAACAGTCACAATGAACCCATCCATTGATATTTCCTATCCTTTGGATGAACTGAAAATTGACACTGTCAACCGTGTTGTAGATGTCACTAAAACGGCTGGTGGTAAAGGTCTTAACGTTACTCGTGTCCTATCAGAATTTGGTGACTCCGTAGTGGCAACAGGACTTGTCGGTGGTAAACTTGGTGATTTTTTAGTAGAAAATATTGATGATAAAGTAAGCAAACGTTTCTTCTCTATTCAAGGTGAAACCCGTAACTGTATCGCAATTCTACATGGAGATAACCAAACAGAAATCCTAGAAAAGGGTCCTGAAGTTCAAGAAAAAGAAGGTCAAGATTTCTTGGCTCATTTCAAAGAACTTATAGAGACTGTAGAGGTAGTGGCCATTTCAGGTAGTCTACCTGCAGGACTTCCAGTTGATTACTATGCTAGTTTAGTTGAACTTGCTAACCAAGCCGGTAAACCTGTTGTCTTGGACTGTTCAGGAGCTGCACTTCATGCTGTTCTTGAGTCTCCACATAAGCCAACAGTTATCAAACCAAATAATGAAGAATTATCTCAACTTTTGGGAAGAGATATTTCTAAAGACTTGGATGAATTAAAAGAAGTCCTTCAAGAACCACTATTTGATGGAATCGAGTGGATTATCGTTTCCTTAGGTGCTAACGGAGCATTCGCTAAACACGGTAACACTTTCTACAAAGTAGATATTCCAAGAATTCAAGTAGTAAATCCAGTCGGTTCTGGCGATTCTACAGTGGCAGGTATTGCTTCAGGTCTTTTCCATAAAGAAACGGATCAAGAACTGTTGATCAAGGCAAATGTCCTTGGTATGCTTAATGCTCAAGAAAAAATGACCGGTCATGTCAATATGGCTAACTATCAAGGTCTATATGACCAATTAATTGTGAAAGAGGTATAAAATGGTTTTAACAGAAAATAAACGCGCTTGTATGCAAAAACTCTCTGATGAGAATGGTATCATCTCAGCTCTCGCTTTTGACCAACGTGGTGCTTTGAAACGCCTCATGGCTCAATACCAAACAGAAGAGCCAACAGTTGCTCAAATGGAAGAACTTAAAGTATTGGTAGCAGATGAATTGACTAAATATGCTTCATCTATGCTACTTGACCCTGAGTACGGGCTTCCAGCTACAAAAGCACTTGATCCAAATGCAGGTCTTCTCCTTGCTTATGAAAAAACAGGATACGATACAACAAGTACAAAACGCTTGCCAGACTGCTTGGACGTTTGGTCTGCAAAACGTATCAAAGAACAAGGTGCAGATGCCGTTAAATTCTTGCTTTACTATGACGTAGATAGCTCTGACGAACTCAACCAACAAAAACAAGCCTACATTGAACGTATTGGTTCTGAGTGTGTAGCTGAAGATATTCCATTCTTCCTTGAAATCTTGGCTTACGATGAAAAGATTGCGGACGCAGGTTCTGCAGAATACGCTAAAGTAAAACCACGCAAGGTTATCGGTGCTATGAAGGTCTTCTCAGACCCACGCTTTAACATTGATGTCTTGAAAGTGGAAGTTCCAGTTAACGTGAAATACGTTGAAGGATTTGGCGATGGCGAAATCGTTCACACACGTGAAGAAGCAGCAGACTTCTTTAAAGCTCAAGACGAAGCTACTAACTTGCCATACATCTACTTGAGTGCAGGTGTATCAGCTAAGCTCTTCCAAGAAACTCTTGTATTTGCCCACGAATCAGGTGCAAACTTCAATGGTGTTCTTTGTGGACGTGCAACATGGGCTGGATCAGTTGAAGCCTACATCAAAGACGGTGAAGCAGCAGCTCGCGAATGGCTTCGTACAACTGGTTTTGAGAACATCGATGAACTCAACAAAGTTCTTAAAACAACAGCAACTTCATGGACCGAACGTGTGTAAGTTTCCACCCTTTTTATGTCAAAACCCAGCTAAAAAACTTTTAAAAAAAGTTGTATGTAAAGGTTTACAAAATAAAAATCTTGTGCTATACTTAAGTCACAAGTTAATAAGAGTGAGTGTTACTAAGTAATATTAGGCATGATCACAGATGACTCAGAAATATATTTTCAGGGTCATTTGTGGTCATTTTTTATGCTCTAGCTCTTAAATGAGAGAACAAGGAGGTCGACATGTATCGGATATTAAATCCAATGAATAACAATGTTTCTCTTGTGCGAAATAGCAAGGGAGAGGAGTTGATCGTAGTCGGTAAGGGTATTTCGTTTGGTAAGAAAAAGGGAGATTTGATTTCTGAGGATCAGGTTGAAAAAGTCTTTCGGATGAAGACTGAAGAATCTCGAGAGAATTTTATGACTTTACTCAAGGATGTTCCGTTAGACTTTATTACCGTTACTTATGAAATTATCGATAATCTTTCAAAAAAATACCAATATCCTATTCAAGAGTACCTCTACGTAACCTTGACAGACCATATCTATTGTTCTTATCAAGCGATTAGCCAAGGACGTTATAAGGATAGTAATTTACCTGATATTTCAAAGGAGTATCCTATTGCTTTTCAAATAGCTCAAGAGTCTTTTGAAATCTATAATAGTAAACTATCTGGTAATTTACCAAAGGATGAAATAAAAAGAATAGCCTACCACTTTATTAATGCCGAGGGTGAGAATGAGGTAGAAGTTGCAGAGGCTATTGATAAGAGAAAGGAAATCATAAAGAAGGTTGAGAGTCTTCTCAGGAGCTATAACATTCAAAGAACCCAAGAAAATAATAATTTCTACGATCGTTTTATGATTCATCTAAATTATTTCTTGGATTACCTTGATCGAAGTCGGGATGATAATCAATCCTTGCTCGATATGGAAGAACATATCAAAACTACATATCCAAAAGCATTCGAGATTGGTAGCAAAATTTATGAAGTCATTGCACAGGAAACGGGTGTTGACCTTTATAAGAGTGAACGAGTTTACCTTGTTCTACATATTCAACGTTTATTGTCATAATATTACTAAAAATTATATAAGGAGAAATCTATCATGAATAGAGAAGAAGTAACATTGTTAGGTTTTGAAATTGTTGCCTATGCTGGCGATGCTCGTTCAAAACTATTGGAAGCCTTGAAGGCTGCTGAAGCTGGTGATTTTGCAAAAGCGGACGCTCTGGTAGAGGAAGCTGGTAGCTGTATTGCAGAGGCCCACCACGCGCAAACTAGTCTATTGACTAAGGAAGCTGCTGGTGACGATTTGGCTTATAGCGTGACCATGATGCATGGCCAAGATCACCTGATGACAACAATCTTGCTAAAAGATTTGATGCATCATTTAATTGAACTTTATAAAAGAGGAGCTAAATAATGAATAAGTTAATTGCCTTTATCGAGAAAGGAAAACCTTTCTTTGAAAAACTATCTCGTAATATCTATCTTCGTGCTATTCGTGATGGATTTATCGCAGGAATGCCAGTCATTCTATTCTCAAGTATTTTTATCTTGATTGCCTTTGTGCCTAATTCATGGGGATTTGTATGGTCTGATGATGTTGTAGCGCTTTTGATGAAACCTTATAGCTATTCAATGGGTATTCTCGCACTTTTGGTTGCTGGTACAACAGCTAAATCATTAACAGACTCTGTTAACCGTAGCATGGAAAAAACAAATCAAATCAACTATATGTCAACGCTATTAGCTGCTATTGTTGGTTTATTGATCTTGGCAGCTGACCCAATTGAAGGTGGCTTTGCAACAGGCTTCCTCGGAACAAAAGGTTTGCTTTCAGCTTTCCTAGCAGCCTTTGTAACTGTAGCTATCTATAAGGTTTGTGTGAAGAATAATGTTACTATTCGAATGCCTGATGAAGTTCCACCAAATATCTCACAGGTCTTTAAAGATGTTATTCCATTTACGCTTTCTGTCGTTTCCCTTTACGGTCTTGACTTACTTGCTCGTCATTTTGTTGGTGCAAGCGTAGCAGAATCAATCGGTAAATTCTTTGCGCCTCTATTCTCAGCAGCAGACGGTTATGTTGGTATTACGATTATTTTCGGTGCCTTTGCATTCTTCTGGTTTATTGGTATTCACGGCCCATCTATCGTTGAGCCTGCGATTGCAGCGATCACTTATGCAAATGCTGAAGTCAACTTGAACCTTCTTCAACAAGGTATGCACGCTGATAAGATCCTCACATCTGGTACACAAATGTTTATCGTCACTATGGGTGGTACTGGTGCAACTCTTGTTGTTCCGTTCATGTTTATGTGGTTATGTAAATCAAAACGAAATCGTGCTATTGGACGCGCTTCAGTAGTTCCTACATTCTTTGGTGTAAACGAACCAATCTTGTTTGGTGCACCGCTTGTTTTGAACCCAATCTTCTTTATCCCATTCATCTTTGCACCAATTGCAAACGTATGGATCTTTAAGTTCTTTATTGAAACACTTGGCATGAACTCATTTACTGCCAACCTTCCATGGACTACACCAGGACCTCTTGGTATTGTTCTTGGTACAAACTTCCAGTTCTTATCATTCGCTCTTGCAGCATTGTTAATTGTAGTAGATATTGTTATCTACTATCCATTCCTCAAAGTTTATGATGAACAAATTCTTGAAGAAGAACGTTCAGGTAAAACTAATGATGAATTAAAAGAAAAGGTAGCTGCAAACTTTAACACTGCAAAAGCAGATGCGATTCTTGAAAAAGCTGGAGTAGAATCTGCACAAAATACAATTACTGAAGAAACAAACGTCCTCGTTCTTTGTGCGGGTGGAGGAACAAGTGGTCTTCTTGCCAATGCTTTGAATAAAGCCGCAGAAGAGTATAAAGTTCCAGTTAAAGCTGCAGCAGGTGGCTATGGAGCCCACCGTGAAATGTTGCCAGAATTCGACCTTGTTATCTTGGCGCCTCAGGTTGCTTCCAACTTCGAAGATATGAAGGCTGAAACAGATAAACTAGGCATCAAATTGGCTAAGACTGAAGGAGCTCAATACATCAAGTTGACTCGTGATGGTAAAGGCGCTCTCGCATTCGTTCAGGCGCAATTCGATTAACGATAGGGACTGTGAAACAGTCTCCTATCGTAACGGAAATCGCTATGGCGATTTTCCTAATCGCTTTGTTAATTCGTCGGTAAAAATATATCGTTTTTACCTCCTCATGTCACAATTCGGTGGCTTGGAACAAGAAGTGAGATGGAGATGGATGGCTCACTAACTCCTCTCCCCTCACTTTTCATTTTATCCAATCAAGAAATAGGTGAAAAAATGACAAAAACACTTCCTAAAGATTTTATTTTTGGTGGGGCAACGGCTGCCTATCAAGCAGAAGGAGCTACGCATACAGATGGTAAAGGTCCTGTTGCCTGGGACAAATACTTAGCTGATAACTATTGGTATACAGCAGAACCAGCTAGTGATTTTTACCATAAATATCCAGTAGACTTACAGTTGGCGGAAGAATATGGCGTAAACGGAATTCGTATTTCTATTGCTTGGTCACGTATTTTCCCAACTGGCTATGGTGAAGTAAATCCAAAAGGGGTAGAATTCTATCATAAGTTATTTGCAGAATGTCATAAACGTCATGTAGAACCATTCGTAACTCTTCACCACTTTGATACTCCTGAAGCTCTTCACTCAAACGGAGACTTCTTGAATCGTGAAAATATCGAACACTTCGTAGATTATGCAGCCTTCTGTTTTGAAGAATTCCCAGAAGTCAACTACTGGACAACCTTCAATGAAATTGGCCCAATCGGAGATGGTCAATACTTAGTAGGAAAATTCCCTCCAGGGATTCAGTATGACCTTGCCAAAGTCTTCCAATCTCACCACAATATGATGGTTTCTCATGCACGTGCTGTGAAATTGTACAAAGACAAAGGCTACAAAGGTGAAATCGGGGTTGTTCACGCCCTTCCAACTAAGTATCCATTGGATCCTAAAAATCCTGCAGACGTACGTGCGGCTGAGTTGGAAGATATCATCCATAACAAGTTTATTCTAGATGCAACCTACCTTGGACACTATTCCGATGCAACCATGGAAGGGGTAAATCACATTTTAGCAGTTAATGGTGGTAGTTTGGACTTACGAGACGAAGACTTTGAAGCGCTTGAAGCAGCTAAAGACTTGAATGACTTCCTTGGAATTAACTACTACATGAGTGATTGGATGGAAGCATTTGATGGTGAAACTGAAATCATCCACAACGGTAAAGGGGAAAAAGGAAGCTCTAAGTACCAAATTAAAGGTGTTGGTCGTCGTGTAGCTCCTGACTATGTACCTCGCACTGACTGGGACTGGATTATTTATCCTCAAGGTTTGTATGACCAAATCATGCGCGTCAAGAAAGACTATCCAAACTACAAGAAAATCTATATCACAGAAAACGGACTTGGATACAAAGATGAGTTTGTGGACAATACGGTTTACGATGATGGCCGTATTGATTATGTGAAACAACACTTGGAAGTATTGTCTGATGCGATTGCAGATGGTGCAAACGTCAAAGGATACTTCATCTGGTCATTGATGGACGTTTTCTCATGGTCTAATGGTTATGAAAAACGTTACGGACTTTTCTATGTTGATTTCGATACACAAGAACGTTATCCTAAGAAATCAGCTCATTGGTATAAGAAAGTAGCTGAAACAGGCCTTATTGAGTAGATTTAACGATAAAAAAAGTCTCACCAATGGTGAGACTTTTTAAGGTGTCGATTTAATAATTTTTGTTTGTTTAGACAAAGTTTTTAGGGTTTCTTGGCTAAGTTTTGAATCTGAAATAATTGTATCAATATCAGCAATGTTATAGAAAGTATAAAAATCAAACTTATTAAATTTACTGTGGTCAGCAAGAAGAATCTTTTTATTAGCATTTTTTAATGCTAGCTTTTGGACTTCGCCTTCATCTTCGCTAAAAGTAGCGATAGCATGATCTTTTATACCATTGCAACTAACAAAAGCTTTAGAGTATTGAAGACTTTCGATATCTTGGAGCGTTAAGGTTCCGACAAAGGCACCGGTGATTTCACGATAATTTCCACCAATCAAAATTAAATCAGTCAGTTTTCGTTCATTCAAGATAATGAAAACAGGAAGGCTATTTGTTACCACACGAATATTATCTATCGGAAGTTCACGCGCAAAGAACTCAAGAGTAGTACCTGGACCGATAAAAATCGTTTCTCTTTCTTCGACTAAATGACCAGCAAACTTTGCGATTTCTTGTTTTTCAGCAATCTGAAGACCTTGCTTTTCGACATTCGAGCGTTCATTTGCTAATAGAGAACCAGAACGAAGTTTTTCAGCGCCTCCATGCACTCGAACAAGTAGATCTTTGTCAGCTAACTCTTGCAGATAACGTCGAGCAGTCATATCAGAAATATCTAAACGATTCATTATTTCTTTGACTGTGATGGTTCCTCTTGTATTGACAATCTCTAAAATCACATCTAGTTTTTCTTGTTTTAGCATTGAATCACCCCCATATCCAATATCATTTTATCACATTTTAAACATCTAAGCAACTTAAATAAAACAAAAATAAACAAAAACAAAAAACATCTGTGTTTGTTTTTAACTCAGATGTTTTTATATTTTTTAATTAGTCTAATCCGTAGTTATAATCATCGTCCTGCATAGCTTCAACTTCACCAAGTAGATAACCATTACCAACTTGAGAGAAGAAGTCGTGGTTGGATGTACCTGTTGAAATCCCGTTCATAACAATTGGGTTTACATCGTCAGCTGAGTCAGGGAAGAGAGGATCTTGTCCTAGGTTCATAAGAGCTTTATTGGCGTTGTAGCGAAGGAAAGTTTTCACCTCTTCAGTCCAACCAACACCATCATATAAACTCTCTGTATAACCTTCCTCATTTTCATAAAGAGTGTAGAGCAGGTCGTACATCCAGTCTTTTAACTTTTCTTGCTCTTCTTCTGGTAATTCGTTGAAACCAAGTTGGAATTTATAACCAATATATGTTCCATGAACTGACTCGTCCCGAATGATGAGTTTGATGATTTCAGCAACGTTTGCCAACTTGTTATTTCCTAAATAGTAGAGTGGAGTGAAGAAACCAGAGTAGAAGAGGAAGGTTTCAAGGAATACACTAGCTACTTTCTTTTCAAGTGGTGTTCCGTTAAGGTAAATCTCATTGATGATTTGTGCCTTTTTCTGAAGATATGGGTTTGTATCAGTCCATTCAAAGATTTCTTCAATCTCAGTCTTGGTATTCAAGGTTGAGAAAATAGAAGAATAAGATTTAGCGTGGACAGATTCCATGAATTGAATATTGTTAAAAACAGCTTCTTCGTGAGGAGTACGAATATCAGCGCGAAGAGCATTTACCCCTGTTTCAGATTGCATGGTATCCAAAAGTGTCAAACCGCCAAAGACTTTTCCTACCAAGTCTTTTTCTTGATTTGATAACTTTCTCCAGTCATCTAAGTCATTAGATAAGGGAATACGTGTATCCAACCAAAATTGTTCAGTTAGTTTTTCCCATGTTGATTTATCGATGACATCTTCGATGGCATTCCAGTTAATGGCTTTGTAGTAAGTTTCCATTACAAATCTCTTTCTTTTGATTTTATTAAAATAGTGATGAATGTTCTAGCCTTGTGTGATTGGGTTACCGCACAAAAAGTCGGTACTCCGACTTTTTGATGTTACCTTATCTTTGTAAACAAGATTTTAGTGAGATTTTAAATCACACAGCTTTCACATTGGTTAGCACCAACTTCACCGCCGTCATCTGTGTAGGTACGAACGTAGTAGATAGACTTAATGCCCTTGTTAAAGGCGTAGTTACGAAGGATAGATAGGTCACGTGTTGTTTGTTTGTTCTCTTTCTTCCATTCGTAAAGACCTGTTGGGATATCACTACGCATGAAGAGAGTAAGTGAAAGCCCTTGGTCTACGTGCTCAGTTGCAGCAGCATAGACATCGATAACTTTACGCATATCCATGTCATAGGCAGAAGTGTAGTAAGGAATAGTTTCGGTTGATAATCCTGCAGCAGGATAGTAAATCTTACCAATTTTCTTCTCTTGACGTTCTTCAATACGTTGGGTAATTGGGTGGATAGAAGCAGATACGTCATTGATGTAGCTGATAGAACCATTCGGAGCTACAGCAAGACGGTTTTGGTGGTAAAGTCCATCTGCTTTAACTTTATCACGAAGTTCAGCCCAATCAGCTGAAGACGGGATAAAGATTCCTTCAAAGAGTTCTTTAACTCGATCAGATTTTGGAACAAATTGACCAGACGTATACTTATCGAAATAAGTACCATTTGCATAGTCTGATTTCTCAAAGTTGTGGAAGGTAATGCCACGTTCACGCGCAATATTGTTTGATTCTACCAAAGTCCAATAATTCAAAAGCATAAAGTAGATGCTTGTAAATTCAACAGACTCAGGAGATCCATATTCGATTAATTGCTGAGCAAGATAGCTGTGAAGCCCCATAGCACCAAGTCCAAATGTATGAGCTTGGCTATTTCCGTGGTCGATAGTTGGAACAGCAACGATGTGAGAGCTATCTGTTACAAAGGTCAAAGCGCGAACCATTGCACGAATAGAACGTCCAAAGTCAGGTGATGTCATCATATTTACAACGTTTGTTGAACCAAGGTTACATGAAACGTCAGTACCCATTTGAAGGAATTCTTGCGCATCGTTGATAAGACTTGGCTCTTGGACTTGAAGAATTTCTGAACACAAGTTACTCATGATAATCTTACCATCGACAGGATTTGCACGGTTAGCAGTATCGATATTGACTACATAAGGATAGCCAGATTCTTGTTGCAATTTAGAAATTTCTGTTTCCAAATCACGGGCCTTAATTTTTGTCTTACGGATGTTTGGATTTGCCACCAATTCATCGTATTTTTCTGTGATATCGATGTAGTTAAAAGGTACACCATACTCTTTTTCAACAGAATAAGGACTGAAGAGATACATTTCCTCATTCTTACGTGCTAATTCGTAGAATTTATCTGGTACCACAACACCAAGTGAAAGAGTCTTGACACGAACTTTTTCATCAGCATTTTCTTTCTTAGTAGAAAGGAAAGCAATAATGTCTGGGTGGAAGACGTTAAGGTAAACAACCCCAGCACCTTGACGTTGACCAAGTTGGTTAGAGTAAGAGAAGCTGTCTTCAAAAAGCTTCATAACTGGTACGACACCAGAAGCGGCACCTTCATACCCTTTGATAGGTGCTCCAGCTTCACGAAGGTTACTGAGGGAAATTCCGACACCACCACCGATACGTGAAAGTTGAAGAGCTGAGTTGATAGAACGTCCAATAGAGTTCATATCATCTGTTACCTGAATCAAGAAACAGGATACCAATTCACCACGACGTGCACGGCCTGCATTCAAGAAAGAAGGTGTAGCTGGCTGGTAACGCTGGTGGATGATTTCATTGGCAATATCAATTGCGATAGCTTCGTCACCATCAGCAAAGTAAAGAGCGTTAAAGAAGACACGGTCTTCCATGCTCTCAAGATAGTACTCTCCGTCATTAGTTTTCAAGGCATATTGATTGTAAAACTTGTATGCTGCCATGAAAGACTTGAATTGGAAGTTTTGATCCTTAATAAATTGGTAAAGCTCTTCTAAGAATTCTGGACGATATTTCTTGATAAACGCTGTTTCGATATAGTCTTGTTTAATAAGGTAATCGATTTTATCAGTGATAGAATCAAAAACCATAGAATTTGGCACAACATTTTCTTTAAAGAAAGCGTCCAAGGCTTCTTTATCTTTGTGGAGCATGATTTGTCCATTAACAGGACGGTTGATTTCATTATTTAGACGGAAGTAAGTTACGTCCTCAAGTTGTTTTAATCCCATAAAATTTCCTTTAATTCATTACAAAAGAAAGGCTTCTAAGATTGACATAGAAGCTTTTAATCCTGATACTTAAGCAAGTTCTTTAAGTTTTGCTGGTTGGAAACCAGAGAAAACTTCAGTTGGTGTTTGAATGATAGGAGCAGCATTGAAGCCTAGCTCTTTAACTTGTTCAATAAATTCAGGTTGTTCATCAAGATTGATTTCGCGATATGCGATTTTGTTACTATCTAAGAATCGTTTGGTCATTTTACATTGAACACAATTGTTTTTAGAATAAACGGTTACCATTCTGTAACTCCTCTTTCAAAATTTAATTACTTCTTAAGTATATCAGAAAAAAAATCTTTGTCAACGAAGAAAAACTAAATATTGTAGATTTTTTTTAGATGAGAGTTATCTGAACACAATATATAGTGATTGCAAAAAATAAAACCCATAAATAACAGCGTTTTCTAAATGTTAAAATTATAAAAAACTACATGATGTATTTTGATACATAAAATAGAAGATTTTCAGCAAGTTATCTGAAAGGAAAAAGAAGAAATCCCATAAAATACTTGAAAAAATTCCTAGAAGATGATATAATACCAAATTGTAAGGGTTATCAGATATAACTCAAAAAGAAAACATTTAAAGGAGAGTCAAATTATGGCTTCTAAAGATTTCCACGTAGTGGCAGAAACAGGTATTCACGCACGTCCAGCAACATTGTTGGTACAAACTGCTAGCAAATTTGCTTCAGATATTACTCTTGAGTACAAAGGTAAATCAGTTAACCTTAAATCTATCATGGGTGTTATGAGCCTTGGTGTTGGTCAAGGTGCTGACGTTACAATCACTGCTGAAGGTGCAGACGCTGATGACGCTATTGCTGCTATCTCAGAAACAATGGAAAAAGAAGGATTGGCATAAGGATATGACAGAAATGCTTAAAGGAATCGCAGCATCTGATGGTGTTGCAGTTGCTAAAGCATATCTACTCGTTCAACCGGATTTATCATTCGAGACTATTACAGTCGAAGATACAAATGCAGAAGAGGCTCGTTTGGATGTTGCTCTTGAAGCTTCTCAAAACGAGCTTTCTCTTATCCGCGAGAAGGCTGTAGGTACGCTTGGTGAAGAAGCGGCGCAAGTATTTGACGCTCACTTGATGGTTCTTGCTGACCCTGAATTAATCGGTCAGATTAAAGAAACAATTCGTGCTAAGAAAGTAAATGCAGAAGCAGGTCTGAAAGAAGTTACAGACATGTTTATCACAATCTTTGAAGGCATGGAAGACAACCCATACATGCAAGAACGTGCAGCGGATATTCGCGACGTTACAAAACGTGTTTTGGCAAATCTTCTTGGCAAGAAACTGCCAAACCCAGCTTCAATTAATGAAGAAGTAATCGTCATTGCACACGACTTGACTCCATCTGATACTGCTCAATTGGACAAAAACTTTGTAAAAGCTTTTGTAACAAACATTGGTGGACGTACAAGTCACTCAGCTATCATGGCTCGTACACTTGAAATCGCTGCTGTTTTGGGTACAAACAACATCACTGAACTTGTAAAAGATGGTGACGTTTTGGCTGTTTCAGGTATTTCAGGTGAAGTCGTTATCAACCCAACTGAAGAACAAATTGCAGAATTCAAAGCAGCTGGTGAAGCTTACGCTAAACAAAAAGCTGAATGGGCTCTTTTGAAAGATGCTAAAACTGTTACTGCAGATGGTAAACACTTTGAGTTGGCAGCTAATATCGGTACACCTAAAGACGTTGAAGGTGTGAACGAAAATGGTGCTGAAGCTGTTGGTCTCTACCGTACAGAATTCTTGTACATGGATTCTCAAGATTTCCCAACGGAAGACGACCAATACGAAGCTTACAAAGCAGTTCTTGAAGGTATGAACGGTAAACCTGTTGTCGTTCGTACAATGGATATCGGTGGGGATAAAGAACTTCCTTACTTCGATCTTCCTAAAGAAATGAACCCATTCTTGGGTTACCGTGCTTTGCGTATCTCTATCTCTGAAACTGGTAACCAAATGTTCCGTACACAATTGCGTGCATTGCTTCGTGCATCTGTTCACGGTAAATTGCGTATCATGTTCCCAATGGTTGCTTTGTTGAAAGAGTTCCGTACTGCTAAAGCTATTCTTGAAGAAGAAAAAGCAAAATTGGTTGCTGAAGGTGTCGCAGTTGCAGATGATATCCAAGTTGGTATCATGATTGAAATTCCTGCTGCAGCTATGCTTGCTGACCAATTTGCTAAAGAAGTTGATTTCTTCTCAATCGGTACAAACGACTTGATCCAATACACAATGGCTGCTGACCGTATGAACGAACAAGTTTCATACCTTTACCAACCATATAACCCATCAATCCTTCGCTTGATCAACAATGTTATCAAAGCAGCTCACGCTGAAGGTAAATGGGCTGGTATGTGTGGTGAAATGGCTGGTGACCAAACTGCTGTTCCACTTCTTGTCGGAATGGGCTTGGATGAGTTCTCAATGTCAGCTACTTCAGTACTTCGTACACGTAGCTTGATGAAGAAACTTGACACAGCTAAGATGCAAGAATACGCTAACCGTGCTCTTACTGAATGTTCAACAATGGAAGAAGTTCTTGAACTTTCAAAAGAATACGTTAACTTTGATTAAAAACATTAAAACCTTGTAGAACTAAACTACAAGGTTTTTTCTACTCTAATTTGAAAAGTCATCCTGTAAAATTTTCTAAAAATATGGTAAAATAGACAAAGGAAAAATACGGAGGCAACTATGCAAAACAGACCAATCATTATCGGAGTAACAGGGGGATCTGGTGGAGGAAAAACCAGTGTTTCTAAAGCAATCTTATCCCATTTCCCAAATGAAAAAATTGCCATGATTGAGCATGATTCCTACTATAAAGATCAATCTCATTTAACTTTTGAGGAGCGTATCAAAACAAACTATGACCATCCTTTTGCTTTTGATACTGACTTGATGATTGCGCAAATCAAAGAATTGTTGGCAGGACATCCTGTTGATATTCCTACCTATGATTATGCTGCCCATACAAGAAGCTCGAAAACCTATCGCCAAGAACCTCAAGATGTATTTATCGTAGAAGGAATCTTGGTTTTGGAAGACAAACGTCTACGTGATTTAATGGATATCAAGATTTTCGTTGATACAGATGATGATGTCCGTATCATTCGTCGTATTAAGCGTGATATGGAAGAGCGTGGTCGTAGTTTGGATAGCGTTATTGATCAGTATCTTGGTGTCGTAAAACCTATGTATCATCAGTTTATCGAGCCAACAAAGCGTTATGCAGATATCGTTATTCCAGAAGGAGTGTCAAATACAGTAGCAATTGATTTACTGACAACAAAGATTGAAAAGATTTTAGAAGAGGCTCGTTTAGCCCAGTAATAGAAATAAAAAACTGTATCTCTTGATACAGTTTTTATTGTTTAATTTTTTCAAGTCTCGGAACAATGACGAGAGTTAAGAGGGTTGAGATAATTAGTTCTGCGATTGAATTTGTTGAGATAACAGTAGCTAATAGTTTTTGAATATTTCCATCAAAAACATTACCAAAGAGAAAGAAGATACCACCTAAGACAAATACTGTATTCGTGAGTGAGCCAAGTGCACCTGCAAAGATGAGTCCAGCTCTTCCCTTTAGTAGTTTATAGACGAAATAAGGTGTCAAACCGATTAAGATACGAGGAACAATTGCGATCACAACTGAATAGAAGTTACCATTTGGTACAAATGGTGAGAAGAGATAGCTTGTTGGCAGGATAGTGAGAGTATTAACCGTTAAGCTAAGCATTCCCATCAGAAAACCTAAGGTTGCACCGATTCTTGGTCCGTAGATAATACTTGCAATAATTACTGGAATGTGAACAATAGTTGGTTTGATTGGAAAGGGAAGTACATTAAATAAAATTGAGCTTAGTAAATGAATAACAATCATAATAGCAAAAAAGATAGCGATTGGAGCAATATTAGAGCGTTTGTTCATGAATTTTATCCTTTATTTCTTGTAAAATAGTTTTGAGATCAGCGAGAGCACCACGACCTGTATCCCCACAGGCCAGTAGAGAATCTTTGGGAGAAATAATAGTATAACCATAATCTTCTAAAGTTTTAAGATTAGCTTGGGTCGCAGGATGGTCATACATCTTTGTGTTCATAGCTGGAGCCAATAGTTTGGGTACAAAGTGTGGCAAAGCAAGAGCAGTAGCAGTCACCATATTGTCAGCAAAACCGTGAGCTAATTTAGCGATTGTATTGGCTGTTGCAGGAACTACGATAAATAAATCTGTTTCTTTTCCTATTTGAATGTGATTCACTTGATCTGGAAAAGGTTCGTGCATGACATCGAGATGTACAGTATTTTGAGATAGTACTTGTAAAGTTAATGGCTGAATGAATTCTGTTGCTGACTGAGTCATAAGAGCAGTAACAGAATGCCCCTGTTTTTTTAAAGAACTAACTAGGTCAACTGTCTTGTATGCAGCAATAGATCCTGTAATAGCGAGTGTAATACGGGCCATAAAATCCCTTTCTTTTAGTCATAACTTTTGATTTTCTCGAGGAGTAAATCAGCAATATCATGTTTACTCATAGCAGTTTGGAAAGAATTTTTTTCAACTAAGTAAGCCTTATGTTGCTCGCTACTAATCTGAGTAAGGTCGTTTGCGACAATTAAATCAGCTTGGTTCTTTTCAAGACTTTCCCTCGCAATTTGAATCAGATGTTCCTGGCTGACATCAACCAGTAATTTAAATCCAATCAGGTGAATTTTAGGATTCCATTCTTTAACAAGAGATATGATTTTTGGATTCTTCTTGAGAAATAGAACCTGAACGTCTTCCTTAGATGAGATTTTTGTTTCCTGATTTTTCTTATCTAAAAACACTGTTAAATCCTGACTAGCTTGAACTTCATCAAATCCAGTCATATAGGCAGGCGTGTAATCTGATACAGCCATAGAATGGATTAAGACTTGGTAATCCGTAACCTTATCTTTCATGACTTGCAGCAAATCAGCTGTATTTTTAATTTCGATGATGGTCAAGTTTGGATGATTAACTGGCTTAACTGCCTGAAGAGTGGTAATCAAACAAACTTCATGGCCAGCCTTTAGAAGAGTCTCGGTGATAATTTTTCCAAGTTTACCGGAGGAGTGATTGGTAATAGAACGAACTCTATCAATTTTTTCACTTGTACCACCAGAAGTAACTAAAATTTTCATAGAACTATTGTACAAAAAAATGAGCATTAAGTAAAATGAAAGCGATGTAACAAGGGCCGAAAATAGGATGTTAATCCATAGTTAAAATCTATAAAGGCATATAAAAAATTAAATAGAGATAAAGAAAGTCTGTTATTTAGCGATATTCACGAACGTTACTAATCATAATGACTGTTAAAAATCTTGTTTTATGATATAATGAATTAACACATTAGAGGCTTGAGGAGTTTTTTATGAAAACAGATATTGAAATTGCACAGAGTATTGAGTTAAAACCGATCGTTGATGTTGTTGAGAAACTTGGTGTTTCATATGATGATTTGGAGTTGTATGGAAAGTACAAGGCTAAACTAAGCTTTGATAAAATTCGTGAAGTTGAAACCAATCCAGTTGGTAAGTTGATTCTTGTTACAGCTATCAACCCAACACCTGCTGGTGAAGGAAAATCAACCATTACTATTGGTCTTGCTGATGCTTTGAATAAGATTGGCAAGAAAACTATGATTGCCATCCGCGAACCTTCTCTTGGCCCTGTTATGGGTATTAAAGGTGGAGCTGCTGGGGGTGGTTATGCCCAAGTGTTACCAATGGAGGACATCAACCTTCACTTTACTGGTGATATGCACGCAATCACAACTGCAAACAATGCTCTCTCGGCCTTGATTGACAATCATTTGCACCAAGGAAATGAGCTAGGAATCGACCAACGTCGTATTCTCTGGAAACGTGTTGTTGACTTGAATGATCGTGCTCTTCGCCATGTAACTGTTGGTCTTGGTGGTCCACTTAATGGTATTCCACGTGAAGATGGTTTTGATATCACAGTTGCTTCAGAGATCATGGCTATCCTTTGCTTGGCAACCGATATTGAAGATTTGAAACGTCGTTTGGCTAATATTGTCATCGGCTACCGTTATGACCGCACACCAGTTTCAGTTGGTGATTTACAGGTTGAGGGTGCCTTAGCATTGATTTTGAAAGATGCTATCAAACCAAACCTTGTGCAAACAATATATGGTACACCAGCATTTGTACACGGTGGACCATTTGCCAATATTGCTCACGGATGTAACTCTGTATTGGCGACAAAAACAGCTCTTCGCTTAGCTGATTATACTGTAACAGAAGCTGGCTTTGGTGCAGACCTTGGTGCAGAGAAGTTCCTGGATATCAAGACTCCAAACTTGCCAACATCTCCAAGTGCAGTAGTCATTGTAGCGACTCTTCGTGCCCTTAAAATGAATGGTGGAGTTGCTAAAGATGCTCTGACAGAGGAAAATGTAGAAGCAGTACGTGCTGGATTTGCAAACTTGAAACGCCACGTTGAGAATATCCGTAAGTTCGGTATTCCAGCAGTTGTTGCTATCAATGAATTTGTTTCTGATACAGAAGCTGAAATCGCAGCCTTGAAAGAACTATGTGCTTCAATCGATGTACCAGTCGAATTAGCTAGCGTATGGGCTGATGGAGCTGAAGGAGGAGTTTCTCTAGCTAAAACTCTCGTAAAAACAATCGACGAAAACCCAGCAAACTACACACGTCTCTATGACAACGACCTTTCCGTTCAAGAAAAAATCGAAAAGATTGTTACTGAAATTTACCGTGGTAGCAAGGTTAACTTTGAGAAGAAAGCTCAAACCCAAATTGCACAAATCGTCCAAAACGGATGGGATAAACTGCCAATCTGTATGGCTAAAACTCAATACAGTTTCTCAGATAACCCTAACGCTCTTGGAGCACCTGAAAACTTTGAAATTACTATTCGTGAATTAGTACCTAAGCTGGGTGCAGGCTTCATCGTCGCCCTTACTGGTGATGTTATGACCATGCCTGGACTTCCAAAACGTCCTGCCGCTCTCAACATGGATGTTGAAAGTGATGGAACTGTACTAGGATTATTCTAATCATAGTACATAGGGGGTATAAAATGACTGAGCGAAATTGTAAAGAAATTTTATCTGAATTTGATTCTACTAAAAACAATTATGAGAGACTTTTAGAATATATAGATGCCACGATTAAAAGTCTATTGGAAATTAAAAAAATACAGATTCATGAAATTAAGGGAAGGGTTAAGGATAGAGATAGTTTAGAAAGAAAAATTGAAACTAAGGGTTATAAGTATTCTAATTTATTAGAGATAACAGATATTTGTGGAATTAGAATTATTACTTATTTTTCGGATGATGTAGATAAAATTGCTTCGTTACTTGAGGAGGAATTTGAATTAGATAAAGCTAATTCTATTGACAAACGAAAAACACAAGATCCAACAAAATTTGGTTATGTATCTTTACATTATATTTTAAAATTAGGTGGAGACAGAGCAAAATTAGCTGAGAATTTGAATTATAAAGAATTGAAGTTTGAAGTTCAGATAAGAACTATTTTACAGCATGCTTGGGCGGAGATAGAACATGACTTTGGCTATAAAACTGATCAGGATGTTCCTGAAAAAATCAGAAGAAGATTTTCGAGATTAGCTGGTTTAATTGAATTAGCTGATGATGAATTTATGGAAATTAAAAGATATGAAAAAGACTATCTTAATGAAGTTGAAGAAGAGTTCAAAGAAAATTCTAAAAGTATTCAAATTGATTCTATAAGTATTTCGGCCTTATTAGAAAGTGAATCTTATATCAAGTTTCTTGAGAAATATTATAATCAACATAATATAGATATTAGGTATCCTGGTGGAAAATTTAAAGATGATAGAATTTCTAAAATTGTCAATTATTGTGAACAATTAGGTATTAAAACGATTGATGAATTGGAAACTAAGTTCAAAAGTGAATTTCCAAATTACTTTAGTAGATGGATTGAAGAAAAAAATAACTATTTTTATACTTGGAATACTACACCTTTGCTAGAGGTTCTTTATGATTTAAAATACGAGACAGTTATTTTTTGATTTATGATACTTTAGAAAAATTAAATTTAATCAAATAAGAAATAAAAAGACAACCTCTTTGATAAGGTTGTCTTTTTAACTACAAAAAACTCCTAGAATCTTTCTAGGAGTTTAGTTTTTATTTCATAGTTGGGAAAAGAAGTACGTCACGGATAGTAGTAGTATCAGTGAGTAGCATGCAGAGACGGTCGATACCGATTCCCAAACCACCTGTTGGTGGCATACCATATTCAAGGGCTTCAATGTAGTCATAATCAATACCAGTCGCTTCATCATCACCAAGTTCTTTGGCCTTAGCTTGGGCTTCGAAACGGCTAAGCTGGTCGATTGGGTCATTCAACTCAGTAAAGGCATTGCCGTATTCTTTAGTCATGATGAAGAGCTCAAAACGATCTGTAAAGCGCTCATCTTCAGGATTTTTCTTAGCGAGTGGTGATACTGCTACTGGATGTCCATAGACAAAGGTTGGTTGAATCAATGTTTCTTCGACAAACTCTTCAAAGAAAGCATTGATGATATGACCAACTTCTGTGTAGTGTTTTTCAACTGGAACGTTCTTCTCAGTTGCGATAGCTTTAGCTTCTTCGAAAGTCATATCTTTCCAGAAATCAACCCCTGTGATTTCCTTAATGGCATCCACCATGTGTACTCGTTTAAATGGTTCGTTAAGTTTTATCTCAGTTCCTTGATAGATAACTGGAGCGTCGCCTTTAACAGCTTTTGCAACGTGTTGAATAATACCTTCAGTCAAGTCCATGATATCTTGGAAGTCTGCATAAGCTTGGTAAACCTCGATAGAAGTGAACTCAGGGTTGTGTGTAGCATCCATACCTTCGTTACGGAAGATACGTCCGATTTCGTAAACGCGTTCCATACCACCGACGATAAGTCGTTTCAAGTGAAGCTCAGTCGCGATACGAAGCACCATGTCAATGTTTTGGGCATTGTGGTGAGTTATAAACGGACGAGCAGCAGCACCACCAGCTTCGTTGTGAAGAACAGGTGTTTCAACTTCTAGGAAACCTTTTTGATCAAGATAACGACGAATTTCAGAGATGATTTTTGAGCGAGCAACAAAGCGTTCAAAGCTTTCACGGTTTGAAATCAAATCAAGGTAACGTTTGCGGTAAATAGTTTCAACGTCTGTTAAACCGTGGAATTTTTCTGGAAGCGGACGAAGGGCTTTAGACAAGTGAGTGATGTGTGTAGCCTTGATAGAGAGTTCTCCCATATCAGTACGCATAACTTCACCTTCGACACCAAGGAAGTCTCCGAGGTCGGCTTTTTTGAAGATTTCGTAGTTTTCTTCACCAACTTCATCTTTACGAACGTAGATTTGGATTTGACCTTCACGGTCTTGAAGGTGAGCAAAACCAACTTTCCCTTTTCCACGTTTTGTCACTAAACGTCCAGCGATAGTAGCAGTTTCGTTTAGTTCGTGTAGTTGTTCTTTATCAAGATCAGCAAATTTATCTTTTAGTTCTTGAGAGTTGGCAGTACGTTCAAAACGTTTACCGAAAGGATCAATTCCTTGTTCACGGAGCGCAGCCATTTTTTCGCGGCGAACGATCTGTTGGTCATTCAATTCTTCCATGTGTTCTGTTGACATGAGTTCCTCCTAATTTTAATCGAAATTTGAAATAATAAATTAATTTTTCACGATACTCCATTTTATCATAAATAGTCAAGAAATTCACGGATATTCTATAAAAACTAAAAAGAACTTGATTGTTAATATCAAGTTCTATATTTTTTGATAAGAAGTATCGTTCCAAGTCTTTAGAGTAAATGTTTCAAAGTCATTAGTTTCTATAATTGTTAGACTTGCATTAGCCAAGCCTCCGTCTTTACGAAGCAGAGCTTCCTGATAGCCTATCAGCGTGCGAAGACTTGCAGTAAGGTTTGCTCCATGACCAACAAGTAATAGGTGTTTTGCCTTAGAGTTTTTTAAGGACTTGATAAATTGAATGGTGCGCTGAGTTGTAGTGTACAGTGATTCAGCTTCAAACATACTAGTATCAAACTTGGCTAAGTTTGTTTTAAAGGCTTGAATTTGCTGAGGGTAGATTGCATTTAAGGTAGCAATTTTTAGACCTTCAAGCTTACCGAGGTGCCATTCTCTGAGTTCGGGAACACTTTCTAAAGGACATGGATTTGTCAGTTGGCTTTGGATAATTTCAGCTGATTTTACCGCTCTCGGTAAATCACTCGAATAGATCTTGTCAAAAGGAATATCTTTAAGATACTGGCCTAGGTCTTTTAAAGTTTCAATAGATTCAGGGAGAAGAGGGGAATCTCCACCAGCGCCTTGAAAGCGACCTTCTAGATTCCAGACTGTTCGACCGTGACGGACAAAGTAAAGTTTCATCAGTTTATCTCCTCTAAGATATCTACAAAGCTGGCTTTTACAAAGTTTGCCAGATCTTGTGGCGCAATGATGATACTGTGTCCGACTTCTCCAGCAGAAACAATCATTTTTTCCAATTCCAAAGCACTTTCATCAATATAAATAGGGTAGTTGTGTTTTTGACGGATACCGACAGGATTATTAGCTCCATGAATATATCCCGTTGTTTTTTCTAAATCCTTTTGAGGAATCATGGAAACTTTTTTATTACCAGAAATCTTTGCTAATTTCTTTTCAGAAAGGTGTTCGGTGATGGGAACAATTCCAATAACCGGACCAGTCTTGTCACCCAATAATGCTAAGGTCTTAAAGATATGATTTCTATCATAACCAGAAGGAAGTTCTCCCTCTAAAGCGTTGATTTGAATACCTTGATGGTCAACACCTGCCTTAGTCAATATTTGCTCTACTAAGGTTTTTTTAACTTTTACTTTTTTAGCCATTATTTGTATTTATCCTCCAATTGACTCATCCAAATACCTAACCAGATACCAAGAGCAAAAAAGAAGGCAACAATCACATAAGACACAAGAGATAAACCACTGTAGTTAATACTTTCAGCATTACCCGCATTTGGAATCAAAATCAAGAGTGTACTTGAAAGAACAATTGCAATGATGAAATGATAAACACGAGAGTGATACACTCGAAGAGCGTAGTCCATCAATTTTGAAAAAACGACTAGAGTAGCAGCAGCTCCAATTCCTATTGGAAGGAAGGTTCCAAATAAATCAAAAGTTTTAAATCCAGTTAACATTGGGGTATAAAGACCTAAAATCAAGAGAAGATTTGAGGGGCTTAATCCAGGAACCAAGATACCTAGAGCAAGCAGAGTACCAGCAAGGATAAAACTTGTGAAACTTGCGCTGAGTGAACCAACAACAAAGTTTAAAGCGTAAAGACCAATTCCAGAAACAATAAAGGTCACCCAAAACCAGATAAGATCGACTTTGTCTCTTTCTGAATCTTGAGTAACTTCTTTTACAAGACTTGGGACTGTACCAATAATGGCACCCGCAAAACTCCATAAAACATAAACCTGATAATGCTCAAGGAGGTACTCAATTGGATAAGAAAATAACCCTATACCTAGTAACATCCCAATAGCAACAGGTAAGAAATAAAGAATATCTTCTTTTAGGTTTTTGAATGGATGGGCAAGAAATCGAATCATTCTTTCGTAAATCCCTAAAATAGCTGCCAGAACACCACCAGATATACCAGGTAATATAAATCCTAGGGCAATAACAATTCCTTTAATCATTTTTGAAATCCAAGATAACATAAACTCTCTCCATATTTATTCTCTAAAATTCTCTTCTTGTATTATATCACAAAGTAAGAGAAATAAAAAAGCAAGCAGAAGGAATATCTGCTTGCTGATTGAAATTAAGGTTTTAAGAATAGTTTTCTAAACGTTTCTTCCTTATCTTTTGATAAAGAAATAAGATTTAAGTCTAGATGATGTTCAAATCCAACCAAGTTTCCTTTTGATGTATATTGATGAAGATCAAAGTCAAGGTCTGTATTTGGTGAATTTTCAAAATAGCCCGAATCTGCGCCATAGGAAGGAATCCAAATAGCTGAAAACTTATCTGTACTAATGCTATGCTCCTCCATGAAGTAAACACCGATGTAGATACCGATGTTTTTAGCACCTAGAGATTCTAGTTTAGCACGGAAAGCTTCAACCCCTTTATTCATGTCTGACATGGTTTTTTCTTCGACATCTAACCAATAGTAACTTGGATTGTATGGGGAAGCTGAATTGTAGAATGCTTCAGCAGCCTTTTCCATTTCCTCTACACTTTTTCCAGATACATATGCATAGACAGCAACTGGAATATTCCTTTTTTGGAATTCTGTGATATGACTTTTATAAGCTTTATCTGTTCCATTCGTATAAGATGCATCGTTCTCAGTAGTGATCTGGTTTCCTCCGTGGACTCGAACAATAGCACCAGAGATGTTTTTAGATAAAATATCATAGTTGATCTCTGACGGTCTTTGCCAACCAGAGATATCGATGATAGGCTTATCCAAGTTATGTAGAGCTTGTGTTTCTATTTGAACTGGATTTTGTTTGGTTTTTACAGGATGTTCTTCGAATCGTGGACGATTGAGAATCAAGAGTCCTATAAAAGCAGCAAATATAATAACTATAAAAGCTGGACGAATTTTTTTTCTCATACCCCTATAGTTTATCGTAAATTATGAAAAAAATCAAAAAATTTACTCAAAACGGAGTAGTGACAGTCATTAGCGTCATGTTGAGGTCAACAAATTTGTGTATCGTGAAGTAAATTGTGGTATAATAATAAAGAATTTCTATAGAAAAGAGAAAAATATGGCAAATTATGCAATTATTTTAGCAGCGGGTAAAGGTACCCGTATGAAATCAGATCTACCGAAAGTTATGCACAAGGTTGCGGGAATTTCAATGCTTGAGCATGTTTTTCGTAGCGTTGGCGCAATTAACCCTGAAAAAACAGTTACCGTAGTTGGACATAAGGCTGAACTTGTAGAGCAAGTTTTAGCAGGACAGACTGATTTTGTGAGACAGTCTGAGCAATTGGGAACTGGTCATGCAGTAATGATGGCTGAGCCAATTCTTGAAGGTCTTTCTGGACAAACATTGGTTATCGCTGGAGATACACCATTAATCACTGGTGAAAGCCTAAAGAACTTGATTGATTTCCATGTAAACCACAAGAATGTAGCTACAATCTTAACTGCAGAAGCTGAAGACCCATTTGGTTATGGACGTATTGTTCGTAATGATAATGCTGAAGTGCTGAGAATTGTTGAACAAAAGGATGCGACTGATTTCGAGAAACAAATCAAGGAAATCAATACAGGAACTTATGTTTTTGATAACGCTCGCCTCTTTGAAGCACTTAAGAATATCAATACTAACAACGCTCAAGGTGAATACTATATCACGGATGTGATTGGAATATTCCGTGAAGCTGGTGAGAAAGTTGGAGCTTATACTCTGAAAGACTTTGATGAAAGCCTTGGAGTAAATGATCGTGTAGCGCTCGCTACGGCAGAAGCTGTTATGCGTCGTCGTATTAACCAAGCCCACATGGTTAATGGTGTTAGTTTTGTAAATCCAGAAGCGACTTATATTGATGTGGATGTTGAAATTGCTCCAGATGTACAAATTGAAGCTAATGTAACCCTCAAAGGTTCTAGTAAGATTGGTGCAGAAACTGTTTTGACGAATGGAACTTATATTGTCGATAGTACTATAGGTTCAGGTGCTGTAATTACCAATTCTATGATTGAGGAAAGCACAGTTGCTGATGGTGTTACAGTCGGACCTTACGCTCATATTCGTCCAGGATCTAGCCTGGCAAAAGATGTTCATATTGGAAACTTTGTTGAAGTTAAAGGTTCTAGCATTGGAGAAAATACAAAAGCTGGTCATTTGACATACATTGGTAACTGTGAAGTTGGCAGTGACGTCAACTTTGGTGCTGGTACAATAACAGTCAACTATGATGGGAAAAATAAATATAAGACAGTCATCGGAAACAATGTCTTTGTTGGTTCGAATTCGACCATCATTGCTCCTGTTGAACTAGGAGATAACTCTCTTGTTGGTGCAGGTTCAACCATTACTAAAGACGTGCCTGCTGATGCTATCGCCATCGGTCGTGGTCGCCAAGTTAACAAAGACGAATATGCGACTCATCTACCACATCATCCTAAAAACAAATAGGAGCTAAGCATGGAATTTGAAGAGAAAACACTCAGCCGTAGAGAAATCTATAAAGGGCCTATTTTCCAATTGGTACAAGACCAGGTCGAACTTCCTAATGGAAAAGGGACAGCTCAACGTGATTTGATTTTCCATAATGGTGCAGTATGCGTACTTGCAGTTACTCCAGAAAATAAGATTGTTCTAGTCAAGCAATATCGCAAGGCGATTGAAAAAGTTTCTGTTGAAATTCCTGCAGGAAAACTAGAAATTGGAGAAAACGCTGATCCTGAAGCAGCAGCCCTTCGTGAATTGGAAGAAGAAGCTGCCTACACTGGAAAACTGACTTTTTTGTATGATTTCTATTCTGCTATTGGTTTCTGTAATGAGCGATTAAAACTTTATTTGGCAAGTGATTTGACAAAGGTTGATGATCCACGTCCACAGGATGAAGATGAAACTTTAGAATTACTTGAAGTTAGTCTTGAAGAAGCTAAACAACTGATCCAGTCTGGTGATATCTGTGATGCCAAGACTATCATGGCTATCCAGTACTGGGAATTACAAGAAAAATAGGGGAGGAACCTATGGGAAAACCTTTATTAACAGACGAAATAATCGAGCGTGCAAATCGTGGTGAAGATATCTCTGGTCCTACTTTAGTAGATGATCAAGAAACAAAGATATTATCTACTTCATCTCAACATTATAGAGCTTCACGTTCAAGTGACCATGGTTTTAGTCAAGATACCCTAACGATTGATGTTGAACCACAAATCCATAAAAGTCGTCGAATTGAAAATACTAAGAGAAATGTTTTTAACTCAAAACTGAATAAGATTCTATTTGCTGTTATTCTTCTCTTGATTTTTCTAGTTTTAGCAATGAGATTTATTTAAGGGGAATGTCATGAAAATTGGAATTATAGCAGCTATGCCAGAAGAGCTAGTTTATCTGATTCAACATTTAGAAAACGCTCAAGAAGAGACGGTATTAGGAAATAAGTATCATACGGGTATAATTGGTTCAGTCGAGCTTGTCTTGGTGGAGAGTGGTATCGGTAAAGTCATGTCTGCTATGAGTGTAGCTATCCTAGCCGACCACTTTAAAGTAGATGCTGTCATCAACACTGGTTCAGCTGGTGCTTTAGCAGAAGGAATCGAAGTTGGAGATGTAGTGATTGCTGATAAGCTAGCTTATCATGATGTTGATGTGACTGCTTTTGGTTATGAATACGGTCAGATGGCCCAACAACCACTCTATTTTGAAACAGATAAAAAGTTTGTTAGCTTGATTCAAGAGAGTTTGTCTAAACTTAACCAAAAATGGCATTTAGGTTTGATTGCTACCGGTGATAGTTTTATTGCGGGTGAAAATAAGATTAAAGCTATAAAAGAACATTTTCCTCAGGTGCTTGCGGTTGAGATGGAAGGAGCGGCTATCGCTCAAGCAGCTCACGCGCTTAATCTACCTTTCTTAGTTGTACGTGCCATGAGTGATAATGCTAACCACGAAGCTTCTATTTCATTTGATGAATTTATCGTAGAAGCAGGACGCAGATCGGCTCAAGCCTTGTTGACACTTTTACAATCTATTCATGATTAAAATAAAAAGAACACTTGTTAGTGTTCTTTTTTTAGGAAAAAAGGAAGCTTGTCTCTGATAGAGTTATTTTCAGTCTTTTTTGATATAATAGAAACATTGATTTGAAGAATAGGAAGAGAAAATGAATCCTTTATTAAACGGTATGAATGACCGACAGGCTGAAGCGGTCCAAACAACAGAAGGTCCACTGCTGATTATGGCGGGGGCTGGTTCTGGTAAAACACGAGTTTTGACCCATCGTATTGCCTACTTAATTGATGAAAAGATGGTTAATCCCTGGAATATTTTAGCCATTACCTTTACCAATAAGGCTGCTCGTGAAATGAAAGAACGTGCCTATGGGCTCAATCCAGCTACACAGGACTGTTTGATAGCGACCTTTCACTCTATGTGCGTTCGTATCTTACGTCGTGATGCGGATCATATTGGTTACAATCGTAACTTTACCATTATCGATCCAGGTGAGCAGCGATCACTGATGAAGCGTATTCTCAAGCAATTAAATTTGGATCCTAAAAAGTGGAATGAACGCTCTATTTTAGGGACCATTTCTAATGCTAAGAATGATTTGATTGACGATGTTGCTTATGCTGCTCAAGCAGGAGATTTATATACAAACATTGTCGCTAAGTGTTATGAGGCCTATCAAAAGGAACTCCGTCAGTCTGAGTCAGTTGACTTTGATGATTTGATTATGCTTACGCTTCGTCTCTTTGACCAAAATCCTGATGTCTTGACTTACTATCAGCAAAAGTTCCAATATATCCATGTTGATGAGTATCAAGATACCAATCATGCCCAGTACCAACTGGTCAAACTGTTGGCTTCTCGCTTTAAAAATATCTGTGTTGTTGGGGATGCGGACCAGTCTATCTACGGTTGGCGTGGTGCTGATATGCAGAATATCTTGGATTTTGAGAAGGATTATCCTCAAGCCAAGGTTGTTTTATTGGAGGAAAACTATCGCTCAACCAAAACCATTCTCCAAGCAGCTAATGACGTTATTAAAAACAATAAAAATCGCCGTCCTAAGAATCTATGGACTCAAAATGCGGATGGGGAACAAATTGTCTACTATCGTGCCAATGACGAACAAGATGAGGCTGTTTTTGTAGCCAAAACAATTGATGAACTTGGTCGAAGTCAAAACTTCCTACACAAAGACTTTGCAGTTCTTTATCGTACTAATGCCCAGTCACGTACTATTGAGGAGGCCCTTCTCAAGTCTAATATTCCTTATACCATGGTTGGTGGTACCAAATTCTACAGCCGTAAGGAAATCCGTGATATCATTGCTTACCTCAATCTCATTGCCAACCTAAGTGATAATATCAGTTTTGAACGTATCATCAATGAACCAAAGCGTGGAATTGGCCCAGGAACTGTTGAAAAAATTCGAGACTTCGCTAATTTGCAAGAAATGTCCATGCTAGATGCTTCAGCAAATATCATGTTATCAGGAATTAAGGGTAAGGCAGCCCAGTCGATCTGGGACTTTGCCAATATGATACTGGATTTGAGGGAGAAACTGGACCAATTAACCATTACAGAGTTGGTTGAGGCTGTCCTTGAAAAAACAGGTTACGTTGATATTCTAAATGCACAAGCAACATTGGAGAGTAAGGCTCGGGTTGAAAATATCGAGGAATTCTTATCTGTTACCAAAAACTTTGATGACAATCCTGAAAGCCAAGAAGAGGAAACAGGACTAGATAAACTGAGTCGTTTCCTGAATGATCTTGCCTTAATTGCAGATACGGACTCAGGCAGTCAGGAGACGTCAGAAGTAACCTTAATGACCTTACACTCTGCCAAAGGACTCGAGTTTCCAGTTGTCTTTATTATCGGTATGGAGGAGAATGTATTTCCTCTTAGTCGTGCCTCTGAAGATCCTGATGAATTAGAAGAAGAACGTCGTTTGGCCTATGTAGGAATCACGCGCGCCGAGAAAATTCTCTATCTAACCAACGCCAACTCTCGCTTGCTTTTCGGGCGTACAAGTTACAATCGTCCGACCCGTTTTATCAACGAGATTAGTTCAGATCTGTTGACCTATCAAGGTTTGGCTCGTCCAGCTAATACAAGTTTTAAAGCTTCTTACACAAGTGGAAACACTACATTTGGTCAAGGAATGAGTCTGGCACAGGCTCTTCAAGAACGAAAACGGAATACTGCGCCTACATCGATCCAATCAAGTGGTTTACCATTTGGACAATTTGCGGCTGGTTCTAAATCAGCTTCCAGTGAAACTAGCTGGTCTATCGGTGATATTGCCCTTCATAAAAAATGGGGTGAAGGAACTGTCCTTGAAGTATCAGGTAGTGGAGCTACCCAGGAATTAAAAATCAACTTCCCAGAAGTCGGTTTGAAAAAACTTTTGGCCAGTGTTGCACCGATTGAGAAAAAGTAAGTTTCTAAACGAATAAAAAACCCTCTTGAAATAGCAAGAGGGTATTTTTTTGATTCTCTTATCACAAGATTGTGATAGTTTACAAGTTTTTAACAAATAGTTTTTTAAACTTCACTATCTAAAAAAATAGTGTATAATTGAAACTGTTTTCGAAAGGAGAAAAAAATGACTGAAAAACAAATGAAAACTTTAGGTTGGATTGCAACCTTTATGTCTGTAATGATGTATGTCTCTTATATTCCTCAAATTATGAATAACCTTGCTGGTCAAAAAGGGAATTTTATCCAACCAGCAGTAGCTGCACTTAACTGCAGTCTTTGGGTTTACTACGGTCTCTTTAAAAAAGAACGTGATATTCCTTTGGCAGCAGCTAATGCACCAGGTATCGTTTTTGGACTTATTACAGCATTGACTGCCTTAATTTAATATAGCTAATGAGCTCTTCTTCGTATTTAAGTATGAAGGAGAGTTTTTCTTTATCCGAAATTCCTAAAAAAACATGATATAATACTATTAAAAAGGTTGGTGTTTATGGCTAGAATACTTATCGTTGAAGATAATAATGAGATTCAAGAAATTTTGAGAACTCTACTTTCTGAGGAGCATGAGGTGATTCAGGCTTTTTCTGGTACTGAAGGAATGATACGAATTGAACAAGGTGACATTGATCTGATCTTGTTAGATATTATGCTTCCAGGTAAAAATGGCGATCAGGTTTTAAAAGCCATTAGACAAGATAGTTCAATTCCTGTCATCATGCTAACTGCCCTAAGCGATAAAAAGCTCATCAGCCAATATCTCTTAGATGGTGCTAATGATTATATTGTAAAGCCTTTTGATTTGGATGAAGTTTTTGCCAGGGTTACGGTACAATTACGTCAAAAAAGTGACAAGCAAGCAGCTGAAATCGAACATCCTGACAAGTTGATTCAACAGTTAAAAAATATTCAATTTGATGCAGATAGTTTTGAAATCAAAAATTGCCAGGAAACTATTCGCCTAGCTAAGAAAGAATGCTTGATTCTCCAAACCTTGTTGGGACATCCTAAGAAAATTTTCACGAAAGAAGAACTCTATGAATTAGTCTGGGAGGATACTTATTTACCAGGCGACAATACTCTCAACACTCATTTAAGTAACCTCCGTAAAAAATTAAGCCAACTTGATCCAGAGCAAGAGTATATTGAAACTATCTGGGGAGTTGGTGTTCGATTAAAAGGAGATGAGCAATGATCTATATTTTACTTTCTTTGCTACTGCTGGTTATTATCCTATTGACGATAGGGTTGATTCGCTATCATCTAGCACTGGTAAACTTGAGCCAACAAATTGAAGACAAGATTCTGACTGGAAGTATGAAGAGAATCGGAGTGTCCACTTTCTCCAAGGATTTTTTACATCTTTACCAGCAAATCAATCATCTCTTTCAAGAAGTTGAGCAGTCACGCTTGATTATGAAGCGAGAGAAGCAGACTTTAGACATGGCTATTAGCAATATTGCACACGATATTCGAACACCTTTAACGATTGCGTCAGGTTATACTCAGCAATTGCTTAAAACAGAAAATCCTGAGTCTGAGAGTTTGAGAAAAATTGCTCATCATCTCAATCAAGTTTCAAAACGCCTAGAGGCTCTTTTGGACTATCGTCGGTTAATGGAGGGAGCAGTTAAGCCTGACTTATCTGAGTTAGAAGTCTCGACATTTATGACGCAGAAATTGCTGACTTATTATGATTCATTTCAGACGGCAAAGATTAACCTTGATTTGCAAGTAGAACCTAGTTTGTATTTAATAACAGACTCGGATTTATTAGAGCGTATCTTGCAAAATCTCGTTGGCAATGTTCTAAAACATGGTAAGGATGAAGCGAGATTTTCTCTGAAGGAAGTGGACAATCACATTTGTTTGGAAATTGCTAATCTGGTTAAACAACCCATTCGTAAAATTGAAAATCTCAGTCAACGATTTTACTCTGAAAACCTCTCAGATACTGAAGAATCATCTGGTTTAGGTCTTTATATTACAGAAGAATTATCCCATCTACTTAGTGCAGAACTACAACTAAGTACAGATGGTTCATGGTTTACAGTTAGAGTTCTCTTTTAAAGCAAAGAACCTCCTCTATTTGAATAGAGGAGGTCATTTTTATAAGCTTTTCTTCTTGAAAACAGCAAGTCCACTAATGGTAAAGAGTAGAATAATGGTTACAGTAACGATAACGGTGTATAGAATGGCCTGGCTATAGTCAGTCATGGCATAGGTAAAGTTCAAGGATAAATAGCGCAAAAACTCGATATCTGGGTAGATAAGCATCGGCAATGAAAGCAAGGTAGAACTGATTAAATAGCCAATGAAAACAGCCAAATAAGAATGAGTCACATAGAGAATGAAGGACACAATAGATAGCCAAGCTAGAATGCAGAGAAATTGAAGAGAAATTGTTAGAAGGAGATTGCCAATAAATCCTTCTGGCATCGTACCAAGACCGTTTAGGATAGTCGCTGGTACGAAAGCAATAACTAGGCTAACAAGAATTTGCATTAGAGCGATACTTGCCAATACTACAGACTTGGCTAGGAAGAATTCTGTGCGAGAAACACCCACTGTCAAACTGTTTTTATAGAGTTTTCCGATAAGATCAACTCCTAGAACTAAGCAAGCAAGGATAATACAGAGGAAAACTAGGTTTGAGCTATTGCTAGAGGTGTTAATAAGGGCTTGTATACCATCCCATCCCTTGCTTGGCAGTTCGGTTTCTGCGTTTGTACTTGTACTGACGGATATGAAGTGTCCTGTAGCTCCAAAAGTAGCCCCCATTAACATGAGTGCAAAGAGAACGAGCTCTGTAATCCAAAATCCTTTGGAACGGAAAAGACGGTAAAAGTCTGCTTGAATTGTATGTATCATGGTGTTCCTCCTATTTTACTAATTGTGTGAAGTATTCTTCAAGATTTTGACGAGCATAGTAAATCTCATCCACGTCAACATCTGCTAGAGTAAGTTCTTTGAGAATGCGTTTGACATCTTGTTCATGACTAAAAATATGAATCTCATTATCTGAATTAACAACTTTAAATTCGAGATGAACTTTGTCTTTTAAGATTTGACTAGCTTTTTCTTTGTCACTTGTTTTTAGAACGATATAGTCTTCATTAAGTGTCTCAAATTCGGTCTTACTGATTTCTCGAATGATTTTCCCTTGGTCTAAAATTCCAAAGCGATTGGCAACCAGGTAGAGTTCTGACAAGATATGACTAGAGATGAGAATTGTTATTCCTAGTTCTTGATTCAGACGTTGAATCATTTGACGAAACTCTTTAATACCGATTGGGTCAAGTCCATTGATAGGTTCATCAAGGATGAGAAAGTCCGGTTTTGATAGGAGGGCAATCGCAATGCCTAGGCGTTGTTTCATTCCAAGAGAGAAATCTCGAAAAACTTTTCTACCTGTATCTGTTAACCCCACATACTTTAATGTTTCCTGAATGACTTGATCAGCATTTGGGATATGTCGAATAGTACAATAGTATCTTAGATTTTGATAGGCTGTTAAATGATTGTGAGCTACTGGGGATTCAATGACTGAACCTACTCGAGATAGGGCTTTCGTGCACTCCTTATACCCTTGACTAGAAAAGAGGGAAATAGTTCCATGGTCAGCAGATAATAATTGGGTAATGATTTTAATCAGAGTTGTTTTACCAGCACCATTTTTTCCGATAAGTCCATATATATCTCCTTCTTTAACTGAGAGACTAAGATCTTGTAGAATAGGTTGTTTGCCAAATTGTTTGGACAAGCCATGGATTTCGAGGACTGTTTTCATAGTTTTCTCCTTTAATCTTTAAGATGTTTTATTTTTATAACTCTAGTATAAAGCATAGATATCAAAGAATCGTCAAGCATTTCTAAAGAGTTTCTAAAGTTTTTAAATTTTAAAAAAAATAAAAGCCCAGTTGGCTAGAAATACTAGTTGACTGGGCTTATTTTTTATAAAATATATTTCTCAATGGCGCGTGCAACACCATCTTCTTCATTGCTAGCAGTTACGGCATCAGCGAGAGATTTTACGTGGTCGCTGGCATTTCCCATGGCGACCCCCAGCCCAGCAAACTCTAACATCTCAATGTCGTTATTGGCATCACCCATAGCCATGATTTCAGAAGGTTGGATATCTAAAATCTCAGCCAAACGAGAAAGAGCAGAAGCCTTGGTTGTACCGAGTGGCATTGCTTCATAGATCACTGGTTGAGAACGAACACCGCTAAATCTCTGACAAAGTTCATCAGCAAATCGTTGTTCAAAGTCATCTGTTTGTTCTTTTGTCCCTAAAAACATTCCCTGGAACATACGATATTTACCACTAGTAGCTTCTTCCAGTGAGATTTCAGTCAGGTCAGCAAAGACAAGTGTGGCATCATATTGAACAATAGGATTTGGTTTGCCTCCGAGAACGAAGTAGTGTTCCTCATCAAAGAGAGTCAACTGAACCTCACTCTTTTCAGCCAGGTCATTGAGGTATTCGATGTCAGATTTGCTAAGTTCCCGCCAGTCAACAAGGCTCCAGTCACTGGTTTGGTGGGTAGAACAACCATTATTGACAATAACGTATTCATTTTGCAAATCAAGAGCGAGTTTCTTGTAGTAGGGAAGAACTCCAAAGAGAGGTCGTCCAGTACATAGAACCAGTTTGACACCTTTTTCGATAGCCTTATGAATGGCATCAATATGAGCCTGAGGAATTTCCTTGGCTTCATTTAGTAGAGTTCCATCCATATCCAAAGCAAGTAGTTTAATCATAGTATTTCCTTTTCACGTGTTTTGCCTATATTATAGCATATTTTGGGAATCAGAGACAGAATCTTCTGTTAAATCATGGTATAATATAGAGTAATGAAAAAACAAACGAGGCAGAGATGAAACTACTTTATACCGATATTCGGACTTCTTTGACAGAAATCCTAACTAAGGAGGCTCAAGGACTAGTTGACCAAGGAAAACGAGTCTTTTATATCGCCCCTAACTCTCTTTCTTTTGAAAAGGAACGTGCCGTGCTGGAGTGCTTGAGTCAGCAGGCTTCTTTTGCTATCACAGTCACGCGCTTCGCTCAAATGGCACGTTATCTGGTTTTAAATGATATTCCTGAGAGGTCAAGTCTCGATGATATCGGTCTTGGTATGGCTTTCTATAAGTGTCTGTCTGAGATAGATGCTAAGGATTTACGTGTTTACGGGGCTATTAAACAAGATCCGCAATTCATCCAGCAACTGATTGAGATTTATCATGAAATTTCAACTGCAAAGATGAGTTTTTTGGACTTGGAAAGTTTGACAGATGCTGATAAACGCTCTGATTTACTCTTGATTTTTGAAAAGATAACAGCTTATTTAAATCAAGGTCAAGTTTCACAAGGAAGTCCATTGTCCTATCTGATTGATGCTATCGAAGAAAACAAGGTAAGTAGTGATTTTAGTAAGATTGCCCTAGTTATTGATGGTTTTACCCGTTTTTCTGCAGAAGAGGAACACCTAGTGGATTTGCTTCATCGTAAGGGTGTTGAGATTACTATTGGTGTATATGCGTCTAAGAGAGCCTATAATAGCTCTTTTAGTGAAGGGAATCTCTATCAAGCCAGTGTTGAATTTCTACGTCATTTGGCTTTTAAATATCAGACCAAGGCAGAAGATGCATGTCAAGAACATGAAAAACTTGATGCCTTTGCTAAAGCCTCGAAATTACTTGAAAGTGCTTATGATTATTCTGAAGTTAGCATAGAAGTGGATGCTAAGGATAGAGAAGACTTGCAAATCTGGTCTTGCCTGACACAAAAAGAAGAGCTGGAGCTCGTTGCTCGTAGCATTCGCCAGAAATTGCACCAAGAGCAAGAACTTAGCTATAAGAATTTTCGTATCTTACTTGGTGACGTAGAGTCTTATAAACTGTCCTTGCAGACAATTTTTAATCAATATCAGATTCCTTTTTATCTAGGTAAGAGTGAGTCTATGGCTCATCATCCGTTGACTCAATTTGTAGAATCTGTGGGACGTCTCAAACGGTACTATTTCCGTCAGGAAGAATTGGTTAATCTCTTGCGAACCGGCTTATACACCGATCTCGCTCAGGAAGAAATCGATAGCTTTGAACAATATATCCGCTATTTAGGTATTGATGGACTTTCTAACTTTAAACAAGAATTTACAAAAAATCATCATGGAAAATTTGATTTAGAGAAATTAAACGAGCTGCGTGTCCGTGTCCTAAACCCACTAGAAACTTTATTATCCAGTCGTAAGCAAAAGATTGAAAATATCCTTAAAAAATGGAATAACTTTTTGAAGGATGCATCTGTGACCAAGCAATTACAATCCTTATCTGAAACGATGGATGCGACAGAGCAAGAAAGACAAGAAGAGGTCTGGAAAGCATTTTGCCACGTAATGGAGCAATTTGCGACCGTATTTGAGGGGACTCAGGTTGCTTTAGATGATTTCTTGGCTCTTCTTCATTCAGGGATGTCCTTATCAAATTATCGTACAATCCCTGCAACGGTAGATACGGTTCTGGTGCAAAGTTATGATTTGATTTCGCCTTTAACTTCTGATTACATCTATGCACTTGGATTAACCCAGGATCATCTACCTAAAATCACCCAAAATTCCAGTCTTTTGAGTGATGAAGAAAGAGAAGTTTTAAACCAAGGTACTGAAGATGGCTCTCAATTATTGATTGCTAGCCATGAAAATCTTAAGAAAAATCGCTATACCATGCTTTCTTTAGTGAACTCTGCTAAGAAGCAATTGGTCTTATCAGCGCCAAGTTTACTCAATGAAAGCGAGAGTAAAGAGTCGGTTTATCTGAAAGAATTGCAGGATTTTGGTTTTACCAAGATTGAAAAGAGAATCGACCGAAGAAACCTATCAAAGGATGATATTGGTTCTTATCACAGTCTTTTGTCTAGTCTTGTTGCTTATCACCAGCAAGGTGAGTTGGAGACAAGTGAGCAGGACTTGACCTTTATTAAGGTTCTAGCTCGTGTCATGGGGAGAAAATTAGAAGATCAAGGCCTTGATAATCCTGTCCTGCCGACAAGTCCAAAAAGTAAGACCTTAGCTACTGAAACTTTGAAAGCCTTGTATCCTCAAGATCAGGATTTCTATCTATCAACTTCTGGATTAACAGAGTTTTATCGTAATGAATACAGCTATTACCTTCGTTATGTCTTAGGCTTGCAGGAAGAATTACGTTTGCGACCTGATGCTCGAAGCCATGGGAATTTCTTGCATCGTATTTTTGAACGCGCTATGAAACTTCCTGCTGATACACCTTTTGATCGCCGTTTAGAACAAGCAATCTCTGAAACAAGTCAAGAACGTGAGTTTCAAGCCATTTATCAAGAAAGTTTGGAAGCCCAATTAACCAAGGAAGTTCTTTTAGACGTTGCGCGTGCAACTGGGCATATACTTCGTCATAATTCTGAAATTGAAACAATTCAGGAAGAAGCAGTCTTTGGTGGTAAGGAACAAGCCTTTGTCCAGTTAGATAACGGCAGAAATGTCTATGTCCGTGGTAAAGTTGACCGAATAGATCGCTTAAAGACAAGTGAAGCTATTGGTGTTGTCGATTACAAATCTTCTCTAACACAGTTTAACTTCCCTCTCTTTTATAACGGCCTTAATTCACAATTACCAACCTATCTGGCTGCTCTTAAGAAAGAAGGAAATACCGACTTCTTTGGTGCTATGTATTTAGAGATGGCTGAGCCAGTTCAGTCTATACAAACTGTAAAAACTCTTTCAAAGGCTTTAGCAGAAACGACTAAGAGTATGAAATATCAAGGGTTATTTCTCGAAAAAGAGATAAAGAGCCTTGGGGAACTATATAATAAAAACAAGACCTATCAGTTGTCTGATGAGGAATTCCAGTTATTGCTGGACTATAACGCTCTTATTTATAAGAAAGCAGCAGAGAAGATTTTATCTGGTAGATTTGCTATCAATCCCTATACAGAAGACGGTAGGAGTATTGCCCCTTATGTCCAACAATATCAGTCGATAACTGGTTTTGAAGCTAATTACCATTTAGGTCAAGCTAGATTGTTAGATAAGGTCGCTAAGAGCAATGATAAGGAAACATGGTTTAATAAAATTAGAGAGGAGTTGGAGCGATGAAATTTTTATCCCAAGAAGAGATTGAAAAGTTGCAAATAGAAGAAGCTCATTCTGACAAGAAACCCAAGAAAACTGCTGAGCAAATTCAAGCTATCTACAGTTCTGGTAAAAACATTCTGGTCTCAGCATCAGCTGGCTCAGGAAAAACCTTTGTCATGGCTGAACGAATTCTTGATCAACTAGCGCGTGGAGTAGAAATTCGCCAACTCTTTATCTCAACCTTTACGGTAAAGGCAGCAACCGAGTTAAAAGAACGCTTGGAAAAGAAAATCAGCCAACAAATCCAAGAGACTCAAGATATGGAGCTAAAAAAGCATCTTGGAAGACAATTAGCTGATTTACCAAACGCTGCTATTGGAACTATGGACTCTTTTACTCAGAAGTTTCTAGCCAAACATGGCTATCTTCTAGATCTTGCTCCAAACTTCCGCATTCTTGAGAATGAAAGTGAGCAACTCCTCTTAAAGAATGATGTGTTTCGACAAGTTTTCGAAAGTCACTACCAAAGTAAGGAACAAGTCAAGTTTAGTCAGCTAGTCAAAAACTTTGCAGGAAAAAGCAAGGATGCGCGTGGTTTGCGTAAACAGGTCTATATGATTTATGACTTTTTGCAATCTACAAGTAATCCTCAGGCTTGGCTACAGGAATCTTTCTTAAGAGGATTCGAAAAGGCCGATTTTACAAGTTCTAAAGAAAAGCTGGCTCAAGACATTCAGCAAAGACTCTGGGAATTGGAAAGTTTCTTCCGTTACCATCTAGAGAATGATGCTAAGGAATTTGGGAAAGCAGCCTACTTAGAAGCTGTCCAACAAGTTCTTGATGAAATTGGAGCTTTAACCAGCGAATCAACTTTTAATCAATATCAAGAAGTCCTAGAGCGAGTTGTGAGTATTTCTAAGGATAAGGGTGGCCTTGCTCTCACAAATGCTAGTCGCAAGGCTGAACTCCTAGAACTGAAAGAAGCGTACAACCAAGAGAGAAAAGATAAGTTTGAAAAGTTAATTGCATTAAATGACCAACTTACTTTATTGAAATTCCAGGAAAAATATCATCAAGAGTCTTGGGACTTAGCAAAGACTTTTCAAGTTTTCATGAGTGATTTTGTTGATGCCTATCGAAAGCGTAAGCGTGAAGAAAATGCCTTTGAATTTGCGGATATTAGTCACTATACCATTGAGATTCTGGAAAACTTCCCTCAAGTTCGAAAAGAGTATCAGGAACGTTTCCACGAAGTCATGGTCGATGAGTACCAAGATACCAACCATATCCAGGAAAGAATGTTGGAACTCCTTTCTAACGGGCATAACCGTTTTATGGTGGGAGATATCAAGCAGTCTATTTATCGTTTTAGACAGGCAGATCCCCAAATCTTCAATGAAAAATTCCACAGTTTTGCTCAGGATAGTGAAGAAGGTCAGTTAATACTTCTCAAGGAAAACTTCCGTAGTAGTTCAGAAGTACTAAATGCTACCAACGACGTCTTTAAGCATCTCATGGATGAGGAAGTTGGAGAGATTTCTTATGACGGCATGCATCAACTTGTTTTCGGAAATACTGATTTACACCCAGATTCAGAAAACAAGGCAGAAGTCCTCTTGTATGATAAGGATGTTGACGGTGATTCTAAGGAAGAGGAAGAGTTTTCGACCAACAAACTGACTGGTGAAATGCGAATGGTGCTTAAGGAGATATTGCATCTCCACAATGATAAAGGTGTGCCCTTCAAGGACATTGCTCTCTTGACTGCCAGCAGAAGTCGCAATGACCAGGTTCTACTTGCCTTGTCTGAGTATGGGATTCCAGTCAAGACAGATGGTGCTCAAAGCAACTATTTACAGTCTTTAGAAGTCCAAGTCATGTTAGATACCCTTCGGGTCATCCATAATCCTCTGCAAGACTTTGCTTTAGTAGCTCTCATGAAGTCTCCGATGTTTAGCTTTGATGAAGATGAATTGGCTCGTCTAGCTCTTCAAAATTCTGAGGATAAGGTTCAAGAAAACTTTTATGAGAAACTAGTCAATGCTCAAGCAAAAACTAGTATCCAAAAAGATCTAATTAAGCCTGAACTCCATAAAAAGCTTAACCTTTTCTTAGAAACTGTTAATTCTTGGCGTTTGTTCTCAAAAACGCATTCGCCTTATGACCTTATTTGGAAAATCTATAGCGAACGTTTCTACTATGATTATGTTGGTGCTTTACCAAATGGTCAAGCTAGACAGGCCAACCTCTATGCCCTAGCACTACGAGCAGACCAGTTTGAAAAGAGTAATTTTAAAGGCTTATCACGTTTCATAGCTATGATTGATCAAGTTTTGGAAGCTCAGTACGACCTTGCCAGTGTCACTGTAGCTCCACCTAAGGATGCTGTGGAGCTTATGAGTATTCATAAGAGTAAGGGGCTTGAGTTCTCATATGTCTTTATTCTCAATATTGATCAGCAATTTAACAAGCAAGATTCCATGTCTGAAGTTATCCTAAGTCGTAAAAACGGTCTTGGTCTTAAGTATGTGGCTAGAGTAGCTACAAATGCAAAAGAGGAATATCTTCCATCTACCATTAAGTTATCCATTCCAAGCTTGACTTATAGTCAAAATGAGGAGGAGCTCCAATTAGCAAGCTATTCTGAGTTGATGCGTTTACTGTATGTAGCCATGACTCGTGCTGAGAAAAAACTCTATCTAGTCGGAAAAGGATCACGAGAAAAGTTGGAGTCTAAAGAATACCCGACAAATGGGCAAGGTCTTTTGACTCGTGAAACAAGATTTGATGCTCAAAATTTCCAGGACTGGATTTGGGCCATCTATCAAGCTTTTTCTAAAGAGGACTTACACTTTAGTGTGCGCTTTGAAGGTGAAGAAGACCTAACCAAGGAAGCTATCGGAGAATTGGAAACTAAAAACCAGCTCCAAGATCTTTCTCAGGCAAGCAACCGTCAGTCTGATACTATTAGGGAAGCTTTAGAAATGCTGAAAGAAGTGGAAGTGTATAATGAAATCCACCGTGCAGCGATTAATCTTCCGAGTGTTCAGACCCCAAGCCAGATTAAGAAGTTTTATGAACCAGTCATGGATATGGAAGGTGTAGTAGTAGCTGGTCAATCTAAACCAAAAGAAACTATGATTCAGTTTGAACTTCCAGACTTCTCTAAGACAGAAAAAGTCACTGGAGCTGAGATTGGTAGTGCTACCCATGAACTCATGCAGCGAATCAATCTCGCTAAGAAACCTACTTTGGAAACCTTGACAGAAGCCTTGGAGCAAGTTCAGGCAACTTCAGCTGTTAAAGATAAAGTTAATCTAGAAAAAATCTTGTCCTTCTTTAATACAGCTCTTGGTCAAGAGATTCTTGCAAATCAAGATAAACTTTATCGAGAACAACCCTTCTCTATGTTAAAAAGAGATGCTAAGAGTCAGGAAGACTTTGTTGTCCGTGGAATTTTAGATGGTTATCTCCTCTATGAGGATAAAATTATTCTCTTTGACTACAAGACAGATCATTATGAATATCCAAGTCAACTGATTGGACGTTATAGAGGTCAATTATCGCTATATGCAGAAGCCTTGTCTCGTTCTTACCAAATAGATCAAGTTGAAAAATATTTAATCTTACTTGGCAAAGATATGGTTGAGGTGGTCGAAGTCGACTAATCTTGTAAAAACTATTGCCTTAACGGCAGTAGTTTTTATTTATTTTCAGTTATGGTATACTAGTTTCAGAAAAGGATGTTAAAGAATCTATGTCAAAAGAAATCGATATCGAATACTATCACCAATTAGCTTTACAAAAGCAAAAAGAGCATCGTAAATTTCTTGGAAATCTGAAAAAGAAAGCTCCAAAAAACCTAGATAAGATTGCGCTGGAGATTCACCAAGAAGTGTTTGAAGAAATTGATTGTACAGCCTGTGCAAACTGTTGCAAGAGCCTTGGACCAGACTTTAAAGAAGCAGATATCACACGCATTGCCAAGTACTTTAAAATGAAATTACCAGCCTTCGAAGATGCATTTCTACAGGTAGATGAAGACGGTGATAAGATCTTTAAGTCAATGCCATGTCCATTTCTCGGTGGTGACAATCTCTGTTCCATCTATGATGTCCGTCCCAAGGCTTGTAGAGAATTTCCACATACCGACCGTAAAAAGATATATCAAATCAATAATTTGACTATCAAAAACACTTTAACCTGTCCTGCGGCCTATCTCTTTGTCGAGAAATTAAGAGATAAGATAGAGTAAAAATATTATTTTATTGAAAATTCTACCCTCGACTACACTTGACACGCCCTATTAGAAATAGGGGGCGGATTTGTTGTCTTAGCTGATCTATCGATTTTTATAAATCCGATTCGAATGAAGAAGAATGTCAGAATAGTAAAAGTTTAGATCTATTATAAAAAGTAGTCGTTCTGATATTGTTCGACTACTTTTTGTTGACTTTTATTTCTAAATTGTTTTAACAATATTACAAGTTTCTTTCTTCTTTAAGACGTTACTTTTATAATTAAAATTATATTGTATAATAAAGTGGATAAATGTTGTCTTTAAAACGATAAGTAAGAAGTAAAAAATTTAGGGAATATAAAATTGAAAGGTTAAAAATGAAAAAGATATTACTAGCAAGTACTGTTGTTCTTTCCATTGCAGGTATTTCAAAAACAACAGTATTGGCTGAAGAAAACAAAGCTACAAATAAAATAGAAAGTTCTGACAAAACTGTAGCAAATAGAACTAGTAAGGATAATAAAGAGATAAAGCAAACTCAAGGTCAAGAGCAGAACGATAGACAGAATCAGAACGAAACACAAAACAAGGCAGAAAAGGATTCTTCTCAAACCACACAGAAACAAGAAACAGCCCTTACCAAGGATAACTCTTCAACAGAAGAAATTACTGAAGAGGTCAACAAAGAAGGTTGGCAAAAAGAGAATGGCCAATGGCGTTATTATGAAAATAAAAAGGCTGTCAAAAATTGGAAGAAGATCGCTGGAGTTTGGTATTATTTTAACCAGGATGGTACCATGCTTAGCAATACTGTCTATAACGACTATCTTTTCAATAAGAGTGGAGCCCTAGCGGAATCATCATGGGTAAAACTTGAAAATAAATGGTATTATGCGACTGAAGAAGGAAAAGTAACTCGAAATAAATGGGCTAGTATTTCTGGAGATTGGTATCGTTTTGATCAAGACGGTATCATGCTTAGTAATGTCATTTACGAAGACTATTTGTTCAATAGTAGTGGAGCTTTAGCAATTAACACTTGGACTAAAATTGGTGATAAATGGTACTATGGCAATCAAGACGGGAAAATTCTTCGTAATAAGTGGGAAAAAATTAAGAACATCTGGTATTACTTTAACCAAGACGGAACCATGCTCAGTGATACGATTTACAAAGAGTATCTCTTCAACAAGAGTGGAGCCTTAGCTGAATCATCATGGGTTAAAATTTCTAACAAGTGGTATTATGCTAATGCCTCTGGTAAGATAACTCGTAATAAATGGGAAAAAATTAAAGACCGTTGGTATTACTTTGATGCGGAAGGTGTAATGGTAAGTAGCACCTGGAAAAAGAAATACTATTTAAAAGATAGTGGTGCTATGGCACAAAGTGAATGGATTTTCGACAAACAGCACAATAGCTGGTTCTACTTAAAATCAGATGGTTCTTACGCTGAAAATCAATGGCAAGGATCCTACTATCTTAAATCAGGTGGCCATATGGCCAAAAGTGAGTGGATTTTTGATAACTCATACAATGCTTGGTATTATCTGAAAGAAGATGGACTATATGCTACTGGAACTCTTAAAATCAAAGGTAAAGATTATAGTTTCGAGAATAATGGAAAATGGATCTCTAATCCATCTACGTCAACTTACTATAAGGTAAAACCAATTATAGCCTATGTATATAGTGCCTCTGGTAGCAGACTTAGCTATATTTCGCAAGGTTCTATCGTTACCGTTTCTGCCTCAGGATCTCAAGGAGAAAGACTACCAGTTCAGATTTCTGGACTTTCAGGCTTTATGAATAAGAGTGACCTTGTAGCTGTAAATGCTAGTGATGAGTTTATCCCTCATTATACGAGTGACGGTCGTTACGTTTATCACGAGTTATCGCCTTATACTAGTATTCGTGTAGCACCTCATAGTTCATCGATGGCAATTGGTAAAAAATACTATTCAGCGGATGGTGTTAACTTTGATACCTTTAAAGTCGAGAATCCATTCCTCTATCGAGACTTAAGAAAGCCAACCAATTATACTGCAGCTGAACTAGATAAAGTTTATTCTCTTATGAATATTAACGGAAGTCGTCTCGCAGGTAAAGGAGAGGTCTTCAAAGAAGCGGAGAAACGTTATCAGGTGAATGCACTCTATCTCATGGCTCACAGCGCTCTAGAAAGTGCATGGGGACGTAGTCAGATTGCTAAGGATAAGAATAACTTCTTTGGTATTGCTGCCTACGATACAACTCCATATGATTCAGCAAAGAGTTTTGACAATGTCGACAAAGGAATCTTGGGGGCAGCTAAATGGATCCGAGAGAATTATATTGATGAAGGTAGAACTCATCTTGGTAATAAATCATCTGGAATGAACACTCTTTACGCTTCTGATCCATATTGGGGTGAAAAGATTGCAAGTATCATGATGACTATCAATAGTAAACTTGGTGAAAAGGATTAAAATATTTTAAAATCGATGACCATAAAATGGTTATCGATTTTTATTTTTAATCATACAAAAAGGATTTACTTTTTAAAAGTAAATCCTTTTTGAGCTTCTAATCAAACCTAATCTCTAATTTAGAATTAGTCTTTTTTTGATTTATGTAGAAATGCTACCAAAATAATGGATGAAACTAAAGTTACAAAACCAATGATAGTAACTAATGTTCCTTTACCTTCTCCAGTTTTAGGAAGTCCGGGTTTTTCTTCTGTAGTTGTTGTATTTTCAGTTGTCACTACTGTACTTGGTCCTTCAGTTGTTGTTGTAACAGTTGTAGGTGCCTCAGTAGTAGTTACTGTAGTAGTCGTAGGAGCTTCAGTAGTAGTTACAGAAGTCGTAGTAGGCGCTTCTGTCGTAGTAGGCGCTTCTGTTGTAGTAGGCGCTTCTGTTGTAGTAGGAGCTTCTGTTGTTGTAGGCGCTTCTGTTGTTGTAGGCGCTTCTGTTGTTGTAGGAGCTTCTGTTGTTGTAGGAGCTTCTGTTGTTGTAGGAGCTTCTGTTGTTGTAGGCGCTTCTGTCGTTGTTGTAACAGTTGTAGGTGCTTCCGTCGTTGTTGTAGTTGTCTCTTCTTTTGAATTCACAATTGTTTTTGTTACAGCGTGATCAGTTCCAAAGTCTTCAATATTTACGACAGTGTCAGCATCTTTAATAACGAATCCTGCAGGAGCTTCTGTTTCTGTCAAAATATATTTATCTTTTAATAATGCATTAACAGTAATATTACCATTTTCATCAGTTTCGTATTCACCAATTACTTGATTGTTTGCTTCACGTACTACTTTAAATTTAGCGCCTTTGATAGGTTGGTTAGCATCATCGACTTTATGGATGTTGATTGAGTAGACATAACCAAGACCAGCACCACCAGCAATTTGAACTGCAGCACCATTAATTATGCTGTTACTTTCAATACCAACACCTTTAAGAGTTGCTTCATTTTTCAATAACTCACCATCAACAGGGTCATAATTTAGACGAACGTTATAAGAAATACGATATTGGTCTTCTTCTGTAATGTCCCCTAATTCGACAACGAAAGATTGTCCATCTTCACTAACTGTAATCTTGTGTTGGTCTGTCACATCAACGCGGTTTGAGAATACCCATTCACCAGTTTCGAAAGAGAATTTACCTTTGATAACCTTAATGCTATCTTTTACGTAAGAAGCATTTGTAAATTGCAAGTGGTCCTCAATCGTTACACCTTTGATGTTTTGTTTTGTACGATTGACTGAAATAGTATATTGGACCTCTCTTTTATCACCTTCATTAACCCAACTAGTCTTTGTTAAAACTTTTGGATTTCCGTCTCCGATACCAGCAAATGAAACTTTACCACCAATTTTTGTTTCTTTGTTAATGGTGATTTCTACCGGAATTTCACCTTTTTGTGGGTGTTTTTTGAAATCTATACGAGCGTAAAAGAAGAAAGATCCGCTTGTATCAGAGTGCTTTTCGACATAATCTGTATAAGTTAAAGAAATGGACTTGTTATCTGCATTCACTTTGGCATGTGCGATAATTTCATTTGTATTGATATCTTTAACATCGAATGATTGTGAAGTAATCATCAAAGCATCCGGTACAGATATAACAGTAGTATCTCCTGCTTTGACATTTTTTCCAGCTAAATCAAAATCTGCATTGATTCGGAAAGTTGCCCACTGTTGCAAGTCCCAGTCGAGAACTCCACCTTCATTATTTGATACTTTAACATTTTGGATTGTATCTACGAATTTTCCGGTTACTGAAACCTCAGGAGTTTCAGCAAAAGTTTTATTCAAACTAAAAACGAAAATAGTCGTCAATACGCATATCAAAAACGAGAAAATACTAAACTTTTTCTTTTTGTTCATCATATACATCCTTCTTATAAATTAAGATAGCTTCTAAATATACTATAAAGTAGCGTCAATTATTAACTGAGAGACGAGTTAGTCATATAGGTTCATTTTATAGACAAACTTTAACCAAGCCTCCTCCTAGTCTAACACTAAAACTCCCCTACAACGTGAATTATATCACAATTAAGAGTGTAAGGCAAATAATAATATAAAATAGTAAGATATTTCCGACAAATTTCTAAAAAAATAAAAAGATTGTTCATTTTTTACAAACTTTTTTTAAAAATTCAACCTACACTGAATTAAAAATTTAGTTAGGATATGAACTAAGTTTCAGAAATAAGATGTTCAATATGATATACTTAGAGCTAAGGATTGTGAAGATATTTTAACAACCATTATTTGGAAACTTTAGGATACTATACTTATGACTTATAAATTTCTACTTTTCGACCTCGACCATACCTTGCTCGATTTTGATGCTGCCGAAGATGTGGCTTTAACGCAACTTCTAAAAGAAGAAGGTGTTTCTGATATTCAAGCCTATAAAGATTATTACGTTCCAATGAACAAGTCTCTCTGGAAGGATTTGGAGCTTAAAAAGATTACAAAACAAGAACTAGTTAACACACGTTTTTCTCGTTTATTTGCTCATTTTGAAATTGAAAAGGATGGCGTATACTTAGCTGAACGTTATCAGTTTTTTTTAGCTCAACAGGGGCAGGTATTTTCTGGGGCCATGGAACTCTTAGATAGCCTTATTGATCGTGGTTATGAACTCTACGCTGCCACCAACGGGATAACTACAATTCAGACAGGTCGTCTGGCTCAATCAGGTCTGGCTCCCTATTTCAACCAAGTTTTTATCTCAGAGCAGTTGCAAACGCAAAAACCTGATGCACTGTTCTATGAAAAAATTGGTCAGCAGATTGCTGGATTTAGTAAAGAAAAGACGCTGATGATTGGAGATTCCCTAACCGCCGATATCCAAGGTGGCAATAATGCTGACATTGATACCATCTGGTATAATCCTCATCATCTGGTAAATAAGAGCTTAGCCCAGCCAACTTATGAAGTTGACTCTTATCAGGCTCTGCTAGAACTCTTAGATAAACTGTAAAAAGTGGTTTCCATAGCCACTTTTTGCTATAATAGAGGCAGTGAAAATGAAGGAGTAGTAAATGATGTCTACGCCACCTCTTTCTCTTTATGAACCATTGTATTTACTAAAGGAAGTTGATCAAAATATCTGGATAGTGGATGGTGATTTGATACAAATGGATATGAAGGCCTTCAAACTTCCTTTTCAGACACGTATGACGGTGATTAAGTTAAATGATGACAAACTTTGGATTCATTCTCCTATTGCTCCAAATGAGAAACTTTTTACTGAACTGGACGCTTTGGGCAAAGTGGCTTACCTGATTTCACCAAATAAGATTCACTACGCCTATATTGCAGATTGGAAACAAAGATATCCTCATGCGCAAGCATGGTCTAGTCCGGGAGTAGAAGAGAGAGCGAAAAGTCAGAAAGTCAAGGTTGTATTTGATGCTCCCTTAACAGATAAGGCTCCTGACTTATGGTCTGATGAGATTGAACAACTCATTTTTAAGGGAAGTTCAGTCATTGAAGAGGTGGTATTTTTTCATAAATCAACTAAAACACTGATTGTGACAGACCTCATAGAGAATTTTGAACCAGAAAAGATAGCTAGTCCAATCCGCAGAAGATTCTATCGTTTAGCTCGTGTAACAGCCCCTGATGGTCAAACTCCTATTGACTATCGGATGACTTTTTTAGGAAGACAAAGGGAAGCAAAGGTTTCCTTTTCCCTTATGTTAAACTGGAAACCGGATAAAATCATACTTGCACATGGTTTATGCTTTTTTAAAAATGGTACGGATGAATTAAGACGTGCTTTTAGATGGATACGATAAAGGAGAGAAAGATGCAACACTCATCTTGGCACGCCTTGATTAAGGAGCAATTACCGGAAGGTTATTTTGGGAAAATCAATCACTTTATGGAACAGGTTTATGCACAAGAAACTGTCTATCCGGCCAAGGAAAAAGTTTTTCAGGCTCTTTTGACAACTCCTCTTGAAGAGGTTAAAGTGGTGATTCTTGGTCAGGATCCTTATCATGGTCCTGGTCAGGCTCAAGGTTTGAGTTTTTCTGTTCCAGATAATATCCCAGCACCTCCTTCTTTGCAAAATATTTTAAAAGAACTTGCTGCTGACATTGGAGTTAAATCATCCCATGATTTGACAGCTTGGGCTGAGCAGGGAGTTTTACTTCTAAATGCTTGCTTGACCGTTCCTGCTGGGAAGGCAAATGGTCATGCTGGGCAGATATGGGAGCCTTTTACAGATGCTGTAATTAAGGTTGTTAATAATCTTGATAGACCAGTAGTATTTGTTCTCTGGGGTGCTTATGCACGTAAGAAGAAGGTGTTAGTAACTAATCCTCAACATCTGATTATTGAATCAGCTCATCCGAGTCCTCTTTCCGTTTACAGAGGATTTTGGGGTTCCAAGCCTTTTTCCAAGGCCAATACATTCTTAACAGAGACAGGACAAGAGCCGATTGATTGGCTTAGATAAGGAGAGAATAATATGCCCCAGTTAGCGACGATTTGCTACATTGATAATGGAAAAGAACTGCTCATGCTTCATCGCAATAAAAAGCCTAATGATGTCCATGAAGGAAAATGGATCGGTGTAGGTGGAAAGTTAGAGCGTGGAGAAACTCCACAAGAATGTGCGGCCCGCGAGATTTTAGAAGAAACAGGATTGAAGGCTAAGCCAGTTCTTAAAGGTGTAATCACCTTTCCAGAGTTCACACCAGACTTAGACTGGTACACCTATGTGTTTAAGGTGACGGAGTTTGAAGGGGAGTTGATTGACTGTAATGAAGGGACCTTAGAATGGGTTCCTTATGATGAAGTTTTAAGCAAACCAACCTGGGAAGGAGACCACACCTTCGTAGAGTGGCTTTTAGAAGATAAACCATTCTTTTCAGCAAAGTTTGTTTATGATAGTGATAAGTTATTGGATACTCAAGTAGATTTCTACGAATAAAGGAGAAAGCAGATGTTACTAATCAAAAATGGTCGTGTAATGGATCCCAAGTCTGGTTTGGATCAAGTGTGTGATGTCTTGGTTGAAGACGGTAAAATTGTCAAAATTGCACCACAAATTAGTGAAAAAGATGCAGAGGTCATTGATGCAACTGGTCTTGTAGTTGCACCTGGCTTGGTGGATATCCATGTTCATTTCCGTGAACCTGGTCAAACTCATAAAGAAGACATTCATACAGGTGCACTAGCAGCAGCAGCTGGTGGTTTTACGACAGTTGTCATGATGGCTAATACCAACCCAACCATCTCCGATGTTGAGACTTTGCAGGAAGTTCTTCAATCTGCAGCAAAGGAAAAAATTAATGTTAAGTCTGTAGCAACTATTACCAAGAACTTTAATGGCCAAGACTTGACTGACTTTAAGGCGCTTTTAGAAGCTGGAGCCGTTGGTTTTTCAGATGATGGTATTCCTCTTGAAAGCAGTAAAGTGGTCAAGGGAGCTATGGAAGAGGCTAAAAAACTCAACACATTTATCAGCTTACACGAGGAAGATCCTGGTCTGAATGGTACGCTAGGTTTTAATGAAAATATTGCTAAAGAACACTTCCATATTTGTGGTGCTACTGGGGTTGCAGAGTATGCAATGATTGCACGTGATGTCATGATCGCCTATGCTACAAAAGCCCATGTTCATATCCAGCATTTGTCCAAGGAAGAGAGTGTCAAAATTGTGGAGTTCGCTCAAGATTTGGGAGCAAACGTAACTGCAGAAGTAGCACCGCAACATTTCTCTAAGACTGAAGCGCTTCTCTTGACTAAGGGAAGTAATGCTAAGATGAATCCACCACTTCGCTTGGAGTCTGACCGCCGTGCAGTTATCGAAGGACTCAAGTCAGGAGTCATTTCAGTAATTGCGACAGATCACGCGCCTCACCATGCTGATGAAAAGAACGTCGAGGATATCACCAAAGCTCCATCGGGTATGACAGGACTGGAAACTTCATTGTCACTTGGTTTAACTTACTTAGTCGAAGCTGGTGAGCTAAGCTTGATGGAATTATTAGAAAAAATGACAGTAAACCCAGCAAAATTGTATCATTTTGAAGCAGGATATTTGGCTGAAAATGGTCCAGCTGACATTACCATTTTCGATGATAAAGCAGACCGTATCGTAGAATCACATTTTGCTTCAAAAGCATCTAACTCCCCATTTATCGGTGAAGAGTTAAAAGGGCAGGTAAAATACACTATTTGTAATGGACAGATTGTCTATAAATACTAGATGAAATACTGCTCTATAATATTTAAATTTAGAGAGAGTCTGTATGTATCCAACCCATCATTTTAAAGACAAGTTCATTTTATTTCTTAAGATTTTCTTCCCTATTTTGGTTTATCAATTCGCAAATTATTCGGCTTCCTTTGTCGATACGACCATGACCGGCCAGTATAATACGATTGATTTAGCTGGTGTTTCAATGGCTACTAGCTTGTGGAATCCTTTCTTTACTTTTTTAACAGGTATTGTTTCTGCCATAGTCCCTATAGTTGGACATCATTTAGGACGTGGGAAAAAAGAAGAAGTGGCTTCTGATTTCTATCAGTTTCTTTATCTTTCACTTGGCTTATCCATTTTTCTATTTGTTTTAGTTTTTCTGGTTGCTCCACTAATTCTAAATAATATGGGATTAGAAGCGGCGGTAGCAAATATAGCAGTTCGTTATCTATGGTTTTTAGCAATAGGGATTATTCCTCTTTTACTCTTTAGTGTTATTCGTTCGTTACTGGATGCACTTGGATTGACAAGGTTGTCCATGTATTTGATGCTTTTATTGCTCCCTCTCAATAGTGGTTTTAACTATTTATTGATTTATGGTGCCTTTGGTTTTCCTGAGTTGGGAGGAGCTGGAGCGGGACTTGGGACCTCTATGGCTTATTGGGCCTTGTTGGGTATATCTATACTCGTCCTTCTTAAACAAGAAAAATTAAAAGAACTACATTTAGAAAACCGTCTACCTTTAGACAGGAATAAAATAAAAGAAGCGATAAAACTGGGATTACCAATAGGTGGAACTGTATTTGCAGAAGTTGCTATTTTTTCAGCCGTTGGCTTGATTATGGCGAAGTTTTCATCATTGATAATAGCTAGTCATCAGTCTGCCATGAACTTTTCATCTCTCATGTACGCCTTTCCTATGAGCATTTCAACAGCGATGGCTATTGTTGTTTCTTACGAAGTTGGTGCTAAACGTCTAGAGGATGCTAAGAAATACATAAAAATTGGACGACTATCAGCTATGGCATTCGCAATTTTAACACTTTCTTTTCTCTATGTTTTTAGAGAAAATGTTGCCAGTCTCTATGGTCATGATTCAGAGTTCATTCAACTAACTGCTAGTTTTATGACCTATAGCTTATTTTTCCAGTTAGCTGATACATTTGCGGCACCATTACAAGGGATTTTACGAGGCTACAAAGATACTGTCATACCTTTCTACCTTGGTCTCCTTGGATACTGGGGAGTTGCTATACCTCTTGGTTTGTTTCTAGATTATTCAACAAATCTCGATGCTTATTCATATTGGATAGGTCTTATCGTAAGTTTAGTTGTCAGCGGATTACTCTATCAGTGGCGTTTACAAGTTATTATGAAAAGATTCAAATAATTTGTTGAAAATATCCATGGAAATCAGTTTGTGAAATAGCCATTTTACATAAAGAAAAGTCTTGATTTCATTGACTTTTCTTTTTTTATATTGTGAAAAAATATCAAGCATAATCTTTGACTCTAGTTAACCTATAAGTTAGAATAGAACTATAAGAAATTAAACTTAGAAAGGCAAGATTATGTCAACTTTAGATAAAAATCTTTTGCTTGAGATGTTCCGTAAGATGGAAGAAATTCGTCGTATGGATTTAAAAATTGCTCAATTAGTAAAAAAAGGAAAAGTGCCAGGTATGACGCACTTTTCTGTTGGTGAGGAAGCTGCAAACGTTGGGGCTATGTTAGCTCTAAACGAAGACGACCTCATAACATCAAACCACCGTGGTCACGGACAAGCCATTGCTAAGGGAATCGACCTTAATGGTATGATGGCTGAAATCCTTGGTAAGTATACTGGAACTTGTAAAGGTAAAGGTGGATCAATGCACATCGCCGACCTTGATGCAGGTAACCTTGGAGCCAACGGTATTGTTGGTGGTGGTATGGGAATCGCAGTAGGTGCAGCCCTTACTCAACAAATGAAAAACACTGGTAAAATCGTTGTCTGCTTCTTTGGTGATGGAGCGACGAATGAAGGTGTATTCCACGAAGCTGTTAATATGGCTTCAATTTGGAATCTTCCAGTAATTTTCTACTGTATCAATAACGGTTATGGAATCTCTGCTGATATTAAGAAAATGACAAATGTCAAGCATATCCACGAGCGTAGTGCTGCTTACGGTATTCCAGGAATGTTTATCGAAGACGGTAACAATGTTATCGATGTCTACGAAGGATTTAAGAAAGCAGTTGACCATGTTCGTTCTGGTAAAGGTCCTGTCTTGATTGAAAGTGTAACTTACCGTTGGCTTGGTCACTCTTCATCAGACCCTGGTAAATATCGTACACGTGAAGAAGTCGATGAGTGGAAAGAAAAAGATCCAATCGAAAACCTTCGCAAGTACCTTGTTGAAAATAATATTGCTAGTGCAGAAGAACTCGAAGAAATTCAATCGCAAGTTAAGGAAGCAGTGGAAGCATCTGTTAAGTTTGCAGAAGAAAGTCCATTCCCTCCACTAGAATCAGCTTTTGAAGATATTTACGCAGACTAAGGAGAAGTAGAGAAATATGGAAACAAAATTAATGTCTTTCCGCGATACCATTATCCTTGCAATGTCTGAGGAAATGCGTCGCGACGAAAATGTACTCTTGATGGGTGAAGATGTCGGTGTCTTTGGTGGAGACTTTGGTACATCTGTAGGTATGCTTGAAGAATTTGGACCAGAACGTGTTCGTGACTGTCCGATTTCCGAAGCAGCTATTTCTGGAGCAGCTGCTGGTGCTGCTATGACTGGACTTCGCCCAATCGTTGACATGACTTTCATGGACTTTTCTGTTATTGCCATGGATAATATCGTCAACCAAGCAGCTAAAACTCGTTACATGTTTGGTGGTAAAGGTCAAGTGCCTATTACAATCCGCTGTGCCGCTGGTAACGGAGTAGGTTCTGCAGCACAACACTCACAATCATTGGAATCTTGGTTCACTCATATCCCAGGATTGAAGGTTGTAGCTCCAGGTACACCAGCTGATATGAAGGGACTTCTTAAGTCTTCTATCCGTGACAACAACCCTGTTATCATCCTTGAATACAAATCAGAATTTAACCAAAAAGGTGAAGTACCAGTAGATCCTGACTATACAATTCCACTTGGTGTCGGAGAAATCAAACGCGAAGGAACTGATGTAACAGTAGTAACATACGGTAAAATGCTTCGTCGTGTTATGCAAGCAGCTGAAGAATTGGCTGAAGAAGGCATCTCAGTAGAAGTAGTAGACCCACGTACTTTGGTTCCACTTGATAAAGACATCATCATTAACTCAGTTAAGAAGACTGGAAAAGTAGTTCTTGTCAACGATGCCCACAAGACAAGTGGTTTTATCGGTGAAATTTCAGCTATTATCTCAGAATCAGAAGCATTCGATTATTTAGATGCACCTATTCGCCGCTGTGCAGGGGAAGATGTACCAATGCCTTACGCACAAAATCTTGAAAATGCAATGATTCCAACAGTTGAAAGCATCAAAGATGCAATCCGTAAAACTCACAACAAACAATAATACATAAAATAGATTATGTAAACAAATAAATCAGACGAGAAGCTTTGTATCTAATAGATGCAAAGTTCTCTACGTACTTGATATCTTAGATTAGAGCACGGGCTAAAAGCTCGAAAAAAAGATAAATCTCCTTGACTTCATCGAAGTCTACGTTGATTTCCTATTTTTCGGTCGCTTTTAAACGCCCTTTGCATCATGTAATTGAATTCGGACGGAGGTCTGTGAAAAAAAGATAGATTTCCTTGTGTTCATCGAACACATCGTCAATCTCCTATTTTTTCATTGCCCTCTTCGTCCTTAATATCTTAGTATAGAATAGGAGAGGTCATGGCTGATGATAAGCTAAGAGCGACTCCTGCAGCTAGAAAATTAGCGGATGATTTAGGAATTAATCTCTACGATATTTCTGGCTCAGGCGCAAACGGTCGTGTCCACAAAGAAGACGTGGAAACATTTAAAGACACTAATGTGGTTCGCATTTCACCACTTGCAAAACGAATTGCCCTTGAACATAACATTGCATGGCAGGAAATCCAAGGAACTGGTCATCGTGGCAAGATTATGAAGAAGGATGTTTTAGCTTTCCTTCCGGAAAATATTGAAAACGATACGATTAAGTCACCTTCTCAGATCGAAAAAGTGGAAGAAATTCCAGATAACGTAACTCCTTATGGGGAAATCGAGCGTATTCCGATGACACCAATGCGTAAGGTTATTGCTCAACGTATGGTTGAATCATACTTGACTGCACCAACCTTCACGCTTAACTACGATGTCGATATGTCTGAAATGCTTGCCCTTCGTAAGAAAGTCCTTGATCCAATCATGGAAGCAACTGGCAAGAAAATTACTGTTACAGACTTGCTTTCACTTGCGGTTGTTAAGACGCTTATGAAACACCCGTACATTAACGCTTCATTAACTGAAGATGGTAAGACAATTATCACTCACAACTATGTCAACCTTGCGATGGCTGTTGGAATGGATAATGGTTTGATGACGCCAGTTGTCTACAATGCTGAAAAAATGAGCTTGTCTGAGTTGGTAGTTGCCTTCAAAGATGTTATCGGACGTACTTTGGATGGTAAACTAGCTCCTAGCGAATTGCAAAATTCAACCTTCACCATCAGTAACTTGGGAATGTTTGGTGTTCAATCATTCGGTCCAATCATTAACCAACCGAACTCAGCAATCCTTGGGGTTAGCTCAACAATTGAGAAACCAGTTGTTGTTAATGGTGAAATCGTGATTCGTCCAATTATGAGTCTTGGTTTAACAATTGACCACCGTGTCGTAGATGGTATGGCTGGTGCTAAGTTTATGAAAGACTTGAAAGCTTTAATTGAAAACCCAATCTCAATGTTGGTTTAGAGAATTTATTTTTAGAAATATAGATAAAGGAAGTAAGATATGGCCTTAGAAGTAATTATGCCAAAAGCCGGCGTGGATATGACAGAAGGACAAATCGTCCAATGGAATAAAAAAGTCGGAGAATTTGTAAAAGAAGGAGAAATCCTTTTGGAAATCATGACTGACAAAGTCAGCATGGAATTGGAAGCAGAAGAAGACGGTTACTTGATCGCTATCCTGAAAGGGGACGGCGAGACTGTTCCTGTTACTGAAGTTATCGGTTATCTTGGTGAAGAAGGGGAAAATATCCCAACAGCTGGAGCAGCTACACCAGAAGCTAGCCCAGCACCTGCAGCAAGTGCTTCGAACGATGATGGTAAGAGCGATGATGCTTATGATATCGTTGTTATTGGTGGTGGACCTGCTGGTTATGTTTCTGCCATTAAAGCAGCTCAATTAGGTGGTAAGGTTGCTCTTGTTGAGAAATCTGAACTTGGTGGAACTTGTTTGAACCGTGGATGTATCCCAACTAAGACTTACCTTCACAACGCTGAAATTATCGAAAATATTGGCCATGCAGCAAATCGTGGTATCGTAATTGAAAATCCTAACTTCACAGTTGATATGGACAAACTTCTAGAAACAAAATCTAAAGTTGTCAATACCCTTGTAGGTGGTGTTGCAGGACTTCTTCGTAGCTATGGAGTTGATGTTCATAAAGGTATCGGTACTATTACTAAAGATAAGAATGTCTTGGTAAATGGTTCTGAATTGCTTGAAACTAAGAAGATCATCCTTGCTGGTGGTTCAAAAGTAAGCAAAATCAACGTTCCTGGTATGGAATCATCACTTGTTATGACTAGTGATGACATCCTTGAAATGAATGAAGTACCAGAAAGCCTTGTGATCATTGGTGGTGGGGTTGTCGGTATCGAGCTTGGTCAAGCATTTATGACATTCGGTTCAAAAGTAACTGTTATCGAAATGATGGACCGCATTGTTCCAGCTATGGATGCAGAAGTATCTAAGAATCTTCGCTTGATTCTTGAACGCAAAGGTATGACTATCTTGACAGGTACTAAACTGCAAGAAATCATCGAAGAAGATGGCAAACTCCGTATCAAAGTCGAAGGAAAAGATGATATCATCGCAAATAAAGCACTTCTTTCAATCGGTCGTGTTCCAGACCTTGAAGGAATCGGAGAAGTTGAGTTTGAGTTAGACCGTGGTCGTATCAAGGTCAATGAATACATGGAAACATCTGTTCCAGGTATCTATGCGCCAGGTGATATCAACGGTACTAAGATGTTGGCTCACGCTGCCTTCCGTATGGGTGAAGTAGCTGCTGAAAATGCCCTTAAAGGAAATCACCATGTTGCTAAATTGAACTTGACTCCTGCAGCTATTTACACACTTCCAGAAGTAGCAGCAGTTGGTTTGACTGAAGAACAAGCTCGTGAGAAATATGATGTCCAAATCGGTAAATTCAACTTTGCCGCAAACGGACGTGCAATTGCATCAGATGCTGCTCAAGGATTTGTTAAAGTCATTGCAGACAAGAAATATGGTGAAATCCTTGGTGTTCATATCATTGGTCCTGCTGCTGCAGAGTTGATCAATGAAGCGTCAAGTATCATCGAAATGGAAATCACTGTAGAAGAAATGCTTAAGACAATCCACGGTCACCCAACATACTCTGAAGTTATGTACGAAGCATTTGCTGATGTTCTTGGAATGGCTATCCATTCACCTAAGAAAAAATAAAAATAGATAGATTAGACTGGAATTATTTTCCAGTCTCTATCGTATTAGAAGGTATCTTATGAAATACATTATCAATCATTCAAACGACACTGCCTTTAATATTGCTTTAGAGGAGTACGCTTTTAAGCATCTTCTTGATGAAGATCAAATCTTCCTTCTTTGGATCAACAAACCATCTATCATTGTAGGTCGTCACCAAAATACCATCGAAGAAATTAACCGTGACTATGTACGCGAAAACGGTATTGAAGTAGTCCGTCGGATCAGTGGTGGTGGAGCTGTTTACCATGATTTGAACAACCTTAACTATACCATCATTTCAAAAGAAGATGAAAACAAGGCCTTTGACTTCAAGAGCTTCTCTACTCCAGTTATCAATACTTTGGCTGAACTTGGTGTTAAAGCTGAATTTACAGGCCGTAACGACTTGGAAATCGACGGTAAGAAATTCTGTGGAAATGCACAAGCCTATATCAATGGCCGTATCATGCACCATGGTTGTCTTCTCTTTGACGTGGATTTGTCAGTCCTAGCTAACGCACTTAAAGTGTCTAAAGATAAGTTTGAATCAAAAGGGGTTAAATCAGTCCGTGCTCGAGTAACTAATATTATCGATGAGTTGCCAGAAAAGATCACTGTTGAAGAATTCCGTGATTTACTCTTGGAATACATGAAAAAAGAATACTCTGAGATGACTGAGTATGTATTCTCAGATGAAGAATTAGCTGAAATCAATCGCATCAAAGAAACTAAGTTTGGAACTTGGGACTGGAACTATGGGAAATCACCAGAGTATAACGTCCGTCGTGGAACTAAATTCCCAAGCGGTAAAGTTGAAATCTTTGCTAATGTTATTGAGTCAAAAATTCAAGACATCAAGATTTATGGAGACTTCTTTGGTATCGAAGATGTAGCAGCAGTAGAAGATGTCCTTCGTGGCATTAAATACGAACGTGAAGATGTTCTTAAAGCACTTCAAACCATTAACTTAGGCCGTTACTTCGCAGGAATTACTGCAGAAGAAATTGCTGAGGCTGTTGTTGAATAAAAAAAAGAAGTTGGTTTTTCCAGCTTCTTTTTTTTGTAGCTATTATTTACATAATTTATATTATGTATATTATGTATTTTATAAACCATCCAAGGCATTTTTCTGTTCGTCATTAACGATATGCGTATACAAGTCCGTTACCTGTGTGCTAGCATGTCCTAGCTGGTGGCTGACCAAAACTTGGGATTTGGTTGCATCATAGAGACGGGTTGCAAGAGTATGGCGCAGTTTGTGGGGAGTTACGCGGACTTTAAAGTCTTCTGAATACTTGGCCACCATCTTTTCAACACTAGAAGCATCAATCCGGTTTGGAACACCTCGATATAAGGTCAGAAAGAGGGCTGTATCAGTCTTTTCTGTCTTATAACGTTTGTCTCGAATAGCAAGATATTGCTCTAAATAAGGCTTAGCAAAGGCAGCCACATTGACTGAGTCTCTTTTTCCACCTTTTCGAGTAACATCAATCACCATCATTTTAAGGTTAAGATCTCGAAGATCTAGGTTAACTGCCTCAGAAAGACGGACACCAGAGGCAAGAAGGAGTGCGATAATGGCTAAATCTCGCTCCTTATTCTTGTTAAAGGACGATAAGGCTCGATTTGAGAGAGTTTTAGGGTATTCTTCATCTATATAATTCAAAAATCCCTCTGTTTCATCACCTAAAAAGAGCTTTTGCTTGATATTTTCAGCTCGCGCAGCCAAGGTTTCTTTCTTTTTCTTGGTAGCAACCTTCTTCATAACATTGCGATAGAAATAAGGTTCCCCTTGTTCATTTTCAACCTCCTCAGTCAAATACTTATAAAGACTAGAAAGTGCAGAAAGTGTACGATTAACGGTTGTTTGAGAAACCCCGTTTTTCGTCGTATTGGCATTGAGCAGAGGACGTTCACGCAAGTAAAGAATAAAGGATTCCATGTCTTTCTTGGTCATGTGCTCCAGAACGTCTAAGGGAATATTTGCCATGGTGTCAGCATCTGATATACCTGATTCCAAGACCCAGGTGAAAAATCGATCGTATTCCTTTAAGTATTCGTACAAGGTCGTAAAACTGTACGGAACAGCCAGTTTTGATTGGTAATATTCTAAGACGTACCAGGGCATGACTTGTTTGAGTTTATCAATACGTTCTAATAAGATCTCGCGTTTCATGTTTTTCTCCAAATCTTTCTATACTAGTAGTATAGCATAGCCAGATATATTTTTCAAGAAAATTATAGTTTTTCGGAAAGATGTTATAGGGGAGATTTAGGAATGTTCAAATAAGCTATACAATTCTAAAAAACGTCTGTCTAGATTCGCTAAGTTAATAATCAATCATTAATTTATTGACTTAAAAAATTTCTAAAGCTTCTACAGTTTAAGTTTATTAGAATACAATATAAAAACTCGATACCATTATATAGGAATCGAGTTTTGATTTATATGATTTGGTCTATCATTATAATTACTAATCTTAGACCACTAATATACATGACATAATATAATTTATGTAAATAACTAATTCTACAACAATAAATCTTTCACTTTTCCAATTTCACTTTTTGGAATCACGAGATGAATCATATCACCTAGATACATCCTTGTAGATCCATTAACTGTCTTACTTTTCCCATTATGTACTTGGGTTGTGATGAGCACATTATGAGGTAAATTGAGTTCATGTACCTGCTTACCAGCTATTTTATCTGATACTGGAATTTCAATTAGGGTAATTTCTCCATCATCTGTTGCTGATTCAGGTAACATTTTTTCTAGCATGGCTTCATAGACGGGCGCCCCTTTGAGCAGATCCATAACAATATAAGCAACTAGGGTGACCATCCCTAAAGGCATTAGATTTCGGATATCTCCGACCATCTCAGTCACAAGAATCATAGCTGTCAATGGTGCTTTTGAAATAGCACCAAAATACCCACTCATTCCAAGAATCACAAAGATAGGAAATTGCTGCTGGCTAACAAGGCCAAGATTGACACAAATAACACCGACCAGAGCTCCAAGTAAGGATCCTAAAGCTAAAATAGGTAGGAAAATTCCACCTGGTAGTCCACTTCCATAACTGATCATGCTCCAGATAAAGCGAATGATGAAGTAAATTAAGAGAATTTGGAAGCTAAAATCCTGTTCTGTTAAGGATAAGACAACTTGATTCCCACCACCAAGAATCTGTGGTAGAAAAATTCCTACTGGAATAATAAGAATAAAAGCAAAAATCGGATGATAAGCTTTATCAATGTTAAGCTTTTGGCCAACCCAGTCATAAACTTTGCCAACATTCAGAACGGCTTTCTCATATAGATATCCAGAAACTCCAAGAAAAATCCCCATAACCAGATAAATCCAATATTGACTAAGACTCATTTGAGGAATATTATCAGGCATATCAAGCACAGGTGTTAAGCCAAAGATGAGAAGGGAAACAAAGTTTGCTACTAGACTAGCAGCCAAGGTAGAAACCCAGAAGAATCGTGAAAAATGGTGATAGACTTCTTCTACTACAAATAATAACCCCGCAATCGGTGCATTAAAGGCTGCAGCAAGTCCAGCCGCAGCTCCGCTAGCAATCAAAGAACGCTCCTCAACAGGGCTAGACTTGAGCCATTTAGCAATTCCTTTTCCTCCAGCGGCACCTAGCTGAATACTGGGACCTTCACGACCGAGCATAAGCCCACTTGCAATGGCCAAAATACCCAGAATGTATTTCTTCCAGAGAATACTCCACCAGTTGAGAGACATGAGACCTTTTAACTCCGCTTCAACTTGAGGAATACCAGAACCTTTGATATCTTTTTCTGAACGTGTTAATTTGGCACTAAGCCAGCATATAAAAAGATAAAGAAGGAAAATAATCAATAGATTCCGTATCAGATTTTCTTGGTCTTGATAAAATCCTTGAACGATATGAAAGCCTTTTTCGATCAAAAATCGAAATGATCCTACAATAATTCCTACGACTAATCCGACAATAATACCTCGCCCTACTTGGGCTAAGATCGTACTGGACGCGAAGGCAAATTCTTTCTTGGAACTAAGTATTTCCGATTGTTCCTCCATAATTCTCTCCTTTAATTATCTTTTATTAGTTTCTGAAACGATCGTTTTAATCGGTTCAAAGCTTGTGCGATGAATGGGTGTAAATCCGTGCTTTTCTATACCTTCTAAATGTTTAGCCGTTCCATAACCAGCATTTTGAGAAAAATCATAACCTGGGAATTCCTGGTCATAGTTATCCATAATCTTATCCCTTGTAACCTTAGCAATGATGGATGCAGCTGCAATGGATAGGGAATTCGCATCTCCTTTGATGATGGATGTTTGAGAAATCGGCAAATCCAACTTCATTGCATCAATCAAAAGGTGTTCTGGTTGAGGTTCAAGTTGAGAGATAGCTTCCTTCATGGCTAGTTTCGTTGCTTCATAGATATTGACTTGGTCAATGACATGATTATCCATAATCCCAATACCGATTGCTAGGGCATTCTCTTTGACAATCTGAAAAATCTCCTCGTGTTTTTTCTTAGGGATTTTTTTACTGTCATTTAAACCTTTAATCTTACAATTTTGAGGTAAAATGACTGCCGCAGCAACAACAGGACCAGCTAATGGGCCACGTCCGACCTCATCTACACCAGCAATTAAGCTAAAACCTTGAGCGTAAAGCACTTTTTCATAAGATAACATGCCTTCTAGGCGCAGATTTTCATCAATTTCAGCTTGAATAGCTTTCTTACGCTTTTCAATTTCCTTTTGTACACCTGAGCGAGAATCATTTTCAAACTCCTTAAAAAGGGGACTTTCAAGATCTGTTATCTTTGCTAATGCGTCTTTTATTTCTTTAATCGTTGCCATCGATATCATCCAATGTATCTAAGGTATAGTTACCAAGTTTTCCGTCACGAACTTCCTTGACAAAGAGATTATAGAAGCGATCGTAATCATCACGGAAACCAAGGATACGTGTCATATCCATGATGATTTCTGGAGCTTCGTCGTCCAAATTCATTTGTTTAAAACGTTCTTGAAGCTTTTCAGGGTAATGTGTTTTAAAGTAATTAAGACCGAAAATCGTTACTTCATCCATTGGAAGCAACTGATCTTTGATAGCTCCAGTTAAAGCAAGCTTGAGTGCTACGGTTTCATCTTCAAATTTTGGCCAAAGAATACCTGGAGTATCCAAAATCTCAAGGTCCTTATTAGTTTTAAGCCATTGTTGCCCCTTAGTAACACCAGGTTTATTACCAACAACAGCGATTTTCTTACCCGCCAAACGGTTCATCAGAGTTGATTTACCAGCGTTTGGAATCCCAATAATCATGGTACGCAAAGTTTCAATTTGAATACCACGTTCTTTTTGACGCGCAATCTTCTCTGCCATGAGTTTCTTAGCAGCATCCGTTACTACTTTTACTGTTATTTGTTCCTTAGAGTTAATAGCAAGTGTCTGAATACCTTGTGATTCAAAGTATTGACGCCACTCTTTCGTTAATGCTGAGTCCGCAAGGTCTGCTTTGTTCAAAATCAATAGTCTTGGTTTATCTCCGATGATTTTAGTCAGCATCGGATTTTGACTAGACAAGGGCAAACGTGCATCTACTAAAACTGTTACAAAGTCAACAAATTTTAAATTTTCCTGGACTTGACGACGCGCCTTAGACATATGTCCAGGAAACCATTGAATAGTTGCCATTTTATTTCCTTTTCTTCATACAAACTTATTCTATAAAACATAGATGATTACTGACTATTTTACCATATTTTGGCTATTTTTGCAGATGAATGATATCTCAATAAAAGGGAAATCCCCCTTTACCGAGAGGAAAAGAGGGATAAAATTCTTATTGATGAACCGCTTGTGCTGCAGTGATAAGAGTTAATTTGTAAACATCATCAGAGTTACATCCGCGAGAAAGGTCGTTTACTGGTTTGTTAAGTCCTTGCAATACAGGTCCAACTGCAGCAAATCCGCCGAGACGTTCTGCCATCTTGTAACCAATGTTACCAGCTTCAATACCTGGGAAGATAAAGACATTAGCTTGTCCTGCTACATTACTTCCTGGAGCTTTAAGAGCGGCAGTTTCTGGAACAAAGGCAGCATCAAATTGCAATTCTCCATCAATTTCAAGGTCTGGACGCAATTCATGAGCGATTTTTGTTGCTTCAACAACTTTATCAACACTTTCACCAAAACCTGAACCTTTAGTTGAGTAGCTAAGCATAGCAATCTTAGGTTCGATACCGAACATCTTAGCTGTGATTGCTGAGTTAATCGCGATTTCAGCTAGAGCATCAGCATCGGGGTTGATGTTGATAGCACAGTCACCAAACAAGTAACGTTCAGCGCCACGAACCATAAGGAAGGCTCCTGATGTACGGCTAACATTTGGACGAGTCTTGATGATTTGAAGAGCTGGACGAACAGTTGAAGCTGTTGAGTGGATCGCACCTGACACCATACCGTCTACTAAGCCCATATAGACTAACATTACACCAAAGTAGTTAACATCATTGACAAGCACTTCTCTCGCTTCTTCTTCTGTCATTTTTCCTTTACGACGTTCAACAAGCGCAGCTACCATTTCTTCAAATTGTGGGTAGTGTTCTGGATCAATGATTTCGTAACCTTCTGTAATTCCTTCGATTTCAAGATAGATTTTAATTTTTTCAGGGTTTCCTAATAGGACAGGGATAACTTCTGTTTCTTTTACCAAACGCTTCGTCGCTTGAAGGATACGTGGTTCTTCACCTTCAGGTAAAACGATGCGTGCATTTTTACCAACTAGGTTGGCTTTCAAACTTTCAAAAACTTCCATAAGTTTTGACTCCTTTTAAGATAAATTATTATTTGATAACTGTGTAATAAGTGCGTTAAAATCATCCGGCAGTGGGCATTCTAGCACTAACTGCTCTTCTAAGAAAGGATGATAAAACGATAAGTAATGGCAATGTAGAGCCTGGCGTTCTATGCCATGGTCTAAACTTCCACCATAAAGGTCATCTCCGAGTAATGGAAATCCAATATGCGAGAAATGAACCCGAATCTGGTGGGTTCTCCCAGTATGGAGACGAATATCAACTAAGTGAATATTTCCATAAGATGCTACCACTCGATAAGAAGTATGAGCATACTTCCCACCTTTTGCGACCCGTCTAGTGATGATGGAATCTTCATCTCTGGCTATTGGTGCAATGATTTCTCCCTGAGGATCAAGATGACCCTCACCTTTAACCAGGGCGTAATAACGCTTTTCAATAGCCTTTCTCTGCAATTGCTTGTCTAACCTAGCATGCGCGTAGCCATGTTTTGCAAAAAGCATCAAGCCAGAGGTATCTCTATCAAGTCTAGTAACGATGTGGACTTGTTGGTTTTCATAGTTCTGTTTGACATAGTAACCCTTGATAAAGTTGGCAATGGTATTGGAATGATTGACACTAGGAATAGATGCAACACCAAAGGGTTTATTAATAATCAAGAAATGATCATCTTCAAATAGAATATCTAGCAGATAATCAATTGCTTCCAATGTCTCGAAACCTTCCTCAGGTGGAATATCAATGACAACCTCATCTCCGATATCTAAGAGATAGGTTGCGTTCTGTGGATGCCCATTCACCTGGATATCGCCACCTCGAAACTTAATCTTGGCAAGTAAACCTTTAGAAACTTCATGTTTTTTCAGAAAGGTTTTGACCTTGACATGTTCGTCGGCAATAAATTGAAACCTCATTCGTCCACCTCACCAATAAAGGCATCTTTAACACGATTCCAAAAACTGGTGTGGCTTGGAGTGGCTACAAAATGAATCTTGTGGTGATCGATTTGGTACTCTATTTTTTCAATATTTCGGAAAGAATAGATACTATTATCGATAGAGATAGTATGATAATCATTTCGAGTTGGTATTAGTTCGATTTTATCTTTCTTAGGAACAATGATTGAAGAACCAAGTGTTCGATAAATTCGATTATTCAGACTAGCAATTTCCGCCAATTGTAACGCTTCTATAGTCGGATGTAGGACAGCACCACCAAGTGATTTATTGTAGGCTGTACTTCCAGTTGGCGTTGAAACCGTTAAGCCGTCACCACGGAAACGTTCAAAGGGAACATGGTTAATGATGACATCCGCAACCATAGTACGATCCGCTCGACGAATACTAGCTTCATTTAGTGCTCGGAAAGACTTGACTTCACCATTTTCAAGAAAGATTTTAACACTTAAGAGCGGATAAGAAACTCGAGCTCCATTATCCAACTGTAAATTTGTGACTAATTGATCCAACTCAAAATCACGATAATCCGTATAAAAACCTAAGTGACCAGTATGTACTCCAATGAAACGCACCTTATCGAGTTGGTTTTCATATTTATGAAATGCAGACAGTAACATGCCATCTCCACCAATAGAGATAACGATGTCTGGATTCTTATCATTCAGGATAAAATTATTCTTTTTTAAGCAATCTTTTAATTCAAAAAGAACCTTTTGACTCTGAGGTTTACGGTTGGCAATTAGGTCAATTCGTTTACCTGTATTCTTCATCGGTATCGTCACTGTTTCCTACCCCGTCATTTAATTTTCTGTGCAAAGGATCAAAGAGTGCTTGCGCTTCCTGGATATCAGCACGTATCTTACTCATTTCTTCATCTAGCTGATGAGAAATTCTAGCGGTAATCTCAAGTCTTTCCTTGATTTCTTCCGGGAAATCTCCTTGGTATTTATAGTTGAGTGAATGTTCAATCGTCGCCCAAAAGTTCATTGCCAACGTACGAATTTGAATCTCAACTAAGATGGTTTTTGCACCATTTATAGTATCGACTGTATATTCAATAACTACATGGTAAGAACGATAACCTGACGCCTTACGATGAGTGATATAATCTCGTTCTTGAACAACTCTCATATCCTGTCTTTTACGCAGGATAGATACAACCTCATTCACATCGTCTACAAATTGAACCATCACACGCAATCCTGCAATATCCTGCAAATCTTGTTCAAGCGTGTCATAGGTTATCCCACGACGTGCCATTTTTTCTTTGATGCTTTCAATCGGCTTTACGCGACCTGTGACAAACTCAATAGGAGAATGTTTATTTTGTTTTCGATATTGTTTTCGGATACCTCGGAGTTTAATTTTTAATTCTCCGACAGCTTGAATGTAAGGATCTAAAAATTCTTCCCATTCTGTAATCATATAACTCTTACGTCCAATTCTCTATGCAGTTTCATTTATCTAGTTTTTGATTTTCTCATGAAAATCATATACAATAAATACAATGCTTATTATACCATAAATCGCTTTCAAATATAAAGAAAAGGTTGTAAAAATGAAACATTTAGAAATAGAAATGAAAACACTTCTAAGTGAAGAAGAATATGATCGATTGCTAGCTCAATTTTCAGAAGTCACACCAGTTACACAAAGAAATTACTACTTAGATACGCCTGATTTTTACCTTCGCCAACATAAAATTGCAATGCGTATTCGTACGTTCGATACAAGCGCCGAACTGACTATTAAGATTCCTCAAGAAGTCGGAAATATGGAATACAACCAATCCCTTACTCTTGAGGAAGCAAAATATTGTCTTGAAAATTGTAAACTCCCTCAGGGGATGATTCTAGAAGAACTAACTAGCCGTGGACTTTCAACAAGTGGTTGGGTGGTTTTAGGTTGCCTAACTACTGTTCGTTACGAAAAAGAAACAGCTATTGGACTCATGGCGCTTGATCAAAGCCGCTACTTCGATATTGTAGATTATGAACTAGAGCTAGAAGTTGAGAATGGTGACCAAGGAAGTCTTAATTTTCAGGAGTTTTTACAAGCCAATGATATCCATTACAAGAAAGCACCTTCAAAATTAGTACGATTTATAGAAAATATGAAAAAATCCTGAAATAATCAACTTTTTTTGATAAAATAAAGGAGATAAAAAAAATTAGAATCTGTAACAGAAAACTCTTGTTTTAAAATTGTTTTCTTTTGCTGATTCACTTAGTTTATAGAGGACGGTTTATCAATGTCAGATACAAAGAATATGAAGCTTTTTTCGCTTTCATCAAACCATGAAATTGCTCAAAAAATCGCAGATGCTGCAGGTGTGCCACTTGGAAAATTATCATCACGTCAATTCTCAGATGGTGAAATCCAAGTTAACATCGAAGAAAGTGTTCGTGGCTATGATGTTTATATCATCCAGTCTACTTCTTGTCCTGTTAGCAATCATTTGATGGAGCTTTTAATCACTGTTGATGCCTGTGTTCGTGCTAGTGCAAATACAATCAATGTTGTCATGCCTTATTTTGGTTATGCTCGTCAAGACCGTATCGCTTCTTCTCGCGAACCCCTTACGGCTAAACTTGTTGCAAATATGTTGGTTAAAGCTGGAGTTAGTCGTGTATTGACACTTGATCTCCACGCTGTTCAGGTTCAAGGTTTCTTTGATATTCCTGTTGACAACCTCTACACAATTCCTCTTTTTGCAAAACATTATTGTGATAAAGGTTTGACAGGTTCAGATGTGGTTGTTGTTAGCCCTAAAAATTCAGGTGTAAAACGTGCTCGTAGTCTTGCTGAATACCTTGATGCGCCGATTGCTATCATCGACTATGCTCAAGATGATTCTGAACGTAGTCAAGGATATATTATCGGTGAGGTTGAAGGCAAGAAAGCAATCTTAATCGATGACATCCTTAATACAGGCCGGACTTTCTCTGAAGCTGCTAAAATTTTGGAACGCGATGGTGCTACTGAAATTTACGCGGTATCTAGCCATGGATTGTTCGTTAATGGTGCTGCGGAGTTGTTAGATGCAACTGATATCAAGGAAGTCTTGGTGACAGATTCTGTATTGACAGAAAGTAAAAAACCTAAGAATGTACAATATATTACCGCAAGCGAACTAATTGGTGATGCCATGGTTCGTATTCATGAAAGAAAACCAGTTAGTCCACTATTTAAATTTAAATAGAAATTAGGTGAGTTTTTGATTTATTTAGATAATGCTGCTACGACACCCATGTCACCTGCAGCTATCTCAGCAATGACTCAAGTCATGCAAGAAACATATGGGAACCCTTCTAGTATTCATAGCCATGGGCGACAAGCAGGTAAATTATTACGTGAAGCCCGTCAAGAATTAGCAGGTTTACTAGGTACAAAGCCCCAACACGTTTTCTTCACCTCTGGTGGTACAGAAAGTAATAATACAGCTATTATCGGCTACTGTCTTCGTCATCAAGATCGTGGCAAACATATCATTACTACTGCTATCGAGCATCATGCTGTGCTTGAACCTATTGAATATCTAGTTGAAAAATTTGGGTTTGAAGTGACAATTCTAGAACCTGAAAATCAAGAAATCACAGCAGAGCAAGTTAAAAATGCACTCCGTGAAGATACTATTCTAGTTTCAACCATGTATGCCAATAATGAAACAGGTACTCTCTTGCCAATCGCTGAAATTGGTCAGATTTTAAAAGAACATTCAGCAGCTTATCATGTAGATGCTGTTCAAGCTGTCGGAAAGCTAGAAATTCTTCCTGAAGAACTAGGAATAGATTTCCTCAGTGCTTCTGCTCATAAATTTCACGGTCCAAAGGGTATCGGTTTCCTATACGCTGCTTCTACAGATTTTGATCCTTACCTACATGGCGGAGATCAAGAACAGAAAAAAAGAGCAGGGACAGAAAATCTTCCCGCAATTATAGGTATGGTTGCAGCTCTAAAGGATGATCTTGAACATATAGAGCCTAACTTTGAAAAAGTTCAAAAACTACAAGAAACATTTCTAGCTGAAATGGCTGGAGCAACCTACTATCTAAACCAAGGTAAAGAGCAACTTCCCTATGTCCTCAACATTGGATTTCCAGGACAACGCAACGATCTACTGCTACTTCGTCTAGACCTTGAAGGAATTTCTATCTCGACTGGTTCTGCTTGTACAGCTGGTGTTGTTCAGGTCAGTCATGTTCTTCAAGCCTTCTACGGCGAAGACTCTCCTCGCTTACACGAGTCAGTTCGCGTCAGCATTTCACCTCAAAATACAGAACAAGAAATAATTACTCTTGCTAAAACTCTTAAAAATATCATCGGAGGATAACTCAATGGCATTCGAACAAACGATTAAACTAAAAAATTGCCGTTATGATTACACACTTAGCCCAACTGTAAAAAAATTTACGCTTAAAGATAATACTTTTTTTGAAACTAAAGTTGGTAACTATGAATTAACGCGTCTTCTTGAAAAAGTACCAAATAGTGGAGAGGGATTCCAACTTAAGATTATCATCAACAAAGACTTAACTGGGGTCAAAATCAACATCACTGATAAATTTGGTCTACGTTTAGTTGATATCTTTAAATCAGAAGAAACTCACATTCACCAAGAGAAATTCTACTTCTTGATGGATAGCCTGGTTGAGCGTGGCGTATTTACAAAAAGCGAAAGATAGAAGGTCATTATGTTTCGATTAACTTACAAGGACTCCTATCAAGTAGAGCGTGTGCAAGAATACGAAGACTATGAAGCTCTTATGCTCTCTCTATCGGGTTGTGTAACCCTTCCTGATACTACTCTTATTACTTCATTAACACATGATGGAGTTGAAATTTATCAGGGACTTCTAGGTAATCTCTACCGCTTTTTAAGGACTTACCACGAAACTAAGATAAACTAAGATTTTTCTTAGTTTTTTTTTCGTTATTGTTGCAATTTTCACAAGCTTTCTATAAAATAGTAGATAGAAAGGTTGTGATTTTGTGAAAGAAAAACAGTCAGCTATTCCTAAAGCAACAGCAAAGAGACTTTCTCTCTATTACCGTATTTTTAAAAGATTTAATGCCGAGAAAATTGAAAGAGCTAATTCCAAACAAATTGCAGAAGCGATTGGAATTGATTCTGCCACTGTTCGTCGTGACTTCTCTTACTTTGGCGAACTTGGACGTCGTGGATTTGGCTATGATGTCAAAAAGCTCATGAACTTTTTCGCTGATCTTTTAAATGATAATTCTATTACCAATGTGATGCTTGTGGGTATTGGAAATATGGGGCATGCCCTCCTCCACTACCGCTTTCATGAGCGTAACAAAATGAAAATCATCATGGCTTTTGACCTAGATGATCATCCTGAGGTTGGTACCAAGACACCCGACGGTGTTCCAATTTATGGAATCTCTCAAATAAAGGATAAAATTAAGGATAGTGATGTTAAAACTGCTATTCTTACTGTTCCTAGTGTTAAATCTCAAGAAGTTGCGGAACTTTTGGTTGATGCTGGTATCAAAGGTATCCTCAGTTTTTCTCCTGTTCACCTACATCTTCCTAAAGACGTAGTTGTTCAGTATGTCGATCTTACTAGCGAACTTCAAACCCTCCTCTATTTCATGCGAAAAGAGGATTAGAAAGCGAATTGATTTATGAAAAAACCAGTTATTGGGATTACAGGAAACGAAAATGCCCATCCAGACGATGAGCTTATGATGAGTTATGCTGCCAAAGGCTTTGTTGAAGGAGTTAAGGAAGCTGGTGGAATTCCCATTATCCTACCAATTGGTGATGAAGAAATGGCCGGTTACTACATTAGTTTAATTGATAAACTTATTTTAACTGGTGGACAAAACGTTGACCCTAAATACTATGGTGAGCCAAAAGCTATTGATAGCGACGATTACCACCTTCAACGTGATATTTTTGAGTTAGCCCTCATTAAAGAAGCAATCAAGCAAAAGAAACCTATTTTTTCTGTCTGTCGTGGTACTCAGCTCTTTAACGTAGCCATGGGCGGGTCTCTTTATCAAGATATCGAAGATCATTGGCAAGATACTTCCGCTGAATACACCACTCAGCGTCTTGTCACAGAACCAAATACTATTCTTCGAGAAATTTATGGAGAAATCTCTCATATCAACTCTTTCCACCATCAGAGCATCAAAGATTTAGCTCCTAATCTTCAGGTTGTAGCACATGATCCTAAAGATGGTATTATCGAAGCTGTTACAAGTACGGACGGTTTCCCTTATCTCGGTGTTCAATGGCATCCAGAATTTCTCTTTGAAAATCGCCCCAAAGATAAAACACTTTTCGACTATGTTGTCAATGAATTGTAAATTCGATAAATTAGCTAATTAATTATGAATAAACTTAACATCCCTTCTACTCATGAACTTTTAAGAGATTTAGAAATTAATGTCTTAACATCTGTTAAGAGCAAGGAAATTGACCATTTCTCAACCTATAAGGAAAAGAAAATAGAAGTTTATTTTCAACATTCTAATCTATATAGTCTTTTAATGGCATATAGTTACCAATCATTTTCTAAGAATAAAGAGTATCTCGACAAACTCTCACTAAAAGACAAACAAAAAGAACTGAAAAAAAATCTCTAAAAAGGCAAAACCATTTTGTAAAAAGGCAGATGCCAAATTTAAAGGCAGATTTCGTTCTTCGCTTGTTTTTTACAGAGATATCTTGATCCACTCCAAAAAGTATTATAAAATTAAAGATTTCAATGCTATTGTCGACTTTATCGTGCAAGAAAAGTTGCTAGTCCCTGCAATTGATCCTCTTCCTAAAATTGATATGAAGGAAGTAGAGTCTTACGCTTTACAAGCGATTGAGCAGGGTCCTCTAAACTTCAAAAAATAATCCTATATCAGGTCCGTCTTCTCACGGTAACTAAAATAATCGGAATGTGAGACGATAAGATGATCCAATAAGACCAATCCCATTAACTCGCAAGCTTCTTTAACAAGCTTCGTCACATGGTCATCATTGGGGCTAGGAACTACTGCCCCTGATGGATGATTGTGAACAAGAATTACAGATGTTGCCATGTGCTTTAGGGCATAGTGGAGAATTTCTCTAGGTTCAGCAATGCTTCTCGTAGCAGATCCTATAAAAATAGTCTGCTGGTGAATGATTTGATTTTGAGTATTCAGATAGAGCGCCACTAGGTGCTCTTGTTTTTTATCTCCAAGCTCAGCTTGCATCTTTTTAGCTAATTTACGACTGCTAAGAATGCTCTCCATTTCCACTGTTTCCCTTTTATGGATACGGTAGCCTAATTCGATAACAGCTTGTAATTCGATAGCCTTAACACGTCCAATACCTGATAAAGTCTGCAATTCCTGTAGGCTCATTTTTTTTAAATCTGTTAGGCAAGTTAGGTTATTTAAAACCTTCTGTGCTATTTCAAAAACATTGGCCTGTTTTGTTCCTGTCCTTAGTAATATTGCCAGTAATTCTTGATTGCTGAGTGCTTCTACTCCCTCTCTGACTAGTCTCTCTCTTGGTAAAAGCGAATCTTCTTGAAATGAAATACTATACATAAAAATCCTCCTCACTTTATTATTCGTGAGAAGGATGTTTAATTCGATAAAAACTAGTTTTTTTTTAGATTTTTTCAAGTGCAAGACGCAAATCTTCAATCAAATCATCGACATTTTCAAGACCGATTGAGAGACGGATTTGATTTTTAGTTACTCCTGCTGCTTCTAAATCAGAGTCTGACAACTGAGCATGGGTTGTAGTTGCCGGATGAACGACCAATGATTTTGCATCTGCAACATTGGCTAGGTTTGAAAAGATTTCTAAGTTATCAATCACTTTACGTGCTTCTGCTTCTCCGCCTTTAACGTGGAAGGTAAAGATTGATCCGACCCCTTTTGGTAAGTATTTTTCAGCCAAGGCATGGTATGGACTATCTGGAAGTTTTGGATAATTAACTTTTTCAACCTTTGGATGGTTTACAAGGAAATCAACGATTTTCTCAGCATTTTGAACATGACGTTCAACTCGAAGAGAAAGTGTTTCAAGACCTTGTAAAAGCAAGAATGAGTTAAACGGTGAAAGAGCAGCTCCCATATCTCGAAGTAACTGAACGCGAGCAGCTACGATAAAGGCTGCAGCACCAACATCACGAGTATAACTGATATTGTGGTAGCTTGGATCTTCTTCGACTAATTGAGGGAATTTCCCTGAAGCTGCCCAGTCAAACTTCCCACTATCGACAATGACACCACCAATAGTTGTACCGTGACCACCGATAAACTTAGTTGCTGAATGAACTGCAATGTCTACACCATGAGAAAAGACATTGATAAGATATGGTGTTGCAAAAGTATTGTCTGCAACCAAAGGAATCTGGTGTTTATGAGCAATTTCAGCGATTTTTTCGATATCTGGAATATTGATAACTGGATTACCCAAGGTTTCAATCAAGACAAGTTTAGTATTGTCTTTAATCGCTGCTTCTACCTCTTCTAGATTATCAATATCAACAAAAGTTGGGGTGATTCCATAACGAGGAAGGGTTTCTTTCAAGAGGTTAAAGGTACCACCATAGATAGTAGATGCCGCAACGACGTGGTCTCCTGCGTGAGCTAGTCCAAGAATTGTATAGGTAAGGGCTGCCATCCCAGAAGCTGTTGCAAGTGCACCTACTCCACCTTCAAGGGCAGCAATACGCTCTTCAAAGGCTGATGTTGTTGGATTGGTAATACGAGTATAGATATTTCCAGCCTTTTGAAGGGCAAAAAGCTCTGCACCTTCTTGGGTATCTTCAAATACAAAAGATGTCGTTTGGTAAATAGGAACTGCACGAGATTTTGTAGTCGCATCTACCACTTGTCCTGCATGCAATTGTAGGGTTTCAAATTTAAATTCACGAGTCATTGTGAGTCCTCCTAAGATTTCATTAGGTTCATTGTATCACCTAATTCGTTCAGTTACAAATACAACTTTGTTATATATTGGCATAAGAAATAGCTATGTCTATTATTAGAATTGTAGAACTTTTTTCAGATAGTTTAAAAAGTTTGTATTCACTTCTCCTATACTTTATAATGTTTAGAAAGGAGAAAACTATGTCAGAAATTACACATGAAATTGATGCAAACTTTGCTGGCCGTTTAAATATCTTGCGTGCTGGTGTACTAGGAGCAAATGATGGTATTATCTCTATCGCTGGAGTTGTTATCGGGGTTGCCAGTGCTACAACTAATATCTGGATTATCTTCCTCTCAGGATTAGCTGCTATTCTTGCTGGCGCCTTTTCTATGGCTGGTGGCGAGTATGTATCCGTATCTACTCAAAAAGACACGGAGGAAGCCGCTGTAGCCCGCGAACAACTTCTTTTGGATAAAGATATGGAGGCTGCTAAAAAATCTCTATACGCAGCTTATCTTCAAAATGGTGAGTGTGAAACATCAGCCCAACTATTAGTTAACAAAGCTTTTCTAAATAATCCACTTAAGGCTCTAGTCGAGGAAAAGTATGGAATCGAATACGAAGAATTTACTAATCCTTGGCATGCTGCAGCATCTAGCTTTATCGCCTTTGTCCTCGGAAGTCTTCCGCCCATGCTTTCAATAACTGTCTTTCCAAGTGACTATCGAATCCCTGCTACTGTTTTTATCGTTGCGATTTCTCTATTGATTACAGGTTACACCAGTGCCAAACTCGGAAAAGCCCCAACCAAAACAGCTATGATTCGTAACCTCTGTATAGGTCTTTTAACCATGGGAGTGACATATTTATTGGGTCAGTTATTTAGTATTTAAAAAAGATACCGTACGGTATCTTTTTTATTATACAAACATAAACAATTAAGTAAAACTACCAAAACCAACCTTTATCATCATCGATTGGTTCAGCTTCTTTCATCTTGCGTGGTCCTGTTCCGTACATTTCTGCTTCGATATCTTCCTTTGTTGGCATGATAGAGGCTAGGATAATGTAGATGATGATTCCAAGTCCGAAGTTTGCGATTGTAAAGATAGCAAAAATGAAGCGCACAAGAGTAACATCAAGGTCCCATTTATCAGAGAGTCCAACAAGTACTCCTGATATCATACGATTTCGTCTCATTTTGTAAAATTTTTTATTCATAGTTTGTACCTCTTTCGGTATTCTTGAAATAAGTATAACATGAACTAAAACACCCTGCATCAGTCCTTGGGCTGATTTTGTAGGATAAGTTTACCATGACAAAGGCCACAACGATAACGTTTGGTATCAATTCGACGCTTTCTTTGATAGGCTTGACCACAAGAGTGACATTTATAAACCAAAGCTGGTTTTTGACGAGCACTTGATAAGGGAGGAACAAAGCGGAGCCCGTCTACTTCTTTTAATAGTTTCTTAAAGGCTGTGTCTTTATGTTTATACCCCTTGCCCTCATAGTATAGATGATAATGACAGAGTTCGTGACGGACAATTTTCCGAAAAACCTCTAAACCAAGTTCTTGATAGACTTTAGGATTAAAGTCTAAATGCCCATCCTTAGGGAAAAATCGTCCACCTGTCGACCGTAGACGAGAATTCCATTGAGCTTGGTGTTTGAAAGGTTTCCCAAAGTCTTCTAAAGAAACTTGTCGAACGTAATTAGTTAGATTCATCTGGTGCAATGAGCGACAGATTTACTTTTTCGCGTTGGACATCGATTTTCTTTACCCAAACGGTTACCAAATCACCAACTGAAACGACTTGACTCGGATGCTTGATGAATTTCTTGCTCATGTGAGAGATATGAATCAGGCCATCCTCGTGAATACCAATGTCAACAAAGGCACCGAAGTCTACAACGTTACGAACGACACCTTCAAGCTTTTGACCGATTTTTAAATCCTTGATATCCAAGACATCCTGGCGAAGGACCGGAGCATCGAAAGAATCACGGAAATCACGGCCTGGTTTGAGAAGATCTGCAATAATATCTTTGAGGGTTTCTTGACCGAGGTCTAGCTCTTGAGCCATTTCACTAACTGATATAGACTTGAGTTTTGCTTGTGCTTCTTCGTTTAGGTCCTTAATGTCCAAACGTTTGAAAAGTTCCTTGACGGCAGCATAGTTTTCTGGGTGAACACCTGTATTGTCAAGGATATTGCTACTTTCAGGGATACGGAGAAAACCTGCAGCCTGTTCAAAGGCTTTTGCTCCTAAACGAGGAACTTTCTTGATTTGGGCGCGTGATGTAATTTTTCCTTCTTCTTCACGGTACTTCACGATATTTTCAGAGATTGTTTTGTTAAGCCCAGCTACGTGTGAAAGTAAGGCTGGACTAGCTGTATTGACATTGACACCAACTTGGTTAACTACTGTATCAACAACAAAGTCAAGACTTTCAGACAGTTTTTTCTGACTAACATCGTGCTGATATTGACCGACACCGATGGATTTGGGATCGATTTTAACCAATTCAGCAAGTGGGTCTTGCAAGCGACGAGCAATGGAAATAGCAGAACGTTTTTCAACAGTTAACTCTGGAAACTCTTGACGAGCAAGTTCACTAGCTGAGTAGACAGATGCACCGCTCTCATTTACAATGACATAGCTGACCTCAGGAAAATCTTTAAGAACTTCAGCGACGAAGGCTTCGCTCTCACGACTAGCAGTACCATTGCCGATAGCAATGATTTCCACACCGTATTGTCCAATTAAATCTGCCAGATCTCTCTTTGCTTCTTCAATCTGACGAGCTGAAGCTGGTTTGACGGGATAAATGACCTGGGTCGTCAGCATCTTCCCAGTCGCATCAACGACTGCAAGCTTGGCACCTGTACGAAAGGCAGGGTCAAATCCAAGGACCACGCGCCCTTTAAGAGGTGCAACCAGAAGGAGATTACGAAGGTTTTCTGAGAAGAGTTGGATAGCTCCTTCTTCTGCCTTCTCTATTAGTTCCGTACGAATACGACGCTCAATAGCTGGCAATACTTTTTTCTTAACAGATTGCTGAATAACTTCGTCAATATAAGCATTCTTAACTTTAAAACGACCACTAAAGAAAGATAGAATCCGATCAGTCGCATGCTCAAAACCAATTTTCAAAATTCCTAGCTTCTCACCACGATTAAGGGCAAGTGTACGGTAGCCTTGCATGTTTGCAACTGTCTCTGAGAAATCGTAATAAATCTGAAAGATTTGTTTTTCATCAAGACTCTCATCTTTGACTTGAGAAGTAATCTTAGAGCGTCTAAGTACCTCTTGATAAGTCATTGAACGTAAAGTAACATCCTCAGAAAGAGCTTCTACTAAGATATCTACTGCCCCTGCTAAAGCATCTTGTGGAGTTTCAAAACCTTCACAGACAAATGTTTCTGCTTCTTTTTCTAGGTTAGAAACATTCTGTAGGATTAAACGAGCAAGTGGGAAGAGTCCCGCCTCACGCGCAATCGTTGCCTTGGTGCGACGTTTTTCCTTATAGGGAAGATAAAGTTCTTCTACATCTGCTAATTTTTCGGCAGAAAGAATTGCTTCTTCTAATTCCTTGGTTAACGTGCCTTGCTCTTTGATTTTTGCTAAAACAGTTTCTTTACGATCGTTGAGAGCTGTTAGACTTTTATCGAGGTCAATAATAGCTTTAATAGCAACTTCATCTAGGCTACCAGTCATGTCTTTCCGATAACGGGCGATAAAGGGGATAGTTGCTCCTTCTGCTGTCAAAGACAAGACAGTATCAATCTGCTTTAAAGTTACACCCAAATCTTGGGAAATTTTTTCATATTTTTTATCCATGAAACTATTATACCATAAGCGCGAAAGCTTGTTTTCATTAATTTGTTGCTTTATTTCAACTTTATAAAGATAAAAGCCATGTTTATTTTAAAATCCAACTATTTCTTAGAAATAATAGTATAATAGTGTTAACTAAAAGAATCGAGGTATGCATCATGGCTGTTAAATTTACAAAAACTGATGACTTAGATAAGATGTTCGAAGAATTCGCTAAACTACCTGATTTAAAGCAAGTAACATTTCCAGATGACAAAGAAAAGAAAGATAAGGCAGTAAAGAAAAAATAGATGACACTCTTTCAAAGTTTCCCTTCTAGTGTGCTACAAGCTGGCGCCATTTTTCTTTCAATTATCATTGAAGCTTTACCGTTTGTCTTAATTGGTAGTATCATCTCTGGTGCCATTGAAGTCTATGTCACACCTGAGAAGGTTTATAAATTTCTCCCTAAAAATCGCTTGGGGAGAATCTTTTTTGGTAGCTTCATCGGTTTTCTCTTTCCTTCTTGCGAATGTGGAATCGTTCCGATCATCAATCGTTTTTTAGAAAAGAAGGTTCCAAGCTATACAGCTGTTCCCTTTCTAGTAACCGCTCCTATCATCAATCCCATCGTACTTTTTGCGACTTATTCAGCCTTTAGTAATTCAATTCAAATGGTTCTCCTAAGAGCTTTGGGCGCTATTCTAATTGCTACTATATTGGGTATCTTTCTTGGTTTTGTCTGGGAGGGACCTATCCAAAAAGAAAATAGATTGGCTTGCCATGAGCATGATTTTTCTCACTTGACTAAAAGTCAAAAACTGCTTCAGATCTTTATCCAAGCTATTGATGAATTCTTTGATATGGGGCGTTATTTGGTCTTTGGCTGTCTTTTTGCAAGTATAGTCCAAGTCTATGTTCCAACTCGTATCCTGACATCCATCAGTGCGACACCAATGCTCGCTATTGTTCTTCTGATGGTCTTATCTTTCCTTCTATCCCTCTGTAGTGAAGCGGATGCCTTTATTGGCTCTTCTCTTCTATCAAGTTTTGGGTTTGCTCCAGTGCTTGCCTTTCTGGTTATAGGTCCCATGCTTGATGTCAAGAACCTACTCATGATGAAGAATTATCTCAAAACGCGATTTATTTGGCAATTCATGACAATTGTAACTCTTGTTGTTCTTGTCTATTCTTATCTAGTCGGGGTGCTGCTATGATTCGATTTTTTATCTTATTTGGCTATTTTATCTTAACCCTTTATCTGCACCTATCAGGTAAGCTCAATCAGTATATAAACCTCCACTACTCATATCTGGCTTATATCACTATGTTTTTATCTTTGCTACTAGCCATTGTTCAAGCCTATATTTGCTTCAAGCGTTTGAAAGAACACAGTCACTTACATAGTTTTTCAGCCAAGCTTGCTAGTTTTGTCCTCTTAAGTTTACCCTTGTTAGTTGGATTTACATTTCCAACTGTCACTCTGGATTCACAAACAGTATCGGCAAAAGGATATTATTTCCCTTTGTCGGAAGGAACTGACAAGGCAATCCAAGCAAGTGAAGGAACGAGCAGTCAGTATCTTAAGCCGGATACCAGTCGCTTTTATTCACAAACAGCTCATGAAAATATTATTCGAAAGAGTGCTGATAAATACTTATCTCAATCTAGGATAGTTATCAATGATGAAAATTACCTGGAGGTCATGGAAGCTATCTATGATTATCCAAATGAATTTGAAGGTAAGGAAATAGAGTTTACTGGCTTTGTCTACAACGATCCAAATCATACCAATAGTCAATTTGTTTTTCGCTTTGGTATTATGCACTGTATTGCTGATTCAGGAGTTTTTGGCCTTTTGACCACTGGAAACACTATTCAGTACGAAAATAACACTTGGGTCAGAGTCAAAGGTAATATTAGCAATCACTATCACAAAGAACTCAACCAAGTCCTCCCAACCCTTGAAGTCCAGTCCTTCATCAAAGTAGACAAACCCGAAAATACTTATGTTTATAAAGAATTTTAAAAAGTAGCCTTAGTGGGCTACTTTTTTTGTTTAATAAGGTTGAATGATTGACATATTCAAAATATTAGATTTCTGTATTTCAGAATTCTAATACTGTCTGTTTATCTATTTTTTACTTATAGGATTTAAATATCCAAGCTTAAATTTGGCCATTAGTTCTAAATGAATGTTCAGAGATCCATTTGGTGTAGCTAGATAACCTTTCATCTGTTAAGGAGTCTACTGCGATAGTTACACACATATCTACCGCTTCTTCAACTGTTACAGAAAAACGATAACCATTTAACTGTAGAAATTTCACCAAAACGAAGAAAGCAGTTCGTTTATTAGCATTGGCAAAAACATGCTTCTTGATCAATTGGACAAATAGTATCGTTGCCTTATCAAAAATTGTTGGATAAAGAGGTTTACCGAAGACAAATTGTTCTGGTAAATTGACAATCATATTTAAGGCAGAAGGACTAACTGTTTGAATTTTTTCATTAGGTGAATACCGTTGAATTGCTAAAGCATTGATTTTTTCAATTTGCCTTTCTGTTAGATAGACTGTCATTTTTCCACCAAAGCTTTAAAAACATCATCGTATTCGTCAAAAATTTTGTCCAAATTTAAGTCAAAGGCATCATCAGATACATAAGAAATCTGATGTCCAGACTCTTCGGGAGTAAAGATAATTTCACCACTTGGTAACAATTTTGCTTCGTATTTAACACCACTTGGAATATTGAATTCACTTGGAATGGTAATGGTGATTGAATTTCCTTGTTTTCTTGTTTTTAATACCATCTGATTTCCTCCTTTGAAGTATTATAACAAATAATTACCGTAATTACAATGATAGATTATCATTTAAAATAATTCAGCTTAAGAATTTTCTACTAATAACTCATCAGAATAAACCGAATAAGCATTTGGATCAGGCGCTTGGTGGTCGTTCATTGCTTGCCCACATCTACCGTCATAACGACTTAATTATTAAAGGAAAAATTCATTGAGAGCTTCCCAGTCTTTCTTCTCCTCAGTAATGCTATGTTCATTTTATCAGATTTCTAATACTTTATCAAAAATTAATATAGTATATAAACAAAAAGCCTCTTGGAGGCTTTTTGTCATTTCACGATATCTTTATACATATCTGGTCTTCTGTCTCTAAAGAGGCCCCAATTCAGGCGTTCATTTGCTCCCTTGTCAAGGTCATAAGTGGTTAAGAGGATTGCTTCATCTTGTCGTTCAGCTTTACTTAAAATAGCTCCTGTTTCATCGGTCATAAAGGATGAACCGTAGAAATTAAGACTGGAACTTTGTCCTCCATTTTCCTCACAAGGAGTGACTTCTTCCAAACCATAACGATTAGCTGCGATAACTGGAACAATATTTGCTGCTGCATGCCCTTGCATAGTACGTTGCCAGTGACCACAACTATCTGTATCCAAAATCGGCTCCGAACCAATGGCTGTTGGATAAAAAAGCAATTCTGCACCATTTAAGGCAAGGCAACGGGCTGTTTCAGGGAACCACTGGTCCCAACAGATGCCAATACCAATCTTGGCATAGCGAGTGTCCCAGACCTTGAAACCAGTATTTCCAGGTGTGAAATAGAATTTCTCTTGGTAATAATGGTCATCTGGTATATGAGTTTTACGATAAACGCCCAGTATTTCTCCATCTGCATCAATGATAGCAATAGAATTGTATAAGACATTACCATCTTTTTCATAGAAACTAATCGGTAAAACCACCTTTAGCTCTTTGGCAATTCCTTTGAAATGCTGAATAGCCGTATTTTCTGTCACCGACCGGGCATACTGGTAGTAGTCATACTGACGCTCCTGACAGAAATAGGGACGTTCAAATAATTCAGGCAAGAGAATAATTTGGGCTCCTTGCTCAGCAGCTTGTCGAACTAAACGTTCAGCTGTTTGGATATTGGTTTCCACATCCTTAGCGCATTGCATCTGAATAGCTGCAACCGTTACATTTCTCATCTTTTTCTCCTATTCTGGAATTTGTTGGGTAATACAGTGGATATTTCCACCACCTAATAGAATATCTCTTGCTGGGATTCCTACGACTTCACGGTCTGGGAAACACTGTGTCAGAATATCCAGGGCCACTTGGTCGTTAGAGTCCTGAAATTGCGGCACTAATACAGACTTATTAGCAATGTAAAAATTCACATAGGAAGCTGCTAGTCTTTCACCAGCATAACGCTCCTCTTCCCCTTCTTCATAAGTATAGCCCGGCAAATCCTTCTCTGTAACTACTTGATGAATTGCTGGGATTGGAAGTTTATGAATAGTGAAACTCCGGCCTTTTGCATCGGTTTCCTTCTCTAAAAGAGCTAAATCTACTGCAGACATGGCATACTGAGGATCATCTTGGTCATCCGTCCACGCTAAAACAACCTCAGCAGGACCAACAAAGGCAGCAACATTGTCGACGTGTTCATTTGTCTCGTCTTGATAAATACCATAAGGCAACCAGATAACTTTTTCAGCACCAAGACTCTCTAGTAAGGTCTTTTCAATCTCCTCTTTAGTCAGGTGAGGATTACGACCAGGACTGAGCAAACAACTTTCTGTGACAAGAATGGTTCCTTGACCGTCACTATGAATAGCTCCACCTTCCAGTACAAAAGGTTTGGCATCATAAACAGGTATCTCTAAAACTTCTGCAAAGCGACTGGCTACTTGGTTATCTGCTTCATAGTCTTGGTAAAGACCGTCAACAGAACCACCCCAGGCATTGAAAGACCAATCTACCGCCAACTTTTCCCTTTTATCATTAAGAAGAATGGTCGGACCTGTATCACGAGCCCAGGCATCATTTGTCTGGATATCTAGATAAACAACATTGTCTCCAAGATAAGATTGTGCTTCAGATAGATAGTCTTGCTCCACCAAAAGGTAAACTGTTTCCCCTTGAGCAATCGTTTTGATAATCTGGCTAAAAGCAGCTTTAGCGGCCTTTCCTTCAAATGGCCAAGAACCTGGTCGAGTAGGCCATATCATGAGAGTTCCATGATGGGGTTCATACTCTGCAGGCATACGATAACCTAATTTCTTTGGGCTGTCCATCATGATAATCTCTCCTTAAAGTCTTGGTAGCCAAATGCTTTGACTAGACTGCACTTACCCTCTTTATCCATGAGATACAAACTTGGAAGCCCAATGCCGTTAAAGGTATTGTTTTTGACAAATGAGTAAATAGCCATGTCTTCAAAATAGAGACGATCGCCAATTTCAATCGGTTTTTCAAAGCTGTAATCCCCAATGATATCCCCTGTCAGGCAAGTATTTGAAGAGAGTCTATAAGTATAAGGTTTTTCTTGCGCTTCAAATCCATCTCTCAATGGGGGACGATAAGGCATCTCAAGAACATCTGGCATATGGCAGCTTGCCGAGGCGTCTAGCACCAAGGTCTCAATCCCGTTTTCAACAATATCCAAGACTTCTGTCGCTAGATAGCCCGCATTAAGGGCAATGGCTTCTCCAGGTTCAATGTAGACGTCTACGTTATAAGTTTCTCGAATACGTTTAATCTCAGAGATCAGTAAGTCCACATCATAATCATCTCTCGTAATATGATGTCCACCACCCATATTGAGCCATTTAACTTGGTGCAAATAAGCTCCAAACTGGTCTTCTACTGCTTTCAAAGTCGTTTGTAAATCATCTGCCCCTTGCTCACAGAGGGTATGAAAATGAAGTCCGTCAACCAATTCCAATAAATCACTTGGTATCTTGTCTGAAGTCACTCCAAAACGAGAGCCAGGAGCACAAGGATCATAAAGCGCGTGGTCACCCTGCGTTGAACATTGAGGATTGATGCGAAGACCCACACTGATACCAGCCTCACGACAACGTTGACCATACTTTCGAAGTTGTCTCTCTGAGTTAAAATCAATATGATCAGATATTTGCAGTAGCTCTTCCATATCTGATTCCTTGAAAGCAGGCGCAAATACATGGACTTCCCCCGGAAACTCTTCTCTAGCTAACTTGGCTTCATAGAGTCCACTAGCCGTCGTACCTGACAGATACTGACTAATCAAGGGATAGGTTTTATAGAGAGAATAAGCCTTTTGAGCTAGCAAAACCTTACAGCCAGCCTTTTCCTGAACCTCTTGCAGAATGCGGCAATTCTCTTCTAATTTTCCTAAGTCAATGATATAAGAAGGCGTTGGTACTTGTTCTAATTTCATTAGTCCACCATTTGTGGATTTTCAACCACAACCCATGGCAAACCGTATGTATTCAAAGCTTCCATGAATGGGTCTGGATCCAACTCTTCAAGGTTATAAACTCCAGGCTTTTTCCATGTACCATCCATCACTAGTTTTGTCCCAATCATGGCAGGAACACCTGTTGTGTAAGAAATGGCTTGTGAACCAACCTCTGCATAGCACTCCTGATGGTCGCAAACATTGTAAATGTAGATTGTCTTCTCAACTCCATCTTTGACGCCTGTAAAGATACATCCGATATTTGTTTTACCAACAGTACGTGGGCCAAGGCTTGCAGGATCTGGAAGCAAGGCTTTCAAGAATTGGATTGGTACGATTTCTTGTCCGTTAAAGTTAATAGCATCTGTACGGAGGAGCCCAACGTTTTCTAAGCATTTCATGTGAGTTAGATAAGATTGGCCAAAAGTCATAAAGAAGCGAATGCGTTTGACACCTGGAATGTTCTTTGCTAATGATTCGATTTCTTCATGGTGGAGGAGATACATGTCTTTTTGACCAACTTGAGGGAAATCATACTCACGTTTGATAGACATAGCTTCGACTTCTACCCATTTTCCATCTTCCCAGTAAGAACCTGGTGCAGAAACCTCACGTAGATTGATTTCTGGGTTAAAGTTAGTAGCAAATGGATAACCGTGGTCACCACCATTACAGTCTAAAATATCGATATAGTGGATTTCGTCAAAGTAATGTTTGAGTGCATAAGCTGAAAAGACGCTTGTTACACCTGGGTCAAAACCAGAACCAAGCAAGGCAGTCAGACCTGCTTCTTTGAATTTACCTTGGTAAGCCCATTGCCATGAGTAGTCAAAGTAGGCTGTAAAACCAAGTTCCTTACAACGTTTCTCATAAATAGCACGCCATTCAGGGTCTTCTGTGTCCTCAGCCTCATAGTTGGCAGTATCGATATAGTGGACACCTGTTGCCAAACAAGCATCCATGATGGTCAAGTCTTGATAAGGTAGAGCTACGTTCAAAACAGCTTCTGGTTTGTAGCTTTCAATCAAGGCAATGACTTCTTCTACCTTGTCAGCATCAAGAGCAGCTGTTTCAATTTTAGTACTTGTTTTGCCTTCTAATTTAGCCTTTAATTCATCACATTTTGACTTGGTACGGCTAGCAATCATAATTTCTTTAAAAGTATCGCTATCTTGGCAAATCTTTGATATAGCAACTTGGGCGACTCCCCCACATCCAATAACTAATAAACGACTCATTTTTTTCCTTCCTCTTCTTCTAAAATGTCTTCTACATACTTGGGCAACATAAAGGCACCGACGTGTAGGTTTGCAGTGTAGTATTCTGTGAAAAGCTGGCGTTTTTTCCAACCTTCCTTGTCAAAATCTTTGACAGGGTGATATTTTTTCGATGCAAATCCAAACAACCAATAGCCAGCTGGGCTAGTTGGAATATGGGCCTGATAGACCCGACTGATTGGAAAGGCTTGATTGACCTTGCGGTGCATGCTTCGGCAAGCTGACTCATCTTCGTCAAAGAAGGGACTACCATGCTGATAAATCATGATTCCGTCCTCTTTGAGAGCACGGTAACTATTGCCGTAAAATTCCTTGGTAAAGAGTCCTTCCGTATGGCCAAATGGATCTGTCGCATCATTAATGATAATGTCGTAATCATCTTCACAGTTTCTCAAAAATCTCAGTCCATTTTGGTAGTAAATGGTGACGCGAGGGTCATCAAGTCCTGCAGCAAAATCTGGGAAGTATTCTCGGCAAACCTCTACCAACATCTCATCTGGTTCTACAATATCGATTTGTTCCAATTCAGGATATAAAGTCAAAACCTGGGCAACACCACCGTCACCACCCCCAATAACCAAGACTTTCTTTGGATTTGGATGGACAGCCATAGGAACGTGAACTGTCATTTCGTTGTAGACAAAATCATCTGCATCTGAGAACAAGACATGCCCATTTAAAATCAAAATCTTTCCAAAAGCTGGTGTGTCTAAAACTTCGATATCTTGCCATTCACTTTGACCAGAATAAAGCTGTTTGGCTGTTCTCATTGTTAACTTCACATCTGGAGTATGAACTTCAGAAAACCATAAATCCATCTAGTTCTCCTTTCTCTCAATAACATTGATGTGATTGACCTCTGGATCTTCCGTTCCTTGGAGGGAACAACCACGTTCTTTGGCAAATTGGATATAATCGACAATTTCTCGTGTAATCCGTTCACCTGGCGCTAGGATTGGAATACCTGGAGGATAGCACATGACAAATTCCCCACAGACCTGGCCAACGGACTCGTCCAATGTTAAGCTTCTTCTATCTGCATAGAAGGCTTCCTGAGGAGACAGCACCAACTCTGGTTGGATATATTCTCCAGCAATCAAGTCCTTCCCATCTCGCGAGTAGAGTCTCTTGATATCAGCTAAAGCACCGACCAAGCGTTCAATGTCTTGGATACGGTCACCAATCGAAATGTAGGCTAAGATATTGCCTATATCACCAAACTCAATTTGAATGTCATATTCATCTCGTAAGAGGTCATAAACCTCGATACCTGTTAAGCCAATACCCTGAGTGTACACTGACAGCTTGGTTACATCAAAATCACAAACTGAGACACCATCTACTAATTCTTTTGAGTAGGCATAGTAGCCACCGATGGCATTGATTTCACGACGAGCATACTCAGATAACTCAATAACTTTCTCAAAGGATTCCTTACCACGAAGGGCTAGGTTTCTACGAGAAACATCGAGACTGGCCATTAGCAAGTAGGATGCTGATGTTGACTGTGTCAGATTAATAATCTGGCGTACGTACTCAGGATTCATCTGATTGCCAACTAAAAGAAGGGAACTTTGAGTCAAGCTGCCACCGGATTTATGCATGGATACAGCCGACATATCTGCTCCTGCATCCATAGCAGACAGAGGAAGTTTATCTGTAAAATGCAGATGGGCACCGTGGGCTTCATCTACTAAGACTTTCATTCCTGCAGCGTGAGCCATCTCAGTTAGTCCCTTAAGATCTGAACAAATCCCATAGTAGGTTGGATTATTAATCAGGATAGCCTTGGCATCCGGATGGTCCTTAATAGCTTGCGCCACACGCTCATTTTCAAGCCCCAAAGCAATACCGATTTTTGGATCCACACTCATCTCGATATAGATAGGAATAGCACCGCATAAAACGAGAGCATTAATAGCTGATTTATGGACATTTCGTGGAAGGATGATTTTATCACCGGATTTACAGGTAGAAAGAATCATGGTTTGCACGGATGAAGTTGTCCCACCAATCATCAAAAAGGCATGAGCAGCACCAAAAGCCTCTGTTGCTAGCTCTTCTGCTTCTCTGATAATCGAAATGGGATGTCCTAGATTGTCCAAGGGCTTCATAGAATTGACATCAATACCAACGCATTTTTCCCCTAAAAGTTCCACTAATTCTGGATTACCACGACCACGCTTATGACCAGGTACATCGAAAGGTACAATTCTTTTTTTTCGTAACTTGACCAGTCCCTCATAAATAGGAGCTTGGTTTTGATTTAACATTATAGAGACATACTCCTTTACCATAGTTTTACACCTTAACAATGCAAGGTTCTAAAGGATACTTATGAAAAAAGAGCAGGTTGGCACCTGCTCTACAATCTACTGACGTGTTTATGTTTGTTTCTTTTGAGTATGTCTGTTCCTGATGTTTCCTAACTCTCTAGTAGCAAATATTACGTACTTTATTGATCGTTTCACAAGATGACGTGTGCTTTCACCACACTAACAAATCTTTACGAATTAGGACGAATGTCCTAACATCAACTTATAAAAGTAGGCTTTTAACCCTATCAATAATGCGGCTTTTCAACCACGCTTCGGCATTCAACCCTGCCTGTCCGTAGGCATTTTTTACTCGGGTTTATATTTGCTAGAAAACATCATCTCATTTTCTAAGCTTCATTACTATACCATGATTTCAGAGACTTGTAAAGTATTTTTAGAACTTTTTAAAATAATTTAATATTTTGTTCGTGAAATCTAATTAACTTCAAAATAGAAATCGTTTTAAATTTAATTCAATAATCAAGAAAAGGAACTAAGTCAACTAGTTCCTTTAATGAATCCGTAAGCATAATCAACAATTCAAAATTCTATCTACTCATCACGCGCAACTTTCGCAGCTAGTTCAAAATCAGTCATCAAATAATTTTCATCTAGATGGATAAGGCTGTAATACTCATTCCAAAATAGAGAGTCACTGTTACTTGACCACTGTAATCCATACCACAATTGAGTGACATCACTTGTATTTGATGGGGGGATTGACCATAGATGCTTTTTAAAAGTTGCTTGAACAAGCGGGATATCAAGTCGACTAGTCAAGTCGAGTTCATCTAACTTGAAAGTGATAGAATGTTGCTTGGCTGCTTCAATGCTATCCTTATTAAATCGAATCTGAATAACCTTAGAATCTTCTAGAACCACTTCCTTATCTTCTGCCCCGTAAAAGGATATACTGCCCAGTACTATGCCATCTTTTGCCAGGAGATAGGGAGCGTAAGGAACTGCATTGCTATCAAGTCTGAAGCCTTTTTCGATAGTGACTGATTTATCTCCTGAATACTTTTGGAAATTGCTATCTGTCAGGAGGTCTTCGTAGTCGCTACCACCATCACCCTGTCTTACATAGATATCAAATCCAGCTTCCATCAGATCGCTTGCTTTGGTTTCTGTTAAAATGATTTTACTTTCATTAATTTGCAAAATCGGTGCTTGAGGTGGGAAACCAATCGTGAGATTAAACATGACTCCTACTAGAAAGACCATCAAGGTTATAAGGAGGGCAAGTAAAGACTTTCCAGTCCTTTTTCTTGCATTGAAAAGGGCCATTATAGCAGGTAGGAGGATCATTTTGGCTAAAATAGAATTCCCCACACCGCCTCTATTTAAGGTCTGAAAAGCAAAGATCCCTGCTATTGCAATCAGGGACAGGTAGACCAAAATCTCTCCTAGACCCAGTTTTTCTGTTCGAATTTGTTGATTTACTGTAGTTTCGTACAATGACTGCCCATTCTCTTTCCTCTTTTTTAGAAAGAGATAAAAACCCAGACCGAGTAGCAGATTAAAGATTGAAAAAACTATTAAAGTACCTATAATCACCGTTCTACCCATGGCTCTCTACTCCTTTACGCTCTCTCTCAAATCTAATCTTTCTCTTTAATGTCCAATCCCCAATCAATAAAACCATTAAGAAGAAGGGGCAGCCTTCTATCAGCACAATCGGTAAAGCTTAAATGGCAATGATTCTCATCTATTTATCTTTAAGGAAACTGCTGATATTTCTAGCTCTATTTCTCTAGAAAATGCTATAATGGAGCTAACAAAATTGTTCTCTAGCAATTGAAAAACGGGGGAAGTAGTAATGTTCACTAGTATTGTTTTGGGTTTTTATGCTCTTTTCTTTCTATCCTTGTGCTTTACTATCTATCTCTATATTAGACTTGTAGTTGCGGTTAAAAAAGGCAAAGACATTCCCAAATGGATTTATAAACTTGGCCATGCTATTCAAGGAAGAATTCACGTCGACTATGAAGAAATCACTGATGCTAATGCCCTTAAAGAGATTCATTGGTTCTTGCTAATCTATTTAATCGTAAATCTACTCGTATTGGCTGTCTTCTACTATCATGGTAATAGCTTTCCTCAAGCCATTTATGAATGTTTGAAAAAACAATTTTTTATCGTACTTGTTAGTATGGTTTTAAAAAGTATTGGCAAATTTGTTATACTAGCTATAAGAAAAAACTTTCAGAACAGTCATGTCTATGCATCAACCAACGCTTTTATCGGGACAGCTTTTTTAACGAGTTATGTTTTTATGTTTTGCATGATGATGAGTGGCCTTCCAGCTCAACCTGTTCCAGTAACCATTCAAGATACCACTATCATTATCGGTGAGACCAAGGCTTCCGAGCTTTTGGACCAAGGCTTTAGCTTCGAAGATAAAAATCCAGAGAGTTCCATCACCAATCCCAAAAACGACCACTTCTATTACGGTCAGCTTTTAGAAGTCAAGCGAGATAATCAGTCCTATGGCTTTATGATCCTTACTCCCACAGGTAAAGATACTGATCAACTCAAAAACTGCGTCATCACCTATTACAGAACACCTAAGGATAGCAAACAACTAGAAAAAATTTCCATCAATCATGTCAAGCTAGCAAATCTCAAGCTCCAAGATTTTCAAACACGAAAATTAATCGATATCTTTGAAGTCAATCCAGCTGATTATAATGTCTCTGATAAAGATAACAACTTTATCCTAACCATTCAAACAGCAGATTACGACCTCTGGAAAAGGTACCGTATTGAATCCAAGTTCAATTCAGATGGTTCGATTGATAGCTATGGAGTCAGAGCCCAGCATAGCATGTGGGAATGATGGAGTGTTAGCTTTAGTCATTAGTAAGCATATAATCAAATAGATGAGCGTTTACGCGCTCCTACTTGATTTTATGCTTATTCATTTTTTCTTGGAAAATATCTGTAAGAATTTGTCGTAATTCTTGAGCTTCTTTTTCTGGAAGTTGGCCATCTTGTTCAGCAATAGCGTATAATTCTGGATATTCAAGAGAAATTCTTTTGACAGTACGAGTAATCGCATGTTTTCTAACAAAAAATGGAATACGCTTAATGTATTCTTGAGGGATTAGAGCGATAATCTTATCGGTTGTTTCCTTATCGCTAAGTTTAGAGAAAGTTAGTCCCTTTTTAATCATTTCTTGTTCTTTTTCTGTAAAATCTTGTAATTCCATATGTCTACTCCTCATCTTCACTGACTTCCCAAATCTCCGCTTGGTAAGGTTCTCCATCTTCATCGTATCGATTGATATAACCAATAAACCTTTCATTTTTTCTTGGTCTCTGCTGGTTTCCTTTAATAACCCAAACAGCCCATACCCCTATTAGGAATAAGACTATCAGTCCAAACAATGCATCCATAATGTCTACTCCCTTAAAATTGAACCCACTTATCATTATCCATAATAAATGGTTTAGCTAGACCTTCTCCTGTATAGTTTTCGTATTTTGTATCTAGATATTTGTAACAATCTTCCTTGGTCGCAAATTTGATGGCTTGATAAGGCTCTTCAAAGGTTAACTTTTCAACAAAGAGATAGCCACCCTCGCTTGGTACAAGAATACCGACATGCCCAATAAAGAGGGATTGACCATCCAAGTCATCATGAACGACTACGGAGAGCATTCGAGCATTTTCGTTAAACTTGAATTGAGAAAGGAATTGTTCCATCTTTGCAGCATGAACTTTGACATCTGTCGTTGCTTCGGTCTTGACTCTTGAGAATAAAATATCAAAAGCATCCTTGTCTTCTGCACCAAAGACCTTTCCTTTATCAATGGCATCATTATCGACAAACAAAAGGGAATCATCTTTCTCTAACTTAGGAATTTCAATAGAATTTTTCAATAAACAATAACTGTTAATACGACAGTTGGTACCGACAAAATCACCCTTTTTAGGTGTCCAAAGATTGCTTATCTTTTCAACATCATAGTCTGTTTTGGTAAATGTAGAAAAATCCCCAGTTAAGCCTACTGAGCCGACAGTTGCGTTGTAATCATTGACAAGGTTTAAAAATGCATCGACACTATCTTTATCCAAATGTGCAGCCAAGGCTTTCCGAACTTCTTCTGCACTCGGTTGATTGTTCAAATTGCTATAAGTTGCTCTCCAGGAAACCTGATTCGACTGTGATTGAGTCACTGAAGTTTCAGCAGTACTATCAGAAGTCTTTTGAGTTTGACTACAAGCTACTATGGTCAAAAGAAGTGTTGAGCAAAGACTAACAGTTGCTAATTTTTTAATTTTCATAGGCTTTCCTTTATTAAAAAATATCGTTAAAAAGACTTGTCAAAGTTTAAAAATCTTATTCTTTAGGTTGAGAATAGACTTCGATATGCTGACCTAGCACCTTGATTTCTACTGGTAGGTCATCAGATTTTTCACCATCAACATCCGTTTCTAATTCAGAATCAGATGAAATTTTTATATGACGAGCTTTCATATACTCGATATTATCATTTACGACGACATCCCCTTTTAATAAATCAGGGATAACTGACAATTTAGTAAAGATTGAGGCATCTTTTAGTATCAAAATATTGGCATAACCATCCTTGTCTTCATCAAAGATTTTTTTATCAGCGAAATAATTGGTAAGGAGAACCAAGACATGGCTGGCCGGGCCAATATAATTTCCATTTTCTGTCTCAACAGTAATATTAAACGCTTGATCTGTTACAACAGACTTCATGGTATTAATCGCATAGGCAAGCATACCAAACTTCGTTTTATCCTCTATCCCAACGTTGTGGATAGCTTCTGGCAGTGAACCAATACTAAAAATGTATCCGAAATAGTGCCCATTTGATTTTCCGATATCAATCTTATTCGTAGAATTAAAATCGAGTTCGTCAATAGCACCATCAATATCTTGATTGATTTCTAATAGTTTTGTAATGAGATTTCCAGTTCCTCCTGGAATAATCGCGAGTTTAGGAATGTAGTCTTTTTCAGCGATACCAGAGATTACTTCATTGACAGTCCCATCTCCACCAAAAACAAGAACAGCATCATATCGCTCCTGAGAAGCTTCTGCTGCAAAGTTTGTGGCATCTTGCGCTTTCTCCGTAATTTTAATCTCCACATCTTCAAAGAAATCTCTAGCTTTATTCTCCAGTTTTACCTTATAATCCAAGGCTTTTTCGCCTCCAGATGTTGGATTGATGATTACCATAATTTTTTTCATTTATTATTCTCCTTACAACCTAACTATAAAAAAATAAGTTTCAATATAGCTTTTTAATACTATGTCATTATATAACTAAATTCTTAAAATTAAAAATTGGATGTCCTGAATTTAAATAGATTGTTCTCTCGCCTAATAATTCATTAATATTAAATCTTAAAATTCTTAAGTTTTCAATGTTAAAAATCATGTAGAGTAGAATGCTTGCTACTAGTATCCTTGGCACTCCCTCTTGAGAGAATTTATTAAATCTAGTTAAAAAGGACGTTTATAGCAGTTCTACTTTTATTCCTTGACTCTTAAAAATATCCTCAACTTGTTTAAAATTACTAGTCATAATTGTCGCTTTCTTCAGATTTGGAAACTGTTGCAGTTCTTTAAGACTAATTTCATTTAGATCGAAACTATCATCTTCACCGTCCCACTGAGGTATCAGATTCATGTAAATCTCGTTACCTCCATCCATATCGATTTCTTGAACTTGTTCAGCATATTTCTTAGGTAGAGGAAGATTTATCATATAATCAAGTGCTGGCTGAATAATCTCCATACTTTCTGTATCGATATTCAACTCACTGACTTCCTCTGCAAAGTCAAAAATATTAAAAACAGGTTTCAAAACCTCTAAATCATACATTAAAACCTGGATAATGGCTAGTTTAAAATTTATATTTTTAAAGGAAAGCACTTCTTCGTCAGTTTCTTTTAACTTGTAGCTTTCCCGTTCACGTTTTATCTCTGGAAAGAAGGAAATAGAAAGTGTGTCTGTGATTGTCTCTGCAATTCCTTTAAAATTAGTTCCATAAGGAGTCCATAAAATAAGGTTAAAATCCCCTACTCTATGCCTATCAGAAAAGAAATAAGGCGATTTTCCATCTGTTAATACCACAGCTTGACATGGTTGCTTTGGCAATTCTTTCTCTCCAGTCATAGATTTTACAACATCGCCATAGTAGAGGAAAACAGTAGAAATCAAATGTTCCTCATCAATGTATGTTTTAGATTTTTTTAAATGATTTTTAATCGTGAAAGAATGTTCAAATACAATACCAATATTGTCATAAATGTATTTAATAAACTTATTATCTCTTTTGACAACCTGGTCAGGCTTTCCCAATACAGCTTCAATATCTTGCAAGGACAAAGGAAAAGATAAGCTGGTTCCGTTAATAATCATTGAATTGTTGTGGAGATTGATTTCAAGTTTTTTGTGTGTTGTTTTCTTAAAAAAATTAAACATATTACTACCTATTCTTAAGTTTCTTCCAGATAAATTTTGACTGCTTGGTATTCTTGCTCTTTAGCATAGGCAAACACCTCTGAAGCTCTAATGTAATCAAAGATATTTTCCTCTAAATCTTCATCCCAGATCGATTCATGAAATATTTTATTCTCTTGACATGCTTCATAGAAAATATCGAGGTGAACTTGATAAAACTCTTCATCTTCATTTGGAGCTTGCCTTACCAACGATAGTTGAAACATTGGCTTATCAGATATAGCTGTAAATGTCCCTGTTTCAAATAAAATCATCTCATCCTCAATAGGCTCACGACACAAGTCTTCAAAGATTGCTACCATTTCCTCTAAGGGCATCTTATCGGTGATTCTTTCTCTTAAAAATTCAAGTGATTGCTTCATGATTCTCCTCTTTCTAGAAGAATTTTCATTCTTGGAAAAATCCTATTAAAAAATAGAATTCTTACACCTTTTATTATACTACATTAACAGAAAAAAAGACTGAACCAGACGGTTTTCACCGTGGTTTCAGTCTAGTTTTTTTATAACGAAAAAGTCTCTATGAAGACTCTATTTCAAATATAAACTCTTAACTTAAATTGATTAATTAGGTCTAAGCTTAATTAAAAGTAGGCATTTTCAATTTGCAACTCACATCCTCTAGAAACTCTCATGAGCGACTTCTTCAAGATAGTCATCCAGATGATGGTAAATTTGTATATCTTCTTCTGAACTATCTTGTAAAACTGCAAATACCTTCACTTTATCATCATTGACAAATACGAAATTATGTTCACCATAATAAGCCTGATAACCCTTGTCAACTAAGGTCCAAAGTTCATCTTTTTTTAAACCAAAAATATCTTTTTTTACAAGATAGGTTTTCCCTATTTCCATTTTCATGATCGATATTTCTCCTTAAGAAACTAGAAATGTTAAAGGTTTACTATTTGATGGTCAATCAGCTCACACAAGACGTGATAGCAACTCAAAACGGACTTTGGTTGACTATTGCATCTCTTCCATTGCTTCTTTCACATATCCCTCTACATCTTTAATCTCTATAAAAGAAGGATCTAGGTGACATAAGAAGTGCCAATCTTCGGCGTCTTTTTTTCTGTAGACAATCGCTTCGCCGTCTTCGCTTCCAAAAAAGGTTCTATCGACTTCATATCCTTTGCTTTCTAAGAATGCTTTTGCCTTACGGAATTTCGCTTCTCTGGCTTCGACATAGGTTTTCACTTCACCGTTGTTAACGACATAGGCATCTACTTTTGTAGCGCCTTCGATTACTTTATCGTTTTTAACAGATAGATTCGAAATCTCTTTCCAAATAATATCCACATTTTCTTCAGGATTAAACGAAAATCTAGATAAAGGAACAATATTTCCATTGAAGACAATTTCCATATAATCCGGAAGATTTTTTGGATTAAAATACTCCACTTCAAAACTATCTTCTTTTTCTAAAGTATATCCAGGTATTTTGGCTACAAATTCTTTCCCTTCTTCTATTGTCTCAAATACGACTAAATCCTTTGAATAATTGTTTTGGTACAATTCTAATATAACCATCGATAACCCTCCTTCATTCAGTATCGGTCCGCATAACGCCTATCTATTATTTTATTACAAACGTTTCTTCCCATCGTCTGAGCACCTCTTTTAAAGGCTCATCTAAATAGCTATAGGCCTTGTCCTTGATCCACTCAGGAATTCCATAAGCTGCCTCGGCGATACTTCCTGTGATTGCAGCAAGAGTGTCGCTGTCCCCACCAAGAGAAATCGCATTTCGAATTGCATCTTCAAAATCTGTACTCTCTAAAAATGCAACGATGGCTTGAGGAACGGTCTCCTGACACGTTTCATTGAAACGATACGTAGGACGAATTTCATCCAGCGTTTTAGAAAGGTCATATTCATACTCTTTCTCGATATGTTCCTTAACGCGTCTTTTAATCTCCGCAGGGTTATTACTATCGAAGAAATAACGGCACATATAAATCGCATCCGCTGTAGCCATAGCTCCTTTAACTCCTTCTGGATGGTTATGCGTCACCTCTGAAGAAAGTTTCGCCAGACGTTTTCCCTCGGACGGTAACTCGTATGTTGTAGCCTCCATTACCCAAGCGCACGGAGAAACGCGCATCGCAGAACCATTCCCAAAACTATTGTAAGGCTCACGGTTGTCGGTCATAAGCCACCGGTTAAACCTGGCACCATAATCCGCGTTTGGATACATTCTGCCATACTTCTTCATGGCATCAATGAAGTCATCCTTCTGTCCACCATTCATGATTGCTTCCGCCACAGCACAGGTCATCACCGTGTCATCTGTGAAAAAGCAGTCATCCCTAAACAAGGGAAAATCCTTCGTTTTAATATTGTTCCATTCATAAACTGAACCAACAATATCTCCAACTATTGCTCCTAGCATCAGATTCCTCCTTATGATATATCAGATTCATTACACATTTCCAATGAATCACTCTTTAAAAATGGCACCACCAAATTAATCCACTCTTGAGGCAGGTAAGCTGATAAATAGCCATGGTTATAGCCCTTAGCTTCATACAAAATCGTATTTGGATGCAGTTGTTGAAATAATTTCGCTGATGCTTTCACACAGTTCAATTCTTTTTCACCATAAATATAAAGAACCTGCGCCTTATTAACAGAAATCGTATCCTTTAGCTTGTAATGCCCCATATAGGTTTTGTAAATGGTCACCAATGTTTTGATAGGCGTCCTTGGCAGATCCTCCAAATAATAATCTTTTAGTTCCTCTGGATAAGCGAGTTTAGGATAGAGTTTGTTCATCATGCTTAACTGAAGTTTGCAAGAGAATTTACTAATTATTAGTTTGCCAAATAGACGTACCAGAAAAATACTGATTTTAGCCAACCTTGGTTGAGGAATACAGAGGCTTCCATCTATGATGGCTTTCTCAGCTATATCTCTGTCTATTGACAAAAGCTCCATAGTAATTTGACCACCAAGTGAAACACCACCGATTGCAAACAATTTCCCACCACAGTTTGCTTTGATATAGTCCAGAATCTCCAAAGCAGAATCTTCAGTAGAAGCATAATCAAGTTGATATTCTTCGCCGTGGCCATTCAAGGTGGGTAGAATGACACGATACTTCTCCGATAAGATCCGTGCTTGACGAAGATAATTCCACCAAGAACTGCCACCGCCATGTATCAGCAAGATAGAAGGCAAATTCTTATCACCAAATTCATGGAATTTCATATTTAAACTCCTTACTGTAAGACATTCCTAGCTACATCTTTGTTTAATCTGTTTGAACAAGCTGTGATACCACTTTAAACAGACAATCTCTAACATCGATTATCTAGATAGAATGTTACCTTTAATAATGGGTATCCTGATCTAAATTTTAAAATCTTTTTTCTTTACTAATTCTATTACTAGCCAATATCGTATAAATTAAATAACCAATAAAAATAACATAGCAGTCAGTCTTACAACTTACTACTTTTCATATGATAATTTACAAATGTTTTTCCAGCCACTCGATCTTTTTAAAATCCTTATTGTTATTTTGTTCATTTCGATAGGAGTCTTGAGAAGAAGCTTTGTAAATACTTAGATACTGCTCCAGACTTGGAAGACGAAAAGTGATGCCTTCAATGTGAATAAGCTCTATATCCGATTCCGAAACTCCTGCAAAATCAGGTAAGGAATCGATACTTCCAAATTCAACACTCACTCGATCCTTTTGGAATTCATGCTCATGAATATCTATTAAGACGTAGCCTAAGTCTTTCATCACTTTCATTATCTTGTCCCAGTCATAAATTCTTAGATGATCAGGTGCTTCCCAACCTCTAGGGTCACCAGGCACATGAATGTCAATGTCAGACGGCCCCCAATTTTCTTTCGTTCTAAACTCCAATCCCAAAGACCCCATCAGTGTCGGTGTAATTCCGACTCGATTTAAATGGAAACAAATGGTTTTAAATTCTTCAAATAAGAGACTCATGTTTACTCTAAGCCTTTCATATAAATATTCGTTATTTCTTCTTTATTACCTTGAACAAAATCATCTTCATTTTCTAGAGTATATCCATTTATTTTAGATACAAATTCTTTTCCTTACTAATTCTATTACTAGCCAATATAGTATAAATTAAATAAGCAATAAAAATGATAATAAAAATAACATTAATTTTTAACACAAAATAGAGATTTAACAAATTTGCGAACGCATGAAATAATATACAGTATCCCACAGATTTCGTTTGACGGTAAAGAAGCCCTAAAACAAAACTTAAAAATAATGTATATATAAAAAATAAAATAAAAGGAAATCCTTGATGACTTTCTCCAACTATAAACCATAAAGGCAGATGCCATATTCCCCAAATTGATCCTACAATCAAATTAGATTGCCAATATGTATATTTTTTATCAAGTAACGGCTGTAATATTCCTCTCCATCCTAATTCTTCATGTCCACCACCAAAAAAAATTAGTTGTATAAAGAATAATGGCATCAGATAAATGGATACTCCATTTAATTCTAAGGACGATACAGAAAATAGTATCAAAATTGCTAACAAATGAATAATGAAATAAATACTACTTTTTCCTTTCTTACTAAATAGAAAATGTTGAAATTTTATATTATTCCTTTTCAAATAAAAGCCACTTGCAATAGCTGGACCAAGTGCACCTACTATATGTAACATTCTCCCTATAAATGTTTCTAATCCCCAAAAATGAGATTGCGTAAAGATGGCAAGAATCCCCCAAGCTATATAAGTAATTCCAAATGTACAATAAAGAAAATTTTTTAAATTCTTTTTGTCAATTTCTGTCATTTTATCTTCCTCATCTTGATTAATTTATATCTAATATTTTTTTACTGTTTCTTAGTTGTTCTCGCTTTATAACTAACTATATTCTATCACAAAAACACAAAAAAAGCCTTACAATCAAGGCTTTTCATTATTGATTCATACCAAGCTTTCTAGGCTTTTACCAACAAGCTCACGCACTCAACGTGTCGTGATAGCAAACTTCTATATTATAGAACGAAAGTGATAGAGTGTTTTATAAAATTATACTATAAAATGAAAGAGAATTACACACTCAACTCAAACAACTTATAAAACTCACCTCTCCTATCCATCAAGTCACAAAAAGAACCATCTTCAACAATGACGCCTGCTTTCACAAAGAGAATTCTATCGTATTTTTTCAAAATGTTCTCATTCAACTTGTGGGTTACTACAAGTGCAGTCAAATCTTGAATATCCAAGATTGAATTTTCAATTTCAGTAGTTACTTGATTATCCAAAGATGAGGTAGCCTCATCCAATAATAAGATCGGTGTTTTTCGAATTAAGGCACGCGCAATACTAAGTCTTTGTTTTTGTCCGCCAGATAGATTTGAGCCATTCTCTCCACATAAAGTTTGTAGACCAGATTCATTTTCTAAAACATAACTTTCCAGACCTGACTGCTGTACAGCTTGATTTATTTCCTCATCAGTGAAGGATTGATTAAGTGTAATATTTGCTCTTAAAGTATCATCAAAGATATAAACGTCTTGTTGAACAATAGTCATTAAGTTATAAAGACTCTCTGCTGAAATAGCTTGTATATCCTGATTATCAATTGAAATATATCCACTTGTTACATCGTAAAAACTCAGCAATAGATTGAGCAAAGTTGATTTCCCACTACCTGACGTTCCTACAATTGCAATTTTTTCCCCTTTTTGAATCTTTAAAGATAAATGGTAAAAAATATTTTCTTCAGTATTAGGGTAAGAAAAATCTATATTTGAAAAAGAAATAACATCATCGAAATTTTCTTTCGTTTCACCAGTCTGAAGTTCGCTTACATCTTTTACCTCAAATGCATCTAGTGTTGCCTGACCTTCACGGAATTTACTCACTCCCATGCCAACTTCATTTAGTGGCATTACCACAAAATTGACCAGTTGAACAATAGCTGTTACACTTCCAATTGTGGTATGGCCATTAAAAACAAGATACATTCCTCCACCAAAGGCTACCAAAAATACAATCATCCCTGAAAGCTGCGAAATAACATTAGCTAAAACATCAAATTTCCCTTTTATAAAATTTATTTCATCAAATTTTTCACTTTCATGACTATAATCCTCACAGATAGACTCTTTCACATTAAAACTTTTGATAACAAGAAATCCTGCTAAAATATCTTTAACCTTAGCTAAATACTTCTGATCTGCAATCATAGCACTATTTTGTAGAGAGGCAGATTTTTGTCCAATAAATCCTGAAATTATTATCGGAATAACACTAGCAATGATAACTAATAAAGTCAAAAACCAATTACCTATAAACATAGCTAGGAGTGAAAAAATCATTAAGGAAAGGTTTTTTGAAATATTAAAATACTGGTGGAGATAATCTTGCTCAATTTTCTTCATATTTTCGGTTAATACAGAAATAAACTTCCCTGATTTTTCCTTAGAAAATTCTCTATAATCGCTATCTAAAATAGATTGGAACACCTTGTTTTTGTATCTTGACATGATTTGCCTAACAAGTTTATTTCTCAATCGAAGAGATATAAAGTTGAGTCCTGCATAGATGAAAATAACAGTAGCTCCTACTAGTACCGCTTGAGTTAAGGCATCTTCATTTTGGGACATTCCACTATCAATAATCCCTTTAATAGAATAAGCAAAAGCAATATTAGTTAAAGGAACCAGTATATTAAATATCATGAAAGCATAAAAAGCCTTCTGATGATCCTTTATCAATTGTTTCATCCTTAATCTACCTCATAATTCTTAATTTCATTTAGAAAATGAGACATAAAATATTCTTCTAAGTTAATATTCTCTCTCCTAATCTCTTTCATAGAGACCTGTTCTACCATTTCTCCATTTTTGATAAAACCAATTTTATCTGCTATCTGTGAAATTTCCGATAATATATGACTCGATATTAGTATTGTAATTCCATGCTCCTTAGAAAGCGACAACAAAAGATTTCGAATTTCTTGAATTCCTATTGGATCTAAACCATTGATTGGCTCATCTAAAATCAACAATTTAGGTTTTGTTAGAAAAGCACGAGCTAAACCAAGCCTTTGCCTCATTCCTAACGAAAAATCTTTTACTTTTTTAGTCGTATTTTTTAATCCGACCATTCTTAATACTCTTATTACATCTGATTCAGTAATATTTTTCCCCATATACTGAGCGTGAATTTCCAAAATTTCTTTTGCAGTGCAATTATCATAAAAAATTGGTGATTCAATAATACTTCCAATCTGACTTAGGATTTCTTCTCTGTGTTCGTGTAGATTTTTCCCAAAAATTTCAATACTACCTGATGTAATTGTTGATAAGGATAACATACATTTCATTAACGTTGTTTTTCCAGCACCATTCGGTCCTAAAAAACCATAGATTTCTCCTTCAGCAATTTGAAGGTTGATACCACTTAAAATTTCTTCTTTATCAATTGTTTTAAAAACTTCTTTTATTTCAACAATATTTCTCATTTCTATCTCTCTTTCTATATCCAGCTTTAAACGCAAGAATTTTTCTCCCGGAGCATAAATACTAACTTATACAGTCTCTTTTTTTATAGAAATCATCAAGGAATTCTCACTTTCCTTCAATTAAACTCAGGTATGCTACTTGGTACTAAAATCTTGTCTTGAAATATTAAAAATTGAAAATGAAGTAATCATTAAACTTATGAAACTTGCAAATATCAAAAAGAATAAGTTATCAGCAATATTATTAGATAAACTTCCTGGACTTACATTTGAAAGTAATGTTGCTAAACCAAGTCCTGTAAGCATTGTTATAGCTGTTGAATGCTTAATCATACCTAAAACAAATGGTAGTAACCCTATTAGTACTGCCGCAAACGTTATTCCAGCTAAGTTAATTAATTGACTAGCTACAGGGATATAACTAGATTCAGTTACAACAGCCATGAATCTAATGAATAATTGAATCACTAAATGTGCAGAAAAATGGGCAATAATTGCTACTAGGATGACTGAAATAATTTTTCCCCAAAGTAACTTTATTTTAGAAATAGGGTAAGAAAACAACTGAAAAATTGTTCTTCGTTTAAATTCATCAATAATAATCGTAGATAATAAATAAGATTCGAAAATCAAAAATGCTGCTTTTGTAAATAAAGATGAAAACAATGAAGTTACAATTGCCCAACCTTCCCATTTACCAGTAATTCTAATAACATTAGAATCCTGTCCAATGAATTCTCCTAGTTTATTGTCAGTACCTAAACCCATAATAATGATTGCTGTAATACCTAACACTATAAATATAGTACACAACCAGGCTAAAAATAATTTAGATTTAGAAACTTTATTTAATTCAATTTTAATAAGCGACAACATAGATTATTTCCTCCAAAGCGTAAATAAAGAATAAACTATTCAGACTAATCTCGACAAATATTTAAAAATAAGCTTATTCTTCAGACAATGTCAATATACATACTACCGGTATGGATATGTTAAAAACAAACATACCTACGGTATGTATAATAGATTTTTAATAACACACTTAAAGTATGTTATTTTTTAATTATAAATTATGTAAGATAATTCATTCAATTGATAATACATAAATAGAAATGAGTATTAACAAGAATGTCATGCGACGACTTATTTACTATTTTTTTAAGTGATCGAATAAGTTGAAAATCACCTCCATCATTTTATCAGAAATTAACTGTACCCCTAGACCTTCAAAAGTAAGTTTAATGAAATTCATTTTGCTCTTTAATTCTACTAATGAAAAAACGGAAATTTGAAAACCAATCCAAATATTTAGAGTTAAAACAATTAAATCTGCTAGCTCTTCTGGATATTCTGTTTTAATAGACCCATCTTCAACTCCTTCGTAAACTTTTTCTCTAATTTCGGGTAAAAAATCAGAAAATAGACCTAGATACTGCTCCCCTAACAAACGTGGACTTCTTAGCATGATTGAGGCAGAGTATACGAGCCTTTGGTGTTCAAAATTAGAGAAAGAGTCCATCAAAGAATTTTGTATCTTTTCTAATCCAGTATTTCCTCTCCAATTATAATTTAAAATTTCTTGATTATTTTCGCTAATAATCGTTTGCAGTATATCATATTTGGACTCAAAATGATGATAAATGACACCTTTCGTTAATCCTCCTAAGCCATCTATGATATCTTGTATTGACGTATTATCAAATCCTTTTTCTAAAAATAAGTTTTTAGAGACCTCTAGTATTTTTTTTCTAGTTTCATGTGAGTTTCTATTCCTTGCCATTTTAGTCCCTTTCTATCATACCGATGGTATGTAGTTCTATTGTAGTGGAAGTAACTAATAATGTCAAGTTCTTTATTGGAAAATGCAAAAAAGCCTTACAATCAAGGCTTTTGATTATCCCTTTTGTTACAGGTTTCTAGGCTTTTAACAGCAAAGATACACACTTTGCGGTTCGCTGTAACCGTATCGTTTCGTCGTAAACTCCTTACTCTACGACAGCTATCCCATGGGCAGAACATCTGCTTCTACTTCGCTGATGCCTCAGCTCGTACAAGCAGTGATACTGCCTCAACATGTGCTGATAGATCTTACCTATATTATGGAACGAAATAAATCTGGTTAGATTTAATATGATACTTTGAAACGATTCATAAAATAAAATGCTACGGCACTTGCAATAGCATTTTAAAATATTAGGTTTAGACATCAAAACTTAGAATCATTACTAATAATAAGTCATTTATTGTGTAAAGTACTTATACAAATAGTATTGCTCTCATTTCTATTATAAGTATTTGCATCTCTGGTAACTTTGTCAGGAATAACTAAGTGAAGTGGATCAACCAAAAAGACAATATACTTATCTTTAGCTAAATCTTTATACAAAAATATCCTGTATTGTGTTACTTGATCAAAATAATCTAAAACACTAAATTTAATAAAATCGTCCTTATGATTTTCAAAATCGACATCTGTCATATATTCAAGCATAATCTTTTTTATACGTGAATCTAATGTTACGGAATACTCTCTAAAATTTGCAGAAGCCATTTTATTAGGTTCATCTAGTATTGGAAACATCCTTAATTTATAATTACTAAGTTCATCCTCGTTCAAAAAATTAGTAAACTCTTCCTCATGACATTTCTTAGAGGTTAAAGTTTGTGAACTATAAAAACTAAAGTTAGAACTAGTACTTGCGGTAAGTGCAGTAGATGATGATATCCTGTTGCTCCTCAAGGCCTTGCTAGACTTCAAAGCCTTATTAAATTTTTTAGCACTAGTTTTGGTGGAACTGTTACCCCACACATTGGAAAATTTCTTGGTACTCATTTGCAATATCTTCTTTCAACATAATTGAAGATTTTCCTTTAGAAATAGCATCTTTCCAAACTTTGTCTTCATGACTTCTATCAACCAGAGCAAAATCTGATTTTTCTAATATCATTTCGAACACATCATCAATAAAATTCTTTATTTCTTTATCTACAGAACTTACTCCAAAATCATACTCTGTTGGAACATATTGTTCTGCTTTATTTTTTGAATACACTTCCCTAATTACTGGGCCATATGTCCATGCCTCAAAGTTTGCATCAAACAAATATTTCGGATATTCATAATTTGACTCACTAACACCATCTTCCTCTGAATTCTGATAATTTCCAGAGTAAAATGCAAATAAAAAATATAAACCTTTTTGTAACTTCAATGGAGATAGTTCATTAAATTTATACAACAAATGCTGTACTAAATCATCAACATTTTCAAAATAATAATCTGTCATAAGCATTCCTCTCTATAATCTATCGAAATTCCTCAACCTAATTATAACATAAAACTCCTGGTTCGGATAGCAATATTTACTTTATTACTACCTTCATTACTTCTTATGATACTTGTCAACTAAAATATATAAAACATCAATTGTTCTCTGAGTATTCATCATTTTTAAAAGTTTCTAAATATAGTTAATCTATTCTATTAGTATTATTATTTTACAAAAAACGAAAAGAAGACTGTCACCACAGTGTTTTCACACATCCATTACAGCCTTCTATATTTTCTATAAGTCTACCTCAGTTCCTTCTAAAAATTTTACGCTTATCTCCCCATCCTCCGCAATTGTTATGTTGTCCACCACCTGACACATCTCATACGAATTGAATTCCCATAAAATCTTGTTTATAATATCAGCCAACTTCATACTTTAATACTTTTCTAGTGGACGATTTTCTTCCAGAATCTTATTCCACTTTCCATGCAATAGATCCACGTTCTCACTCAATAGTACTACAGCCATTACTACGGCTTTCTCTAGCGTTTCTTCATCAATATGGTTATTCTGACAGTCAATCTGTCCTAACGATTGTTACACTGCCAGACTTTACGTTTACCTCGACTTGTAGTCCAATTTTTTCTACCAAATGCTAAACCACATTCGGAACAGAAAATCATGGTAGTAAAAGAAGCATTTCAATAATTTATTCGTGGCCGTTAGCTATGTTTATTTCCCTTAAAACTCCTTTTCAATGAAAGTAAACACATACTCACAGGATGAATGAAAATGGGATTAGATAATTTCTACCTATCACTTCTACTCGCTCCAAAAATTTTCTCACTCTGATACTTCCCTAGCACATAAGAAAAATCCTTGCAAATCAAGGCTTTTCTTAACCCCTTTCGTTCCAAGGTTTTTACGCTTTTACGAGCAAAGATACACACTCAACATGTGCTGAGAGCTTTCTTCTATACTAATAGACGAAAGGGTGTGAAAATGATTTTTAAATGATACTGTGGAACGGAACAGTAGCCCTAGTATTGACTACTGTCGTTTCTATTCATATTGGCTATTCTAGGACTGAGATGAAAAAATCTATAAATGCTCAGAATAAAATTGAACCCGCAAATCTCCCCAAAACAATGGTGAGTCATGTACTTGTATTATTCCGAAAAAATACACCTCTGGTGCAGTGAGACAAATTGGTGTATCTTATAGTGGCTTCGTAGATGAAAGCTATACTCTACTATCACTCTTTGATGATGTAGAACAAATTGAAAAAGATAATAGACTTCAGACAGCTATTGATGTTGTCAGAGAACAGTTTGGTTTTTTAGCCATACAAAAAGGAACCGTCCTAACTGAAGGTTCCAGAAATATTGAACGCAGTAAACTTATCGGTGGTCATTCCGCGGGTGGATTGGAGGGATTAAAATGAAACAAGAAAAAAATACAGTACAATTTTCAGAAATCCGTAGCAAAGGATGTAATGATATTGAAATGCTTGAAAGATTTTTACATGGAATCGTTGAAACAGCAACTTCAAAACTTCGTCAGAGAAAACTCAAAACAACTGAAATATCGATACGACTAGTACATGCTAAATCTGAAAACCGATTACCATTGGAATTTACATTTAGCATTAAGCCAACAAGCTCATCTGTGATAATCTATACTGAGGTAATCAATCGCTTTAAAGAATGTTACACAGGTGGGGGAATTCAAGGTTTTACGATTCAATTTGATAAAAATACCCTTGCCTCTGCATAGAAAGGATTTGATATGATTGACCGTTCATATTTACCATTTCAATCAGCAAGAGAGTACCAGGATACAAAGATGCAAAAATGGATGGGCTTTTTCCTATCTGAACATGCATCAGCACTCTCTGATGATACAAACAAAGTAACGTACATGTCTGACTTATCACTAGAGAAGAAATTATTACTCCTCAGTCAAGTATACGCCGGGCAGCTACGCACACGCATTCAAGTGATTGAAAAAAACAAGCGTGTTTCCTACACTGGAACAATACCAAGTCTGACCAAAGATTTCATTTTGATAAAAACTACAACAGGTCACATCAATTTGAAATTAAAAGACATTATTAGTATTGAACTTGTCGAGGAGGTGCTCTATGAATCAGCTTGAGTTTCAGCGTAATCACCTACAAATGGACTATTATAGCGAGAGCTACCAAGATTTTGAACGTGACTTCTACCGCTACTCTAACATGAATATTCCATTGACCTTCCTAACTGATGATATCCTAAAAACAATGGCGACTTCACGTAAGAATTACTTTGTCCTCAATAAGGAAAAGTCCAGAGATAACCGCGATCACTTCTTCATATTTGAAGTAAGTACCGTAGATGAGAATCCGCTAATCTATCATTATACATATAAGAAAACTACAATATATTTAGCAGAAAAATAGGAGCAGTTCAATTGACTGTTCCTATTTTTAATATTCATAAAATCTAAAGTCTTTATACTCTTTAACAATGGAGTCGCCAACCAGAACAGACTATACTGACCAGCGACTACCTTAAATTTAATGTTTCAGATTTATTTTCTTATCTCTAATTTCATAAACTACATCTGCTACATTTTCGAGTAATCGTTTATCGTGGGTGATAAACACGATAGTTCCGGTGTACTCCTTCATTAGTATTTCCAAAGCCTCTAAACTTGGTATGTCAAGGAAGTTACTGGGTTCATCCATTATTAGGATGTTATATCTACCCATGAGCATTTTAGCAAGCAACAATTTTATAATTTCTCCACCGCTTAAAACAGATAAACTTTTTCCAATATCGTTCTGTTTGAACCCCATAGATGCTAGCACTGAACGAATTTCTGATATATTGTAGTCACAATCCTTCTGCATAAACTCCATAACATTCTGATTACTGTTGTACTTGTAACCATTCTGTGCAAAGTAACCTATTTTTGCCTTAGGCGAAATAGAAATTCCTTCTTCATGGTTTAAGATCATTTGGATTAAAGTTGTTTTTCCGATTCCATTACCACCAGTTAACGCCACTTTTGCTCCTAACGGAATTTGAAAAGATGCATTTTCAAACAGAGCCTTATCCCCAAATACTTTATTAATTTCTGCACCGACTATAGGGTATGGATTATGGAGCTCCAATGCTTTACTTTGCCTGAAACGAATTCTGCGAATGCCTTCCGGAGCTTCTACTTTTCCTAAGGCCGCAATCCTGTGCTCTAGGGTTTTAGCAGCATTATACATCTTTTTTTCCTTACTTCCTATTGATTTTTGATGAGCTAAACGCCCTCCGTCTTCAGTACTTTTTTTCTTTGAAGAACCTTTTGCCTTCTGTTCTATTTTACGAGCCTGTTTTCGCTTTTCCTCCGCAGCCCTTTCCAATCGGGCACGTTCCGCAATAAATTGTTCGTATTCTGCAGCTTGGCTCTTACGTTCTTCCTCTTTCTGACGAAGATAATCAGAATAGTTTCCCCAATACTCAGTGATTTTGCCATCTTTCAGTTCCCATATTTTATCTACTATTTCATCAAGAAAATAGCGGTCATGGCTAATAACTAACAGTGCACCTGTAAAATATTTTAGCTGTCCTATTAGAAAATCAATTCCTTCACGGTCTAAATGGCTCGTAGGTTCATCCGCTAAAATACCATGAACCTGTGCCGATAAGGCCTGTGCTATTTTAAGCCTTGTTTCTTCACCACCGCTCATAGTCTGTATATTTAATTGCTCAACACCTAGCTTGCCTACAAGTGCAAAATCTTTTTCCTCCTGCAGAGTTACTTCGTCCAACTGGGGAATATAGGCAAGTTCACCCAGACGATTCATTTTACATCCTGGGGGAGTTAATTCTCCTAAAAGTACCCTGAGTAAAGTGCTTTTTCCAGCACCATTTGCTCCTACTAAACCAATACGGTCATAATCATATACTTCTAATTCATTTATATCTAAAACATCGCGTCCTTTGAATTCCACACGAATGTCTTTTGCTTTTAATATTAATTCCATAACATTTCCTCCTGTCTATAATCGCATGCTTTCATTTGCTTGTATGCAGGGAAAACCCTGCGATTTTAGCAGGAAGAGTTACATGAAAATAAGATACATAAATATTCCTCCAATATTGTTTATTTTAAATCTAATTTTCTAACCTCAGTTATCATTTGGCAAACTATAGCAATGCCAATAATTAAAATACCTGATAGTAAAAACCAATGATTTACACCGATTTTATCAGCAAAGAATCCAGAAAGAATTAACCCAATTGGCATAGCAAGTGACATGATACTTCCGATCAAAGAAAATACACGTCCTAAATATTCAGGCTTAATTTTCTCCTGAAAAAGAGCTGTTTGCACACCGCTATAAAATGGCACCGAAAGCCCCATTATTGCACAGCAAACTACGAATATTACAAATCCATTTGGAGGAAGTATTCCCGAAACGGCTAAACTGGTCCCCATTATAAAAAATGAACTTGTTATTAGTAATACATGCTTTTCGAAGCCCCCTAATCTTCCTAATAATAAGCCTCCTGCTAGCATCCCAAATGCAAAGGAAATTTCCGTAATAGAAATATGCACAGGCGTTCCATTAAAGTGTTCCATGCTTATTAAAGGAAATAGTGCATTGATTGGCATATAAACAAAAGTATATAGTGTTCCTAAGAGTAATAAGGCAAACAATCCTTTGTTTTGTCTCAGAACCACAACTCCTTCTTTCATCTCCCTTATGAAATTTGGTTCTAAACTTTGCACTTGATTACCCAGCTTAGGTATACGTACAATTGCTACCGTAATAGATGCAATCACAGCACCCAATACGTCGATGGCAATAATAGCATTTAAATCCCAAACGGAGTATAAGAGTGCTGCAACTGCCGGACTAACAATATAGCTTATAGACTGCAAAGACTGACTATAGCCTGCGCATTTCGTTAGCTGTTCTTCTGGTACTAAAAGTGGTGTAACCGCATTGAGTGCTGGGGTATGAAAAGCTGTTCCAATGCTACGGATAAACAATACTATCATAATCATCCAGACAGGTAGCTCCATACAGAATGCAACAATAGCAAGCACTGCACCAGCTGCTGCGATAATTAAATCGGCACCAATCATTATCTTCTTCCTATCATGACGATCCACTAGCACACCAATGGCAGGTCCCAAAATCGCATAGGGTAAAAAACCTACTAATGAAGCCATAGACAAGACCATCGCAGATCCTGTTTTTTCTGTAAGGTAAAAAATAATCGCCATTTGCAGGATGGCACTAGTGATTAATGATACTGCTTGCCCTGCCCATATTGCATAAAATTTTCGTTTCCAATTGTTGTATTTTTCCATTTATATTATCTCCTGCATATTATTTTGCTTGAATTTCTATTTTGAATAGCATTCTAGGCAATAAAAAATGCAGGCCAAACCCCACAATGTGGCTTTTGGTCTGCATACATACAATTTGGAAACATTCATATTAAAGACATAGTTAAATAAAGGTATAGTTAAATAACCAATATCCTCACCGTAACTAATGAATGCTCAATATCGTATAAATAAGCACAACAAAAAAGCCTATCATCGGGTATAGATTCTGCTTTTTTTATTGCCAGCTTATCTTAAACGCATTGAGGCTGTCATAGTTTCGGTTCCTCCTACATCTTTGTTTATATCAATTTATAGTATAACACAACAAGATGATATGTTCAATATAAAAGTTATGGAATGAGACTCATACTTCCAATTCGATGCCAGATTTAAAGGATATGACGAAGTTTTCTTCATAGACTGTAACGCTCTGGATTATCTTCCTTAGTAGCAAGCGATTAGCTTTCACAAAATCTTCTGTTTGTAGTTTTAAAAATTCATCAGGATTTTCTAACTCAACCTCAAAATATTTCATTTTACATTCCCTCATTTCATTTATTGATAAATTGAGTTTGCAAAAAAGAGTGGACAATTTTTGTCTACTCTTAACCTTTAAAATAGTTTTTTTTAATCGATTTGAAGTTGCCTAAATTATTACTTATTCGGTAAAATGAAGTATTGCTTTCAACAGATTTCCTTCAACTACACTTCACTTGATTCAAACAAGGTGGGTACATTTCTATTCCCACAAACTCCTTGTCAATGGAAACAAACACGTACCCACAGGGTAAATGGAAATAGAAACTGATAATTTCTAGCTATCACTTCTACTCATTCCAAAAATTTTCTCACTCTGATACTTACCCACCATAAAGCAAAAAGCCTTGCAATCAAGGCTTTCATTATCCCTTTCGTTCAAAGGTTTCTAAGCTTTTACGAGCAGAGCGACACACTCAGCGGTTCGCTATCTCCGTTCTGTCTGCGTGCTAGCACTTGTCAATCACGGACAGCTATCGCATGGGCGGAAGTAAATGCTAATCTTCGTCGTTTTACTCCTTGACTAGCAAACTTACCGCCTCAACATGATGCGTTTGCGGAAAAAGATCCACTGGCTGGACTTTCTTCAATTCATATCCTAACTCTTGATAAAGTTTGATATCACGCGCCATGGTTGCGACATTACAGGAGATATAGGCGATACGGTCAGCTCCTGTTTGGGCACTTGCTTTGATAAAGCTTTCGGTCAAGCCCTTGCGTGGTGGGTCAACCAGAATGGCGGTTGGTTGGATGCCTTCCTTGAGCCAATTCTTCATAGCATTTTCTGCTGTATCACATTCATAGTGGGCATTGGTGATGCCATTTAAGCTAGCATTCTTCTGGCTATTTTCTACTGCTTCTGGGATAACTTCCACTCCGTAGACTTCCTTGACATGTTTAGCGACAGATAATCCAATAGTCCCGATTCCTGAGTAGGCATCAATCACGACATCATCTTCTCTTAGCTCCGCAAAGTCAATGGCTGTCTGATAGAGCTTCTCTGCCATTTCTGTATTGACCTGGTAAAAGGCTGGTCCAGAGATTTGGAAGCTATTTCCCAACATTTGGTCAGTAATGTAATCCTGGCCATAGAGAGTACGCCATTCTTTCCCAAAAATAGCATTGGTATTCTGGTCGTTGATATTTTGCATGACGGATTTAATAGCTGGGAATTGCTTGATCAACTGCTCAATCAACTGGTCCACACGGAAAACTTTAGGACGAGTAGTGACCAAAATGACCATGATTTGACCTGAATGATGGCCACGACGTACAACGAGGTTACGAATCAAGCCAGACTGTTCCTTTTCATCATAGGGTTTTAAGTCATAGCGACGAAGCAAATCACGTAAAGCCACAATAACTTGGTCAATGACTGGATCTTGGATATAAAAATCTTCAAGAGGCATAAGATCATGAGAATTCTTACGGAAGAAACCAGTTTCCAGAACACCATTAACGCGACGAACAGGAACCTGAGCCTTGTTACGATACTTGACGGGATTTTCCATGCCAAGAGTATCTGAAACCTCTATATCCATGATTCCAGCAATTTTATAAAGACTGTCTTTTACTTGCTTGGTTTTAAACTTGAGTTGCTCTGGATAAGCTAGATGTCCTAAGTCAGCAATGCCTGAACGCAGGTAAGCCAAATCTAAGTCTTGATTACGATGTGGAGATTGTGTGAGATATTCCTCGACCTTACCAAAGCCAATCTTTTTGTTGACTTTAAGGACACGCATAAGGATTTTTTCAGTTGGTAAAGCATTCTCAACAAAAAAGACCAGACCATCTACCTTGGCCACTCCTGAACCTTCATGTGTCAAATCGACAATCTCTACTTCTACAATATCATTTTTTTTCAACATATTTTTCTCTTTCTATGAGCCGACAAAAAAAGACAGCAACAATCCTGTTACCATCTATTATACCATGAATTGACCTAAGCACCAAAACTCTTGAAGAAATCAAGGATCGCTTGCCAAATAGAGCTAAGGATGTTCCCACTGTCTTGAATAGCTTTATTGGCGTCAAAGTTAAGGTCGATATTGCTGAAACTGTCACCAGCTTGCGCAACGATACTTTGTTTCAAATCTTTTAGAGTCTTTGTAAAGTCTTCGTTATTAAGAATATCGCTCTTTGAAAGATTAAAGGCAAAGTTGATGATGACATTGACCTGGTTGCCTGTAACCACTTGATCAAGTTTGTAGTTCTTCAAAGTATCTTCGACTATTTTACGAACATCATCTTCTGTAAGTTCACCTTTGGACTCTTTAGCCTTAGCGACTGCAGCCTTGATATCAGCAAGAGCTACGTTCAGCTTGTTAGCATCGAAGCCTGATTTGTCCTTGTTTTCATCATTAATATCAGACAAGGCCTTAAGCTCTTCCTGAGCCAAGTCTTTATTTTCTTGAGGTAATTTTACACCATTTGACTCAAGGGAATAGTAAATACCTGCTAGGGCACTTTCCCCAGTAACTGGGATTGGCGCTGCAACGGTGATACGTGCGTGCTCGACACCCAAGGTAACAGCCGCATTACGGTACATGTCTTGGGTCACTTTTGTGATATTTTCTGGTGTTTCAATCTTGACTTCAAGTGGAGATTTTTCACCTAGTTTTTGAATTTTCGCTGATGAATAAAGTTGAAGACTAGAGTCGTTTGCGACATTCATAATTTTTGAGTAGACATCTGGTGTCATGGTCTTCAAGTCTTTAGTATCTTTAGAGGCATCATAGCCTAGTTTTTTAAGTGTTTGATTCTTTTGATTTTCTGTTAATGAAGAACCTAAGACGTACTCAGGTTGAACATAGGTTTCATCAATGACTTTTTGAACATCAGTAGCTGCCTGAGCGCTTTGCAGTGTTGCAACTGCTAAAAGTACTGCAGCACTAGTCAGAAAGAATTTCTTTCGCATGAGACGTTCCTCCTTTTCCACTCTAGCATATTAAAGTATCCTTAAAGAAAACTTATAAAAGCACCTAGAATTTCTAGATGCTTAAAATAGATTAAAAATTTTCATGATATAGAGATTTACTTGAACTTGTCTAGAGTAATAATAGTTTCCCCCATCGACATAAAGTTCTCCACCCTGAAAAATGGAAATAGGATTGATGTAACGATAGGTTTTTCCTGTTGTATTCCCTAATGTCGGCGCAACTGTATCTCTAGAATATTGTTTAGCTAGAGCAATCGTATTCTTTTTCCCATTTTGGGCAATAAAATCAATATAAGCAGGCCCAAAGTTATAAGCTTGAATGGCTGTCCAGACATCCACTCCTTTTTCTTGAGCCAGATAGAGATTTTCTGTCAAAGTTTGAACACCTTGACGAATACTACTTGCATTATCGTTTATGGTATCAGTAGAACCGGTAGCAGACTCACTAGACTGCATCACGTCTCCTTCTTTACCCTTGGTTTCTGTATAGATCATGGCGAGCACAAGCTCTTCGTTTGCTGGAGTATCTCTTTCATTCAAGATTTCACGAACCATCGGTTGATAGGTCATGACTTGTTTGACATCCTGACGAATGAGATAGGATTTATAGCCAGCGAAAAGGAAGACTGCTAGTACCAGCACTCTTCGTATAAGTTTAAACATTATTTATTTTGAATATCCTCGATGTTTTTGATTAAGATAGAATAAGTTCCATTATCATTTTGGATGAACTCAACCGATTCTGCGTCTTGATAGACATTGTTTGGTACGATGAGTTCAATTCCGTTAGACAAGGAAAGTTTCTGATTTTCAAATCTCTTTAACTGACGACTAGCATCAATCTCATCAAACTGAACTGGCTCAGGTACTGCTTCTTTGACTCTGTCAATAAAGCTTAGACGGGCAGTAAGATTGTTGTCAAAGAGATCATTAGCTAATTTTTCTGGAGAGAGTTCATTGTTTTCTTCGATATTATTGAAGATTGCTGATTTAACCTTGGATTGAAATTGAAAATCATCCGCATTAAAGGTTTCGGCAATTTTTTGAGCCGTTTTTTCAAGTTCCTTGATTGATTTCTTAGGTGAAATCTTTGGTTGAGCTTGAATGAGATTCTCAGAAAAATAGTTTAAAAAAGCTCCATTGTACTTGATGCGTTTTTCAATCAAGTGATACTTACGACTTTGAAGATTAACCACAAGGGCTTCATCAGCTCCAGTACCAAAACCAGGTAAGTTATTTTGAGTCAGTTTGATTGGATTGTCAACCTCGCCACCCAAGTGTGTCAAGGTTTCACGCAATGCAATTCGTAGAAAGGCAAAGTGGTCTACTCCCTCTTTTGAAAACTGGACAAAAACCAAGTCATTAGTCTTTTGGTTTTCAGATACAGAGAATTCCTCTTTCCAAAGGTTTGCTATTGTCACAGATGTTGCCATTAGATCTTCTGTGATATGGTTGAAAAATGGATTATCTTCTTCAAAAATCCCAGTTTTGGCATCGTCCGAATACACACGCTCCACTTTTTTACGCAAGTATTCCTCGATTTTAGGAGTGATATTGAGAAACTTATCCGCCAAGAACAACTCTGTGTCATCAGGACTGAACTGATGGATAATGGCTTTCTTAATATAAATATCCATAAAATATTAGTCCTCATATAATGGGAAGGCATCTGTCAAGGACTTGACTGCACTTCTCACTTCTTCTAAGACAGCTTCGTTTTCTGCATTCTTAAGGGCTTTAATAATAAGTTCAGCAACTTGACGGCTTTCTTTTTCACCAAAACCACGAGCAGTAATTGCTGCCGCTCCGATACGAATACCACTTGTCTTGAATGGTGACAATGTTTCGTAAGGGATTGAGTTTTTATTAAGGGTAATGTTGACCTCATCCAATAAGTTTTGGGCTACTTTTCCACTTTCTACAACCTTTGTGACATCCACTAAGAAGAGGTGGTTTTCAGTACCACCAGAGATAATACGGAAATCAGAATCTTGCAAGAAGACATCTGCCATAGCCTTGCTGTTCTTGATGACATTAGCAGCATATTCTTTAAAAGCAGGATCCAATACTTCTTTAAAGGCTACAGCCTTAGCAGCAACAACATGCTCTAATGGTCCACCTTGGATACCTGGGAAAATAGCGGAATTGATTTTCTTAGCAAGATCTTCGTCGTTAGTCAAAATCAACCCACCACGTGGTCCACGAAGAGTTTTGTGAGTTGTTGTTGTTGTGACATGTGCGTATGGAACTGGATTTGGGTGAAGACCAGCTGCAACCAAGCCAGCAATGTGGGCCATGTCGACCATGAGTTTTGCGCCCACAGCATCTGCAATTTCACGGAATTTTGAGAAATCAATAATGTGAGAATAGGCTGAGGCACCAGCAACGATAAGTTTTGGTTGCACTTCTTGAGCTTGTTTCAAGATGGCGTCAAAGTCCAATAGCTCTGTCTCCGGATCGACGCTATATGAAACAAAGTTATAGGTTTGACCTGAGAAACTTACAGGAGCTCCGTGAGTCAAGTGCCCACCCGCAGCTAAATCCATCCCCATAACTGTATCACCTGGTTCAATCAAGGCCATGTATGCTGCACAGTTAGCTTGACTTCCTGAGTGAGGTTGGACATTGGCAAATTTAGCACCAAAGATTTCTTTCGCACGTTCAATAGCTAGACTTTCGATAACATCCACTACATCAGTACCACCATAGTAACGACGTCCAGGATATCCTTCAGCATATTTATTAGTCAAGATAGAACCTTGCGCTGCCATTACAGCCTTAGATACAACGTTCTCTGAAGCAATTAATTCAATATTATTTTGTTGGCGTTCTTCTTCTTTAGCAATAGCATTCCAAAGTTCTGCGTCATAAGCTTTAAAATCATCTTTATCAAAAATCATAGCTTTTCTCCTTTAATTAACTTAATAAATCGTTTCTGCACTTTATCACAAGTATAACCCACTCTTTCATAAAATGCATGAGCACCAAGACGATGGTCTGCAGAGTTTAATCGTATAAATTTGTAGCCACGTTTTTCTGCTTCTTGCTCTAATCCTTGGAGCAAAGTTTTCCCGATGCCTTTACCTTGTGTTTGAGGCAAAACAGCTAAAGCTAGGATGTTAAAACCTGGTTTTGAATAAAGGGATTCATAAACCTCAGCATGTACATACCCAAGTAAGTCATGGCTGGTCGGTTCCTCAAACCCCAGTAGGAAGTGATGGGGGTCTTGAGACAACTTAGCTAGTTGACTAGCCGTTTCCTCAGGGCTAAAATCATAACCTAAAGTATCTTTGTTAATCTCATGAATCGATGCAACATCTGTTGCTTTCAAAGCACGTAGCATATCATACCTCCTCAAAAGGAATTTCAGGTATCTTGGCAAGGATATCTTCTCGAGTTATCGAACCTTGGCGTAGTATCTTAACCTTGTCGCTAGATAAGTCTAAAATAGTCGAATCTTGACCTGTTAAAAAAGCATCATCTTCTAAACCCAGAACCTCTTGTCCGAAGTCTTTTAAAATTTCTTTAAAGCTAACACCGCTTGTATGTCCTGAAATATTTGCAGACGGGCCGATTAAGGGACCAAACTCACGAATCAGTTCTAGAGTTATAGGGTGACTGGGCATCCGAAATCCAACAGTCGGTAATCCTGAATTGACCCAGTAGGGAACCTTGTCACTAGCTTCTAGGATAATGGTCAATGGACCAGGAAGAAAACTATCAACAAGTTTTTGTAAATAAGGTGGCTGATTCTTTGAAAAGTTCAAGATATCGTCTAGATGAGCGACATTGAGATTAAGTGCCTTGTCTCTTGGACGACGTTTGAGCTGATAAACGTGGTCAACAGCCTTCTCATTCAAAGCTTTCGCAAAGAGGCCATAAACTGTTTCGGTCGGCAAAACTACTGCTCCGCCCTTTTCCAACTCTTGCTTAATTTTCTCCATCATCAATGACTACCATCCTATCTTGGCCAAATCGGTCTTTAAGGGTTCGAACTCGTTTCTCTGGAAAATTTTCCATAAAGAGAGCGGGCACACTTTGACCTTGTTTGTAGCCAATTTCAAGATAAATCTTACCACCATCATTTAGATAGTCCTTGGAGTCTTCCGCGATTCTACGGTAGATAGCTAGGCCATCCTCGTCAGCAAAGAGTGCCAAATGTGGTTCTGAATGCAAAACATTCAAGCCAACTTCTACCTCATCTGCTCGAGAAATGTAGGGTGGATTGGATACAATTATATCATATTTTGAAGAAATTTCGGAGAAACAGTCAGATTTGATAAAAGAGAGATTTAGATCCTGCCTCTTGGAATTCTCTGTTGCAAGCTCTAATGCATCCTGTGAAATATCCGTAGCTGTGACCGACCAATCTGGTCTATTTTTCGCTAAAGCAAGGGCAATGGCTCCGCTTCCTGTTCCGATATCTAGTACTTTGAGATTTTTCTTAGGATTTTCAGTCAAGATGAGATCTACTAGCTCTTCTGTCTCTGGACGGGGAATTAAGACGCGCTCATCTACCTTTAACTGCATCCCCAAAAAGTCAGTATGACCAATAATGTGCTGGGCAGGTATGTGGCTAGCTAGCTTGATGAAAATGTTCTCTACAAATTTGTAATCTTCATCAGTGACTTCTTCCTGAAGGGCAAAGATGAAGTCTGTAAAAGATAGATTTTTTAGGCTACGATAGACAAAGGAGAGGCTTTCTGCTTCCTCTCCTTGTTCTATCAACTTTTCCTCAAAATCTTTAAAAATTTGAGCTAATTTCATTATTTGTTTAATTCTTCCAATTTTTGTGTTTGGTCATAAAGAACCAAGGCATCTACAACTTCATCCAATTTACCAGCTAGTATTGTATCAAGTTTTTGTAGAGTCAAGCCGATACGATGGTCTGTTACACGGTTTTGTGGGAAGTTATAAGTACGGATACGTTCTGAACGGTCACCAGTACCGATAGTAGACTTACGCTCAGCATCTTGCTCATCTTGAGCAATCTGAGCAAAGTGGTCTGCCACACGCGCACGGATGATTTTCATAGCCTTCTCACGGTTTTTCTGCTGGGTACGTTCTTCCTGCATCTCAACCTTGATATTGGTTGGCAAGTGAACGATACGAACGGCAGTCGCAACCTTGTTGACGTTCTGTCCACCAGCACCTGATGCGTGGTAAATATCAACACGAAGGTCTTTTGGATCAATATCGTACTCTACTTCTTCTACCTCAGGCATGACAAGGACAGTTGCTGTAGAAGTATGGACACGTCCTTGGCTTTCTGTCACAGGGACACGTTGCACACGGTGGGCACCTGACTCGTACTTAAGCTTAGAGTAAACTGATTGACCTGAAACCATGGCAACCACTTCTTTGAAACCGCCGACACCGTTCATAGATGCTTCCATAACTTCAAATCGCCAGCCTTGGGCCTCAGCATACTTTTGATACATGGTTAGAAGGTCACCAGCAAAAAGCGCTGCCTCATCTCCACCAGCAGCTCCACGGATTTCAAGGATGATGTTCTTGTCATCGTTTGGATCTTTAGGAAGGAGCAATATTTTCAATTTTTCTTCATACTCTTCTTTTTCTGCTTTAGCATCCTTGAGTTCTTGCTTCGCCATTTCTTCCAAGTCAGCATCTCCGCCAGATTCTTTAATCATTTCCTCAGCGTCGACAATATTTTGAAGGACTTGTTTGTATTCACGGTAGGCTGTTACTGTATCACGAGTTGAAGCTTCCTCTTTTGAAAGCTCCATGAAACGCTTGGTGTCTGAAACGACATCAGGGTCGCTCAGCAATTCTCCTAATTCTTCATAACGGTCTTCTACAGCTTGTAGTTGATCATAGATATTCATTCTTATTGATTCTCCTTATTGATTTCGGGGGCAAAATAATGTTTACGGCAAACAGAGATATAGGTTTCATTCCCACCTATCTGGATTTGTTCACCATCATAAACAGGCAGTCCGTCCTGCGTACGCAAGACCATGGTCGCCTTTTTCTTACAATACTGACAAATGGTTTTGATCTCATCAATTTTATCTGCTAATAACAATAGATGTTTAGATCCTTCGAACAGCTCATTGCGAAAGTCATTCTTCAAACCGAATGCCATAACAGGTATGTCTAACTCATCGACAACACGCGCTAGGTCGTAAACATGATGACGTTTCAAAAACTGGGCTTCATCGACAAGAACACAGTAGGGCTTTTCAGGTAAGTCTCGAATAAACCCAAAAATATCCGTATTATCATCGATAGCTATGGCTGGTCGCTTCATGCCAATCCGACTCGAAACATAGCCTATACCATCTCTTGTATCCAGAGCCGAAGTCATAATCACAACTCCCTTTCCTTGCTCCTCATAGTTATAGGCTACCTTGAGAATCTCGATGGTCTTTCCTGAATTCATGGTCCCATAACGATAATACAACTGTGCCATGTTTCTATTTCACGTCCATTTCTAATTTTCTGCTACATTCTAGTATATCATATTTTCCAAAAGCTTTAAATGGCAAAATGTGGTAAAATAGAAGAAATCAAAAACTAGTGGAGGAAGCTATTATGCCATTTGTACGTATCGATTTATTTGAAGGTCGCACGCTCGAGCAAAAGAAAGCCCTAGCAAAGGAAGTAACCGAAGCTGTGGTTCGTAACACTGGTGCACCACAATCTGCTGTTCATGTCATCATCAATGATATGCCTGAAGGAACTTACTTCCCACAAGGGGAAATGCGCACTAAGTAAGAGAGCTTAAGCAAAACGCTTAGGCTTTTCTTTATAAGTGGCATTCGTTGAATAAAAAACTTTATTTTGTTACAATTTTAAGAGATATTAGTAAATAAAAGGCTTCAATTTTTAAAAAGGAATTAACATGATTACACGTGAATTTGATACCATTGCAGCAATCTCCACACCTCTTGGAGAAGGAGCTATTGGTATTGTCCGCTTGAGCGGAACAGACAGTTTTGCCATTGCGCAAAAGATTTTTAAAGGCAAAGACTTGAGCAAAGTTGCTAGCCACACACTTAACTACGGCCACATTGTTGACCCTTTGACTGGTAAGGTTATGGACGAGGTCATGGTTGGGGCTATGAAGTCTCCGAAGACCTTTACTCGTGAGGATATTATCGAGATTAACACCCACGGAGGGATTGCCGTGACCAATGAAATCCTGCAATTGGCTATCCGTGAAGGGGCTCGCATGGCAGAACCTGGTGAGTTTACCAAACGTGCCTTCCTCAATGGTCGTGTGGACTTGACTCAGGCTGAAGCTGTTATGGATATCATTCGTGCTAAGACTGACAAGGCTATGAATATAGCAGTCAAACAACTTGATGGATCCCTGTCTGACCTCATTAACAATACTCGTCAGGAAATTCTCAATACCTTGGCTCAGGTTGAGGTTAATATCGATTACCCTGAGTATGACGACGTTGAAGAAGCCACTACTGCTGTTGTTCGCGAAAAAACTATGGAGTTTGAACAACTCTTGACCAATCTTCTAAAAACGGCACGCCGAGGTAAAATCCTCCGTGAAGGAATTTCAACGGCCATCATTGGTCGTCCCAACGTTGGGAAATCAAGCCTTCTCAACAACCTCCTGCGTGAAGACAAGGCCATTGTAACGGATATTGAGGGTACTACTCGAGATGTCATTGAAGAATACGTCAATATCAACGGTGTTCCTCTCAAATTGATTGATACAGCTGGTATTCGTGAAACAGATGATATCGTGGAACAGATCGGTGTTGAACGTTCCAAAAAAGCCCTCAAGGAAGCTGACTTAGTTCTACTAGTCCTAAACGCCAGCGAACCTCTAACTGCCCAAGACCGACAACTTCTTGAAATTAGTCAAGATACCAACCGTATTATTCTTCTCAACAAGACAGATTTACCAGAAGCGATTGAAACTGCTGATCTTCCAGATAATGTCATCCGTATTTCAGTCCTTAAAAATCAAAACATTGATAAGATTGAAGAACGTATCAATAACCTCTTCTTTGAAAATGCTGGCTTGGTCGAGCAAGATGCTACTTATCTATCTAACGCCCGTCATATTTCATTAATCGAAAAGGCTGTTGAAAGCTTACAAGCAGTTAACGAAGGTCTTGAACTGGGTATGCCAGTTGATTTGCTTCAAGTTGATTTGACACGCACTTGGGAAATTCTTGGGGAAATCACCGGAGATGCTGCTCCAGATGAACTTATTACACAGTTGTTTAGCCAATTCTGTTTAGGTAAATAAAAAATTATAAAAAGGAGTTATAATGAAATATCCAACATTACTAGAGCGTTTTTTGACTTATGTTAAAGTTAACACACGTTCAGACGAAAATTCAACTACTACACCAAGCACTCAGAGTCAGGTAGACTTTGCGACTAATATCCTTATCCCAGAAATGAAACGTGTCGGTTTGCAAAATGTCTATTATTTGCCAAACGGTTTTGCTATCGGTACTCTTCCAGCTAACGATCCAAGTTTAACTCGCAAGATTGGTTTTATCTCCCACATGGATACGGCTGATTTTAATGCTGAAGGTGTTAACCCGCAAGTTATTGAAAACTACGATGGGGGAGTTATCGAGCTTGGGAATTCTGGTTTCAAACTTGATCCTGCAGATTTCAAGAGCTTAGAGAAATATCATGGGCAAACATTGATTACTACTGATGGCACTACCCTTCTCGGTGCCGATGATAAATCAGGTATCGCCGAAATCATGACAGCTATCGAATACTTAACTGCTCATCCTGAGATTAAACACTGCGAAATCCGTGTCGGCTTTGGACCTGATGAAGAGATTGGTGTCGGTGCCAATAAATTTGATGCAGAAGATTTCGATGTCGACTTTGCTTATACAGTTGACGGTGGACCTCTTGGTGAATTGCAATACGAAACCTTCTCTGCTGCAGGTGCGGAACTTCACTTCCAAGGACGTAATGTCCACCCAGGAACAGCAAAAGGACAAATGGTCAATGCCCTTCAATTAGCCATTGACTTCCACAACCAACTCCCAGCTGGTGACCGCCCAGAATTTACTGAGGGCTACCAAGGTTTCTACCATCTCATGGATGTATCTGGTAGTGTTGAGGAAGCGCGTGCTAGCTATATCATTCGTGACTTCGAAAAAGAAACCTTTGAAGCGCGTAAAGCTACTATGCAAGCTATCGCTGATAAGATGAACCAAGAACTTGCTAGCAATCGTGTAACCTTGACTTTGACAGACCAGTATTACAACATGAAAGAAGTCATTGAAAAGGATATGACACCAGTAACCATTGCCAAAGCGGTTATGGAAGACCTTGGTATCACACCTATTATCGAGCCTATCCGTGGAGGAACAGATGGTTCTAAGATTTCCTTTATGGGAATTCCAACGCCGAATATCTTCGCTGGCGGTGAAAACATGCATGGTCGTTTCGAATACGTTAGCCTTCAAACCATGGAACGTGCAGTTGATACTATTATTGGAATTGTAGCTTATAAAGACTAAAAAAGACGAGGTAGCTTAGCTACTTCGTCTTTTTTTAGTCTGCGACTTTTTCTGTTGATTCAGGATTTAGTTCAGTTGTTGTTTCAGAAGTTTTCTCTGTTGTTGTCTGCACTGAGCTAGCTTCTACTTGCTTATCAGTGCCTGCTTGACCTGGTGTTTCTTGTTTTGATTCAACAGGTGTTTCTTGACTTGGTGTTGCTTTAGATCTAAGCTCTTGATTTAACAAGACTATTTCTTGGGCAACTGCTAGAAGAGCCTGCTTATCCTTACTTGCTGCTGCTAGTTTATCAAATAGAGCATCTACTTTTTCAAAGTCAGCATCTGAACCATTATTCATTTCCAAATAAGTATGGAGAGCAATGACACCGTTATAGAGTTTTTGGTAAAGAACTAAAACCTCTGGGTCTTGTTTCGAATTATCACGTTCATTTTGGATTGTTAGTGAAATACGTTTCAAAAGATCTTGGACCTGTGTATTTAATTCATCAAGGTCTGCGTCTTCTTTCTCCAAAGCTGTCTTCAGATTTTTCACTTCGTCAGAGAGTGAAGCTTTAACCCCCTCCTCATTGACTTGATGAACTAATTCTTCAGCTTTTGTTAGTAACTCTTCTACTTGCCCTTTTAAGACATGGTTACTTTGTTCCTCAGGTTTGAGATCATCATACAAACCTTTTAAGAACTCATAAACTGCAGTTTTAGCACTGTGTCCATCCACTTTTTCAGTATCTAAAATCGTTTCAGAAGGCTTACTTGTAACAGGTTCATTCTTCAGAGCTTCTTCAACTTCCAGTTTTGTTTGATAGATTTCTGGGAATAGTTTGTTCAAGTCAGTCGCCTTAAGGAAGGATTGTGATTTATAAAGTGTCCAAGTTAAGTTAGCAACTTTATTTCTAAGAGTGTCATTTAAGCGACCATCAGATAGATGTTGGTAGAAATACTTGATGTATTCTACTGTCGTAACACCAGTACGGTCATTAAAATCTTGCAGAGCTTGTAGTTTAGCTTCAACTGCATCTAAACCTGCTTCATCTTGGGCAAGTTTATTTTCTTGAAGTTGAGTCAATAAATCCTTCTTAGGAAGTCCATAAGCATCTGTATCTAAGGTATTAATCTTATCTACTAAAGCTTGATATTTCTTGTCTAAAGGACTGATTTCTGTTGGTTTGACACTTGAGTCAATGTGAATATACTGCTTATCAAACAAATCCAAAGCTGCCAAATAACCTGCAGTAGAGTTGGTTGATAGCTTCTTCATATTCTCAGAAAATTGCCCCAAAGCAAGTTCAATCTGTCTTTGAAGAATTGGTTTATCTTTATAGACTTCACGACTCTCTGCCAAGAGTTGATCAATCTTATACTGGACTGCTTTTTCATCAAAAGCACCAGGTTGGTAAGTTGACTGTAATGCAGGAATTTTGTTTTTCAAAGCGATTTCATAACCTTTGGTTTGAACCTTGATGTAGTGGTTGTGATCACCATGAGGGATAACAAAGCTACCATTTTCAACCTGCAAGCTATAAGGAGAAACACCATCACGTAGAGCAGTTGTATAGAGTTCGTTTAGGAAATCAAGCTCTGCATCACCTGTTTGAAGCGGAATACGAACGTGTTCCTTACGAACAGCGTAAGGGTGAATGTGAGTTGGGTCATAAGCCTGGTCTGGATTACCAAATACAAAGAATCCATTTGAAATTCTGATAGCCTCAAGAGGAACGCCATATGTTTTAGAAATATAAGCTATTTTTTCTTCATCGCTGGCATCTCGAGAGAAACTTTCAACCGTCTTGGCAAGAGGTTTAACAGGTTCTGTCTGCTGATGGCCATGAAGATGGTCTTGTGCAGCCTTAATCTGCTCTGCTGATAAATCTTTCTTAAAGAAATAATGGGCATGGTCTCCATGTGAAACTACAAAACCTTGTTCATCTTCACTTATCACTCGGTCAGCATCGAAACCGTGATCGTGGTCTTCACCATGGTGGTGATCATGCCCGTCTTCATCATGGTGATCATCTGATGGATTAGGTTTAACTTCGATTTTACCTTTCAAGTGTTCCTGAGCTTCTTTAATTTGTTGAGCCGTCAAATCTTTCTTGTAAAAATAATGATTGTGGTCTCCATGTGAAACTACGAAACCTTGGTCGTCCTCGCTAATCACTCTATCAATAGCAAAGCCATGATCGTGGTCTTCACCGTGTCGATGATTAGCATGATCGTGGTCATGGTCTTCTTCGTGTTGATGATCAACATCTTCGTGGCCATGGTCTTCGTTTGGTTTACTTGGAGTTTCTACAGGATTTGATGGTGTTACTAGACCTGAAAGTGGTATCAAGCGTGCAATCTTTTGCTCCAAAGCAGATAAACTACTATAAGGAATGAAATGGTAATGATTTCCATGAGGGATAGCAACTCCATTAGCCGTACGACTGGTAATTTTAGCCGGGTCAAATACCAAACCATCAGATTCTTTATAGCGTTGACTAACTGGTAAAGCGTAAAGCTGTTCTAGAAGTTTTTGAAGATTATTTTCTTCTTGTACTGGATTGCTTGTAGCTGGTTTTTCTACTTGATGACTTGGTTCAACACTTGGAATCGGTTTGTAGTCTGTTGGACTTTGTTGACTTCCTCTTCCAGCAAGGTAAGCTTGAGCGGCAGCCAATTCACTTGAAGATAGAGCACTCTTAGGAACGTAATGATAATGGCCACCATGAGGAACGATATAAGCGTCACCTGTATCTTCAATAATATCTGCAGCATTAAAGACGTAACCGTCATCAGTTGTATATCGACCTTGTGCTCTGGCAGCAATAACTTCATTACTTGTACTGCTACTATCTGATGTGTGTTCTTGTTTTTGTTTCTCGATTTGGTCTTTGGTACGAATATTATCTGCGTGACTAGCATCCTTCAGATAGACATAATATTTGCCATCCACCTTGATGATATAGCCACCTTTAATCTCACTGACAATATCTCCATCACTTAGCTGATAGTTTGGATCTTTCATGACCAATTCTTCACTAAAGATGGCATCAAAAGGCACCTTACCATTGTAGAAATGAAAATGGTCACCGTGGGAAGTCACATAGCCTTGATCTGTAATCTTAGTAACAATCTGTTCAGCTTCTATTCCTTCTTTTTGGTTAACTTGATCAGGTGTCAGATTTTCATTCTTTTTAGCATCAGACTCTTTCCCATCAACATAGGATACACGGTTATTTTCTTTGTTCTCAGGCGCTTGATGTTGATTTAAAGCGTAAGCACAGACACTCAAGGCAAGGACCACTGCAGATCCTGCTAAATATTTTTTATTAATTTTCATAAACTCCTCATTTCAATTCTTCAGCTAAAATAGCTATATTGTCTTCTAAATTTTCCAAGTAGGACTTATCATTTTGTGGGTCGGCCTCTAAAGGATTGAGTGTTTTAAGAGTCACACCTGTTGATTTGACAAGTGTATCAGCAACTTTAGACGAAGCATTGCTCTCTGTAAAGATAGTTTTGACCTTATAATTTTTTACAAATTCTTGAATTTCGGTTAACTGTCTCGGGCTTGGTTCTTGGTCTGGTGAAATACCAGCTATTCCAAGTTGATTTAATCCAAAGCGTTTAGCTAAATATGAAAAAGCTGTATGTTGAGTTACAAAATTTCTTTGATTGACTTTTTCAAAAATGGGTTGGTATTTCTTGGTCAAATTATGAGCTTTGGCACTAAAACTTTGTGCGTTTTTCTGATAAGTATCCTTGTTAGCGCTGTCTAGTTCGGATAACTTATCAGCGATAATCTGAGCTTCTTCAGCAACCTTTTCAGGATCAAGCCAAGTATGAGGATCATACAAGGTCTTCTCATCAATCCCGTCTCCAACTTTCATATCTTCTAATCCAGGCACGCGTTCCAAGGTCATACCTTCTGATGCTTCTAAGACCTTTACCTTAGACTTTTGCAGGCTTGGATCCAAACTTCCCGCCCATGATTCCAAGGTATGAGAATGATAAACGAAAACATCGGCATCATAAATGGCTGCAATGTCATTTGCAGAAGGTTCAAATGAATGGATACCTGAACTCGACTGAATCATCCGAACATCATTTAGGTCACCCGAAATTTCTTTAACCATAGCATAGACAGGGTAAAAACTAGTCACAATCTTCATTCCCTTAGTTTCATTACGATTGTCTTGACTAGCCTTTTGTCCACATGCCCCTAAAATAAGAACAAAGAAGGTAATCATGACCCATAGAATGCTTCTTTTTTTCATAACAACTCCTTAACTAGTATTTAACCATTTAATTAACTAGTAAATAGTTTATCTTTTTTTATTTGTTAAGTCAAGATTTTTTGTCGTAAAAAATAAAATTATTGTTTTAGAACTCCTTGTTTCATTTTTTAAGACAGCAAATTTCAGTTTTTTAACAAATAAAAGGACATTATTCAATCAAAAATCGAACAATATCCTTTCGAGTAGATTATAATTGATAAAAATATTTTAAGGCTTTACTTGTTTTAGTGTCTTAATGTCATACATCACTAATTCACCATTTTTATTGTAAAACTGAACACCTTCTGGCTGAAAAATTAGAAACTTAGGATCGATTTGAGCAATTTTTGATAACTTTTCTATATGTTCATTTAAAGTTACTTTATCCAATCCGTAGTCTGGTAAATCATCGTCACTTTCTTCTTTGGAGTTTTCTTTATCTTCAACCTTGTTTTCTGAAGGAATTTTATCGGTCGTACCAGTCTCATTGACGCCTATATTACTCTTCGGTTGTTCCTCAGTTTTATCTACAACAGTCTTATTTTTATCACTATTTTCAGTATTGTTTGAATCAGGTTTTAATTCTTCATTATTATTCGTAAACGTCCCATTTTGGGATTCTTTTTCTTTTATTCTTTTTACTATTAAGTCTTGTGCTTGTTTCCATTCTACTTCTGATAAGTCAGATTTAGTGATACTTCTCAATGAACCACCTCCCGCTCTTGGAATACTAAATGATTTGTCTTCCCATACAAAAGTTTCTTTTGCCAATACATCTTTCGGATCAAAAATATAACCATCTGGAGTTGCAAAACGACCTTCTGCAAGAGCTTTCTGAACTTCTTCAGCAGAATGGATAATTTGCCAATTCTGCATTCCAGCGCGTTTTTCAAGAGGAGTCACATTAGCAATAACGGAACCTGAGTCCTCGTGACCCGGCTTAGACCAAACTTCAGGACGAACCTCAGGGTGTTGCATGACATATTTAATAGTCGCAATTTGATCAGGCTCTAACCATGAGTAAGGCACAACGTGAATATGATCAATGTGTGGAATAATGAATGAACTTCCAGTATCATAAGTAGTATTCGCTGCATGCATCGGCAAACTTGAGACATCTACAGCTAATCTTGGTTTAATCCCTGTGTCTACTATATCATAACGATAATGATTTCGATCCTTAAGCATGAGTTCTTGTTCAGAAAAAGCAATTTGAGTAAGATCAAGTTCGTCTCGAGAATAGAAGTATTCTTTTCCGTTTTCTTTAAGAACATAACCAACTTTACCATCTTTGGTAACTTTACTATTCACTCTTTTTGAATTAAATTTTGGTTTATCTTCGTTATTCATTTTCTCTGAAGGAATAACACTATCATTAGCTTGACCTTTTTCCTTCATCCACTTGCTAACTTCATCTAATTCAAATTGTTCTAACTCTCCAAATCCCACATAATGGAAATGATTTCCATGTCTCGCTATAATGCCTGATTTATCAACTGAATAGATAGAATCTTTACTGAATACATATCCATCACTAGTATCGTATGGTTTGCCATCCAGCCCCTTACCATAAGCTTTAATTGAATTTCCTAAAAACATATGCTCAACTGTACTGTTTGTTGGCTTTTGGGTATTTACTGGCTTGTTGTTCCCATTATTTTGTCCTTTTACTGGAATTATCCGTGAAATCTTTTCTTCCAAAGCTGACATTTGACTATAAGGGATAAAATGATAGTGATCCCCATGTGGTACTGCTACCCCATTTGCTGTTCTTTTCGTGATTTGGGCAGGGTCAAAGAGTAAACCATCGGATTCCACATGACGTTGGCTGAGTGGCAAGGCGTAAAGTTGTTTTAAAAGACTAGATACATCTTCACTTGAACTTGCTTGATAACTATTATCCACTTGTGGGCTAACACTTGGGGTCCATCTTCTAGTATTTGCCTCAACATTGCTTTGATTCGTTTGTCTATATGTACTACTATTCGAAGCATCTGATGAGCTGCTAGAAGAATTTGTTGACGGTCGATACCCAACTGAGCTTGTTTGACCACCTTTAGCGGATAAGAAGGCCTGAGCAGCAGCTAGTTCGCTAGCTGATAAATCACTTTTGGGAATATAATGAAAGTGATTGCCATGTGGAACGATGTAAGCATCACCCGTGTCCTCAATAATATCACTAGCATTAAAAATATAACCATCATCCGTCGTATAACGTCCCTGAGTTCTTGCTACAGCGACTTCATTACTAACCTTTACTCCCCCACCATGTCCATGTTCCTGCTTCTGACGATTAATCTCATCCTTACTACGAATATTTTCGGAATGTGAAGCATCTTTGAGGTATACATAATAGCGACCATCAACCTTAATGACATAGCCACCCTTGACTTCGTTGACAATATCCTCATTTCGAAGTTGATAATTCGAATCTTTCATCAAGAGTTCTTCACTAATAATAGCGTCATAAGGAACCTTACCATTAAAGTAATGATAATGGTCTCCATGTGAAGTTACGTAGCCTTGATCGGTAATCTTAATGACTATCTGTTCCGCATTGATTCCTTCTCGCTGACTAACTTCATCTGGCGTCAAATTTTCGGTCTTAGTACTAGCCTGATTCCCATCTATGTAAGCCACACGATTAGACACTTTGTCAGTCTGCCTTGATTGATAACGACCCAATTCATAACTTGAAAGACTTATTACCATAAGAGCTACGGAACCAAGAACATATTTTTTATTGATTTTCATCTAAACACACTTTCTATTTTTACTACTAAATATAAGATTTAGGCAACACTATAAGTTCTGTGTCATTAACCAGTTAAGTTTATAAATAGAAATATTTATAAAAACAATTTAAATGTTCTAATCCTTTTTATAGGTTTCTAGTATTGTTTAGTTAGATATATTGGATTCATAAACTTAACCATTTAATTAACCAGTAAATATTCTACTCCTTAACATTTAAGATGTCAAGTTATAAATTCACTTTTTTCCAAAATTTTACCCAAAAGGAAAAGCACCCAAAAAGATGCTTTCTTATAAACTACCAATGTTGATCTCAGGAAATTTTTTTGGAAGAAGATTCCAGAAATCTTCTAATTGTTCTTCTACTCTATTAGTATTTCGAATAGTTAAGCTATACTTCTTAGAACTATCTTTTCGAGTATATACAAACTGATAAACTTTTGTAAAACGACTATAACTTGTACGTACTAAATAGATCCTCCACACATCTCTAAGATCTAGAGCTTGGGTCCCTTTGTAATAAGTAATGAGATGGTTTCTATACAAAATAACTTTCAAGTCCTGGTTATAAAAATCAGCTTGAGTATCAAGGAGCTCAAGATTTCCTTCTAATTCAGGGTACAGACGATAGAGCTCTTTGAATGAAGCAACTGTTTTCTTTCGTATGATAAAGGCTCCGATTAAAGTCATTAGTCCCATGCCGGAAAAAATCACAATACCAAAAATATAGCTCAGGCTGTCTCGTGAATATTCACTGAGACTGAGATAAATTCTTGTATTCATATTACGAGCGACAACCGATTTAGCAGGAAGAATAGAGCTAATAAATTCATCAAGATTGATAATCTTAGTGTTCTTAGAAGTATTGACAAAATTGGTATCAGTAAGGGGTTCTAACTGTATACCTGTGAGAGTTGCAGGATTATCAGCAAGACTGTCAGCGTTCTCAAGAAGTTCATTAATTGACTCATCTTTCACTTTTGACTCAACTACAGCAAACTTCCCTTCACCTTCCTTGCTATATTGCACAATATAAATAACAGTTCCACCATCAACTTCACCAACAGGTTCAGGATAGATACCGTAGACTGACATAGTAACTTCTTTTCCAGTATCAGTCGTATCTGCAAACCTCTCTGTAGGTTTCTTGTGCATTTGACCTAAGAATCCTGAAATTGTAGCAATCGCAAAGAATACTAGCGAAAGTATCAGTACAGAAATAAAACCTTTATTTCTTTTTTCTTTAAACATCATAATCTCCCTTAATCACTTATTAGAATTATACCAGACTTAAGTTTATATCTCATCTCTAATCCTTGTTTTTCTAAGATTTTAACAAAATAAAAAGCTCGAATTTTCATTCGAACTTCATTTTTATTTTCTTGCAGCTTTTTCATCTTCTTCAAGCTGTTTTACCAGTTGTTCAATGCCGTCAAATTTCACCATATCTCGGATACGATCTAACCAATAGACGGTCACTGTTTCACCATAAATATCTTCATCAAAATCAAAGATATTCACTTCAAAACGCTCTTCTTCTCCATCAAAAGTAACGTTCTTCCCGACACTGGCCATTCCTCGATAGAGTTTTCTCTTGATTTCGATATCAACGGCATAGACACCATCTGCCGGCATATAGGTACGATCTAAGAGCACGAGATTGGCAGTTGGATAACCGATTGTTCGACCACGAGCATTGCCGTGTACGACTATTCCTCTTGTAGGAAGTGGACTTCCTAGTAACTGACCAGCTTCTTTCACATTCCCTTCAAGGATAGCTTGACGAATACGAGTAGAGCTAATCTTTCCTTTTTCATCTTCTACAGGAGGTACTACAACTACTTCTCCATCAAAAATTTCTTTTAAATCTTCAGCTGATTTTCTATCAGCACCTAAACTATAGTCAAATCCAACCACAATGGTATCTGCTTTGACTTCTTTGACAAAGGTATCTACAAACTCTTGAGCGGTCATATTAGCGATACGACTTGAAAAGTCCATTAAATAAAGATTTTCAACACCAGCTCGTTTAAACTTACGTTCACGTTCTTCTGCATTCAGGATATGAAGTAAATTTTCTGGTGAATAGGGTTTTAAGGTTAATTTTGGTGATTCATGAAAGGTAATTAAAGCAACGCTTAATCTCTTCTTAGCAGCAATTTCACCAGCAATGCTAAATAATTTTTGATGTCCTAGATGAATACCATCAAAATATCCTAAAACGAGGACTGTTGGACCTGGTGTTGCAATGTCTTTTTCAGTTTTTATAGGTATTGTTACAATCATAGTCATATTATACCAGAAAGAAGAAGGCATTCAAAATATTACGAATTTAAAAAACTATAAGCTACTTTTTACTTCTTTTCTCAATTGCTCCAGAGTTTCGATATTATATTTGTCCATGACTTTTGGTAGGTTATCAATGATATCAGGACAGGCATAAGGATTGGTAAAGTTTGCTGTACCGACTCCTATTGCTGACGCACCAGCTAAGTACATTTCTATTGCAGCTTCAGCCGAATCAACTCCTCCCATACCAATGATTGGAAGATTAGTTGTTTGAGCTACTTGACGGATTAGTTTCAGAGCTACCGGAAAGACTGCAGGCCCAGACATTCCACCAGTACCATTGGCAATGATTGGTTTTCTAGTTTTGAGATCAAAGCGCATACCAACAAGGGTATTGATCATAGTGAGACCACTAGCACCTGCGTCCTCTACTGCTTTTGCGATAGTCACGATATCAGTTACACTTGGTGTCAATTTAACGTAAACTGGCACATCTGATGCCCCTACGGCTGCTTTTACCACATCATAAGCTAAATCTGGGTCTTGCCCAATTAAAAGGCCGTGATTCCCATGATCGACGTTTGGACAAGAAATATTGAGCTCAATGGCTTTCACGTTAGGTGCCTTGGAAATACCACTAGAAACTGCTGCGTATTCTTGCTTTGAGAATCCAGCAACATTGGCGATTATAGGGAGATTAGGATACTCTCTTTGCAACCAAGGTAATTTTTCGGAGAGAACGGCATCTAGTCCTGGATTTTGTAGACCAATAGCATTCAGCATACCAGCAGGTGTTTCTGCCACTCGTGGAGTACGATTACCAAAACGTGGTTCAAGTGTAGTAGCCTTAATCATGATAGAGCCCAAGAGGTCCAAATCATAGTATTTGGCATACTCTTGTCCAAAACCAAAACAGCCTGAAGCAGGAATGATAGGATTCTTTAGTTCTAAGCCTGGTAGAGAGACTTGTAATCGATTTGTAGTCATGACACTCTCCTTATAAAACAACAGTTCCTGTTTTAAATACAGGCCCATCTTCACACACACGTTGACTAACTGTATCACTATCTGGTACTTTCAATACGCAAGCGTAGCAAGCCCCCATGCCACAGGCCATACGGGATTCTAGGGATAGGTAAGCTCTTGGATGGTCGTAAAATGTTTGATTAATGTATTTCATCATACCAGGCGCACCGCATGAGTAGATGGCATCAAATTCTGTGTCAAATTCATTAATCACTACCGATACATTTCCTTTAATACCATAAGATCCATCATCAGTCGTTACAAAGACCTGACTAAATTTGGATAATTCATCTTCCAAAATAACAGCATCTTTAGTAGCAAATCCTAAAACAGTTGTTATTTCAACACCACGCTCATTCAGTTGTTTAGCTACTTCGAGTAAGGGCGGCACTCCTATTCCACCACCAACTATAAGAACACGATTCTTCTTGTCTAGATCAGATAAATCAAAGCCATTTCCTTGAGGTCCCATAACATCTATGCTATCACCTGTTTTTAAGCTTGAAAAAATTGCTGTCCCTGCTCCTTCAACTCGATAGATAAGTTTGCATTGCTTAGTCATCTTATCAATTGATGAAATCGAAATTGGACGACGTAAGAGATGGGCATCATCAGGTACACGTAAATGAAGAAATTGTCCAGCTTTCATAGCTTCAACCATGTCTCCTTCAAGTACTAGCTCAAAGATTGCTGGTGCGATTTCCTCTTGAACAATCACTTTCATATTTTCCAAGCGAATAGCACCCATGCGTTTTCTACAATTTGGATTCATAACTTTTCCTCCTTAAATTTTAAGGGGATCAGATAAAGAAAAACCTTGCTATTGCAAGGTTTCAGTTAAGATATTTACACAAAAGTAGCAAATAAGCCTTGCTTACTTGTTTCCATTGTAGCTTCTTTTCTCTGACACCTTGTGAGTCTCTCTGGACTTCCCTTAAAGGTTAAATTTTCACTAGTATACTGTATCAAACATGAAAAGTCAAGTAAAAATAGGTAAGGTATCAGTTCATAAAAGTTGCTTATTTTTGCGAAGAAAGAATTTTTTCTAGTTTTTGATAATCTTTAACACTGTCAATTTCATAGATAGAATTTTCTTCTAACTCCTCTACGTAAACATCTAGTTCTTTGATATTATCTTTAACCATGTTATCCCAGTAGAGGTCAACAAACTCGCCACTCTCATAAGCTTGATTAATAAATCCTACAATCTTCTCAGCTGTTGGAGCGTCCCAGAATGAAACACCGCTCAAGATGCGTCCGTTTTTACTATCAACAATGATATCTTGAACTTTGAAGTCATCCCCATAAACTAGGAACCACTCATTATCACAGTCTTCGCGATAAACACTAAAGTAAGTTGAACGTTCAATATCATTGCGGAACATATTCTTGAAAAGATAGTTATCCGCATCGATAACGTAGCTATTAGCCAACTCTTCTTTTACCAAGTAAAGAGAGTAAAAGTTGTTGTAATCAGCATACTTATCATTGAAGACCAAACGCACACCGTATTTCTCTTTGAGATAGTCGAACTGTTCTTTCAAATAACCTACGACGATGATAATGTCATCAATTCCTCGTTCTTTTAAATATTCAATTTGATATTCAACCAAAGGTTTTTGATTGACTTTAACCAAGGCTTTGGGAGTATTTTCTGTCATAGGACGTAAACGAGTTCCCAATCCCGCTGCTAAGATGATCGCTTTCACGCGTTTTCTCCTTTATTCTTTAATGATAATATAAACACCTGCCATTACAACAAATGAAGTTATAATGGTCAAGACAGTCAGAGGTGTCCCCAAGAACATCGCTGCAAACAGGACAGTCCAAACTACATAACTGACATTTAAACCAGTTGCTTTTGCTGGTTGCAATCGATTGATAGCCATATAGTAGGCAAGATAAGAAATCATATTAAATGCCGCAAAGATAATCAAAAGTCCCAATAATTGTCCATTTGCCACTTCTGCAAATGAATGATGCGAGAAGAGAACAATGACAAGGTAGGACAAAAAAGATGTGACTTGTCGTATCAAGAGTGCTTCGAGTTCACTGAGTTCACTTTCCATAGCAAATGAGCTCAGAACACTTTCACTTCCCCAAGCAAGGGCACAGATCAAGGCACAGAGGATACCAATATAGAATGAATTGACCTGTTCAACCTTGTAGGTCTGAGCAATAATTCCTGCAATGATTAATAAAATTCCAAATACCGTATTCTTCGAAACCTTATGCTTTAAGAAAAAGAAAGCAAGAATGACAGATACTGCCGGATAAATAGCTGAGACTGACGAAGCTAATGAACTTCCAATATACTTAACCGCATAGAGATTGGCCTGCATACCAATCGGACCGGCTAGTAAAGCTCCGATGATAACACTGACATTTCGAATGTTCAAGAAGATTGAAAAACGAACTCTGCCTTCCTTAACTAGAAGATATCCTAGCAAGATAAAAATACTTAGGAAATCGTGTGCTGCTGCTACTACAAAGGGCGATAAATCCGTGAATATTGAAAAGATATAAGCACTAATAGTTAATCCTAATCCCCAGAACACACCTGATAGTAGCCCAAAAGAAACTCCATTTTTAGTTTTCATTTAAATCTCCTTCAGACTCTAATTCTTTTACTGCTCTATTGTAACGAGAGATTCCATAATCTCCAAAATCTGCACCATTTTCTTCTTTGTAAATAGTCCAAAGACTCCAAATGATATCTTGTAAGATTTTGTAAATACGAATTTTCTCCCTTGAAACTGGAGTCTTGTCACTCTCGTAATGACTTAAAAAGTCTTCTTCTTCTGCACTTGTAAATTCAGATTCTAGGAAGAGGGCTGCCAAATCCCACATAGAATCATTCATAGATGAATATTCCCAATCAATTAGATAAAGATGTCCGTCTGGACCTTCAATAAAGTTTTCTGGAACCAAATCAATATGACATGATTTCTTATCAACTCCAATTTGTTCAAGCTCTTCTTTCAGAGAAAATACAGACTTTCTGACAGCTTCATAATTAGGATAAGAAATCTCCCCTTGAATCAAGGATTCATATTTTTTGATTTCCTCAAAAGGAGCAAACTCTCCTTTTAATTCTTTACCCGAAGCATGAATCGTTTGTAAAATTGGAGCTATCTTCTCAAATTTAGTTTTAATGGTAGTTGAATCAAGTGTCTCAGCATTTTCAATGTATTGATTGACCTTGATACCTGCTTCGATATCAAAAAGATAATTCTCTACATCTAATTTCAAATCTTTCAACAACTCAAGATTGTACTTTTCATTCTGGCGGTCGATTAATTTATCCGTACCTTTACCGAAAAACTTAACGATGTACTGGTTTGAGGTTGTCTTAACCAAATAGTTTTGATTGGTCATCCCCCCCAATTGTTCAACGCTCTGAATTTCTTCGTCAGCTGACAATAAGGAAGCAATCTTTGCTTTAACGATTTCCTTCACAATCATCCTCCATTAGACTTCCCACTTAAATACTGTCTTGAAGGCAGTATTAAGGTCTGTTGCAAAAACTCGATGAATATCCTTAATCTCTCTTACTGGTTCTTCTAGATAAATGATATTCTTCAAACGATTGGCAAACTTTTTAATCTCCAACATTTGGATGGCATTTTCAAAGTCAACTCTTCCAGAACGAGAAGATCCAACTAATAACAAGCCTTTTTCCAATGAATCACGAGTATTGATATTAACTTTATACTCACTAACACCCATCATCAAAATGGTACCTTGTGGTTTAATGTAGCGAATCAAGTCATTGATAGCAGGTCCACTACCGTCACCACCACAGCATTCGAAACCATGGTCAAAACTAAGATCCTCTGGAATATTATCAGTAATGTATAGCTCTTTAGCAAACGAAAAGAGTTCTAATTTCTCCCAGTGACGTCCGATAACAATAATCTCAGCTTCAGGCAAGGTGTAGTTGATAATATTGGCCATGACAAAAGCTAAACTTCCATCACCAATGACAGCGATGCGTTGACGTCTGCTGTGAGATACCGTCATGAAACGATTCATAGCATGCATGCCAACACTGACAAACTCTGTAATGGCAGCAACTGTGTCTTCGATATCTTCGTAAGCTACCACACGATCCTTAGGTAGAGAAACGAATTCTCGCATAAACCCATCATAACCACTTGATAAGAAATATGTTCCAGTCATGTAATTTTCGTAGAATTCCTCATCACTTTGCATAGGTGGTTGATTTGGAATCATAACAACCTTCTGACCAACTTTGTAAGTACCTGTTGGATCAGAAATGACTGTACCACAAGACTCGTGAATCATAGCCATTGGTAGTTTTTTCGCTAAAATTTTTGGATCGCGTTTACCTTGGTAGTAACGTTGATCTGCGTGACAAACCGCCATGTAATTTGGTCGGATGAGGATATGATTCTCTTGATCAATTTCTTCTTCCTGATATTTAATATTGATAAACTTTGGTTTTGTCAGTTGATAAATTTGATTAATCATGTCTTTAGTCTTTCTCAATCATGCTTTTAGCAATCTTCAAGTCTGTAACTGTCGTAATTTTAAGGTTTGAATATTCACCTTTTGCTAAGGCTACATCTTTACCCTTAATGACAAAGATTTTACATGCATCTGTTAAAATTTCTTTTTCTTCTGCTGATAAAGAACCATACAAATCAATAAAGTCTTTACAACGGAAGGTTTGTGGAGTCTGTCCTTGGTATAGATGAGCGCGATTTGGAATATCTGTGATAAACTGACCGTTTGTACTTTCAACAATGGTATCTACGGCTTCAACTACTGTGTCAACAGCATCATGATTTTGCGCGAGAGCAATGTTATCTTGAATCATTCGAAGTGTGATAAAAGGACGAACTGAGTCATGTGTGACCACGATATCATCTTCAGTGATTGGACGATAAGTATCGATAGCTTCAATAATTTTTTCAATACTAGAATTACGGTCCGCCCCACCTTTTGTGATGATGATACGGTCCTTGTGGAGTGGAAGGAATTTTTCAACTAAATCTTCTGCGTGTGTCACCCAGTCTCCGTGAACTCCAACCACAATCTTTTCGATACTTGGCTCTAAGACAAATTTTTCAATTGTATGAATTAAGATTGGGCGATCTCCCAACTCAAGAAATTGTTTGGGTAGGTTACTAATACCCATGCGCGTGCCGGTTCCACCTGCTAAAATTCCAGCGTAAATCATTTTGATACTCCTTTGGTTTGTTTTAAAAACTCATTCTTTACTATTATATCATAATCTAGCATTATCTTGAAATAAATACTAGTTCTCTCCATTTAGAAACTGATGGCGAGAGCACTTTAGGCTTTGAACATAAAAAAATTTAATCCTTGCATTTTTATTTCTCGATTAAAATAGAGTTCTTCAGAATAATATAGAAAGCTTAAAGAAACCTTAAATTAATGGTTGATATGAATAGAGATCCTGAAATTTTAATTAGACTTTTCCAATTAAAATTGTTAAAATAAAATGGAAAATAAAAGAAAAGGAAGCTAACTACCGCCATGATGAATATGCAAAACATGATGCGTCAAGCTCAAAAACTTCAAAAACAAATGGAACAAAGCCAAGCAGAATTGGCTGCCACAGAATTTGTTGGGACTTCTGCTCAAAACCTTGTAACTGCTACCTTAACAGGTGATAAAAAAGTCGTAAAAATTGATTTTGATCCTGCAGTTGTGGATGCTGAAGATATTGAAACACTTTCAGATATGACTGTTCAAGCGCTCAATGCTGCTCTTGAACAAATTGATGAAACTACTAAAAAGAAACTTGGAGCATTTGCTGGTAAGTTACCATTTTAATTATATTCTCAAAAAGAGGCTGGTTTACAGCCTCTTTTAATTTATGTTAATAAGCAAAGAACTCAGTTGCTTTATTTAGCAATAAGTCACTATATTCAGGGTCTTCCTGAGCCGTTACTAGTTCTTCTTTTATTCTTTCCAAGTCATCCGTAATCATTCCGTCAACTCCTAGGTGAAAAGACTTATTAAATGATTCCGAACTATTGATTGTCCATACATAGAGTTTTTGCTCAGTATTCCATAGTTTCGTCACAAAGTATTCATCTAAAGTAGAATACTCCATTGTGTAGCCTGTAGCAACCGTTCTAGGAAATACAGAATTATAGGGAAGAATAAAGTATACAGGAATATCTGTGTCATACTCTCTCACTTTTTCAATAACTTTATAATCCAAGGATTGCATTTGATGACCATAAACCTTAATTTTTGCACCGTATTTTTCAAGAAAATGTTCCATCATCTGCGGGCTATCTTTGTGGCTGGTCTTAATCTCAATGAGAAGTTTCTGATGTAATTCATTTGCACGAGTCAGATAATCATCGAAACTTGAAATCTTTGTCTCATAACCATTCTCATGAATGTCAATCTGCTTTAACTCTTCTAAAGTAAAATCCTGTGGTGTTTTATTAATACCAGCTAAGCCTTTAAGATTAGCATCGTGCATCATAACAAATTGACCATCTTTAGTCTCCTGAATATCCATCTCGATTAAATCTGGTTTTAACTGCGCTGTCTTTTCTAAGGATTCTACTGTATTTTGGACACCATTTCCATTCGATACACCACGGTGTGAAATCACAAGCGGTGGATTGACTACAGGAGCTTCCAGATAATTATAGCCTTCAATCGCAAAGAAAATACTTGCACAAACCATGACCCCCCATCTCATGATATGGTCCTTCTCTCGCCTTGGCATAATGTCAAGTTCTTCTCCCGTTAAGAAGGACGTAAATTTCACAAGGAAATAGGTCAGTGCCATATAGTGGAAATTCTTGATAAGAACGAAGTTGCAAATAGCAAGGAGTAGAGATTCTCTCTGAGTAAGGCTATCCACTATATACTGAATTGACAGTAAAGGGATGAGAGGAAGATAGAAGAATAGATTGGTTTTTACAATAATTAAGAATAAATGCCAAGCATAAAACCAAAAGAAATTCTTAGTTTTATCCAAACTATAAATGATCGCTTCCTTGACCGTCATCTTTTCATAAAAGACCTTAGGTAGAGTGAACATCAAGCGAACAGAAACATAGAAGAATAAGAGTGATAAGATAATAATGGCTACCCACCACATCCAGTACTTATCTTCCATGTAGGTTTGAATAAACTCTGGTATAACGATTTTATTGAAATAATAAATCTTAAATATCTTCCTGATAAAAGGAAATAGCATTGCTACAAATAAAAAGATAAACAAAGCTTTTGAAATAGTCATCTTCTTCATAAAAGCAAGGCTTTCACGAAATACTTTTCGACTATATTCTATAAGAGTCCTTTTTTCGTGATATAGGAGGTGGCGAGCTCCAATAAAGAGAATACTAAGTTGAAAATAGGCTACCAGTAAATTGATGGCTATTAAGATTACGAAGCCAAGACTGACTATGGGTGCGTTTTTTATAATCTCAAAAATATTGTTGTAGGAAATAAACAAATATCCAGTCTGACTTAGTAAAAATCCAGCTATCACTGAGTTTAGTGGCAACCAGATATAGTCGACCAACATAAAGATTAGAAAGAATAGAAAGAGGATTTTATCTAGATTAAGGTAAATCTTTTTAAAACCCAATTTTTTCGGTTTTTCAGGTTTCATAAAAACTCCTAATCAAAAAGTTGTGATAAATCTAAGGCACCAAATGGATTCGAATTGAGACTAGTCTGAGAATTGAGTAACAGTCTACTCTCATCTGACTCCAGAAAAGCTTCATACACTCGAGCAGTCATACGAGCATCCTCTAGACTATTATGAGATTGCCCTTTAAAACCCAGAAAATTAGCCACAGTTTGTAATTTTAGATTAGCAATTCCATGAAGATCAGAACTACGTCTCTCCAGTGCTTCATTATAGACATCAACTTGATATTGATGTCTATAGTCAAATCCATTCTCTAGTAGAATTGGTAAATCACTTTTTGCTGCATTATAACCAATTAGAGGCAAGTTACCAACAAAATCTTGAAATTTTTGCAGGACTTCTTCTACCTTTGGTGCGCCTTTCAATGTCTCTGAAGTAATCCCCGTCAAACCATTAATAAAACTCTTCAAAGGAACATCAGTGTAGACATAAGAGTCAAATACTCCTACTTCTTCACCTTCTTTAAAATGCACTGCTGATACTTGAATCAAATGAGTCTTATCCTGGTGTTTATTGAATTCTAAATCAAATGAGATATATTCTCGTAATGTTTCCATTTTATCAATCCTTATTGATTTGTAAAAAGAAACCACCTGGTCTAGTCCTAGAAACCAAGCAGTTTTTTCTTATTTGCCAAATAAGCGAGCAAAGAAGCCTTTCTTCGATGCTTGAACTTCTTGCTTAGCTTGATCCAACTCCAACTGAAGTGTTTCTTGATCCTTCATAGCTTGAAGAGTTAACTGTTGTTGTTGGTCCAATTGCTTATCTTTTTCAGCGATTTGGCGGTCTTTGACACGCATCTGTTCATCTTTTTCAGCCAGTTGCTTATCTTTAGCTTTCAATTGCTCATAAAGACGAATAATTTCAGCGTTCTTTTCATCAACAAGAATTTCCATGAGTTCTCGTTGCTTAACTTCATCACTAACCGGTTCATCTTCAAAGATAGTCTTTTTGTAGATTTCTTCAAGTTTGATCAATCCACTGCGAGTAACAACAGTAACACCCTTGTCGTTTTTTGTAATGTCTTCTTCTGGTAATTCTTTGACACGATTATTGATTGCTTGTCGGGATAGTCCCAAGACCTCAGCAATCTCACTGACAGTCATTTCAATACTCATAATATCCTCTATTTTTCTCTAGCTTTTCTTAAATTAAATCTTATCATAAGTAAGCAAAACTGTCAAATAACACTGTATTTTCAATGGTTTTTTAAGACATAAAATGTAAAAACTATTTATCGGCTAATATTTTAAAAAGATGAGAATATCTCATCTTTAGACTAGTAGATAAAAATCGTTTATTCAGTATAATTTTAAGAGAAAACCTTTCTTGGTTTGTAGAGATGATCACGTTTCTCCATAATAGCAAGTAACTTCTCACCTTCGAAAGCGGCAACTTCCTTCTCGCTACACTCTAACTCAATAAAACGACCATAACGGACTTCATCTGCCTGTTCAGGAGTCAAGTTTACTTTTACTAAATCCCCTGTACCAATCTCAAGCGGATGGAGAAAGTCTAATTCACCAGCCTCTACTTTTTCTGCAATCTCTTCTAAGGTCAAGGAATCTTCTAATTGTAAACCAGCCGCACTAGTCCGTGTAAGATGAGACATGTGAGCTGCATAACCAAGCTTCTCTCCCAAGTCAACCGATAAGGTACGGATATAGGTTCCCTTGCTACATTTTACACGGAAGGTAAAACGAGCAAGTTTATCCTCGTAGCAAATGGGACTGGTTCTTTCAAAACTATAAATGGTCACCTGACGTTCTGGACGATCAACTTCCTGACCAGCACGCGCATACTCATAGAGCTTGCGACCATTGACCTTGACAGCCGAGAACATTGGTGGAATCTGAGTAATCGGCCCTGTCAGACTGGCAATGGCTTCATCGACAAGCTTTTCATCCAGTGGCGACAAAACAGGAGTCTCTGCGACAACTTCCCCACTAGCATCCTCGGTCGTTGTAGAATATCCCAGAGTGATTTCCCCCTCGTAGACCTTACCCTCATCCTGCATGAACTCTACCATACGAGTCGCCTTACCAACCGCAATAGGTAAAACACCCACAACATCCGGATCCAAGGTCCCACCATGACCGATTTTTTTAGTTCCTAAAATCTTACGCAGCTTAAAAACCGCATCATGCGAGGTCATCCCTGCTTCTTTTTTTAAGTTGATAATACCGTTCATTTATTAACTTTCTAAAAATACTAAAACTCTTTTTTGGAAATCCTTATTCTGTTCATAGAGTGCATGCCCATACTCTGGCAAAATGGTGAGCTGGCTATCTTTGATATGCTGATGCAATCCAAGCGAACCATCTACGCCAAGAACATCATCTTTTTCTGCTCCAATGATTAACGTAGGACAGTTGATTTTTTCCAAAAAATCTAGACTATCATGTTTCAAACAAGATACAGACTGAATATCAATACGTTGTTTATCTTTAATACGACCAAAGATTCCCATTATTCGATAAAGATATTTGATTTTTCTGGAGGATTTAGTTGTGTAAGAGTGACTAGCAATATCCAACATTAGTTCCTTATAGCTATCTGTCTGATTCAACTCAAGCCAGTGAGTAATTCGCTCCCTACCAAAACTATTCAGTTTCGCAGTTGTAACAGTCAAAATCAATCTTTCAACTTTTTTTGGAAAATCTACAGCTAGCCATTGGGCAATCATTCCACCTTGTGAAATCCCCATGACGGCAGAACTTTTTAATTTCAATAAATCCATAGCTTGTGCTACATCGGCTGCCATATTTCGTGTTGTATAGTTTTCTCGTAACTCATTAATGCGACTTAAAACATAAACTTTATAAACCTTGGCAAATTCTCGGTAAGTTAAAGCTAGCATTTGAGCCATGCCCTTGACTGTCTGCACTCCATCCCCCAAACCTGGTATGATGACTAATGGTTGCTTTCCTTTACCAAAGGTCACATAATCCATGCTCTTATCATTAAAATATAAGGTTTTCCCTTTTGTTGAAGACATTACTTCGTTCCCTCTACTATTTTTTCATGATCTATTCATGTTGACTTTTTAAATGCAGAGCAAAGCCAGCAGTCACTTTTTCAAATCCAACCGCCTGATAAAACTGATGTGCAGCATTTCGTTCAGCAGTTAATCCACTATTTAGAGCCAGCGCATTAACTCCTTCTTTTACCGCTTGTTTTTTCAATTCATCGATTAGCCTACTAGCAATTCCTTGTCGTCTTGTTTCTTTTGCAACTGACAAAGCTAAAATACGATAGTAAGATCCATCTGCTTCAAAAAAGAAGAGCTTTGCATAACCTAAGAAACCTAAAATTTCTCCGTTTCTTTCAGCTAGAAGACAGCCATAATGTGGTTGAGAAAGAATCTTTTCTAAACGTCGAGACAGCCTAGAAGCGGTCGTTGGATAGCCCAAGTCATCGTATAAAGACAGTAGAGCTTCAGCATCTTTCATGGTTACTTTTCGTATCTGCATAGGATCCTCCTATTCCCCCCTCAGTGATTCAAATTTTGCTTTCATAGTTGGATTCTTCCGAGTCAATTTTTTAACAGAAACATCGTCCAACTTATTGTTTGCGAGGCGGAGTTGGTTTTCTGATGTTGTTAGGAATTTCTTGACTTCTTCCATCCGTTTGATAGCCTTGTCGATCTCGTCAATAGCCTTACCGAAGTTTACAGATGCTGAATTGTAGTTCTTGGCAAAGGCTACCTTGAAAGCTTCCAAGTCTTCCTCGAAATGGGTAATATCAATGTTTTGTTCTCGGATAAGTGCTAACTCCTGCTTGTATTTTAGAGAGTTAAGAGCCGCATTACGCAAGAGACCAATCAGTTGGATAAAGAACTGAGGACGCACGACATACATCTTCTCATACTCGTGGCTGACATCAACAATTCCAGTATTGAAGTAATCATTATCAGCCTCAAGCATAGTCACTAATACGGCATACTCACAGTTCTTCTCAAGACGATCCTTGTCCAACTCCTTGTAGAAGTCTGCATTCTTGTGCTTCTTCTCAGTTCCGTCTGCTTCATTTTTCATCTCAAACATGATAGAAATGTATTCTAGCCCATTTTCATCAAAATCACGAAAGATAAAATCTCCTTTAGAACCACGCGCTGAAATCTTGTTGTCCTTTTCAAAATAAGCATTTGGAAAGGCAAAACTACGAACCTTGTTAAACTCGCTCTCTGCATACTGTTCTAGACTTTCACCAATAGCTTTTGTAGATTGTTGTGCCTTAAAATTCTTGTAAAACTCAACTTGCTCACTAGCTGCCTTAAGTTGCGCTTCATAGTTTTGTTTCACCGAAGCAAGAGAAAGCTCGTTTTCTTTTTCTTGTAAAAGAAGCTGATTTTTAACCTGATCGCGTTCTTTTTCAAGATCAGAAAGAGTTTTTTGTAGTTGATTTTCATGCTCTAAGCGCAAGGTAGCCAATTGATTCTCAAGAGCTTGAACTTCTTTTTCTTTCTCTAACAGACTTTGACTAGCACTTTGCTCTACTTCTTTTTTGGCCAATTCTTTTTCTGTATCGAAGTTTTGGATTTGACTTTGTAGCTGGGCAATTTCTTGATCCTTTTGAGCGAGTTTTGCCTGTTGTTCATTCAAGGCCTTTTGCTCCACCAATGTCAACTCTTGCTTCATTCTGTCATGCAATTCTTTATCAAACTCTGCTGTTCGAACTTGAGAAATCAGCTCAGCGTATTGGCTTTCATTAACTGTAAAAACTTCCCCACAATTTGGACATTTAATTTCGTTCATGATTTTCCTCTGTATTTAACATTACTACATTCATTATAGCATGGAAAAACAAAAAGAAAAAGTTGGAATCAATCCAACTTTTAATCTACGTATGTATCTTCGTTCTTGTTTAAGAAGGCATAAGGCAATCCCATCAGTAAACCACCACCGATAAAGTTACCAATAAAGGTTACACCCCAGTGACGAAGAATATTTCCAATACCGAAGTTCGCGATTGAATCAGCAGCAACACTGAACTTCACAATCGCAAATGAAGCAAAGTTTGCGGCGATGTGCTCATTTGTTAAGAATACAAACATGTAAATAGCTGATAGAACCAACCAAAGTTTTGCTCCACCATCCTTAACTAAAACAAATGAAAGAATGGCGATGTTTACAAAGATATTAGCTAGAATACCTTCAAGTAAAACTAGTTCATTAGAGCGACCCAACTTCATTTCTACAACTCCAGAAATAAAGCTATCATGTGTTAGATTAGCGTACGCTGCTGAATGAGCAAATCCCCAACCAGCGATAAGGGCACCGATTAAGTTAAAAAAAGTACAATATAGAAGATTTTCAGCTGTTTTTCTCCAGCTAATTTTTTTCAAAAAACTACCTGCTGTTAAGAACATCATGTTTGACGTTACCAATTCAGCATTCAAGAAGACAATATAAGCCAATCCCCAAGCAAAAACAAACGGGAAAAGAAAGCGTCCGCTACCAGGAGCGATTTTATTGATCAAGTCAGCACCAACAGCTCCAGCAGCTGTACTGAAAGTTAAGAAAGCACCAGCAAACATTGAGCGAATTGCATATTTGAATTTACTTTGACTGTAAAGACTTTCCTTTTTCTTACAAGCAAATTCGATTTTTGAAATAAATTCTGATGAGACCATATAAACTCCTAAAACTTTTATTTGTGAATATTATAACATAAAATCAACTTTATGGAAAGGCTTTCTGAAATTTTAAAAAATTAAAACCTATTATTCTAAAATACGGATCTTGATATTGTATTTTTTTGTTTCATTCTTTAAGTTATTGACTAGTTGATCATTCTCTTTTGATTTTCCAAAGAAAAAGGCTAGAGATTTTCCGCTCTTTTGTTCGATAGTCAAAAAATATCTAGCTCCATTCAATTTAACACTTGGAATAAAATGGACCTCAATCTTTTTAATATTATTGAGTGGTATAATGCGCTTTCTAAAAACATAAGCATTATGGATATAAAATCTTCCCTTAGCAATATGAAACGGGGCAAAATAGTTTCCACCACTTTGACGCACAATGACATAACGACGCCAAAGAATCAATAAAAGAAGGAAGGATACAAAGGAAATAGCAAAAACCAAAACCGAGCTTTTCATCATCGATTTTATCCCAATCAAAAAATAATCTATCATAATTAAACCGCCTTTTCTCCCCTATTATACCACTTTTAATGGGCATCTACTGTATAGGCAAAGAAAAAGACTGAACAAAGTTCAGCCCTTTTTACGAATGGTTGATAAGATATCTTTATCTAGTCAAATCAATACGTTGACCAATTTTACCAATGATAATTGCACCGACAATTAGTGAAGCGAATTCTCCGATACCAGTAGTGAACCATGTAAAGAAGAATGGTGCTTCTGCTACAATGTTCAATTCAGCAGCAATGGTGATCATTGAAATTAAAAATAGAATTGAAAAGAAGAAATGATCTTTACGAATCAATCCATTAAAAAGATAGTCTTTACTATATTTACTGAACAACCAAACTCCTAAGCTTAGGAAGACAAGAGTTGATCCTCGATATAAATCACTAACAGTCAGTCATAGCTCTTTTAATACTGCTGCGACAATGGCAATGTCAGCCAAATCACGGACAGTAAGTTTTTTCTTGTTTTCTCCTTTAGTGGCTATCCCGCGTCTAATATGCTTGGTGAAAGAGCTAAGCACCAAGAGTTGAACAAGTAAACTTTACAAGTATAGAACATTTTTCAGCTTTATGCTATACTAATCTTATGAAAACATATATAAAAAAATTCTTTGATAACGAGATTTTATCCTATCTATTTTTCGGAGTTGCAACTACCGTAGTATCAATATTTGTCCGCATCGTCATTTTTTATCTTACTCACCAAGAGTTAGTTGCGACTGCCTTGGGAAATATTGCTGGAATCCTATTTGCCTTTTTTACAAATGACACATTTGTATTTAAGCAACAAAGAAAAAACTGGTTTAATCGATTAATCAAATTTACCTCTGCAAGACTTATCACCTTTTTATTAGATCTTCTACTAACTTTTATTTTTGTAACTAGCTTCCCACAAATTATTGGTTACTTTGTTGGAAATGATATTAATACAATTAATACAGTTGAAATCTTCATTGCGCAGGTTACGATGGTGGTTCTCAACTACGTTTTTAGTAAGCTTTTTGTTTTTAAAAATAAATAAGCACTTTTCTTGCATTTAATATAAATTTACGATATAATTTAGACTGAAAAATTTCGAAAGGAAAAAGATTATGTTAAAGGATCTTAAAGATTTCTTGCTCCGTGGTAACGTCGTTGACCTTGCTGTCGGTGTGATCATCGCCACTGCTTTTGGTGCTATCATCAATTCATTTGTTAATGATATCATCACTCCACTTCTATTGAACCCAGCCTTGGAAGCTGCGAATGTAAAAAACATTGCTGAGCTTGCATGGAATGGTGTTACATATGGTAAATTCTTGAGCGCTGTTATAAACTTCGTTGTAATTGGTACTGTTCTCTTCTTCATGATTAAAGCTATTGAAAAAGCTCAAAACCTTCGTAAGAAAGAGGAAGTTGTTGAAGAAGGTCCAGCAGCTCCAACTGAATTGGAAGTTCTTCAAGAAATCAAAGCACTTCTTGAAAAAAAATAAAAATGTAAAAGGATTTAGATATTGTCTAAATCCTTTTTTCTTCCTCTTTTTATATTGGTTTTAGTCTTGAGTAAAACTCCTATTTTTGATATAATGATGAGAGTTTCCACCCTTAGTGTAATGGATATCACGTAAGATTCCGGTTCTTGAGATGGGGGTTCGATTCCCTCAGGGTGGATAGATATAAACGAAAAAGCAACGGTGCCGTTGCTTTTTTGTTATTAAACTTTTTCCGACAATTCTTCCCACTCAAGCATAGCTTCTTCCTGGCGCTGACTAATCTTATCTAGTTCTGCCTGCAATTGCATGAGTTCATCCGCATCATTAGTAGTGTGCATTTGTTCAGAAATAGCTTGGGCTTGATTTTCTAATTCTTCGATTTCTATCTCAAGACTTTCAATTTGTCTCATTAGCTTACGAACTTCTTTTTGACTCTCTTTTTGGGCTTGATAGTCATTAACTGGAGAAGCCTCTTTTTCTTGGCTATAAGCTACCGCTTCTTCCTCTTGACTAGCTGCCAACTCTGCTTTTTTCTCAACATAATAGTCATAATCACCCAAATAGACGGTCGAACCATTTTCGGACAATTCCAGAACATGTGTAGCGACACGATTGATAAAATAACGGTCATGGCTGACAAATAGAAGAGTACCATCAAAGTCAATCAGTGCATTTTCCAGAACTTCCTTACTATCAATATCCAAATGGTTGGTAGGCTCGTCAAGAATCAGGAAGTTATTATTTTCCATTGATAGTTTAGCCAGTAACAAGCGAGCTTTCTCTCCACCTGAAAGCATGCCAACTGATTTCTTGACATCATCACCTGAAAAAAGGAAGGCGCCTAAACGATTTCGGATTTCCACTTCTGGCGTCAATCTAAAATCATTCCAAAGTTCATCTAAAACTGTATTGCTTGGTGTCAACTTACTTTGAGTTTGGTCATAGTAGCCAACTTCAACATTTGCACCGAAACGCTTCTCACCCTTTATAAAAGGAATCTGATCAACAATAGACTTGATAAAGGTTGTCTTTCCAATCCCATTCGGACCTACAACTGCTACGGTATTCATCTTACGAAGGTCGAGGTTGATAGGCTCTGATAATATTTCTCCATCATATCCAATAGCAGCATTCTCAACTGTCAGCACAATATTACCAGATGTTTTATCAGAGTGAAAGGTCATATTGGCTGATTTATTCCCAGCTTCAGGCTTATCTAAACGCTCCATCTTTTCCAGTTGTTTACGTCGAGATTGGGCACGTTTGGTTGTCGATGCTCGAACGAGATTTCGGTTAACAAAGTCTTCTAAAGCAGCAATTTCCTTCTGTTGCTTTTCGTAGTTCTTAGCTTCAGTCAGTAACTTCTGCTCTTTCTGCTCCACAAAGCTTGAGTAGTTCCCTACGTATCTATCTAAAGAATGTTTGGTTAAGTCGAGCGTTATGGTTGCTACTTTATCGAGGAAATAACGGTCGTGACTGACGATAATGAGGGCACCGCTGTAATTAACCAGATAGTTTTCTAACCAGGCAATGGTTTCAATATCCAGGTGGTTAGTTGGTTCATCTAAAACTAAAAGGTTTGGTTTTTCAAGTAACATTTTTGCCAGAGCTAAACGTGTATTTTGACCTCCAGAAAGCTCGGCAATTTTCATCTGCCACATAGACTCGTCAAAATTGAAACCATTTAAAATAGAGCGAATATCAGCTTCGTAGGTAAAACCTCCAGCCTGACGGAATTCTTCTGATAAACGATCGTAGTCAGACATGAGCTTATCAAGTTCTGCACCAGTCTTTTCCCCCATCTCTAGCTCCATCTGGCGAAGTTGTTTCTCTGTAGTACGTAAGTCGTCAAAGACGTGAAGCATCTCGTCATAGATAGTATTTTGGGATTCAAATCGACTATCCTGTGCTAAGTAAGAAAGGGAAATATCTTTTTTCTTATTAATCTCACCTGAAGTTGGCTCTTCTTCCCCGACTAATATCTTTAATAGCGTCGACTTACCTGCTCCATTTTTCCCAACGAGAGCAATACGATCTCTTTCATCTACTTGTAGATTAATATTTTCAAATAGAACATCGCCTGCGAAAGAACGTTCGATTTTATTAGCTTGTAAAATAATCATGTAACTATTTTACTATCTTTTTGTGTTTTTAACAATTCAAAAAAAAGTTCGAGCTTTAAACTCGAACTTTTAGATATTAATAACCGATACCACCACGGAATGTACGTGCCATATCTTTTAAGTTATAGTTCTTAGAAGATGTGTCGATTGTCCACTTACCGTCTTTCTTAGTCATCTTGATTTCGTATCCTTCTTTTTGCATATTATCGCTAGTATCAAGAGGAGTTGAATCAAATTGACTTGGTGCGTTTTCTAAAATGTACTTCTCACCAGCTTTCATAGCTTCTGAGTAGCTACTGTATTTACCTTTGTTTTCTTCATAGAATTTACGGCTCAATTCATGGACATTCAAGTTATCCAAGTCGATTGTTTCAGGTCTTACATAGATAACTGCATAGTCTGGCAAGTAAGTTTTTACTTTGTAATCAACTTTTGCTCGTTTTGCATTTGCTTTGATATATGCTTCTGCAAATGTACGAAGTTCAGAATCAGAAGGTTTGTAGTTGTAGAATCCTTTACCGAATGACTCGATGAATTTCTTGATAAATTCTTCTCTATCAGCCTTCACGTCATTTGTGATCACATCAGAATCGTTTGAAGATTTTTTGTCATCTGATTTTTTGTCTTCAGACTTTTTATCATCTTTCTTTTCTTCAGATTTCTTATCGTCTGATTTCTTGTTGTCCGATTTTTTATCTTCAAGTGCGACGATTTGAGTTTTATCATTAGTAAAGCTTACGTTTGATGCACCACCAGTGTTTTCTCCATCTAGGTAAACAGCATCAACATATTTTTTCATAGCTTCTTTGGCTTCATCAATAGTGTCTTCGTATTGACTTGGATCAACCTTGATAGCTACGTCATTTTTACCTTTTTGATTTTCTTTTACATCATCGTAAAAGCTTGGGGCAAAGTGAAGTTCATATTTTGCATCTTTATCAACTTCATAAACTACATAACCAGCAACACTCTTGCCTTTAGAGATGCTATCTCCGTATGACATAAATTTAGTTTTACTGTCTGACTCATAAATATTAATTGGTTCAACTTTTTCGTCTTTTTCGTTATAAAGCGTGATATCATGGCTAGTAAAGCTAAACTGTTTATCACGATTATTTTTAATTTCTACTTGAAGAGCAAGGTAGTGTGAATTTGAATCTTCATCTTTAGGAAGAACATACATACCGTCTTTAACAGAAACTTCAAAGTTTGAATTAGATGCAGTACCATTGTCACTTGCTTTTTTACTATTTCCACAAGCTACCAATGCTAAAGCAGTTAAAACTAAAGCTGAGTGCTTAAGAACTTTTTTCATAATAGAAAACTCCTTTTATTATTTATTTTATTGTACCATACACTTAAAAAATTTCAAACTAGAAACAGGAAATCGCTTTAAAAATATTGTAAATTTTTATAATAAGGAGAATTTTCATCTATTACATTTGTTTGATTAAATTTTTAAAATTCATATATATAGGTCATGCTAACGTTTTACTAAAACTTTAAAAAATGCTATAATGTAAACGGTTAATACTAATAACAAATAAGGAGAATTTCAATGACTTATCAAGAAAACTTCCAAAAATGGGCTGATTTTGCTGATCTACCAGATTACCTTCGTCGTGATTTGGAAAGCATGGATGAAAAAACAAAAGAAGATGCCTTTTACACAAACCTTGAATTCGGTACTGCTGGTATGCGTGGATTGATTGGTGCAGGTACCAATCGCATTAACATTTATGTGGTTCGCCAAGCAACTGAAGGTTTGGCTCGTTTGATTGAATCTAAAGGTGGAAATGAAAAAGAACGTGGTGTAGCCATCGCCTACGATAGCCGTCACTTCTCTCCAGAATTCGCCTTTGAATCTGCTGCAGTTCTTGCAAAACACGGTATTAAATCGTATGTCTTTGAAAGTCTCCGTCCAACTCCAGAACTTTCATTTGCTGTTCGTCACCTCAACTGTTTTGCAGGGATCATGATTACAGCTAGCCACAACCCTGCTCCGTTTAACGGATACAAGGTTTACGGTGAAGATGGTGGACAAATGCCTCCACACGATGCGGATGCTTTGACAACCTACATCCGTGCTATCGACAATCCATTTGCAGTTGAAGTTGCTGATGTTGAAGCTGAAAAAGCATCTGGTTTGATTGAAGTTATCGGTGAAGCTATTGATGCTGAATACCTCAAAGAAGTAAAAGATGTCAACATCAACCCTGCCTTAATTGAAGAATTTGGTAAGGACATGAAAATTGTCTACACTCCACTCCATGGTACTGGTGAAATGTTGGCTCGTCGCGCTCTTGCTCAAGCAGGATTTGACTCTGTTCAGGTCGTTGAAGCTCAAGCAACTCCAGACCCAGACTTCTCAACTGTAAAATCTCCAAACCCAGAGAGCCAAGCAGCCTTTGCACTTGCAGAAGAACTTGGTCGCCAAGTAGGGGCTGATGTGCTTGTTGCAACTGACCCAGACGCTGACCGTGTTGGTGTTGAAGTTCTTCAAAAAGATAGTAGCTACCTCAACCTTTCAGGTAACCAAATCGGTGCTATCATGGCTAAATACATCTTGGAAGCTCACAAAAACGCTGGAACTCTTCCTGAAAATGCAGCCCTATGTAAATCTATCGTTTCAACTGACTTGGTAACGAAGATTGCTGAAAGCTACGGCGCAACTATGTTCAACGTTTTGACTGGTTTCAAATTTATCGCTGAAAAAATTCAAGAATTCGAAGAAAAACACAATCACACTTACATGATGGGATTTGAAGAAAGCTTCGGTTACTTGATTAAGCCATTCGTACGTGATAAAGATGCCATCCAAGCAGTTCTTGTCGTTGCTGAACTTGCAGCTTACTACCGTTCACGTGGTTTGACTCTTGCAGATGGTATCGAAGAAATCTACAAAGAGTACGGCTACTATGCTGAAAAGACAATTTCTGTTACCCTTTCAGGTGTTGATGGTGCTGAGCAGATCAAGGCAATCATGGCTAAGTTCCGTGACAATGGTCCAAAAGAATTCAATAATACAGCAATTACTGTTGTTGAAGATTTCAAAGCGCAAACATCTACTGCTACAGATGGTACTGTTACTGCTTTGACTACTCCTCCAAGTGATGTCTTGAAATACACACTTGCGGATGGTTCTTGGATTGCTGTTCGTCCTTCAGGTACTGAACCAAAAATTAAATTCTATATTGCAGTGGTTGGTGAAAGCAATGAAGATTCACAAACCAAAATTGCAAACATTGAAGCTGAAATCAACGCTTTTGTAAAATAACAACTTAAAAAGATGAGATAGACCATCTCATCTTTTTTCGTATCAAATCTAAGCATTTTTAAAAACTTTATGGCATACTAGATTTATCAATGAAAGCGAGGTAAACTCATGGAACAATTCTTAGAAGATATTAAAGATCTTGAAGTTACAACTGTAGCGCGTGCTCAAGAAGCCCTTGATAACAAAGAAACTGCAACTTTCTTTGTTGGACGTAAAACTTGTCCTTACTGCCGTAAATTTGCCGGAACTTTGGCTGGTGTCGTTGCCGAAACAAAAGCACACATCTACTTCATCAACAGCGAAGAACCAAGCCAGCTCGATGCATTGCAAGACTTCCGCTCACGTTATGAAATCCCTACAGTACCTGGATTCGTACATGTTGCTAACGGAGAAATCAAGGTTCGTTGTGATTCTTCTATGTCTGCACAAGAAATCAAAGAATTTGCTGGTTTGTAAAAAGCATAATAAAAAGAAGGCATTTGCCTTCTTTTTTTATATATCTGTCAATGGTGTTGCGGTATCAGGAGACGTATCATAAACTTGAAAATCTACTCCTACACCGAGATCCGCTTGAGCTAGCTGATTGACCATGGTCATGTGGGCAAGCTCCTTGATATTGTTTTCCTTTGATAAATGTCCCAAGTAGATTTTTTTGGTACGATTACCAAGTGTACGTATCATTGCATCTGCACCATCTTCATTCGAAAGGTGACCGAGGTCAGAAAGAATCCGTTGTTTGAGTCGCCAAGCATAAGATCCAGCTCGCAAAATTTCTACATCATGATTTGACTCGATAAGGTAGCCATCTGCATTTTCAACGATACCAGCCATACGGTCACTGACATAACCTGTATCTGTCAGCATGACGAAACTCTTATCGTCCTTCATAAATCGATAAAACTGTGGAGCCGCTGCATCGTGACTAACACCAAAACTCTCGATATCAATATCTCCAAATGTTTTGGTTTTTCCCATTTCAAAAATATGCTTTTGAGAAGAATCAACTTTACCTAAGTACTTACTATTTTCCATAGCTTGCCAAGTTTTCTCATTGGCATAGAGGTCCATGCCATATTTACGCGCTAAAACTCCAACACCATGTATGTGATCCGTGTGTTCATGCGTGATTAATATCGCATCCAAATCTTCTGGTTTACGATTGATTTCACCTAATAAACTTGTGATTTTTTTACCGGATAAGCCGGCATCTACTAAAATCTTTTTCTTAGGGGTTTCTAGATAGAAGGAATTCCCACTAGAACCCGATGCTAAAATACTATATTTAAAGCCTGTTTCACTCATTCTAGTCTTCTACGTCATCCTCCCATACTTCTTCCTTCACAGCATCTCTATCATAAGGAAGTACAATGGTAAAGGTTGAACCCTTACCGTATTCACTCTTAGCCCAAATAAATCCATTATGTTGTTTGACGATTTCTTTAGCGATAGCAAGCCCTAAACCAGTACCACCTTGGGCACGGCTTCTAGCCTTATCAACCCTATAAAAACGGTCAAAAATCTTTGGTAAATCTTCTTTAGGAATTCCTAGACCTTGGTCTGAAATAGATAAAATCATCTGGTCATCAGTGGTTTTCATGCTAACCGTAATTTTCCCACCATCTGGAGAATACTTGATAGCATTGTTAAGAATATTATCAATAACCTGAGTCATCTTATCAGTGTCAATTTCAATCCAGACAGATGTAATCGGATAATCTCGAACAATCTCATATTTCTTTTCCTCATCCTGGGCTCGAATCTTGTCAAAACGGTTCAGGATGAAAGTAATAAAAGCTGTAAAGTTAATCAATTCAACATCTAAATGACTGGTTGCATTATCAATACGTGATAGATGTAAGAGGTCTGTCACCATACGCATCATACGATTGGTCTCATCAAGCGAGACCTTAATAAAGTCTGGTGCAACTGGTTCTGAAAGAGCTCCTTCATCCAAGGCTTCCAGGTAAGATTTTACACTAGTCAATGGAGTCCGTAACTCATGACTAACGTTTGAAACGAAGAGTCTTCTCTCACGCTCTTCTTTTTCTTGCTCAGTCGTATCATGAAGCACAGCTACAAGCCCTGAAATGAAGCCTGATTCTCTTCGTATGAGGGCAAAACGAACACGTAAACTGATATACTCTCCATTGACATTTTGAGAATAAATCATCAATTCTGGACTCTGTGTAATCAAGTCTCTAAGTTCGTACTCATCCTCAATCTTAAGTAACTCAAGTATATTCTGATTTAGAGCTTCATCACTTTCTACCCCAAGTTGTCTTTTAGCCATATCATTAATCATAGTGATTTGGCCTCGACGGTTAGTTGCAAGGACACCATCAGTCATGTATGACAAGATACTATGCAACCTTTTGCTTTCCTGCTCTAAGTTTTCCTGCGTCAGACGAATAACTTCTGACAAATCATTTAAGTTATTCGTGATATTAGTGATTTCACTATTCCCCTGCATATCCAGTACTTGGGAATAATCACCGGCAATTAAATCTTTAACCTTTTGATTTAACTGTTTGAGACGGATATTATCCCTTCGACCTTCAAGCAAAAGAAAACTCACGAGCATGATAAATCCAATTAAAATGAGAACAAAGATAAAATCTCTTGTCAGAATCGTTTGTTTAATTATATTAATCATTATTTCTCATGTAATAACCCACACCACGACGAGTCAAGATATACTCAGGTCTGCTTGGTGTGTCTTCAATTTTCTCACGTAGACGTCTAATGGTAACATCAACAGTACGAACATCACCGAAATAATCATAACCCCAAACAGTTTCAAGAAGGTGTTCACGGGTAATAACTTGACCAAGGTGAGAAGCTAAGTGATGCAATAACTCAAACTCTCTATGAGTTAAATCCAATTCTTCACCATATTTTTTCGCCACATAAGCATCCGGAAGAATCTCTAAATCCCCAATTTGAAGACTTTGTAATTTTGTATCTTCTTCTTGGTTCTCCACTGCTATTAAATCAGTACGTCGAAGCAAAGCCTTAACACGCGCTTGTAGCTCACGGTTTGAAAATGGTTTTGTTACATAATCATCAGCTCCAAGCTCAAGACCGATAACCTTATCAAACTCGCTATCTTTTGCTGAAAGCATGATAATTGGAACACTACTTGTCTTGCGAATCGTTTTAGCCACTTCCAGACCATCAATTTCTGGAAGCATCAGGTCCAAGATAATAATATCTGGTTTCTCAGCTTCAAACAATTCGATGGCTTCGCGTCCATTAAAGGCTGTAACAACCTCATAACCTTCCTTGGTCATATTAAACTTAATAATATCTGAGATTGGTTTTTCATCATCTACAATCAATATTTTTTTCATATAGTCACCTTTTTCCTTATATCAATTATACCAAAAAAATGCAAAGAAGACACGAAAGACTGGTATTATCCTATCTTTTTAAATATGCTTGCCAAATTTTTTGTTGAGGTTTTGCTAGTGGATAGAGGTCAAACTCTTCAGGAGTTAACCAAACTACCTCTTTATCACTATATTCTTTGCTATCAACTACTTTCCCGGATAAGATTCGTACATGCCACTTTCGATGGCTAAAGATATGTTTGACTTCTTCGAAATGAATATCCTGCCACTCAACTTCTAAATCATAATCCTGCTCAAAACTTTCTTGCGGTGATGGCCCAAGTTGAATAGATGGTTCAGCTACCTGATTAAAGAGATTTAGTTCTTCAATCTTAGAAAATTCATCGACCTCTATTAAGGGAAAATGCCAAAATCCAGCAAGTAACTTTTCACTTTCATTCTTTTCTAGTAAAAACTGTCCTTTAGCATTTTGAACAACTAAAGCATTAAAATAGACAGGAACTGGCTTTTTCTTTGGCGCTTTTATAGGATAGCGATCCATTGTTCCATTTTGATAGGCAGCACTAAAATCTTTAACTGGACTATCTTCTGGACTCGGATTAACGGGTGCCTCAATATCTGAACCCAAATCCATCAAGGCTTGATTGAAATCACCTGGACGTTCTGGATCAATCAAAATTTCCATCATGGCTTGAAATATCTTGCGATTACTTGGATTACCAATGTCGTGATTGACTTCAAATAAACGAGCCAAAACACGCATGACATTCCCATCAACTGCAGGCTGTGCTAGATTAAATGCAATACTTGAAATAGCTCCAGCTGTATAGGGACCTATCCCTTTCAAGCTTGAAATACCTTCGTAAGTTGAAGGAAAATCTCCATTAAAATCATTTATAATCTGTTGAGCGGCTGTTTGCATATTGCGGACACGAGAATAATAGCCAAGTCCTTCCCAGGCTTTTAGTAAGCGTTCCTCAGGAGCGTTTGCTAAGCTTTCTACGGTCGGAAACCAGTCTAAAAAACGTTCATAATAGGGAATGACGGTATCAACTCGAGTCTGCTGCAACATGATTTCAGACACCCAGATATGGTAAGGATTTTTGCTCCGTCTCCAAGGTAAATCCCGCTTGTTTTCATCATACCAGTCTAATAATTTTTGACGGAAAGAGAGAATCTTGTCCTCTTCCCACATGATCACACCATATTTCTCCAAATCTAACATATATCTAGTATAGCATATCCTTATAGGATACTCAAAAAATGAAAATTGTCCTTGTTTTGGTATCAGCTCTCTTATCATAGCTGACTATAAGTCATATCTCTACTCTTTCTGTTATTTTCTATGATTTTTTGATATAATGACTTTTGAATGAATCTTTAAAGGAGATGTCCATGCGTTTTAATCAATTTAGTTATTATCCCGTTACAAACCAACAAGCTTTACAGGAATTATCTGAGCTTGGATTCAAGCTTGATTTTTCAGCTTCACATAAAGAACAGTTTGAGACTTTTGTTAGGACTTGTTTTTTCAATTATAAAAATACGGATTATCCCCTCACTACTTTAGCAGTTGATAAAGAAACAGATTTACTTACTTTCTTCAATTCAGACCGTGAATTGACAGCAGAAATTTTCTACACTGTTGCCTTTCAATTGCTTGGATTCAGTTACTTTATTGACTTTGAAGACGCTCTTGCTTTTCACAAAGAAACAGCGTTTCCGATCGTTTACGGAGATTTAATCGACAATTTCTACCAGCTTTTAAATACACGCACTAAAAAAGGGAACACCCTTATCGATCAGTTAGTTAGTGATGGTCTTATTCCTGAGGACAATAACTATCACTACTTCAATGGCAAGAGTTTAGCAACCTTCAATACTAATAATGTCATTCGTGAAGTAGTTTATGTAGAGACTTGTGTTGATTCTGATAAAGATGGTCTACCTGACCTCATCAAGGTAAATATCATTCGTCCAGCCTATAATGGAAAGATTCCAGCTGTCATGACAGCAAGTCCATACCATCAAGGAACCAATGACAAAGCAAGCGATAAGGCTCTCTATAAGATGGAAGCTGAACTAGAAGTCAAGGAACCACATGAAATTACGTTAGAAAATCCAACCCTAGACTTGGTTGAACCCGTTGGGGATGCTGGACTTGTTTCTGAAGCTGAAGAAAAACTCACTCATATCAATAGCAGCTACACACTTAACGACTACTTCCTTCCAAGAGGATTTGCCAATATCTACGTATCAGGTCTTGGTACCAAAGATTCACAAGGTTTAATGACCAATGGAGATTACCGTCAAGTTGAAGCTTATAAGAATGTTATCGATTGGCTAAATGGTCGTTGTCGTGCCTTTACGGATCATAGTCGTAAACGTCATGTAAAAGCTGATTGGTCAAACGGTAAAGTGGCAACTACAGGTCTTTCTTACCTAGGAACAATGTCTAATGGTCTTGCTAGCACAGGAGTCGATGGTTTAGAGGTTATTATTGCAGAAGCTGGTATTTCTTCTTGGTACAACTACTACCGTGAAAATGGTCTTGTGACAAGCCCAGGCGGCTATCCTGGAGAGGACTTCGATTCATTAGATGAATTAACTTATTCTCGTAATCTCTTAGCTGGTGACTTTATTCGTGGAAACGAGGCTCATAAAGCATCCATAGAAGAACTCAAGAAGAATCTAGACCGTAAAACTGGAGATTATAATCAATTTTGGCATGACAGAAACTACCTTCTTAATACTAAAAAGGTTAAAGCTGAAGTTGTCTTTACCCACGGTTCACAAGACTGGAATGTAAAACCTCTTCATGTCTATCAAATGTTCAATGCTCTTCCAAGCAATATTAAGAAGCATCTCTTTTATCATAATGGCGCCCACGTTTATATGAACAACTGGCAGTCTATTGATTTCCGTGAATCCATGAATGCCCTTTTGACGCAGAAATTATTGGGTCAAAACACTGACTACCAACTTCCAAAAGTCGTTTGGCAAGATAATACTGCTCCTCAAACTTGGCTGTCACTTGAAGATTTTGGAAATCAAACTGACCATAAAACTTTCTCTTTAGGTACTGAGGAAGCTGTCATTGAAAATCATTACCAAGATTCTGACTTCGAACGATTTGGAAAGACCTACCAAACCTTTAACAATGAACTTTATCAAGGTAAGGTGAATCAGATTACCATTGATCTTCCAGTGACTGAAGATCTTCATATCAATGGTCGTGTTAAACTAAACCTTCGTCTCAAGTCAAGTACCAATAAAGGTCTTCTCTCTGCTCAACTTCTCGAACTCGGTCAAAAGAAATACCTTCAACCTTATCCTGGAGTCTTAGCTGCTCGTACTATTGATAATGGTCGTTACCATATGCTGGAAAACCTTTGCGAACTACCATTTAGCCCAAATGCCCAACGTGTTATCACCAAAGGCTACCTCAACCTCCAAAATCGTCATGATTTATTAAAAATTGAAGAAGTTAAACCAGATAAATGGATGGAATTCCAATTTGAACTCCAACCAACTATTTATAAACTAAGAAAAGGCGATACAACCCGACTCGTTCTTTATACTACTGACTTTGAAATTACTGTTCGTGACAATACTGATTATCAATTAACAGTAGACCTTGCGCAATCTAGTCTGGAAATCCCATATCAAAAATAGTTAGTAAAACAGAAAACCCGTGATACAAATATCACGGGTTCTTTTATTCTTATTTTTTTTCTTCAGCTTGTTTCTTCATTCTCGCAAGTCTCAATGAACGATTGGGATTGAGACGATTAAAAAGTTCTTCTAATTTCTTTTCATTCCAGACGTCTGCTGCAGAAACAAAATTTCCATCAGCATCTCGGAAAGATATTGGTTTATCACCCATAGCTATCTCCTAGTCTACAAATTCAAACTCAAATTTTCCAATACGGACAAGGTCGCCGTCCTTAGCACCACGAGCACGAAGAGCTTCATCAACTCCCATACCACGCAACTGACGTGCAAATTTCATGACAGACTCATCACGGTCAAAGTTAGTCATATTAAAGAGTCTCATGAGTTTTTCACCTGAAAGAACCCAAGTTGCATCATCGTCACGACCAATCTCAAATGGTTTTTCTTCCTCATCGAAGCCATAGTAAGCCTCTTCTTCCATCTCTGACTCATCATAAAGAAGGAATTCTGGCGTTTTATCAAGAAGCTCAGCTGTTGCATCTAATAAAGGTGCAAGTCCTTGCTTAGTCAAACCTGAAATTGGGAAGATTGGCGGTAACTCCTCAAACTCATCATAATTAGCAGCCAATTTTTTCTTGAACTCTTCAAGGTTTTCTTGACTCTCACGCATATCCATTTTATTGGCAACAATAATCTGTGGACGCTCCATAAGACGAAGGTTATAAGATTCAAGTTCCTTATTGATTGCTAGATAGTCCTCATAAGGATCACGTCCTTCACTAGCTGACATGTCAATGATATGCAAGATAACGCGTGTACGTTCGATATGACGCAAGAACTGAGTACCTAGACCAACACCTTGACTAGCACCTTCAATCAATCCAGGAAGGTCTGCTACTGCAAAGGACTCACCTGATTGAGTACGTACCATACCAAGATTAGGAACGATTGTTGTAAAGTGGTAGGCCCCAATTTTTGGCTTAGCAGAGGTAATCACGCTAAGAAGTGTTGATTTTCCGACAGATGGGAAACCAACTAAACCAACATCCGCAAGGATTTTAAGTTCTAACTGTAATTCACGTTCTTGACCAGGTTCTCCATTTTCTGAGATTTCTGGTGCAGGATTTTTAGGTGTTGCAAAACGGATATTTCCGCGACCACCACGACCACCGTGAGCCACGATGAACTCTTGTCCGTTCTCTATCAAATCAGTGAGAACTTTCCCAGTCTCCGCATCACGCACAGTTGTCCCTTGAGGTACACGGACAATCAAGTCTTCTGCTCCTCGGCCATGCATTCCTTTTGTCATCCCCTTTTCACCTGATTGGGCCTTGAAATGACGATTGTAACGGAAGTCCATAAGGGTACGTAAACCTTCGTCTACAACGAAAACAACGTTACCACCACGTCCTCCATCACCGCCCCATGGTCCACCATTAGGGACGTATTTTTCACGACGAAAGGCAACCATGCCATCGCCACCATTACCAGCCTTTACTTTAATCTTGGCTGTGTCTAAAAACATACTCATATTCTTTTCTCACTTTAAAAAGGGCTGGGAAATCCCAGTCACCAACTATTTGAAATAAATCCTACAACTAGCAATTTAGAATCTACTAAATACACCAATTGCAGTCGCAAAAATACCGGCTAAAGTAACAAACAACATGATTAATACGACAAACATTGTAAGTTTTTCAAAGAATGTTTTTTTACGTTTACCATTATCACCGAATGCCATGTTTTCTCCTTTACTCTAATACTCTAATATTAATACTCATCAGATACAGGAGCGATTGCCCACAAGATCAAGTAAGCAATAAGTCCTGCGCCATAACAGAAAGCCAAAACTCCCCAAATAACACGTACGATTGTAGGGTCAATATCAAAATAATGTGCTAAACCAGCGCATACACCACCGATTTTTTGATCTTTACCACTTCTCATAAATTTCTTTTGCATATTTTTATTTCCTTTCTTTGATTTGATTAATCATTTAAATATTTTCTTAAATTTCTTAATTGTTTTCTAGATGCCTTAAGCATACGCTTCGAACCTTTAACTGGCATAGTAACAGCCTGTTGCGGAATATAGAAGACTGTCTTTAAAATACGTTTTGTAACAGGTTCGTCAGCCCCTGTTTCTTTGGCAAAATTATTTGAAATAATGACGTCTAGATAAAATTCATGGACTCTTCTACCAAAATTCTCAGCAGAAATTTCATATAATTTTTCAGCCAAGTGTTTTTCATCCATTGACGGTGTAGCAAGTAAAGCCTCAAGAATCGCTCCTGCCAAGTCCCTTTCCTCATAATAAAGGGTTCCGAACATTTTATCATTGATGAGATTATCCAAATAAGGATTCCCATGGGCAATAACAGGTGTCTTACTAGCTAAACTTTCCAGATAAGTCAATCCCTGAGTCTCACTTGTAGAAGCCGATATGAAGAAATCAGCTGCCTTATAATAGAGTGCCGTCTCATTTGGCGGAATCATACCTGTAAAGATAACAGAATCTTGAATTTTTAAATCTTCTGCTTGCTCCTTAAGATTGTCTAAATAAGGTCCATCTCCAGCTACAACCAGTTTAACATTTGGTTCTTCTTTTAGGACATCTGGTAAAGCTTTAAGAACTGCTTGAATATTCTTCTCATAAGAGACTCGAGAAAGACTTAGAAGCATCTTTTCGTCTTGTTGGATCCCTAGTTTATCCCTTAAGTCACTAATGTGTTCAGGACCAATCTCAGGGCGTTCAAATTTGGCAAGTTCAATCCCAGTAGGAATAACACGCTTTTCAACTTTTACCTTATAGTCAGATAAAAGATCGCGTACAATTTCACTCGGACAAATGACTCCATCAACGTCATGCAAAAAACCTCGAACAAGATATTTGACCATACTTGGACGAATCAACATCCCCTTAGCAATATAGTGAACATAATCCTCGTACTGGGTATGATATGTATGAATGACTGGAATTTTCAGTTCTCGAGCAATCCAAATTCCCAATAAACCAAGAGAAAACTCGGTTTGGGTATGAATAATATCGAGTTTGTATTGTTTTGCAATCTCAAGAGCTTTGGTAAATCCACGGTAAGCGAAACGACGGTCTTTAAAGGCAAAGAAAGGAACACTAGGGATACGAATAATCTGCCAGTCTTCATAACGATTGACATCCTTATCGGTTGTCGTAAAGATAAAGACTGCATGCCCTTGCTTTTCAAGCTCTGTTTTTAAGGTTCGAATACTGGTTGCAACACCCGAAACCTGTGGGAAATAAGTATCTGTAAATAATCCAATTCGCATATACTACCTCATTTTTTTCCTAAAGCCGCTTGCTCCCGATAGAATTTTAGCCATATTTCAAGGAGATGCTCCTCTGAGTATTCTCTTGAAATAGCCTTGGCCTTTTCTTTTAACTCTTTCAAAGCTTCTGGATGCTCTCTATATTCCATAATAGCTTGTTTCATCTCTTCCACATCGGTGGTTGGTCTGTAATTGCCTTCTAGAATAACCTTATAAAGATCTAAGTCCCGAAGCATAATGGGAGCTTCACAACTCGCAGCTTCTAGAATAGTCATCGGAAAGAGCTCATTATAGCTAGGAAGTAAGAACAAATCTGCCAAAGCATACAGTTCTTTCATCCGTTCTGGCTCAACAATTCCAGGGAAAATCAGATTCTCTGGAGGATTATCCATGATTTTTTTATAGCGTTCATAACCATCTGTAATCCCACCAAATGAGAAGCCTCCAGCCCAAATAAAGGTGATGTCCGGTAGTTCCTCAGCAAGAGTGATGAAATCATCGATTCCCTTGCGCTTCTGAACCTGCCCAGCTCCTACTACTACAAATTGATTTTCACTCAACCCCATATCTTGTCGAAGTTGACTTACTTTTTCTGCAGAAAGTGGGTGCCATTTTTCTTTGTTAACAAAGTTAGGAATATAGGTCACCTTTTCACGAGGAATACCAGCTGCAACCAAATCTTCGATAAAAGTAGGATTAACCACAACCAAGTGTTCCATACGGTCATAAAAAGAAAATACGTAGCGCTTAACAATCCCTTTTAGAAAGAATGGAATCTTCAAACTACCTTCTAAGGTGTCAGGCAAGAAGTGGACATAACCAATTCTACGACCTGAACGCTTCTTTTGAAAAGTTGACAGATAATAAGGAAGGTCGATTGTATGAAAATGAGTAACATCAGCTTCTACAGGAAGATTCTCCGTTACAATTAGTTGGTCTTTCGCATCACGTTTCAAAAGTTGCACAAGTTCACGGTAAGCTCCAGAAACACCTTGTCCTGCTACCTTTTCACTCGAACTTAGCATGTTGATGCGTAATTTCTCTTTTTCCATACTATCCATTATATCATTTTATTGAAAGAAAATCAGCAAATTAAAAAAGAGATAGCATAAAAGCTAGGGAATTTCCTAACACTTATACTATTTCTTTTTTTATATCATTCTATTTAATACCTAAAGCGATACGTGCATAGCGACTCATTTTTTCAACCGTCCAAGCTGGATACCAAACTAATTTCACTTCAACGTTAGTAACCTCTGGTACATCTGTCATAGCATCATAAATTTGATCGGTCAAGAGGTCTGCTAATGGACAACCCATAGTCGTTAAGGTCATATCAATCTCAGTATCACCGGTATCACCATCAAATCGAATCTCATAAATTAGACCTAGGTTGACGATATCGATTCCTAATTCTGGGTCGATAACTTCTTCTAGAGCTGTCAAAATCCGTGTTTTGATGTTTTCAATTTGCTCTTCTGTGTAAGCCATATTCAGTCTCCTCTATCTTAATCCTCGATAAAGTCACGAAGCGGTTTGCTTCTACTTGGTTGGCGAAGTTTTCTCAATGCTTTTGCCTCAATCTGACGGATACGCTCACGAGTGACATTGAAGACTTTACCTACATCTTCTAGAGTACGCATTTTACCATCATCAAGACCGAAACGAAGACGCAAAACATTTTCTTCACGGTCAGTCAAGGTGTCAAGAACTTCATCCAACTGCTCACGCAAGACAATACGAGTTGTGTAGTCAACCGGATTTTCAATCACTTCATCTTCGATAAAGTCACCAAGATGACTATCGTCCTCTTCACCAATAGGTGTTTCAAGAGAAACTGGTTCTTGCGCAATCTTTAAAATTTCACGAACCTTATCAGGTGTCATATCCATACGTTCAGCGATTTGCTCAGGAGTAGGATCTTGTCCCAATTCTTGAAGAAGGTTACGCTGCTCACGAACAAGCTTGTTGATTGTTTCTACCATGTGAACTGGGATACGGATGGTACGAGCTTGGTCAGCAATGGCACGCGTAATAGCCTGACGAATCCACCAAGTTGCATAAGTTGAGAATTTGAATCCTTTTGAATAGTCGAACTTATCAACGGCCTTCATTAATCCCATATTTCCTTCTTGGATTAAATCAAGGAATTGCATACCGCGTCCAACATAACGTTTCGCAATAGAAACTACCAAACGAAGGTTAGCCTCTGCTAGACGTTGTTTCGCTTCAACATCTCCTGCTTCAACAGCGAGAGCCAATTCTTTTTCTTCTTCGTTAGTAAGAAGAGGTACGACACCAATTTCCTTCAAGTACATACGAACAGGGTCATTGACTTTGGCAGATGTTGAACCAATTAAGTCTTCATCGCTAAGTTCTGGTTCTTCCTCTGTACTTAAGACACGTTCACTCGGATTTCCTTCGTTATCAGTGATTGCAATACCTGCATCTTGAATCCGTTGCAAAAGGTTCTCAATACCTTCTACATCAAGAGCAAAAGGAATTACAAGGACATTGTTAATTTCATCATCTGTCGCAGTACCAGTTTTCTTATGGTTACGAATAAATTCTGCAACTTGGACATCAAAAGTTGTTACTTCTTTTTGTTTTTTTGCCATTCTTACTCCATTCTTCTTTTTTGGGCAATTAAGCGTTCAAGCTCTTCTAAAGCAGTATCTGTGTCGCCTACATGACTAGCTTCCTGAACTTTCTTTTTAATTTGCAAGTTTTGTTGATTTAGAAGAGCACGATTACGAGACTCTTCCACTTCCTTTAGTTCTTCTGGAGACATTTCAGAAGGTAGATCCAAGGCTAACACTTGGTACCAAGCATTTTCCACTTCTCTAGTCTGATTTGCCAAGTCTTCAGAAGAAATCGAACCATTATCAATCAAGAGTCCATACAAGGTCTGAAACTCTGGAGTTTCAAATACAAAATCATCTCTCAAACGATAATCATTCAACACAAGGGGGTGCTCCATCATACGATAAAGAATATGTGCTTCAGCTCTCATGACTGCCGTCAATTGTTTAGAAACCGACATAGTAATTGGTGTCGGATTAACAACCTGCTTCACTTTTTCTTGTCTTTGTCTGACACGACTTTCATTGATAATGTGCTCGACTTGTTGATAATCAAAAGATGGTAAATGATCCGTCAACAAATGAATATAGGTGTTCTGGGCTGTGATAGAAGGTTCTTTGACGATAAGAGGTGCAATTTTCTCAATGAACTCAATCTGTGCTTGGAGATTTTCACCATTACTAGGTTTGTAATGATGGATATAAAACTCAATCGGACTGATTCGAGTATTGGATAAAAGATAAGCCAAATCCTCTGGAGAATTCTTTTGTAAATACTCATCAGGATCCATTGCATCAGGAATCTGGACTACTTGTACAGGTAGATCTTTAAGCTCGTCCAAAGCTTTAGCAGTTGCAGCTTGTCCTGCCTTATCACCGTCATAAGTGATAATCACTTTTTTTGTAAAGCGTTTGAGATGTTCGACGTGTTCAGCAGTCAAGGCCGTTCCCATGGAAGCTACTGCATTTTCAATACCAGCACGGTAGGCAGCAATGACATCCATAAAGCCTTCCATCAGATACATTTCAGGAGCTTTTCCAGATCCTTTTTTTACCCTATCCAAATGATATAATTCGTAACTCTTGTTAAAAATCGCCGTCGCTCGACTATTTTTATACTTGGCAGTTTGAGAATCTGTCTCTTGCCAAATCCGTCCAGAGAAAGCAATTACCTTTCCTTGGTCGTTTGAGAGTGGAAATATAATCCGGTTATGGAAAGTATCAAAAAATTGGTTACTCTCAGATAGATAAAATAGACCTGAATCCAGCAAGTCCTTCTCACTATAATCGTCTGCTAAACGCTGATAAAGATAAGAGCGTTCTGCTGGAGCTAGACCAATCATAAAGTGTTTAATGACATCATCAGTCAAGCCACGTTTATAGAGATAGTTTCTCGCCTCCTCACCCATTTTAGTCGTCATGAGGATTGCATGATAAAAACGTGCAGCCTTGTCATGCATATCGTAGAGATTTTGATGGGGTGACGTGTGTGGAACAGGGTTATGTGCAGGAGCTTCAAGGTGCATTCCGAGACGTTCGCCCAACATCCTTACCGCATCCGCAAAAGTTACTTGTTGATACTCCTCTATAAACTTAAAGACGTCTCCGGAACGACCGCAACCAAAGCAGTGATAAAATTGCTTATCTTCGACCACGTTAAAGGAAGGGGTCTTTTCACCATGAAAAGGACAGAGCCCCAAAAAGTTCCGTCCAGATTTTTGTAAAGAAATCACTTCTCCTATGATTTCGACAATATTGGTATTGTTTTTGATTTCTTCGATGACTCTCTTGTCAACCATAGACAATACCTCCATTTTATCACAGTTTACTTTATATAGTATAGCTTATTTCTGAAAAAAAGTAAACCATTTCACACCTTTTACATGCTTCTATTTCATAGAAAATAGGTATTTTCGAGAGTAAAATTTTAGGAAATTACACATTTACTTAAAATTGAAAAAAATATATAAATAAAAAATCTCTCTTTGCTTCAACAAAAAACTTAGAGATAAAATTTTATCTCTAAGTTTTTTGTAAATGAGTAATCTTATTCAAACAACTGATAGTAATCTGAAATCTTCATCTTAGCTTTTTCATCCTTGTTCAAATCTTGGATGATTCGTCCTTCCTTCATAACAATGAGACGATTTCCATACTTGAGAGCATCTTCCATGTGGTGGGTAATCATCAATGCTGTTAGATGGTCCTTGCTGACAAAGTCATCTGTCAATTCCATCAAGGCTACACTTGTCTTAGGGTCAAGGGCTGCCGTATGTTCATCCAACAAAAGGAGTTCAGGACGTTTCAAGGTTGCCATCAAGAGGCTCAAGGCCTGTCTTTGTCCACCTGACAAGAATTCAATCGGTGTATCCAAGTGTTTTTCTAGACCATTTCCGACTTTCTCAATGGTTGCTTGAAATTCTTCCTTGTAAGCTGAGAGTCTTCTTGGAAAAAGTCCACGTTTTTCACCACGAAACTTAGCAATCAAGAGATTTTCTGCAACCGTCATACGAGGGGCAGTTCCCATCTTAGGATCCTGAAAGACACGAGAAAGGTACTTAGCACGTTTTTCAGGGCTGAAATGAGTCACATCTTCTCCCATAATACGGATAGTCCCACTAGTTAAAGGTAAAGTTCCTGCAATGCTATTAAAGAGTGTTGATTTTCCTGCACCATTTCCACCCAAGATTGTGATGAAGTCATGTTCATAAATATCAAGCGAAACATCGTTTAGGATAATCTTTTCTTCATCAAATCCATTTTTCACAATTTTTGTGGCATTTTTTAATTCTACAATCGCTGTCATTTGCTTAACTTGACTCCTTTCAAGTATTTATCCTTAAGGGTTGGAATGACTAGACAAGTTGCTAGGATAAGAGCACTGTATAGACGGAGGTAGCTAGTATTAAAGCCAAGAGCAATGACTCCCCATACCAAGAATTGGTAACTAATAGAACCAACAACAATAGTAACCAGACGTTCTGCTAATGTAAGACTCTTAAAGAGTACTTCACCGATAATCAAGCTAGCAAGCCCAACTACGATAACCCCGATACCACGAGAAACATCTGCATAGCCTTCTTGTTGAGCGATAAGAGCGCCAGCTAGTGCAATCACACCATTTGACAAGACCAAGCCCATCAACTCCATACGTCCAGTATTGATACCAAAACTACGAGCCATATCTGGATTATCTCCTGTTGCGATATAAGCTTGTCCCAATTTAGTATCTAGGAAGAAAAGCATAAGAAGGATAACCAAAGTCACAAAAATCAAACCTGTAAATAATTGATTAACCTCAGATGAGAAAGGAAGAACGTCCTGGATTTGTTTAGTTCCTAAGAGCCCAAGGTTTGCCCGTCCCATAATCATGAGCATGATAGAATGGCAAGAAGTCATCACCAAAATACCAGACAAGAGTGTTGGAATCTTTCCTTTCGTATAAAGAAGACCAGTCGCTAAACCTGCAAGACAGCCTGCTCCAACAGCTACTAAGGTAGCAAGAAAAGGATTGACACCTTGTGTAATTAGAGTTACTGCTACCGCTCCTCCAAGCGGGAAGGAACCCTCGGTTGTCATATCTGGAAAGTTGAGGATTCGAAAGGTCATAAAGATTCCCAAACCTAGAATAGCCCAGACAAATCCTTGTGAAATAATCGATACTATCATGTTACATTCATTTCCTTCTTTTAAAAATTGGAGGAGATGTCTCCAACTCCTCCTTTATTCTTATTCGATTACTTGACCAGCTTCTTTAAGAACTGATTCAGGTATAGTGATTCCAAGTTCTTGAGCCACTTTTTTATTGATAACTGATTTACCAGTTGAGAAGACATTAACTGGTGTATCTGCAGGTTTTTCACCCTTCAAGACTTTGGCAATCATCTTACCGGTAGCAACACCAAGATCGTGTTGATCAACAACCACTGATGCCAAACCACCTGCTTCTACCATGGCAGTCGCACTTGGGTAGATTGGTTTTTTAGCTGTTTGGTTGCTTGATACTACAGTTGAGAACGCAGATGCGATTGTGTTGTCAATTGGAACCCAGATTGCATCTACTTTACCAGTCATAACGTTTACTGTAGAAGCAATTTCGTTAGTTGAAGGAACTGCAAAAGTCTCTACTTTCAAACCAGCTTTTTCAGCGTAAGCTTTGAATTCTTCGACTTGTGATTTTGAGTTATCTTCGCTACTTGAGTAAAGAGCTCCAACTGTCTTGACATCAGGAGTCAATGTTTTAATCAATTCAACCTGTTGTTCAGCAGGGTTATGGTCAGATACCCCTGTGATGTTTCCACCTGGTTTTTCCAAGTTTTGTACAAGGTTAGCTCCAACTGGGTCTGTAATAGCTGCCATGATAACAGGAAGGTCTTTTGTTGCACTTGCTAGACCCTGAGCTGCAGGTGTCGCAATTCCGACAACAACATCATTTCCATTTGACACCAATTGTTTACTCATTGTGGCAACCTTACTTTGGTCACCTTCTGAGTTCATAAAGTCGATTTTAACTTGATCACCTTTATAGCCTTCTTCAGCAAGTCCATCTTGGATACCTTGGTAAATCAAGTCGAGTGATGGGTGACTGACGAACTGTAGAACACCAACCTTAGCTGTTTTGTTAGCTGTCTCGGTTTTAGTATCTTGTTTCGTTAAGTTAGAGTAGACCAAGCTTCCTCCAACTACAAGTGCTAGTGCTGCAATAATACCAATTAAACGTTTATTCATATCTATTTCTCCTTATTTCACTTAAACTTCGTAATGTTCATGTCACTTTCAATATAACTTTACCAAGCGTCGCCATCGTTTGATTTCCATCATTTTTTCCTCCCCATAGAAAAAGTCCTCACACAAAAAACTTGTGTGAGGACGTCGATGCGCGGTGCCACCTCAATTATAGGAATTTTCCTATCGCTCTTACTCGCTTCACGAGTTGCACTATAAGGTGTGCTCACCGAATTCTTATGATTTCAAATTCTTAATAACATCCAGCCCAATTTCATCATCTTCTTCTATCTGTTTCCACCAACCACAGACTCGCTAAAAAAATTCGATGATTACTTTCTGAATGCTTAAATTATATCATTTTACTAAAACTTGTCAAGGATTTTCATGAATTCTTTTAAAAAATTATGAAAATTCCTACGGTTTTTGGAAAATATTGCTTGTATTAACCTGAATTACGTAATCCTGTAGCAATTCCGTTAATGGTCGTATGAATCAATCTTTCCTCATGTGAGGACAACTCTCCGCGACGTTGACGCTTAATCAACTCTAACTGAATATAGTTAAGAACATTGAAATAAGGCATGCGGTAATTCAGACTATCTTTCAAATAAGTGTTTTCTGCCAAGAGTTCTTCATGACCTTCGATAGCCAGGATAACATTCTTAGTCAATTGCCATTCATCCAAAATAGTATAGTAGATTGCTTGTACTTCTTCACTTTCACAAAGTTTAGCATATTCAAAAGCAATATTCATATTTGATTTTGATAGAACCATGTCAACGTTTGATAGTAGCGACTGGAAGAAAGGCCAGTTCTGATACATGTCACGAAGGTATTCAATATTTTTTGGATCTTGATCAATAAATTCCTTGAAGCTTGAACCAACACCATACCAACCTGGGAACATGACACGACTTTGTGACCATGAGAATACCCAAGGAATGGCACGTAGACCACCAATTTCAGTGATTGTTTTACGTGCTGCTGGACGAGAACCAATATTAAAGCTTGAGATATTCTTGATTGGACTAGATTCAAAGAAATAATCGTAGAAATGATCATTTCCAAATACTAGTTCACGGTAGATATTATAGCTACGACTGACTACATGGTCCATGATGGCTTCGTAACGGTTTGAAGTATTAGTGTCACTCTTCTTCTGTGTAATCATACGGTTGATAGCCGCTGATACCAACATTTCCAAGTTATAGTAGGCTGCATCCTTGTTTCCGTATTTATTTCCGATAACTTCACCTTGTTCAGTTAATCGAATCCGGTCCTTGATTGATTTGAGTGGTTGAGAAGCAATGGCGTCATAAGTAGGGCCACCACCACGACCAACAGTCCCACCACGACCGTGGAAGAAGGTTACTTTGACTCCAAATTCATCACCGATAGCGGTTAATTGTTGTTGAGCTTTGTATAGAGTCCAACAAGATGATAGATAACCACCATCCTTGTTACTATCAGAGTAACCTAGCATGATTTCTTGATAATTATCTTTTGAAGTAATCCACTTCTTAGCAAGCGGTAAAGAGAAATACTTTCTCATAGTCTCTTCGGAATGATCCAAATCCTCAATTGTTTCAAAGAGAGGAACGATTTGAACACGTGCTTTTTCAGCATCTACAAGACCGACTTCTTTCAGCATAATCGCCAATTCTAACATATCAGACACGCTGGTGGCATGAGAAATAATCGTTTGACGAATGACGTCTTCTCCCAAACGATCTTTTAATTCACGTGCAGTTTGGAAAATGGCTAATTCTTTTTCAAGAAGTTCAGACTTTTCAGCATGAGTAGCTGACAAGATTCGAGGGTCTTCTAATAGTTCATGTAAAAGCAACTCGCACTTCTCATCTTCTGAAAGATCGCTATAATGGTCATTAATTCCAGCAGATGCTAACAATTCAGCAACACAGGCTTCATGAACACTTGAGTCTTGGCGCATATCGATAGATGCCAAGAAGAAACCAAAGACTTCAACAGCCTCCAAAAGCTCAGCAAACTCTCCAGTAAGCAAGGCTTCTGCCTTATTTTCAAGCAATGAATCTTTAATGATAGCTAAGTCTTGTTTAAATTCTTCAATTGTTTCGTAGTAAGGAGGACGATCTTCAGCCAATTCTTGAATGGCTCCTGAGAGACGATTACTAATATAGTCAGTAACCACTCCTTGTTGATGTCCTTGAGTTCCAAAGAGTCGTTCAATATGATGGCGTTCATCTGCTGATGAGCCGACAAGAGCCCACTCTTTCAAATTTAAGAGAGTTTGAATTAATTTTGATTGAATAAAGTGAAAAGCCCGACGATAAGGTTCTTTCTCACGGAAAACAGATGTATCACTAGATTGAGCAGCCATTTCTTCAACAGCCTTGCTTGTCTTAGATAAATTAGTAGAAAGAGAGAAAGTACGGTAGAGACTAGAAATCTTACTGATGTAGTAGTTTAAGATCACTTCACTTTGAATGGTAGCCGAACGCATGAGTGTTTCAGCAGTTACAAATGGATTGCCATCACGGTCTCCACCAATCCACATTCCCATGGTGATAGGTTTTGCTTGTTTTAGGTCAATTCCCTGCTCTTTTGCAAGACGCTTATACTCTAACATTAGATTTGGTACAGCTTGTAGGAAAGAACTATTGTAATATTCCATCACGTTTGTGATTTCATTCGTTACTTTTAGTTTCTTCTCACGAATCATATCCGTCTGCATGATAATCTCAATGTAGCGACGAAGATCATTGTGCCATTTTTCTTTGTTAATAAGCCCCATTCTCACGTCACGGTATTTACGCAAGAGATTATGGATATGATTAGTCAAGTCCAGCATACTCTTACGTTGAACCTGAGTTGGATGGGCTGTTAATACTGGCACCACGTTCAGATGTTCTAGAATTTCAGCCGCATTTTCTTTTTCAGCAACCATTTCAATGGTTGTTGACAATTTACCAAGATAATCTTGATCAATATTGTTTAGATGGTTAATCTCATAAGCTAAGTCTACGTCTTCGGAGATGTTAATCAAAAGTGGTAAAATAGAGAAATATCTGGAGATGTAGACCATTTCATCATTTGAAAGACTTCTCACTACCTTATCTAGTCCTTGATAGTCTAGATTTGATGATAGCTTCTTCAACTGCATAATCTTGTCAAAAGTCTCAGCAGGAAGCATATTTTTCGTGATATCTTCAAGTAAATCTGTCAAGATTTGAACTTCTTCTTGGACTACAGTTTTGTTTCTGTTATTTTCTAGTTTTTGAAGAGACATATTTTTCTCCTTGTCACATTTTCTTAGAGTTGTGCTTCATATTCGCTGTAGAGTTTTGCACGTTTTTCACTAGCATCGATATTTAACACAAAGGCGATAGCTACTGATAGAACCAGGAGACTATTCCCCCCTTGTGAAAGGAATGGGAAGGTTACACCTGTTGAAGGGATCAATCCTGAAATCCCTCCGATATTAACGAATACCTGAATTAAAATCATTCCACCAATACCGATTGCTACCATAGAGTTGAACGGATCTTTTGCTCGTACCCCCACTAAAATAATACGAAGAATTAGGAAGAATAATAGAGCTAAAATAAGACTGGCACCGACAAATCCAAACTCTTCAATCACAATAGAGAAAACAAAGTCCGTGTGTGCCTCAGGTAGATAGCCTCGTTTTTCGATAGAGTTTCCTAATCCTAGCCCAAACCATCCTCCATTTACCATAGCATAGTATGAATTTGCCAACTGGTGTCCTGCACCAGCGACATCATCAAATGGATTAAAGAAAGCACTGAATCGTTTAGCTACGTATCCAAATACTGGAATCTTAGAAAACTTATCAACACCAACAAGCTTAATGGTTGTTAGAGAAACAAAGGATAAACTGGTCAATACTCCAAGAATAGTTGCAAACCATCGGTGAGCTATCCCACTAATTGAGTACATCAACAATGCTACCAAAAAGAGAATTGTAGCATTTCCAAGGTCAGGGAAAATAGCCAAACTACCAATCATGACTAGAAGGACAAATCGCCAATCGTTAAACGCTCTAGGAAACCATTGGTTTTGAGTTAATACTTGGAAATCATAAACGGCAATTTCTTCTTGTTGTTTTGAAAAGCGTTGAGCCAAGTACCAAATGATGATAATTTTCAAGTATTCCGCAGGCTGAACAGTAATAGGTCCTACTTTGATCCAACCGTAAGCACCATTGATGGGAATCCCAATCAAACGTGCTAAAGCTAGTAACACTAACTCAGCAAACATAACGATAAATAACAAACGTTCGTTTCGAAGAAAACCAAGTTTCAGCTTATAGATTACTGCAATAAGCAACAAACTAACGATCCAAAATAAGCCCTGATTTCGAACCAATTGAAAGGCGCTCTTACCCTCCTGAATCAAGGATGCACTCGTTGTCGAATATACCACTATCAATCCCAGAACGGATAAGAGAATATAGGGCACTAAAATAGAGTAATTCAACAGGTGCCTTTTACTAATTTTCATATTTCACCATCTACTAAATTTTTAATTTTCTATTAATTCTAGTTTTACATGCTATTATACCACTTTTTAGACTAGAAAAAAACTCTTATCCGTTAAAGCCTAGAATTTAAGCTTTTAGAATTCACAAACATTTATTTATATTTTGGGCTTTTAGCTAAGAAAACTCCAAAAAAACTCTACCTTTCAAGAGTAGAAAGATAGAGTTTTCATCTTTAGTTTGAAGATGTTGTTGTCGTTTCAGCTGCAGTTGTGGTCGTTTCAGTTGCTGCTGATGTAGTTGTCGTTTGAGTTGTTGTATCACTTTGAATGTACTGAGTAAAGATATTTTGGAAGGCTTGATCTTTAACCTTGATATTTGCCGCCTGCAACTCTTTACTAATTACACCTTGAACAAAAGTAGCATCATTTTGTTTTTGAGTCAAGATAACTGTCTTCAATTTTTCTTTATAATCTTCCCAGTTAGAAGATTTTTCTGTTTTCTTGATCAATTTCACAATATAGAAACTGTTTGAATAAGCTTGTGTACCTGGAGCTGTGATCACATCTGAGATTCCATCAACATTAAGGGCAAAGGCTGCTTTTTTAACAACGTCTGGCAATTCTGTTGATGCAGAGTCGAAGGTGATTTCACCACCATTTGCTTTTGTCTTTTCGTCAGTTGAATTATCCTTAGCCAATTGTGCAAAATCAGCTCCAGATTCTTGTGCTTTAGCAAGTACTTCTTTAGCCTTATCTTCACTGTCAAGTTTAATCACTTGAGCAGTTACTTCTGGTGTGTACTCATCGTAAGCTTTTTTGTAGTTCTCATCTGTCAATTCAGCTTCTGCAGCTTTCTTAACAGCATATTCAACTAGTTTACTTGTACGAATTTGAGCTTTACGGCTTTCTGCTGTCATACCAGCACGAGAAAGAACGATTTGATAGCTATCACCATATCTTTTTTGCTCTTCTGCTACCGCATCTTCTACTTCTTTGTCACTTACTTCAGATCCATATTGTTTTTCAAAAACTTTTTGGATTGTCATATTGAGCAAAATTTGTTGAGCAGTTGGGTTGTTTTTCACTTCTTCATAAAATTGGTGCTCAGTGATGACATCACCCTTCATACTGATGAGGTCAGCTCCTTGAGAGCTATTTGAACAAGCAGCCAATGTAGCTACTGATAACAAAGTGATGGCACCAGCCAATAATTTTTTCTTCATGTTTACTCCTTTTTATACACTAGATAAATGTTTACCTTATCTATTTTACTAAATTGTCTTAAAAATATCTGAAATTAATCAACATCAGGCAGTTCTATTTCTGCTTGATTCTTTCTTAGCATCAAGATTCCATCTCCAAGAGGAACTAGACTAGCTGTTAATCCTGGATTGTCCAAAGTCGCATCAAAGAGTCGTTGCAAGCCCCGATAAATCGTCCGTTGTCCACGTCGGACTTCCATAATATCCTTAGCAATATCTCCACCTTGGAAAATATCATCCAAGACAACTACTCCACCAACCTCAAGGTGTTTGAGTATTTCTGGTAGAAAGATGATGTATTTGGACTTAGCAGAATCCATAAAAACAAAATCATAGGTCTCTGTCAATATTGACAAAACGTCTACCGCATCGCCTTCCAAAAGAGTGATTTGTTGGCGATTATCAAACTTGGCGAAATTTTCCTTGGCAAAACCAATCATTTCAGGATTTCTGTCAATGGTTGTTATTTTTGCATTTGGAGCATGATTTGCCATTAAAAGAGCTGAAAATCCAATTGCCGTTCCAATTTCTAAAATATTCTTTGGTTGAATTGTTTCCATTAGGAAACGGAAATAAGCGACTGTTTCATGAGGAATGATAGGAATATTCTCCTTGCGAGCAAAGTTTTCTAGTTCTTTTAAAGAACCAGTCACCTGCTCTTGTCTGTGGCGCATAAATTCCACAATCTCGTCCTTAACAACAGGCCGTCGCATGTTATGGTTAGCATTTTTACTGTATGACTCAACCATTTTATGCTAATCCTAATTTTTCAACAAGGGCTTCGAACTCATCCAAACGGCGTTCAAAGACTGCAAAGGCATCATTAAGATAGTCTTCTTTTTCCATATCAACACCAGCTTTTCGCATGATATTTAGAGGATAGTCTGACTTCCCAGCCTTGAGGTAATCAATATAACGGTCACGATCATCTTGACTACCGTGAACAATCTTTTCAGCCAAGGCCGAAGCTGCTGCAAAGCCTGTTGAATATTGATATACATAGTAATTATAGTAGAAATGAGGGATACGAGTCCACTCGTACTGAATTTGAGGATTGTCTTCCTTGCTCAAACCATAATATTCTTGGTTCAAGTCAGCATAGAGATTGTTTAAGAACTCGCTTGTCAAGACTTCACCATTTTGATCGGCTTGATGAATAGCATGTTCAAATTCAGCAAATTGAGTTTGGCGGAACACTGTTCCACGGAAACCATCCAAGAAGTTATTGAGAATAGCGAAGCGTGTTGCGTCATCTTGAACTTCTTGCAATAATTTTTCAGTTAGGATATTTTCATTGGTTGTTGAAGCAATTTCTGCCAAGAAGATTGAGTAATCTCCATATACATAAGGCTGGGTTTCACGCGTGTAGCTAGAATGCATACTATGACCTGTCTCATGTACAAGAGTAAAGAGATTGTCTAAGTTATCTTGCCAGTTAAGAAGCATGAAGGCGTTGGTATCATAAGAACCACCAGAGTATGCACCTGAACGCTTGCCTTGGTTTTCATACACATCAATCCAACGTTCGCTAAAGGCGCGTTTAACACGACTCAAGTAATCCTCACCAAGAACAGCCAAAGCTTCCTCTGCCTTCTTCAAGGCTTCCTCATAAGTAAAGCTGTATTCTACTGAAGACAGTGGTGTATAGACATCGTACATTTTAAGGTCTGGAATACCCAATATTTTTGAACGAAGTGAGAGATAACGATGCAATAATGGCAAATGCTTACGAACAGCAGATACTAAGTTGTCATAGACACTTTCTGGAACAAAGTTGGCCGCAAGAGCAGCTTCACGCGCACTCTTGTAGTTCCGAACTTTTGCACGGTAGTTTTGTACTTTTACATTTGTCTGCAAGGTTTTAGCGTAGGTATGTTGATATTGCTCATAGGTAGAGTATAGTGCTTCATATGCACCACGACGAACTTCACGGTTCTTAGATTCTACTAAGCGCATATAGACACCATGTGACAACTGCACTTCATTTCCATCTTCATCTTTAACAAATGGAAAGACGATATCTGCATTATCTAAGATAGCAAAGGTTTCACTAGCTGCCCCGAAGATTTCACCAGCACCTGCTAACAACTCTTCTTCACGTTGTGAAAGGACATGTTCCTTATTTTGCAAGAGTTTATCAAAGAAGTGTTTATAAGGCTGGAGTTTTGGTTCTTCTGCTAAAAAGTTTTGATACTGCTCTTCAGTAATTGCCATAAATTCTGGCTCATAGAAAGAGAATACCTGGTCGAGTTGACTATAAAGAGTCATTGCTTTTGCATAGTATTCTTGATATTTAGCAACTCGTGTATCCTGGTCGTTTTTCATATGAGCGTAGACATAGAGTTTTTCAAGACGACGACTCAAATCCAAATAACGCTCTGTAATATTAAGAAGGCTTTTTGCGCTATCCAAAAGATGTCCCTCAAGACTAGCTGCTTCTTTTGTATCCTCAGTTAATAGGGCTAATTCTTCTTCCCATTTTTGGTCTGTTTCAAAGATCGTTGATAGATCCCATGTATCTTTTTCATTGATTTCATTTCGTTGTAATACCATAAATTTCCTCCATCCTTTCTATTTTACCATATTTTTCGAGAAATAATGCTGATAAAAGGCAGGTGGATAGAGCTTTTGTTGCTGATTTTGTGGATTCAGTTCATAATAAGCCTGAAAGTTGCGGTAATAATCATATAGATTTTGACTTATCTGACAAAAATGACCATGTTCTATCGGCCTTACTTGGGGATACCAGTCCTGTATTTTTAGATTTAAAAGATTTTCTCCTCTTAAATAAGCTTGGGCTTGTTGTTTCATCCAATAGGGATTTTGATAATAGAGTTGTTTTTGAATGTAATGACAAATATTCTTGTCCTGTTCGACCGAAAAAGCAGTTAGCTCTTGTTGCTGATAAGGACTACGTAAAATTTCTAGGAGATTTCCTTTGCCATAAGAAAATTCCTTGAGCTGATAATGGAGTTTCCCTTTCAAATCTTGGTGAATGAGGTACTTGAGCCTCAAAACTTGTCTTTTATGGTCTAACTCCCAAAAATAAAATCCCATATTATTACTAAAGTAAAGAAAATCTCTTTGAAGTTTAGTTAGTCGATCTTTAGGCCAGAGCTTTTCTCCCAGTAGCCAAAGAACTTGAATTCCCAAACTTCGATAACCATTGCTTCTCTCCCGTAAAAGTTCGCAAGAAATAGGACTACACTGAACTTCTAGTGCTAATTGTTTGTTGATGAGGATATCTGCGATTTGCTTAAGTTCAGGAATCGGATATTCCATTTCTACTTCAGCATCTTTCTTAGCCCAATTAAAAAGTGCCACCTTATTCTCCAAATGCTCTGGACCTTCGTTCTCATGATAAAAATCACAACTTTTTAAACTTTCATGCGCAAAATGAGTTCTTACATTTTTTCCTTTTTTCAAGCGAACACTCGTTCCGCAAGCTGGACAATAATAAGCTTGTTTCTTTACTTCATTCTCTAACGCGTTGATTAAATGACCTTTTTTATCTCTAGCTAAAAACATAAACTCTCCTTTTCTAATTCATTCGAAAAGGATAAGAAAAGAGAGTGGGACAGAAATCAGTAATTTGTTAGAATTCGATTTCGTCGTCCCACCTCCGCACAGTTGAGTAGGGCTGTAAAAGCTGATGAAATCAGCGTAGTAGAGCCCACTCAACCACTGCGTCTTGCTCGACAATCCAAAGACAATTGAGAGGCTAGAACTATTATCCCAGACTCTTCTTCACTATAACATCTAGTATCATTTACGTTTGTTCTTCATATATTTCCGTAAAATGGGAATAAGATTCTGTATTTGATCCTGCTTTATCACCATTACACCATATTCCTGACAACGATGACTATAAACAGGATTGATTTTTCCAGAGCAAACAATCATTTTCAAACAATTATCACCTGCAAAATGATTGGCATATACTTCAAGTTCGTTAATAGCTTCAACTGCTAGATCCGTCATTTTACAAGAAATGAAAACTACAGAGTGACCTTTACGAAGAATAACATCAATCTCATTTTGAACATTGTCAGCCTCAGGGAAAATCCCATTCCAGTCAATTTCAGTACCAATCATACATTCATCAAAATACTCCGACTCAAGGGCTAGTAAATAGATAAACAATTCTAAAATATGCCCTTTAGTCCGACATAACAGATGTGCTTCTGGTGTTGGGAATGTATAAGTGACAGTATCTGTTGTTTCCTCTTCTACTTTCAATAAATTAGCTTTTGTGAACAAAGGAATTAAGCTACTGGGGTAAGAATAAATTTTTCCATTACTCTCCAAAATTTTTGCTGTTTCAGCGTGAAAATCATTTGTTTTTGCCAGTGCAAAGAATTGGGTAATCTGATACCATTTTTCAGGATTTTCGATAGCATATTTGGCCAATTTTTTTATAGCTAGCACTTGCTTATTAGAATGCTGAGGCCTTCTTGATTTAAGGACTTTTCCACCACGTAAAGCTATCAATTGTTCAATGGATAAACTTGGGATAGCTAAATCTTTATCCTTTATGTTACCCTTATCCCAGGAATACCGCCTTCCTTGTTCAACATCCATAGCAATAATGGGAATACCTTTCTCCAAACCATACTGATATAGAACTATTGCTAATAGATTATCTCCACCAAAAACATCGATGGTCACTGACTCAAAATCATTGGTAAACACGTCTAATTCCTGGCAGATTTTTTCTAGGTGAAATTGTCGAAAATGTACTTGTTTTAAGTGTAGAACTTGTTCCATTAGAAAATGCTTCAAGGATAGCTTTTCTTCCTCAGCAATTTTTCTTGTAGAAAGGTATAAAATCTCATCACAATCACTGACAAAAGCTTGGTAGACATTTTTCTCAATGGTTTGACGGTCGTATAGTTCAATTAAAAGACTAGTCATCTTAAGACCTCCTAGACAAAAAAGTCTGAAAGAATAGTGGTCGATCAGAATCGTTTTAAAATTATCACAATTCTGTTTAATTTCATCGACTTCTCCTACTTCTAGTATAGCATAAATTGAGATTTTCCTTTCTTATTAGGGTAACAAATAAGGAATAGAAAACGACTGCTCTCTATCCCTTTTATTCATTTATTTTACTTTTTTAGCCAACATGGTCGCAAAACGTAGTTGGATACGATTGCCATTCTCATCACGACGGTGGAGATGGCCAGTATTTTCATTGTACTTGACCAACTCCCAATCCTTGTAGTAGTCTGCCAATTCCCCTTCTTTAAAGGTAAATGGGAAGTTCACTGAGCAAGGATAATCCTCTGTATCCATAGCACACACAATCAAATTGTAACCTCCAATTGAGGTTTGTTCTTGCATGTTTCGGATAATAGCTGGAATGCGATCTGCTTGTAAAAACATCAGAACAACCGTTGATACGATAAAATCGTAAGTTTGTCCAATGCTAGCTGAATTGATATCGTAGAGACCTACAGGCATTTCTAGGTCTTCTTGCTCCACAATGCTTTGCAAGATTTCAAGAGATAGCTCATTTTGATCTACAGCTGTGACATCAAAGCCATGTTGAGCTAGAAAGAGTGCATTTCTTCCTTGACCACATCCTAGGTCTAGTGTCTTACATGGTTTTACTGTATCCATAGCTTCTAAAACTTCCGAATGGACTGGATTAGTATTGTATTTCTTTGGAAAATAATCCTCTGCTTTACAATAAAATTCCAAGTACCATTCCACATCTTCTGTGGCAGCTTCTACTCTGTGCCAAGCTTGAGGTTGTGCCATAGGATTATCAGCACCTGCTTCAAAAAAGTGCTCGGCTAAAACTTCCCCGTCTTCAGTCAACTCAATAAACTTTAGAGTCCCTTTTAATACGGTAATCTTGCCCCAGGTTCCGACCTTAGTATTGTGTTTTCTTTGAACAGCCTCTGGCATGGTGTCTTTATTCCAGACAGGCATGCGTTTGTAGGCAACTAGTTTTTCCATATTCTTCACTCTTTCTATCGATGGTTAACAGCTTTCATAACACGCGCAATATCACGATCTTGCTCACGACGTTTAATTGATTCACGTTTGTCATAGTCGTGTTTCCCTTTTGCTAATCCTAAAAGTAACTTGGCATAGCCATCTTTAATATAAACTTTAAGAGGAACCAAGGTCATCCCTGTCCCTTTGGTTTCTTGCTCCAATTTCTGGATTTGTTTTTTATGAAGGAGAAGTTTACGACGACGTTCGGGTTCCTGATTCCAGATATTTCCTTCTTCATAGGGTGCAATATGCACGTTGCTCAGCCAAACTTCCCCATTTTTTACTTGGGCAAATCCATCCTTAAGATTGATGCGAGCAGCTCGAACACTTTTAATTTCAGTTCCTGTCAGTACCATTCCTGCTTCTAGCGTATCTACGATTGTATAGTCGTGGTGCGCTTTTTTATTTTGCGCGACGACCTTTCCCTCGCCCTTTGCCATGCTTAGCTCCTTTCTTTGCTACTTCCTTATAAAAAGGTTTCTTGCTCTTTTTCTTCTTGTCTTTTAGAGAATGCTTGCGCTTATCACCTAAGCGACTAGATTTTCTCTTATCTTCTTTCTTATCCGAACGACGCCCTCTATCCTTACGACCAGAGTCTTTCAAACCTTTTTCAATGACATCAAATTCACTTGGAATAAAGGAGAAATCGATCTCACCAGTCATCTTATCGGCTCTTTCGACACGAATACGTATCTGTTGTCCCACTCGGAAAGTAATTCCTGATTTCTCCCCACGAAGAGTTAAATCACGTTCGTTAAAATGATAAAACTCAGGCAGATTTGTGATGTGAATTAACCCTTCGACTGTATTTGGCAATTCAACAAAAAGACCAAATTTAACAATACTTGAAACAACTGCATCATATTCTTCACCAACGTACTCTTCCATGTATTCAGCTTTTTTCATGGCTTCGACTTCACGCTCTGCCTCGATAGCACGGCGCTCCCGGTTGGAAGACTGGGTGGCAATCTCAGGAATGACCTGTTCAAAATGCTCTGCTACATCCTTAGAACGTCCATAGTCACGAATCATACGATGAACAAGAAGGTCAGGATAACGACGAATGGGGCTGGTAAAGTGAGTGTAGTAGTCTGCAGCTAATCCATAGTGACCGTGATTATGCTCAGAATAACGAGCCTGCTGCATCGAACGCAGAAGCATCATGGACAATACATCCGCATATGGCTCGCCTTCAACAGCACTCATGATGTCTTGAAGGGCTTCCTGGCTTATCTCACTGGCAGTTCCATAGATACGCAATCCAAAACTTGAAGCGTAATCAATAAATTTCTGAACTTTTTCAGCTTTAGGTTCCTCATGGATACGATAGATAAAAGGTAAATCAAGCTTGCTGAAGTGCTCGGCAACTGTTTCGTTGGCAATCAACATAAAGGACTCAATCATACGTTCAGCAACACCACGATGACGAAGTACGATATCGACAGGTTTCCCTTTTTTATCTACCAAAATCTTAGCTTCATTGGTATCAAAATTTAAAGCACCACGCTTGATTCGCATACTTTCCAAAGTCTCATGGAGCTTGGCCATAAGTTCGATACTAGGAACAATTTTCTTATAGTCTTGACTCTTCTCCTCGTCACCAGCTAGAATGTCATTGACATCACTATAGGTCATACGGAAACTTGTCTTGATAACAGTCTGAGTAATCGTATAATTACGAACACGACCATTTTTATCAATCTCCATAATAGCAGATTGAGTCAAGCGGTCCACTTGAGGGTTAAGAGAACAGATACCGTTTGAGAGGCGCTCTGGTAGCATTGGAACTACACGGTCTGTCACATAGACAGAGGTCGCACGATTAAGAGCTTCCTTGTCTAGAGCAGATCCCTCGGTCACATAGTAGGAGACATCGGCAATATGAACACCTAGTTCGATATTTCCATTTTTCAATGGTTTGATGTGAACAGCGTCGTCCAAGTCCTTGGCATCAGCCCCATCAATGGTAAAGGTAATTTCATCTCTTAAGTCTAGACGACCTTCCAGATCTTTCTCTGATGGAGCGTCTGGCACATTTTCTGCCTCTTTGAGAACAGTCTCTGGAAACTCAGATACAATGTCCATTGATTCCAAGACCTCAAGAACATCAATCCCTGCATCTGTAGAATGTCCAACCACATCTAGCACACTAGCGACAAAAAAATCGTGTTTCTTACTTGGGTACTTATCGATAAAGACCTTGAGAACTTCTGTACCGTCTAATTGAATAGCTGGCTTCTTAACGTAGATTGGTTGACTAATCTTTTGATTTTTTGAACGGATGTAACCTGCATACTTGGGTTTTTCCTCATCAAGAACGATTTGACCAACAACCGTCGTCAAACTGTGTTCTAAAATATCGATAATCTTTGCTTCAGCTGCAGTTCCTCTTTGGCGATCCGCAACCTTCTTGATTACAATTTCAACAGTATCGCCATCAATGGCATAGTTCACATCATTTTTTCCTACAAAAAGATCGTCTTCCTCACCTTCGAGACTAACAAAGCCGAAGCCATTTTTATGGGCATGAAAAGTTCCTTTAAGAGTAATCTCGTGTTTCTTCTTTTGGTCCAAGGTGAGACTACCATCTTCTTCAAAGCGAATTTGGTGCTTTCTCTCCATTAGGGACAAGGTTTTAATGAGCTCTCGAAAGTCCTTGGAACCATCCTTTCCAAGAGCTTGAGCCAAGTCATTTACAGTGACTCGTCCCTTTTCTTTTAAATATTCTTTTATTCTATCTTTCATGTTTTCTTTCTACATTGTTAAATTATTTTCGGTGTAAAACCTTATGTCTTTAAAAACAAAAATAGGCTAAGACCTAGTCTCGCCCATTATTTTCTTATCTACTTGATAATACCGTCAATGCTAAGGCAATAGCTAGCCAGAAAAAGACCAAGATTCCTGTCAAACGTTGCATTACGGCTTCAAAACCACGCGCTTTGCTACGTTCAAACAAATCACCTGAACTGGCATCGAATACATTGCTAGATTGATTTTTAGTTGGTTGCATAAAAATTGCAATCACAATCACAACAGATAATACTAATAAAATGGTTAATAATAGGTTATACATATCAAACTCCTTAAAATCCCTATTATTCTACCATAATTTCTACTTAGATTCAAGATGTAGAGTCACTTTTCTTTCTTTGGGACAATACTTTAAGACTTCAATCTTATCTGGATGTGTTTTGGAGTTCTTACTGGTTAGATAATTCATGCTGCCACAAGAGGAGCATTTTAGATTAATTTTTACACGCACTAGATTTTTTGTATTTGATACTATTTCAATCTAAGATGATTTGAGCAAACAATACCAAAATTCTCCTTCCTAACAATGTTAATTTATAGACACATTTCTTCAAACAACTGAACTACTTGAGCTATCAACTGTTCTTGATTTCCATTATTGTCTAGACTGTGACTAGCCAGACTAATTTTTCTTTCTAAAGGCCATTGAGAGTTTAAACGGGATTCGGCTGCTTCTTTTGAAATTTGGTCCCGTTTCATTAATCGCTCTAATTGAATATCGCGATTTACATAGATTAGCCAAGTTTCGTCGAACCATGAAGCATAGTTCTGCTCAAAAAGCAGGGGAATATCCATGAAAAAGAGAGCTTCTGTCTGAGCAAACTGATTTCGTAATGCAGCTAACTCCTCACGAATAATCTCACCTTGGGTTCTCTTAGACCATTCTTGCTCTTCAAGATTTGAGAAAATAAGGCTAGCAAGTAAGGGGCGATTCAGTTCACCATTTTCAAGAAGGATTTTCTCCCCAAAATGCTCCACTAAAATCTGAAATAATCGTCCACCAGGTTTTTGTAGTTGGTGGACGACTGCATCTGCATCTACAACTTGAAACCCTTTTTGTCTTAAAAATTCTGTGACAGTGGACTTACCTGACGCAATACCCCCAGTGATTCCGATTATTTTTCCCATCACTTCCTCCTTTGACACTTAGGACAAAAGTGGGTCCCACGACCACCTAATTGAATTTTTTCGATGATGGTTTCACAACGCGAACAAGCTTGACCTGCCTTGTCGTATACCTGATGGAATTCCTGCATGGTGCCATCTTCTCCAAATGCATTGGTATAAGTGCGAATTGTTGAACCACCCTTTTCAACCGCCTGACCTAAAACATTGATCGTTTCATCATGTACTTTTCTAGCCTCTTGTGCTGTTAAACTATTAGAGGTTCTAGAAGGATGGACTTTCGCTCTCCAAAGAACTTCATCAACATAGATATTTCCCAATCCTGCAACCAAAGTCTGGTCGAGAAGATGCGATTTGATTGGTTTTTTAGATTTTTTCAAGGCTAGTTTAAAACTCCCTAAATCAAAATCCTTCTCAGTCGGTTCCGGACCAAGTTTTTTTGAAATAAAGTAAGAATCCAAGAGTTCGGGTGCTAACAGTTCCAAGGTACCAAATTTACGGACATCCTCATAGACTAAAGTCCCGCCATCCTCAAAATGAATCAACACATGGGCGTGTTTACGTTCTGGAACTTGGTCTGGGTAATAAAAATACTTACCTTCCATTCTCAAATGAGAGATTAGAACTTTGTCGGATAAATAGAAAAGCAGATACTTGCCACGACGTCCCATTGTTTGAATGACTTGACCAGGCATTTCCTTTTGAAATTCATCCAAATCAGTTTTAATCATCTTGGAGTAACGAATGTCAATGTTTGAAATCTTCTTCCCCAGAATTAATTTTTCCAGACCACGTCGGACAGTCTCAACTTCTGGTAATTCAGGCATAGCTTCTCCTTCTCTAAAAACAAGAAGCAGGCTCCTGCCCACCTCTTCTTAATATTCTTTTTCGTTGTAACCAAAATCGGCAAGATCTAATTTCTTATCGCGCCAATTTTTCTTAACCTTGACCCATGTTTCTAGGAAGACCTTGTCTCCTAACATGAGTTCGATATCTTTACGAGCCATGGTTCCAATTTTCTTGAGCATGGCACCGCCTTTACCGATGATAATCCCTTTTTGGCTGTCACGCTCGACCATAATGGTTGCTCGGATATGAACCTTGTCGGTCTCTTCGTCTCGTTTCATAGAATCAACCACTACTGCAACTGAGTGTGGAATTTCCTCACGCGTTAAGTGTAACACTTTTTCACGAATCATCTCTGATACTAGAAAACGTTCTGGGTGATCGGTGATTTGATCTGACGGGAAATATTGGAAACCTTCTTCTAAGTTTTCGCTCAAAATATCGATCAAATGCGAAACATTATTTCCTTGTAGAGCTGAAATCGGTACAATTTCCTTAAAGTCCATCTGATTACGGAAATCATCGATTTGAGCCAAAAGTTGGTCTGGGTGCACCTTGTCAATCTTGTTTACCACGAGAATGACTGGTACTTTAGCGGCCTTGAGACGTTCGATGATCATATCGTCACCCTTGCCACGTGGCTCATCTGCAGGAACCATAAAAAGCACGGTATCCACTTCACGAAGAGTGCTATAGGCTGACTCCACCATGAAGTCTCCAAGGGCTGTCTTTGGTTTGTGAATTCCTGGAGTATCGATAAAGACAATTTGTTCTTTATCAGTGGTATAAATTCCCATGATTTTATTACGCGTTGTTTGCGCCTTATCACTCATGATGGCAATCTTTTGCCCCATGACATGATTCAAAAAAGTTGACTTCCCGACGTTAGGACGTCCTAAAATGGCTACGAAGCCTGATTTAAATGTCATAGTTACCTCTATAATGTTTAAAATAGCAAATCCCAAATCCTAGGGATGAAAATGATAAGTCCAGTCACTGCAGCAAATAAAGACACAACAAGAACTGCACCTGCAGCCATGTCTTTAGCCTTCTTTGCAAGCATATCGAAGTGATAATGGCTAGCCAAATCCACTACATTTTCAATAGCAGAATTCAAAATCTCAAAAGCAATTACTAAAAAAATGCTTAATAGGAGAAAGAGCCATTCAATTCTGGAAACTTGAAAAACAATGCCTGCAATTAGAACTAAGAGAGAAGTCACTGCATGCTTTCTCATATTACGCTCTTCTTTTATGGCAGTAAAAATACCTGTCAGGGCAAAATCTAAACTTGAAAGCAAGTCGCGATTCTTCCATTTTCGTTTATTGTCTTGTGAGTCCATAGGCTGTTAAAATTTCTTCTTGTAAACCGAACATCTCCGCTTCTTCTTCCGGAGTGTAGTGATCATAACCGTTTATGTGTAAAAAACCGTGCACAGCTAAAAAGCCCATTTCACGTTCAAAACTATGACCGTACTCTTCAGCTTGCTCATGCGCTTTATCAATTGAAATGAATAACTCGCCGATATAAGAATCAAATTCTGACATCATTTCTGCTAAGTCAGGATCTTCTGCCAAATCCTCTTCGTCAAAGGTAATCTCTAATTCAGGTTTATATTCAAGGCTAATAACATCTGTTGGACGGTCAGTAGCACGAAACTCTAAATTGAGTTCATGACTGCGTTCATTGGTCACAAAAGTGACTGCCATCTCCTTGTCTTCTTTTCCTAACTTTTTGGCAGCAAACTCTAAAATTTCTTGAGTTTGTTGTAGAATTTCTTTAGAAACCTGACCAGTTTCATCTACCATTTCAATATACATGCGTTTCTCGATTCTCTTTACTTGGCTTTATTATACCATATTTCTATGATTTTATTCTACCTTTTTGATATAATACTATGGAATACATTCATAAGGAGAGAACCATGTCATTTGATGGATTTTTTTTACACCACATGGTTGAGGAATTGCGAGCTGAACTACTAAACGGTCGCATTCAAAAAATTAATCAACCTTTTGATCAAGAATTGGTCTTACAAATCCGTAGCAATCGCCAAAGTCATCGTCTGCTCCTTTCTGCTCATCCTGTTTTTGGACGCATCCAGTTGACAGAAACGACCTTTGAAAACCCTGCTCAACCTTCTACCTTTATCATGGTTTTAAGGAAATATTTACAGGGTGCTGTTATCGAGTCTATCGAGCAGATTGAAAACGATCGAATCGTTGAAATCACTGTTTCTAACAAGAATGAGATTGGAGACGATATTCAAGCCACCCTCATCATTGAGATTATGGGTAAACATAGTAATATCCTCCTCGTAGATAAGTCTAGCAACAAAGTTCTTGAAGTTATCAAGCACATTGGTTTTTCTCAAAATAGCTATAGGACCTTATTACCGGGAGCTACTTACATCGCACCACCAAATACAGAGTCTCTCAATCCTTTTACCACCAAGGATGAAAAATTGTTTGAAATCCTACAAACACAAGAATTGTCTGCTAAAAACCTTCAAAGCCTCTTTCAAGGTTTAGGCCGTGATACAGCAATTGAATTAGAGAATTTATTAACTGATGATAGGCTTTCTAATTTTCGTGACTTTTTTAAGCAAGAAACCAACCCATGCTTAACTGATAAATCTTTCTCTTGTGTGCCATTTTCCAATAAATTAGACGATCATTTTTCAAGCCTTTCTCAACTACTTGATGTCTATTATAAAGACAAAGCTGAACGCGATCGTGTGAAGCAACAGGCTAGCGAACTCATTCGCCGAGTTGAAAATGAACTTCAAAAAAATCGTCAAAAGCTCAAGAAGCAAGAAAAAGAACTGCTTGCTACTGAAAATGCTGAGGAATTCCGACAAAAAGGTGAGTTACTAACGACTTTTCTTCATCAAGTTCCAAATGACCAAGACCAAGTTGTCTTAGACAATTATTACACCAATCAGCCAATTACAATCGCGCTTGATAAGGCCTTAACACCTAGTCAAAATGCTCAAAAATACTTTAAACGTTATCAGAAGTTAAAAGAGGCTGTTAAATATCTGACTGAATTAATCGAAGAAACAAAGGCTACTATTCTCTATCTGGAAAGCGTCGAAACAGTCCTCAACCAAGCTGGGCTAGATGAAATTGCTGAAATTCGTGAAGAATTAATTCAAACTGGTTTTATTAGAAGACGCCAACGCGAAAAAATTCAAAAGCGTAAAAAGCCAGAGAAATATCTGGCTAGCGATGGTAAAACCATTATTCTCGTTGGACGAAACAATCTTCAAAACGAGGAATTAACCTTTAAGATTGCACGCAAAGAGGAACTTTGGTTCCATGCTAAGGATATCCCAGGAAGCCACGTGGTCATCTCAGGAAACCTCAATCCTTCTGACGAAGTCAAGACGGATGCTGCAGAACTCGCAGCCTACTATTCGAAAGGACGTCTTTCTAATCTCGTTCAAGTGGATATGATTGAGGTTAAAAAACTCAATAAACCGACTGGTGGAAAACCTGGTTTTGTTACCTATACCGGTCAAAAAACTCTTCGTGTTACACCTGATTCCGAGAAAATTGAATCCATGAAGTTGTAATATCAGTCTTATTTTAATAATATTATTACTTCACTTTTACACAAAAATAGGAGGGGAGCTCAATGCTACGGCATATTAAACCAACTATAACTATTATATTCGGAGCTGCTATCTTCGCCTTCGGACTTACTTATTTTGTTGTTCCACATCACTTGTTCGAAGGTGGAGCAACAGGGATAACCTTGATTACCTACTATCTCTTTAATATCCCTATTTCGCTGATGAATATCTTAATTAATATCCCTCTCTTCCTACTAGCTTGGAAAATATTTGGACTAAGATCACTGTATTCCAGTCTACTTGGAACCATTGCCGTCTCCGTCTGGTTAGCTATCTTTGAGAAGATTCCTCTTCAGTTTAACCTTGAAGGTGATTTGGTTGTTGTCGCTCTAGTAGCTGGTGTCCTCCTAGGTGTTGGACTCGGTGTTATTTTAAACGCGGGTGGAACAACCGGTGGTACTGATATCGTAGCTCGTATCCTTAATAAATACACCAATATCTCTGTTGGAAAATTGCTTTTCGGACTTGATTTTCTGATTCTAATGTTGATTTTAATCATCTTCCAAGACCTACGTCTTGTAACCTATACTCTCTTATTTGACTTCATCGTTTCAAGAGTTATTGACTTAATCGGTGAGGGTGGATATGCTGGAAAAGGATTTATGATTATCACTCAAAAACCGATGGAATTAGCCGATAGAATTAACGAAGAACTCGGTCGTGGTGTTACCTTTATCTCAGGACAAGGCTACTATAGCCAAAAGGACTTAAAGATTATTTACTGTATTGTCGCAAGAAATGAAATCGTGAAGATGAAAGAAATGATTCATACAGTTGATCCGATGGCCTTTATCACTATCACGGAAGCTCACGAAATCCTTGGAGAAGGGTTTACTTTCCCAGCAAGAGACGAGGTTTCTTAACCTTAAAATAAAAAAGTAACTTCAATAGTTGAAGTTACCTTTTTTTGTCATATCATCAATTATTTTTCTGCTGTAAGTGCAGCCATTGTGATGTAGTTGTATGGTTTATTGAAGTGTGGCAAGAAGAATAGGTCTGTCAATGCTAATTTATCAATTGTAACGTGTTCTTGAATAGCAAGTGAGAACATGTGAATTCCCATGCTAATTGCTGAATCACGAGATACCATTTGAGCACCAAGGATTTCACGGCTATCTTTATCAAAGACGATCTTGATAGCTACTTCATAGTTGTCATGTTTCATAAATTCTGGTTTTTGAAGATCGTTGAATCCAGTTTCAGTTGCATTGTAACCTGCAGCTTTTGCTTTTTCAAGTGTCAAACCAGTTGAAACCATGTGAAGACCATAGATTGAGATACCGTTTGATCCTTGAACACCGATTCCTTCAAGCTCATGTCCACAAGCGTTGTAAGCACCAACGATACCAGTACGAACAGCGTTTGATGCAAGAGCGATGTAGCTAGTGTCTTTACGAGCGTTGTCATAAACAGTTGCACAGTCACCAACAGCATATACACCTGGGATAGATGTTTCTTGTTTCTTGTCAACAAGGAAAGCACCGTTACGGAAGAGTTCGATCTTACCATCAGCAAGTGCAGTATTTGGACGGAAACCAACTGCAAGAACAACCATATCCACATCAAATGTTTCTTTGTCAGTGATCAAGCGTTCAACTTTTCCTTCACCTTCGATAGCTTTAACAGTTTGACCAAGTGCCAAACGGATGTTGTGGTCTTCCAAGTTTTTAGCCATCATTTGTGTGAAGTCTTTGTCATAGTATCCGTTCAATACAGTGTCAACGATATCAACAAGGACAACTTCTTTTCCAAGACGTTCGAAAGCTTCAGCAAGCTCAACACCGATGTAACCACCACCTACAACAGCGATACGCTCAAGGTGTTTGCTCTTGTCAGCAAGTTTGTTGATAACTTCTTCTGCGTTTTGGTACAATTTAACGAATTGTACGTTTTCAAGAGTTGCTTTGAACTCACGGTTACCTTTAACAATTTCAACGCCTTCAATCGGTGGCAAGATTGGAGTTGAACCAGTCGCAAAGATCAATTTGTCATAAGACTCTTTGTGTTCTTGACCTTCAACTTCTGCTGTCACAACTTTATTGTCATAGTCGATTGAAAGAACAGGTGAGTTCATGTAAACTTTAGCACCTTTTGCTTCCAATTTTTCTTTATCAGAGTAGAACAATCCTTCAGCGCCGTCGATTTGTTCACCAATCCAAAGAGCCATTCCACATCCAAGGAATGAAATGTTTGAGTTTTGGTCAAATACAACGATTTCGTTTTCGTTTCCAAAGTTGTCCAACATAGTGTTGATACATGCAGTTCCAGCGTGGTTAGCACCCACGACTACGATTTTACTCATAAGATAAATCCTACCTTTATTTTTTTATTTACCTCTCAAGTATACCATTATCTGTTAACGTTTTCAAGACTTTTGACCCGTTTGATGTTATTTAAGAAAGTTTTTGAAAGATATATCAATTTGTTTTCAAAGAGTTCTTATTTATTTGGAGCTGTTTTTAATTTTTTAAGCATATTTCTTGACTTTTTGTAAAAAATGATTTGTGAAAACGCTGACTTTATGATATTCTATTTATATGGAAATAGATTATGAATTTTAAATTTCTTATTAATTCAAGATTTGTAGCTATTTCTGAGTGATTCGAAGGGAGTTGATTCTTTGCCTCTTAGTTCATCATCTGAGCGATTAATGGGAACTACGATTACTATTTCCTTAGTACATGAACAAGCCGATAATCTTCTCCGTCAAGCTTTTGATTTGCTCAAGGAACTTGAATTCCGCTTCAATGCTAACAGTACTGAATCTGAATTAATGGAAATTAACTATCAGGCAGGTATTGCCCCAGTTAAAGTCCACCCTGATTTGTTTGAGCTGATTTCATTAGGTCTAGAACACAGTCTAGCACCTAAAAGTCATCTCAATATTAGTATAGGGCCTTTGGTTCAAACCTGGCGTATTGGTTTTTCCGATGCAAAGGTTGCAAGCTCTGAAGAAATTGCTCAAGCTTTACCACTAATAGACCCTCATTTTATTAAACTCGATTCAGTCAATTCTACGGTTTTCCTAGAAAAAAAGGGAATGAAAATTGACTTAGGGTGTTTAGCAAAGGGGTACAGTGCAGATAAGGTTGCAGCTTTCTTAAAAGAAAACGGCGTCACTTCTGCTCTTATCAATCTTGGAGGAAACATCCTCACAATTGGGAACAACCAAGCAAAAGATGGACGTCCGTGGCAAATTGGTATTCAAGATCCAAGTAATCCACGCGGTAATCACCTGATGACCTTATCCATTACTGGAAAATCAGTGGTTACATCTGGGATTTATGAACGGCATCTTGAAATCAATGGCAAGGATTATCACCACATTTTCGATAGTGAAACAGGCTATCCTATTGAAACGGATTTAGCTAGTTTAACCATAATATCTGACCGCTCTGTTGACGGCGAGATATGGACCACACGATTATTTGGCGAACGTAGCGCCTCTATTATGTGGCAAGTCGAAAATATTGATGGTATCGAAGCCATCCTCATTGACAAAGATGGACATGTCGCTTGTTCATCTGGTATCCAACGGTAATTAATTAATAATGCAAAAGAGAAAGGAAAGCCCATGCTTAAACTTATTGCTATTGTAGGAACAAACTCAAAACGTTCCACAAACCGCCAACTGCTTCAATATATGCAGAAACACTTTGCTGACAAAGCAGAAATCGAATTGGTAGAAATTAAAGATCTGCCTGTATTTAACAAACCAGCTGACAAACAAATCCCAGCTGAAGCTACGGAAATCGCTGCTAAAATCGAAGCTGCTGATGGAGTTATTATCGGTACACCTGAATACGATCACTCAATCCCAGCTGTTCTTATGAGCGCTCTTGCTTGGATTTCATATGGTGTATTCCCGCTTTTGAACAAACCTGTCATGATTACAGGTGCTTCATATGGTACACTCGGTTCATCACGTGCTCAATTGCAACTTCGTCAAATTCTTAATGCTCCTGAAATCAAAGCTAATGTTCTCCCAGATGAATTCTTGCTTTCACATTCTCTTCAAGCATTTGATCAAAATGGTGACTTGGTAGATCTTGATGTCATCAAGAAATTGGATGCCATCTTTGATGACTTCCGTATCTTTGTTAAAGTTACTGAGAAATTGCGTAACGCACAAGAACTTCTTCGCAAAGATGCTGAAGATTTTGATTGGGAAAATTTGTAAGATAGGAGATCGAAAGAATGAAATTTGTTGGACTTGTTGGATCAAACTATGATCAATCATATAACCGCAAACTCTTGGAGTTCATCCGCCGTCAGTTTAAATTTAAATTTGAACTAGAAGTTTTGGAAATCGATGAAGTTCCAATGTTTAACCAAGACGAAAAATGGGACGAGAGCTTCCAGTTGCGCCTTCTTTACAACAAAATTACTCGAGCTGATGGTGTGATTATTGCTACTCCAGAGCACAACCACACTATTTCTGCTTCACTTAAGTCAGTCCTTGAATGGCTTTCATTTGAAGTTCATCCATTTGAAAACAAACCAGTTATGATTGTGGGTGCGTCATACTATGACCAAGGTACTTCACGTGCTCAAGTTCACCTTCGTAAAATTCTTGATGCACCAGGAGTAAATGCCTACACATTACCAGGTAATGAATTCCTTCTTGGAAAAGCCAAAGAAGCTTTTGATGCAAACGGAAATATTATTAATGAAGGAACTGTTAAATTCCTTGAAACTTGCTTAGATAACTTTGTCAAATACGTAGGAGTCGTATCTAATTTGAAAAAACCAAAACCAATTGAACCAGAAGACTTGGATTGTGGAAAACCAATTGCCACAACTATTACAGAAGTTGACCCTGACGATCCAGAATGGGTAGAAAAAGTTGCAGAAATCACAGGAGCTGTATCTGGTGATACATACGTTAAACTTGACCATGGTATCCTTACAGTTAACCAAATCGATATGTTCTTGAAAGCTATGCCTTTTGAATTGACATATGCTGACGATAACAACCAATTCCTATACTACAACAACGCTCATCAAGATCCAGAAACAATGTTTGCGAAACGTGTACCACCTCAATCTGGTAGCCGTATGTCAACAGTTCACGGATCACTTCCACCTGCACGTATGAAGAACGTTGAGTGGGTTATCGGTACGCTTCGTAATGGAAACCAAGAATACGTACGTACAATTGTTCCTGGTTCTCCAGCAGGTGTTATCAATACTCACAACTACCAAGCTATGTACTATCCTGATGGATCATATGCTGGTATTAATGAAATTGTCTTTAACTTCCAACCATGGCTTGACTGGTATTTGAAAGAAACTGGTCAACGTTTGGTAGGCGGTAGCGGACCTTTTGCTCCTGCTGCTGGAGGTCACGGAGATGCCGATGCTACTTCTGGTGCATCTGACGCTGGAGGACATGGTGATGGTGGCCACGGAGCTGCTGATGCTACTTCTGGTGCAAGTAACTAATAACTAACAAAAAGGAACCATTTTGGGTTCCTTTTTTTATAATAGAAATCTCGGTTCGCACACACAAACCGAGAATCTTTTTATTTATGAATTCGGATCATCAAGACTACGGCCATGTAAACCTTTTTCGCGTTGCACTTGACGAAGCTTTTCCGGTGTCACATCATTTCCTTCCTCATCCACGATTTTAATTCCTTCAACGTGGTGACGAACCGCACGACGATAGCCTTCGATATACTCTTCACGAAGTTTGGCTTGTTCTACTTTTTCTTCCGCAGTCAAACCTTCTGTTTTTTTCTTTTTAGCAAGCTCATTAATACGAGCAATTTTTTCTGGTGTCATATTAAGACCTCCAATTATTTTTTATTTTGTATTGAGGAGATTGAAAGCAGCCACTGTTTTTGCTTTATTAACAAGTTCAGTAAGGATAGCTAAACGGTTGTTCTTCACATCAACATCCTCTGCCATAACCATGGTATTGTCAAAGAATGCATCAATTACAGGACTAAGAGCAAATAGTTGCGTTAATTTATCACTAGCTGAACCTTTCAATTCTAAGCTTTCTACAGCTTGAGCTAGTTCTTTTTCCTGTTCATTTTCAAAGAGACTTGCATCAACTTTGACTGAACCTTCTGCCTTTTCTGCTAGGTTAAAGGCGCGAGATAATGACTCAACTGATGATTTGTAATCTTCAGTTTTCGCAGCTTCTGAAAGAGCTTCTGTTGCTTCAATCATATCAGAGACAACAAAGTTTGAACTTGCTAGAACAGCCTCTTTAATATCTTTTGCAGTAGAACCCATCATCTTATCAACACGAGCTTTGATGAAGTTAAGCACTTCTTCTTGGTTATCGTAGGTTAAACTATCAAACGATAAAGCATAAAGACTGGCAATCAACTCATCCATTGGAATATTCCATCCAAAGTCTTCTAAGATTCGAACAATCCCTTGTGTTGCACGACGAAGGGCATAAGGGTCGTTTGAACCAGATGGAATCAAACCAACAGAGAAGAAAGATAAGAGAGTATCTAATTTATCGGCTAATGCAAGTATTGCTCCAACTTTAGATTCAGGAAGAGCACCGTCTGCTGAGTCTGGAAGGTAGTGTTCACGGATTGCTTGTGCCACTGCAGCATTTTCACCTGCAAGAAGCGCATACTTCTCACCCATGATTCCTTGAAGCTCATCAAATTCACCAACCATACCGGTTAAGAGGTCAAATTTATAAATGGCTGCAGCACGAGCAAGATCAATAGATTCATCAACTGATAGACCAGCTTTTTCTGCCAGCAGGATAGCAATTTGCCCTGTACGAATCATGTGTTCACGAAGTGATCCAATCTTTTCATGGAAGGTAACGTGTGAAAGTTTAGCAACTAAATCTTCAATCTTGAGTTTTTGGTCTTCACGCCAGAAGAATTCTCCATCTTCCAAGCGGGCAACCAAAACTTTCTCATTTCCTCGAATGACATTTTCCAAGTGTTCAGCATTTCCGTTACGAACTGAAATGAAGTTTGGTCTTAGGTTTCCATCAAGATCACGGACAACAAAATAACGTTGATGAGTTTCCATTGAAGTAACCAAAACTTCTTCTGGAACTTCTAGGTATTTAGGATCAAAATTACCCATAAAAGCGGTTGGATATTCGACCAAGTTTAAGACTTCGTTTAAAAGTCCTTCATCAATCTGTACTTGAACGCCTTGTTCTGCTTCAATTTCCTTAATTTGTTCACGAATCATATTTTCACGTTCAATACTATCAGCAATGACATAGACTTTTCGTAAGTCTTCTTCGTAACTATCAGCATGACGGATTTCAACTTCATGTCCAAGGAAGCGATGTCCTCGACTCACTCTGCCTGAATGAATATCTAAGAAATCTAGTTCAAGAGCTTCATCATCCAAAAGCACTGTCAAAGTGTGGACTGGACGGATATATTCAAAAGTATTGTTTGCCCAACGCATGCTAACAGGGAAATTTAAGCTAGCCAAGACTTCTGGAATTCCAGTCAGAACTTCTTCCGCTGGTTTTCCAGCTTCATGCTTAGTTACATAGACGTATTCTTCACCTTTGATTTCACGGAATTCAATGTCATCTACAGTCAAGCCTTTCCCACGGACAAAACCTTGTGCTGCTTTAGAGAAATTTCCTTCTGCATCCAAAGCAATTTTCTTAGAAGGTCCTTTAAAATCTTCAGTCAAATCTGTTTGTTGGTCTGCTAACCCAAGTACACGAACAGCTAAACGACGTGGAGTTGAAAATGTTTGAATCCCTTCATATGAAAGGCGGTTGTCATCCAAGAAGGCTGCCATTTTTTCGCCGAGTTGTTTTTCACTTGGTGTGACAACGTAGGCTGGTAACTCTTCGAGTCCTAGTTCTACTAATAAGTTTTTTGTCATGTTTTTTCCTTTACACAATCAATTAATTTTCTTCAACAAGACCTTTAGTAGTGGGGGACGCAAGCAAACCTTCGGTTTCATTGCTAACTGCCAAGCCTTAAGTCTCGTCAGTTCCCCAATCGGATAAGAAACTTCTTATCCGACTTTCACTACAGCGGTCTTGTTTTATTTAGCGACCTACGGTCGACTTTCAGTCATTTATTCCCGTAATTCTGTCTATTCTTCCTCTTCTGCGAGGAGTTTGGCACGGGTTGCTTCGTCGAGAAGTGGGTATCCGAGTTTCTTACGTTCTGCAACGAAAGTTTTGGCTACTACACGGGCCAAGTTACGGATGCGGGCAATGTAACCAGCACGTTCTGTAACGGATACCGCTCCACGAGCATCAAGCAAATTGAAGGTATGTGAACATTTCAAAACATAGTCATAGGCTGGGTGTACAAGACCCAATTCCAAAGCACGTCCAGCTTCTTTTTCAAATTTTTCGAAGTTTTCAAGAAGCATATCTTGGTCAGAAACTTCAAAGCTGTATTTTGAATGCTCATATTCTGGCTGAAGGAAGATTTCTCCGTATTTAACTCCTGGAGCCCATTCGATATCATAAACTGAGTCTACTTCCTGGATATAGGAAGCTAAGCGTTCCAATCCGTAGGTAACCTCAGCAGTAACAGGACCAGTTGCTAAACCACCGACTTGTTGGAAGTAAGTGAACTGAGTGATTTCCATCCCATCAAGCCACACTTCCCATCCAAGACCAGCTGAACCAGTTGATGGGTTTTCCCAGTTGTCTTCAACGAAACGAATATCGTGTTCCAATGGGTTGATGCCCAATTTTTCCAAAGACTCAAGGTAGAGTTCTTGGATATTTGATGGAGATGGTTTCATAACTACTTGGAATTGGTGGTGTTGGTAGAGACGATTTGGGTTTTCTCCGTAACGACCGTCAGCAGGACGACGAGATGGTTCTACATAAGCCGCATTCCATGGCTCAGGACCAATGGCACGAAGGAAAGTATAAGGACTCATGGTTCCCGCACCTTTTTCGTTATCATAAGCCTGCATAAGCATACAACCCTGATCATTCCAGTATTGTTGCAAAGTAAGGATGATTTCCTGGAAAGTCAATTTTTTAGACATTGTTTTCTCCTTTTTTCTATATGATTGAGTCTGACTCAGGATACAAAAAAACCGTGTCTTTGCTCCTAAGTCAAGTGACCTAGGGGCGTCAAAAACGCGGTTCCACCCTAATTTATTACTTCATTATCTTTATTAAAATACCAAAAGCGCCACACTTATCACTCAATCACCTGACTCTCACTATCTCAGGCTCGCTTAAGATCTACCGATAAGATATTCTTTCTTTCGTCTATTATAACAAAATGCAATTAAAAAGTAAATTTTTTTCATAAGGAATCTCCAATAATTCACCTAAAATAGAAATACTAATCTAACGTCATTCCCTTTTTTGCCCCTTCTAGAACAAAAAGAAAAACCGCTACTCCTAAGAATAGCGGTTTAATCATGTTTTTAAGCTACAAATGTAGTCGCTCTATTATTTAAGAGTAACAATTTGCAAATCCTATTTTCTCCCAGTATTAGTGGGTTAATTCCTCAATTTTCAACTCTGGCAGGAATTTGGTAGGTAAATTGATAATCCAAGATTATCTAAACTGTTTGTAATCTCTTCTGAAATTGTTGAATCACCTGAATAATACCAATGACTATATGTATTCAACGTGGTTGACTTATCAGCGTGTCCTAATCGATATGAAACATATAAAGTATCCTTATGTAACACATTTATAAGATAAGATGCATGACTATGTCTTAATCCTTTCCCCGTAATTTCTGGTACACCAGTAATCTTAGCATGCCTTTTTATTATCCTAGAAATTGTAGACTTACACAAGGGGGCACCAAAACGTGATATTACATAATCTTTATCATCATTCTTGATTTGAACTTCTCGCCATTTTTTAAGTATTGTAATCGTAAAATCATCTAAATCAATTTTACGATTCCCTGCTACTGTCTTTGTTTGTTGTTTAGCATACCATACACCGTTTTTGTCTTTCTCAATTGTAGAATGAACATGAATCCATTTACGTTCAAAATCAATATCTTCCCATTTAAGAGCAATACCCTCACTAACTCTTAAACCAGTCATAAAATATAACCAGATCGTCATGTAATTATGGAGTCCCTCATACTCACTAATATCAAAAGAGTTTATTACCTTCTTAAATTCATCAAATGTCCAAAATTTTGTATCAGGGTGTTTTCCTCTAGGATTATCTAATCCTTTAAAAGGAACTCTATCAATATAACCCAATCTTTCTGCATAGCCCAGACATGCTTTAAATCTAGACCACATATTTTTAGCATAGTTACTAGAATACTTGTCTATAATAGCTAAGCGAAATCTTTCACAGTCAATAGTACTAATATCTGATAATTTTTTACTACCAAATTGCTTAATAAAAAACTGATGATGTGGTAAAGCGGTCTGATAAGTTACAAATTGAACTTTTTGTTGATAATATTTTAAATAAATCTCTTCCATAAACTCTCTAAAAGTTAGAAAACTATTATTAATAGTAGAGTTCACAAATTCATGTTTTAAACGAAGTATCTCTTCATATGCTTCCTTAAAAGAATTAAACGGTAGTCCTTGTTGATTTTTCCTTCCTTTCTTTTGAATTCTTTTCCCAGTTATTGGATCAACTCCTAATTCAATTTGAAAATAAATTTTTCCTTTTGAATCTTTGTATACACCTTTATATTTCTTTGTCTTTGATATAACCATTTTTCTCACCTTCTATATCTGAAAAAGAAATACCAATTAAATTTTCTACAATATTTTTAGGAGCAATACCTAACCTTTTATTATCGAAAGGTGAACATCCTAATTGTACCGCATTCTTATCATTTTTTCTAGCTTCTTCAAACTTTTTTACAGCAATCTTTTTTGCTTGTCTAATAATATTCCTCGATGTGTGCTCTGGAAAACCAATCGCAACTAAATCTTTATAGTTTACTGTTTCCATGATTTTACTACTTCCTTTCTTAGATTTTTTCACCTCCATGGCATGACTGATGAAGTCATCATAAGAATTTCACTTGCTGCTCTTTTACGGTGGCAGCCTGAACGGTCAGAAGTATCATTGTATATCATTTGTATCATGGCATATAAAGTATCGCTCTATTTTATTGATGGTTTTAATGTCGCTCTTATCATGGCGAGCCATTCAAAACTGCTCCACAAATGAGGAAAGTACCATTTTGGACTATTTAATTGTCAATGTGCTTTCTTAACCTAATACTTTTTGGAGTAATGGTCTTCTTTATTATCCACTCGACCTACAAGGTAATCTAAACTTACATTATAAAAATCTGCAAGTTTGATAAGGTCATCTATAGAGATTAATCTGGTACCTGATTCCATTTTAGAATACGCTGATCTTGTACAATTTAAGATTGTTTTTGCAACATACTCTTGTGTCAAATCAGTATCCTCGCGTAAATCTCTAATCCTTTTCAACATCTAATGTCTCCTAAAATAAGTATAGTATAGTTGATTTCTTATTTTATGAAATGTGACAAATTGGCACACGAAAGTCTTTTATACATACTTATTAGGAAAGTATTTACTCTATATGTATCTCTTTTTCCTTGTTAGATTTCATATTTTGTTTTTTCTTATATTTCTTTATTGTTTTATTAAACATTTCAAATAAATTTATTGCTTCTCTATGTTGTTCCTTCAGTGTTTCAATCTTTCCTTTATATATGCATAAATCCTTCTCTATTGTATCTACTGAACTTTTACCTTGAATACTATTTTCTAAATTGCTAGAACTATTTGTCGTATTATTCAACAATACTTCCTCTAAATTAGTTAAATCATCAATTTTATTTTGGACTTGTTCAATCATATTCTCTAGATATGATATTTGGGCAATGAAATCATTTGTTATATCTTCAAAATCATTCGAACTATTTTCCGCAGATATAAGAAAATCTAATTGTTCTATTTTTTCTTTAATTTTGCTAAGAGAAATTCTTCTATACATATACTGCGTTTCATACTGAAGATTAAATTGTCTAATCAAAGTTTTACCTTTCATAAAGCGATTTTTTTCTGCTGAATCTTTATGATATACATAGTAAGAACTAGTTTCTCTGAGAAATACTTTAACTTTTTCTTCTTCCATAGTGATTTGAATATTTGGTACAAAAATAAATCCTTCTTGTCGGATACCAAACTGTACCTTAATGTAAATTCCATCGTCTACTACTTCTTCTATTTGATTAAGATTCAACTCTACTTCAAACTCATGAACAGCATCCCTATTTCTCTTGAAATCTTGATAGGATTTCCATACCACCTTTTCTGTCGGCAACTTTTTTTCTTTAATTAGCTTTTCTTCATTGTAAAGCTCAACTAAATTTTTATTATCTAAGACAAAAGTTTCATTTTTGTTATTAAAATAGTCTTGAAAATAACTAACACTATACTGATTCGATTTTACCAATTCCTGCTCTGAAAGCTTAATCCCATCAAACTCAAATAGAACATGTTTTGCTTTCGGAATTATTTTTAAGCCAAAAAATTCTGCTTGTTGAATCAATTCATTCATATTCTTCATTTTTGGAAGCAAAAATTCTAAGATGTTTATGATTTCCCTTTGAACAAACTTTTTCTTAAAATATGTTTCATTATAAGGTTGTTTTCTATTCAATTTATTATCACGTACGACTTGTTTCATATTTGAATCAGTCATAAAAAAAGTAACATGCTTGTGTCTAAAATCAATTTTTAAATGTAAAGCTTTTGCTTTTTTCTTGAAATCTTCAAAATTTTTCGAGTTCTCGATTAGAAAATATACTCGCTGTTTTATTTCATATTTGTAATTTGTTTTGCGATAAACTTCATACTGATGATGAGAATAACGATTTTCTATAATTTTTGCGCCTACAATTTTTGAAAGACGATCTGAAACCATTCTTAGATTACGTTCTGCTTTATAATCCCATAGAAATTTTTTATCAGAATTCTGATCAATTGAATTTAGGATGATGTGATTGTGGATATGATCTTTATCGACATGAGTTGCTACAATAAAACGAAATCTACCTGCTGTCAACTCTTTAGCTGTCTCATAACCAATTCGATTGATTTGTTCAGGAGTGAGATGGTCATCTGGAGAAAAGGACTGAATGATGTGATGAGAATGAATTTTTCGTTGATTTACTTCTTGCCTATCATGACGAAATTCATAAAGAGTATCATTACTTAAAAAATTATCATTGTACATCTTCACTAGTTCTTTATAACTAGGAAAAACTAAATAATTTCTCATACCAAAATCTGAAACTAGTGTTAGATTTTTTGTTTTACTTGGATTCAAAATATATTTGATTAGTTTACTACGATAATTTTTTCCATGAATCGCAAAGTGTTTAGTGATGACCATAAAATTTCCTCAATTTTTCAGATCGAATAAGAAAATCTTTCTCCACTTCTACTATTAACTCTTCTATACCTTTTCTCAACTCATTTAATTCAACTTCCGTTATTAAATTCGAATAATTTATGCTTCTAGCTATTTGATTAATATTATTTCCGATTCGTTTTAATTCAAAAATCAAATCTTGATAACTATTTGTATCAATGGTGATAAAATTTATACCAGGATCTAGTAGAGTTCGTCTAGCATATTCTGAGAATGATAAGCAGTTACTTTTTGAGATATTTTCATTTAATTTGACTAATTCTAGGTCAGATAAAAAGACTTTTTTTAAATTTGTTCTATATCGGTGCTCCACTCTACTACCTCATGTATTTGTTACGAAAATCTTCACTAAGAGGACCTGTTTTTTCTACCTCTTTAATTAATTCCTGAATACAAGTTAACAAAATAGAAACATGTTCGTGAGTAACCTGATGATTTGTTTTAGCAATTATGAATACTTCATGAACATCACGGCTAATTTGTTCCAACTTTTGTTTTTTCCAAAGGTTGAACCATTTTTCTATCTGTTTTTGTCCATTAGACAATAGTAAGCTTTTACGGAGAAAATCAGAAAAATTATCCTCTCCTTTCTCTCTCATTAAATCTAGTATTTGTTTTTCTTCCGTTTCTGTTAAGCGAAATTGTTTCCGAATACTACGTATATCTCTTTTCATATGATTTTTCCTCCTTCATTGATACCTGTACTGACAATGTAAGCTTACAGACACTGTCAGTACGTTTTACAAAATAGATTCAACATTTTTGTAAGGCTTTGCGAGCTCAGATATTGTGTCCACAATATCCCAAATATCATATCGCCTGCCATTTCAAACCTCACGGTTCAAAAAAAACAAACGATATGACAATGTGGTGGCACGCCCCCAAACCCCCAAGATAAATCTAAATTAAAAAAAAGTATAACAAATACTTTTTGATAAAATTATCACAGAAAAAGAGCCCTGTCGGACTCTTACAAATTAAAACAATGTCTCTGATATTCATACTGTCTAATGCCACTACTGTCTTTGTTCATCTTGATAGAAAAAACAAAGTAATGATCACGACCGTCTAAAGATTTGCTTTTATTAAGTTTAAAATAATGTTTTTGAGACATAGCCATTGTGCGTAAAATGTCATCAGTGATAAATGTTAATGGTATATCTAAAGCTGAATACTTGTAAAAATCTGATTCAAACCGTAAATAAGAATCCGAAAAATAATCTAGTTGCAATTTATCATCATATAATTCTTTCCGATTCATCTAGACTCTCTCCTTCTATCTGAATATCGAGTATATCTTCCCATTTTAATCGTAGAAAACCAGTGTCTGTTTTAATAGATATAGACTCTTTTCTAATTTCTTTTACAATACCTGATACTACTTTTCTTCTATTTGAATGCTTAAAAACAAAAGTTGCAGGGAATACATTCGTATAAAGTTGACGAACAAATAGAACTTTCTCTTCCATTGATAGGGAAATGGAGATATCATCTTTATTTTTTTCTTCCCAAAGAGAACTTGAATGCTCTGACAAAAAGAATCCCATCCACTTAGCCATTCCACGATCTTGATACTCTCTTGCAGACAAAAAAGGTAAATAAGAACGATTTATCATTTTAGCCCATCTAATCCTCCAGCTGAATGTCCTCCGATGAGTTTACTCCTTGCAATTGTTCTAGAAGCCTGGTCTAGGGCATTTCCTTTCAATAATGAAGTAAAACCAAATTCTGTTCGAATAGCATCGATTGCGGACTGGAGCCTTTCTTCTTTTTCTATTTTCTCAATATCATCAAACAATGAAATCAATCCAAAAGATTCGTCTACTAAACCTGAATAGTTAACTGCAACATTCCTGATAGCACCTGAAGTATATTTAGTATGAAATAACTTTAAAACGTAGTTTGTCAGTTGTGCTGTTTGATTGGTCGGCTCAATCTTCATTTGAGTATGAATAGATCGTTTCTGTTCCACTTTCGAATAACCTAAGTGTATATAAACTACTGTTGCTTTTTTACCAGCTCTTCTCAATCTAACCGCTACTTGTTCTGCCATTTCACGAAGTATAATTTCAATATCTCTTTGTTTGACATAATCTCTAGGTAAAACTTGTGAGTTCCCTATCCCTTTTGACTTCGGCTTATAAGGTTTATGAACATTACTTTCGTCAATACCATTAGCGTGAAACCATAACTCTAGTCCCATAATCCCAAGCTCTTTTTTAATCAAGTCTGGATTAGCCTGTGCCAATTCTTTAATCGAAAAGATACTTAGATTATGTAATCTCTTCTCCATTCGATTTCCAATTCCCCAGAAATCTGTCATTTTAGGAATAGCCCATACTTTCTTTTCTACATCCTCATAGGACCAATTAGCTCTCATTGTCGGATTTTTTTTAGCCTCATTATCTAGTGCTAACTTAGCTAATAAAGGATTGGCATTAGACATACCTACCGTTGAATAAATTCCTGTTTTTCTCCAAATCTTTTTTTGAATAGCAGCCGAGATAATATCTAATTTATCTTTCCTACTAATACTTTTATCTGGCACAAAATAATTTAACGAACTTGTTAAATCAATAAATCCTTCATCAATTGAGTAAGGATAAATATCGCCTAGTGCCGCAAAATCTTGAAAGATTTTTTGAATTTCCATATTGACTGCTATATAAATATCCATTCTCGGAGGAACAATCACGGTTGATTTTGCCCATTCCTCAATATAACGAACATAATCTATCGTTGTCGGTAAACCTTGCTTCTTAGCATTATAGTAAGAGAACTTCCTAGTTTTTACATCAAATGGTAAATCATAGGAACGTCCAACGTTTGATTTTCCAAAGACCTTTTTAAACATAGGAGAGGAAGCAAGAATTAAACCCGCAGAATTATCTGCACGACTCATAACACAAAGCGAAGTCTTAAGTGGGTGTAATCCTCTATCTACACATTCTACACTTGCGTAAAAAGATTTCATATCAATAAAGGCAATGTCACTTTTAGGTTCGAGACTATAATCAAACCAACTCATACTTAGTCCTCTAAAGGCATAAAGTTCCCAACTATTTTCCCTATAATGCGAGGATTCTCATCATAAGGCGCAAACTTATCTGAATAGTTCCGATTGAGTGAAACTAAACGAAGCCCATTTTCTTCACGATACACTTTCTTAATATAGGTTTGACCATCCCAATCTATGGCATAGATAGCCCCGTCATAATCAAATCCCGTTTGCTTAATAAGGGCTACAGAACCATTTTCATATGTCGGTTCCATTGAATTACCAAACACCCATGATGCGAAGTCATAATCAAATTGATGATTAAAATAAACTGTATCGTAATTACCATCATCAAAATAAGCTGTTCCTGTACCAGCTGATAATTTTTCGTAAACTTTATAAGCAAAACGCTCAGGAATTTCTACAACCTTCGCATTCTGTTTGTTCAACAGTTCTGTAGCATAATGAAGTGTTGCTTTTTGATTCTTTTTAGTTAGCTTGAGATAGGTTTCTACTATTTCATACTCTGATTCAAAATATCGAGGGTCTACATTCAAAATCTCACTCAATTTGCTTAGATTATTTTGATTCGGTTTTGTTTTACCTGATTCCCAATTAAAGTACGAAGCTCTACTAATTCCCAAACTAGAGGCAAGTTGAGATTGAGACAAGCCCTGGCTTTCTCTTTTTTCTTTTAATTTAGTAGGTGAAAACATCTTTTCTCCTTTGTAAGTTTATTAACTAACAAAAAGAATACCATAGCTAATTGAAAAAATCAAGTGTTTAATAAGCACCAATATTTAAATTAATCATAAACTATGCTTTATTCGTACTTATATTGTTAAGAAATCATCACTGAAAAATGCTAAAACTTTTGAAAAAATATGAAGAAGAAAATAGAGAATATAAAAAAGGATCGTTATTTTTTAATTAACGATCCAATAGACTTTATTTTAAAAATCTAACTCTACAAACCTTTTCGATTAGTTAAATCTTTCAATCTTTCTTCTCCAGATTTAAGCATCTCTTTCTCAACTTGATTCCATTCTCCAAATAGTAAATCATGTAGAACGGTTGCTGCTGAAGTTGTATTTTCTTTTGAATCATATACACAACTTCTATCTCGTTGGTAAATTTGAATTCTTTCAAAGATAGCTAGTTCTTCCAATTGCCGTGTATTATCAACTAGATGATTTACAATGAAATCATGATGTTCTTTTGGAGTTGCACGTGCTTGATTTGGATTGATAGCGTATAGTTCTTCGTATCGGATAAGGGTGCTCAGATAGGACAGCTTAGGCTTTGTCGCAATCAAGGCTAATTGTACTTCATATCCCCTACTTTTCAAGAGTTGTGCTGTTTTCTTTGGAACATCAATCGTTCGTAAAGTTCCCTCTATCAAAAGATTGTATCCCAAATGACTCAATTCTGTTACTAAAGACTCTACCATTTTACCTGCAAAATCTTTGGTGTATTCTACACTATCTTTGCCATATTCTTGCTGCAGTTCTATATAGCGTGGATGCTGAGAACGAAAACTATCACCATCTATGATAACAATATTTCCTTGAAATTCTTTCTGTTTAATACGATGAATTGTAGTCTTACCGGCACCACTTTGCCCTCCAAGCAAAATCGCTATAGGTTGCTTACTGGACTTTTTTCCTCTTGTCAGTGAACGAAGATTCCGTGCTAGAGCATGTTTGAATTCACTATCAGTATAATCTTGGATTCCCATTAGGCTACCATCCGTTTTTCAGATATCTCTAACATACGTTCAATTCCATCCAAATAGCCGCTATACCTCTCTATTTCATCAAAAGTTTCAACTAGATAGATATTCGTATGAATCAAATCAGAAAGATCATCACTCATTAAAATCCAAGGATTAGATTCATCATCAATGCTAATTCCCTGACTATCTTGATAACGATAGAGTCGAGATAATAGATTAGCACCTCTTTCTTTCACAATTTCAATTTTTAAAGTCAATTCATAATCTTCAACAGGATTGAGCATTTTATCTTCTCCTACAATATCGACATAAGATACATTAAACTTCTGACAAATGATGTCTATTAGTTCCGTAGAGACTGAACTCGTTCCATTTTCATAACGACTAAGACTATTTCGTGAAATACCTACAATCCGTGCAAATTCGGTTTGTGTTAAGTCATGTGTTTTACGTAAGGATTTTATGTTCTTTCCAATCATGGCAAACTCCTTTATTTTTATAATTCAATTATAGCATAAAAAAGAATAATGCACCAAATTTGGTGCATTATTGACTATTTTTCCTAAATCTCTCTAAATTCTTCTCCAATTGTTCCTTATGAAGTTGATTCTTAGCTTCCTTTAATGTGTCGTCCAAAGTTTCTTCTCTATAAGTTGCTTCTGTTTTTAGTTGTTCTGATCCTTGATCTGGAGTGAAAATGATATCTAGCAGTCGGTCTATTTTTTCAAGATCTTGGACAGACATATCAGATAGTCTATGAATCAGCTTTTTAAATACATCACTATTGTCGTGATTTTTCTTAAAAAGTTTTGTAAACATCTATAACCTCTCAAAAAAAGCAGCCTATCAGGACTGCTTAGTGTAATTCGGAAATCGCATCATAAATTGACTGCAATTTCTTATTGTCTTTATTCTTTGTGTCAATCAGCGTATGTAGCTCTTCAATTTTCTTTTGACTACTTTCAATATCGCTATTGTTATCCGCAATCAGTCTTTTAAGATGTTGCTGATAACTTGTAGTGATATCTGTCTCTTTTCCTGTTCTAACCTCTGTAACTTTGGGTTTAGAACTAGAATTTGATTCCGTCACAGGTGCTTGTTTGCGCTTTTGAAAAGCTGCCTCATAATTTACATCATTACCTCCTTGATGATTTCCAAATAAGGCCGCAATTTTATCTGGATCTTCTTGATTTTCTGATTTACTTTCTAATGGTTGATTAAAATTCCAATCTTTTGTCATTCACTCATTTCATCCTTTCTAAATTCAGAATCATCGAATTGTCTTTCTTTACCAAAGGCATGGTCAAGAGCTTCTTCAAAACTCATGTGACTAATGCTTTGACGCCTTTTGAACGTCGCAAACATCGCTGTCTCCAGTTGCTCTTTGTAAGCAGCGAGTTTTTCTGACTCTCTTGCTACCTTGCTTTCTTGCCTAGTGACCTTTTCTTCTAAGCGTTCGATTATGGTCATATACGATCCTCCTTCATTCTAATATTAGCTAAAACATCTTGATTTTGTTATCACAATTCTAAACATTGAGAGGTTTGTCTTACTGGTGGATTTCCAAATGTCTCTTTTGAATTCTCAATCATAGATTGAAAATCTGATTTCTTTTCTCTAAGAATATCGTTCCAGTCTATTTTTTCTTTCCTAGATTCATTATTAGGTAAATCCAGTAAAACAGGCAATCCTGATTGAGATAACTTATCAGAAAAAGCTTTTCCTGCATCATCACAATCTACCGCCAGTGTCAGTAAATCAGGATGATTATCAAAATAGGTAGTGGTATCACGAATTGTATTGATCAAAGGCAATAACTTTGAAGGTGTTATTGTATCCAAGAATTCCAACTTCTGATTTTCTTCAGCTATCAGTCGTAAAGTTTGATAAGCGACAACAGACCTTTTTAATCCCTCCATAGATACCAAACGAACATCAGATAGATTTTGTTGATGAAGTTCGTAATAGCTCATCAAATCGACGAACGATTCACAAAAGACCAGTCTATTTGGTTTACCAATATCAAAGGATATTCCAATATATCCATGGCTTCCTTTTAGAATCGTTTTCAGCCTCTCTCTAGGAAGAGAGTGATTCTTATAAATCCCCTGTAAGCTTGCTGCCTGCAGCTTGTGACGATGATCAAAGATTTTAAAAACAATAACAGGTTCAACTGTTTCATTTGTTTTCCAGCTGGCTTGTGCTATTAAACCTTGTTGAATCATCCTTTGTACGATTTCTTCTGAAATTCCTCTACATTCTGTTAAGTAATATCTGGCCAGACTACAGTTAGAATCTTCTATTCTCTTTAAAGGATAATAAAAAGGTCTCTCTCTTTTTTCTTGAACAGCTTCTTTTTGAAAAGGTTCTTCAGAAAGAAAGGCTAGAGCTTCTTTAAAGGAAATTCCCTGAACAAGTCGAACAAAATCAATGACATCACCTTGAATATCTCTTGAAAACCATTTAAAAGTATTGGTAGTTGAAAAAATCCGAAATGAATCGTGTTCAGGATGTTCATAGACACTGCTCGAAACTTGTTTAAAGGAGATACCTAAACGATTGGCTACATCAAGAATTGAAATTTGCTTACATTCTTCTATTTCCATGCAATATCATCATTTTGTTGTAGTATTTGGTAATGATGGAACAGATGAGGATTCTTCTAAAGTTTTGGGAGTTGCCTTATCTAAATCATCTAACCCAGATTTCCAAACCTGTACTTGGTTGACCAATAACTTACCAGGTAGTTTAGAATAGGACAATTTAACAGTTCTGGTTTCTGTTTGATTTGTCTTTGATTGGTTGGCATTCTTTAAATCAGATACATAGGTTACATTATAAGAGACCATAGCAATGGCTTGATTCGTAGTCTGATTGACAAAGATATCTGCTTTTTCAAAATGATAATCCAAAATATAGTCCTTATAAACTTGGTTCATGGCATCATTTTGACTTGACAATTCTTGAGAATAAGCTGATTCAGTCATATAAGGTTGAATACGTGTATTATTTTCTCCGAGCTTTTCTTTCGTATAGTACTGTGTCAAAAATTCTTTTACAGTATCTGATGACAAAATGCTGGCTTTATCTTCTGCTTGTTTGTCCTCTACAAGTTTAGCTGCAGCCAATTCGATTTCTTTGCGACTTTGTTTAGCAGTAGAATGTTGACCAGCAGTATATCCCATCATGAGAATAAAGCTAGTCGCAGCCACTGCTCCAAAACTAATTAAGGCTTTAGTTTTGACTTTATTTAACATCTTAGACCTTCTTTCTATAAAAACTAGGTCAAGAATAACAAAAAGAACTTGTAAGTTTTATCACATCACAACGAAAGGTAATTCCTACATTTCAGGCGCAAAATCGTACAGTTCAGAGAAAAATATCAAAATTAGCTGTCTTCAGTTTATAATATAAATATGAACAAATTAAAAGAAGAAAATTTGAGAAGAGCTCTTTCTCATATTGAACGACATAAACAAGCCATAAATACAAGTAATAATAGTGAGGATAACGATTTTCATAAATTATTACTCCAATTTAGTTATGAAGTATATGAAAGAATCAAGGCTAATAAAAACCTTATCCGAATTTAGATTCAGATAAAGTCTTTTGACAACAAATCTCATGTTATCTCCTTGTTTATTATGACTGAAGGTTCTTACTGTGTTTTATGATGTCAATACACAAAAAAACGATCAAATCAGTACTATTTTCCTTTGTGCTCTAAACTGCATAAAGGGAATATCGATGAGTACTTTCATTGATCGTTATTATTATTCAAATTAATTCAATAATAAAAGTAACTTCATCTAAGTAATAAGAGCAATTAATTAGCTCAGCAACAACGATAACCACAGCAACTCCTTCTAAACGATGCAAGGAATATCCGCCGTGGCTATCAATTTACTTTTTTTCTTTTACTTCTGTAAGTTACTTTTGTTATTTTTACTTTTTCTGTATTATATCATATTTTGATTAAATTGTCATCTAAGAAAGTGATTTTAAAAAAACTGGAAATTTTTTCAATTGTATATTTTGACAATAAAAAACACTTTTATGTTAATTTAATGATTTTAGAGCGTTTTTAGCTTATTTGATTTTAAAGTTGTCGTCTATTCCTTAGAATTACTTGAAGAACAGGAAAAATTCGACAACAAAGTAAGTCGATCTATTCAGTTATAAAACCTATGAAGGTCTTTCTGCTGGAACTAGCCACTCCTACTTTGGAGATGTAGATTATACTCTTACTTATTCAACTGATAATATCCCTCATGATTTCTCCTCATGTGGTGCTAGCAAGCATCTATATTATAGAACGAAAGGGATAGAATCAACATTTAAATAACACTTTAGAACGAAAGAATATACTGTCTTGTACCAAATTCCTATTTTAAAAAAGGTAAACTAATTTATTACTAAATTAGTTAATAATTTACTCCAATAACACTACACTCTGTAAAACTAAAAACACAAAATTACCAATAGTACCTTTTCTCACTCAGATATTGTTCTTTTTGTTCTCTAGAATTTTCATGATTTCTAATTCCTAGTAATTCGTCTGTTGAAGAAACTATTGGGTCAATCCAGACAGCTTTGGATATAATCCAATCAATTTCTTCTTTACTAAGCTTCCCCGCTATCTCCAGTTTATCAGCCATCAGGAAAAATGACCTCTAGATAGAATGCTATTGCTAATGGTAATGAGATTGTTAAAGAACAAATATTTCAGACGACCTCGAAAAAGAATTGAGGTTGTCTGAAAGGCAGAAACTGCGTGCATGCTTTGAGGCACGCACTCTACCTGTGAATTTAAAAATTTATGCAAGTTACAGCTGGCTAGGCAACCAATTTAACGAAACTTTTTTCTAGGATCTTTAAACGTTCCTATAAATTTTAAGTCATTATAAAGTTTTTCTGGATTATCGGGTTTAAAAGTAGCGTTTGCATAATAATACAAAGAATTCCCTTCATTCACACCTTTTTCTTTAGAAGCTCTTATAATTTCTTCTGTGGCTTTTTTCGAATGCGTACCAATTTCTTCAGCTAAAATTTCAATTGGAACAATCTCTCCGTTTTTGGTACGAAAAGCTACAAAAAAGTCTGAATCAATAAATGAAACCCCAAAATCTGCAAATGCTGGACATTGAGAATCTGAATCTTCCATTCCTTCAGTGTATTTATTAAATTCATCTAACGTCTTATTTGATGTTCCTATCCATACAGAAATCATATTTTTTGTATCTGAATCAAGCATTTTAATCGTCCTTTCTCAATTATCGAAAATTTAATTTAAAATTTATTTCATTACAGAGGCCGTCTGAAAACAGAAACCGCGTGCTTCCCTACGTCGGGATTTGAGGTTTCATGCGGGCTACGGCTTGCTATTTATCATATATTTCCAAATTTTCTAATTCACCTTCATAAGTTATTTGAGCAGATATTTCCATATCAGGAAGAAACGAACCAGAATAGTATATAAATACTAAATCATCAAAATATGCTGTAGTATTGACAATTTTTAAATCATTTGCTAATTCTTTATTATCTAATTCTATTGGTTCATAATCACTTTGCTCATAACAAGCTTGATTAATCTCTATTGAAATGTCTCTTATTAAATCATCAATGTTTATTCGTTTAAAAAAGCTCTCTACCCTATCAAGAATTGGATAAATTTGGCTTTCTCTTTGTATATCTCCTGATTCATCATCAATAAAAATGGGTATATCATACAGTTGCATATCACTAGGCGATAAAGATATTAAAGCAGTAGCTTTACCGTCATTAATTTTTAAATTTTTAATCATGGATTAAATCCTTCCTAGGGTTGAAATTTAGAAACTACTTACGTGCGCTCCAAACATACTCTCCGTTGTGATAGAGAGTTACATAAGGGCTACAACCTACTCATTCATTTTCATAAGCATCACCATAGCTTTGAAAAGAAGAATCTAACCAAAACCATTCTTTTTCATTTGAAACCAATTTTTCCAGTAGTTCTGTAAATGACTTAGCAATAATGGGAGACTCATCAGGTGTGGCATGAGTTTCTATAAAACTATCATAACAAAAACCAAATCTTTTTTTGTTTAAGTCTATACTGATAAATTGACCAAGCTCTTGAGAAGATGCAATCATGAACCAATCATTACTGATATCATCTGCCAACTCCTCCCAAATAACATCATCAGCTGGATATAGAATTTGGTTTGTTGGTTGCAATTCTGAAAGTGAACTGATTCTTATTTCACAAGAAGTATCAATATTGAGAATAGCATATTCATAATTTTCATAAAAGAATTCTAAATCTTTTGGCAAAGGAAAAGCAAATTTTGGTTTTGATACTGCCTTCAAAAATTGATGGCTACCTTTTTGTTCTAATTTTTCAATTAATTCTTTGATTTTCATAAAATACTCCTTAGGACTGAAAGTTTTTGTTTAGGCTACAGCTAGCTTACCTATACAAGTTATATTCTGTTTTTTGCTAAAAAAATATTTTCTAGTGTTTTCCTAAACGAAACCATATCAGTGTCTATATTTATTTCAATATCAATATGTTTCTCGATTTTCAAAGATTTCTGAATATCTTCTCCGAAATCGAATGATAAGATATTACCTTTTAAATCATAAGCAACGTTATTGCTTTCAATTGAAAACGTTTGTTCATTGAATTCAAGGTATATTTGATCATCTTCATCTTGATTGAAGGTTAGGGTGAAATAATGAAAATTTCCCAAATCAAAGTAGATATATGACAAACCTTCATCATCGGACTCATCAAATGAAATTGCTACTGGGTTCCACATAGATTTATTTTTCATTAGCAAACTACAACCTCACAATCTGATTCTCCAAAAATATACTCAATAAATTCATTTAATCTTTTATCAGGTTTATAAGTAATAATTAGATTTTCAATACTATTTTGATAAATTTTTTGTTTCTCTTGAAAATAAATAACTAATTTATTGGAATAAATTTCTACCCTTTTAAAACCACCTACCCCTGAATATTGTTGACTATTAATTTCATAATAATAGTATTCTAAGTCATCAACTTCTCTTTGCAAGATTAAGTAATTATCAGGGTTAGGTTTGTCACTATCTGCAAATGCAATAGTAAGAATATCATCTTCTATTTTGTAATACGTATTTATTGAAATAATTTCCATAAACAATTCCTTATCATATTGTTTCTTAACATTTTCCAGGTGGAGGTGTTTGTCGTTTTTTTCCAGCTGGGCGAGGTGCTTTACGAGTTCTTTTTTGAAGATTTTCGCTTTAACCAGTTGGTCGTGCAAATCGTAGAAATAGTTCAGCACTCTGCAGTCGGCCAGTTCGCGGTGGATCAGGTTGGATAACTTTGTGGAATTGTTGAGACTTCCTACCTCACCTGCCATTATTGTTGTATATGCTCATGAGCATATATACATTTAATTCCTTGTTTTATAGTGGTAATTAAATCATTAATTGTGTTATCAGATTTTATAAATAATGGATTTTGCCAATCACAATTTTTAACTACGTAAACTTTGAATTTTCCATTTCTACCGATATGGGGATACCACCCAACATCTAAAATATATTTTTCATTAAAGAACTGTACTTGTAATAAATCTTCTTCAAATTCAAGTTTATTGATTAATCCATTAGTGTTATTGAATAACCAAAATAAATTATCATAAGTAATAATGCCATCTTTAAAATCAATTTTAGGTACCATTTCAAATTGCTCCTAATCTTTTCAACTTTTCTTTTTTGAGAGCATTCAACTCGTATGTATGTTGTATCTAACCCTTCTGATGCACCAATAATTTTTCCGGAATCATATACTTTATAATGTACGTTTTTTCCAAATGGTGAAACTGGAGTTCCTTTTGTTCAAGCTATTCTTTCTAATGATTCACTATGAATTTTAGGTTTATATTTTGCAGGTTCACCATTTTTTGTAGCTTTTCGGATTTTAGACCAGAATTTTTGGAGGGAACATGTTTTCCTCCATGAGAAGTCCAATCTAAGGAATCATTATCACATGGATTATTACAGGCACCTGGAGCATTAGATAATCCGAGCGGATCAAACTACTTCTGCGTATTCGGCGCAAAAGCATATAAATTCTCCCCTCCCCACAATCCAATCGGCTCCTGATTCACAAACCGACCCGAATTAGGCTCGTAATAGCGTATCGGGTTATAGTGCAGCCCAGTCTCTTCATCGAAGTATTGGTTCTGCAATCTAAACGGCTGATGCGCATCCTTATAAACCCGCCCGTCCTTTTTCAGACGGCCCCAGCTGGTGTAGTTGCTGAACCATAAGAGGGTGCTACCGTCCCAGACGAAGTAGGTTTGGTTTTCGAGGCTGCCTGAAACTTTTTCTTTTTTCAGACGACCTAGAAAAAATGATTTAGGTCGCCTGAAAAGTAGAAAGTATGTGCATGCCGAACATAAGCTGCATTCATACGTAGATGGCTTGCTACGCTTAGTTTATAACGTTTCATATTCAGAATATATATTCATAGTAGATTTTACTAACTTTCTAGAATTTTCGTCTGGGCTAATTATTTTTGTGAGTAGAAATTTTTTCTTATTAAATTTGTTGTAGTAAAGATTTAATCCATTTTGAAGAAAAACAACAAGCTCATCATCATCTTGATAGATAGAATGTATAACCCCATTTAATTCACTTAATCTTAATTTTTCAAATGTCAATATAGAAGATATTCTTTTACTCTTAATTTTTTTATAGTTAGAGATTTCTATTTGCTCTCCCTTAAGTATTCCTTAACTTTCATCGTATATAAAAGATATATCATATCCCTTAAAATAAAAGTAATACATTACAATATCCTTTCCGAATGACTCATTACTGTTCTCTTTTAGGAAGCATGATATATTTTCAGTTAAGAAATTCTTTAAAAAACTACCGTTTTTTAAAAAATCTCTTATTTTAAAAATTTTAGCTGTCATCTTATCCTCCTAATGCTTTTAAAGTAGTAGAGAAATCTCTCGTGTTATTTGGAAAATTTTGGACAGCTGCTTCAGTAACATCTTTCAATTTGGTTTTATTTTTTGGATTTTGTACTAAATCATCAACAGCTTCTACGATTTTTTTCCATTGGGAAGGGTTATTTTCCTTTATATTTTTTGCGGTTGGTTCTGTAAGCGGAAGGGCTGGTATGCGCTATCCGCAACCTTGGTTTCCTCTTTCAGACGACCCTTGCCGGTGTATTCTCCGTACCACAACAGATTCCCGTCCTTATCGGTCATCTCTCTCGGGATACCGATTTGGTCGCAGTGGAAGTAGTGGGTTTGTTGGTGGCTTTCTCCGTCTTCGATGATGTGGTGTAGATAGGCGAAACCGCGTACGTGCGTACTGCACATACCCTACGTCAAAACTGAAGGTTTTGTGCGGGCTACGGTTTGCTATAACTTACTTACAGAGTATTTCATGTTAGAGGAAGAAATTCCATCTTCAAATTATTACTAATAACTAATTCTTTGAATTTATCAGAAAAAGCCCAAATTAAATCATCATTTATATCTTTTGCACAAAACTCAAAACCAGATATATTTCCTAAAAATACAGGTGGATAATCAATAAACTTCTCTCCATCTATTTCATAAAAATTTGATTTTTCCATATCTACTAATTTAGCAGTTAATTTAATTTTTCCAAGGAAAAATTTAAATTCATCATTCTTGATTCTAAGTTTAGCCGGAAAAAAATCTAATTCATCTTTTAATTTATCAGCCAATTTATTAATGAAAGTTTCAGAGAACAATAACATCTTAGGAATTGTTTGAATATAATCTGTATTAGAAATATTTTTGGAGGTATATCCACTCTGAGCTATAAAAACTGCTTCATCTGTATAATTACCTTTATTGTAATTAATAAATTCTACAATCTTTCTATCATCCTGTTTTAAGTCCACATACGCTTCTTCATTATCAACAGCAGAGTATATTTGATAAAGAGTCATCATTTTTTCCTTTCTTACTATTACTTTTAGAAATTGGTGCAGCACAAATATATTTGCCAGTTCTAAAAGCTTCTCCTAATTCGTTTTGCATTTTTAATATTTTTTCTGAGATTTTCTTTTTACTCCATTTTTATTTTTAGCAATGGTAGCCAATCTTTCTAATCGTTGCTCCAGTCTCGAATTCGTGCCAAAGACTCGTAGGAATCCGGGGGTGTAGATATAGGTATACTTGCCATCCCAAACGAATCTGGTGGCATCTTCTAGGCCGTATGAAGCTTCTTCGTTTTTCAGACGGCCTTTAGGTTGTTTGTTGATAACTACCCTAACTTATGCTTTGTTATACATAATTTCCTATCTTTTTTCTTAAAAATAAAAATATTTTAATCCAAAAGGGTGTTGTTAATCCCAAAATTCCTCCGAATATCAATCCTTCAAGGAGCATAAAACTCTCACTTTCGATTTGTATAGCTAATCCCAGCAGCATCCCAATTAACATTTGAATTATAGATAGATGTTTAATATTTTTTCTTTCTAATTCTAAATGAAATAAAATAACTAGAAAGAAAGAGATGATCGGAAACACGACCAACTTAACTATTGTGTTATCTCCATAATAGGCCATCCATAACCAAAAACAAATCCATGAAATTAGAATACTAATCCAATACTTTTGAATAAATTCTTTGACTTTAATTAACATGGAAGTCCTCCTTAGGCTATGATGTTTACAGCATATTCTTGAGTTATATTTGTTCATATAATGTTAAATTCTTTTCTGTGCTTTTATATATGTCTGTATAGAAATAAATTCTATTACCTTTTATCTCTTTCAGATAAACTAAGTCTTCGATACCCCCAATATACTCAATTGATAAATCATCTAAATTTAATGTTGCAAGCCTAAATCCAACAACCCAAAATCGTCTAATGAAAACTGGAATATATATTTTTCTATTGGAATACAACAAAGGCCCTCCAAATCCCTGTTCTTTAATAATAACTTGACCGTTTATGGATAGACTTCCAACTAAGGGAGAACCTTGATTAACTTCCATCAAATCAAGGTAACTGACTTCCCATTGGTCAAAAATATTTTTTTCTTGAAAGTCTAAAGGAGTTTCATTCAAAATTTTTAACTTAGACATTTTTATAGTCAAAGAATTGAAATCTTCTTCTATTTCTACAAGGAGTTTACCAACCTCATTGTTAAATGGCCAAGAATCAATTACTATTCGAGACAATAAAAATTCTTTTCCTTTTTTTTGTTGAAAAATAGTTTCTGAATTTAGATAATTAATCATGTCATATAGTTCATTTTTTATAGAAATCAACTGCTGTTTATTTGTATAACTATATTCATCACAATTATTAATCATTTTATCAATTTCGACTAAAACTATATTAGTCTTTTTTATAAATTGCTCCTGATTCATTGTCGTATTAACCTTTCTAAGGCATTAATATATTTGTGTTTATCCGCCAAGAAAACCCAAACCTTGAGGTGCAGCTTTGCCTTCAATAATAGTTGTTCCTGGTTTCACTATAAATTGAGCAATATTAGTCATGTGGTTTCATTTTGGTTTGACTGCGAAGCTACTTCTGGTAGCATGGAATGTTTCAAATAAATAACGACCTAATCGAATCCTGATTCACAAATTGACCCACAGCAGGTTCGTAACGATAATCTGCTCAAACTTATTAATTAATCGATATTTATTAGTATTTTTAATTCTTCTGGTAGTTTTGCACCATTTCTATGTGCCTTCTTAGCCCAAAATATGGCTTTTTCTTTATTGTCTTGTTTGAAAAATAAATCAGCTAAATTGAATTGGGCAATTGGATGTCCATTTTTTGCCGCGATCTTTAGCCATTTAAATTCCAAATCTTGATCTAAAGATACAAACATATGATATTGATATAATTTGAATGCTGAGTTTTTATCTCCATTAGTGGCCTTCTCTTCGAGAATATGAATCTCTTCATCTGAAATCCAATAAATACTACCTGTTGATATGCAATTAGTCATTTTCTTATCCCTTTCTGGATGTTGTGCGCGGGGGCGAAGGCGAACACTTCGTTGCCCGCTTGGGTAATCCTGCCCAGTTTGTCGGTGCTGTGGGTCAGGTTGCCTGAAGGGTGCGGGGGTAGCAATTGACCACACAGCGTCGGGATTGGAGGTTTTGCCAAGGCTACGGCTTGCCACGACTTGTTTTTGGGTCTCGATCCAACCTACGCTTGCTGACAGTTTTATTTGAAAACAAATGATACATATAAATTTTGATTATTTTTAAAGTTATCTAGATATTCTCTAGTTTTTATAATACTATCACTTTGAATATTTCCTTCGTAATACCAATTATCATAGGTATGTTCAAATTTATTATTATTTTTTTTATATAAATCTCCTCCTAAAATAAAGAAATTTAAATTTTCTAAAATATCTATAATATCATTAGATAATTCTATAGGTATAATTACAGTATTTTCTCCTTGTTCAAGTAAACTGACTCCATTATTAATATAAATACTAATTAATTTATTCATAAATACACTTCCATATGGCATTTTAAACTTTCTCTTCTCCGTTTATTGACTTTTTTCTTATTCGAGGCCGTCTAAAAAGCGGAAACCGTGTACGTGCGTACCGCAGCCCACGTCAGGATTGAAGATTTCATACTTACTACGGCTTGCTACGCTTACTATATATACACGACGCTACGCCAGTTTATTAATCATCAGGATTTTCTTCTAAATAATTTAAAAATTCCTCAAATGATTTCGCAATAATAATTGAATTTTTTTTAAAATTAGCTTCCCTTGATATATTTTCACTCCATACGTCCCTTACATAATAAATAATTTGCCAACTATTTTTTTCTAAACAGAGGTAATTCCCTCCCCAATCAAAAGCAAAAGGAATCAGATTTATAGGTAACTCATTAAGTTCCCATTCATTTATCGCTCTTCCTTCTAATGTAAAATCTGGATCATCCTCAAACTGCTTAGAATATTTCATTGGAATGAAGTCGCGAATTTCAATATAGTCATAATCAATATTATCATTGACAAAACAAGAAAGATTGGGAGTACCTCCATTCCATTTGAAGTAATGTGACTTGAATGAAGATGGAAAAGATACTTCTAGTTTTTTTTCAACTTCATTAAAATCGTTTTCAGATAAATTTTTATCACAATCATAAAAATTGAGCATGGCAAACTCCTTTAAGTTATACAAAGCAAAGAATTGCTTCTTCTGGAATAGTTTATTTATTTTTAAAGTTAAGCATTCAGTCCAATAGAAATAGATAACACATCTTCCTCATTGTCGAGTAGAGATATATCGATAACTTTATCTATTTTATTACTAAATAATTTTAAACAATAAAAATTAGGTTTGTTTATTAATTCTAGCCAATTGCTAATATTTTTTATTTTGATCATAAACAATGGGAATAATTCTATTGGTGTTTCGGCCGAATCATTTATTCCTCCATAAAAGTATACATAAGCAATATCATTTTCCTCTGGTGAAAAAAAATTTAATATTTCATTTTTTATCGATAAACTAAAATTCTCTTTTAATAATTCTATATTTCTATATGGGGTAAAAGTACGATTTATTATTTCACATGAGAGTGGATATGGAATAATTTTTTCAGAATCTGAAATTAAATTATTTAAAAAATGAATTTCTTTCATTTTTTTCATTAAATGATTCTGTTTTAAAGTAAAGATCTTATCTTCTAAAGTTGTCATGATACTATTTCCTATGTGGTACGGTTACATTATCTTTGTAGGACTTCCAAGAAAATGCACCATTCCCATTATTTCTTTTTTGAATAAGAATTCCATCCATTTTGGAAGTAGCTACATGCCAGTGTGGACAAGGATGTTTTGCAATCGGAAGGGCTGGTGCGCATTCTTGTAAAGCCGATCATCTTTTTTTAGACGACCCCAAGCGGTGTATTCGCCGTACCACAACAGATTGCCGAGTATGTCGGTCTTCTCGCGCGGTATCGGTGTGGATATATGTATACCTGCCGTCCGGTTGGACTTCTTGCAAGAGGTGGCTACCGTACCAAACGAATCCGGTTTCTTCTTCGAGGCCGTCTGAAAAGCAAAAACCGCGTGCATAACGCACACACCCTCACTTTAATATTGAAGGTTTCATGAGGGCTACAGCTTGCTATTTTGAATGGGTTATTTTTTCTATTCTCCCATCTTTTTTAGAAATAACTATATGGAAATTACCACCTAGTGCTTTTGGAGGGGTTCCATTAATGATCCAGACATCTTTCTCTTCAATAATACGGTATGGTTTTTGATTTATTGAAACGGTATTTCCATATACGTTTTTTATGTATATTTCAGCAAGCTCAAGCGCCATATTTTTTGAACTGACTAACATATTGCTCTCCTTTTTGTCTAAAAAACCTTTTGCAAAAGCTGAAGTAAAACAAAGAAATACTAATATAGTAATGAGACGGATTTTGTTCATCATTATTTTCTTAATACCAAAATTTAAAAATCGATTGTGCTTGTGTAGGTAATGCAGTACTGCGCACACCCTACGTCAGGATTGGAGATTTCGTACGGGCTACGGCTACTTTTCTAGAAACCTTGGCTTATGTATTCGATTAACAAAATAATAAGTAGATTTAGGAATTATTTATTAATTTTTCGAGATATTCAATACTTCTGAATAAATAATGTTCACCTATTTGCTGTATCAAATTTGATGAGTCCCCAAATAATATTTTTTCTAAATACTTTTTTAGAATTATAAGCTCATCTTTTTTTAAGAGATTTAAAGCATGAGTGATGTTTTCTGCTGTAGGTATATTTATAATAAATTCTTCTATATTTACTGGAATATCATCATTTCTAATGCCATTGCTGATACTATCAAAAATTTTAGGCATTAAATAATTTATTCCTTCTGGTGAAAAAAAGATGAATGGTACTAAATTATGTTCATCAATAATAATTTTCTCTATTGGGGTATATTCGTAATAATTAAATTCATCCTTAAATTCCTCTATTCTATAGATGTTTTCTCGATAAAGTTTTTTGAACAATCCTTCTTTAGGAAAATCTCTATAGGGAATATTCATGAAGGGCATATTTATCTCCATTATGTTAGATAACTTTTACATTTATAGTGATTTTTCCATGCGGTGTATTCGCCGTACCATAAGAGATTACTGTGGATGTCCGTCATCTCCCTCGGGATGATGATTTGGTCGCAGTGGAAGTGGTGGGTTTGTTGGTGGCTTTCGCCTTCTTCGTTGATGTAGTTTAGACAGCTAAACCGCATTCGTGCGTACGTTCCGCGCACACTTTACATCGAGATTGGAGGTTTCATACGGGCTACGGCTTGCTTTGAAATCTATTTTTGAACGTAAGAAATTTATCATATGAATTTAGTTGTTCAGCAGAATAATTTTCCATAATTTCAGCATTATCACTATCTACAATAGAAACAAAAAATATGACATTCTTTGTTTTTTTCTTATCTATATTTTCTATTGCTTTTTTAAATCCTTCTATAATTGAATCATATACTTCCGCCTGATATTGCTCAAAATTATCTTCTGATATTAATGTATTTGCATCATTAAGAATATTTTGAATCTCATTATTGAATACACTATCTATTTTCTCAGGAACCTCTCCAAGTCCTATTGCAAATTGAGGATAATACCATTTAATAAAAGGATATTCCTCTCTCGGATAGTTTAATTTTTCTTTGTCATAGTGAGAAATAGTATTTGCAGCCCAACCTAGATATGAGCAATAGTCATCAACATATAATGAGTAAGCAAAAACATCATTAGAATTATATCTCTCTAATACATAGTTAAATGTATCTGTAACTCCTTTATATACATTTTGAATTAAATCTTGAATTATAGAATTACTTAAAATATTCATTTTGATTTTCCTTTCATAGACATTTTTGACATCAATCATTCTCTATTAACATTTTCTACGTGACCTGTATTTTCCAAAAAACTTACCACCAATTCTAGTTAATTGCTTGCTCATATATCTATCTGCTTGAGCTTTGTTCATTAGACATAATTTCATCCATCTTGTTACCCTCTTATCAGCCTTCTCCAACGGGAGAGGGAGTAGATGTTGGGATGGAAAAAGTATATCCAACACTTCTTTAATTTATATTAATCCCAAAAAAAGTCTGAATTATTTAATTCCTTCCACTCTTCTAAAGAATAAAGAAAAGGCAAAGAAAAGTTTTCCAATATTTTTTCTTTTAAATTTTCTGACACCATGAATGCTCCTGAATAATTATAATTGGTAGACAATAAAATATCCTTATCTGAATTAGTAAATGCCTCCAGTGAAAAATTATCTTCATCTAATGCTAAATCTGGGTAAACAATTTCATCCTGAATTTCCCAATCAACTATTCTTACTAAATAATAGGCTTCGTTCGTCAATAACTCCCCTTTTGTATTGACAATAATTGCTTTACTCATTCCATAATCATGATCAAATCCGTATTTTTTAATAAATTCCAAAAAATGCGCTGACATGATAAAGAAATCATTATATGGAAGAAAATCAAAAGTAACACCTCTTGCTTTCTTTAAGCAGACATAAACCTTTTCAGGCATTGGAGGAATTTCTTGTCCCTTTACGAACCAACTCCATGGAAAGTCAAAATCAGGATGCGTTTTTTTAGGGTTAAACTTCTCTGATATACCTAGAACACCACTACTTACACGTGGCAACCCCATTTTTGCTGCTTTATCCATGCTTTGCAGGGCATATCCCCATACTAGTAATTTTTTCATAATATCCTCCTAATCTAATCGTTTTGGTGAGTTGGTAGAGGTACATCCTCCAACAGATATGGACTTACTCAAACGTTTTTTTAACCTTTCTTGTAAATCTCGTACACGCCGTTGGGCTGGCTGTGTTCGACCATGATATGGTTGCGGTAGGCGAAACCGCTAGTTCTTTGCTGTCACGTCCATAAACGGCAGTCAAATCGCCATAGTATAGTTAATTTCCTATTTTGTTTAAAATGAGACTACTGCATCAGAAATTTTATGTAATTTATATTTTTCCCAATGCAGATTGATAATATCCTCTTCTGAAGCATTAACTATCTTTGATCCAATAGAATATTCCATAAATTTATTTCTTTGTTGATTTAAGTCATTTTCATTTTCCCAGCAACTCATACACTCATCGCAACAGAAAAATAACTTATTAAAGTTAATGTTTTTTTTAATAATTAATCTTCCTTGTCCATCACATATAGGACATTCTTTAAACCAAAAATAATCATTTTTTTTCATATTGGGTCTCCTGTAATAGATGTCTGCCTTCACATAGCCTTAAAATTTCTACTACGTAAACAATGCTAGAATTTTCTACATATTGCGATATTACGCAAGTTATAGCTATTGTGCCAAATACCCTGTGTCATAATCTAAATCGTCAGTTTCCACAAACTCATCTAAGAAAAGATATATTTCTTCTATATCTACTTGAATGGGTATGTTGATTGCATAGAAATTTACATTAAATGCTTCAAACTCACATCCAAGATCTTTTAGTTTCGTTAATATTTTATCTTTAAATTTCTGATGTTCATTAAAGAAAACAATCCGCAACGTACTATTTTTACTATGAATTATCGTTTTATCATATAATAAGTAATTTTCTTCCGTTTGTATTCCACTAACAATATCACCTAAAGAGATTTCTTTGCTATAAAAAGGAATATTATTAACTTTAAGATAGCCTTCTTCAGTCACTTCTGCCCAAATACTTTCCATAGATACTGGAGGATAACCATCAATTACTTCTAGATTTAAAAAAAGTTTTTTCATTTTAATTACCTTAAATAACCTTGCTACCTACTGTAGGAACTTAATTTAACAACTCGCATTTTAATTCTTCGAAATAACTAATATTTATTTCTTTGTCTTTGAAGAAAGAATATCCTTTTGACTCAGATATGTCAACCATTCCTTTTGAATTCTCTCGATTTATAAATAACTCTAAAACTATTTTATCGTTATTATCGTATACAAGAATATTTTACTTTAAAAGTAGGCTGAATACAATTTTTAAAATAGATTGTTTTAAATAAAACTCTAAATCCGCTTTAAGAATTTTATCATTTGAAGCTTGAGTTTCTCTTAATTATGTAAAATGTTCAATGCGTAATCGATGTAAGTTGATAAAGGTTAAAGCCCCCTAGCAACCTAATCGGGTCTTGGTCGGAATAATAGTTACGGCTCTATACCCCTTTGCGACTGGGAAGTTATAAATAAAGTTGAATCGTACTTGTTATTCTTTTTTGTGTTTCAACACTAATTTCCTGGTTAAAATTTTGGATTAATTTTAAAAAATCAATAATTAAGTTGAATTGAGTAGTGTTAAATATCGTACTTTGGTTTCTTAGGGCAATATATAAAAATTCAACAACGTAACCATATAAATGAAATTTAGACAAATTAGAAAAAATATATTTTAAACAGCAAGGAGTAAAATATAATATAGCCTTATTAGTAAAGGCTTGCCACTCTAGTGATTCCAGTATTGAGAGAAAATCGTCGTATGTTATCTCAATCCAAGTTTTAGTAGATAGTTGCATTATAGAATATATATAAGAGTCATCACTATCATCAAAACTTATGATGTTGTTTTTATCAACCTTGAAAACTGGAAAAGTAGACTCGATTTTTTCCTCTAGATAATTTCGTTCTTGTATATATTTTACCTCCATAAGGAATTTTTCAAATTCACAATATACTCCTAAGTCTTTGACAAACTTTGAAATATATTCTAAAAAATCATAAATGATATTGATTTCATCTTTTGTTAAAGATTGCAGTATATTAAATAGTTCACTTACTTCTCCTTGGGATATATTAGAATAATAGCTAAATAATTCTATGAAACAATCATTAGCTATACTAGGGTTTTCTATTGAGCTTAGTAAAAGTCTATTTAAATGTAAGGCATCTTCATTTTTTTGTTTATCTGACATTTGATTTTTAATTAATAAAATTAGATTGTTTTTTATCATGTCTTACTTTCTCCATTTTAAGATATGGCAGCATTTGATTGATTTATTATCTATTTTTTATTTACGTTTTTTAAAATTATTTAATAGTTTTACTATCTTCTCTTTATTTTCGCTGGATGAGTTAATTGCAATACTAACGGCATTTTCTCCAAATTCATTTTGTATATTTTTATCAGATCCATTATCAAGGAGTAATTTCACCATTTCTATATTTCCAAACATGCATGCATAATGTAGGGGGGTATATCCTAAGTCCCCTTTAAGATCAATCAATGCCCCATTTTGAAGAAATACAAGAGCATCATTTAAAGAATTATTTCTGGCTGCAATATGTAAAACTGTATCATCCATACCTCCTACTTGATTTACATCTTCAATAATGTCACCCAAAAAGTCAGGATGCGTTTCATATTTTTTTAAAATACATAATAATTCTTTTTCCATTAATTATACCCATATTCCTGCATCAGATACGACTGCTAAAGTAAGTGCAACTCCCCAGCCCACCCTTTAATTTGATCGGATCCTGATTCACAAACCGACCTACATCAGGCTCATAATACCTGGAGAAGTTGTAATGCAGCGACCTTATTACAGTTTTGTTGGCTAGCCAATAATATGATTCAATTACTTATAATTTCTCAATAAATTCATTATCTCTTTAGACTTTTTTTTATCATGATATTCTTCCGTTGCATAATGCTTTGCATCATATCCGAACTCATTTTTTATATTTGTTTTAGCACCATTCTCTAAAAGAATTTTAATAATATCAATATTTCCGTGAAGGCAAGCATTTTGAATAGGAGCAAAATTTAATTCGCCTTGTTGATTGATATTAGCACCATTTTCTATTAGTAAGATAACATCTTTTTTAGCTTGAGAATTAACGGCTAAATTTAATAATGTTTCTCCCATAGAACCTAAGTCATGTACTGAAGTGATTGGATTACTACTAAAAAAACTAGGGTAGTCTTGGTATTTCAAAAAAAGTTTTGTTAAAAGATTATTCATATTTACTCTCCAAACAATTCTATCTAGAACATTCAGCTTTTGCTTTTTCTTTTAAAACATTTAATCTGTTTTTCCAATCATTTATTTACTTTTTTATTTGCTTTGTTAAATATTTGTCGTAAACGAGAATAAATTTTAAAGGGATTTGATCCTAAATAATCTACCAACTCGTCATATTAAATGCATAAGTATAAAAATTTGCATCCCCCAAATATCTAATCGGATCTTGGTTCACAAACCAACCGGCATCAGAATCGTAATAACGCATCAGGTTGTAGTGCAGCCCGGTTTCACGGTCGGCGTACTGGTTTTGCAGGCGGAAGGGCTAGTATGCGCTATCCGTTACTCTAGTTTCTTCTTTCAGACGACCTCAAAGGAGATTGTGAGGCCGCCTGAAAAGCAGAAACCGCGTGCGTGCGAGCTGCACACACCCTACGTCGAGATTGGAGGTTTTGTGCAGGCTACGGCTTGTTACAAGGACTAATTATTGCATAATTTGTTGTTTTAATTTTTGGTCAAAAGAATTTTCCAGGAAGATCAAATCATGCTTGCTAAACAATCCATTATCATTTTCTAATACTTTTTTATCAAACAATAAAATATTCTGTATTAAAGGATCATTTAGTGGTAATTCATTCTTATTTATAATAAAAATAGCGGTTAATGCTTTAAAACGAAAAGCCTCTGGATAAAGTGCTAAATATTTTAAAACTTCTTTGCTACCAGAATGGAAGGCCATAATGATTGGAATATGATTTTGCTGCAAATGCTTTAATACATCTGGATAGATGTTTTTTGCATCATTCTCAGATTCAGGTAATTTAATGGTATCTCCATAAGGAAATGAGGTAATAGGGGGAGCTTTAAAAAAATGCGCCTGCGAGATAGATGGTTGTACAAATACTAAATCATATGGGTTTGACGATTTATCATAAGGAGGAACATTTTGGGAGAAAAAATTTCCCATTTCAGAATTGTATGCATATAGGTGAAGTATGACCCCCTCGAAAGTACGAGAATTGCTAAAGGATATTTCACCATAAACATATTTTCCTTTTTTAAATTTAATCCTATCTTTTAGAAAATTAGCATCAGGAATATTTAAATTATTTTTTAAATATTCAATAAGACCTTGAATAAATTCTTTACTTTTCATAATTATCGTCCTTAAAATCAATCTTTGAATACTAAAGTCATAAAGCGAGCAACGCCTTTGGAGGAACCCACATCCGTTTGCTTATCCTTATTTTTTGTTGAAACCATATATGCAGCCTTCGGATATTTTCCTCCAGCATTGTGCGGTTTTTTCAAATTGAATAACCCTGATCTCTTTTGACCTTTCGTTAATCGTCCTGTATTATATTTTACCTCAATAAAATAGATTTTCCCAGGCATACCTTTGTCAGTATTTTTTGGATAAAAATCATAGGGAAGGTCGTCTGAAGGTTATTTCAGAGGACTTTGATATTTTGTTGGATCTCGACCAACCTATGATCTAAAAAAGGTCTTAAAGAGGCTTGTTACCTTTAAATATATTAAATCTTGATAGATTAGCTCCTTTTGATTGAATATGTTTTATAGCTAATTCAAGTTCATTAAATTCATTAAATTCTTCTATCTCATAATCTTCAGCCTGATCCAATTTATTTTTTGGTACTGTATAGTAATATGTGCTATAAGTTCCATTATTTTTCTTAATAGCAAATACTTGATAAACAACTTCTCCATCAATTTCAATAAGTTCATCATATCCTTTTGTTTGTAAATTAGTTAAATTTAACATATCTATTTTCCTATAATATCAATACGCACTTTTTTTCCATCCAGATGTCTAATACTTATGTGCGGGTACTTTTCATGTCCTTTTCCTTGTGGATCATCATGTCCTTTTCAACATCCTGTTGCTTTACCCATAGCATAATCTTTTCCTAATTCACAAACCGCCCTGCATCCGGCGCGTAATACCTGAATAAATTGTAATGCAGCCCCGTCTCACGGTCAGCGTACTGGTTTTGCAGGCAGAAGTGCTGGTACGAGCTATCCGTTACCTTGGTTTCATCTTTCAGACGCCCCCAGCCGGTGTAGTTGCCAAACCACAAGAGGTTTCCGTGGATGTCGATCATCTCTCTTGAGATGCCGAACGGGTCGTAGGCGTAGCGGCGGTTAAGTACGGTACAAAAAAGGTCGTCTGAAAATATCGAATCTTACTTTTTGGTTTTTTTCTTAGGATTTAATTCTTCTTTACGTTGCTTATAAAATTGCCAATATTTTTTGTCTTCTATGCTAAATGGATAATACCCGGCATCATTATAAGCAATATCGAAATATTTATAAGCATCATCATATTTTTCAATATCATAATAAAAAAGACCGCCTAATAGATATGTTCCTGCATTAGTTGTTCCTAAATCAGCAACACTTAAAGCAATAGTCAGCCATTCTTCAGCCTGTTCATATTTCTGATTTTTATAATAAAAGTCGAATAGGGCAATCGCAACCATTGTAGTTGGATGCGCCCATTGAGTTACTGGCTTAGGTATTAGCTCAAATGCTTCTTTTAGTAATTTTTCTTGTTCCAAAAAAGATTTATTATAAGCTTCGCAAACTAAATCATTAATTTTTGATTCTAATTCTGGGTTAACTGCATCTAAATTCATAGCATACAACTCCTCAATAAAGTTAAACGATATTAAATGTAAATTTTCTATGTCAATCATGACCATAATCAGATTTCGGTTTGCCAGAATCGACTTTGGCAAACAGCAGCCGTGCACCGCTGTCGGGGGCGGCAATTTGGTAGAGGTCGTCTGAAAATATCGAATCTTACTTTTTGGTTTTTTTCTTAGGATATAATTCTTCTTTACGTTGTTTATAAAATTGCCAATATTTTTTATCCTCCATAGAGAACGGCGTGTAGCGTAACTCATTATAAGTTAGGTCAAAATATTTATAGGCATTCTCCATATCGCCCAATTCATAATAAACGATTCCTGTCCATATGAACACACCTGCTGCAGGTTCATCTTTTCGTGCCTCAAGTGCAATTAACATCCACTCAAGGGCTTTTTGATAATCGCCTAATTTTTTATAATTTTCTGAAATACCACAGGCGATTGCCGAAGTTGGCTCGACGAATTGAGTGGCTGGTTTAGGCAAAAGTTCCCATGCCTGCTTTAGAATATCAATTCTTTCCTCCGGTGTGGGCGCGTCATTTGAGTTACATACAAAATCATTGATTTTCTTATTTAATTCATAATTTACTTGATCTAAATACATAATTTATCCTTCTTAGATTAACAGCCTTTAGGTAATTTTCCATTTTTAGGCTTGCGGGGTTTCTTATAACGTTCTTTGCTCTTTGCTCCACGGGAACAGTTTCATGGTCCATATTCTAATCGATAATTATTAGAATCAAGCATCCTTTTTCGTACTGCCTGAGACTTGGCTCCATAATAACGACCGCAACGATTCCAATAAGAAACGGCATCTTCAGGATTATGTCTCATATGTGCATTCCTTATTTTTAGAAGACCTCAAAGAAGATATTGAGGCCGTCTGAGAATATAAAATTACTTTTTCGCAGCACGAATTTTTTTCAACCCATTCTCCAAAATAGTAACTTTCTCGGGATGAGTTCCCCTATCCAAAGCATTCCACCAGTTATTTACTGGTTTAACAAATAATTGGAATCCTTCATCGGTTACATTGGATTTTCGGATGATCAAATCTTCTTTGATAGAGCCATCCTCATTAAATGGGTCAATATCAACAAGTAAGTTATGGTTTTTGAGAAACGTCATAAGTGCAATAGACATTTTGATAGTATCTTCACGATAATCTTCATCAGCATTTGCTTCCCAAAATGTCCGAAAATTAAATAGTGTTATATCCATGATAATCTCCTAAGGTAATCGAATAATTTCAAATAATTCATCTGAAGGTGACTGAAGTGAGGCTGTGCGTCGCATTCGGGTTAGGCGATTTGACAGAGGTCGTCTGAAAAACAGAAACCGCATGCGTACTGCACACACCCTACGTCAGGACTAAAGGTTTTGTGTGGGCTACGGTTTGCTATGGCTTACTTGTGATTACCAGCTAGTAATAGGTCTATGCAAATTTACCCAAAATTTTAATAATGATTGTTCAAAAAAACGAAATTCGGACAGATCTTTTTCTACAACTAGACCTAATTCTTTGAAAAGATATTTAGATTTCGTTCTCTCGATAACATCATATCGACTTAATAACTCAGTAAGCCCTTTTTTTGATGATATATCTATTTCATTATAGTATATTGCAAGCTCTACTTTCTTATCATTGAAAATTGTAACCTCAGTTAACTTTTCATTATCAAACCTTAGTACAAAATTGTTTATCTCTATAATATTTTTTACCTTCGGGATAACATTGTTTGATATGTCATATTTTCTTATAACATCTGATAGAGAACAATTTAATTCAAAATCGCCTATACTCTTATAAGGAATAAATATTAATTTATCATGATTTAAAGTTGGGTTTTTAAGTTTACTTTTTTGAAAGTCTGAGTACTTTTTACCTTTATTATCATATAAATCTCTTATACTCTCATCGTAAATTAATATCTGCAGAAACAAATTATCCTTATAGTCAACATATAAAACTAAATTATATTTTGGAAAAAAATAAAAATAATTTTCTTCATCTGAAACTTCTATTAGAGGATCCTCCTCTTCTAAAAATTTTTCAAGATTTGAAAAGTTAATAACTTTTCCATTTAAGCAAAATTCATCACAATTCCTCAAGGAGGATACAGTAATCAATTCTGAATCAGATTGTGTCTTGTGTTTTCTATCAAACTCTAATGAATAATTAGGATTATTTAAAATAACATCATCAAAGTCAGCCTTTTTTTGACCCAATACAATTCCATCCAAAGAATTATTTAATATTTTCAACATAATACATATCCTTTCCTGTATTTGTCTATGTCAATTAGCTTCTCAGCCATCAGGAAAAATGACCTCTAGATAGAATGCCATTGCTAATGGTAATGAGATTGTTAAAGAACAAATATTTCAGACGACCTCGAAAAAGAATTGAGGTTGTCTGAAAGGCAGAAACAGCATGATTACCGCTCCCATGCTACGGCGGAATTGAAAGTTTCATGTAGGCTACGGCTTGCTTATAAGATTCATAAGAATAATATTATGTATCAAGAAATAGCATTAATTGTTCTGGCTTTAAAGTTAGTAGTGCGATTGTTTTTCCTTTAGTATCGCAGAATTCAACCTCATATGCTTCATAAGGATTTGAATAAACTTCTACAATAGCACCGATGTCTCCCTTTTGTAAATTAAAACCAGGAAGATCTTGTTGCAATTTGACTACTTCTAAAAGTGAATATTTCACTATAAACTCCTTAATAATTAACCATAAAACATATGTAGTTGCCAATCGTGGAATTGATTGTCCGCTATCGATTATCCAACCAGTTCTAACTGTGGCGGTCTGTCCAATTGGACCAGTCATTGGAATATCAACAGTATAGCGTTGCCCATGTTCATCACATTTACCTGAAGTTTCTGGGTTTTCACAAATACCTTGTTGATTTTTTTTAATCAACTCATCTACATTTGATTGATTAAATCCTAATGCAGATTGAAAAACCTTTGCTTTTTCCACCTACAGGGTGTTCTGTATTTAAGGCATATCCCGTGATTTTTCTAGGGTCAATGATAGCCTTATCTGCATTAGGTAATTTCAAATTAGAGCAAAGACCTAATAGATAAAGCCAATCTTGAGCATTTGGTGCAAACTCATACAGATTATCCCCCCCACCAGCCGAATCGGATCCTGATTCACAAACCGACCCGCAACAGGCTCATAATACCTGAAGAAGTTGTAATGCAGTCCCGTCTCTTCATCGAAGTATTGGTTTTGCAGTCTGAACGGTTGATGCGAGTTATTGTAAACCCGCTCGTCCTTTTTCAGGCGACCTTACGGTTTGGTTAGATCTTGAACTGACTATTCGTTTAAAGATAAGGCAAATCTAAGGCCTCATCATAACTTTCATCTAAGATTTTATTGACTGAGGCAGCAAACTGAATAGCTTTCATATCAATAGTTTCAGGATTATTAGGAATCGGAAAGACAGCTATACCTATATTATTTTCTATTAACCATGGTATCCCATCCTCTAAAAATTCTTCTATCTCAATTTCATAAATATCAGAATTCTTATCCTCAGACTGTGCCATAATTCTTGCGAATTCTAATTCAGGCCATATGGCTAAAGATGAATTTTTCTCATCTCCCCATAATATCCAATCTCCGTCTTTGTCTGCTAAAACATATAAAACTCCAGAGTCAGTTATCCTTTTTAAAGTATGCTCATAACGTTCTTGACTGGACAAATTAAGAATTGCATTTATTGCTTTTTTATGTAAACCCATTGTTAACCTCCTAATAAATAAGGTAAATCAAATTCTTCCCCATACCACTCATAAAAATAATCATTAATCATCTTAGCAAATTCAATTGGATCAAAAATAATAGTTTCTGTTTTTTCATCAATAGGAAAAATAGCTAATCTAATATTACTTTCAGACATTAAAGGAACGGTATCTTCTAAGAAGTTCTCTAGTTCCATTTCATCTATTCTCAATGCTTGAGGATTCCATTGGAGAGCTAACTCCGCAAACTCAGATTCTGGAAAGATCATTAGATATTCTTTTCCTTCATCATCTTGCAAATATATCCAGTCATCCTTTCCATCTAGTAGGTATAAAGTTTCAATACCGCATATAGTTTTAATAGAATAATCCAATCTTTCTCTAGCTGATAATTTAATAATTGAATCAATTGCTTGTTTTGGCAGGTCCATTATTTAAATCCTTTCTACTTAAAAATTTGATGCAGGCTACGGCGTGCTTGATTCACCCCATGTTTACTCAGGGATTTATACGCTAGCTTGGTTAGTTTTTTATTTTAACTATTTGTTTTCATGTTTATGTTTGGAATTCTGCTTTTCATTATGTATATCAGTGAGTAGGTTAGTAATAGACATCCCATTTTTTTGAGCAAGTAGAGCCCATTTTTCCGCCTCGTCTAATTTGTTTTTGTCGTTACTGTCTTGGTAATGATCAAAGAATATATAGGCCAAATCATATTGTGCTCGAGTATTACCTAATTCGGCTGATCGAATTAACCAAAATATAAATTTATCATTGTTAAATTCATAAAAAGCAAAATAATTAGCTAATTTTGATGCTGCTTGACTATTGCCAGAGGAAGCATCAATTTTTAACTTTTCCAGTTCAGTTTTAGAAATATACATACTGTCATTTATTGAAATGTTGGCATTAGATTTCATGTCTCTATCCTTACTGTATGAGTTATTATAAGACGTTAGAAAAATACTTAAAAAATAAATTTAAGGATTTTATGGCTTAATTGTAACATATTTACCTTCATTTAATCCTTCTCCTATAACTGCACTAATATTTTCTGTTGCACCACGTACAGGTACTTTTAATTCATTAGCCAATTTTTGAGCAAATGAATCGTCCCCTTTCCCTGTTTGACAAGCAACTAATGTTACTGATTTCCCTCCAGAAGTTTTAGGTTTGTAACGATAATCCGCTAAATCTTATTAATTAATTGATATTTATCAATATTTTTAATTCGTCTGGTAGTTTGGCACCATTTCTATATGCCTTTGTAGCCCAAAATATGGCTTTTTCTTTATTGCCTAGTGTGAAAAATAAATCGGCTAAATTGGATTGGGCAATTGGATGTCCATTTTTTGCCGCTATCTCTAGCCATTTAAATTCCAAATCTTGATCTAAAGATACAAACATATGGTATTGATATAATTTGAATGCTGAGTTTTTATCTCCATTAGTGGCGTTCTTTTCGAGAATTTGAATTTCTTCATCTGAAATCCAATAAGTACTACCTGTTGATATAAATTTAGTCATTTGCCACCAATACCTGCTCCCAATGCTCCAGCTAACACTTCTGGGATTGGACTCTCTCTTATTGTACGTGTTTTATCATTAAGAGCTGCCGCAGCCTCATTAATTACGTTTACAACTTGTTGTAGTGATTCTACACTTTGAAATACTAGTTCTTTACTCATAAAAAATCCTCTTTATTTTATTATTTTAATTATACCATGTATAAATTGAAAAACTGCAACATAAAAGTTACAGTCTAACAATATTTATCCAAAAACAGTGTAATGAATTATACCCTATCCTTTATCATTCACGAGAAATACTCACACATCAACGTGTGCTTACATCTAGCTTTTCCTTCTATAAATTTACTAAAGTTAAATTTGGGGTATTAGAGGAATAGAAATATTCTCTTTCTAATCCTATAGATATGCCTATTCTGTTCGAGTTTCAGCTAAATATATTCCCCATTCAGCTAATTCTTCGGGCAAATTATAAACAGTTTTTCCGTTACTTTCATAGATTTCAGAGATTCCTGGTGAGGTCTTAGAAAAAGTTTTCCAAGCTGTCACTAGTTCTTCTACAAATTGAATATTATGAGATTCAAAAAAGTCATTAAATTTCGAAAGTTCTTTACTATAAATTGTCACAACATTATAGCTATCAAGCATGATCTCATCATGACTTTTATGCCCACCAAAACCAAACTTACTTAGTCCATCATTAACAAGCAAATCACCGTATCTACTCAACAGTGCTAGGCATTCCTCTCTTGAACAACCATCAATATAATAAACATCCTTATGGGATTCCTTCATAATATTCTTTGCTATCACTTTTTCTCTATCAATACTGACAGGCAATTCCAAAATAAAAAACAAGGGCTCGTCATGAATCGCAATAAAGTGTTGAAAAACCTCTAATATTTTTTCTGCATGTACATTCGCCGTCAAATGATGTTCAGTTAACTTTGTAAATGATTCAAACAGGTTTTCTACCAAGCTAACTCGGTGACCTTTTACTAAATTCAACATTATGTGTCCTCCAGAGAATTTAAACAATATCCACATTTATAATCTCATTATATCATTAAAACCCAAAAAAAGACTGGAACTTCTCGGTCACAGTCTCTTATAAATCCACTTCAGTTCCTTCAAGGAAAGTTACTACAATTTGTCCAGTTTCTGAAATAGATTGATAGCATGTCAGACTATAGTATCCAGAAGCCATACTTGAACTATTACTCTGATTCTTACCCTCTATTCGATTAGAGAAGCTACCTTCACGCTTTTCATTCTCCCTTTCGTTCAAAGGTTTCTAATCTTTTACAAGCAGTGATACCGCCTCAACGTGGGTTTTAGAGGACTAAATGAAGTCTGAATTGCCTGATAGAGATGTAGTATTGATTAAGCAATCAACAAATAATGTACAAAACAAAAATAAAGTACACTGCTTAATGAGTGTACTTTATCCTTCTAATTCAGTTTTATCAATGGTTTAGCTCATGTTAAGTCAATTGTACATAAACTTTTAGTTTTTAAAGTATATAATTAATCGTAAATTTATTTAAAGAAGGTTTAAAGATGAGCATATTATCTGATAAACTAAAAGCCAAGAGAAAAGAAAAAGGATTCTCACAAAAAACACTTTCCGAAGAAATTTGTGAGCAAAGCCAAATCAGCAAAATAGAACGTGGTAACTATATGCCTGCTGCTGATTTACTCTATAAACTTGCAAATCGGCTTCAAGTTCCCTTAGATTATTTTTTCGATGAACAGATTGAAATGACTTCCAATATAGCACCGTTTAAGAAATTAGCAGAAAAATTACTTGAAGATCGTAATTACGAGGATTTAAAATACCTCTTAAACTTAGAAAAAGAAAAGTATCAGTATCTGTCTACTGAGGATGAATTTTATCTTCTATGGATTCAAGCGATTATCCTTTTCTACTTACATAGTTCCAAAGATGAAGCTATCGCCAGTCTAGAAAACACTTTGCCAAAGCTTTCGGTCAGCTCATCTGTGTATTTTAAACTCCTCAATACTTTATCTAATTTTTATTTTTCTGTAGGGCGTGATGCAGAATACGAAGAAAATAACTCACTTCTTATCAGTTTGTATCAGGAAAAAGATTTAAACCACCAAGAGTATTTATTTGGTTATATTCGAGTTAAACATAATTTCGCCTATTATTTACACTCTAAAGGTAAGGAATTAGAAGCCGTCCAAGAAGCCTTAGAAACCATTGACTTTTGTAAACAAAAAGAGACCAGCTATCAGCTGGCGCCTCTTTTAACTATCGTTGCAAATGCCGGAAAAGATTTTTTAAAGCACGATGAAATTCTTGACTATTATTTACAGGCTCGTGATATCTGTAAAATATACGAGCACAAGCTCATGATGGCTAAGATTGATCATTTTTTAAAAGATAAGGATAGGTGACTTCAATCGTAATAAGTTATAATTACCAATTAGCTAGAAACGTAAAAGTGGAGAGGAACTAATATAGTTTTCTCCACTTTTGTTAATATCCCCTCTTCCATTTGTATCCCGCCAAACTTACTAATACAAGTAAAACTAAATTAAAGATGATAAAGAAAATCGTAAAACTAAATAATCCATTCTGTGCCAAATCTTCCGTGTAAAGTTCAGTCTCTGTAAAGAACAGATAAATTCCATATCCCTCCACGAAAATAAGAAAACTGACAAAACCAATAAGGAAAAGTCCACTGGCAATAAGAAAGAGTCTCCATAAAAGAATGAGAATTCCTCCTACTGATAAAAAAATTACTGGGATAAGGAGTAAATCATTCATGACTTTCTCCTTTCTAGTCAATCAATTGACAATAATGGGTGGCAAGAGAGGAATCAAATACCTCTAGCTTTTGAACTAAGTCCAAATACTCCTCTTTCTCATGTTCTTCAAAGTCCACACCTCGATGATTCTGAAGAGCGATTTCCAATTGACTAGTGAGCTCTCGTTTAGAAAAACTGTAATCCCCCGTCACTTCCTCAAAATGTTCCTTTAGTTCCTTGTAGGCATGGTATTCTTCAGGTGTTTGAAATCCCTGTACCAAAGCCTCTTCTAATTGATAATAGGTATCTTCCATCATAATTGTTACCTCGTTTCTTTCTATCTTTATTCTACCGCGCTTTTCTTTTCTTGTCCGCTATTTGTATCTATTTTTTACTCCAATTCAAAAGAAAGTTGTTCTTGCTTTTCTTTTCCTTTTTCATGGAATTGTCTTAAGGCCTGATCAATAATATCTAAATCCGTTTCCGTTTCAATCAATGGCGCGAGTACATCGTATTCGGCCTTTTTAGTTTGATAATCCTCTTCCTTTGGAAAGTTTTTCTCAATTTCTACCTTAGCAGTATTCCATTTATCCTTTAATTCATCCAATAAGTTCTGAGTTTTCACTTGGTCCTCTTTAATGTGATCAATCGTATGCTGAAGCCTTTGAATTGTCCCCAAAGGAGAGTACAAATCTAAACTGACAGAATATTGATTTTCTCCTACAATCTTAACAGAGAAGGTTTCAGGAAGAGGTTGATTTGTTGGAAGACTAAGCATTTTAATGTCAAATCCTCGATAACTTGCTAGGGTACGAAATTCTTTGCTGTCAGATTGATTATGACGGATAAGACGGTGTAGGGATTCACCTGCTTCAGCTCGTTGCTCAAAAGCTTGCTTACCTACTGTCATAGAAAATGATTGGTCTTTCGACATTTCAGACTGTTGAATGTCGCCTTCATACTTGCTTAATCGTTTCTCAAGAATGGGAATATTTTCTTCACAGTAAGAGATTGTATGACGATAGTGATCCTTGCTGCGTTGAAAGGCGCGTCTTTGATTTTCTAATAGAGTTAGATCATTCTCTAGTTCCATCTTATATTTGAGATATGGATTACCTGTTGCTAGTGCTTTAAAATCAGAAGCTGTCATGGTCTGTTCATCAATGTCTTCCGCAGCACGAATCGGCTCCTTAGAAGTCATAATCTGCTTAATATAACGAAGTTTGTTCTCCTGAGTTGCCCATAGATAATTATCAAATGAACCTTTGGTAATGTAGTGGTAAATATCCACTTCCTTGTTTTCATTTCCCTGTCGGATAATCCGTCCATTGCGTTGCTGAATGTCACTTGGTCTCCACGGTACATCCAGGTGATGAACTGCTTTCATCTTGCTCTGAACATTTAAACCTGTTCCTCCTTTTTCAGTTGAGGCAAGTAAGATCCGCACCTCTCCTGCATTGACCTTTCGAGACAAACTATTCTTCTTTTCATCACTATTGGCATCATGTACAAAGGCAATTTCCTTACTAGGGACTCCTCTATCAACTAATAAAGCCTTAATCTCAGAATAAACATCAAAGCCATTGTCCTTTTTCTTAGGTGTTCCAATATCTGAAAAAATCATCTGAGTAGCCTTATTTTCCATTCCTTCACGATAAATTCTTTCAACATTATCCACTACCTGAAGCAGTTTATGATTGTCTGCTAGACTATAACTAGAGTCTAATAAACGCATATCAATAGCTAGTTTCCGTGCCTCACCTGTTATCTTTAACATGTTATCCTGGCTTGGATCAACTGTTCCACATTTAACCGCATCTGACCTCATAACTAATTCTTCTAAATAGAGTTTCTGGTTTTCAGTTAACTCACTCTCAATAGGTATAATACGAGCTTCTGGAACAGGTAAATCCAACATATCTTGTGTTTGAATGTCGGCTGTTTCTTTATAGATTTTCATCAACTCAGGTAGATTGACAAACTTTTTAAATCGTTTCTTAGGTTGGTACTTATCCCCTGTAGGAGCTAATTCCATAGAGTTTTGAATTTCTCCAAAAGCACCTACCCAAGAGTCAAAATAATCAACTTGATAGCGTTTTAAGATATCCGGTTGAATGTAGTTCATCATAGTATACAACTCACTAATAGAATTGGAAACAGGTGTTCCTGTCGCAAAGACAATATTTTTAAAATCATGTTCTTCCTGAATCTGTCGAACCTTCATTTCCATATCCACGTTCTTCTTAGAGGTTGTATTGGTAATCCCTGCTACATTTCCAAGTCCAGTAATTGGACGAATATTTTTAAAGTGATGTGCTTCATCCACAAAGAGAAAATCAATTCCTAAGTTCTCAAAATCAATAAAACTATCACGATTGAAACGTTGGAGTTCTTCCAATTGTTTCTCTAGACCACTTATTGATTGTTCTGCTTCTTTAACGGTATACTTATTTTCAGAATGTGTTTTAATCTCTCGTAGTTCATTGAGTTTATCCTCGATATAATTCATCTGTCTTTCTTTACTGACAGGGATTTTTTCAAATTGAGAATCCCCAATGACAATGGCATCGTAATCTCCTGTAATAATACGTGACACAAATTGTTTTCTTCTCGCCTTCACAAAATCTTTCTTAGTGGTCACAAAGACTTTTTTAGTAGGGAAAAATTTCATGATTTCTTGGCCAAATTGAGCAGACAAACTAGAGGGCACCACATACAAGGGCTTATGAACCATCCCCAACTCTTTTAATTTAAACCCAGCACCAAGCATGGTCAAGGTCTTTCCTGAACCTACCTCATGAGCTAATAAAGCTCTTTTTTCTTCTACGATTCTTTGAATGGCATTCTCTTGATGAGGGCGAAGACTGATGTTTTGTGCCAAGCCATCAATGACTAGATGGCTACCATCATACTCTCGACTAACCGTTCGATTATAAAGACGATTGTAACTTTCTTCAATGACTTGTTGGACTTCTGGATACCGTGAGACAAATTCTTGAAAGAGGTCTTGTAAATGCTGCTCTTTTGCTCTTAGAACAGAGGTTTTTTCCAAATCTGTGATGGTCTTTTTCTTTTCCCCTTCCGTAACAGTCATAGTAATAGTCGGTTGGTTCGAATTAAGTAAATTCTCAAAAATCTTTCTTCCTGTATCATAACGTGAGCCACTGACTCCAAGACTACTATCTTTGGCACTTGGATAGCGATAAGCAAATGATGTCCTTAAATGAACCTGCCCATCGACAGGATTCACTTCAATGACTTGTTCAACATCAGGCGAAGACAATTCAAATTCACGGTTGGTAAAACATTCAAAGGCAAATTTACCATAAACGGATTGAGGAATCCAACGTGACCCTATTTTAAACTCAATATCTGCCAGATGAATCCTTGGAGGGCGAACAGATTCTAACAAATCTAAAGCATGAGACCAGTCACATTCTTGATTGTTTTCCTCTACTAATAGTTGAACTACTTCTATCTTGTTGAGAATATCTCCTGACAAAAACTGGTTCTTAGAAAGATATTTTCTTTCCCCTCTTAAATAGCTTTCTGGATCCATTAAGATCTGGTCACCCAACTCATCTAAAATAGCTGCTTGGCTATGTTCAGGGTAAATTGATACCATATAGTCTATATCAACCCCTCTACCATCTGATAAACTGGAGTTTAAGGCATCTAAAGCCGTTGAAACTCTTGTAATCACTCTCTCCGGCCTAACCAATGCTTTCTCAAAGGCTAAAGATTTTTTATATTTTACTTTCTGATCTTTAGAATCAATGTATTCATCTTCTAAACTTGCTAGTAAAGAATACTTATCGTCACTATCAAATAAGTTCCGATTGACTGAGACATTCAAGTATCCAAATTGGCTTACAAACCGATCATAGTCACGATTGAGTTTACTAAGTAATACCTGAAAATCTGTCCGACTATAATCTGGATGGCGTTGAATTTCAATTAAGGCTTGATATGTCTCTCTCAAATCAACCATACCCTTAATGCGACTAATATCCTTATCCGATAAGGGGCTTTCATAAAAGACCGTTTTTTTGAACAAGCCCTTATATTTCCCTCTTTTACTCGCTTCTTCTGACTTGTATACATCTAGTGCTTCCTCATCTGTCAAATGAAGTTGAACGAATCGATCTATTTTATGTTCAGACAAGGAACTGTCCCAAGCTTTAAAATCTCCCTTCTCATCTACATAATAACTAATTTCGTCTACTTTTGAACTTTTCCGAATGCCATGCGTATCTCGATAATAAATTTGATTTCCCTCATATCCAAAAGAATATAGCGCTAAGTTCTCACGTATATGACTTGGGATAGAATTATCCACTTCTTCTTGGATAAAAACAGGTGCTTTCAAAGAATTGTCAATTTGTTTAGGTGCTTCTACATTCTCTAATGCTTTCATTATGTCAGTAGCTAATGTTTCTGATTCCCCCTTAACATTGAGGGTTCCTCCATTAAAATTACGTACCTCATATTCACCCAAAACTTGTGTATTGTATTTCCCATCAAAATAAGGATTGATCCAGACACGCTTATCCTCCTCAAAGGGAATAGAGCCACTAAAGACAAGTTCCTCCTCATTAAGATTCTTTGATTGATCCTTTTGAAAGAATAGGAGATCTGTGGTCACTCGAGTACCTGCAATCTTTTTAAAAGCCGTATCCGGCAAACGAACTCCCCCTAAAAAATGAGTGTTGGTTTTAATCTCTTGTAAGACATTATCTGTCCGCTTATCCATTGTCCCGATAGATGAGATAATCGAAACTTGTCCCCCGTCTCTTACTAAATCAAGTGAGTGTTTGACAAAGTAGTCATGAATCATATAAGGTTTATCATAGTTTTTATCGGCAATGCGAAAATTTCCAAAAGGAACATTCGTTAAGACTAAATCAAAACTATTATTTTGAAAGGGAACTTCTTCAAATCCTCGAACTTCAATATAAGCATTAGGATGTAGTTGTTTTGTGATTGCGCCTGTCACACTGTCTAATTCAACTCCATAGAGTTCTGACCTCTCTCGTATACTTCTAGGCATAGCCGCAAAGAAGTTCCCAGTCCCCATAGAAGGATCTAATATCCTTCCTCCCTCAAAACCATCATCTAGTAACTTTTGCCAAATCTGGCGAATAATCATTGGGTCTGTATAATAGGCTGTGAGAGAACTTTGTTTCATAGTGGAGTATTCTGATTTACTTACTAAACTCTTAAGAGTTAAACGTTCTGTTTCATACTTTGGATTGAGTTCATCGAAAAATTCATTGGCAAGACCGCCCCAGCCGACATACTTGGCTAGTAGTTCTTGTTCTTCTGGATTCGCTTGTCGTCCCTCTTTTTCTAATCTTTTAACAAGTTCAATTGCGGCGATATTCGTTTCAATCTTTTCTCGATTTGTCTTAGGATAAAAGTCCTCTAAGTCATCTGGAAAAACAAAATCTTGAACAGTAACATCCGTCTCTTCTATACCTGAAATTAAAGGTTTTGTTTCCTTGTCCTTTTCCTTTTCATTATCTTCTTCCAGGTAGGAAAACAAATCTATTTCCTGACTTTCACTTGATGGATCAATCTCAATCTCTGAATCTTCTTTTTCAAATTCTACATGAGACAACACTTGTTCAAACTCTTCCAAACTGTTCAAGTATAAGATAGGATTCTCTTCAAATAACTGGTTGGAATCACTGAATAGTTCTAGGCGAACCAAGTCATTTAACTGAGCATTTTCAATCGAAACCAACTGAAATACTTGTCCTTTATAACTTACTTGTGAACCAATTGGATATTCCCTCAAAGCTTCTTCTACAATTTTATCGACATTAGAAAAAGAGTTCGTTTCTTCCGTTTCCTGTTCAATATCACTTGAAGGAGATAAAGATTCCTCTACTTGATTAGACTTTTCTCTTATAGCTTTCACTTCATCAAAATGAGTAATAATCTTCAGCTTTTGTGTCAGTGGGAGTTGTGTGTAGTTTTCTTCATGATGGACAAGATCCGTAACGGTATCTAAAGTAGCCATCAATTCTGAACCCAAATAGGCTAGAACATCTCCCTCTTTTTCTTCAAAATGAATCTCAAGAACCTCTTTTTTTAGTTCTTTGGAATCAACCATTAGAAGAAACTTCTCTATATCTCTACTAATGCGATCAGATAGATTATTCGCAACCCGATAGACATTGACTAAATTGACATCCTGATTCTGATAAAATACAAGCTCACTTAGTTGTTCTAGTTCTTCTTTTTCAGATTGAATGTGAAATCGAGTGGAAAGGTTATAGGTTGCGACTTCTAGAACCAAGTTTTTCTCCCAATTGCTTAATTGAGATAATTTACTTAGACCTGCTTGTCCAAAATTTCTTGTGTAACTTTCTAAATCTTGGTCATTATTTTCAGAACTGGCCTCTAGGAAAGAAACAATATCTTGATGAAAAGAATAGACATGAGGTATCTCTTTTATCTTTCCCTCTTCAGTCAAAAAACTCTCTACTAAGTCCTGCCATTTCTCATCAAAATGTTGTGCTTGATAACGAAGAAATAAGTCCATTTTCTCTCTATCTTTTGGAATTGTTCCACGAAACATAGCCAATAATTGTATTACTTCCATTATTGCTCCTTTCATCTATACGAAAATAGGAGAATCATATGATTCCCCTACAACTCTATCTCCATTTCCACCTCTTGAGAACTGGTTTCTAAATCACTAGACAAAAGAGAAACGGCATCTGTTCTCATGTAGTAAGTATATAAGTCTTCAAGGTCTTGTTCGTTTTCAATCCCTGTTTCAATACTAATCAGAGCCTGTATAAATTCCTTGTAGTGACTCTCCATCATATCTGAAATCTTTTGTTTCATTTCCATAAATACTGAGGACGGTTCAGTGATACTTGTTTGGTCTATGTCTTGTAAATCCTTTTCTAAGGGATTGGTTCCTTCTTCTATTTCCACTAAATCTGAACGTCCATCACCATCAGAATCTGCGCTAAGAGGATTGGTTCCTAGCGCCAATTCTTGAGCATCAGTTAATCCATCTTGATCCGAATCACGTTGATAAATGGCTTCCATATACTTCCTTCTTTCCTAGTTAATCTTTTTTCACTCCAATCCTACCAAATATTCCTTGAAAGAAGTATCACAACAAAAAAAGAGAACGAGCCAAAACTACGTTCTCCTTAAAATGATAAAACATTATTATCAAAGTAAAAAGATGACTTACTGAACCTGTAAGCCACCTAGTCAGTCGGTTTATTCTGGTGTCTGCCACCGCTTGGCCCTTACGTCCAAGATTGCTATCGGATTTTGTTCTGGTGTCCGCCACCGCTTGGCCCTTATGTCCAAGATTACTATCAGATTGACCATGAGCCGACCACTCATCTACACCATTATTCTAACGAATATGAGCTACAAACGCAAGAGAAAAACTTATTTTGGATTTATACACTATAGAAAACATACACTATCTTTAGATTGAACTTTTGTTCAAAATAAGCTATAATGAATTTAAGTAGAAACAGGAGGTAGAACAAATGGCTACAATCAGTTTAACACGTGATATAAAACTAACAAACGAAGATGCTCTAAAAATTCTTAATCATGAACCATCTAAAAAGCTACAAGCAGTCTTGAAATCTATTGAATCACAAGACGCTACCGCTCCAACGAAAAATAAACTCATTTTAAAGTATCTGTAAGATGACAATTCAAGTAACACCACTTAAGCAATATCTTGAAAATATTCAAGTGCTGGCTCCTGATAAAACTGAGAAACAAGTTCAGGAGCTATTTAAAACTATCATTTTAGAAAATGTTAATTTCAAAGATAATGAAGAGATGTTGACTTATCTATCTGATAAAGCTCCCAATTTTGAAAAACAACATCGTTCTCGTAATTTTATCGTTGAAGAAACTGAAACAAATAACATCATAGGATTCTTTAGTTTATCTCTCAAAGTTGTTGATATTTCTGATTTAGAGGAATCCTTAAAAAAGAAACTCGTCCTAAAAGGGAAAAGTCCCAAAAATATTGATTATCTCCCTGTGTTACTTATCGGTCAATTCGGCAAAAACACAAAGCTAAATAAACTATCAGGACAAGAATTATTTGAAATTGTAATTCAAAAAATTGAAGAATTTCGAGCAATTGTAGGAACTCAGATGGTATTTTTAGATAGTATCAATCATCCTAAAGTCATTCAATTTTATGAACAGTTCGGATTTGTTACTTACAGTCAATTGATTAAAGACGATAATCAAGTAAGTTATCAGCCTATGGCATTAAATATGTCACTCTATAAAAAATAAGAATCATGTCACCTAAACTGATGACATGATTCTTTTATTTCACCGTATAGGCAAAACTGATGGCACTATCTGCTTGAGAGATTTTTCTAAAGGTATAGTTAGGGTTGCCACCATAGTTAGTTTCAGACACAAGGAAAGAACCGTCATCATATACTTTCTCGACAAAAGCCACATGACCGTAGATGGCTGGTGTACCATGTGTACCTCCCACAAAAGAAACAATGGCACCTGCTCTTGGTGTAGAGCCAGTTTCCCCACCAAGACTTGAAGCTGTCGCAACCCAGTCCTGACCATTTCCCATGGTATTAATGATTGAAATCTTCTCTCCATTTCTACCTTTTAGCTTTAATCCTAACTGATTCATACGAGCCGCAACACCCCATGTACATTGTCCATAGGCATAGGCCATACCATCTCCACCACCAGGAACAGAATGATCATACAAGTCCCCACGAACCCCTTCAAGGGATTGTGGGTCACTTTTTGCCTGTCCTCCATTTGTTTGACTAAAGCCTTTTTCAATTTGGTAATACCATTCCGTTGCTCTAGTTTGTCTTTCCAGTAGTTTGTCACCAGAATTTCCCTCCCAATAGGTAAGGAAGAGTTGGGCGAGATTGGCTGCACTGCCCGTATTTTTAAAGAAATCCTTTAACCAACTTTGATAGTAAGGACTATCCCCATGAAGCATAAAATCAAGTTGGAGGTCTAAATCATACCACTTCTTATTTTTGCTACGTGCATAATTTAACAAAGCTGTATGACGTGTTGAACCATCTGCAGTATCCGTCCATTGACCTAACCCCAAACCTCTATGAAGGATATTAGGATAAGCACCACTATAAATGGCTGGCCCTCCTATCGCTAACCAGGTTTCATCATCCCATGAGGAATCGGTAGCGCCAACAGGAGGAGATAAATAATCTCCTTCAGCTCGTTTAGGATTGATAGAAGACTCTACCGACCAATTTCCTAAAATTGCCGCAATGGCTTGGGGACTTGCCCCTTGAGATTTCAAAAACTCATAAATATGTTTCGCTCGTTCAAACTCATCCCCACCAAACTGACCAATGGCAGGTAAGATAGTAGTCTGAAGTTGAATGACTTTTGGGAAATAAAATTGCGGATTGACATACACCAATTTTTCTTTCTTGTTCTTATACTTTTGATAGGAAACTTTCAAGCCTGTATCGTCTGGTGTTTCACCAATAATATCACCCGTTAGGACTTTTGTCCCCTCAATCGCACGGCCATTATGAATAGAATACAAGGTCAATCGACTCTCATTCTCTCCTTTTCCGTTAGTGAGAATAACATTGTCACCATCTAGAGATACAACTCCATCCATTGGTGCGACAATCGTTTGGTGAGCCTTCGCTTCTAGTAGAATGTACTCCTGAAGGGTAGGTTTTCCGTCTAAATCATAGTATCCATAACGATAAGTCATGGTTAGACTATCTTCGTTGCTTTGTCCCTCAAATGGATTGTCTAATTCCTGCATGGAAGCATACACACCTTCTTCTTTTAGTTCCTTCATTTCCTCTTGATCGTCTTTCGAGAGTTTATACTTAGGAGTTTCATAAAGGTCTTGCATGGATTTCAAATCTTCCCCATCGTTTAAATCATGCCACAAAGTAGATAGATAATCCTTGTAAGTTTCTGAACTAAATAAGTGAACTGGTTTGTGTAACTCATAGTCATGGAATTTAAAGTTCATATACCCCATCACATCATCAACTTTTGTGTAATAGGTAATGCCTTTGTCATTGGTTCGGGTATGTTCTGCGTCTTCCCAAGTTAGGTGGGTATAAGCTTTTGTTAATTCAAATTCATCTTGTTGAATCAAACTAGCAGATGAAAATCCTAAAAAGAAGCTCATCATAAGTAAAAGAAGAAAGACTATTCCTCCAACTATCCAGGTTACAGGATTTCCAGCCGCAAATGTAAAGAAGGAAAAGGCTGCTTTTAGTTTTTGATAGATGTTTCGAACACTTGTAAGGCCTTGTTTCTTTAATTTTCGATACCGATTTTTAAAGGAACTTGGATTATCTTTCGCTAGTTTCCATCCTTTCCCATCCTTAAAATGATGGTATCGCTCTTTTGTGTTGGTCAGTCTTTTCTTGGTAAAACGACCTGTTGCTTGTCCTGTTTTGACACTAGCTTTTCCAAGATTATAAGAAAGCCGACTGTAGCGTTTTCCTTTTCTAATGGTCTCTTGAAGTGTGCGATAGCCTTCTAAATCTTCATTTTCTGAAGCTAACTCTCCACCTTCACGTCCAAGGACATAAAGGAAAGTTTTGGCTTTCCTATTAACCTTTTTGGATTTATAGGCTTGTTTAGTAGATTTTAAATTTTCTTTGGCGGCCTTGACTTCTTTCTTAGCTTTTAATTCTTCTAAACTCTTCCCTTGAAAGGAAAAATTAGATTTTTGTTTCGATTCCTGACCGTAGAGAAATTTTTGATTGGTTTTTCTTTCTTTACGACTCTCTTTTCTTTCTTCTTTTGCTTCTACTTTTGCTTCCTTAAATTGCTTCTTGGCTATTTTCATTCGTTTCCTAGCATGAGGCAACCGTCTGTCTCTTAATTCTTTGCGATTCAAAAGAGATGGAGGACTATTTTGAAGAATATGATTGTAGTCTTCATTTGCTTGTTTTACTCTCTCCTTTGAAGCTTCTCTCATCTCCTCTAGCTTTTCTTTTATCTCTTTTTTCCAAGCTTTTTCATCCAGTACAGAGGAATCTTTTTTCTGTTTCCTCACCTCCTTCTTTCCTTGTTTCAACAATTTCTTCTCATCTTTTAGACTTCTTCTAAATGCCTTTCGTGCACGTATGATTTCTCTTTTATCCTTCATTTACCTTCCCCTTAGTTAGAAGCCATTTTATCAGGATCCGTACTCATAATATCAAACAATTGAGTACCTTGAGGAATCTTATTTTTAAAGGGTACGACAACTGAACCAGCTTTTATCAGTCCTGCCCCTTTTTCTGGATTGACAAGGTATTTTTCGAGTTCTTTTGACAAGCCTAAGAGTTGAACCAGTTCTTCTCGGTCATTTTTTGCTTGCTTGAGGAGAATCATAAATTCACTATTGGCAATAATCCGTCTACCATTTGGATCTAACAATAAAGTTTCGACATTTTGTGTTATTCCAGTCGGACTGGCTCCATATTTTCTGACACGACTCCACAATTTAAAGAAGAAGTCACTGGCATATTTATCTAATAAGAGAAGCTGCATTTCATCAAAATAAATCCAGGTCTTCTTCCCTAATTTTTGGTTCCGAACAACACGATTCCATATCTGATCAAACACTACCATAAGAGCGATTTGTTTCAGCTCATCTCCTAACTTCTTAACGTTATAAATCAAGAAATTAGATCCTGTCTGAATATTGGTCTTATGAGAAAAAATATCAAGAGAACCTTCGACATACAGTTCCATATCAAGTGCCAAATTCTGCGCTTCTTCTTCTGGTTGTTGACTCAAGACAAAAACCCATTCTTCCAAAGAAGGCTCTTTAAATGACTGATAGGTGAGTCTGGTAACTCGGTCGATAATCGATTTTTCTCTCCCATCCATTTTCCTATCCAATAATTTGCCGATAAAGGATAAAAGAAATTCTGATTTTACCTTTACAGGATCCTCATCCATATTTTCCTCAGACAAGTCAAGGACATTGAGATAAGTTTGGGAATCGGGCGCAATATCAATCATTTCTCCCCCAAAAGCTCGTCCAATGACACTGTATTCTGCTTCTGGATCCACGATGATAATTTCAGTATTTTCACCAGATTCCTTGATTTTGGTCGTGATAATTTCATGCTTGGTTGCCATCCCTTTCCCAGCTCCAGATGTTCCTAAAATCAGACCAGACGGTGTATTTAATAGGCTGCGATCAATGGTAATAATATTGCTTGAGATTTGATTGATACCGTAATATTTCCCACTACGGTCTTGTAAATCTACTGAAGTCCATGGAGAGTTCACTGCTATATTGGACGTTAATAAACTCCGTGATACTCCCTCTACAAAATCACAACCAAATGGTAGCAAACTATTAAAGGCTGCTTCTTGCATATATGGAAGTTTATCAATCATTAGATCATTTGAACCGGCCACTTGTTGGATAGTGTCTAGAGCTTGTTTGAGTTCTTCTTCATCCTGACCAAAAACACCAATCAAGAAGACCGTTTGAAATAGTTTATCTCCTGTCTCGGTCATGGTTTTTAATAGTTCCTCAGCTTCATCGATATTGCTTTCTAATACATGACCTACTTTTTCCAAATAGATACCTGTACGAGCTAGTTTTTGTTGTTCCCCAATCTTTTGAGATTCCATCAAGGTTTTCTTCGTTCGTAGTTTCTTCATGGCATCTGCCTTAGTCGAACTTTGGGCATGGAGGCTCACAATCAATTCCAAATCTCCTTGCATGAGGTCTCGGATAAACTGATCACCTAATTCCATACCGTAGTCTCTCACATAGACAATCTGCAATAAGCGGTCATTGATTTGAAGGTAATTCTTGTTTTTAAAATCCAAGAGATTAGGCGCTATGAAGTGGCGAGTTGTCTGACCAGATCTCGTTAAATCACGGTAAGAAAAAGGAAGATGGTGTTCTCCTCTAAGCATATCTGCCAACAAGTTCACCCGTTCTTCTCCAGCCAAGGATTCAAATCGTGCATCAATTTCTGAGAAACCACTCTTGAAATATTCTCCAATTTGAGACAAGGAACGATAGGCTTGTTTGGGATTAGTATCCTTTCTTCCAAAGCTAATCAGTTTCACAGCTGAAAAATTATTTTCCCCACTGTCTAAATTCTGATTCATAATCCGATTCAATTCTTTACGATAGCTATCATACCCATCCTCCTTTTCCTCATACAGAACACTCTGTCTAAACTTTTCTAAATTCAATCTTTTATTAAAGATAGTCAATTGGAAGTTGGTTTGGTCATCTAAGGAGTTAATCAAATCAGAATACTTCTCAATGATTGCGCCCTTATCTTCCAAACCAACGGTCTGATAATTGACATCACCAAGTAAATAGCTTTGTGAGAAATAATCTTCTTTTACCTGCATCAGACCATTTTGATACAGGGCTTGATAGGAAAGAGTATTAGCCGTAGAAGGTAACACTTCCTCTTTTTTTCCTTTAACTTTTTCCTTTTTATTAGTCATTGAAGTTTTTTGTTTCTTTAATGTATTTGATTTTCTTTTCATGTTCAGGTCCTTTCTTTCCTGTAATTGTGCGTAGGGGAACCGTTAATTCAAAATGAAGACGGTATTTCAAATAATGTTCAAAATATAAATCATTGGGTTTATAGACTCCAAAAAGCATGAGGGGAATGGTAAAGGCAAACACAAAACCGTAAACAAACCAATCTCCAAATTGCCAGAAAAAGAGATTCAAGCCCAAAACAATAATTGTGACAATAAAGGCTGGTAAAACAAAGATGATTTGTCTTGTGGTGAAACCTAACCAAGCCCTGTGTTGGTATTTTGAGATGTCTTTAAAGACACGTGTATTCATGACTTTCCTTTCTAAAAAGGCTAAGAAGCAATCACTTCCTAGCCTTTATCTAATTACATACCTAAGATTGAGCGAGCCGTACGTTGAGAACCAACGAGGGCAATAATCAGTAAGATAGCTTGTATTAAACCACCAAACATAATCGCAAGAGATTGCAGGACTCCTGCACCATTTGAAACAGCTATTTTCCCAGCAGATTCAAACAAAGGAACAAGAGAAACAATCAGAAAAATAAGAACCCCTTGTACCGCATAGACCATAATATTTTTTAAATAGCCAATACCAATAGACTTCCATTCATCACTTAAAAATGTTGGAATCGTAAGAGGGGCAAATGGGATCATAAGGTAGAGTTGAATAAATCGAATAGATACCAAAAGATTAACCATGGCTGCACTTACTATCCGAACAAGCCAAATGAGGAGGGCGAAAAATCCCACAATCATCCGGCCAATAAATCCTGACCCTTTTAATCCAGAGATGGTATCATACTTTGCCCCACCGTGAGCCACAATAGATGCCACTTGTTCAATGGCATGACTCGCAATCCCGATGATGGCTTCTACAATCACGGTAGTGTTGGTAATTACAACTGCGACCATAATATAACTAATCAACATCGGCGCTAATGCTTCAAAGGTCATCGCTCCACCAGAGTTAGCAATTTTCTTTGCCATCTTCGAAAATTCTAAGATGAGAACAACTGATAAAATCGCAACTCCAAGAGGCTGCATGACACTTTTAGTAATACTAGACATATAAGTCCAAACTGTTGGATTGTAGCTAGATAGAGATTTAATCAGATCTACCGTAGATTGTAAATCCACATTAAATCCTTCAAATAAATTTTCAGCTGATATTTTTTCAGATGCAAGGTAAACAAAGGGTGAGACTAAACTAAGATTCATGTCATTGTTTATCCTCCTAAATTGAAATCTGGGTTACAAAGGCTCCAGCAGCCCCTACCATAACACCACCGACAATTTCAAGAATAGCATTCCGAACACCTGGTCCACCATCTTTAATATTGGTTGCAAGGTTGACAATCCCCACAACAACGAGAAAGGCACCAACTGCAATCAATCCCTTCTGTAACAAAGACATAGCTTGTGCAAACATAGCGCTTGCGTCTACTCCATAAACAAAACCTTTAAAATGCGTAATCATCTATTTCCTCTTTTCTATTTTTATTTTAAACTAGATTCAAAAGTTAAATCACGAATTCTAAGGCCTTCAAGATGATTTTCTTGTCTTTGATTTAAAGGATTGATTTGATAGTTCCACCACCGTTCATCGGTTTCTTGATTGGCTAGGTACTTCCAGTTTGGATGCTTAGTGGAATTGTATTTTTTGCTTTTAAAGACAGGCATATTGGCAATTCGGATCAAGCATTCATGCCGTTTCATATTTCCGACTTCATCAGGTGTCATTAAATCACGAGCAATCTTTTGATGAGAAAGGGATCCTGAACCTGTCTGGCCAAAAGAACGACTAGTATTTCGAACATCAATGGTTTGTTTACCGAGTAAGCCACTCATAAATTTAAAGGTATCTTCATCATTACCACCTAAGTAGACTAAGCTATCACAGTTCCCCAAAATGGTTTTCCAAGCTTCTTTTTCTTTATAGAGCCCTTGAAGTTGGGCAATATTTTGTAGAATAGGAACGAGACTCATATTCCGAGAACGGACTGTTGAGGTTTGTTCAGCAAAATCTGGAATTTCTCCGATATTTGCGAACTCATCTAAATAAACTCTCACATGAAGAGGCAATTGACCCTTAAAATCAATATCTGCTTGTCTTGTTAGGGTTTGAAATACGGTTGAAAAAAAGAGGGCTGAAAGAAAGCGAAAGGTACTATCGTTATCTGGGATAACTAAGTAAACCATTGATTTTTCCTTGCCCCATGTCTTCATATCAAGGGTATCTCTTTTGGTCAAATCCATGACACTTTGAATATTGAAGAGGGCAAATTTAGCAGTGGTTACAGCTATAACAGAATCCAGAGTCTTATCCTTATAATTTTGGAAATCTGCCCAATTTCGCATGGTAAAATTTTCATTGCCATACTTTTTAGCATAATTTTCAAATAGAATTTCTAAGACACTTTTTTCTTGGTTTTCACCCTTGGATAAGTGTTTAATGAGTTTTGAGATTTCAGCAAAACTTGGATAACGCCCTCGTTTTTTTCGCTCTTCCACTTCTTTTTTTTGACGTTTCAACAAGTTTTGATATTCCTTTTGACTTAAACGACTTTCTTCTATGAGCTGTTCTCTTGTTTTAGGTGGGTTATAGAAATCGACCAAGTAAGAGGCTAAAGCTCGTACCAAAGTCATAGAAGCTTCATCCCAAAATGGGTCACTACGGGAGCCAGAGCCTTTAGTGTTATTGAAATAAACCGTCAGCATGCGATTCAAATCATTTTCTGTCTCTATATAGCGAAAAGGATTGAAGCCATCTGAGTTCTTCATATTGACTAAATCTAGCACCTTTACTTGGTAGCCATGTTCTAAAAAGAGTTTGCCTGTTTTTTCGGCCAAGTGATCTTTAGGATCCACTACAATATTAGAACTATTCATTTGAATCAGATTGGGTTTCACAAAGCGAAATGTCTTCCCACTTCCTGAACCACCGATCACCGCAATATTCTTATTTCTATCATATTGAGGTGGTTTTTTATCTAATAATGTCAAACGAACATCTTGTGCTAAAATCGTATCATGAGAAAATTCCTTACCGTAAAAGAGCTTCTTTTCTTTTAGAGTTCCAAAACGGGCGCTCCCGTATTCTACCCCTTCTCGGTATTGTTTTTTACCAGTCTCTAGATAGAGATAAACTAGTAACATCATCACAAAGCCTAGTAGAAAAAAAGCACTTGATTTTCCAGTAAAGGAAACATTCCATGGCGACTGAAGAACTTCATCTTGACCTTCCATCAGAAGATGAGTCCATTTATCTAAGGTATTTCCAGCATAGGAATCATACAAAAGCGTCAAACGATGAAAAAGATAGCCTAGTAAGATACCTAACAGTGAGAATAGTAGGAATTTCTTTCCACTGTACATCATCTCACCATCTCTTTCTGTTTGACGGCCCCTTCTTGTCTAAAGGTAATTTGAGATTTAGCCTCATCAATTGCATCGTCTAATGACTTATCCATGGTAAAATCAGCTAATTTCTCCGGATCATTGACCATTTTTTCTAACAGATGGTCTAAATGATTGTCTAAAATCGAACGGTCTTTCGTGTAGAAATGCAGAGAATCCCCTTGCCAAGCGATGGCTAAAGGAATCTCTTCTTTTTCTAAAAAAGCTTTAAATTTCTCTATATCAATTGGTTTGTCTAAAAAATCTTTTTTCAGATTAATCGTATCAATCGCATAGGGAGATTGTAGCAATTCTTCTAATTTCTGCACCCCTATCTTATAGGCGAAATCCTGTTCTAAAGCCTGTCGTCTAGACCATTCTAGAATCTTTAAGAGACTTTTTACAGTAAATAAAAGACTACGCTCTGCATATTGAACCGCCATTCGTTCCTGTTGTTCAGAGGACATCTGATGCCTCCTCCTTAACAAATAGCAGCTTTCCTTCTTTATAACGATAAGCTATCAATTTCTGACGTTGCTTAATCGACTTGACAACCTGCAGTAGATCTCTAGAATAAGGTTCTCGAAGAGTAACTTCTACTGCTTTCCCATCAACGATACCAACACGTTTAAATTCAATGTAGTCTTTTTTGAGATGTCCTAAGCCCATACCAAAAGGAAAGTGATGAATCAATTGGATGGTACAACCACCTTTATTTCCCATTTGTTTCAAATCATACAAGTTTACTACCTTCATGATTAACTCCTTTATCTAGTTTGTCGCATCGTTTAAGTCTGGTAACGATAAACTCCGTGTCTGTTAGAAAATTCTCACACACGTCTTGTGCCAGTTGCCCTTCACAGGGAAATACTCTCAGTCCCTACTTACACAGGCACGCTAATCAAGACGGAGTGGATTCAATTTTCAAAGAACAGGTAGCTTTATTATAGATAAGAGTAGTTGAAATTTTTATCACATTTTTGGGGTTGTTGGAATAAAAAAAGCAACTCACTGCTTTACGAATGAGTTGCTTTTGTACTAAAATATTTGTTGCATAATTTCCCTAATGACCTGAACAGAGTTATCAAATGAGATATCTTTAGCATACTTAAATTGGCGTTGATAACGAATCCATAGCTCTTTCTGATAATCAGAAATTTCAATTCCTCTCACTTGTTCTTCCCAATTATAAATAGTATCTTTACTTTTACGTTTTTCTGCCGTATTCTCAAGTGCATTTTTTAATACTTCTAGATTAATCTCTTCTTTTCTAAGTTTATACAAGGTGAAAAGATCATATCGATCACGTGGGCGTGTCGAAGCTAATCCCCTACTGATGATCGTTTCTAACTTTTCAGCAAGTACAGTCTCTAGATTATATGTCCATATCTTGATGCTTTCATTAGTAAAGATAGAAGTCATTGAATATGTAATTTCTCTTGGTGTGATCTTATCACCAGTAGTAATATCAATAAAAACAACTTCCTTTAATGTATCAAAAGTTGCATTTAATTTTAATGAAAATCCTCCATATTCATCATCTTGGCGAATAGGTTCTAGCTTATCTACTGAAAATGAAAATCCATCAGTTTTAGAACAAAGAATCTCTTCAAAGATATGAATCAAATTTTCTCTGCTCATTTCGGTTCCCTTCAGAGTGACATCTAAATCCATTGTGGTTCGCTTATCTAGTCCAATCATTTGACCTATTAGATACCCTCCTTTTACAATGAAGGAATCTCTATAAGAACTAGTAGAAATCAGCTTTAATACTTGCTCAATTAAATAATGTTGTTGTACTTGTTGAGCTGGAATTCCCTTATCTTTTGAAATGTTTTTGATTTTTGCTTTAAAGCTATTCGCATTTGAAAACATTAAGATAGTACCTCCGTATAAGATTGTAACTTATCAGTTACTTTAAATAGCTGGGCATAATAAAATAATTTGTGTAAATGAATTTTATTTTGTTGAAAATATTTTTTAAACGCTGGTGCAATAATTTGAAGATCCACCTGATGAACTGGTCTTAGACATTCAACCAAAACTCGTTCAACTTCATAAACTTTAATAAATTGACCAGGAAGGCGCTCTATTTCAATAATTCCTTCACTATAGTGAGAGCGTAAAATAATAGGACATATATCTGCTTCCTTAATGTTTTTGGTATTCGTACCATAAGGAAAACTCATCGTCATATTAAAAGGGATAGTCAAAGATAAACCATGTAACCAAAGTGCTGTCTCCAAAGAAAAGATTCCCTTTGGAAATCGATACTGAAGGACAAACCACTCATCTAAATAAATATCAGGTAAGCGATATAACCCTTTTTCTTCAGCATCGATTTTTCCTTCTGCAACCATTTTTAATAAGGTTTTGTAGTGTAAATTTTCATCTATTACTTGTTTAAAAGTTAAAAAACCATACTGATTGAAAGAGTTCATCAGTTTCTCTCTTTTATCAACCATATCATTCTCCTTTCTTAGAAATAAAATGCTAACACCTACTATATATGTTAGCATTTTATTTCTTTAAAATCAATTCATTTATTTTTCTTATTTCAAAATTAATCCATGCTTAAGACAGACCAGCTATTATTAAAGAAAAAATAAGACATAGACTGATAGGTTCCACACCAAATGTAGCCCCATACTGCCCCATAAGTCCGATTTGTATCGCACAAGCCCTAAAAACATCCCAAGTGAAACATACAAACACCAAGCTAAAATGGTTCCTGGATGATGAGCTAAGGCAAATAAAATACTTGTCAAAGCAACTCGAATATCTAATTTTCTAACCAAGTTCCATAAAATTTCTCGATACAGAAATTCTTCTACCATACTCGCATTGATTAATAACAATAAAAATGAAAACCAAGGGACTTGATGTTGAAGGCCAATTAAGTTTGCTTGATTCGTAGTTCCTTGAGCATGGATTAGGCTAAAACATAGATTTATAATCAGTAGGATAACGAATCCAATACCAAGCCATTTCATCCTAGTTTTGATATTGACCTTGACAACTTGTTTTCGTTGACCATACATCCATAAAAAAGAAATGAGCGACGCACAATAGAGAATCTGTAGTATGGTTAACTCACTAATACAAAGCAATTTCAGTAAGTATAGGGATACCAATAAGACATTTACTTGTTGGAATATATAAACTGGAATTATTCTTTTCATAGTTACCTCCGAAATAAATCTTCATAATCTAAATCTAATACCTGCACAATCCTTTCTACCCATGGACTTTGAGGCATTCGTTGTTCCATCTTGTAGTGGCGTATCTTTTGATACAAACGATTCAATTCACTTGGATAGTGAAACTCTCCCGCAAACATTTTTCTGGTTAACTCAATCCAGCTGATATTCCTTTCAGCCAAAATAATGGACAAGTTCTCCCAAAATCGTTCTGCCATATTGATTCTCCTTTAGTTAGATAAATAATGTGTTTGTGCCATGTAAATCAATTGTTTCGTATCTCTTGGCAATAAAGCTCTAGCCTCCTCCAGATTCAAATTTGGATAAACTCGCTTATTTGAAACCGCAAGAGGAAGTCTGATGGTTAGTTCAGGATTTTTTAATATCATTTCGATGAAATCTGTTAATTTTAGGTTATCTCGATTCTTAAAACGTAATAAATTGGGAGATAAAAACTCGAAACAATCTGAAGAATAGCTCATCATCTCAATTAATTTATCCTTTGTCATTTCAGAAATAGAATGAGGAGTGACCTCTATGCCATACTTTTGAAAGAAATCCAAAAGAAGTTGATTTCTATGACAATTTTTACTTAGATAGAGATCAATCATGGGAGACCTCCCAAAGATTCGGTTCCATTTGATATTCTGAGACGATTAAGGAATCTAATAAATTTGAGAAGTTAATCGGTTTCTTCTCTTCATCATAAGCTTTTACAGTTACTTGGGTTGTAAGTATTCCCTCTTTTCCCTCGGCTCGATAGCCTTGTCCATATAAAACAAAAACAAGATTTTGATGATCATCTACAAAGGCATCAACCCCATTCTTTATGTCTTGACTTTCAAGGAATTCCATCACGTTTTGAAGATAGGACTCGTAAAATAGTGGGTAGTTGTGTTTTTTATGGTAATCATCTAAAAATGTTACTTCAAACTCACATGGATAATTGGGTATCAAAAATAATTGTTCATCCAGCTGTTTGATTTCTGCATCATGTAATTCTGTTTCTAATTCATCACAATCTAGTATTGATTCTTTATTTAATGCTTTCATCTTTTTCCTCTATTTCTTTTAATTTCTTTGCGATTGCGGCAATCACAGGAACGGTTACACTATTACCAGCTTGTTTATAGAGCTGACTATTACTAGAGACTTTTCTAGCAGCTTCAAAAGCCCAATCAGGAAAGCCCTGCAAGCGAAAACACTCTTTAGGAGTGATTCGTCGTATCCTCAGACGGTAAAATTGTCCATCTATTAATACACCGGCTACATGATAAACTTGTTTATCTTCTCCTTCATAACTAGCAACTACTACTCCCATTTGTCCACTAGTTGTTAACGTATTAGCTATACCCTTTCCAACTCTACCACGACGATACTGAGAATTTGGTCTTTCCAAATTGATTGAATCTCCTATTTCTGCTTGAGCGTATCCTTTTTTCGTTGCTTCCCGTACTTTTAGAAATTTGATTGGTTCTGGAATTAGTATTTTGGGAATTTTATCTCCACCTTGCATTGTAGTCAGTGTTGGAGATAAGCCCTCACTTCCATAAACTCGACCAGTTTCCTTAAAGCTAGTTGGTAAATCTCCAACAACGACAATACCATGGCGATCCTGAGTATTTAAAGTAAACATTGGCTCTTGATTATCCTTAAAGCGTCTACCATTTTGTCTCTTGTCTAATCTATCTGGTGTAATGCAAGGAATCGCAATCTTAAATCCTTCTCCTTTTCCACGAACTAAGGTTGGCGCAAGACCTTCTGAATAATAGACTTTACCGCTCATTCCACTTTTTGATGGATTCAAATTCCCTAATGTTTTTAAAATCTCAGAGTTAGTTGCTTGACCTTCTCGTCTGAAAGGAAATAAGAGTCGGGTACCTTTCTTTCTAGAATGTCCGATAATAAACACCCTCTCTCTGTTTTGGGGAACGCCAAAATTCTTACTGTTAAGCACCTGCCACTCAACATCAAACCCCAACTCATCAAGTGTGGTAAGGATTGTGGTGAACGTCCGTCCCTTATCGTGATTGAGTAGGCCTTTAACATTTTCAAGAAAAAGAAAACGTGGTTGGATTTGTTTGGCCGCCCGAGCAATTTCAAAGAACAAAGTTCCTCTAGTATCTTCAAATCCCAATCGTCTTCCTGCGATTGAAAATGCTTGACAAGGGAATCCCCCACAGATGATATCGACTTTCCCTCTAAGTTTTTTAAATTCGTCATCTGAAACATCTCGTATGTCATGAAATTCAATTTCTCCTTCCGTTTGAAAAATGGACTTATAAGATTCTCTAGCAAATTTATCAATCTCACAAAATCCAATACACTCGTGTCCAACACTTTCCATTCCAAGCCGAAATCCACCTATACCTGAAAATAAATCAATAAATCTCATTTCTTGATCACCCCTTTCTGATCCACAATCAATGTCCAAAGAGTTATACCACTTGAAATTAAAATGAGCATAACTAAAATCCACTCGATTTGCGACATTTAACCACCTCCTTTTCTAACACGGTTATTCCAAACAGAATACAAGCCGTTAAACACAAATTCAGCAAGTGCTTCCGCTCGTCTAACAAAGCGAACATTGTCAAGAGCATACTGATAGATTCTCTCAAAATCAGTCATAGCAATTTCACTGGCTGTTTCAGAAAAACCTTCTCGTCTAAATTGATCTTGTACCAATCCCCAAATATAATCTCGATCATATTTTGTGACCTTTTCTACTTTTCTTTTCAAGATAGGATGAGTATTCCTATCCTCCTCATCCTCAGTAAATAAAGAATCAGTCTCACTATATTTAGTCTCACTAACTTCAGTCTCACTAGGGGCTGAATATGAGACGGGGGCCGTTTCATTTTCAACCTGCCCTAGTCTTTTATTAACACTAGGCCTGTTTGAATTATCTACTGGGGTAGAAGATAATTCTCCTAAATAAATCTTATTAGCTAGTCTTCCTTTCTCACTTGAAGACTGTTGAACTTCATCAATTAAGTCATATTCTTTAAGAGTTTTTTTGATGGACAGTAATTTTGACTTCGAACAACCTAACAGCCTCATCAGTTTAGAATTAGAAAATACTAAATAAACCGCGCCTTCTTCATCTATCCAACCACGATTGAGAGATAATTCTAAACGATCTTTTAAAATAGAATAAGCCACCTTTACTTCTAGTTTCATATCCATATATTTCTCATCCTCAAAAAGAATTTTAGGTAATTTATAATACCGTTCTGAAGTTTGGTATTGATTTGCGGTAATTCGTTTCATAGCGCTCCTCCAAGTTCTTTGAGTATTAAATCTCCACTTGATTCCAATCGAACCAAGCCACTTTTTTCTAATTCAGCCATAAGAGATATGGCTTCAACAATGTCAATTCCCATTTCACGTACTAAAAATGAAATGACAATATAGCGTGATGATTGTAATTCTTTTGTCATTTTCCCTCCAGAAAATAAAAAAAGGAGAACAATATTCAACTGTTCTCCAAAATAATTTTATTAAAAAGAAAAACCCTGCCAAATTAATTTTTGGTAGGGTTTTTGGCAGGAAACTAAATTAATTTATCAGTTTCTAAAATGTGTTCACGATTCTAAAAGGCTGATACTATAGTATTCCGAATTCTAATTGGTATATGCCTCTTATTTAAGAGTAACTGAAGCTCCAGCTTCTTCCAATTTAGCTTTGATTTCTTCAGCTTCTGCAGTTGGAACGCCTTCTTTGATAACACCTGGTGCACCATCAACAAGTTCTTTAGCTTCTTTAAGTCCAAGACCAGTGATTTCACGTACAACTTTGATAACGCCAACTTTTTTGTCACCAGCAGCTGTCAATTCAACGTCAAATGAGTCTTTAGCAGCACCAGCGTCAGCAGCACCAGCTGCAGCAACAGCTACAGGAGCAGCTGCAGTTACACCAAATTCTTCTTCGATAGCTTTTACAAGGTCGTTCAATTCAAGGATTGAAGCTTCTTTAATTTCAGCAATAATGTTTTCAATGTTCAATGCCATTGTTATTTCCTCCAAATAAGTTTAAATTTAATTTTGTTATTTTTTTGTAGCTAGGCTACGCTGCGTAGCTTATAATTAAGCTGCGTCTTCTTTGTTGTCTGCAACCGCTTTGACTGCAAGAGCAACGTTGCGCACTGGCGCTTGAAGTACAGAAAGGAGCATAGAAAGAAGTCCTTCGCGACTTGGAAGAGTTGCAAGAGCAACGATTTCTTCTTTTGATGCGACAGCGCCTTCGATTGCACCACCTTTGATTTCAAGTGCGTCAGCGTTTTTAGCAAAGTCGTTCAAGATTTTCGCTGGTGCGATAACATCTTCGTTAGAAAATGCTACTGCAGATGGTCCAACAAAAACAGATGCAAGATCTTCAAGACCAGCTTTTTCAGCTGCACGACGTAAGATTGAGTTTTTGATAACTTTATACTCAACTTCGCTTCCACGAAGCTCACGACGAAGAACTGTATCTTGTTCAACTGTCAAACCACGAGCGTCTACAACGACGATTGATGCAGCAGCTTTCATTTTCTCAGCTACTACGTCAACTAGTTCCGCTTTCTTAGCAATAATTGCTTCACTCATTAGTGTGTTCACCTCCGTAATTATTTTGCTTGGGGAATTTTTCCAAAAGAAAAACGCGCCCAAACCTAGACACGAAAGTACAATACGCTTCTTTTTACATGATACGTTTTGTCCTCGGTAGGATATTTATGAGTCTTGCTCCCCTACTGTCTTAGGCAGTTTTTTCAAACCGTTTATAAGTATATCACAAGAATTCTATCAAAGCAAGTATTTTTTAAAAAAAATTGAGTTTTTTCTCAATTCTACTGCCACTTAGAGAAGAATATTTAAATATTTTCTCAGTAAATGGAAAAGATTGGTACCAAGGTATTATAGATTAAGAGCGCATGAAAGACTAACATTAACACATGTAATATAAATGGAGTATTTTCCGTTATTTGGATATCCTGATTAGATTTTTGACTGTCTAAGAAAAAAGTTAATGACAAGAAAAGTAGGATTATGCCATAAATAATGCTAATGTGATAAAGAATGAGCCCTATGATACTGAAATAGAGGAAACCGAATATGGGTGTCGAGAAAACAATCAGAGCTAAGGAACCAAATGCGATTCTTATTATCGAAATCATTAAGAAACTATAGGCTGAAAATGTGGTAAATTTTGATACTTGGAATCCTGTTTTTTTCTGCTTGGATAAATAATGAATGATAAAAATCGGATAAAGAATATCTATCATCTTGACTCTCTCCTCTTTCTAAGATACTTTACTCTAATTTATTTTACCTATTTTTCCTTCAAAATTCAATTTCTCTCTTGACGGATAATATTATTTAGTGTACTATACAACTGTATATACACTTAAAAAGGAGTTATTATGAATACACAAAAGAAAACCCAATTCATGACTTTAACCGCATTGCTAACCGCTATCGCTATTTTGATTCCCTTGGCAATGCCCTTCAAGATTGTTATTCCGCCCGCTTCTTACACTCTAGGAAGCCACGTTGCAATCTTTATTGCTATGTTCCTTTCTCCTTGGATGGCAATCTTTGTCATTATAGCTTCTAGCCTAGGATTCCTCATGGCTGGTTATCCAATTGTCATTGTACTTCGAGCTTTCTCCCATATCTTTTTCGGCACTTTGGGAGCCTTCTATTTGCAAAAACATCCTCAAATCTTAGATAATCCAAAATCTTCTTTGATTTTTAACTTTGTACTTGGTTTAGTACACGCTATTGCCGAAGTCTTTGCTTGTATTATCTTCTATGCTAGTACAGGAACAGACCTAAAAAATATGTTCTATGTTCTCTTTGTATTGGTTGGTTTTGGAACTATTGTTCATAGTATGGTAGACTATTACTTAGCATTAGCTGTTTATAAAGCATTGAAAAAACGTCGTTAAGCGTTAAGAAAGAAGAATATGACAAAAAATCGAAAAGAAGCACTTCTACAACTCTTAAAAGAAGCTCAAAAACCTCAAAACGGAAAAAGCTTAGCAGAACATTTTCATGTCACTCGCCAGATTATCGTTCAGGACATTGCAGTTCTTCGTGCAGACGGTGCTCCTATCTTATCAACCAATCGTGGCTATATTTATAAAGAAAGCAAAACCAATCCGTATGTTCACAAGCTGTTTAAAGTAAAGCACGAGATGGAAGAAATAGGTCAAGAACTTCTAGCTATCGTCGATAATGGGGGACGTGTTCAGAATACCTTAATTGATCATCCTGTCTACGGGGAAATTGAAACCTTGCTCAAACTCTCTTGTCGCCGTGACGTTCAGCATTTTTTAGAGCAAGTCGAACGGTCTGACTTTAGACCACTTTCTGAATTAACAGATGGCGTCCATTATCACCTAGTCGAAGCTGAAAACGAACAAGACCTCCTCTATATTGAGAAGGCCTTGGACCAGCTTGGTTATTTAGTAAAAGATTAAAAGATCTTCTTTTCCCACCCGTCCTCTGTACGGTGACGGTAGAAAAATTCAGACTTGTCTGGAGCTTCCATCATCTCCATCAAAGGTAACATATCATAAGCCAGATCCAAATTTGGAATCTGGTCTTTTTGTACCCAGGACACTTCTCCTTCTTCAGATGATTGTAGAGTACCAGTAAACTCAGTCGCCTTGTAACAAAAGACAATATAACGCTCACCTGTATCCAGTGGCCAATTTTTAATGCCGACAAGTTGAGGTTTTTGAATCGTCAGACCTGTTTCCTCGTATATTTCACGAATAACTGACTCGGCAAAAGCCTCTCCGTCTTCGACATGTCCTCCTGGAAAGGCATAGCCAGACCAGCGATTGCTTTCGGGTGAACGATACTGCATGACCACGCGCTGCTTTTCAAGATCTTCAATCATACAAATATTGGTAAGAATGGTTAATTGTGCTCGAGACATAGGATTCACTTTCTAATGTTTAATTTTCTATATACTTAGCTTTAGACTTCATAATCAAAGGGTTAACTAAGTCATGATATTCATGAATTTCATGGAGTAAGGAACCTCTGATGATTCTAATTTCCTTATCTTTACTATTCACCTGATAATCTATATTGATAGGCATAGATGAATCTGGAACCATGGAAAAAAAGAAAAATATCACAAACCAGATTAAAAGTGCAAAAAAACCACTGAGAGCCTGAAAAATAAGATGATGCCATTGAAAAATTCTAGTTTTATAGAAGATTGTCCAGGGATGAATAAACAAGGTTAAGCCAAGGGCAAAAAACCAGATATTCCACACGATAGGTGTAAAAGCTAAACCGAACAAACCTAAGATAAAATGAATCAGTACAAATACCAGGAACAAAAGGTAAATAATTCTAAAAACAGTTAGATGTTTCGTCATGATTAACTCCTTTTCTTTTCAATATATTTCATTACTAGAGTTATAATAAATGCCAAACTGAAAAAGATCAGATAGGTTGCAATAGGAAACCAAATATAGCGGTGATCTAGGGATAAGAGAGATGGCAAAATCCCTTTACTATTTTTTCCACCAACCCCGATAAAGAGATGGGCCACTAAACCGATACTATTAAGATAAATAAATAAATCTGCATATCTTTTTATTGTCATCCTTGACCCAGATAAGTCTAGGAACCAATAGTCAAATAATTGATATACCAGACAAAAAATATTTATATATATTGGAAAACTATAGTTGATATCTCTATAGGGCGACGGAATAGGAAGACTATTAAAAATAAGATTGATACCTATTCCTATTCCTAAGATGAGACCAAGGATCAGGAAAAAGCCTATAATTTTATGAGAATCTAGCCAGGACTGAAAACTTTCTTTCCTTGATAGATTCTTTTTTGTATTTGAATTTCTTTTATTCTTTTTCATTTGTGTGGATTTTCCCCATTTTCTTCTTCTCTCTTTTTGTTATCAAGATGCTTGCAAATTAAAATGATTAAAGCAGGCACTAGGAAAAAGATTAAATAGGTAACTATTGGAAACCAGATATAACGGGGATCTAACGAAAGCAAGGGAGGAATAGGCTTTCTATTTCGACCCATTATTCCAAAAAATAAGTGAAACAACAAACCTACTCCATTTAGGTACAAGAATGGATTTGCAAAATCTTGGACTCTAGTCATTCCATCGAAATTATCTCTAAAAATACCCTGATAAAGTATATTTACTAAAAATACAAGATTCATATAAAGTGGAAAGACATAATTGAGGTTTTGATATGGTTTTGGAAGAATAGTTGTCCCAAGTAACAAATAGATTATCCCACAAGCTGATAAGAAAAATATACTACTATCTAATAGAAAAGCTATTTTTGAATGCTGTAGCAACCACAATTTAACTTTATCCAGCCAGCTTATTTTTTGATTTTGCTTATGGTATTTTTTTGATGTTTTCTGTGTACTGTCATTCTTACTCATCGTTTCTTAATCTTTCGTGTTAATAACAGTTCAAAGATATTTATATTATAATCTCATTTTTGAGATACAATCTGATAAGTTTAATTTTATCAGCTAAATCCTACCAGTTCTGTTTTTTTCGTAACTTATAAGTTTATGATTCTGAATTTTTAAAGAGACACTGCTTCCTGAACGATAACCTTTAGCACCATAGTAGTAAGAGACAGTATAAATGGCATCTGGCAACTCTGCACTATCAATCCCATTTGAAATAAATTCTGTCAGTCCACCTTCACTATCAAAATAATCTTTTTCACCCTCTTCTAAAACCGTGTCTTTGTATCTAATACTTCCTTTAATAATTCCTTTTTCTAGAAATTCATCAATAGGAATATCATATAACCCCTGAAAAGCTTTCCCATCTTTACGATTCTTTTCTATTAGAGCGTAATATTCTTCTATATTTTGGGCACTCTCATCGACACTCCAGTAACTATTTACGAATTCCAAGTTGGGATTTTCATATTGCTCGAAAAAACTCTCTACCTTTTCTTTGTTAGACACACTATATGGATGTTGATTGAGTAATTGATCAGCTATCCCAGAGAATTCTCGTAACATCGTTTTAGTAGTTCCGTCGTAGGCTAGTTCTTCACTCGTCCGTTTAGACCTTCCTGGAGATTTAGGAAAATAAATTAGACTGTCACTTACAGTGATTTTCCTACCATTAACCTCTTCAGTGTAATCATATTCAATTTCATAATCTTCAGAAGGCCATCTATGTCTAGAAAACTTCGTAACCTTCACATCACCTTTAAAACCATATAAATTCAGTGTTCTGCTTGCTGCCACCTCAATATCTTTTTGATTTGGTCCAGAAAAAGTATTATTAAAAATAACTACTAAAATGACTATAAAACTTATAAAACAGGCTGAGAGGATAATCGCGATAAAACTGAAATTCAACACTAATGCTTTTTTCATTACTAAATTCTCCTAGTTAAACATATTTAAAATTCATTTCCCCTAATCTAACGCCTTGACTTCCAACATCATATCACGTATTTGCGCTGCCAACTCGAAATCAAGCACTTCGACGGCTTCTTGCATTTGTTTTTCTAGTTTCTTAACCAATTCTTTGCGTTCTTGTTTGTTAAGGCTATTGATGTCGACTTCTTTATCTTCTTCCTTAGCCACAGCTTTTGTAACAGAAATCAGGTCACGGATTTCCTTCTTGATGGTTTGGGGAACAATACCATGCTCTTCATTATAGGCCATTTGAATCTTACGACGACGAGCCGTTTCATCGATGGCTTTTTGCATAGATTGAGTCATAGTATCAGCATACATAATGACATGCCCTTCACTATTACGGGCTGCACGACCAATGGTTTGGATCAGACCACGTTCATTACGGAGGAAACCTTCCTTGTCAGCATCAAGAATGGCAACCAAACTTACCTCTGGTACGTCAATCCCTTCGCGAAGGAGGTTGATTCCAACCAAGACATCAAAGACTCCTAATCGTAAATCTCTAATAATCTCTGTCCGCTCTAAAGTCTTGATATCCGAGTGCATGTACTTGACTTTGATCCCCATTTCCTTGAAGTAATCCGTCAAGTCTTCTGCCATTTTCTTGGTCAAGGTTGTAATAAAGGTACGCTCGTTCTTTTCAACACGGGCATTGATTTCACCTAAGAGGTCATCAATCTGTCCCATTGTTGGGCGAACTTCCACTTCTGGATCCAAAAGACCAGTGGGACGGATGATTTGTTCAATCACAGTGTCTGTTTGCTCCATCTCGTAATCACCTGGCGTCGCTGAAACGTAGACAATCTGATGAACATGACTTTCAAATTCTTCACGACGAAGAGGACGGTTATCCAAGGCAGACGGCAAACGGAAACCGTAGTTAACTAACATTTCCTTGCGCGAACGGTCTCCATTATACATCCCCTTGATTTGTCCCATGGTCATGTGGCTCTCATCAATCATAATCAAAAAATCATCAGGGAAAAAATCAAGAAGCGTGTACGGAGGCTCTCCTTCGCTTCGTCCATCCATGTGGCGTGAGTAGTTTTCGACACCATTTGTATAACCCATTTCACGGAGCATCTCAATATCATACTCCGTACGCTGTTTCAAACGCTGGGCTTCAAGGAGCTTACCTTCCTTCTCAAAGAGAGCTAACTGCTCCTCCAACTCAGCCTCAATCTTAGCAATAGCTACTTCCATGTGGTCGTCATTGGTCATAAAGTGAGTGGCTGGGAAAATCGCCAAATGATCCACTTCGCCCAGAACTTGACCAGTTAGAGCTTCGACTTCACGGATGCGATCGATCTCATCGCCGAAAAACTCTACCCGAAAAGCATGCTCATCCCGAGAGGCTGGGAAAATCTCCACCACATCCCCACGGACTCGGAATCTCCCCCGTTGAAAGTCGATATCATTGCGTTCAAACTGAATGTCAACTAAGTCATTCAAAAGTTTATCACGAGAAATTTCAAGTCCTGGGCGCAGACTTACTACACTATCAGCATATTCCTTAGGAGAACCCAAACCATAGATACAAGAAACTGATGCCACAATGATGACATCATTACGCTCCAACAAAGCTGATGTAGCGGAGTGACGTAGTTTATCAATCTCGTCATTGACCGAGCTATCTTTTTCGATATAGGTATCGCTAGAGGGCACATAAGCTTCTGGCTGGTAGTAATCATAGTAAGAAACGAAGTACTCAACAGCATTCTCTGGGAAAAATTCTTTGAACTCCCCATAAAGCTGACCTGCCAGTGTCTTATTATGGGCAATGACTAGAGTTGGTTTATTAACTTTGGAAATCACCTGACTCATGGTATAGGTTTTCCCTGTACCAGTCGCTCCCATCAGGATTTGCGCCTTCTCACCACCCTCGATGTTATCTACCAACTGCTCAATAGCCTGCGGTTGATCCCCAGAAGGTTGGTATTTAGATACAAGTTTAAATTTGTTGTCTGTAATTCTATTGATCATCTCTTTGTCCTCACATATATAGACCTTATTTTACCATAAATCGCCAGAATTCTCTGAGTTGAGGAATAAAAGGGAAATACAAGATGTAACAAAATAATCCCGTAAATCAGTACATGTTTAAATGACAATATAATTAAATGGACTCATATTAGAAGTGAAGACTAAACAAGACTCTCGATATTACTTCGAAAGTCTTGTCTTTTATTTGAAACAATGCAATACGTAATAAACATCAACGTCATTGATTTACAAAATTAGCATGGCTTGCTCATTAGTATCATTTTTATTTACTACTGAACTTCTTGATTTCTTATCAAAAGGTAAAGAGTGGCTCCAAGTGAAAACACCAATTCCATAGGGTAAACACAGAGTTGCAAGTAGGATGCTCTCCCTAGTATTGTATCCGTAATAATATTATAAAATAGATAACTAGTCATTGGTTCTGCTACTCTTTCTATGAACGGTTGTAACAAAATAGGAAATAGCAACAAAATAGCTAAACTCCCCATGGGACTTTTGAAAAAATAACTTAAAAAATAAGAAACTAAAAAGTATTGGATGGAGCCAATCAAATAGAAACTGAAAACTGCTAAACTGACAACATTTTCGCTACTTAAAAAATGGAACCATATATGCAGTACAATGCAATATAAAGTTGATTGTAGTACTACATCACATAACTCTACGAACAGGATACTCATTGAACTTAAGGTCCTTTTTCCACTAACCAAATAAACTAATTTTGTTTCGTGTGATTGTAAGTCTACAAATGCATTAACACACCCAATAGCAACAGAGAGCATTGATGTAAAAACAAGAGCTTGCTTTAAAGATAATTCTACAATTCTACCATTGATTGCAACTGGTAACACACTTAGTAGGCACACAAAACCTATCAGAAGCGACTGTATAGCTATCTGGTACTTTACGGGTTTTAAGCTATATTTTTTAACGATAAGACTGATAAATATTCTTGCCATTCTTCCTCCCCATTCGTACCTTTTCTACAATAATTATTAATACTAAGAATACAACACCTTCAACTACTAAAAGAGTAAATCCATACAATTGGCTCGTTTGAATCCCTTCAATTCGGCCAAAAGCAAATGACTTTGCTCCAATCAAAGGTAATAGATTCTCTATGTTAGAAGAAAGTCCTCTTAGAATACCTGATAAAGTGATTACTAATAATAAAAAGATTGCAATTAATGAAGAAATTGATTTTTTTGTGACTCTTACTAAAAATATAGCTAATAAAGTGAGGACGATTGCAAATATCACAACTCTTGCCGTAACATCTACAAACAATGTGAATTCTAAATAGTTTTTTAAAGTTGAATCTAGAAAAATGAGTAAGACAATAGCATTTACTATCGAAAATATTACAGTAGCAAGTAATGATAAGACAATCGAACTTGCAATAAAACCAGTAAGACGAGCTTTCCAGCTAGGAATCAATAATTGGCTAAAATAATCATCACCAAATTGATAATGGGTTGAATAAACTAGTGAAACCAAGATTGGCAAGAAAATAACACTTGCTTGGTAGGGTGAAGATAAGAGAGCATCCCTGATTGTATAGACTGGATTCGATGATAACATAGACGGATCAAGATTAACTGCTTGGCCATTTCCTTCTACTAAGGCATTTATCACCTGGATATTTTGAATTGTAAAAAATATGCTGACTCCCAAAATAAGAAAAAAAGTAATTTTAAAAGTAGGTAAACTACTATATTTATAAAGGTCACTAAAAAAGGAACGCTTTAACATATTATTCACCTTCTTTCCCTTCGAGCGCCTTAAAATATGCTTCCTCAAAAGATCCAAACTGTTTCAAAATGTCTTTGGTAGGACCATCAATAACAATCTTCCCATTAGAAATCCCGACCAAATGATCTACAGTTAATTCTAACTCACTCATATAATGACTTGTCATTAAGACTGTTTTACCTTCACTGACAAAAGATTGTAAAAAATTACGTACCCAGCGTATTCCTTCTGGATCTAGTCCATTGATTGGCTCATCTAAAATTAAAATGTCAGGATTTGCTAATAAGGCTGTTGCTAAACCAAGACGTTGCTTCATCCCTAATGAATAGTCCTTTACCTTTTTATTTCTAGCTTCACTTAACCCCACCAAGTCTAAACATTCGTTGCACCTATTTCTGTTAACACCACAAGCCAAGCCAATCCACCGAAGATGCTGGAATCCTGTTCTTGTTGGGTAAGGTTGGCAACTGTCAAGGAATGATCCAACAACACAAAAAGGATTATCTCCCAATTGAGAGTATTTTTTGCCATTTATCAATGCCATTCCTATTTGACTATTTTCTAGACCGAGTAAAATTCTGATTAGAGTTGATTTCCCAGAACCATTTGGTCCAATCAATCCAGTGACCTCACCTTTCTTAGCTTTGAAAGTTACATTTTGTAGAACAATTTTATTATTATATTTCTTATGTAGATTTTGAATTGTTATCATTCATTCTTTTTCCCTTCTGACTTTTTGTGAAATTTCACCTTCACTTGGAGCAAGTATATCAGGAGAATATCAGTAAAAAATCAGAATAAATATTTTTATAATTATTTTTTCATTTCTAACAAATTACTTTCTATGTTTGCTATAATATACACAAGTAATTGGAGGGATTATGAAGTATAAAATTTTAGCAATTGACGATGATGAAAAAATCTTACGATTAATAGGGAATGCATTAGAAGCAAACAACTTTAACGTAGAAACTCGGTCAAATATAGAAGAGATCGATATCTGTGACTTTACTGGATTCGATCTGATTTTACTTGACGTCATGATGCCTATTTCTGGTTTAGAGATTTGTCGCTCCATTCGTTCACAAATTACTACTCCAATCCTGTTTCTAACCGCTAAAGATTTTGAAGAAGATTTACTAAAGGGGATACAAGCTGGAGCAGATGACTACATCACAAAACCATTTAGCATTAAGGAATTGATTGCAAGAATTCAAATGCATCTTCGTAGAGAGGAAAGATTATACCAAACCTCTAAAGAAGAATTGATTTCAGATATAACTTTTTATCGAGATAGTCAAGAAGTTTATTATCAATCAAAGAGCATTTCTCTAACTAAGCGTGAATTTGATTTACTTTATCTTTTAGCTAAAAATGAGAACCGAGTATTTAGCGCAGAGGAACTTTACGATTACCTCTATCCTGTAAGCTCTGATGTACAGCTACGTTCAATCACCGAATACATCTATCAAATCAGACAAAAATTTAAGGCTCATCAAATTGATCCTATCAAAACGGTTTGGGGAGGAGGGTACAAATGGCAAAAGAAATGACAATCAAGCAACTCATTCAGCATACCTACCTTAAAATCATTTGGCAATTTCTTTTATGTCTTTTACTTTTTTACATAGTTCCTGCTCTTCTATCTTCTGTATCTGGAATCAATGAGAAAAATGCCAATCTCTTTGCTTTATTTTTTAGCGTTAGTTCTTGGATTTATCTTTGCATCATTTTAATTCTTATCATTGTGACAAATATTAGACAATTATTGACCAAGATTCAAAAAGAAATGAACATGGTTTATCATAGTGGTATATATTTCACAAAAAATGAAGATCATCATTTACAGATTAAAGAGTTTATTGAAACAAATGATCTAATAGAAAAAATGCAATCTGATATAAAAAATAGAATTGAAAATGAAAAGGAACAAAAAAAAGAACTCATGTTTCAAGTATCAAGTGCTGCCCATGATCTTCGAACTCCTCTAACTGTCATAAGAGGAAATGCTGAATTCCTACAATCTACCAAACAAACACCCCAAGTAATGGAATGTCTAAAAGATCTGGAGCAAGCAAGTATTCAGTTAAACGATTATTTTAATCACTTCATCCAATACTCCAAAACTTTTTATGACCAAGATATTCAACTTGAAAAGATATCAATTCAACAATTAACTCGTCAATTAAAGGAACATATCAGACCTTTAGTTCCTAAAAATACACACTTTATTTTTACAAACACAATAAATCCATCGACACAAATTGCAATTCATTCCAATCTATTTTTCCGAGCAATCACAAATATTATTAACAATGCTATACAACATCAAAAAGAAGATGATGCACAAATCCACCTAACAATTTCACAAGTAAATAGTCAATTAGTTCTAACTATATGGAATAACCAATCTAGTTTTTCAAAAAATATATTACAAAATGCTGGAAATCTTTTCTATAAAGATGACCAAGCAAGAACCCCCTCTCAAGAAAGCCACTATGGACTTGGTTTATCTTTCGTCAAACGCGTCATGAAACTTCATAATGGAACTATGCACTTAGAAAATAGTAATAATGGTGCACAAGTCAAACTAATCATTCCCATTATATAGAACAAACCGAACTCATCAATATGTGTTCGGCTTCTTTTAATTTTCACATCAAAAAAACAGTATCATAAGAAACTTTATGTTATATCTTATAACATAGATATACAAAATATTTGCCTTACTTCAACTTTTTTGGTATAATTTGAAAATATCTTGAAAGGAGACATAACATGAAGAAAAAAATTCTAGCTTGTTTGCTTATTTTATTTCCTATTTTTTCATTAGGATTAGTAAAAGCTGATACTGAGAAAACAAAGTATGTTATCGCCAGTGACTCATCTTTTGCGCCATTTGTTTTCCAGGACTCAAGCAATCAATACACTGGTATCGATATGGATCTAATCAAGGCAATCGCTGAAGACCAAGGTTTTGAAATCGAGATTACCAATCCAGGTTTTGATGCTGCTATTAACGCAGTCCAATCTGGACAAGCAGACGGTATCATTGCAGGTATGTCAGTAACTGATGCTCGTAAAGAAACTTTTGATTTCTCTGATTCTTACTATACAGCAAATACTATTCTTGGTGTTAAAGAATCAAGTACCATTTCTTCTTATGAAGATTTGAACGGTAAGACTGTAGGTGTGAAAAATGGTACTGCTTCACAAACCTTCCTAACAGAAAATCAAAGTAAGTACGGTTACAAGATCAAAACTTTTTCCGATGCTGCATCTATGTATGATAGTTTAAACACTGGTTCAATTGATGCCGTTATGGACGACGAACCTGTTATTAAATACTCTATTAGTCAAGGACAAAAGTTAAAAACCCCAATCGCAGGTACACCAATTGGTGAAACTGCCTTTGCTGTAAAAAAAGGAAGCAATCCAGAATTGCTAGAGAAATTCAACAAAGGGCTAGCAAACCTTAAGGCAAATGGAGAATTCCAAAAAATCCTGGATAAGTATCTAGCTAGCGATTCTACTACTACAAGTTCAAGCGCTGATGAAACAACTATTTGGGGATTGTTGAAAAACAACTACAAACAACTTCTCAGCGGACTCGGAATTACTCTCTCATTAGCACTGATTTCATTTGTAATTGCGATTTTCATCGGAATTATCTTCGGTATTTTTAGTGTCAGCCCTTATAAATCACTCCGTTTGATTTCAGAGATTTTCGTTGACGTTATCCGTGGTATTCCACTAATGATTCTTGCAGCATTTATTTTCTGGGGTATTCCTAACTTTATCGAATCCCTCACAGGTCAACAAAGTCCAATCAACGACTTTGTCGCTGGTACAATTGCCCTCTCCCTAAACTCAGCTGCCTACATTGCTGAGATTGTTCGTGGTGGTATCAAGGCCGTTCCTGTTGGACAAATGGAAGCCAGTCGAAGTCTTGGTATCTCATATGGAAAAACCATGCGTAAGATTGTCTTGCCACAAGCGACCAAGCTCATGCTTCCAAACTTCGTCAACCAATTTGTTATCGCTCTTAAAGATACAACAATCGTATCTGCAATCGGTTTGGTAGAACTCTTCCAGACTGGTAAGATTATCATTGCTCGTAACTATCAAAGTTTCAAAATGTATGCAATTCTCGCAGTCTTCTACCTTGTGATTATCACTCTTCTAACTAGATTAGCCAAACGCTTAGAAAAGAGGATTCAATAATGGCAAAATTAAAAATTGACGTTCATAACTTACATAAACAATATGGTAAAAACAAAGTCCTTAAAGGAATTTCAGCGAAATTCTATGAAGGAGATGTTGTTTGTATCATTGGACCTTCTGGTTCAGGTAAGTCAACTTTCTTGCGTAGCTTAAATCTCCTCGAAGAAGGAACAAAAGGAAGCATCACAGTTAATGGCTATGATTTGACGGATAAATCTACCAACGTAGACCATGTTCGTGAAAATATCGGAATGGTGTTCCAGCACTTCAATCTCTTTCCTCATATGACAGTTTTGGAAAATATTACATTTGCTCCTGTAGAGCACAAGTTAATGACCAAGGCTGAAGCTGAAAAATTGGGTATGGAACTCCTTGAAAAAGTTGGGCTTGCTGACAAGGCCAATGCCAATCCTGAAAGTCTATCCGGTGGTCAAAAACAACGTGTGGCTATCGCTCGAGGTTTAGCAATGAACCCTGATATTATGCTCTTTGACGAACCAACTTCCGCCCTTGACCCTGAGATGGTTGGTGACGTTCTAAACGTTATGAAAGAGTTGGCTGAACAAGGCATGACCATGATTATTGTAACCCACGAAATGGGATTTGCTCGTAAGGTTGCCAATCGAGTTATCTTTACAGCCGACGGTGAATTCCTAGAAGATGGGACACCTGATCAAATCTTTGATAACCCACAACACCCTCGTCTAAAAGAATTTTTGGACAAGGTCCTCAATGCTTAAAAAACTGCAAGGTAAACCTTGCAGTTTTTTTCTCACTTGTATTTGAATTTTGGATTTTTTAGAAAATTATGATAAAATAAAGGGTATGAAAATGGGGATTCCTCATGCCTAGGATATCTAGGAAAGTAAATAGAAATTAGGTAGCTGGATGTCATCTAAAGTTATTGTTACAATTTTCGGTGCAAGTGGAGATTTGGCTAAACGCAAGCTCTACCCTTCACTTTTTAGACTTTACAAATGTGGTAATCTATCTGATCATTTTGCAGTGATTGGAACTGCTCGTCGTCCTTGGAGTAAAGAGTATTTCGAATCTGTTGTTGTCGAATCTATTTTGGACTTGGCAGATAGCGCAGAAGAGGCTCAAGCATTTGCTAGTCATTTTTACTACCAAAGTCACGATGTTAATGACACTGAGCACTATATTGAATTACGTAAGCTTCAGGCTGAATTAAACGAAAAATATCAGACTAAGCACAACAAACTCTTCTTCCTCTCAATGGCACCTCAGTTCTTTGGTACCATCGCCAAACACCTCAAGTCAGAGCAAATCGTTGACGGTAAAGGCTTTGAACGTTTGATTGTTGAGAAACCTTTTGGAACAGACTATGAAACTGCAAGCAAACTAAACGAAGAACTCCTTGCTACTTTTAACGAAGAGCAAATCTATCGTATCGACCATTATCTTGGTAAGGAAATGATTCAAAGCATTTTTGCCATTCGCTTTGCCAATATGATTTTTGAAAATGTTTGGAATCGTGAGCACATCGATAATGTTCAGATTACCTTTGCAGAGCGTCTAGGTGTTGAAGAACGTGGTGGCTACTATGATGAGTCTGGTGCCCTTCGTGATATGGTTCAAAACCATACCCTACAGCTTCTATCACTCCTTGCTATGGACAAACCTGCAAGCTTTACAAAGGATGATATTCGAGCTGAAAAAATCAAGGTCTTCAAGAACCTCTACCAACCTACAGATGAGGAACTCAAGGAACAATTCATCCGTGGTCAATATCGTTCGGGTAAAGTCGATGGCATGAAATACATCTCTTACCGTAGCGAACCAAATGTCAACCCTGAATCTATGACAGAAACATTTGCTTCAGGTGCCTTCTTTGTAGATACTGATCGCTTCCGTGGTGTACCTTTCTTCTTCCGTACAGGTAAACGCCTAACTGAAAAAGGAACACACGTAAACATCGTCTTCAAACAAATGGATTCCATTTTCGGTGAACCCCTAGCACCGAATGTGCTTACCATCTACATCCAACCAACTGAAGGTTTCTCTCTCAGTCTTAACGGTAAAAAGGTAGGAGAAGAGTTTAGCCTTGCGCCAAATTCTCTTGACTATCGAACAGATGCGACTGCTACAGGTGCTTCACCAGACCCATATGAAAAACTGATCTATGATGTTTTGAACAATAACTCAACAAACTTTAGCCACTGGGATGAAGTGAGTGCCTCATGGAAATTGATTGACCGTATTGAGAAGCTTTGGGCTGAAAACGGTGCTCCACTCCATGACTATAAGGCTGGTAGCATGGGACCTCAAGCTAGCTTTGATTTACTTGAAAAATACGGAGCTGAGTGGACCTGGCAACCGGATATCGCCTATCGTAAAGATGGTCGTCTAGAATAATCAAAAACAATCCTGCAAGAATTCTTGCAGGATTTTCTTTTATAGCAAACCTTCTAGAAGGCCTTTCATAAAGTTCTCAGAATTGAACTCACCGATATCATCGATTTTTTCACCAAAACCAATCAACTTAACAGGGATATTCAGCTCTTCACGAATAGCAAGAACGACACCACCTCGAGCTGTTCCATCAATCTTGGTCAATACAATACCTGTCAATGGAGTGATTTTTGAAAACTCTTTTGCTTGTACAAGAGCATTTTGACCTGTTGACGCATCAAGAGCTAGGAAAGTTTCATGTGGTGCTTCTGGTACAACACGTTTAATGATACGACCAATCTTTTCCAACTCTGCCATCAAGTTTTCTTTGTTTTGCAGACGACCAGCTGTATCAATCATGAGAATATCAATACCTTCTGCTACTGCTCGTTCCATCCCATCAAAGACAACGCTAGCTGGATCTGCTTTCTCAGGACCAGTAACGACAGGAACATCCACACGACGTCCCCATTCTGCTAACTGAGCAACCGCACCCGCACGGAAGGTATCAGCAGCAACAAGCATAACCTTTTTACCAGCTTGTTTGTATCGATTAGCTAATTTACCAATTGAAGTTGTTTTCCCGACCCCATTAACTCCAACAAAAAGCATAACTGTTAATCCATCTTGGAAGTTAATATTTTCATTATAAATGCCATCCTTTTCGTATAGCTCCACCAATTTTTCGATGATAACACGGCGAAGGGCATCAGGTTTCTTAGCATTCTCAAGCTTGGCTTCATAACGCAATTCTTCCGTAAGATTTGAAGCCACCTGCACACCAACGTCACTCATGATAAGCAGTTCTTCTAGTTCCTCAAAGAAATCTTCATCTACAGAGCGGAAATTTGCAAAGAAAGCATTCAAACGGGCACCGAATCCAGTACGCGTTTTCTTAAGACTACGGTCATATTTATCTTGTACAGTCTCTTGGACTTGAGGAGTTTCTTCGATTGTTTGTTTTGCTTCCTCTTCTTCAAAAAACTCTGTTTCTGCTTCGTCTGATTGAGGCTGAACAATTTCTTCCTCGTCACTATCATTTGAAGTTGCTTCTTCAACATGAGTCGCTTTCTCTTGAGGACTATCTGCCTCTTGTACTTGATTTAACTCTTCTTGAGAAATCTCAACTTCGTCAACTGATTCGACAATAGTTTCTTCTTCAAAATCTGCTTCAAATAAGTCTTCACCATTTTCTTCGGCTACGACAGTCCCATCTTGCTCTTTGACTTCGATATTTTCAGATTTTAGCGCCTCAGTTTGCTCGCTATCATCCGATAAGTCAATGTTTTCTAATGCTTCTTTGACAACATCTTCAATTTTCGGTTCTTCTATTTTTCCAAATAAACGGTCAAATAATCCCATTCTTTAGTTCTCCTTCAGTACATATTTTTCAATTGCCCAGGCGACTGCTTCTTCGTCATTGGTCATTGGTGTTACTACATTTGCCACAGCCTTAACTGCTGGCACAGCATTTTGCATAGCGACACCGAGACCGGCCCACTCAATCATCGAAAGATCATTAGCTTCATCTCCGCAGGCCATAACTTGACTTCGGTCAATTCCCAGGTGTTCAATTAGTTTAGATAATCCTGTCGCCTTATGAACATTCTTTGGTGACCATTCTAGCAAGAGTTCACGTGATTTAAAAATCTCATACTGGTCGTATAATTCTGGTGAAATCTTTTGAATAGCCGCATCCAAAGGTTCCTGAGGAAAGGCAGACACACATTTATTGTACGTTACCTGACTAGACAAATCTTCAAAAGCAGTTGGAACAAAAGTTAGAGCCGGGTTAAACTGAGCATATAAACTTTCTTGGTCAGACTGAATCTGGTATACTGTTCCTTCTGAAATTGCATCTAAGGGGATTCCTAATTTTTCAGTTTCTTCATAAATACGTGTCACATCATCAATTGAAAAGACTGTCTTATCAAGAATCTTACCTGTATTTTTCTGAACCAATCCACCGTTGAATGTGATAGTATATTCGTCATCATGGCCGTCTGTTCCAAGCTCTTTAAGGAAGAAATCCATAGCCTTAAGGGGACGTCCAGTTGTCAGTACCACTTTGACTCCCTGTTCACGCGCAGCCTTTAAAGTTGCCTTGGTACGATCAGTCAATTTCTTGTCTGTCGTCAGCAAGGTTCCATCTAAATCTAGGGCAATTAATTTAATATCTGCCATTATAATCCCTCCATATAAGCGATAACTGATTGGTCCTTATGGTAACCGATAACTGTTTCGGCTAGTTCCAAAATCTCTGGGCGAGCATTTTCAGGTGCGACTGGGTGCCCTACAACTTGCATCATGTGAAGGTCATTGAGATTGTCACCGAAGGCCATCACTTGATCCATATTCAGATTTAACTTCTTAGCTAATTCGACAATCGCAACTCCCTTGTCCACATAATCAAGAACAATATCAATGGATTCAAAACCTGTCGTCATTGCCTTAACACCAGGAACATGTTCATTGACCCAAGCTTCGCCAGCTTCTACTGTCTCTTCTGTAAAGTTGGTTGTGAATTTGAAAATTTCATCGGTGATATCTTCTAGACTGGCTACTTTTTGGATGTTTTCATTGTAATGATGACTAAACATGAGATATGTTTCATCTACAGTATCTAAAACATAGCAAGCTTTCTTACCAGTCAAGAGCATCTTCTTCTCATCGAAATAGGGTGAAGTCTTTAGCTTTTCAAATGTTGATAAGTAAAAATCGCGTGGCATGGTTGCTTCATAGAGGTCTTGTCCATGAAAACGAACGAGACTCCCATTTTCGGCGATAAAAATAATCTCATCTTTGACATCCGAAAAATGCTTTTCAAGCGACAAGAGACCACGGCCAGAAGCTACAGCAAAATAGATTCCTCTCTCTTTGTAGGATGAGAGAAGAGCTTTTAAGCGCTCCATATCAAATTGGCCAGCTTCATCCAAAAAAGTCCCGTCCATATCAGTTGCGACTAGTTTAATCATAAATACTTCTATTCTCCAGTTGTAAATCTATCTTCTATTATACCATAGAAAAAGGAAACAGCGCCTAATCCATATGAGATTAGACGCTTGATTAAACTTGTAATTTAAAAATATTTATCAATCGAGTGATTGAACTTTCCTACCATCAATCAATTCCAAGTCTTTTTATCCATATTTGGCAAAGAGAGCTTAAACTTAATAATACAGAGTCGAATCACAAAACCGACAATTGAGAGAATGATAAAAGCAGTGATTCTTGGAAAGTGAAGGACAAAGGCCAACCAGTAATAAATAACGCCAATTACAAAAGATAGAAGGGCATAGATGTCCTCTTTTAGAACACTTGGAACTTCATTAATCAAGAGATCTCGGATAATACCACCACCTGCTCCCGTTAAACAGGCCAAAATCCCTGCAGACATTAAGTTCAATTTACTATCAGCTAAGGCGGTAGCTCCAATCAAGGAAAAGATGATTAAGCCAATCGAATCAAAGATGAGATAGGCTTCTCTCAGCCACTTATAGAATTTTTTTTCTTGACTAGCATTGGCTTGTTTTGATGTCACAAAGGCATACATAATAACAGCTACAAGAATAGAGACATAAATCGGTCCAGGATCTGCGAGAGCGGAGGGAAAACGACTGATAATAGAATCTCTTAAAATACCCCCGCCTACTGCTGTTACAATTGCCAATAAACTAATTCCAAAAATATCTAAACGTTTACCAAATCCTTTGATGGCTCCTGACGCCGCAAAGGCTATAGTCCCAATATAATTACAAATCATTAGGAATAGGTCAAAATCCATGTATGCTCCTCAATTTATTTTTGTAACCTTTCTGACTTCTTGAAGGTCATTCTACATGCTCTAGTTTGAAATGTTATATTGAAAACAAACTAAGCATCCATATTTTCTAAATCTTTTAGTTTAACAGAGACAATCTTAGAAACACCAGATTCTTGCATGGTTACTCCATAAATAGAGTCTGCGGCTGCCATGGTTCCCTTACGGTGGGTAACAACGATAAACTGGCTATCCTTGTCAAATCGGTTAAGATAATCCCCAAAGCGTTTAACGTTAGCTTCATCGAGTGCAGCTTCTACTTCATCCAAAATAACAAATGGAATGGTCTTGACACGAATGATTGAGAAGAGCAAAGCAAGAGCTGACAAGGCCTTCTCTCCACCACTCATGAGGTTGAGAGATTGGATTTTCTTGCCCGGTGGTTGAACAGAGATTTCAACACCCGCTGTCAATAAATCTCCCTCGGTCAGGATTAGGTCCGCTTGACCACCACCAAACATCTGCTTAAAGGTTACTTTGAAGGATTCACGAATAGCTTCAAAGGTTGATTTAAATCGTTCCTTCACTTCATCGTTCATCTCTGTAATGGTTTCAAGAAGAAGATTTTTGGCAGAAAGAATGTCATCACGCTGACTATTTAAGAATTCCAAGCGTTCGTGAACTTCGTCAAACTGTTCAATAGCATCCAAATTGACTGGACCAAGTGAACGGATAGATTTTTCTAAATCCTTGACCTCTTGTTCAGCGACAGCCAAATCTTCTAATGGATTGGCTTGTTCTAAAGCTTCTGTATAACTAATCTGATATTCTTCTGTCAGTTGGCCTTGAAGATAGCGAAGGCGGTCCGTAATCTTCTCTTTTGTTGCTTCTGCACGTGTTTGCTTACGAATCCATTCTTCATTTTGCTGACGAGCTTGATCCAAATGACTGGCAATATCATCCAATTGACCTTCAATATCATCCAGTTCAAACTGCTTACGAATGAGTCCTTGTTGAATTTCTTCCTTCTGACTCTTGGCTTCTGCTTCCTGCTTGGCCAAAAGTTCCGTATCAACCTTTTCAAGATTGTCTACCTTTTCTTGGAGGAGGCGTTCGATTTCATCTTGCTCCATATCAAGATATTCAAGCTCTTTGTTAATCCGTTCAATATCTGCAACTTCGTAACGTTTTCGCCCTATCATTTCTGTTTTGAGAAGACGTTCTTGGGACAGTTTTTCCTGTAAGTTTTGGTAACGTTCTTGAATCACATTTTTATTGGACTTGATTTCTTCAATCTCAGACTCCAGCTTTTGCTTTTCAGTTGAAATAACTGCAAGACGTTCTTGGCATTTTTCTTTTTCAATTTGCCAATCTCCACCTCTGAGATTGTTTAATTCTTTTTCCTGAAGTTCTAACAGTGTTTCGAGTTCTTCGACTTGTTGGCAAGTTTGTTGATAAGCCAGATATAAGCCCTGCTCCTCTATACGAGCTTGCTCTCCTTGAGACTTAATAGTCTCCAAAGTTTGAGCGAGAACAGTCAAGTTTTCTTGAAGTGATTTCAGATTTTCTTCCTCTTGACGAAGAAGCTTTTCTTCTTGAGCAATTTCTTTTTGCAATTGCTCCAATTCAGGCTTGATGAAAATACTGTTATTTTGACGATTGGCACCACCAGCATAAGAACCACCTGTTCGCAATTCTGTACCATCTAGCGTTACCATTCGAACTTGATAGTGCACCTTACGAGCAGCATCACGCGCATGCTCGACAGTATCAAAGATAGCTGTGGTAGCTAGCAGATTTTTAAAGATAGCTTCAAGCTTGGCATCAAAAGTAACCAGTTCATCTGCCATACCAAGAAAACCTGGACTTGAAGCAATCACATCTTGATTCTGACCAGAAATACTACGAGCCTTAATGGTTGTCAAAGGTAGGAAGGTCGCACGACCAGCTCGATTTCGTTTAAGGAAGTCGATAGCCTTAGTCGCAGCCTGTTCATCTTCAACGATGATGTGTTGGCTACTTGCACCAAGAGCAATTTCAAGAGCTGTTTGATAACGAACATCAAAGGTTAAATGTTCACTGACTGCTCCGATAATACCACCCATGCAATTTTTTTCTTGTAGAACACTCTTAACACCCGCATAGAAATTACTATGATTTTTAAGAATGTTTTCCAGACTTTGCGCCTTGGCCTGCTTGTTTTTCAGACTATCCAAACGGTCAAAGAGTTGAATTTGCTGACTTTGATAAGCCTGCTTTTGTTCTTCTTCCTGTTTAGCATGCGTCTGATAGTCAGCAAGCAAGGTCTGTACTTTTTCTTTTGCTGATTTAAGAGCAGTTTCTTGCTCACTTGCCTTAGATTTGGCAGAAGCTAATTGTTCCTTCAAGGACTCCAATTGTTCTTCTTGCTTTTGAGTCTGTTGGCGACTATTATCAAGATCATTTTCAATCCGTGTCAACTGGTTAGAGACATCCGCTTCTTCCTGCAAGAAAGCAACAAAGCGCTCACGCAGTTGCTCAATCATCTGATCAGGATCATCAGAAAAAGCTAACAACTCAGCTTCTAAACGATTGAGCTCCTTGGTATTGACTGCTAGATTTTCTTCTAACTGACTGAGATTTGCTTCTTTTTCTTCCTTCTCTTGAATAAGAGCATTTCTCTTTTCATCCAAACTAGATAAACGAGCTTGAGCCTCTTGTTGATTGAGAGCAACCTGCTCTGTCTCCAGTTTAGACAAGGCCAATTTCCGTTCTAAATCACTGATTAGAGCAGTCAAATCCATCAAACTAGTTTGATCTTTAGCCATCTCCGCTTGTAAATCTTGTCTCTGCTTCTTGAGAGATTGATTTTCAAGTTCTAGTGACTCGCGTTTTTGATAATAACTAGTCAACAGTTCTTGGACTTGGTTTAATTCTTCTTCTGTTAGATCCAATTCAGCCTTATTGGCTTGAATTTGTGCAACCAAAACGTCCAAGTAGATGCCTTTACGCTGACTGTCTAAGTCCATAAATTTACGAGCTGTTGCTGCTTGCTTTTCTAAAGGCTTGATTTGATTATCTAACTCATAGATGATATCTTCCAAGCGGTCTAAATTGTCTTGAGTTTGTTGCAGCTTACTTTCTGTTTCTTTGCGACGAGTTTTATATTTCAAGACTCCCGCCGCTTCTTCAAAAATAGCGCGACGTTCCTCAGGTTTGGAGTTAAAGATTTCTTCGACCTTCCCTTGGGAAATAATGGAGAAGGAATCACGTCCAAGTCCGGTATCTAAGAAAAGATCATGAATATCACGAAGACGGACTTTTTTCCCATCAATCTTGTATTCACTATCCCCGGTACGATAGATATGACGCTCCACCTTGATTTCCTGTCCTGCATCCTTGATGAAACCGTCCTGATTATCTAGAGTAACAACTACAGAAGCATAGTTTAATGGTTTTCTACTTTCTGTTCCTGCAAAGATAACATCAGGCATCTTCCCACCACGAAGACTTTTGACACTGGATTCCCCAAGAGCCCAGCGTAAACTTTCTGTGATGTTAGATTTTCCAGAACCATTGGGTCCTACAACTGCTGTTACTCCTTGGTCAAAAACAACCTTGGTCTTATCAGCAAAGGACTTAAACCCCTGAATCTCAATTTCTTTTAAATACATGAATCCAGTCCTTCCTCAACTGCATTTTTAGCGGCTTCTTGTTCGGCCAATTTTTTAGATCGTCCTTGACCCCTACCTAAACTTTGACCCTCTACAAGGACTTCAACCTCGAACATCTTATCGTGGGCAGGTCCGATTTCTGAAATGACCTGATAACGAATATCAACATCACCATTGACTTGGAGTAATTCTTGGAGGTGGGTCTTGTAGTCTTTAATCATCTCAAAATCACCAGCCTCAACCTTCGGTATCATGACCTGGTAGATAAACTCTTTTACTGTAAGTAGATCCTTATCTAAAAGCAGGGCACCCAAGAAGGCTTCGAAAGCATCTCCCAAGATGGTATCTCGATTACGGCCTCCAGATTTTTCCTCTCCCTTTCCTAGCTTGATAAACTGGTCAAACTGGCAGTCACGGGCAAAACCAGCCAAACTCTCTTCACGTACAATCATGGCACGGAGTTTAGACAGGTCACCTTCTGGTTTTTTTGGATATTTTTGGTACAGATATTCTGAAATCAATAATTGCAGAACAGCGTCTCCTAAAAATTCCAAGCGTTCATTGTGTGAAATTTTTAAGAGGCGGTGCTCATTGGCGTAACTAGTGTGAGTAAAAGCAGTTTCAAGTAATTGTTTATCTGAAAAAACAAGCCCAAAACGTTGCTCTAACACGGTTTCTAATTCTTTCATAAGAACCTCTTTCTAAAACATCATAATACACTCCATTATACCAAAAAATAGAGTCATAGTCAGAAAATAACCGTTAAAAGTCCTTTTTCTGACTTGTGTTTAAAATCAATCCATTACTAGCAGTTCAAGCTATTTTTTGGTATAATAAATCTTATGGAAATTGAAAAAACCAATCGAATGAATGCTCTGTTTGAATTTTATGCAGCCCTTTTGACTGATAAGCAGATGAACTATATCGAACTCTACTATGCAGACGACTATAGTTTAGCTGAAATCGCTGAAGAGTTCGGTGTCAGTCGTCAGGCTGTTTATGATAATATCAAACGAACGGAAAAAATTCTGGAAGATTATGAGATGAAGCTTCATATGTACTCTGACTACATTGTCCGCAGTCAGATTTTTGACCAGATCATTGAGCGCTATCCAGAGGATACTTTTCTACAAGAGCAAGTTGAGATTTTAACAAGTATTGACAATAGAGAATAAGAGGAATAAATATGGCATTTGAAAATTTAACAGAACGTTTGCAGAACGTCTTTAAAAATCTACGTAAAAAAGGAAAAATTACCGAGAGCGATATCCAAGAAGCAACCAAGGAAATTCGTCTGGCTCTTTTAGAAGCCGACGTTGCTTTGCCAGTGGTTAAGGACTTTATCAAGAAAGTTCGTGAACGTGCCATTGGGCACGAAGTCATTGATACCCTCAACCCAGCTCAACAAATCATCAAGATTGTTAATGAAGAGTTGACGGAAGTTCTTGGTTCTGATACAGCTGAGATTATCAAGTCTCCAAAAATCCCAACCATTATCATGATGGTCGGTTTGCAAGGGGCTGGTAAAACAACCTTCGCTGGAAAACTTGCTAACAAACTCAAAAAGGAAGAGGATGCTCGTCCTCTGATGATTGCGGCCGACATCTATCGTCCTGCAGCTATTGACCAGCTTAAAACACTAGGACAACAAATTGATGTTCCTGTCTTTGCTCTTGGGACTGAAGTTCCTGCGGTTGAGATTGTTCGCCAAGGTTTGGAGCAAGCTAAAGCCAACCATAACGACTATGTTTTGATTGATACGGCCGGTCGTTTACAAATCGATGAACTCCTCATGAACGAGCTCCGTGATGTTAAAGCTCTTGCTCAACCAAATGAAATCCTTCTCGTCATCGATGCCATGATTGGTCAAGAAGCTGCTAACGTTGCGAGAGAATTTAACGCTCAATTAGAAGTTACCGGTGTCATCCTTACCAAGATTGATGGGGATACTCGTGGTGGTGCGGCACTTTCTGTTCGTCATATCACAGGAAAACCAATCAAGTTCACTGGTACTGGTGAAAAGATTACCGACATTGAAACCTTCCACCCTGACCGTATGGCCAGCCGTATTCTCGGTATGGGAGATATGCTGACTCTGATTGAGAAAGCTTCCCAAGAGTACGATGAGCAAAAAGCCCTTGAAATGGCTGAAAAGATGCGGGAAAACACCTTTGATTTCAACGATTTCATCGATCAGTTGGATCAGGTGCAAAATATGGGGCCGATGGAAGATTTGCTCAAGATGATTCCTGGTATGGCCAACAATCCTGCCCTTCAAAATATGAAGGTGGATGAAAAACAAATCGCTCGCAAACGCGCTATCGTGTCTTCTATGACTCCAGAAGAACGTGAAAATCCAGATTTGCTTACTCCAAGCCGTCGTCGTCGTATCGCTGCTGGTTCTGGTAATACCTTTATCGATGTCAACAAGTTCATCAAAGACTTTAACCAAGCCAAACAACTCATGCAAGGTGTCATGTCTGGTGACATGAACAAGATGATGAAGCAAATGGGCATCAACCCTAATAACCTTCCTAAAAACATGCCTGGCGGCATGGATATGTCAGCCCTTGAAGGTATGATGGGACAAGGTGGTATGCCGGATATGTCTGCTCTTGGAGGAGCCGGAATGCCTGATATGAGCCAGATGCTCGGTGGAGGTCTCAAAGGTAAAATCGGTGAATTTGCTATGAAGCAATCCATGAAACGTATGGCCAACAAAATGAAAAAAGCTAAGAAAAAACGCAAATAAAAAGGACTCAATTGAGTCCTTTTTATTGTTCATTTCTAAGTTTCTCTAAAGTCTCTTTAAAGATAGCGGGAATATCAGCAGTAAATTCCATAGTTTCATCAGTTCTTGGATGGGTAAAACCTAGCGTCTTGGCATGGAGAAATTGCCCATGTCCCTTTAGGGTTTTACGAGGACCGTATACCTCATCACCAGCGACAGGATGACCGATATAAGCCATGTGCACACGGATTTGATGAGTTCGTCCTGTTTCCAGTTGCAACTCTAATAAAGAATAGTCACCAAAGCGTTCCAAGACTTGGAAACGTGTCACTGCTGGTTTTCCTTTAGCAGTCACAGCTTGTTTCTTACGGTCTTTTTCACTACGACCAATCGGCGCCTCAATGACACCTCGGTCATTTGGAAGATTACCATGAACAATAGCCCAATATTTTCGAAGAGATTTCTTGTCTTTCAATTCTTGAGCCAGTGCCATGTGAGCTTCATCGTTTTTAGCAATCATCAAGAGTCCAGATGTATCTTTGTCAATACGATGGACAATCCCTGGACGCAGCACACCATTGATCCCTGATAAGTCTTTGATATGATACATGAGGGCATTCACCAAGGTACCACTGGTATGGCCAGCGCTTGGATGAACAACCATACCTTGAGGTTTGTTGACTACTGCTACATCCTCATCTTGATAAATGATTTCTAAAGGAATGTTCTCAGCTACATACTCCAAAACCTCTGGTTCGGGAATTTGGTAAGTGATGACATCCCCCTCTTGGACCGTATACTTGGCTTTCTTGACCCGGCCGTTAACCAAGACTTGACCTGACTTGATTTGTTCATTGGCGAGACTACGAGACAATTCTGTCAAATCTGACAAAGCCTTATCTAAACGTACCCCGCCTCTTTCAATTTTAATTTCCATTCATTTCCTCTTTTAGCATTGCAAGCAATAACACAACGACCCCTACTGTCAGATAACTATCAGCCACATTAAAAATGGCAAAATTGATAAAGTCTAAGTGAAACATATCCACGACAAATCCTTGGCTAATGCGATCAATGAAGTTTCCCAGACCACCTGCAATAATCAGAACCAATCCAAAGACTGTCCAGATGGAATCCTCTATATGCTTATGTAAATACCAGATAGCTCCTACCATGACCACTAAAGTAATCACCGCAAAAAACCACTGTTGATCTTGAAGCATAGAAAAAGCTGCCCCCCTATTTTGCAGATAGGTTAAACTAACTAGATTTGGGATCCATGATTTGATTTCACCAAGAGCAATATTCTGAACGACATAAGCCTTTACCAATTGATCTAATACAATCAAGGCTGCTATAATCCCTGCTACTATTCCTCTTTTTTTCATGCTTTCCTCTTCTGATCAAAATACTCTTGCATGACCTCTACAAATAAAGTCCCTGCTTGACTCAAGTCTACTTCTTCACGTTTCACATAAACCATGCGATTATTGAGATTATCATTTAGTGGAATAACGGTGATTCCGTTGACGCTATCGCTATCTAAGAACCCAGAACCAGTCGCATAAGCATTTGTTCTTTCAAGAATCCCATTTAAGGTAGCACGGTCAGTTACATTAAACATTTGAGAGCTAGCACTGGTATCCACAAAGTTTTCTGAGTAATAGAGATATTCATCCTTCTCCTGTGTGAATCGAACTGTTGGTAAATCTGCCAAATCCTCCATAACCAACTCTTTTTTCTTGGCTAAAGGATGTCCTTCACGCAGATAGATATGCGTCTGGAAAGAGATCAACTCAATCACTTCAAGGCCTAATTTTTCAACCCGTTGCATGATACCCTTTTGGTTTTGATTGTTAAGGTAAATAATCCCAATCTCACTATGACCTTGGGCTACTTCATCCAAAATCTGAACAGTTGTAGATTCAAAAATACGGAAATTTTTATAGTCTGGATACCTTTGAGAAAAAGTTGTGATAGTCGGTGGCAAGAAATCATAGTGCTGGCTGGCTATTGAAAACTCATCCTTCTCCTCTTCAGGATTAGCATACTGATTTTGAAATACATCAAACCCTTTTACTAACTCTTGTGCCTTTTCATAAAATTCCATTCCTCGGCGAGTAAGAAAGGTACCCGAACTAGTTCTGCGGAAAATCTTGAATCCTAGCTCTTTCTCCAGATCTCTTACAGAAATAGATAGACTGGGTTGGCTAACGTACATTTTCTCAGCAGCTTCACGAAAAGTACCACTATTTGCAATAGCAACAACGTAGCGTAATTGTTGAATATTCATGATTTCTCCTTCGTTTTCTATCTTATCATTATACCATAAATAAAGCCTATCCAACAAAGGAAAATCATGAGACAGTTACTTCTAAAAAAGGAAACAAAAAAACACCTTTAAAGCTAGACCCAAAATCCAACTAAAAAGGGGTGTTATCAAATGCGATTATTTAGCTGCTGCGTAAAGCTCGTCTACTTTGTTCCAGTTGATAACTGAGAAGAAAGCTTTGATGTAGTCAGGACGAACGTTGCGGTATTTCACGTAGTAGGCATGTTCCCAAACGTCCAAGCCCAAGATTGGTTTTTTACCTTCTGAGATTGGTGTATCTTGGTTTGCTGTTGAAGTCACTTCAAGCTTACCTTCTTTGTTAACAACCAACCATGCCCATCCAGAACCGAAACGAGTTGTTGCTGCTGCAGTGAATGCTGCTTGGAATTCTTCGAATGAACCAAATGTTGCATCGATTGCTGCTGCAAGTTCTGCTGAAGGAGCTGTTTTTTCAGGAGTCATTAATTCCCAGAAAAGAGCATGGTTCAAGTGTCCACCACCGTTGTTGATAAGCGCTTGACGGATATCAGCCGGGATAGATTCTACGTCAGCAAGCAATGCTTCAAGGTTTTCACCAATTTCAGGGTGTTTTTCAAGAGCTGCGTTTGCGTTGTTGACATATGTTTGGTGATGTTTGTCATGGTGCAAGTGCATTGTTTCAGCATCGATGTATGGTTCCAATGCATCGTAAGCGTATGGAAGATCTGGTAAGATAATAGCCATCTGTAATACCTCTTTTTCTTTTTATATAAAAATTATAACGCAAACAACCTGTTTTTTCAAGTTATTTGCTCAATTTGACTGGCTCGCAATCTGCAATAAAGCTTTCTCAAACAAGTACCCTTTTTCGTAAACACCAGTCTTAATTTGATAATCTGCCTGAATGAGATAACGAATAGAATCTTGCAGGAACTTCAGGGACAATCCTCGCGTGTCACGAAGAGCAAATTTGATTTGATAGGGATTCGGATTGCGACCAAGATAATGACCCAAACTGCTAACCATCTGTGATTCTGTCTGACCAGACTCTTGCAATATTTTTACCTGTGTATAGAGTCTAAACTGCCCCAACATGATGGCAATCAGTTTAATCTCATCTTCACCCTGTAAGGTCAAATCTTTAACTAAATCTCGTGCTTGATCAATTTTCTTAGTTAATATTAATTGGGTCAAATCAAAAATATTATCCTGCAAAGTCTTTGGAATTGCTTCAACAATATCCTCTTCTGTTATCAGACCACTATCCTTATAAGACCGTAAGAAGAGCAAGTTTTTCTGAATTTCACTGAATTGAAAACTAGATTTGATAAGCAACTGTTCAAAGGAATTTCCATCAAAAGTAAGTCCCTGTTCCTGAGCCCACTTTTGAAAATAGGCTCGCAACTCTTGCTCTTTAGGTTCAAGAGCCTCAAATACTGTCGCATCACGCTTAAGTAATTTGACCAAACGTCTCTTGCTATCTAACTTGCCTTCAGCAAAGATTACTAATTTACTTGAGGGTACAGGATTTTCCAGATAGTCTTCAAAGGCCTTTAGCTCATCATCAGTTAGATAGCGTTTTTTAGCAGTTGTAATATCGAGAAAATGATCTAAAATAACAATTTTTTCATCCGCAAAGAAAGGAAGACTGACCAACTCTAGCTCAAAGCTTTTGTAGTCTACTTCTTTCATGTCAAAATAAGCAAAATTCAAATCTGCAGGATCGTATCCGATTTGCTTTAGAACCTGAGTTTTCATGATGTCGTACTGTCCTTGATCAGCCCCTGTAAACAGGGTCAAACTAGGAAGGTTCGCTAAGGATAGCTTTCGACTTTCTTCTATGGCTAGCATTTATTCTCCTTTCTTTTTAATTTAGCTTCTGTTTAATCCATATAATTCAATTTTCCACGGAAATCCTCTAGGCTTTGGTATCCTTTTTCCGTCATAATTTCTTTGAGTTCCTTTGTAATACGCTCAAAAGCACCCACACCTTCTTTGTGTAGGGTAGTTCCTACTTGTACCATGCTGGCACCACATAGGATATGTTCAAAGGCATCACGCCCCGTTAATACTCCACCAGTTCCGATGATTTGAATCTGAGGATTTAAGCGTTGATAAAAGGCATGAACGTTGGCAAGGGCAGTTGGTTTAATGTATTCTCCACCAATTCCACCAAAGCCGTTCTTAGGACGAATCACGACAGACTCGTCTTCTATATAAAGACCATTTCCAATAGAGTTGACACAATTGACAAACTTGAGTGGGTATTTGTTGAAAATTTCTGCAGCTTGATCAAAATGTACAATATCAAAATAAGGTGGAAGCTTAATCCCTAGGGGTTTTGTAAAATACTCAAAAACTTCTGACAAGATACGGTCTGTTGTTTCAAAATCATAGGCAATCTGAGGCTTACCTGGAACATTTGGGCATGAGAGATTGAGTTCGGTTAAACCACGAAAATCACTTTCTTGCACCTTTTTTAAGATAGTATGAGTTTCCTCTGGAGACATTCCAACTAAAGATAGGAAGAAGGTACGATTTGGTTCCTTTTCTTGCAATTCCAAAAGGTAGTTCAAATAATAGTCTAAACCATTATTCGGTAGACCCATAGAGTTAATAGAACCAAGTGGAACATCTTGATAGCGTGGTTCAGGATTTCCCTGACGAAATTCCAAGGTTGCAGTCTTAGTGACAAAGGTTCCAGCTGCTGAATTTTTGACACCTTCCAATTCCTCAATTGTCATACAAGCAACACCTGCTGCATTCATCAAGCAATTATCAAACTCAAAACCAGCAATCTGCGTTTTCGTTGATACCATGATTCTATTCCTCCAAAATCCATTATTTCTTTATTATATTATACCATACTTTGCAAGGAGCCTTTTAATAAAACTAACCCTATAAAAAGGTTTCTAATTCAGCTAATAAAACTAGCTTATTCAAATTGAAAGAATTTTTAGAAAATTTATGTTTTTTTCTTTACACTGAAAATTTTTTCTGCTATAATGTCTCATGTAATAAAATATGACAACAAAAAAAGGAGAACGATATGACATCTGCTAAAGAATATATCCAAAGCGTGTTTGAAACTGTAAAAGCTCGTAACGGGCATGAGGCTGAATTTCTCCAGGCGGTTGAAGAATTCTTCAGTACTTTGGAACCTGTCTTTGAAAAACACCCTGAGTATATTGAAGAAAACATCTTGGCACGTATCACTGAACCTGAGCGCGTAATTTCTTTCCGTGTTCCTTGGGTTGACCGTGATGGAAAAGTTCAAGTTAACCGTGGTTACCGTGTTCAATTTAACTCTGCTGTTGGACCATATAAAGGCGGACTTCGTTTCCACCCAACTGTAAATCAAGGGATCTTGAAATTCCTCGGCTTCGAACAAATCTTTAAAAACGTTTTGACTGGACTTCCAATCGGTGGAGGTAAAGGTGGATCAGACTTCGATCCTAAAGGCAAAACTGATGCTGAAGTGATGCGCTTCTGCCAAAGCTTCATGACTGAATTGCAAAAATACATCGGACCATCTCTTGACGTACCTGCTGGTGATATCGGTGTCGGTGGACGTGAAATTGGTTACCTTTACGGACAATACAAACGCCTCAACCAATTTGATGCTGGTGTCTTGACTGGTAAACCTCTTGGATTTGGTGGTAGCCTGATTCGTCCAGAAGCAACTGGTTACGGTTTGGTTTACTACACTGAAGAAATGCTTAAAGCTAACGGAAACAGCTTTGCTGGTAAGAAAGTGGTGATTTCAGGTTCTGGTAACGTAGCTCAATACGCGCTTCAAAAAGCAACTGAACTTGGTGCTACAGTTATTTCTGTATCTGACTCAAATGGTTATGTCATTGATGAAAATGGTATCGACTTCGACCTTTTGTCAGATGTTAAAAACAACCGTCGTGCTCGTTTAACTGAGTACGCTGCAGAAAAAGCTACTGCTACTTACTATGAAGGTTCTGTATGGACTTACACTGGTAACTACGATATCGCTCTTCCATGTGCGACTCAAAACGAGATCAACGGTGAAGCTGCAAAACGCTTGGTTGCTCAAGGTGTTATCTGTGTGTCTGAAGGTGCTAACATGCCTAGCGACCTTGAAGCTATCAAAGTCTACAAAGAAAACGGAATCCTTTACGGACCCGCTAAAGCTGCTAATGCTGGTGGTGTAGCTGTATCAGCGCTTGAAATGAGCCAAAACAGCCTTCGCCTTTCATGGACACGTGAAGAAGTTGACGGTCGCTTGAAAGATATTATGACTAACATCTTCAACACAGCTAAAACAACTGCAGAAACATACGGTCTTGGTACTGATTACCTTGCAGGTGCAAATATTGCAGCCTTTGAAAACGTAGCAAATGCTATGATTGCCCAAGGTATCGTTTAAAATGAATAACTAAAAACCCCAATCACTCCGACTGGGGTTTTTAGTTTCGCATTTAAGAGCTTTACATAATAAAAATAAAAGGCCCTATGGACCTCTTATTTTTTTGGATTCTTAAACAAGATTTTATTGAAGCCTACTCTTAATTTTTCTTCTTTTTAAGCAGATAAGCTGCAAGGCTAACTCCAGTAAGAGCTAAGATTAGGCTAAGAATAGATTCAGTTGAACCAGTATTTGGCAACTCAACTTTCTTTTTCGGTTCTTCAGTTGTTGTAGTTGGAGGAATACTTGGTTCATGTTTATTTGTCAGAACAACATTACCTTGACCGTCATCGGTTTTCGTCACTTGGTAACCTGTTGGAACATCGACTTCTTCCACCGTGTAGGTGATAGCTTTGCCCTTGACATTTTTGTCCGAATCCGCAAAGGTATGAGTCCACTTGTTCTCAGCTGACAACTCAATGACTTCACCAGATTTCTTACCATCCGCATAAAGTTGCACTTTCACACTCTTCGGACGAAGGCCATCTTTGTCCTCTTGGTCATCCCACTGTTTGGTTACAGAGAGGGTAGTCTTACCTGGAGTGTGCGTATTGGTAATAGTATAGCTTTCTTGGTCAATGCTTGGTGAATAATTTTCAACCTTTTCTTCTTGAAGGGTGTAGACTATTTCCTTGCCATCCTTAAACTTAGGAAGGCCAGTAAAGGTATCTTTCCAATCGGTCTCGCTTGTAATATCTTTGCGAGCCACTTCTCCACCATTAGCCAGAAGCTTCACAGTGATTTTAGCCGGACGAAGACCATCTTGGTTGTCATTGTCCACCCAGATCTTAGTGACTGGAATATCCACCGTACTTGGAGTGTGCGTGTTGGTCAAGACGACATCGCCCTTCTCCTTGCTCTCTTCTGTTACGGTGTAACCTTCCGGAACGTCCACTTCTTTCACAGAATAGTGAATGTCTTGTCCGTTTGCTTTTTCAGCAAGTTTCTCAAAGGTATGAGTCCATTTATTGTCTGCAGACAAGACAACTTCCTTGCCTAGCTTTTGATCACCCGCATACAATTGGACGCGAATTTCTTTTGGACGTAGGCCATCTTGGTTATTGGCGTCATCCCATTTCTTAGTTACTTGAACTTTAGTCTTAGAAGGAGTGTGGCTATTCGTAATCACTACCTGACCTGGATTGGTTGCTTCAACCGTTTGAGTATAACCTTCTGGCACTTCTGTTTCTTTCACTGTATATTGAACAGCTTTGTCATCTTTTTTCTCATCCAACTCAGAGAAGGTGTAAGTCCATTTATTATCTTCAGAAAGCTCTACTACTTTACCTAATTCTTGACCATCTGCATAGAGTTGAACCTTGATAGTCTTTGGACGAAGGCCGTCTTGGTTTTCTGCATCATCCCATTTCTTAGTCACTGTTAAACTAGTTTTACCTGGTTTGTAAGTGTTTGTGATAGTTGTAGCGTCGATAGTTGTTGTGTAGTTTGCTACAGTATCTTCTGTCACAGTGTAGATGATTTTCTGACCGTTTTTATAGACTGGTAGGTTTGTGAAGGTATGACTCCATGTTTCACTCTCACCAGAAACTGTTGCTGTTTGAACTTTCTCACCATTAGCTAATAGATGAACTGTAATGCTAGCAGGACGGAGACCGTCTTGATTTTTAGCATCATCCCAAACTTTTTTCACAGTTACTTCTGTTGTTTCAGGAGTACGCTTATTGGTAATTGTTGCTTTTCCATCTACAAACTGAGCTTCTTCTTTATCAACTGTGTAATAAGTTGGTACTTTAACTTCTTTTACTGTATAGCTGATAAGGTTACCATTGCTATCTTTATCTGGAAGATTGCTAAAGGTTACTTTCCAGTCACTTCCTGCTGAAAGTGCTACTGGTTTCCCTTCTGCTTTTCCATTTTTGTACAATTGGAACTCAATGGATTCAGGACGAAGACCTTCTACGTTGTCTTGGTCATCCCAAACTTTAGTCGCTTCTAGATTGAGATATTTGATATCATTCTCATTTGTGATTAGTTTTGGTGAAGCTTTTGAACCAATAGCTTCTCCGTCAATTGTGACATGATATATTTGTTGATCTGCATCGTAGGTCACCACGACTGCATGTTCAGTCTCATCCAACTTATAATTAGTTGGTGCTTTAGTTTCTTTAAGAGTATAAGTTCCTTCTGTTAAGGTTGTAAAAGCAACATTTCCATCCTTATCAGAAACTTGGGTCGCAAGGACTGCACCACTAGCATCCAATAAATTGAACTCAGCACCAGCTAATCCTTTGCTAGTATCGTCTTTATCAACCTTCTTCACATGGAAGCTAGCGCCAAAAATTTGAGAAGTTACTGTATTTGACTCACGGTTTCCTTCATGGCCTTTAGCCTTGTAACCAAATTGGTTATGAGCTTGTACGACACCTGAACGACCACCATTATCCTTGTTATCTTCTGTACGGTCTAGCATCAATTGCTTAACTTGGTCTGTCAATTCACTTGGATTGACAACAGGTACAGCAATATCTACTTGACTACGAGCACCAATAGTGGTTCCTTCGTTAGCAACAATCTTAATTCCTGTTACTTTACTAAAGTCTGTGATATCTGCTGACCAAATATCTTTATCTGCAGCTTGTGCCATAGTGCTAGCTGTAACTGTGGTATCTGTTGTGTAGTATGCTGTCCATCCTTCTGGCGCAGTGATAGGACCGCGAAGACTTACAGTGTATTCTGTCTTACGGGCTGAAGCATCAAGTGTATTGACATCTCCTACTTTAGGAAGGACATCATAGATAACTGTATTTTCAACTGGTTTATCTGTGTTGTTCTTAATCGTTAACTTGTAATTAAAGGTTTCACCAGGTTTGAAGGTACGAGTTACTGTTGATGCATCAGATAAGTCGTCATTCTTAGCAATGAACTTACGAGAATAAACACCTTCAGCAGCAACAATGGTATAGTTGGATTCCGCATGAGGGATTTTATCCGTTGTAGAACCATTGTTATTTAAATCATAGCTATCTACTGCAACCTTATTCGGGTTAGCAGTTTCTAAATCCCAAAGTCCTTCTCCCGCCATATAGATATGGTTGGTAAAGGTTCCGCCATCTGCCTTCCCTTTTAGTTTGGTATAGATAAATGGCAAACGAACTTGACCACCAGTCTCTAAAGAGCGTTTGATGAATTCCTTTTGATCCAAGTGAATAATCAAGGCAGAACGTCCAGAGTTGTGGTAGTTTTCGATGACCTCATAGGATTTGTACCAAGGGGCATAAAGACGAGTGTTATTCTTATCAAAATATTGATCTAGGTAATTGAAGTCAATGTCCAAGGTATTTGGATCAAAGAGGTCAATGACCCGCAAATCCTTGTAGTCCTTACCTGGATCCAAGCGAACATTATCGGTAGATAGGGCAAAACGAATGGTTCTTCCATCTGTGAATTGGACATTGTTGTAATCTGTGTTCTTGGTCAGATTAACATTTTCTGTCAATGGAAGAAGTTTGAACTGCCATTTAGCAGATTGGTCTCTGTCTGCCCCTGATTGAGTTTTGTATGTAATCCGTCCAGTATTTTCATAGGCATTCTTAGCCTCATCGTTCTCATCAATATGAGTCTTTTCTGGATCCTTGAAGGCTGTATAGGTAGAAATATAAATCCCTTGACCCGATGGAAGCTCGAAGTCGTCTTTCATCTCCAGTATCCAGCCGACAACAGTACCATATTTGGTCAAATCAGTGCTTCCAAATCCATCCTTGTCTGCCTCTGGTTGGATTTCTTTAGTCGAGCCATCTTCCATTGTAAGGATGATGCGTTTCACGTATTGATTGATCAGTGGTCCATTTCCATAGTTCCCAATCATCATACGAGTATATTCTATCTTAGTAAACTTCAAGCGAGAGTCTACTTGCTCATCATAAAAGACAACATTCTTTTGAGCAAATGGTGTAATGTTATTGTATTTCAAGAGCCACTTATAGTTGGCTGACTTGTAGTCTGTCGAATCGTAGACATTGCCATCTGCTTGTTTGGCAAAAGCTCCTTTACCTTCCAAATCACGTGAAGTGAGTCGGAAGATGAGAGAATCTTCAGCCGTTACATCCGGTTCTCCCTCCCCACGTTCTGCAGGAATCCCCACGACAGACGCAGTGTTGGTCAAATCTTTAACCAAGACATCCTCTAAAGTTTGGTCTTTTTCCATGACCAAATCTGGGAATTTCAAGTACAAGAAGCTCTTGTCTTGAATCTTTTGCATCAAATCTGAGTGATAACTTTGAACATTTTTATTTTCATCAGCTACAAAAGTTTTAGATACAGTCCCGTCTCCGTTATCAACCCAGCCTTCTGATTTTTCTGTATCTAGAACCGCTGTACGAGTTTTTCCATCTTTGTCTGTATAGGTTGGTAGTTTATCTGTGATCGTTGCAGATTCCAATTGACGATAGCTACCGTTGTACTGTCCACGCATCCCATCTAACAAGAAGGCGAAAGGAACGGAAGTAGCTTTTTCGATGTACTTTTTGCCATCTGCTCCAGTTACAATCCCTGGAGATGCTTCCGCATAGTCTCTGGACATGGTCGCATCATAGTTCTGATTGACAAACTTGGTTAAGATATAATCCTTGTATTGAGGTTTCCATGTGATACTATTTAAAGCAGTCTCAGCACCGTTGATATTGAGCGTCCCTGTAATATCCATCGAGTAGTTGGTCGGAGGAAATCCTAACTTAAACTTGGCGATGAATGGTAGGGTCAAGACCTCAGATTTTTGGTAGTTCGTAAAATGCAGAGTTACATGGTAATCATCACCTACTTTGGTCACAACTGGTGCATCATGTTGTGAGCTACTATTAAAATCGGGAATATTAACATCATCCAAGTATTTCCCTGGTAACACTAGATTCACAGCAACATCATCAAGGTCTGTTGTCAAATTTTTAGGTGTAATCTGGATGTACCCAGACATAGTGTCACCCGTACTATAGGCCATCCCACCAGGATGGTCTTGTTTATCACCATACAAGAGGCTAACATCTAAGGCACCATTATCTCCTACTGCTAGCTCTTTAGCCAGAACCGATACAGTTCCTTGGCTCATTTGTCCTAGCATCATCAATATGGTGAATAGGGCAAAACCTTTCCTCAAAAAGGTTTTCCATAAGGACGTTCTCCTTTTCATTTTTCTTCTCCTTTATATTAATTGAAACACAATGGCTCAAATTAATTTTATCACAACTTATAAAAATAATCTACGAATTTATACATTTTTTCTCCCTATGTACATTTTTTTTATATTTCTGTGTTTTGGAATCATCATATTTTTAGTAATTGTTTCACCATAGGATAGATTGGATTCGTCTACTACTAAAGAAATAACCGTTATTTTCTAAATAGTTATGAAGAGAATATTTCTAATAACCTCTAACAAATAAAAGAATCTACCAATTTTGGTAGATTCTATATATTACAATTTACCTGCTACTGCATCCAATAATTCTTGGATTTTCGCTTGGTTGCTTCCTCCTGCCATGGCCATATCTGGTTTTCCACCACCACGTCCATCAACGATTGGAGCTAATTCTTTAACCAAGTTACCTGCGTGGATATCTTTTGTCTTGCTGGCTACAAGAAGGTTAACCTTGTCACCGATGGCTGCGACAAGAACAAGCACATCAGAGTAGTCTTTTTGCTTCCAGTTATCTGCAAAGGTACGAAGAGCACCTGCATCTGAAACAGAAACTTGACTCGCAATGTAACGGTGGCCATTTGCTTCCTTAACGTCTTTGAAGACATCACCTGCCGCTGCTGCTGCAGCTTTTTCCTTCAATTCTGCATTTTCTTTTTGTAATTGACGGAGTTGTTCTTGAAGTCCTTCCACCTTGTGAGGTACTTCCTTGAGTTGAGGCGCTTTCAAGGTTGCTGCGACTGCTTTCAGAGCATCTTCTTGCTCACGATAAGCTTCAAAGGCTTCCTTACCAGTCACTGCTAAGATACGACGAGTTCCTGATCCGATCCCTTCTTCCTTGACAATCTTGAAGAGACCGATTTCAGAAGTGTTACCTACGTGAGTACCACCACAAAGCTCTACTGAATAGTCCCCGATAGTGACTACGCGAACTTCCTTACCGTATTTCTCACCAAAGAGGGCCATAGCTCCCATTTCTTTAGCTGTGTCAATATCAGTCTCAACTGTTTCCACTGCAATGGCTTCCCAAATCTTCTCATTGACTTGTTGCTCAATAGCACGCAATTCTTCAGGAGTGACAGCTTGGAAGTGAGTGAAGTCAAAGCGAAGGAATTCCACTTCATTAAGTGATCCTGCTTGAGTGGCATGGTGGCCAAGAATATTGTGAAGAGCTGCATGGAGCAAGTGAGTGGCTGTGTGGTTCTTCATGACACGGTGACGACGATTTCTATCGATGGTCAAAGTGTATTCTTGGTTCAAAGCAAGAGGAGCAAGAACTTCAACGGTATGCAATGCTTGTCCGTTTGGTGCTTTTTGAACGTCTGTTACTGTAGCTACGACATTTCCTGCAGCATCCAAGATTTGACCATGGTCCGCAACTTGTCCACCCATTTCAGCGTAGAATGGAGTTTCTGCAAAGATAAGTGACGCAGTTCCTTCTGATACAGCTTCTACTTCGGCATTGTCAGCTACGATAGCAACCAACTTAGAAGACAATTGACTAGCATTGTAGTTGAAGACACTCTCAACAGTGATGTTTTGAAGGGTTTCGTTTTGCATACCCATAGATCCACCTTTGACAGCAGATGCACGCGCACGTTCTTGTTGTTCCTTCATGGCTGCTTCGAAGCCTTCACGGTCTACAGTCATACCAGCTTCTTCAGCGATTTCTTCTGTCAACTCTACTGGGAATCCATAAGTATCGTAGAGTTTGAAGACATCTTGTCCAGCGATAACCGTTTGGCCTTTTTCTTTCAAGTCTGCTACGATACCCTGGGCAAAGTGCTGACCTGAGTGAAGAGTACGGGCAAATGACTCTTCCTCGCTTTTAACGATCTTTTCAATAAAGTCACGTTTTTCAAGAACTTCTGGGTAGTAGCTTTCCATGATTTTTCCAACAGTTGGAACCAGTTTGAAAAGGAAAGGCTCGTTGATACCCAATTTTTGACCGTGCATTGAAGCACGACGGAGGAGACGACGAAGGACATAACCACGACCTTCATTTCCTGGAAGGGCACCATCACCGATAGCGAATGAAAGAGAACGGATATGGTCGGCAATAACCTTGAAGCTCATGTTGTCTCCATCTTGGTCGTAAACTTTACCAGACAATTTCTCAACTTCACGGATAATTGGCATGAAGAGATCTGTTTCAAAGTTAGTCTTAGCCCCTTGAATCACCGCTACCAAACGTTCCAAACCGGCGCCCGTATCAATGTTTTTGTGTGGCAATTCCTTGTACTCGCTACGAGGGACAGCAGGGTCAGCGTTAAATTGTGACAAAACGATGTTCCAGATCTCGATATAACGGTCGTTTTCGATATCTTCTGCGAGAAGTCGAATACCGATATTTTCCGGGTCAAAAGCTTCCCCACGATCAAAGAAGATTTCTGTATCTGGTCCAGAAGGTCCTGCACCAATTTCCCAGAAGTTGTCTTCGATTGGAATCAAGTGACTTGGATCCACGCCCACTTCAATCCAGCGGTTGTAAGAATCTGTATCAGCTGGGTAGTAGGTCATGTAAAGTTTTTCAGCTGGGAAGTCAAACCATTCAGGACTTGTCAAAAGTTCATAAGCCCAAGTAATGGCTTCGTCACGGAAGTAATCCCCGATGGAGAAGTTTCCCAACATTTCAAACATGGTATGGTGACGCGCCGTCTTCCCTACGTTTTCAATATCGTTGGTACGGATAGCCTTTTGCGCATTGGTAATACGTGGGTTCTCAGGAATAATAGTTCCGTCAAAGTATTTTTTAAGAGTGGCAACCCCTGAGTTAATCCACAAAAGGGTTGGGTCATTGACAGGAACTAAGCTAACAGATGGTTCTACAGAGTGGCCTTTACTTGCCCAGAAATCAAGCCACATTTGGCGGACTTGTGCACTAGATAATTGTTTCATAAAAATCTCCTTTTTTAATTTGATTGGCTTTCTAGCATCTCTACATAGTCGATAGCGACACAGAGGGAAATGACTAGGTCTGCATAAGATTCGTCATAGACGGTTACGGTATAGGTGGAGGTTAAATGGAAGAGTTCCTTGGCGATTTCCGCAATCACTTGATCACGGTCATACAGAAGTTTAAAGTTTAAATCCCAGATATTTCCCTCAATGCGCAGACCGAGGTTGTCAAATTCATACTTATCTCTAAAGAAAGTCAACTTCTTTCGGATATAAAAACTATCTCCATTACTGAGTTGAATCTCAAAGCGTGGCATGAAGGTCAACATTTCTTTACTAATCTCACTAACCTGTTCACCAGAATTATCAAAAATGGTAAAGGTCTTAGGAATCTTAAAAAATGAACCTTCAACCTGATAGGCGACATTACCAATCTCATCCTTGATATCAAAGCGTTCACCACCTAGGCGAAATTTTTGTTTGACAAGAAAACTTCTCATAAGCACCTCCAAAAATAAAAGACAAATCCATATCACGAAGGGCGAAAAACCGCGGTACCACCTTCATTCAATGAACTTGTCATTCTTGATTCTTATGCAATTGTTACAATCGAGTAGCATGATCTTCTATCTTAGATGGCTCGCAGCACCGCCATTTCTCTGGACTAAGATGGGGAGAAAATCAATTCTCAACTCTAGTATTATATCGTTTTGATAGAAATTAGTCAAGGTTTATAATTTTACTAATACTACATCAAGTAATAAATTCTGAAAATTAAATACTAATCGTTTCTCCTACAGATAGGACTGTATAATTGGAAACTTCAACTTCTGTTTTTGTCGTCTGGTAATGACTATAATCATCAATATGAATTGGATAGATATTTTGGGGCTGAAGTATAGATTCCAATTGCTGTAACATCTTTAAATTCATTGTAAATGGACCACCAAATGAATCAGATTTAACGGCTCCAAGATTTGCAAAAATAGCATCAATTTTTTGGGGAACAAAATCTGTTACCCTTGGATATAAAATCGTGTCACCTGTAAAGTAGATTATTTTAGTTTGCAAAGGACTTGTGATAGTTATTTGATATCCATTAACCCTTCCAACTATTTTTTGCATTATATAATTACTAGCATGATAAGCCGGTACAGCTTTAATAGCAATTTGATATTCATCAACTGAAAACAACTGCTCTTCTCCCCAATTTAAAACTATACTATTTAAACATGATAAACCTTTTGTGATTTTTCTGTTAGGAGAAATTACAGTTTTATACTTCAGGTATCCTTTGCCAACTTCATCTAAATGATCTTGGTGACCATGAGTTATTAACCATAAATCAACTTTGTTAAAAAGAGTCATATCATGATAAACATCGGTTTTTTTCTCAGATAGAAAACCTTTGAACTGGACCAAAGTACCTTTTGGCGATAAATCTGGATCGATTCCGATATAAAATTTATCATCTAAAGAAATGACTCCGCAAGCAACTCCACAATAAGTAAACGAAATAGACATAATACTCCTACAAATACTTTCCAAATCACTTTTTTATGAAAAGATAAATTCCTTATAATTAGAAAAATTATAACACGATTCACAAATTATTACTACTTAGCACTTGGAACAATAATAAAACCTAGCTATAGAAACTTTACTAGTTACTCATAGCTAGGTTTTGTTTTGTTTTAATTGAAATTATTTACGACAGTTGGAAAGCCACTACTTCCGATACATCTTAAATTGTAGGAAGAGGTCGCTGTAGATTCCTGTCCATTTATGGTCAAATTTTTCATAAACTTCTAGGTGTTTCATAGTGTCTGCATCTGGATAGAAAGACTTGTCCTCTTTTGTCTCCTCTGGGAGCATTTCCTTAGCAGCATTGTTTGGTGTTGAATAGCCGACATACTCTGCATTCTTGAGAGCATTTTCAGGCTTCAACATGAAGTTGATAAAGGCATAGGCCGCATCCTGGTTCTTGACAGTTTTAGGAATAACCATGTTGTCAAACCAGAGGTTACTTGCTTCTGTCGGCACAACATATTTGAGGTTAGGATTCTTTTCCAACATCTGGCTAGCTTCCCCTGAGAAGGTCACACCAATAGCAGCATTGTTCTGAATCATGTAACCCTTCATCTCATCGGCTACAATAGCCTTGATATTAAGAGTAAGCTCATACAGTTTATCAACCGTTTGTGATAGTTGCTGTGGATCTTTTGAGTTGAGGCTATAGCCTAGTGAGTTAAGACCTAAACCAAGCACTTCACGCGCCCCATCAAAGAGCATGATAGAATCCTTGTATTCTGGTTTCCAGAGGTCGTCCCAATGTTCAGGCGCTTCTTCCACCATGGTTTCATTGTAGACAATACCCAAAGTTCCCCAGAAGTATGGGATAGAGTACTGATTGTTTGGGTCAAAGGACTGGTTGAGAAATTCTGGACCAATATTCTCAATTCCCTCAATCTTACTATAATCTAATGGAACTAAGAGGTCTTCGTCCTTCATCTTGTTGATCATGTACTCACTTGGGATGGCAATATCATAGGTTGTCCCACCCTGCTTGATTTTGGTGTACATAGCTTCGTTGGAGTCAAAGGTCTCATATTGAACTTGGATTCCTGTTTCTTCTGTAAATTTCTCCAGAAGTTCAGGATCGATATAGTCTCCCCAGTTGTAGATGACCAGTTTTTGACTATCCCGACTATTAATTTTACTATCGAGATGATAGGAAATTCCCCACAAGACAAGGATAATGGCTAAAATTCCTGCTAAAAATGAATAGAGTCGTTTCATGCTTTCTCCTCCTTCTCACGTGAAATGAAGTAATATCCGACAACTAGGATAATACTAAAGAGAAAGACCAAGGCTGAAAGAGCATTGATTTCAAGCGAAATTCCCTTACGAGCCCGAGAGTAAATCTCGACTGAGAGGGTTGAAAAACCATTCCCCGTTACAAAGAAGGTCACGGCAAAGTCATCTAGGGAATAGGTAAAAGCCATAAAGTAACCTGCAATGATAGACGGCGTTAAGTAAGGAAGCATAATTTCCTTGAACATTTGGAACTGGCTAGCTCCAAGGTCATAGGCCGCATGGATCATATCTCCATTCATCTCTTTCAATCGAGGTAAAACCATGAGTACTACGATAGGAATCGAGAAGGCCACGTGACTGGACAAGACTGTCAGAAAACCAAGTGAAAACTTGAGTTGGGTAAAGAGAATCAAGAAGCTAGCACCAATCATAACGTCGGGTGCAACCATCAAAATGTTATTGAGAGATAGAAAGGCTTCTTGGTACTTTTTACGTGATTGATAGATGTAGATAGCACCAAAGGTACCAATCACTGTCGCAATCAAGGCTGATAAAAAAGCTAGTAAAAAGGTTTGAACCAAGATAAGCATGAGCCTTCCATCACCAAACATGGTTTCAAAGTGAGACAAACTAAAGCCTGTAAAGCTATTCATATCATCGCCTGCATTAAAGGCATAGCCGATCAAGTAAAAGATTGGCAAATAAAGGACGATAAAGACAAAGGCTAGGTAGAGATTGGCAATTTTTTTCATCGTTCTCTCCTTTCCTTAGTCACCCACATAGTGATAAACATAGTCAGGATAAGAACAACACCGATAGTTGAACCCATACCGTAGTTGTCATTGGTCAAGAAGTTCTGCTCGATGGCAGTTCCCAAGGTAATCACTCGGTTCCCCCCAATTAAACGGGTCAACATGAAAAGACTCAAACTTGGGATAAAGACAGATTGAACTCCGCTTCGCACCCCGTTCATAGACAGAGGGAAGATGACATGGCGGAAGGTTTCCCACTTGGTTGCACCGAGGTCATAGCTGGCATTGATGAGATTATTATCCATATCATCCAAGACATTGAAGATGGGCAAAATCATAAATGGAAGCTCGATGTAGCTTGCAACAAAGATAAACGAGAAATCTGTAAATAGCAACTGCTGAGAACCAATTCCGATAAATTCTAGAAATTGATTAATAGAGCCATTTTGACCAAAAATCCCGATAAAGGCATAGGCCTTAAGGAGAAGATTGATCCAGGTTGGCAAGATAATCAGCATGAGCCAGAGTTGACGGTGTTTGAGACGAGTCAAAAAGAGGGCTGTTGGATAACTGACAAGAAGCGTCACTAGAGTTACAATCCCTGCATAGAGAACAGAGTTGAAGCTCATTTTGAGATAGGTTAAGTTTTGCGACGCAAAATAGGATTTATAGTTTTCTAAACTGAACTGGCCTTCGATGTTGAAAAATGATTGTCCAAAAATCAAGACCAGGGGTGCCAATACAAAGAGTGCAATCCAAAGCATGTAGGGCACTACAAAGAGTTTAGAGGTTGTTTTCTTCATCTCTTTCCTCCTCGATAGCGTTAATTAAACCTGCTTCATGCTCTTCGATTTCTACGTACTCTTCGATACGAGCATCGAACTCTTCTTCTGTTTCATTGAGACGCATGATGTGGATGTCTTCTGGCTCAAAGTCCAGACCGATTTCCTCACCAACGATGGCCTTACGAGTTGAGTGGATCATCCATTCATTACCAAGTTCGTCATAGGCGATAATCTCATAGTGAACCCCACGGAAGAGCTGCGTATCGACCTTCACTTGAAGTTTTCCTTCTTCTGGCAGAGTAATGCGCAAGTCCTCTGGACGAATGACGACTTCGACCGGTTCATTTGGCTTCATCCCACCGTCGACCGCTTCAAATCGTTTGCCGTTGAACTCGACCAAGTAGTCTTCAATCATAGTTCCTGGCAAGATATTTGACTCACCGATGAAGGTTGCAACAAAGTGATTAATGGGCTCATCATAGATATCAACTGGTGTCCCAGACTGAACAATCTCACCGTCATTCATGACAAAAATCCAGTCACTCATGGCCAAGGCTTCTTCCTGATCGTGAGTAACAAAGACAAAGGTGACGCCCAAGCGTTGTTGCAGTTCACGTAGTTCGTACTGCATGTCTGTTCGCAACTTCAAGTCAAGGGCTGACAAGGGCTCATCCAAAAGTACCACACGTGGCTGGTTGATAATCGCACGCGCAATAGCTACACGCTGACGTTGTCCTCCAGATAACCTACGGATAGAACGTTTTTCATAGCCTTCAAGCTGTACCATCTTGAGAACTTCTAAGACACGTTTTTCGATTTCTTTTTTATCGACCTTGCGTAATCGCAATGGAAAGGCAACATTTTCAAAGACATTCATGTGCGGGAACAAGGCATAAGATTGAAAGACCGTGTGAACATCGCGCTTATTGGTCGGGATGTCATTGATACGAACACCGTCTAGCAAAATATCACCCGTCGTTGCGTCTAGCAAACCTGCAATGATATTTAGGATGGTTGATTTTCCTGAACCAGAAGCTCCTAACAGTGTATAAAATTTTCCTTCTTCCAACTCAAAGTTAATATCCTTGAGAACCTTAGTGTCACTATCTTCAAAAACTTTAGAAACGTTTCTGAATTCGATAATTGGTTTTTTCAATTCCTCTAAATTCCTTTTTCTTCGTAAATTAACAGATTGGGACCTTGTTAAATGCTAGCAATAACTGTAAGGAATTGACCCAAACCATATCTAGCGATAAAATCCCAATCTTTGTATAATGTTTAATAATAATGTTATTCGTGTTCACCCAAGATACGAACTTCTCGCTCTAGGGTAACACCTGAATGTTCTTTAACTTTTTCGATAACAGACTCAATTAAGTCTTCATAATCTCGAGCAGTCCCATCGGCTACATTAATCATAAAGCCTGCATGTTTTTCTGAGACTTCTACACCACCGATACGGTAACCTTTTAAACCAGCTTCTGAGATCAATTGTCCTGCAAAATGCCCGACTGGACGTTTAAAGACAGAACCACATGAAGGATATTCCAAAGGTTGCTTAAGTTCACGCAAATGAGTTAAGCGATCCATTTCTTGATTAATAGTCTCATAATTCCCTGGAGATAGTGCAAATTTAGCTGATAAGACTACTGCTCCAGAATCTTGAATAGCTGAATGACGGTAACCAAAGGCTAAGTCCTTGGCTGATAAAGTCTCGATTTCCCCATCCTTGGTCAATACTTTGCAAGACTGCAAAATATGAGCAATCTCACCTCCATAGGCTCCAGCATTCATAAAGACAGCTCCACCGACGTTTCCTGGAATTCCACAGGCAAATTCAAATCCTGTCAAACTATGGCGTAGAGCGATTCGAGTTGTCTCAATCAAGTTAGCTCCCGCTTCTGCTTCAATGGTGTAACCATCGACTGAAACATTGTTGAGCTTGTCACACATAATGACAAAGCCACGAATTCCGCCTTCTCGGACGATAATATTACTGGCATTTCCAAGAACCATCCATGGGATATTTTCTTGATTAGCAAACTTAACCACACGGGCCATCTCATAATAATTGCGAGGAAAAGCTAAGTAATCCGCCTTCCCTCCGACTTTGGTATAGGTATAAGTTTTTAATGGCTCATCGAATCGAATATCAATTCCTTCTAAGGTTTCTTTTAATTTATCTAATACAGTCATCTTTCTTATCCTTTTATAAAATTCATTCCATTATACCATTTTTAGCGATTTTTTTCGACGATTTGAAAAGCTTTTTTATTCACACAAGTAAAAAAGAGGTCAGACCTCTTTTGCATGATTATTTTTTATACAAGATAGTTTTTGTAAAGTATACAAATAGAACAACTTCCACTGCTAACAATCCTTCAACAAGAAGCGGATTTGAAATCCATCCAACCTGTGATAGACTCGGAGCCAGATCAAAGAAGGCATGTAAACCATAAGCAGTTACTAGATAAATCCAATTCTTTTGACGGACTGCTTGATAAACCCAGAAAGAGAGACCAATTTGCATAACAAGAGCAAGCACACGCTCAACACCAAGTAAATAAACCTGCCATCCAGATAGAGATTGTACTGTTTCAAGTGTATTTTTGGGAAGGAGATTTGCCAAATCTGGATTTGAAGACTCTAATAATGAAAAGAGGATCAAAAGACTAATCAAGCTTCCCATTCCGAGGTAGAGCAATTCCAAGCCACCATGACCAAGTCCATAGGCGAGGGCATCCGAATCTTCCAAAGCTCTCTTCTTCTCCAACCATTTAAAGAAGACAAGGCGAGCTGTTTCTTCAAACAAAGCAGTCATACAGATCCCATAAATCACATAGAGAAGGGGACTTTCCGTCATGAGTGGAACTGTCCCATCCTTTTGTGGATGAAGAACTATAAGGTGAACAATTTTCTCCAGTACTTGAGATGAGACAAAAAATGCAACTGCCCCAAGTCCTAAAACTGAAAGGTTAATCTTGTACTTCTTTTTTGAGAACCAAATGGCAGCTATGAGAATTACAAATAAAGCTATCATTGTGATTATTACATGAATTTTCATACTTTTCTCCTTTTATTCAGCCTGATCGATATCTTTTTTCATCTCATCAACATTGAACTTAGCAAAGAGGTACTGACGATCCTGGACAGGGAAACGTTGATCCAACTGATCGACAGCTCCAACCTCTACGATTCCTTCCTTGATGACAAAGTCCATGACGTGACCACCAAAGGTTAGGTCATCTGAAATAAAGTGCAAATGATAGCCTGCGACACTGACGCCATGGAAAATTTCAGGTGTCCAGAATCCAACGATAGTTCCAGAGACATTTTCGCAACTATATTCAGGCTGATGAGTCGCAACCTCAGCAAATTTTGTTTCGCTTGTCGATTTTGGAATCATGCGAACATGCATGTGTTTAAAGTCACCATGAATTTTGATAGAGCGGAAGAGATTTTCTCCATCATAATAGGACTCGATACGTTTTTCTAGTTCCTGATCAGTCATTTCAAAACGCTGGCGAAAAATAACTTCTGCCTGATGGGGTACGACTGCCGCATAAGGAATCAAGGCATTTGTTGATACTTCAACGATTTCAGGCTTCTCACCTGAACCCTTAGCTTGATAGGCTTTACCATCTAAGACAATTAACTCCCCATCAATAGAGTCCAAGGTTCCTAGCCCTAAATCTCCATGTTCAAGTAACTCACCAACTGTCATGGTCCCGCCGTAAAGTCCTGCCATCAAAGCTCCCAAAGTATTGTATTGGAATAATTTCACTGGTTCTTGCACCTTCATCATCTCACTATTCTTTGAAAATTTTACTTACTAAGTATATCACATTTCTTCTTAGAATTGAACGCTAGACTGCCGTTTAAAACTCAATGAAAATCAAAGAGCAAACTAGGAAATCAGCCGCAGTTTGCTCAAAACACCGTTTTGAGGTTGTAGATGGAACAGACGAAGTCAGCTCAAAACACTGTTTTGAGGTTGTGGATAGAACTGACGAAGTCAGTAACATATATACGGCAAGGCGACGTTGACGCGGTTTGAAGAGATTTTCGAAGAGTATAACATTGCCAAACGTCTAAAAAAAAGGTACAATGTAACAAAATCAAGAGAGGTCTGGAATGAAGCAAGAAAGTAAGTACGAACAAGTTGTTCACTATCTAAAAGAAGAGATTGAATCAGGAAAACTTCAAACAGGAAGTCGTCTACCTTCTATCCGAAAACTCAGTCAAGACTTCCACTGCAGTAAAGATACTGTGCAGCGTGCACTTTTGGAACTCCGATACGAGAAATACATTTACTCCAAACCTCAAAGTGGCTATTATGTTTTAGAACAACAAGCTAGCCACGAAGACCTCGTTATCTCGGTCAATGACGAACATGCTGCTGCCTATGATGATTTTCGCCTTTGTGTAAACGAAAGTTTGATTGGTCGAGAAAACTATCTCTACAACTACTATGAACACCAAGAGGGGTTAGAAGAATTACGAAAGTCTGTTCAGAAACTACTGTTTGACCAAGCTATCTATAGTAAACCCGATCAATTAGTCATGACAACTGGAACCCAGCAAGCACTGTTTATTCTTTCTCAAATTGACTTTCCAGGTAAGGGCCAAGAAATACTGGTCGAACAACCAACCTATCACCGAATGAACCAACTTCTGCTGGCTCAAAATATTCCCTATCAAACCATTGAACGTCGGGTGGATGGCATTGACCTGAAAGAACTTGAGAAACATTTTAAAAGTGGTAACATTAAATTTTTCTACACCATTCCTCGATTCCACTATCCGCTGGGTCATTCATATTCTGAAGAGGAGAAACGCGCTATCCTTGATCTAGCAGCCAAATATCAAATTTATATCGTTGAAGATGATTATCTGGGAGATCTAGATCCTAAAATGGGACAAACCTTTCATTATTTGGACCAAAATGATTTGGTCATCTACATCAAGTCTTTTTCAACAAGTATTTTCCCTGCACTTCGAATCACTGCTCTCATACTTCCAAATGTTATGAAAGAAGCTTTTGTCTCTTATAAAAACATTCTGGACTATGATAACAACCTCATTATGCAAAAGGCTTTATCACTCTATATTGATAGTCAACTCTTTGAAAAAAATAGAGTAGCGAGATTGGTACTGCAAGAGAAAAGTCAAGACTTCATTCATAAGCTATTAAAATCTTATCCCCTTTCCCTACCAAACTATCCTCTCCATGATGGGCTTTTGCTTGATCTCAGGAACTATCCTAAGATTGCAAGCCTCAAACATAGCTCTTTAAATCTAGACTTTTTCGAATCGTCCTACATTGAGAGTTGCCCTTATCAATTTGCTAAGGTTCCTTTAGAAAATCTTGAAGCAACATTAAATTACTTAAAAACAGAGAGTGGGACAGAAATCGGTAATTCGTTAGAATTCGATTTCGTCATCCCACCTCCGCACAGTTGAGTAAGGCTGTAAAAGCTGATGAAATCAGCGTAGTAGAGCCCACTCAACCACTGCGTCTTGCTTGATAATCCAATGACAATTGAGAGGCTAGGACTTTTGTCCCAGCCTCTGTTATTTTTTATTGCTCTACTTCTGTTAGCTTGGCAGCTTTTTCAAGATATGTTTGATAAGTACCGTCATCTTTGAGTTTTTTAATGACCTTATCAACCACTTCCTTCAAGTCAGAATTTCCTTTCTTGATAGCTACTGCATTTTCTTCGCCCTCTTTCATGGTCAAGCTGACTGTAGCAACAGCTAAATCAGAGTTTTTAGTTGCATAACTTAGGGCTACTGGCTCGTCCATATGAACTGCATCAACTTTACCTGATTGAAGCTCATTAACTGCTTCTCCCATATTTGTCAAAGAAGTCAACTGGGCTTTTGGAAGTTGTTCTTTAACCATTGATTCTGGAACAGTTCCTTTTTGAGCTGCAATATTAGCACTTGCTAGAGAATCCAAATCCTTGTATTTTTCAAGGTCAGATTTTCTGATTAGGAAGCTAATTTTATTTTCATAGTAAGGAATTGAGAAATCAAAAACTTCTTTTCTTTCTTCAGTGGCACTGATTCCCGCAATAGCCAAATCAGCTTTCCCTGTTTGAAGACTGGTCAAGACATTATCAAAACTCATGCTGGAAACTTCCAATTTCACTCCAAGTTCATCTGCTATTGCTTGAGCCATATCAATATCAGCACCTACAACTTGATTTTTCCCATCTACAAGTGCTTGAAACTCAAAGGGGGCATAGTCAGGACTAGTTGCGACCACTAATTTAGCTTTTTGTTTGATTGCCTCTACTGCAGACTGTGAACTTGAGCTAGACGATTGGCAAGCAACTAAAAAGAAACTTGCAAGAAAACTACATAAGACAAATATCCATTTTTTTAATTTCATAAATAAACAACCTCTCTGTCAATTTTGTATAATTATAACTCAGCAAACCTTGTTTGTCAAGTATAAATTTAATATTTATTTATTTTCTTAAACAAAAAAAGAAGCTTTTATTCATTATTCTGCTCCTTTTTTGTATATTTAATCAATTTTACAATTCGACAATCTTACCTGTTTCAAAGTAAACAACCCATTCACAGATATTTTTTGCATAGTCACCGATGCGCTCCAAGTATGAAATCACTTGGAAGTAATCACGACCTGTGACAATAGCATCTGGATTCTTTCTAATTTCTTCAGTTGCCAAATCACGAATATTTTCGAAATAATGGTTGATTTTTTCATCCATGGTTGCAACTTCGTATGCCTTATCAACTGATCCGTTAAGGTAAAGTTCGAGAGTTGTTTCCACGAAGGCTTTCACATCACGTCCCATGTTTTTGATTTCTTCCTCAACTGCTGGGATACGTTGTTCCCCCTTCATACGAATGGTTGCCTCAGCAATGGATACTGCGTGGTCCCCCATACGTTCCAAGTCTGAAACAGCCTTAAGTACTGTCAAAACTGTACGCAAGTCTTGTGAAACAGGCTGTTGAAGGGCAATGATTTCAAATGATTTCTTTTCAAGTTTCACTTCGTATTCATTGACTTCTGCGTCTTCTTCGATGACTTCTTTTGCCAAGTCACGGTCATGGGTGACAAAAGCACGTACAGTACGATTGATTTGGGAAAGAACTTCCTGTCCCATGGCGTAGAATTGGTTGTGCAATTTCTCTAAATCTTCTTCAAATTGAGATCGTAACATCTTTTTCTCCTTATCCAAATTTACCTGAAATGTAATCTTCTGTTTCCTTATGTTGTGGATAGAGGAACATTTCCTTGGTATCGTTAAATTCAATCAAATCTCCATTAAGGAAAAAGCCTGTTTTATCAGAGATTCGAGATGCTTGCTGCATGGAACGAGTAACCAATAGCATGGTGTACTTGTCCTTGAGACTATATAGGGTTTCTTCGATTTTTCCAGCCGAGATAGGGTCTAAGGCTGAGGTCGGCTCATCCAAGAGGATAATCTTTGGACTGGTTGCTAAAACACGGGCTACACAAACACGTTGTTGCTGACCACCCGACAGACCAATTGCTGAATCATGCAAGCGGTCCTTGACCTCATCCCAAATAGAAGCACCCTGTAGAGATTTCTCTACAGCTTCATCCAAAACGTTCTTATCTTTCTCCCCATTAATGCGGAGACCATAAACAACATTTTCGTAGATTGACATTGGGAATGGATTAGGTTGTTGGAAGACCATTCCGATTTCCTTACGTAATTCAACTGTATCAGTGCGTGGACTATAGATATTGTGCCCATTATAAACCACTGATCCAGTAGTGGTCACTTCAGGATTAAGGTCACCCATACGGTTAATAGCCTTGAGTAGGGTTGACTTCCCTGATCCTGATGGTCCAATAAGAGCTGTGATTTCCTTGGGTTGGAAGGATAAGGAAACACTATTCAAAGCCTTCTTTTTATTGTAATAAACAGACAGGTCTTTAACCTGCAAAATCGGTTCTGTCATACTGTTTCCTTTCTAACCAAAGTGTCCAGTTACATAGTCATTGGTTGACTGTAGCTTAGCATTTTGGAAAATATTAGCAGTTTTATCATACTCGATTAAATCACCCAAGTAGAAAAATCCAGTGTAGTCACTTGCACGTGCAGCCTGTTGCATACTGTGGGTCACGATAATAATGGTAAAATCCTTCTTTAACTCAAGCATAGTTTCCTCTAGCTGAGCTGTCGCAATCGGATCCAAGGCTGATGCCGGCTCATCCATTAAGAGGATGTCTGGTTTTACAGAAATAGCACGAGCGATACAGAGACGTTGCTGTTGACCACCTGAAAGCATCAAGGCTGACTTGTGAAGGTCATCTTTGACCTGATCCCAGAGAGCGGCCTGACGAAGAGAGGTTTCTACAATTTCATCAAGAACTTTCTTGTCCTTAACTCCTGCACGTTCATGTGCAAAGGTGATGTTGCGGTAGATTGATTTAGCAAATGGGTTTGGACGTTGAAAAACCATTCCGATGTGTTTACGCATTTCATAAACATTGATTTCAGGACGGTTAACATCAATTCCTTGATAGAGAATTTGTCCTGTAACCTTAGCAATGTCAATAGTATCATTCATACGATTGAGACTGCGTAGGTAGGTTGATTTTCCAGATCCTGATGGACCGATCAAGGCAGTAATTTTATTTTTTTCGAATTGCATATCCACGCCCTTGATGGATTCATTCTTACCATAGTAAACATGTAAATCCTTCGTAGAGAGGGCCACTTTTTCTTCTGGAAAAGTAATGATATGCCTTTCATCCCAATTATATTTTGACATGGCTTCTCCTTTAGGCAGCGGTTAATTTCTTATGTAGGTAGCTTCCGAGTTTACGTGCTCCGAAGTTAAAGATCAAGATAAAGATGAGGAGCACCGCTGCAGAACCTGCTGAAACTAAAGTTCCATCAGGAATAGTTCCTTCACTGTTGACTTTCCAGATATGAACAGCCAAGGTTTCTGCTTGACGGAAGATTGAGATTGGACTACTTACGCTGAGAACATTCCAGTTAGACCAGTCAAGAGCTGGCGCAGATTGACCTGCTGTGTAGATAAGGGCTGCAGCTTCACCAAAGATACGACCTGATGCAAGCACGATCCCAGTTACAATACCTGGAAGGGCTTCAGGAATCACGACATGAAGGACAGTTTCCCAACGAGAGATTCCAAGCGCCAAACCAGCTTCACGTTGCGTATGGTGAACGTGCTTCAAACTGTCTTCAACGTTACGAGTCATCTGAGGTAGGTTAAAGACGGTCAAAGCCAAGGCACCAGAAATAATAGAAAATCCATACTCAAACTGGACTACAAAGATGAGGTAACCAAAGAGACCCACAACTACGGATGGTAGAGAAGACAAGATTTCAATACAAGTACGAACGAAATTGGTAACACGACCTTTTTTAGCATACTCTGCTAGGAAAATTCCAGCTCCCATTGATAGAGGTACTGAGATGAATAAGGTAATCACCAAAAGGAAAAAGGAATTATAGAGCTGAATCCCAATACCACCACCTGCTTGATAGGAGGATGATTTTCCTGTCAAGAAAGACCAAGAAACATGTGGCAAGCCTCGAACCAAGATATAAAGAATCAAGGAAGCTAGAATGGTCACAATGATTCCTGCGATGGTGTAGAGAACAGCTGTTGCAAGTTTATCTAATTTCTTAGCGTGCATAGTTTTTCTTTCCTCTCTCTTTTGTAATCAATTTAATAACACTGTTAAAGGCCAAGCTCATCAAAAGCAATACTAAGGCCAGTGACCAAAGAACATTGTTATCAACAGTTCCCATAACGGTATTACCGATTCCCATGGTCAATACAGATGTGAGAGTCGCTGCTGGTGTCGTCAATGAAGTTGGAACAACTGCTGAGTTACCTACAACCATCTGAATAGCCAGGGCTTCACCAAAGGCACGCGCCATTCCGAAGACTACTGCCGTAAAAATACCTGAACGAGCAGCCTTCAAGGTTACACGCCAGATGGTTTGCCAACGAGTCGCTCCCATGGCTAAACTTGCTTCACGGTAGTGACGAGGAACCGCACGTAGGCTATCTGTTGTCATGAAGGTTACAGTCGGCAAAATCATAACAAAGAGAACGAAAATTCCTGATAAAATACCGAAACCTGTTCCACCAAAGACAGTACGTACAAATGGTACAACGACCTGCAAACCAATAAATCCATAAACTACTGAAGGAATCCCAACTAAGAGTTCAATAGCAGGTTGCAAAATCTTAGCTCCTTTTGGAGACACCTCTGTCATAAAGACTGCTGCACCAATGGCAAATGGTGTTGCAATAAGAGCTGACAGGATGGTAACAATAAAGGAGCCTAAAATCATTGGAAGGGCACCAAATTGTTTACCTGACGGATTCCAGGTTGCACCAAAAAGAAAATCAAAGATATTCACACCATTAACAAAGAAGGTCGATAAGCCTTTCTGAGCCACGAAAATCAAAATCATAGCAACAATGATAACAATCAAAGATAGGCAGGCAAAGGTTAGCCCTTTTCCTAATTTCTCAAGACGAGAGTTTTTTGAAGGAGAGAGCAATTTTTTTGATAATTCTTCTTGATTCATTATTGGCTCCCTTCTATGGCTGTCACAGTACCTGCAGCATCTTTTTCGACCTTCATTTCCTTGACAGAAATATAGCCCATTCCTTTTACGATTCCATTCTGAGCTTCATCTGAAAGGACAAAGTTTAAGAATTCGGCAACCAATTCATTTGGCTCACCAAGTGTATACATATGTTCATAAGACCACAAGGGCCAGTTATTCGTGGTTACATTCTCTGAGATTGGCTCATAACCATTAAGTTTAATAGTCCCAACCGAATCATCAACATAGGCGAAAGCTAGGTAAGAAATAGCACCCGGTGTTTGGGAAACAATGGACTTCACCATACCGTTAGAGTCCTGCTCCTGACTTTGAACCGCTGACTGACCATTCATAATCACACTGTCAAAAGTCGCACGAGAACCTGAGCTCGCAGCACGGTTGATAATAGAAATAGCTAAATCTTTACCACCAACTTCTTTCCAGTTGGTAATTTCTCCTGTAAAGATTTGTCGGAGCTGGTCTGTCGTAAGATTATCGACATCTACTTCTTTATTAATAATGACAGCTAATCCAGCAACAGCAACCTTATGGTCAACTAGCGCGGACGCATCGATACCATCTTTCTCTTCAGCGAACACATCAGAGTTCCCAACATCAACTGCACCTGACTGAACTTGAGATAGTCCAGTACCAGATCCACCACCTTGAACATTGACTGTTTTACCAACGTGTGCGGACGCAAATTCATCTGCTGCCGCCTCGACTAAAGGTTGAAGGGCAGTTGAACCTACAGCTGTCATAGATTCCCCACGATCAATCCAACTTGCACATCCTGCTAGCGAACCAGCAAGTAAAAGAGTTGCAAGAGAGATGGTGAGTTTTTTAAATTTTTTCACTATTTGTCTCCTTGAAAATAATGATGAATAGTTTGAATCTTTGCCCATATTTTCTATTGTTTTCAGGGAAAATCCATACTTCCACTATAACATAGAATACAGTTTTTGACTAGTTTTTCACCTGAAACCTCAAGCCCTTGGGAAAATAATTCTTCAAGGTATTTCCGGTTACTTTTGCAAAACCTAGACCATTTCCACCAAGCAAAACTTGGTACCAACCATTTGGAAGAGTTTCAGCTAATTGGACCGTTTCACCAGCCACATATTTGACAAAGTCTTCTTGATGAATTTCGATTCCTTGCTTGACTTGGCTTGGTTTTAAAGCTAAGCCAAGAGCAAAACTTGGTTCAAAACGTTTTTTCTTAAAAGTTCCAAGATGAAGACCATTACGAGCTATCTTGAGTTTTCCTATATCGGGTAGGACTTCTGGCAAGAGATAAAGCTGGTCTCCAAAAACTTGTAGGACACCGGTCAGTTTTTCTTTAAGGTGTTTTTTCTCAAAATCCTGCCATAAGGAAATCTGTTCACGAGATAGGTTGGATTTAGAAGGTTTGAACTTCCCAGCCTTGTTTTGACCTTTAAACTGAAGATGGGCCACGAACTGACCTTCTCCCTTAAAGTGGTGAGGGTACATTCTAGCTGTTTCAGGTAACTCAATTCCAGGTACCATTCCATTGATATGTTGGATTGGAATCAATTCAAAATGATAGCTATCCAGTAACCATTGGACGATTTCTTCGTTTTCTTCTGGCGCCCAGGTACAGGTTGAATAGACTAGTCGACCACCATCAGCCAGCATGGTAACAGCATCTGATAAAATTTCACGTTGTAAACTAGCGCACTGACTAGGATAATCGACACTCCAATAATCCATAGCGTCAGGTTGTTTACGAAACATCCCTTCTCCTGAGCAAGGTGCATCTAAAACGATCAGGTCAAAATAGCCTTTAAAAACCTTTGCTAAACGGTCTGCAGATTCATTGGTTACAACGACATTAGTCGCACCAAAACGTTCCATATTTTCAACCAAGACTTTCGCTCGTTTGTTTGAAATTTCGTTAGAAATTAAAATACCCTCACCAGCTAGATAAGCTGCCAGTTGAGTGGATTTCCCACCGGGAGCCGCTGCCAAGTCTAAGATCTTCATACCTGGCTTTGGCTGAGCTACTTGAGCGACCATTTGTGCAGCTGGTTCTTGGGAATAGACCAAGCCAGTTACATGTTCTGGTGATTTCCCTGAAACCTTGCCATAGTAGCCCCAGGGTGTGTTAGGAATAGGGTCAGAGAAAGTGCCTTGAGCTTCTTTTAAGGGATTGCTGCGAAAGGCTGAGATGGCCTCATCATCAAAAGAGGCAAGAAAAGCTCTTGCCTCATCTCCCAATATTGTTTCGTATTTTTTTACAAATCCATCTGGAAATTGCATGTAGGTTTATTTCCTTTCATAGATATAGGATTGAATCACATCTTTCATCTCGACTGGCACCATCATAACGGCCTGCCGTGTTTGAAAATCGACTTCCTCACCAGCAATCGTAAAAACCTTATAACCTAAACTCTCACCTAGGATACTTGCAGCCGCATAATCCCAAGGTTGTAAATAAGTGATATAAGTTAAAAGTCGACCTGATAGCACCTTGGCAAAACTAATAGCGGCACTGCCATAAACTCGTGTCCCAAGTGCAGCATTTCCCAAATCCGCTAAGCCCCATTCGTTAGTCGCTAACATTCCAGAATTACCAGCTACCAAAAATTCTCTCAAGGGTCTCTTTTTAAAGAGTGGCAAAGGTTCGTCATTGCGACAGGGCGGGAAGTCTCCTCCACCATGGTAACAATCACCTTTCATGACATCATAAATAATACCAAACTTGCCAATACCATCCTCAAAATAGGCCAGCATAACAGCAAAATCTTCACCTTGTGCTACGAAGTTGTTGGTTCCATCAATAGGATCAATAATCCATACAGAACCTTGTCCTACTGCTGCACGCATGCAGCCTTCTTCTGCACAAAATAGATCATCTGGATAGCGAGAACGGATTTTTTTAATAAGTAAGTCTTGAACTTCTTTATCTAACTTAGTTACCAAATCTGTAGGGGAAGACTTTCTCTCAACATGGAGATCTTCTTTCATATGCTGGAGAATGTATTTCCCAGCTTCCCTGACAATTTCTTTGGCAAATGTAAATTTATTTTCCAAGTGAAATCTTCCCTTCTCCTTTTTCTTTGGCCAACTGTACTGCACGGTAGAAAGAGTATCCACTAACTGATTCAAACTCACGTCCCAAACGTTTTTCTTCGCTCTTGCTAGGCACAACTGACTTGAATACCTTGTAGGAATCTAATAGTTTCTTAGCATCTACCTGTGTTTCATAGGCAGCTTCAACATCATTAAAAAAAGAAAGCACTGAAGCAAGTTCTTCAGTGCTCCACGACAAATCTAGTGGGTAACTATACTGTTTATTCATCTAATTAATACCAGCTCTTAATGTAGCTTCTTTCAATTCTTGCTTACGATAACTACGAGGAAGAAATGCACGAATCTCATCTTCATTAAAGCCAATCTGCATACGTTTATCATCAATGATGATTGGACGACGCAAAAGACTAGGATATTGCTCAATTAAATTAAGCAACTCTGTCACCGAGATACTTTCCACATCGATATTTAACTTTTGGAAAATTTTTGAACGAGTTGAAATAATGTCATCGGTACCGTTTTCGGTCAAGGAAAGAATGTGTTGCAATTCTTTTCTTGATAAAGGACTGGTCATAATGTTGTGCTCTTGGAAAGGCACTTTATGATTATCAAGCCAGGCCTTTGCCTTACGACATGATGTACAACTCGGTGATAAAAATAGTGTAATCATGCTATTCTCTTCTTTGCATACTTTTCTAACTCTATTATACAAAAAAATAAAGCGCTTGACTAGTTATTTCCGTAAAAAAAACCTACTTTTTAAAGAAAAATAGGTTTTTAGTACAATTTTTAAAACATTTTTATGCATTTATGATATTTTTGGTAATTTTTTCCAACTTAGTAGATAAATAAAGCCAAAAAGCAGTTCATACAAGCAGAAAAATAGGAGAAAAGCATGCAGGAAAAAATCCTCTGGTAGGATGAGAATGACTGGATCTTTAGCGGGATCAAAAAGCCAGGTATCATCACCTACAAATAGAATTTGATGAAACAAGGTAAAGAATTGTTCAAAACCAACGAAGACGCCAACTAAACCAAGAACCAAAGGTAAAGACAGCATAATCAAGAGACCTCTGCGATATAGAGACAGAAAACCCTTCTTAATGACTTGCTTCCAAAAAAGGTAGAAAATCGGAAGAGTTACAATTGCTACTCCTTGCGCTAGGTGAAAGAGTCCCTTTACAACCACAAAGTGGTGAATTCCAGAGGCAGACGAAGGAAAATCTGGCATTGCTAATACTTGACTCAATGGATTGGTCAAATAATCCATCAAAACATTAAAGTTATGTTGGATGGTCTGAGGTTGGACATGAACACGATTTGTCAGATTTAACCAAGAAATCTCCAGAGGGTAAACCAACCAAGCCAGGTAGATAGTCAATAAAATCGCAAGCGAGAGGAGAAAGAGAAGACTTCCTACAAAAGTAAATTTAGTTTTCATCGAAATTCCACTCCGCTAGACTTGAGAGGACATGGGTGGGCGCAATTGGTAGGTCTGCTACTTCTTCAGGTTTTGTAAATCCTGTCGTCACCAAAAGACTAGGGATCCCATTGTCAATACCAGCGCGAATATCAGTCAGGTAATTATCTCCCACCATGACGATTTCTTGGCGTTCAAGTCCTAGGTGTTCAACAGCCTTATCCATAATAATCGCGTTTGGTTTTCCAATATAAACTGGTTTTACGCGAGTTGCTGCCTCAAGAAGAGTAATCAGAGAACCAGCACCAGGTAAAAGTCCACGTTCTGTTGGAATATTTAAATCTGGATTGGTACCGATAAAATGAGCACCTTTATGGATAGCTAGGGTTGCAGTAGCAAATTTTTCATAGTCAACTTGCCAGTCCAAACCTACAACCACATAGGCTGGGTTTTCTTTATCTTCAACATAACCAGCTGCTTGAATAGCTTCCTTGAGCCCTGCTTCTCCAATCACATAAACGGTCTTTTCTAGTCCCAGGTCATTCATGTAATCAATGGTCGCTAAGGTTGCAGTATAGATTGTCGATACAGGCGTGTCAATATTAAACTGATTTGCCAACATCTCTTGAACACTTTCAGGTGTACGAGTAGTGTTGTTTGTTACAAAAAGATAAGGAATATCCCTTTTCTGCAGCTCATGTACAAAAGTTTCTCCCGCTGGAATTCTATCTTTTCCTTTATAAATTGTACCGTCTAAATCAATTAAATAGCCTTTATAAGTCATATATTACTTTCTAATCTGTGTTAATTTCTTGCCAAATTATCTTTGCCTGAGCATTGATATCGCCATCACTTGTGACTTGGTGATTGCTTTCTAGTTGATTCAATTCGTAACTAGAAGTAATCATACCACCTGGTCTAACTTCCTTGACATACTTAAGGTTGATTTTTTTAGGGATATGATTGGTTAGGAAATCTGCCCCCATAACTTCAAAAACCCAATCCAGATATTTGCTGTTATTGACGTGGCCATTCATATCCAAGTCATAAAAACGAACATGGTAATCTTTGCTAATCGCTTCTTCCAGCTCTGCGTATTTTGGCCCGCGAAGGAGTTTCTTAGAAAACTCAGATTGATAAGGAGCGACAATTTCAGGTTCTACAGGATGAACCTTACGAGTCTCACGATCCATAAGGACAAAGGTAGCCACCATGCGAATGATTTCTTGACCATCTTCATCATAAATAGTAAATCGGCGGTAGCAAAATAGACGATTGTAGGTCAATGCCTCTGTTTCGATGGTAATTTCCTCAGCAAATTGAGGTAAACGTACAACATCGATATCATAATCAGTGATAATCCAGACTAGATTATACTGTTCTAAAACATCCTTGTCACTCACTCCTAGATTAATTGATTGCATTCCTGATACTTGCAGGGACAACAAAATAACATCCGGCAACTTGATATGGCCATTCATATCAGCCATATCAAAAGGAATTTTCATCTTCATTTGATAAGTTAAGCCCATAATTCTACTCCAATATAAATCGTTCTGCTACTGTATCTCCTAAAAAGAGACCTCTTTTTGTCATTCGTATTTGTTGACCTTCTACTTGTAAAAGACCTTGATGACATAAATCTCTTACAACTTGACCATATAAATTTTCAAAAGATGTGCCAAATTTTTCTTCGAATCTTGCTTTTGAAACTCCTGTCTTCTTGCGAAGTCCAAGAAACATCTCTTCTTCCATTTGTTCCCTTAGACTCAGGTGTTCCTCATTGATGCGAGCATTGCCTTCTTCTACTGCCTTTAGATAATGGCGGATGGGGCCATGGTTTTTATAGCGAACACCGTTTACATAACCAGACGCACCTGCTCCTATACCATAATACTCAGCATTATCCCAGTACATAAGATTGTGACGACTTTCAAAGCCAGGTTTTGAAAAATTTGAAATTTCATAATGCTCAAAACCAGCACGCTCTAATTCAGCAATGATATATTCGAACATTTCAGCTTCTACTTCTTCTTTAGGAAGTGGTAACTTCCCACGACGCATACGATTCATAAAGACCGTATGGTTTTCCAAAATCAAGCTATAGAGACTCATGTGGGGAATGTCCAAAGCGATGGCCTTGGCAACATTATCCTTGACTTGTTCCATGGTTTGACCTGGAAGAGCGTAGATCAAGTCAATGGAAATATTATCAAACCCTGCTGACTTTAGACGATCAATGTTTTCATAAATATCCTTCTCCAAGTGACTTCGACCAATTTTCTTCAGCATTTTATCATCAAAGGTTTGGACACCCAACGAAACACGATTGACAGCTGAATTCTTTAAAACTGCAATCTTATCCTCATCCAAATCACCAGGATTAGCCTCAATGGTTAATTCTTCTAAGACTGACAAATCTAAGTTTTTAGTCAATCCATCCAGAAGCCCCTCTAACTGTGGCGCAGACAAGGCTGTCGGTGTTCCTCCACCAATATAGAGAGTACGCAACTTCTGAATGTCATAAGAATGAAATTCTTGCAGTAGATGTTCTAGATAGCTGTCTACTGGTTGATTTTTAATAAAGACCTTAGAAAAGTCACAATAATAACAGATTTGTGTGCAAAATGGAATGTGCACGTAAGCTGATGTTGGTTTCTTCTGCATAGTATTTATTATACCACAAAGACTTCACTCAAGAAAAAAATCACCATCTCCGACTCTAATGGAATCAAAAATGGTGATTTCTATTTTAATCTTCTTCGATTTCGATGATGATTTCTTGACCGTCTTCTGGGTCTTCAACAACTACTTTTTCTTCCAATTGTTCCTTGAGACTGTTCAAGGTCTCTTTTGAAGCTTCAGTCGCTTGTTGAGCTAAAGATTTAGATTTTTCAAGAACTGAATCCAAGGTAATTTCACCAGATTCTACTTGTTCTTTTGTCTTTAGAACAAAATCTCTGGTTTGTTCTTTGACTTCTGTCAATTTTTCAAGAGCTTGTTCCTTAGCATATTCTGGATCTTCTCTCAAATCTTCAATAAAGTCTTGTGCCTGACTAGTAACGCGTTTTCCTTTTTCACTTGTTAGAAACAAGGCAACAGCCACACCTGAAACAGTTCCTAAAAGGATTGATGATAATTTACCCATGAGTTATCTCCTTTTTATTTTTTTAAAAATTTACTTGCAATACGAACGGCAGATAAGCCTGCACTAGTCTTTAATGTTTTTGAACCTGCAGATGATGCTTTTTTACTCAAGACACGAGCCTGCTCATTTAAATCAGAAACAGAAACAGAAAGGTCTGCAACTGCTGTAAAGAGTGGATCAATGGTTGCAACTTTGATATTGATATCATCAGCAAGAACATTGACCTTGGCAAGAAGTTCGTTTGTGTGATGTAGAGTAACATTTACATCTGAAGTTAGCGTTTTAACAGTATTTTCTGTTTCATCAATTACACGTCCAACTTTTTGAAGGGTAATAATCAAATAAACAATAAATACAATCAAGGCAATAGCCACAAAAATATAAGCAACTTCTAACATTTTAATTCTCCTTTTTTACATTATAAAATGGTGCTTTTTTCCGATTTTGATAAACAATAATATAAATACCAAGTCCAATTAATAGAACAGACAACCACTGAGATACTCGAAGTCCAAAGAACATGAGACTATCTGTACGCATACCCTCAATAATCATACGCCCAAATCCATACCAAATTAGATAAAAAGCTGTGATATGACCACGACGAATACCTTTTAATCGACGTCTAAAAATAACAATTAAAGCAAACCCAATCAGATTCCAGATAGATTCGTATAAGAAGGTTGGTTGACGATAAGAACCATCAATATACATCTGATTCTTAATAAAACCAGGTAAATAATCAAGGTTTTCTACAACTGCTCCGTAAGCTTCTTGGTTAAAGAAGTTCCCCCAACGTCCTAGACTCTGAGCAATCATTACACTCGGAGCTGCAATATCCAAGAAATCCCAGGTATTAATCAGCTTGCGATCCGCAAAGATGTATAGAACAATAGCACCTGTAATTAAACCACCATAAATAGCGAGACCACCATTCCATATAGCAAAGATTTCTCCAATATGTTGACTATAATAGTCAAACTTAAAGATGACATAGTAGAGTCTTGCACCAATAATGGACAGAGGAAAGGCTACTAGTATAAAGTCAATAATATCATCAGATAAAATCTTCTTTTTGGGTGCTTCTCTCATTGCAAGAAGAACTGCTAGTATTAATCCAGATACAATGCAGATAGCATACCAGCGAACAGCAAATGGACCTATTTGAAAAGCAACTGGATCAATCATTTTGCACCTCGTTCTTTTCAATTAATTTCGTCAATCTTTCTTCAAAGAGACGTGTCGCATCAAAGCCCATTTCCTTAGCGCGATAGTTCATGGCAGCAGCTTCGATGACCACAGAAATATTGCGACCTGTTTTTACAGGAATCCGAATACGCGGAATAGAAACACCTGAAATTTCCAACTCTTCAGCATTGTTCCCCAAGCGGTCAAAGGTCTTATGTGTATCGTAATTTTCCAAATAAACAGCTAGCTGAACTTGTGAAGAATCCTTAACTGCACTAGCACCGTATAGACTCATGACATCAATGATCCCTACTCCACGAATTTCGATCAGATGTTTCAAGATTTCAGCAGGTTCACCCCAGAGAGTCATTTCATCCTTAGAATAGATATCTACCCGATCGTCTGCTACCAAACGGTGACCACGTTTAACTAGTTCTAAACCTGTCTCACTCTTACCGATTCCACTATCACCTTGAATCAAAACACCCATACCATAGATATCCATTAGGACACCGTGTACACTAGTACGTTCTGCTAGACGAGAATCAAGATAGCTAGAAAGTTCTCCAGACAAACGACTGGTTGCTGTACGACTAGTTAAAATTGCAATTTTACATTCTCTAGCAGCCTTTAACATTTCCTCTGGAACTACCAAACCACGGGCAACAATGACCGCAGGTGTCTCCGGTTGAAACATTTTTTTCAAGACATCGTAACGATTTTGAGAAGGCATAGAAACTAGGTAAGACCATTCCTTCATCCCCAACAATTGAATACGCTCTGGAGTATAGTAATCAAAATAGCCTGTCATTTCAAGACCAGGTCGCGTAATATCCGCAGTATTAATTTCCTTTTCAAGTAATTCAGGCTCCCCATAGACAATGTCTAATCTAAGCTTCTCAATAACTTCTTTTACTGAAACCGACATATATTTCTCCTTAAATCGAGTTCTCTTACTATTATATCAGATTGTAGCTGGAAGTTTCCTTTTTTTGCAAGATTTACAGTATTTATTTAAAGTTGCCTTAAAAATGATTTAGCATGTGAGTCTTCTCGTACTTTCTCAAATCAGTTGAGACAAATCTACTGCAAACCGATCAATATCTATTACCAAATCCCTTCCTGATTTTTCTATATGAATTCTCGGAAGTTCATTTTTTAGTATTTTGTTTGCATCAGCCATATCTTTTGGATAGATATAGAACTGTTTTCCTTGTGGAAACTGATTTTGAACTTGCCATTTTTCAAATTTCTGCAGAAAAGTCTTATGAGATGGCATACTAACCTCTTCAAACATGTAATCATCAAAATATTTCACCAAGCGATAAAGACCATGAACTTCATCAGCGAAGCATTTATCTATCTTCTCAAAGGGATAACCCCGTCTCTGATAAGCTAGGCATAGGTTTTGTAAGTTTTGGCTTATCCCAGCTGCTTCTTTTCTTGCCAAGTTTATAAAGTAACGAACAGAAAATTCTTCCATACCTGTTCGTTTTTTCTTCTCTAGAAACTGTTGTGCCAATATGATAGACTCTGATAATCTGTCTTCATCCTGATAATAAAGAGCGTGCAAAAGATTGATGACATTTTGGGGATAATAGGTTCCTTTCAGTAAAGGCAAGTCTTTTGGTATATAAGATGAAATGACTGAAAAATCGTTACATGCAAAAGAGGTAAATAAGCCCCTCAAAATACCATCAGTATAGATTGTTCCACTTGCAAGCAAACCTCCTCTAATCAATTCTTCTCTTCCTGTTTGCCACAGAGCATTATTTAATTGTTTATAATCCCCGTCTAAAAAAGCTATATAGTATGCAAAATACTTGATATCATCTAGCAATAAGCTACTGTACAACTTTGTCCTTAAAACATTATCGGACAATACTTTCGAATCCTTCAAATACTTTTGAAAAATCCTCTGATTAGACTCTTCAAATTCCTGCCAGTTTATAGGAGTTGAATAATAACCCCAATCCTTAAAACGTTCTTCGCGCATCTTTTGATATTCTTTTATATACTCTTTCATAAGTTCCTTATATCTCTAAAACAATGTGCAAAAAAAGACTAGACAAGTCTAGCCTTTCATTTCAAATTAGAATTTTTTACGTTTACGAGCTGCTTCTGATTTACGTTTACGTTTTACAGAAGGTTTTTCATAGAATTCACGTTTGCGTGTTTCTTGAAGAGTACCAGCTTTAGTAACCGCACGTTTGAAACGACGAAGTGCATCGTCAAGAGATTCATTCTTACGTACTACTGTTTTAGACATTTTTTTCACTCCCTTCAAGTTCAAGATTTATTCTATTTTACATGGATAAGAGCTATTTGTCAAGACTAAAATGCTTTATTCCATGAATTTTAACTATTAATTTCAAACTTGCTATTATCACTTTTTTATAAAAATAATTAATTAAGTAAGGAGATTTATATACACTCATTAAATTGAAAAGAGAGCCTTTCGGCTCTCTTTAATATAGTGTAGATTTTCTAAAAATTATTATTTAGTAAATTTACGTTTCATAACAACTGTTCCTGACATGATTACCACAC
>NZ_JALDVP010000016.1:0-525 GCF_023110115.1 Streptococcus sp. oral taxon 431 | reverse complement strand
TCAACACATCTCGCGTGGTGGAAAACGTCACAGAGTAACCCTTGTAATTCTTCCTCAACGCTTCAATTCGTTCTGCTTCTTCTTTAGCAGCTTTCAATACCTCAGGCGAAGTGTCTTTTAAGTGGGAGAGATAATCCCAATACTGTTTTAAAATTTTATCATTAGGTAGTATCGGGATGAGAACTTTATAATCCGACATCTTGAATATATACAATATTATGTTAGCTTTGAATTCTTCAAAATTATTACTATTATCAACAACTTCTCTATACCAAGCAGCGTCACCAGCTGCCACCATCTCGTTAGCAGTCTTACCGTTTACCGACTGAGGAGCCCCTTGATAGCCAAAATTATAGGGCACTTGTCTCTCCATGGCTGTCCTTCCAGCCTGAAATTCTCCATAAGAATGACCAGTAGTTGTGCTAATATAGTGTCCACTCGCCTCCACTCTATCATAAAAATCAAGGGCAGGTTTGTTTTTTTCTTTTAAGTACAAGGTGTCATTTAAGGCAATGGCAAGGTCTA
>NZ_JALDVP010000015.1:0-547 GCF_023110115.1 Streptococcus sp. oral taxon 431 | reverse complement strand
AAAAATCATTCACAGGAACAGGAACAGGCGTGACTGTTAAACGTGTAGATAAGAACGGTACCCCAGTAACAGCTAAGTACACACCAACTGTTACACCAGTAACACCAACTGCAACTCCAGCTGAATCAGTTGCACCTCAAGGTGTGGTTCAAACTGGTACTGTTACATTCACAGAAGGTGATCCAGTTGCACCAATCAACAAGGATACCATTACTCTTCTTGACGAAAATGGTCAACCAGCTGTATCAGTAGTTGCTAAATCACCAGAAGGTAAAGAAATCGGTACTTTCACAGTTGATAAGGAAACAGGTGTTGTAACATTTACACCAACAGACAAGACATACTCAGGTGATGTTGTTCCAGTTAAAGTTCAAGCTAAAGATGCTAACGGTACTGCTGTAGAAACAACTTACACACCTAAGATTACTCCAGTAGTTCCAACAGGTGAAGATGTTACATCAACAGATATCCAAGGTAAGACACAAACAGGTAAACCTAAGTTTACAGAAGGTAATCCAAGTGTACCAATGGATGACGATGTTCCAGC
>NZ_JALDVP010000014.1:0-1568 GCF_023110115.1 Streptococcus sp. oral taxon 431 | reverse complement strand
GTATATCTTACTAATTAATCATCCCCAAAGCAATCATCAATCACATGACTGACATTACCCATGAGATTTGTCATGTCTCCAAGCTTATATCCCAACGCCTGTACCGCAGCACCCGATGCCAGACTATCTAAATCACTCTTGAAATTTGTAAACCGAATCTGCAAAGATTTCACAACTGCACCAACTGCTTTTTGAGCACGAACAACACCTTTCAAGTCAGCTGCTCCATAAAATGCATCCTCCATCCCATTCCTGAACGCAGGCTTGAAACCTCCCAACATCGACACAACTAGATTTATTGTTGTAGCTGCTGTGGTAAAGTCTATATCCAAAACATCAATCTCTGAAGCAGCTGTTCGAATTGTACTCGATATTGAAATCTCGGACTCCACAGTACCATAAAACTTTTTATCGTCCTTATCCTCAAATTTGTTCTTGTAATAAATTTCAGTAGGAAAATCATTGATAAGATCTTTTAAATTATCTCTTGAGGTATTTATAACTTTATTCGTGTTTTGAATATAGCCTTTTGCACTATCTAGATAACTGCTAAAAGACGTAGACATCTGATTTGCTAGATCCTCAGCTCTCACATCTATCTGATCATCAAAAGCACTAATAACATCACGATCATCAAATATCCCGCTTTCCTCTAAGTAGGTATTATAATCCTGAGAAACACTAGTATTAACATCTGGAACCGAACTAAAATCTAGTGTATCTATATTTCTAGCCAAGCCTCTATCTGTTTCTTCTAAAGCAGTTTTGATAACTTCGGCTACAGAGATAGTATAGGAGATACAATAAATGATTGTTTGGATATTTTGTTCCAATACTTTTAAAATTTCATTCACAGCTTGTGGTATTCCATCACCAAAATGAGAACGTTTCTCTAAACCTGTCGTGCTTTTCTCAATCATTCCTTCAAATGAATTAACTAGTTCTGCACCTCTTACCCCCAAGTAAGTAGATGTATTTGACTTAGCCCATACATTTCCTTCAGATTTTCCTTTTGAAGTCATGTTATGCACTTCGATATCGAGAAGAGCAGAGTCACTATTAAACTTCGCACTATATAATTTTGATGCAATTGCTCCATGGTCAAAATTATTTCCATTACTATCAAAATAGTCGTTTAGGCCACTAAAGCCGAACCAGTCAAAATTCCTAGAAAAATCATAGGGATTATATTCATTAAGTGTTTTAAACGTTTCTTTCATGCCATCATAATTACTGAAAGCTTTGTCTATCTTTTGTATAGCTTCAATCAAGCTAATGGATTGTAAATGCTGGAAGACAGCTTCTTTGAGATTGTTTGTACGACTCGACAAATTATTCATAACATTTTCATTTGCCTGACTTGTACGCTTGACTACTTCTAACAACTCTTCCGCATGTCTTAAACTAGCGTTCAGATTTGTAATCAAAGTCATCATAGAGGTCGTGTCTAAGCGAATTTCTTTTGAATCACCATATTTTTTCAACAAATCTTTAGTTGTTGTATTCTCTGGAGTCACTGCAAAATCTAATAAACCATCGCCATCTATATCAACCGCAAATAACTGTTC
>NZ_JALDVP010000013.1:0-5175 GCF_023110115.1 Streptococcus sp. oral taxon 431 | reverse complement strand
AGCTAAGCGACTTCCATATCTCACAGGGGGCAACCCCCAACTACTTCCGGCGTTCTAGGGCTTAACTTCTGTGTTCGGCATGGGTACAGGTGTATCTCCTAGGCTATCGTCACTTAACTCTGAGTAATACCTACTCAAAATTGAATATCTATCAAATTCCAAGAAAACCTTCGCTTTCATATTCTCAGTTACTTTGGATAAGTCCTCGAGCTATTAGTATTAGTCCGCTACATGTGTCGCCACACTTCCACTTCTAACCTATCTACCTGATCATCTCTCAGGGCTCTTACTGATATAAAATCATGGGAAATCTCATCTTGAGGTGGGTTTCACACTTAGATGCTTTCAGCGTTTATCCCTTCCCTACATAGCTACCCAGCGATGCCTTTGGCAAGACAACTGGTACACCAGCGGTAAGTCCACTCTGGTCCTCTCGTACTAGGAGCAGATCCTCTCAAATTTCCTACGCCCGCGACGGATAGGGACCGAACTGTCTCACGACGTTCTGAACCCAGCTCGCGTGCCGCTTTAATGGGCGAACAGCCCAACCCTTGGGACCGACTACAGCCCCAGGATGCGACGAGCCGACATCGAGGTGCCAAACCTCCCCGTCGATGTGAACTCTTGGGGGAGATAAGCCTGTTATCCCCAGGGTAGCTTTTATCCGTTGAGCGATGGCCCTTCCATACGGAACCACCGGATCACTAAGCCCGACTTTCGTCCCTGCTCGAGTTGTAGCTCTCGCAGTCAAGCTCCCTTATACCTTTACACTCTGCGAATGATTTCCAACCATTCTGAGGGAACCTTTGGGCGCCTCCGTTACCTTTTAGGAGGCGACCGCCCCAGTCAAACTGCCCGTCAGACACTGTCTCCGATAGGGATCACCTATCCGGGTTAGAGTGGCCATAACACAAGGGTAGTATCCCAACATCGTCTCCTTCGAAACTGGCGTCCCGATCTCATAGACTCCTACCTATCCTGTACATGTGGTACAGACACTCAATATCAAACTGCAGTAAAGCTCCATGGGGTCTTTCCGTCCTGTCGCGGGTAACCTGCATCTTCACAGGTACTAAAATTTCACCGAGTCTCTCGTTGAGACAGTGCCCAAATCATTACGCCTTTCGTGCGGGTCGGAACTTACCCGACAAGGAATTTCGCTACCTTAGGACCGTTATAGTTACGGCCGCCGTTTACTGGGGCTTCAATTCATACCTTCGGATTACTCCTAAGCACTCCTCTTAACCTTCCAGCACCGGGCAGGCGTCACCCCCTATACATCATCTTACGATTTAGCAGAGAGCTGTGTTTTTGATAAACAGTTGCTTGGGCCTATTCACTGCGGCTGACGTAAAGTCAGCACCCCTTCTCCCGAAGTTACGGGGTCATTTTGCCGAGTTCCTTAACGAGAGTTCTCTCGCTCACCTGAGGCTACTCGCCTCGACTACCTGTGTCGGTTTGCGGTACGGGTAGAGTATGTTTAAACGCTAGAAGCTTTTCTTGGCAGTGTGACGTCACTAACTTCGCTACTAAACTTCGCTCCCCATCACAGCTCAATGTTATAGAATTAAGCATTTAACTCAATTCACACCTCACTGCTTAGACAGACACTTCCAATCGTCTGCTTTAGTTAGCCTACTGCGTCCCTCCATCACTACATACTCTAGTACAGGAATATCAACCTGTTGTCCATCGGATACACCTTTCGGTCTCTCCTTAGGTCCCGACTAACCCAGGGCGGACGAGCCTTCCCCTGGAAACCTTAGTCTTACGGTGGACAGGATTCTCACCTGTCTTTCGCTACTCATACCGGCATTCTCACTTCTATGCGTTCCAGCGCTCCTCACGGTACACCTTCTCCACACATAGAACGCTCTCCTACCATACCTATAAAGGTATCCACAGCTTCGGTAAATTGTTTTAGCCCCGGTACATTTTCGGCGCAGGGTCACTCGACTAGTGAGCTATTACGCACTCTTTGAATGAATAGCTGCTTCTAAGCTAACATCCTAGTTGTCTGTGCAACCCCACATCCTTTTCCACTTAACAATTATTTTGGGACCTTAGCTGGTGGTCTGGGCTGTTTCCCTTTCGACTACGGATCTTAGCACTCGCAGTCTGACTGCCGACCATAATTCATTGGCATTCGGAGTTTATCTGAGATTGGTAATCCGGGATGGACCCCTCACCCAAACAGTGCTCTACCTCCAAGAATCTTGATGTCGACGCTAGCCCTAAAGCTATTTCGGAGAGAACCAGCTATCTCCAAGTTCGTTTGGAATTTCTCCGCTACCCACAAGTCATCCAAGCACTTTTCAACGTGCCCTGGTTCGGTCCTCCAGTGCGTCTTACCGCACCTTCAACCTGCTCATGGGTAGGTCACATGGTTTCGGGTCTACGACATAATACTAAAGCGCCCTATTCAGACTCGGTTTCCCTACGGCTCCGTCTCTTCAACTTAACCTCGCATCATATCGTAACTCGCCGGTTCATTCTACAAAAGGCACGCTCTCACCCATTAACGGGCTCGAACTTGTTGTAGGCACACGGTTTCAGGTTCTATTTCACTCCCCTCCCGGGGTGCTTTTCACCTTTCCCTCACGGTACTGGTTCACTATCGGTCACTAGGGAGTATTTAGGGTTGGGAGATGGTCCTCCCAGATTCCGACGAGATTTCACGTGTCTCGCCGTACTCAGGATACTGCTAGGTACAAAGACTATTTTAAATACGAGGCTCTCACTCTCTTTGGCTGACCTTCCCATGTCATTCTTCTATAGTCTTTGAGTCCACATTGCAGTCCTACAACCCCGAAGAGTAAACTCTTCGGTTTGCCCTCCTGCCGTTTCGCTCGCCGCTACTAAGGCAATCGCTTTTGCTTTCTCTTCCTGCAGCTACTTAGATGTTTCAGTTCACTGCGTCTTCCTCCTCATATCCTTAACAGATATGGGTAACAGGTAGTACCTGTTGGGTTCCCCCATTCGGAAATCCCTGGATCATCGCTTACTTACAGCTACCCAAGGCATATCGTCGTTTGTCACGTCCTTCTTCGGCTCCTAGTGCCAAGGCATCCACCGTGCGCCCTTATTAACTTAACCTTATTTTTTTGACCTTTCAGTCATAAACTCTTATTAATACTACAGCGTTTTCGGTTTATTTTCTTGTTACTATTTGATATAGATATTCAATTTTCAATGTGCATTACTTGGTGATCTCTCACCAATGGAGCCTAGCGGGATCGAACCGCTGACCTCCTGCGTGCAAAGCAGGCGCTCTCCCAGCTGAGCTAAGGCCCCACAAGACCTCTCAAGACTAAACAAGACCAATGTGCATTCCTTATCCTTAGAAAGGAGGTGATCCAGCCGCACCTTCCGATACGGCTACCTTGTTACGACTTCACCCCAATCATCTATCCCACCTTAGGCGGCTGGCTCCTAAAAGGTTACCTCACCGACTTCGGGTGTTACAAACTCTCGTGGTGTGACGGGCGGTGTGTACAAGGCCCGGGAACGTATTCACCGCGGCGTGCTGATCCGCGATTACTAGCGATTCCGACTTCATGTAGGCGAGTTGCAGCCTACAATCCGAACTGAGATTGGCTTTAAGAGATTAGCTTGCCGTCACCGGCTTGCGACTCGTTGTACCAACCATTGTAGCACGTGTGTAGCCCAGGTCATAAGGGGCATGATGATTTGACGTCATCCCCACCTTCCTCCGGTTTATTACCGGCAGTCTCGCTAGAGTGCCCAACTGAATGATGGCAACTAACAATAGGGGTTGCGCTCGTTGCGGGACTTAACCCAACATCTCACGACACGAGCTGACGACAACCATGCACCACCTGTCACCTCTGTCCCGAAGGAAAACTCTATCTCTAGAGCGGTCAGAGGGATGTCAAGACCTGGTAAGGTTCTTCGCGTTGCTTCGAATTAAACCACATGCTCCACCGCTTGTGCGGGCCCCCGTCAATTCCTTTGAGTTTCAACCTTGCGGTCGTACTCCCCAGGCGGAGTGCTTAATGCGTTAGCTACGGCACTAAACCCCGGAAAGGGTCTAACACCTAGCACTCATCGTTTACGGCGTGGACTACCAGGGTATCTAATCCTGTTTGCTCCCCACGCTTTCGAGCCTCAGCGTCAGTTACAAGCCAGAGAGCCGCTTTCGCCACCGGTGTTCCTCCATATATCTACGCATTTCACCGCTACACATGGAATTCCACTCTCCCCTCTTGCACTCAAGTTAAACAGTTTCCAAAGCGTACTATGGTTAAGCCACAGCCTTTAACTTCAGACTTATCTAACCGCCTGCGCTCGCTTTACGCCCAATAAATCCGGACAACGCTCGGGACCTACGTATTACCGCGGCTGCTGGCACGTAGTTAGCCGTCCCTTTCTGGTAAGATACCGTCACAGTGTGAACTTTCCACTCTCACACTCGTTCTTCTCTTACAACAGAGCTTTACGATCCGAAAACCTTCTTCACTCACGCGGCGTTGCTCGGTCAGACTTCCGTCCATTGCCGAAGATTCCCTACTGCTGCCTCCCGTAGGAGTCTGGGCCGTGTCTCAGTCCCAGTGTGGCCGATCACCCTCTCAGGTCGGCTATGTATCGTTGCCTTGGTGAGCCGTTACCTCACCAACTAGCTAATACAACGCAGGTCCATCTGGTAGTGGTGCATTTGCACCTTTCAAGCAGCTATCATGCGATATCTACTGTTATGCGGTATTAGCTATCGTTTCCAATAGTTATCCCCCGCTACCAGGCAGGTTACCTACGCGTTACTCACCCGTTCGCAACTCATCCGGAAAGAGCAAGCTCCTCCTTCAGCGTTCTACTTGCATGTATTAGGCACGCCGCCAGCGTTCGTCCTGAGCCAGGATCAAACTCTCATTAAAAGTTTGAGTTCTCACTCATTTCTGTCACTGACAGATTTATTGTTTTTTTCATTGTTCAGTACTATAACCTTAAGTTATAGTGCCCTGCACATTGGTTCGTCTTGTTCAGTTTTCAAAGGTCTTTGTCGCGCTTACGACAACTATATTAGTATATCACAGTCACTTTTCTCTGTCAACAGGTTTTTTTAACTTTTTTTAATTCCTATTTCCATCAACCGCGATACACTCATAGTCCGTACGGGATTCGAACCCGTGTTACCGCCGTGAAAAGGCGGTGTCTTAA
>NZ_JALDVP010000012.1:0-11310 GCF_023110115.1 Streptococcus sp. oral taxon 431 | reverse complement strand
TTTCTTTTAAGTACAAGGTGTCATTTAAGGCAATGGCAAGGTCTACAATAGGATCTTTATGCCCGTCAGCATCCATATTAGTCCCAGCGTATGAGATATAGGTCTCCTTTGTCAGTTTATCGTAAACAGCAATCGCAGCAACACCCGAATCTGGATCATACATTTTGTCTACGATTTCATAACTATCCTTATCTATACCTGCATCACGCAAAACCCCTACAGCCATCTCTATCGGATCATTACCACCCGCAGTATAGGCTATCTCGTATTTATATACAGCATCAGATAAAACGGCTGACATTTCAACTCGACGATTACTTTTTTCAATTTCATTCATTGATTATCCTCCCGTTGTTTAAATATAGTTAAATCTATTTGAACAGCCTCATCCTTAGATTCCATTAGTATTGAAATTCCATAGATTGTTCCACTAGAGTAATCTAATATTATTCGACAGGTTGTATCCTCTGGCATATCGTACTTATTTTTAAGATATTTATAGAGGTCAGAATGATTTTCTGGTTCATATATAATATCACGAAGCTCTGTTTCTGCACTCTTAAAGGTTTCTTTTATATTCAAGGAAGCGAAATAATCTCTTTGTACTACCAAATTAAGGATTTCCTCATCAAATAAAGGATTTATCTCAGACTCATAATTTAACTTACCATTAGAATATGTAACCGGAACAGTTTCTTTATCTTCCCCAAGTGTTATTGTGTAATCACCTTTAATGTCAGCTTGATTAATATCTAAGTCTACTGCGTATTTTTTTACTTCATCTTCAGTTTTTATATAGACTCTACTAATGTATATCTTTAGTCCGGTAAAATCCTTCTTATCTTGCTCTAAAAATTTAAATATAGGTTCAAAGGTTTTTTCAAATTCGTACTGTTTTTTTGTTCTGTTTTTGGGAATGGTTTCACCACCCAAACTACATCCATTCAATGATGCTGCTGTCATAAGCATGATTCCTCCTATCAGTAACCATAAAATTATTTTTATTTTTTTCATCTTTCTTTACTCCGTGATTATAATATCCACTATTGATTTGTGATTGCATCTTTAATCAAGCCTTTAGCGCATCAATGCCTTAATCTTAATGTATGTACTCTCACAAACAAAATAATGAACTTGATTTTCTAACATAGTCTCTCTTAGAGGTTTCTTTGCGACGGGTACAATAGTTTGGTCATTGAGCCTCATGCTAATCAAAGCTTGTTTGAAACCTTTGGCTAAGCGCAACGGAGCCTCAATATTACGAGAAATACTTTGGTTCGTAATAACAAGTGAAGCATAGCCTGCTAGTAAACCTTGTTTAAAGATAAACTCTAGTCTCTTTTGCGCCACAGGTGTTAAATTCCCAATTATTTCCGTGATATTATAAAGAACAATGGTAACTACATGTTCCTTTAATCCCTCTTGATTTCGCTTATGAATTTCCGATTCAAGAAGCTCTAGCCTATTTTCGATGTTTTGTACCTCATCCTCATAAATGACTTCTTCCCCAAATCTCTCAAGATCGAGTTTAGAAAATTTCGGTGCCAAGACGATGACTTTCTGTTTCCCTTTGGCAATGTGTTTCACCAAAGCTGTCATCTGCTCTTCTTTATCTGTTAGGTAGAGAAGATTTCCTTTAGCTAGGTTCCAAGTAACGGGCTCAACTGTCTCCAAGTCAAGTCCTAATGGCACGAGTCCATGTTCATAGGCAGTCTGCACGCTGGCTCGGCTATAGAATTCTTTCTCCGTCAACTCCTCTGGCACCATAGGGATGGCACTTGGGCGTTGTCCTGTCCAAGCTTCTTGGAGGGAAGCGACTGTTTGGCGGAGGTTGTTGAGGACTTGGGTGTCGTTGGCTCCAGAAACTGGAAGTGCCAACTGAATGACATCGACTTCCTCACGCTTGATGAGGGCACGTCCCTTGATATCTTCCATGGTCATGGCGAGTGGTGTAGCTCCCACAATCACACGCACTTCACTCGCTTCATTCTGTGGTAGACTCAACTGGTGCTTGAAGTTGGTGTAGAGTTGAGCTCGTAGGTTGGTCTGGCGACCCGCTGTCATCAAGAGGTGCACACCGATGCTGAGACCTTCACGAGAAATTCTCACTAGGAGTTTGAAGAGTTCTGCCTCATAGGTCTCTTCTTTGATAGCTTCATAGCTATCTAAAAGAATGACAATAGCTGGTTCTTTCTGACCACTGGCCTGACGGTAGAGTTCCAATGTCCCAACGCCATAGTCAGAGAGAAGTTTCTTCCGACGATTAAGTTCTTTCTCCATGATTCGTACAAATTTAGAGATTTTCTCCGTTTGGTCCAAAAGCATGGTATCAGCCACCTGCGGAAGTTTAGATAGTGGAGCCAAACCATTGGTTCCAAAGTCCATCAAGTACATAGTCAGGTCCTTCGGACTGAACTTACGAGCCAAGTCCATTCCTGCAGACTGAAGGAAGGTTGTCTTTCCAGTACCCGGACTTCCATAGAGAAGGACATGTCCGTCCTTGGCGAGATTGATAGAGACAGCTTCCTGTTTCTGTGCCTGTGGAATATCTGCCATTCCAAGGAGAACGGAGAGTGGTTTCTCTTGTTCCCAGGCTACTGTCGGTTGCACTTCTTCTAACTCCTCAAGCGTAATGCGTTCCTTGAGCGGTGGCAACCATGGCTGCGGTACTGGAGGAATCTGCTGCTCTTCACACATGAGTTGAATGTTGTGCACAATCGCATCTAACTCTGTCGGAACTTCCTTGATTTCATCCGCATCCTCTAAGCCCGATAAGTCTTCGTTTAGGATTTCATATTGTCCCAATTCATTGATCAGGTAGATGGTATGGTCTTCAATCCCCATATCATCCTTTTCTGGCTGGTAATCTGCTCCTGACCATGCTGACTGGAAGAGTTCATAGACTTCGTTATTTCCGACCTGCAGATAGGCGCGTCCAGTCTGTGTAATTTCAGCTGCATCCGGCGTATGAAGCATTTCATTCGAGTCAGAGCGGTCCGCCACTTTGAGGGCAATCTTAAAGCGTGAGTTGGACCAGATCTGATCATCTACTACTCCTGATGGCTTTTGAGTTGCTAGGATCAAGTGGACCCCTAGAGAACGTCCGACCCGAGCGATAGATACCAACTCCTTGATAAAGTCTGGCTGGTTGGCCTTGAGCTCCGCAAATTCATCCGAGATGAGAAAGAGATGTGGGAGAGGTTCTTTCGCTTCTCCATTTTTAAATTTCTTCTGATATTGATTGATATGATTTACTTCAAATTCCCTAAAGAGTCGTTCACGACGATGGATCTCTGCATTGATTGAAGCTAGAGCACGCATGGATTGGGCACCATCTAAGTTAGTGATAGTTCCCAAGAGATGGGGTAGGTTTTTAAAGAGATTGGCCATCCCACCACCCTTATAGTCAATCAGCAAGAAAGCTACATCATGAGGATGGAAATTGACAGCTAGAGACAGGATATAAGATTGGATGGTCTCTGACTTCCCTGAACCAGTCGTCCCTGCAATCAAACCATGAGGCCCATGAGCTTTTTCATGAAGATTGAGTTGAACCAGATCGCCTTGACCTCGTAAACCAATCGGAACAGCCAAACTCTTGTAAGGCGCGTTCTTTTCCCAGCGGCTAGATACCTGTAAGTCTTCAAATGTTTCTGCTCCATACATCTCCATGAAAGTAACTGAATCCGGAATCGAACTTTTGAGATTTTGAAGGTGATTGAGAGGTGCTAAGGTTCGAGCAATACGCTCCTTGTCATAATCGACTGGAAAATGATCCAAGTGGAAGTCTGTTTCTTTCAAAACTCCTTCTTCCATGACAAGTTGTCCTGTATTGCGGTCCTTGATGTTGATCACTGTCTGAATATTTTCAGACAAGGAACTCATCACATCCTCTACAAAAACGAGAGAACAACCCAAATCTGTTGGATCTTCTGTAAAGAATTCCATAATGACATGGTCCAATATTAGCTTTTCATCTGTCACTAAAACTACGTAATGAGGGTGGAAAAGTGTACTTTCTTTATGTGATGTTTCTTCCTTTTGACTACGACGTAGTTTCAAGATTTGGTTCAAACTATTGAGAACCTGGTCACGTGTCCGTTGATTGTATACAAATCCTCGCACATTGAGCTCTTGAAGTTTGGCATGTGGAAGCCAACGCATCCAAGACCACTGTTCTTTTTCCTCTTCAGGCAAGATGGTAATAAATTGCACATCATGATAAGAATGGAAAGTAGCTATCTGCATGACTAACAACTGAAGTTGTTCTAAAACTAGATTTCTTGGACCAATATACCCCACCGGCCCATGGCTTAGATTGGCTGGAATCGGCATATCCGGGATTTTTTTATGTCGACTATAGAGGGCGTATCCCTCTTCCTCTAAAGCATCTTTCTTCCCACTTCGTTCTCGTTGCCCATAATTTAACTCATAGCTAGTTGGGAGTTTTCCTAATCCTAGACGATAATAAAGGAAGTCAAAGTGCAAGGGGGTCTTTTCATAAATCCTGTGATTATAACTCTCAACGAGGTCAGTCAACTCCAAAACAGTTGGAAAATGGTAGTTCATCCCTTCTTTTTGTTCCCGCTCCAGACGAGTCAATTCCATGGCCTTGTCCTTTAGATAAAGGTGATAGAGATCAATTCTCTCTTTTTTATCAGCCTTGTACTTTTTCCGATTTTTGAAAAAGCCTCGGATAGAGAAAATCATTGTGGTGATTGACATTCCTACTGTCGCAAGAATATAAATTCCTCGAGGTTGAATCAACGTAATCAGGATTGTTACCCCAATCATCATAAGAGGTGGAATGATCAATTTCAATAGTTCATCACTAGGTTTAACTGGTTCCTGACCTGGAGGGTTTATCAATATTTTATCTTCACTACCACGATAGATGATTCTTGGAGAACGATGATAATCAGGATACTCTTCATAAAAGGCATAACGAGATGGCTCTCTCAATGTCAATTGTTTCCCAACTTGAGCCGGTCCTTGAATCCAAATCTCATCTGGATAGAGTTTAATTGTCACCGATCCTAAGCTCAGCTCATCCCCAAAACTAATTAGTTGTTGCTCGTTTTGCTCCAAATGATTATTTCTATAGAACTCCCCTTGCATTCGAGTCAAAATCCATTGATTTTGAGTTTTCTGCAATAATAGCTCAATCTCTGCATCTAGACTGATAAGAGCACCCTTATGAGAACCTATCTGAATTTCTGACAGATCCAAAAGATCATAAATTTTTGTTTCTCCTTCTCGGAGATAAAAGACAACTTCACCCAAGCCTAGAGCGTTTTTCAGCAGGCCTACTTCGTCACCATACTGATAAAACACCTCGTCACCGTCAACTTTAAGTTGAATTGGCATTTCCTGTTGTGAAAGGTACACTTGAGCCTTTTCAGTTGCACCAATCAAGACAGTTTTATCCGCACCTAATTCTACTTCATAACGTAGACCTTGGCTGTAGAAAATGATTTGTTTTTTCATAATTTCTCTCTTGGTCTCCTTTAATTGTTAGAGGAAGTGCTAGGACTAGATTTCTTTTCCGAAGAAGGCTTACTTTCAGAAGTCTTATCTTGTTGATTTGTAGTAGTGGACTTGTTAGCACTAGAATCATTTGTCAATAACTGACTTCGACTATCCCAGTATTTCTTGTACTCACTCTCCAATGCATTCAACTTACTTTCACGATCTTTTCCTGATAGCTTATCATCTTCTCGAACTTGCTTGATTTCTTGAGTCAACGCATAGAGAATCAAGTCACTATCATTAATCCGTTTAGCAATATCGAGAGCTTCTTCAAAACGGTTGCGCCCAATTTGGATCCAGTAAGTCAAATAAAGTTCATCTGACTTGAGAGTCACATTATTCAAAATAACTTTCTTTTGGTCATCAGAAAATTCCAATCCCTGAATATAAGAGTATGCCAGTTCATACTTTTGAGTATTTGGTAAATTAGACGGAGTAACACCCTCCAGTTCCGTAATAACCCCACTATAATCCACTTTTATAAAGGCAGTATCAGCCTGTAGCATCTTTTCTTTGAATGGATTTTGCACAAAAATCAAATAAATAAGTGGAATGGCCAACAAAACTACGCTAGCTGACAACCAGATTGTAGCCAACTTAAAAACACGATGTTTTCTACTTGGAACCAATACCAAATCAGCCTGTTCTTTCGTATATTTCTCGACATAATATTTTTCAAGAATTGAAACTGCAGATGCAATATCATTAGCTTGGCACAAATCATTTAGGAAATCTGGTAAAGTTTCTAGTTCCAGAGAACCGTTGTAGAGATCCATAAAGTCCAAATCGGTAAATAAAGTTACTGTAAAACACTTGGCTTGACGTAGAAAATCTTCTGGAGATATAGCCTGAGGAACCATCAAATCTGGAATTCCACGATAAGCAATTTTAGCTTGTGCATCTTTGGTAATAAACAGATTCATTGGATGCAAAAGAAAGGTTACCGGTAACTCTAAAGCTCCCTCTAGACTAAAAACGTTTAGAGCTAAACGAATCCTCTCTGAAATTGTGCGATTCTTCACTTCATCATAACTTAATCCATAAGGCTCTACTTGGTAAGAAAAAGTCACACTGTCCTCATCAGATACCATGGATTGCTCCAAGAACAATGGATGGTGTAAATCCAACAGCAAAAGCTCTCGTAGATCTTGACTAGCTACATCTGAACGTTTGAGTTTTAATTCCCAGGTAGTTTCATTTTTTTCATAGATAAATGGTTGTCCACCAAATACAAATTTTTCTTCAGTCACCTATATTTCCTCAATTTCTACTAAATCTCCTGTCGTCATTGGATAATCAGACAGATGTTTTCCTTCATCAATCAACAAACCTTTATTGACTATTCTTAATTGGTATTTTTTTCGCTTTATTCCTGGATTAAAAATCGTATCAATTTCTCGGATTAGACGACGTACTTCAATCTTTCGGGGAATTCGAACATCCACATCCCTATCTTTCAAGCGCAGGGTAATATTGATATGTTGCTCCATTACTTTTGTATCTCCTGTCTGATTTATCCTTTTTCTATGTTTCTTGGACGAACTGTTAAAACATCAATCCAAATTATCTGCCATCACTCGGTAACTCATCAAACCAGTGACACCCATCAGCAATAGAACGACTCCTACATAGAACATCTCTGGCATAAAATTATTCAATTCTCCTCCAGTACCCTTATCTAAATTTGTTTGAAATTTAGATAATTTGCCGGAATTTGGTTGAAATAATTGTTCTTGCAAATTGTTTTTTACTGGTCCCTGTATAGCAGAAAACAGTTGTCCCCTTTCTGTGATCAACTGTTCTTCTTGATAATGTTGCATTTCCTGCAACTTCTTTTGGGTCGCTTCATTAAAAAGGTCTTTGACTTGTTCGGACTGAATACCAAACTTCAGTCCTTCTTTCTTCTCAAGTCGAGAATCATCAAGCTGCAGACTATTATCCTTTATATCATCTGCAGTAGCTGTTGAAACTACTGCAGACGCTACCAAGGTAAGAAGCAAAAGAAATATTTTTTTCATATTCTTAATTTCTATACTTTCTCAGTTTGATTTACTTGAAACCACAAACTTCCTGCTTTGATAAAAACGTTCATAACAATTAGAATTGCTATCACAAAAATCGTTGCGACAAAAACTATAATTGTGGCTGGATGTCCATCAAAATATCCTGAGAGCAAGCCTTCTAATATTGATAAAACATTAAGGTTTTTGATAAATGCTGGGAAGCCTGTTAGACTAGCTGTTGTACCGATAGCATTTGATAGGTACACAAAGCTAATCATCATAAAGAAGGCAAGTCCCATACCAATGACACGAAAATGTTTCAGTAAGAAATATTGTCCTTGAATCAGCACAAATCCAGCTAAAACAATTAATAAAACCCATGATGGTTGGTACTCACGACCAACTTGTAGCTGAATATTTGAAACGATACCAACGACTAGTCCAACAACAAGACTTAGCGCAGATAAGATCGTTACAGTCACAAGATCTGTATCATGTAGTTTATCCAACTTAAATTTATCTTTAACCTTACGAATAATATTTTGAGTCGCAAAGAGATAAGCTGTAAATAGACTCACAATTTCCAAAAGTAGAATCCACGTGAACGGACGATATACATTAACTGTTGCTTTTACAGAAGATGAATTTTGCGCAACTGGATTTGATAGGAAATTGAGCAAGACTTCATTTGGCACTCCATTTTCATAAGCATTATTTAAAACTTTCAAGAAAGATTCAACAAAGTTGCCATTGGCTGTTAATTCCTCGTTAAATTGGGTCATCAACGAATCAGCATCCTGCGAAAGTTTTTCAGTGCTAGTTTGCGCATTTGATAATTCACGATTAAAATTACTCAAAGTCTCATTCACTGATTCAGCCGCCTTCACATTGCTTTGAGAAGAAGTCTTCACACCTGCTGTTTCTGTTAAAAGAGCTGCAAAATCAGTATTTAGAGTTGTCAATTGCGTATTAGTGGTCTCAAAAGCAGTATTTCCGCCTGCTTGAGCCTTTTCCAAATCTTCTAGCTTCTTTTCTAACTGTTTGTACTGCTCAATTTGGTCATTGATTTTGGTATCCAATTCCTTGTTTGTATCCAAAACATCTTGCACATTTTTCTCTAATACAGGTTTCAACTTAGTCAATTTTGTTAAGGCCTTATCCACTTTGTCCTTAGCACCATCCGTATCTGTAGCACTGGCAGGAGTAGATAGACTATCTTCATATTTCTTCAGATTTGAAGTAATCGCTTCGTACCAAATATTTGTTAAAGCTGTAGAAACATTACTGTTTCGCAAATCTTTAATAGCATTATATGCTTTTAATAGTGAATCCACTTTTTGATAAGTAGACTCTATTTTCTGAACCTTTTGTCCGTAAGAAACCGCAGCTTTTTGAACATTTGCCACATCCACCGGAGCGCTAACTGCTTGAACATCATTTAATGAAATATCGATTGATTTTGGTGCAGATGTTGGAGCTGGAGCTGGAGTTGGAGTCGGATCTGGAGTTGCAGCTGAAGATGTTTCAGTTACACTGTATACTACTTTAAAGGTCCCACCAGTCTTCAAATCAATTTCTTGACCAAGCATTACCGGAGTGCCATCATAGGTAACTGATGCAACCGTCACTCCCGTTTCGGATTTCCATGTAACTTTAGCTTTTGTACCAGTTGTACCTACAGGAGTTGTACTTGTAATGGCTTGACTTTCCAGATTTTTCAAATCAGTTAAAGTTGTCCCCTCACTAGGAGTGCCCAAACTTTTTAATTTGCTATAGTCTAGGGAAGGTATAGTTACAGGTGAAATTCCAAAACCATTAAATACTTTTCCACTAAAATCTTCTGCTGGTAATTCAGATATTGCAGTTCCCAACAATCCTTCAATGGTTTTTTCAGCATTATCTAGATCCTTATTCTTAGCTTTGTCTAGAAATTGTGCAAGAGTGATGTTGCCCTTTTCAGTTGTTCCGTAATAAGCAACTAATTTTTCATCGATAAAGTTATTAATATCCTTCTTATGATTTTCAAACTTCGTTCGTTCTTCAGTCAAATTAGTTTGAAGTGCAGTAATCTCTTTGCTGATGTTTTCTGCTACTGTTTTATAGGAAGGTCCAACTTCTGATGACGTACCATCAGAAGAGGCTGTTGTTCCATCTATATTAGAAGTCAGACTACCTTGAGCGTCAATTAATTTCTTATAAGCTTTAACTTGTTCCTGAACGTCTTCCCGACTCTGAGAAATGAGCCGAGTGATAACATCGGCATGATTTTCCTTCTCGGAAACCCTCGCTTTAAGCAAATCAGCAATTTTATTACCATAAGCAATCTGTGAGGTATCATAGCGGTCAAAAATTTGCGTATAGCTTTCCAAACCTGTCTTTAAAGCATTGTTTGATTCTACTGAAGAACTAGACATGCTATAAAGGGTTGGAAAAAGATTTTTCGAGTTGATAGCTGTCCCATATAAATTGGTACGATAACTTCCGATATTGGTCGCTTGTATCTGTGAGCTAGCTTGGACATTTTTTTGTGCAGTATAAAGATTACTCAAAATGCTAGCCATATACATATCTACTAGTTGGCTATTCAGATCTGCTACAATATCTTTTGCTAGTTTATTGGCATCATTCTCAACCTGCAAATTTCCTTGTGCATTGATCTTATAATTGATAATGGTCTTGTCTACATTAATCTTATTGATATCCAATACTTTCTCAGAAAAGTCACTAGGAATCGTTAAAACTAGTTGGTATTTCCCACTTTCTAATCCAGCATCTGCTGTTCCTCGAGGTACAACGAACCAATTTTGCGAATTATCCCGCTCAATGTTTTTTACATAACTCGCACCTAGATTATACTCTTTCGTATCCATATATACGGGCTTATCTTCATTTACGATAGCCACATTTAATTTAGTCTGTTGGTTTGCTTTTTGATTGCTTTCATTGCTAATAGTAGTATTTTTTTGAACAGACAGATTCAAAAAAATCATCGAAGCGAGCAATAATAGTGCTAACAGACTACTTCCTACATATTTAAAAATCTTATTCTTTCCCATTTTTTCTTTTAATCATCTCCATAACAAAAATAGGAAGGCTCTCGCCCTCCTAAAGCCACTTATAACAAATTAATGAATTTGTGCTGCAAGATCTTGGTCGTTTTGCTCAACAATCTCAGCAACTTTATTCAACTGTGCATTAATTGCATCAAGCAAAGCAGCAAACTCTTCAATTTTTGGAGACAATTCTGTAAATTGTTGATCAAAACTCTCAAAAGCAGAGCCTTTCCAGTTTTCTCTAATTGTTTCCTGTTCGCTAGACAATGTATGAAGCACTTGTCTTACTTCCTCAGCACCATTAGTGTATTTTTGAGCAGAAGTACGTAGTTCTTCTGTTGTTAATTGAATTAAAGCCATGTGAAACTCCTTTAAATTAGTTTATAGTTTCATTATATCAATAAATGTCAACGGTTACAAGTATTAAACTTATTTTTATACTATTAAAAATAGAAAAAATCTGCTAGCAACTCTTCTTTGAAAGATAAGTAGTTTTCTATATAATAATAGAATAATTTATCCCTTAGCAGAACACTCTGTTCTATTATTAAAAAATCTATTCCTATAACGATGGACATTGCTACAGAAGTGGTTAGTCTTGATCTCGATAGAATCAACCCGAAACTAATCCAAATAGATAATCAAGTATTATAGAAGTGAACACTTTTTAGTATATCTTACTAATTAATCATCCCCAAAGCAATCATCAATCACATGACTGACAT
>NZ_JALDVP010000011.1:0-19749 GCF_023110115.1 Streptococcus sp. oral taxon 431 | reverse complement strand
ATGAGGAAATCAGAGATTTTTTTAATCAACTAGGATAACAACTATTTTTACTACTTTTCCATGATTATAGGGAGATTATATATGAAATTTTTTGATGAAAATTACTCACAAGAAATACCTACTCGTATCAAATGTTTAAGAAAAAAGTATAATTTAAAGCAAAGCGACCTAGGTAATGCAGGTCAAGTTAGCCAAGTTGAAAAGGGAGAAATTTGAAAGAATTTGTATCTTTTATTTTTTGTTTCATTTATGCCCTATGCTACTGGAATAGTTAGTAGTCATTTCATGAATCATTCGGCACAGCTCTTTTATGGACTGATTGTTATTGTTTCAACGGTAGCAAACTGGTTTTTACATAAAGTAATTGATAAACCCAATATGGATCGGAAAGAATTACTTGAAGCTACCGCACAATATAGGAAGTTATTGATACCTGACCTAATAATTAAAGGAGTGGGATTGATTCTATCCCTAATTCTCTATCCTCCGATTATGATGTATAGTGTTTTAATTGCGGCATTTTACATCATAACTTTAAAAACACTATCTGAAAAAAGAGTGAATAACTAAAAAATGGTGACCAAAGTTAGGTGTATTATTTTAATGATTACAGACCTAAACTATTCCCCTATTTAGAATCTATTAATCCATATTTTATAAATTAATTAGTAGATATCGTTCTTAAAATTCTTGATATTTCGCTGTTTTTAGTCCAACTGAAACGCACACTTTCCAAACCAGATTTTAAGAAAGCTCGTAAAGCATCACAATTATCAAAACGTTAATCAACACGCTTATATCAACGTTTACAGACATTTAAGAATTTTCTCTTGGATGTCTTTTTTTGTCTAGCTAAATTTTACAAATTGGGCAATTTAGGTTACTCAATAATATAAAAAAGATAAAAATTTAAAGTTCGAATTTTAATTTTAAAAAAAGTAATTATTATTGAATATCTGTTCAAACATTCTTTCTTTTCTAAGGTTAATATAAGTATATATACTTTAAAAAAGAAGTCAAACATCTTGCTCATAGATTTTTGCATTTTTAAAAAATACAATTTGTCATATAATAATGTGGAAAATTGACGGATTCCTTAAATAATCATATAATACGAATATATAAACCCTTACATACTATTCTACTTATACTTGATAAAATGCAAGTCCTTGAGGATCTATAAATATATAGACACTCTTCTATTTATAAAGTGAAATAAAGAATCACGGAGAAAGTTTATGGATATTAAAGAGACATTCAACCAGCTAGACAATACAAAATTTAATGATTTCAATAATCGCCTTGAAGGTTTTGAGAAACTTTTTAAAGACAAATATTATTTTACCCATCCCGAAGATTTTAGCTCAATCTTTAGCATTTTGGTAAAGTATGGAAAAAGTACAAGTAAATATATTTTATCGAAAGGAGAGATATATGAGTGAAATAGTTATTAATGCTCAGAATTTATCTAAAAATTTTTATAATTTTGATTCAAGACTCCCATTTATCAAGAGATTTTTGAAACGTAATCAAATAACGATTCGAGCTGTTCAAGATATTAGTTTTACGATTAAGAGAGGGAGTATAGTTGGCTTTATTGGGAGTAATGGAGCTGGTAAATCCACAACGATTAAAATGTTGACTGGGACTCTTTATCCTAGTTCCGGAAAATTAGAAGTGAATGGAGAAATTCCATTTAAAAGAAGTATAAATTTTAGAAAAAAAATTTCAATAGTAGTAGGAAATAAATTACAGTTATTTCAAGATGTTTCGGCTATGGATTATTTTCAATTGATTGGTACTTTATATGAGGTAGAACCGGCGATTTTACAAGAACGAATTCAGGAATTAAGCAATTTGTTGAATGTAAAAGATCAGCTTTACCAGCAGGTCCGGACCCTCTCTCTTGGACAAAAAATGAAAATGGAGTTTATCGCGGCATCTTTAACAAGTCCGGAAATATTATTTTTAGACGAGCCTACTATAGGGTTAGATATACAGTCTAAAAAAGATATCAGAACATTTTTAAAGAAAATGAATGAAGAATGTCATACTACTATTATTTTAACGAGTCATGATATGGATGATATTTCGTCTGTTTGTGACGAATTAATCGTCATTGACAAAGGAAAAATTATTTTGCAGGAGTCAATGGATGTTATTTTATCTAAATTTTCTGATTTTAAATATTTAAAGATAAAAATGACATTAGATTTGGTACCAGAGTTATGCTCTGTTAAAGGAGTAGTAGTCATTTCTCAAACAAAATCGGAATGTATACTAAAAATACCTAGAGATTTTGTCTTTGAGACATTAGAATCAATCAATAAGCTTGTAGATATAGAAGATTTTGAAATATCAAATCTTTCTTTAGAAGAAATTATTTTACAAAACTATTTTACAAAAAAGGAGCACAATTGAAAAAAGAAATGTCTATTATTCTGATATCATTTCGATCTATTTTGAACTATAAATCAAGTGTACTATTGTTAATGTTACAGGCAAGTATACAAATTATGATATCAGTATTTTTATGGACGTATATATATCAGAGTAACCAGATAAATATAGCAGGATATGATTTTACCTCAATGGTTCAATACTATTTGGGGACTATAATTTTTTCATATTTTGTTTTTTATCCAGTTGATTGGGAAATCAATGACGATGTTCATTCAGGAAATTTTTTTAGCATATTAATAAAACCTGTTACTTTTTATAAGTATTATTTTTGTAAAATGCTTGGAGATAGGCTTGCTCATTTATTATTTATCATCATTCCTGTCATTTTATTCTCCAGTGTTTATTACAAGAATGAGTTATTAACCATTGAAATTCTTATTTTAGGAAGTATTGCAATTATTCTATCTATGGTTCTATGGTTTTTAATATCATGTTGTGTAGGTATGCTTTCTTTTTGGTTAGAAAATATATTTTTTGTCCTTACTGTTAAAGAAATAGTAATTCAGTTTTTATCAGGAATATTATTGCCTTTAAGTTTTTTTTCAAATAATTTTCGTCTGTTTTTAGATGTATTACCTTTTAAATACTTAGTATATGAACCGCTTCAGATGTTTAGTAATGATACATATAAATTAATAGACTATTTGAGAATTATTTGTATTCAATTGATTTGGTGCATCATTTTTTATATTATATCAAGATTCATATTGAGAAAAGGAGTGGAGCACTTCTCAAATGTGGGAGGATAAAATGTTTAGAATAAAAGTAATTTTTAGGCTACTTCATTTTGGTTTTAAATCTGATATGAATTTTCATTTTGACTTCTTTTGTGGTCTATTTTCGTCGATACTGTGGATTGGTTTACCTATTGTATTTTTTAGATTGATTTTCTTAAACATAGACTCTTTTAATGGTTGGGACTATTATCAAATTTTATTTTTGGTAGGTTCCTACACTATTGTAGATGGAGTTATGATGGGATTGTTAATTAGAAGTATGGGAATTTTAGAATCAGATATTTTGAGTGGTAACTTGGATCAAATTTTATTGAGGCCGTTTGATACTCAGTTGTTCTATATTTTTAGATCATTTAATTTAGTTCAATTCGTGAATACTTTTTTTGGTCTTGCGATCATTTTTATAAGTTATGGAAATTTAAATGTACATTTAAATTCATTAAAAATATTATTTTATATCCTTTCTTTAATGTGTGGTTGTATTATATATTATTCAATTTGGTTTCTAATAACGATTAGTTCATTTTGGTTCCCAACTAAATTTTCAAAAGTAGATGTATTTTTGAATTATATTGGAATTTCTAAGTATCCATATAATATTTTTACAGGTATTAACAGATTGATCACTATGTTATTTGTTCCCAATTTATTAATTGCCAATCCTGCAGTATTAATATTTTTAGGGAAAGATACATTGAACCTATTTTTCTATCAAATAGTTTTTACAGTTTTTTTGATTATTATCAGTCGTACAATTTTTAGAAAAGGATTGAAAAAATATGAAAGTGCAGGAAGATAAACAATGTTGTTCAGTTATATGTTTGACTAAAGGAAGTGATTCGCTGTACTTTGTTTTGTGGTCATTGAAACATCAGATAATTATAAACTATAATTTAAAGAATAGTATTATTAACTTATAGGTGCTAAGAAAAAATTTAAAGAAATTCCCTCATTCAATCAAACTTATTCATATTTTTTAAAATAAGAAAATAGTTGGATTTTGATGATGGTTGATATAAAGCTAAACTGAAAGTACCTGAAATCCAACTGTGTCAAACCAGGTCTTAAGAAAGCTCGTAAAGCTAGGTAGTTCTCTAAACGTTAAGAACTAGCTACAATACAGCATTTACAACACTTCATGGTTCACACCATGGGGTGTTTTTGATGATTTTAAGCAAAATTCACACCATTTAATTGAAAGTTATTCAAATTAGATGAAAATTTGTTTGCTGAAAAAGTGGGGAAACATTGATTTTAAGCGAATTTTGAAACATATTCGAATGGGAGTTTTTAAAATCATGTTTCGGTTGTAAAAGTGCCAAACTGGACTCTCCATAGGAGGGTGATATCATCTGCTAATAGATTGTCTTCTAGTAGTTTCATTTTGCGTTTTGGGACAGGTTTAGGGCCTTCCATATCAAGATTAGGAAAGATATAGGGCTTGACAGGTTAATCTTTATAGATAGAATCAAAAGTAGTATTCATAAAGTTTCTCTCTAGCTTACCCCAACTAGTCTACATATTTCTAAAAAATAAAAAAATTTAAGTCTGTCAAGTTTTTTTCTTGACACCTCTCAGAAATCTGTTATAATAGAACATGTGCTAAATAGCTTAGCTATTTCACCGAAATAAAAAATAAAAGAAAAGAGATATTAAAAATGGCAGTAAAAATCCGTTTGACTCGTATGGGTTCTAAGAAAAAACCTTTCTACCGTATTAACGTAGCAGATTCACGTTCACCACGTGACGGACGTTTCATCGAAACAGTTGGAACTTATAACCCACTTGTTGAAGAAAACCAAGTAACTTTGAAAGAAGACCGTATTTTAGCATGGTTGGCTGATGGAGCTCAACCTTCAGATACAGTACGTAACATCCTTTCAAAAGAAGGCGTATTGAAGAAATTCCACGATTCTAAATTCTCAAAATAAGTTTAAAGTAGGTTGACAGATGGATACGATTGAAAATCTCATTATTGCAATTGTGAAACCTTTGATTTCACAACCAGATGCCTTAACTATCAAGATTGAAGATACACCAGAATTTTTGGAATATCATTTGGATCTTGACCAGAGCGATGTGGGTCGTGTAATCGGTCGTAAGGGTCGCACTATTTCTGCGATAAGAACGATTGTCTACTCTGTCCCAACTGAAGACAAAAAAGTAAGAATCGTTATTGACGAAAAATAAGAAAAGCGGGACAAGGTCTCGCTTTTTTTTTGCAAGAAAATCCATGAATGTTCTTCATAATTAAAGAATCGTTATCCCTTTCTCCAACTTGTGAAAATCCCTGTAACATGATAAAATAAAGGGAGAAACAGATACAGGAGACAAGATGAACTACTTTAACGTTGGGAAAATCGTCAATACGCAAGGTTTGCAGGGTGAAATGCGAGTCTTGTCAGTGACAGATTTTGCTGAAGAACGCTTTAAAAAAGGGGCAGAACTTGCCTTATTTGATGAAAACGATCAGTTTTTGCGAACAGTGGTCATTGCAAGCCACCGTAAACAAAAAAACTTCGATATCATCAAGTTTAAAGATATGTACCATATCAATGACATCGAAAAATACAAGGGGTACAGTCTGAAGGTTGCAGAGGAAAATCTCAATGAACTGGATGAGGGTGAGTTTTACTACCACGAGATTATCGGTTTAGAAGTCTATGAGGGAGATAACTTGATTGGAACCATCAAGGAAATCCTTCAGCCAGGCGCCAATGATGTCTGGGTAGTCAAACGAAAAGGCAAACGAGACCTACTCTTACCTTATATCCCGCCTGTTGTTCTCAATATAGATATTCCTAATAACCGTGTGGATGTTGAACTCTTAGAAGGGTTAGACGATGAAGATTGATATTTTAACTCTCTTTCCAGAAATGTTCACACCCTTAGAACATTCCATCGTTGGCAAGGCTCGTGAAAAAGGGCTCTTAGATATCCACTATCATAATTTTCGTGACTACGCTGAAAAGGCCCGTCATGTAGATGATGAACCTTACGGAGGTGGTCAAGGGATGTTGCTAAGAGCGCAACCCATCTTTGATGCCTTTGATGCCATTGAAAAAAAGAATCCGCGCGTGATTCTCTTAGACCCTGCTGGGAAACAGTTCGATCAGGCTTACGCTGAGGATTTGGCGCAAGAAGAAGAACTCATCTTCATCTGTGGTCACTATGAGGGCTATGATGAGCGTATTAAGACCTTGGTAACCGATGAGATATCTCTTGGAGATTATGTCTTGACTGGTGGAGAACTAGCAGCGATGACCATGATTGATGCGACGGTTCGCTTGATTCCAGAAGTTATCGGGAAGGAAGCAAGTCACCAAGATGATAGCTTTTCATCAGGACTCTTGGAATATCCTCAGTACACAAGACCTTACGATTATCGTGGTATGTTAGTTCCGGATGTGCTCATGAGTGGACACCATGAAAACATCCGTCAATGGCGACTCTATGAGAGTCTCAAGAAAACCTACCACCGTAGACCTGATTTGCTGGAAGAGTATGAATTGACAGCAGAAGAAGAGAAAATGTTAGCAGAAATTAAAGAAAATAACAATTAAAAGGAGAAAACTATGCAAGTAATTAAACGTGATGGACAAGTCGCTGATTTTGATCCAGATAAAATCTACCAAGCTATTCTTAAGGCGGCTCAAACAGTCTATGTATTGACGGACGATTTGCGCCAAAACCTAGCTCAAGTTACTAAAAAAGTTGTTTTGGACTTGGAAGAAGCAAAAGTAGAGCGTGCGACTATCAGTATGATTCAATCAATGGTTGAGCACCGCTTACTAGGTGCAGGATATATCACTATTGCAGAACACTATATCTCTTACCGTTTGCAACGTGATTTGGAGAGAAGTGGTTACGGCGACCACATCGCTGTTCACCTTCATTTTGAACAAATTCGTTAATAGAAAAAGAGTGAGATGATAAAAGCATCTCACTCTTTCTTAAATCTTCTTTTTTGGGCCGTTTGGATAGTCGAGGGAACGAAAGTTACCCTTCGAATATCCGACACTCGAATAATACGGCTGACGTTTTTGGAGAAATTTTTAACAATAATTTGTTGGCGGTCAGTATCATACTTGATAATATCGCCTGTAAAACTCGTTTCCGCAAAGATGATATGTACAGCCTTTTTTTTGGCTAGGGCTTCTTCAAGTCTAGCAATTAGGGAATCGCTTTTTTCAGGAATGGAATCTTCGTGTCCATTGACAAAATCATGGACCTTTTGCAAAGCCTGTTTTAATAAATCTTTCATTCCGGCCTCCCTTCTTTTAATCATTATATAAAAATTTTATGAAATCTACAAGATTTTTCGAATAATCAATTGAGAACAAAAAGGAGAAGAACATGGCAGAATTTACATTTGAAATCGAAGAACACTTGCTTACTCTATCTGAAAATGAAAAAGGATGGACCAAAGAAATCAATCGTGTCAGCTTTAATGGTGCACCAGCGAAGTTTGACATTCGTAGCTGGAGTCCTGACCACACCAAGATGGGGAAAGGAATTACCCTCTCAAATGAAGAATTTCAAATCATGGTGGATGCTTTTAAGAATCAATAAACATTCATCTAAGATGAATTAAAAAGAGGCTAGGGAAAATCCCGGCCTCTTTTATTTGCTTGAAAAATAAGCTTGTGTGCGAAGACGTTGGAGTAGTGGTCGGCTGATAAAGCTAATTGCTACAATTTTAGCAAGATCAGGGATGATAAATGGAATAACTCCTACAGCAAATGCTTTTTCAAAAGGCATCCCAGCTAAGAAGTGGAGACTGAGAATACCACCTACAAAGACAAGAGAATCACCCAATAGATTTGCAAAGAAAATACGTAATACGCCACTATTTGTGTGAATGAGATAGGAAGCAAGTCCAGCATAGACAAGGTCGAACCAAAGATAACCAGCACTTGGGCCCACCAAAACATGAAAACCAGCTCCTCCACTAGCGAAAACAGGAAGACCAATGGCACCCAGTAATAGATAAAGTCCTACTGAGAGGACAGCTTCTCTAGGTCTAAAAACAGTACCAATTAGTCCAATAGCAAAGTTTTGCAGAGTAAATGGAACAGGTCCAATTGGAATGCTAATTTGGGCTAATACTGCAATCAGAGCAGCTCCAATAGCAGGAATAGCATAAATGTGTGCTTTTTTCATAATAGTTAACCTCTTTTTTAATTTATAGTAACTATTATACTGGAAGAGATATAAATGTCAACCTATTTTAAAAACAAAGGTTACAAACTTGTAACGGCCGATTGAGATAAAAAAAGAGACTAAGGTGTCTCTCTTTTCTTTTAACGCATGGTCACAAATTCTTCTGAGCCAGTTGGGTGGATAGCGACTGTTGCATCAAAGTCAGCTTTTGTAGCTCCCATCTTGATTGCTACAGCAAAACCTTGGATCATTTCATCGACGCCATAACCGATACCATGAAGTCCAACTACCTTTTCGTCTGCACCAGCTGTAACGAGCTTGAAGCGAGCTTCTTGACGGTGACTAGTAACGGCAGAATACATAGATGCAAATTTTGAAGTATAGACTTTGATGTTTTCTTGTCCATACTCTTTGATAGCTTCTTCCTCAGTCAGACCGACAGTACCGATAGCTGGATGTGAAAAGACAACAGTTGGAATAGTTGTATAGTCCATTTTGGCATTTGTTTTGCCATTGAATAGTCTTTCTGAGAGAGTACGACCAGCTTTGATAGCGACAGGTGTTAGTTCTTTTTCGCCTGTGACATCTCCAAGAGCATAGATACCGTCAACGACGGTGTTTTGGTATTCATCAACTTGGATGAAACCACGTTCGTTAAGGGTAACGCCTGCTTTTTCCAGATTTAGTCCTTCAACATTTGGACGACGACCTGTAGCCCAGATAACTTGACTAGCAGTATGCGTGCTACCATCTTCAAAATGAATTTGAATGCCTTCTTCGGTTTTTTCAAGTTTTGTCGGAACCTTATGGGTGTGGAGGTTTAGTCCAGTATTTTCCATTTCTTGAACCAAGCTCTCAACAATATAGCTATCAAATCCACGAAGTGGACGTTCACGACGGACAAATAAATCAGTCTGTACACCAAGGGTATGGAGTACGCCAGCCAATTCGACAGCAATGTAACCAGCACCTAGAATAGCCACCGATTCAGGCAACTCTTCCCAGGCGAAGACATCATCTGAGCTACCGCCTAGTTCAGCACCAGGAATAGCAGGGATATGAGGATGAGCTCCAGTCGCAATCACAATATGCTTAGCACGGATCAATTCGCCATTAACGCTGACTGTATGAGCATCAATGAACTCAGCACGACCTTCAATCAAATCAACCCCGTTGCGCTTGAAGCTTCCATCGTAAGACGAGCGAGCACGGTCAATATAAGCTTCACGATTCTTACGAAGTGTTGCGTAATCAAATTGATTCCCAGTACTTGTAAAACCATAGTCAGGTCCATATTTGTGGATGCTCTCTGCGATTTGAGCTCCATACCACATGATTTTCTTAGGAACGCAGCCAATATTGACACAAGTTCCTCCTAATTTCTTTTCCTCAATAACTGCGGCTTTAGCACCATGTTCGCCAGCACGATTCATGGTAGCAATACCTCCGCTACCTCCACCGATGGCGATAATATCAAATTCTCTCATAGAAAGCTCCTTTAGTTGTTTTCTAGTCATATTCTATCTTTTTTTGGAAGTCAATGCAAAAATCTGCTACGCTTAAATTTCTTAAGAAAATGCTTGCAAAAATAAAAAAGAAGTTGTATTATATAACTAACACAACAATAAAAGATTTAGCAAATATTTTTGGATGGTCAGAAAGCAATTGTTCAATTTTAAGATATGTGCTATAATCTTAATATATGCAATTAAAAAGGAGTATTGATATGAAAAGAAAGTCAAAAGCCAAGAAATGGCCTTTATTTACAGCTATCGGTGTTGCATCAGTTCTTGTAGTGGGAGCGGCTGCCGTTCTTCTATTAAGACAACCAAATCAGGCTGCAACAAAAGATGAAACTGCAAAGATTACTCTTGCAAAAGAGGGTTCAGTAGCTTCATCAGTTCTCTTATCCGGTACTGTGACGGCTCAGAATGAACAATATGTTTATTATGATGCTAGTAAGGGTGACTTGGATGAGGTCTTGGTTTCTGTAGGAGATAAGGTCAGCGAGGGGCAAGCACTAGTCAAGTATAGTAGTACAGAAGCTCAGGCTGCCTATGATGCTGCCAGTCGTGCAGTTGCGAAAGCTGACCGTCATATCAATGAATTGAATGAGGCTCGAAATACCGCCGCAGCAACACCTGTGCTCCCTCAAGCAGGGATTGAAGGTGCTACGGACCAAACCCAAGCACAATCTTCTACATCAGCTACAGCTTCTATCGATTCACAAATCAGCGATGCACGTGATGTACGTGCAGATGCAGAAGCGCAACTCGAAAAAGCTCAAGCCCAGTTGAATTCTGCTACTGTATTGAGTACTGTAGAGGGAACAGTTGTTGAAGTGAATCGTAATGTTTCAAAATCTCCAACAGGAAATAGTCAAGTTTTGGTTCATATCGTAAGTAACGATAACTTGCAGGTCAAGGGAGAGCTTTCTGAGTACAATCTTGCAAACCTTTCTGTTGGCCAAGAAGTCACCTTTACTTCTAAGGTTTATCCAGATAAGACATGGAATGGTAAGATTAGCTATATTTCAAATTATCCAAAAAATAATAGTGAAGCAAGCGCAAGTGTTGCGGGATCAAACTCAGGTTCTAAATACCCATATACGGTCGATGTAACTAGTGAAATTGGTGATCTGAAACAAGGTTTTACTGTCAGTGTCGAAGTGAAAAGCATGAGTAAAGCATTGCTTGTTCCTATTACAAGTATCGTCATGGAAGAAGATAAAAACTATGTTTGGATCCTTGATGAAAATCAAAAGGCCAAAAAAGTTGAAGTTGGATTGGGCAATGCAGATGCAGAAAACCAAGAAATCACATCTGGTCTGACAGATGGAGCAAAAGTCATCAGTAATCCGACAGCTTCCTTGCAAGAAGGAAAAGAGGTGAAGACTGATGAAACAACTAATTAGCCTCAAAAATATCTGCCGTAGCTATCGTAATGGTGACCAAGAACTTCAAGTCCTTAAAAACATTAATCTAGAAGTTCATGAGGGAGAATTCGTAGCTATCATGGGACCATCAGGTTCTGGTAAGTCCACCCTCATGAATACCATAGGTATGTTAGATACACCTACAAGTGGTCAGTATTTTCTAGACGGAAAAGAAGTAGCTGGTTTAGGTGAAAAACAATTAGCCAAAGTTCGAAATCAAGAAATCGGCTTCGTCTTTCAACAATTCTTTCTCTTGTCCAAAATGAATGCTCTACAAAATGTAGAACTTCCCTTGATTTATGCTGGAGTTTCAGCTTCAAAACGTCGCAAATTAGCAGAAGAATATCTGGAAAAGGTTGAACTGACCGAGCGTAGCCATCATTTACCTTCGGAGCTGTCAGGTGGTCAGAAGCAAAGGGTTGCCATTGCGCGTGCATTGGTCAACAATCCGTCAATCATCTTGGCAGATGAGCCTACTGGAGCTTTGGATACTAAAACTGGAAATCAGATCATGCAACTCTTAGTTGAATTAAACAAAGAAGGAAAAACCATCATTATGGTTACGCATGAGCCTGAAATCGCTGCTTACGCCAAGCGTCAGATTGTCATTCGTGATGGCGTCATTTCATCTGATAGTGGTCTCGTAGAAAAGGAGGAAAACTAAGATGCAGAATCTGAAATTTGCCTTTTCATCCATTATGGCCCACAAGATGCGTTCTTTCCTGACCATGATTGGTATTATCATCGGTGTTTCCTCAGTTGTTGTGATCATGGCCTTAGGTGACTCTATGTCTCGTCAGGTCAATAAAAATATGACCAAGTCCCAGAAAGACATTCATGTCTTTTTCTCACCTACCAAGAGTAAGGACGGTTCCTTTACCCAGAAGCAGTCTGCTCTAACTCTGTCTGGTAAAGAGGAAGATGTTTTTGTTGAACCACCAAAACCACAAGAAGCTTGGGTTAAGGAGGCTGCTAAGCTCAAGGGAGTGGATAGTTACTATGTAACTAACTCAGCCAATGTGACCTTGACTTATAAGGATAAAAAGGTCGAACACGCTAACATGACGGGTGGGAATGTCACCTATATGGATGCGGTCGAAAATGAAATCATTGCAGGTCGTGGACTTAAAGCACAAGATTATAAAGATTTTGCAAGTGTGATCATTTTAGATGAAGAGCTTGCCAATAGCCTTTTTGGTTCAGCAAAAGAAGCCCTCAACCAAATTGTTGAAGTAAATGAAATCAGTTACCGTGTTATTGGTGTTTATGCAAGTAAAGAAGCTAAGGCTGCGAAAACATTTGGAGTCGGAGGACTACCAATTACGACCAATATTTCCTTAGCAGCTAATTTTAACACAGACGAGATTTCAAATATTGTCTTCCGTGTCAATGATACTAGCTTGACTCAGACTTTGGGTCCAGAGTTGGCAAGAAGAATGACAGAGATTGCAGGGCTTCAACAAGGGGAATATCAAGTTGCAGATGCGTCTGCCGCCTTCCAAGAAGTTCAACAACTCTTTGGCTTCATAACAACGATTATTAGTGCTATTGCGGGTATTTCCCTCTTTGTTGGTGGTACTGGTGTTATGAACATTATGCTTGTTTCAGTGACAGAGCGTACTCGTGAGATTGGTCTGCGTAAAGCACTAGGAGCAACACGGGCTAATATTCTGGTTCAATTTTTGATTGAATCCATGATTTTAACCTTGTTAGGTGGTATCATCGGCCTTGTACTTGCTGCAGGGGTGACCATGCTTGCAGGTGTATTACTTCAAAACATGATTGCAGGAATCGAAGTTGGCGTATCCATCCCAATCGCTCTCTTTAGTTTAGCGGTCTCAGCAGGTATCGGTATGATATTCGGTGTTTTACCAGCCAACAAAGCCTCTAAGCTTGATCCAATTGAAGCACTTCGCTATGAATAAGACATTCAACAGGAAAAACAAGATGGACACTTGTCTATCTTGTTTTTTGTATGGATTTCCCTATCGAAAATCACTAAAAATGTGGTATAATGAAGTGTTAGAAAAACAGGTTTCATTAGCCTGGAAAGGAAATATTATGTCTGAAAAGAATTTTTATATTACAACACCGATTTACTATCCATCTGGTAAACTTCATATCGGTTCTGCCTACACTACCATCGCTTGTGATGTCCTAGCTCGCTACAAACGTCTTATGGGCTACGATGTCTTTTATCTGACAGGTCTTGATGAGCACGGTCAAAAGATCCAACAGAAAGCTGAAGAAGCTGGTATCACATCACAAGCCTATGTTGACGGTATGGCAGTTGGAGTTAAAGAGCTCTGGAAATTGCTGGATATCTCATACGATAAATTTATCCGTACAACTGACGACTACCATGAAAAAGTAGTGGCTCAAGTCTTTGAACGCTTGCTAGCTCAAGATGACATCTACCTAGGTGAATACTCTGGTTGGTATTCAGTATCAGATGAGGAATTCTTTACAGAAAGCCAGCTTGCGGAAGTTTTCCGTGACGAAGCTGGAAATGTGACGGGTGGTATCGCTCCATCAGGTCACGAGGTTGAATGGGTTTCAGAAGAGTCTTATTTCCTTCGCCTCAGCAAATACCAAGACCGCTTGGTCGAATTTTTCAAATCACATCCTGACTTCATCACTCCAGATGGCCGTCTCAATGAAATGTTGCGTAACTTCATTGAGCCAGGCTTGGAAGACTTAGCAGTATCTCGTACAACCTTTACCTGGGGTGTACCAGTTCCATCTAATCCTAAACACGTTGTCTATGTATGGATCGATGCCCTTCTTAACTATGCGACTGCTCTTGGTTATGGTCAAGATGAACATGCTAATTTTGATAAGTTCTGGAATGGAACAGTCTTCCATATGGTTGGGAAAGACATCCTTCGTTTCCACTCGATTTACTGGCCAATCCTTCTTATGATGTTGGATATTAAATTGCCTGACCGCTTGATTGCCCACGGTTGGTTTGTCATGAAAGACGGCAAGATGTCTAAGTCTAAAGGGAATGTCGTTTATCCTGAAATGTTAGTAGAGCGCTATGGACTAGATCCACTTCGTTACTACCTCATGCGTAGCCTTCCAGTTGGTTCAGATGGAACCTTCACTCCAGAAGACTATGTAGGCCGTATCAACTATGAATTGGCAAATGACCTAGGAAACCTCCTCAACCGTACGGTTTCTATGATTAACAAGTACTTTGATGGACAAATCCCTGCCTATGTAGAGGGTGTGACAGACTTTGACAATGCCCTTGCCCAAGTGGCAGAACAATCAATCGATGACTACCATACCTACATGGAAGCAGTTGACTACCCACGTGCACTTGAAGCAGTCTGGACTCTTATCTCACGTACTAACAAATACATCGATGAGACAGCACCTTGGGTCTTGGCTAAGGATGAAGCCCTTCGTGACCAATTAGCAAGTGTGATGAGTCACTTAGCAGCTAGTCTTCGCGTCGTAGCGCACTTGATTGAGCCATTTATGATGGAAACTAGTCGCGCTGTATTGGCACAACTTGGTCTAGCAGAAGTTTCTAGTCTTGAAAACTTGAGTTTAGCTGATTTCCCTGCAAATGTCACTGTAGTTGCCAAAGGAACACCTATCTTCCCACGTTTGGACATGGAAGAAGAGATTGCCTATATCAAGGAACAAATGGAAGGTAACAAGCCAGCCGTCGAGAAAGAATGGAATCCAGATGAAGTTGAACTCAAACTGAACAAGGAAGAAATCAAGTTTGAAGACTTTGACAAGGTTGAAATCCGTGTCGCAGAAGTCAAAGAAGTTTCTAAAGTAGAAGGTTCTGATAAGTTGCTTCAATTCCGCTTAGATGCTGGTGATGGTGAAGATCGTCAAATCCTGTCTGGTATTGCGAAATTCTATCCAAACGAACAAGAATTGGTCGGCAAGAAAGTACAAATCGTTGCCAACCTCAAACCACGTAAAATGATGAAAAAATATGTCAGCCAAGGGATGATTCTCTCAGCTGAACATGATGGCAAATTAACCCTTCTCACAGTTGATCCAGCTGTACCAAACGGAAGTGTGATTGGCTAAGATTTAAAGAGGCTGGGACAAAAGTCCTAGCCTCTCAATTGTCTTTGGATTGCCGAGTAAGACGCAGTGGTTGAGTGGGCTCTACTACGCTGATTTCATCAGCTTTTACAGCCCTACTCAACTGTGCGGAGGTGGGACGACGAAATCGAATTCTAACGAATTACCGATTTCTGTCCCACTCTCTTTCTTTTGCAAGGTATCAGTTGATAAAAGTGTCATTCTGCTTTATAATGAAGAAAAACGGAGGAAATTGCCATGAAATACATTCCATTTGGTCAAGAGAAAAGAGAATTGTCCGAAATCGTCCTCGGAATGATGCGAATCAGTGACAAATCGGTTAAAGAAGTGGAGGAGTTGGTTGAAACAGCCCTATCTGTAGGAATCAATGCCTTTGATTTGGCAGATATCTACGGTGGTGGACGTTGCGAAGAATTACTGGGTCAAGTGTTAAAACATCGTCCAGATTTGCGTGAAAAGATGTGGATCCAGTCCAAGTGTGGTATTCGCATAGAAGAATTTACCTATTTTGATTTTTCAAAAGATTATATTTTAGAGTCAGTTGATGGGATTTTACAACGATTGCAGGTTGATTATTTAGATAGCTTGCTTCTCCATCGTCCAGATGCATTGATGGAAGCTGACCAAGTGGCAGAGGCCTTTGAAATTCTTCAAACATCAGGTAAAGTTCGAGACTTTGGTGTGTCTAACCAAAATCCCATGATGATGGAATTACTGAAGAAAGAGGCCAAACAACCTTTATCTATCAATCAATTACAGCTAAGCGCAGCTTTCACACCAGGATTTGAATCAGGTTTCCATGTCAATATGGAAGGTGACAAGGCAGCTTTGCGTGATGGTAGCGTCTTTGAATACTGCAAATTAAACGATATGGTCATTCAGGCTTGGTCAGTCTTGCAGTTCGGGTATTTCAAAGGGAATTTTGTTGGAAAAGAGCAATTTCATGATCTAAATGAAGTCCTAAATCGATTAGCCTTAAAATACGGTGTAAGCCCATCAGCTATTGCTATCGCTTGGGTGTTACGCTATCCAGCTAAGATGCAGGCAGTAGTGGGAACAACTAACCCTAAACATTTGATAGAAGCAAGCCAAGCAAGTAATGCCAACCTAACTCGAAAAGAGTGGTATGAGATTTACCTTGCAGCAGGGAATGATTTGCCTTAGGAAAAAATGCATTTTAAGAAATCACAGTCAAAAAGCCGTTGAAAAACGGTTTTTTGTTATAATGAAATTAAGATTTATAGATAACAAAGGAGAGAAACATGACATTTGAAGAAATTTTACCTGGACTAAAGGCTAAGAAGAAATACGTGCGTACTGGCTGGGGTGGGGCTGAAAACTATGTGCAGCTTTTTGATACCATCGAACAAAACGGCGTCGCCCTTGAAGTGACACCCTATTTCCTCATCAACGTATCTGGTGAAGGGGAAGGTTTTTCTATGTGGAGCCCAACTCCTTGTGATGTCTTAGCGACGGATTGGGTGGAAGTCCATGACTAAACGTGTATTGATTACAGGTGTTAGCTCAGGGATTGGTCTGGCTCAAGCTCGACTCTTTTTAGAAAAAAGTTATCAGGTTTTTGGAGTGGATCAGGGTGAAAAACCTGACTTGCAAGGCGGCTTTCACTTTTTACAACGTGATTTAACGTTAGATTTGGAACCTATTTTTGACTGGTGTCCTCAAGTCGATATTCTCTGCAATACAGCTGGGGTATTGGATGACTACAAGCCTTTACTGGAACAATCTGCCCAAGATATCCAAGAGATTTTTGAAATCAACTATGTGACTCCAGTAGAACTGACGCGACATTATCTTACGCAAATGCTAGAGAATAAAAAAGGGATCATCATCAATATGTGTTCCATTGCTTCAAGTCTAGCAGGCGGGGGTGGTCACGCCTATACCTCGTCAAAACATGCCTTGGCAGGCTTTACTAAGCAATTAGCTCTAGACTATGCTGAAGCTGGGATTCAGGTCTTTGGCATTGCTCCTGGTGCAGTTAAGACAGGTATGACCGCTGCTGACTTTGAACCAGGTGGTCTGGCAGACTGGGTAGCCAGTGAAACACCTATCAAACGCTGGATTGAGCCAAGTGAAATAGCTGAAGTTAGTCTCTTTTTAGCAGGTGGAAAGGCAAGCGCCATGCAAGGACAAATCTTGACTATTGATGGTGGTTGGAGCTTGAAGTAGGAGAATCTGATGGAAATCAAAAATCACTTTGGGGTATACGGAGTCTGTTTTCAAGAGGGAAAACTGCTCTGTATTGAAAAAACAAGAGGCCCCTATCAGCATCGTTTTGACCTACCAGGTGGTAGCCAGGAAGTAGGGGAGGGACTGACTGAAACCCTCAAGAGAGAAGTTCTGGAAGAGACGGGTTATATGCTTAGCCGTTATTCAAATCCTAGGATTTATGATGTGCTGGTTCATGAAGAAGGGCAAGACTTCGCCGTACATCATATCATGGCCTTTTATGATATCGTACTCGATTTCGAAGGCTCTCAAAAATCCCTTCCTCATGAAGTTCTTGATGGAAGTAATGATTCAGCAAATGTCGTTTGGCTTCCTCTTGAGCAGATGACCGAAGAAAATGCCTCACCATTAGTATTGAAGGCGAAGGCAGAGTTACGAGGATTTCCAGAATTGGACAAGACCTCTTACATGAATTGGAAGGTAAAACATGCAAAATCAACTAGCTCTTAGTGGCGAAAAAATTGTTGAAAAAGTTTATCCCCATTTATTGCACCATGTCGGCTTGATTCGTGGGGAATACTTGTTGAGAGAACTAAACCAAAACATACTATTACCAAATTGTCAGCAATTTGTGAAAGATTATCTAGACACTATTTGTCATTTGTACTCAGATGAAGAAGTCTGGTATCGCTTTTCAGAGTTAACAAATGCAGAAGCAAATAGTCTAGACGGGACTAAAGAGTATTTTGACGAACGCCACCCCTTATTTGGATACAGAGGTATCAGGCGTTTATTGGCGTGTCCGAATGAATTTCAGGCTGAGTCAAATGTCGTTACAGAAGTTTATCAAACCAATCCCAATCTGTCTGTTATTTTTCCTTTTGTTAATGATGCCGACCAATTAAAACGAGCTATTACAGTGTTACGGCAGCATGGTTTTACTGGTAAAGTCGGCACGATGATTGAATTACCATCAGCTTATTTCGACTTGGACATGATACTGGAAACTGGTCTTTCAAAGATTGTAGTTGGAATGAATGATTTGACTTCATTTATTTTTGCGACTGTAAGAAACAGTCAATGGCATGATATGGAAAGTCCTATTATGTTAGAAATGCTGAGACAGATGCAGGATAAAGCAAGGAAGAAAAAGATTGATTTTGCTGTAGCAGGCTATCTGAATACTTCTTTCATACAAAAAATGAATCAGATGGGTATCGAATGTATTCTCCATTACAGCGCTATTCCAGAGATTTTTGATTTAGAAATTGACCATCTAGACCATCTTAAACATATAAAAGAAGAAAGTAAAAAATTACAAAGGAGAACCTATGAAACCTCAAGAAATGTGGAATGCCTACAAGAAAATCAATCCCTCTATCGGAGATGAAATCGATGCCTGGGCTTTTGGCGTGGAAGCCGATCTCTTGGCAGATTTGGTTCTAAGAGGCGAAAAAACAGCAACAGCCTCAGCTTACGACCTCTACGCAGTAGAGGTCGAACCCCTTCCCCAAGAAGGGACTTTCGATGTCATTTTAGACAGTCAGAACCAGGCTGTCTGCATTGTCGAAATTACAAAGGTTTCCGTTCAGCCCTTCCATCAAGTGTCAGCCGACCATGCCTACAAGGAAGGTGAAGGCGATAAATCCTTAGCCTACTGGCGCCAGGTTCATGAGGAGTTTTTCACGGAGTGGCTGGAGGAAGCAGGTCTAACTTTTACGTCTGAAAGCAAGGTTGTTTTAGAAGAATTTCGCAAGGTCTACCCCTTGTAAAAAGCAGACATAAGAAAGTTTTGGGAATCATTGTCCAAAGCTTTTTTCTGACTTTAAATGATTAAAATAAGTAAACAAAAAGCGGACAATCATGTCCGCTTTTTGAATCTAACAAGTAAAGTTATTAGATAAAGTTTTCAAAGATAGTTATCTTTAAAATCCCTATTCATATCACTTCTACATTGGTTGATTATTTTTTACGATAATGTAAAACTGTTCCTACAGCTACGATAAGCATTGCAACACCAGCAACAGAAACAATTAGGCTATTGCGTTCACCAGTATTTGGAAGTCCTGGTTTGTCTTCAGTTGTTGTTGTAGCTCCAGTTGTTGTTGTAACTCCTGAAGGAGCTTCAGTAGTTGTTGGAGCCTCAGTTGTTGTTGTAACTTCTGAAGGAGCTTCAGTAGTTGT
>NZ_JALDVP010000010.1:0-23192 GCF_023110115.1 Streptococcus sp. oral taxon 431 | reverse complement strand
AAAACCAACTCCAGATCCAGAGCCAACTCCAGATCCGAAACCAACTCCAGATCCAGAACCAACTCCAGATCCAGAACCAACTCCAGATCCAGAGCCGACTCCAGATCCGAAGCCAACTCCAGATCCGAAACCAACTCCAGATCCAGAACCAACTCCGGATCCAAAACCAACTCCAGAACCTGAAGTTCTTTCAAGTAAGGGAGAACAGCAACCACCAGTAGTTGAAATTCCTGAATTTACAGGTGGAGTTAATGCTGCAGAAGCAGCTGTTTATGACATTCCAGAGTTCAAGGGTGGCGTTAATTGGGTTGAAGCAGCTAAGAATGATGTTCCAGAGTTCAAGGGTGGAGCTAATTGGGTTGAAGCTGCTAAGAATGAGCTCCCAGAATTCAAGGGTGGCGTTAATTGGGTTGAAGCAGCTAAGAATGATGTTCCTGAGTATAAAGAAACATTAGGCGCAGGAGACAATCAGACAAGTCCAGTTGCAGAAAAACTTGATCAGAAACCAGCTCTTACACCAACACCTGCTATGCAAGCAGCACAAAAAGAAGCAGATCAGTCCAAACTTCCTGAAACTGGTGAAGGCACAACTGAACACCTCTTCCTAGCTGGTCTTACATTAGCAATGTCTGCTCTATTTCTTCAAAAAAGAAAAGAAGATTAAAATATAATAGAGTTTTATACTATGAAAACTCAAACTCCTAACTTATTGTAATGGAGAAAACCAAACACCTAGAGAGGACCTCTTGGTCCTCCCTTTTTAAAAGGGAAATGATAACGCTTACCCAATTTAAGCGTTGGAAAGGAAATAAAGAAAATGGGAAAACATTTTTTTGAGAGACGGTGTCATTATAGTATACGTAAGTTTGCAATAGGCGCTGCTTCTGTCATGATTGGTGCAAGCATTTTTGGTGCTGGTATGGTTCAAGCAGCAGAAACAGAAGGGCCTGCAGAGACAGAAGGCACGGTGACACAGGTTCAGCCTTTGGATAAGTTACCAGCGGATATAGCAGCAGCTATTGAAAAAGCTGAATCAGCAAAACCAACTGATCCTACTGAAACGAATCCGACTGATGCGGAAGCTCAGCCTGAAAATACTGGAGAAGTAGCTCCAAAACCAGCTGAAACTCCAGTTCCTAAGGAAGAAGCAACACCAAAACTAGCTGAAACTCCAAAAGAAGAAGCAGCACCAGTAGCTAAACCAGCAGAAAAGCCAGTTACTAAAGATTTGGTTGAAACTCCAGATGTCAATCATTTGGAAAAGGCTACTGCGACAGCATCAAACCATGAAGCCAACACACTATTTACAGCTGAGAAGGCAATTGATGGAAATCCAGATACTCGTTGGGCAACTGACCGTGATGTTGTGAAACCAACAATCGAATTTAAGCTTGAAAAGACAACCTTAATCAAGCATGTGGAAATTGATTGGGATCGTCGTGTTCGTGGCGAGCAAAATGATCCAAACATCAAATCTTGGAATCTCTATTATGCAGGTCAAGACGAAGTCAATGGATCAGGTCCTGGAGAATGGAAGTTGGCTCATCAACGAACAGGAACTCCGGTTCTAGATGAAAAAGTTGACTTAAAAGAAGCCGTTCAAGCTAAGTATCTTAAACTTGAAATTACAGATTATCAAGCCGGTACTATGCAATGGAAAAATGTGGGTATTCAAGAAATTCGTGCCTACTCAAATATTCCAGACACCAGCAAACCAACAGATATTCGTCAAGTTACAGAAATAGCGGTTGCTGAAGACGGAAAATCACTTGTATTGCCTAAATTACCTGGTCAAGTTAGCTTGATTGGAAGCAATAAGCAAGGTGTTATCGACCTAAATAATAAAATCTACACACCACTGACAGAACAACATGTCAAAGTGATGGTCCAACAAACCAATGATAACCATACCTTCACAAAAGAATTTGAAGTTGTCATTAAAGGCTTGCACGCTGATGAAGGCGTTGGGACCAAACCTGCAGTTGCCCCAGCAGTTCAACAATGGTACGGCACTGAAGGTAAAACTTCTATTACTTCAGAAACTATCATTTCCGTTGGGAATTCTGGATTTGATAAGGAAGCTAAGTTCTACCAAACTGACCTTGAAAATCGTGGTTTGGAAGTCGCAACCGGTGGTCAAGAAGCGCAAAACCGTATTGAGTTTAAAAAGGTTGAAGACAAGGGTTATGGCAAAGAAGGCTATGGTATCACCATTAAAGATGGAGTTATCACTGTAGAAGCTGCGACCAATGCAGGAGCATTTTATGCTACACGTACCCTTCTTCAGTTGGGAGAAAATGACTTGCAAAACGGAGAAATCCGTGACTTCCCAAGCTTTAGCCATCGTGGATTTATGCTAGACACAGGTCGTAAGTTTATTCCTTATGATACGCTTGTAGATATTATGCTCAATATGGCCTACTACAAGATGAACGATCTTCAATTGCACTTGAATGACAACTATATCTTCTTAAAAGATCATTTAGCAGGGAAAAATCTTACTCCTCAAGAGGAACTGGATTATGTTCTGAAAAATGCTAAGACAGGTTTCCGTGTAGAGACCGATGTTGTCGGTGAAAATGGTGAAAAATTAACATCTGACGAGCATTATACCAAGGAAGAAATGCAAGAAATTATCAAGTTAGCTAAAGCTTTGCATATCAACCTTGTTCCTGAAATTGATACACCAGGCCACGCCCTTTCATTTGTTAAGGTCCGTCCAGACTTGATGTACAAGGGTCAACTTAGTGCGAGAAAACACAATGTAGAACGTGTAGCTATGTTGGACTTGGATAACAAGTACGAAGAAACGCTGGCTTTTGTTAAATCAGTCTATGATAAATTACTCGATGGTGAAGACGCACCACTTCGTGGCGTTTCAACAGTTCATATCGGTACAGATGAGTACTATGGAAGTCCTGAAAGTTATCGTCGTTATGTCAATGATATGATCCAGTACATCAAAGGCAAAGGCTTAACACCACGTATTTGGGGTTCACTCTCTGCCAAACAAGGAACTACGCCAGTGGATTGGAAAGATGTAGAAGTGGATATCTGGAGTATCCACTGGCAACGTCCACAGGCAGCAATTGCTCAGGGTGCCAAGATTATCAATATCACAGATATTCCAACCTACAGTGTTCCAAGTGGAAGCAATAGTCAAGGTGGTTATGGGGATTATGCAAACTATGAAACTCAATACAACCGCTGGACACCAAATGACTTCTCAACTGGTGGAGGACCACGCTTAGAAGCATCTAATCCAAATATCCTTGGTGGTGGTCATGCAGTCTGGAATGACAACATTGACTTACATGAAACTGGACTGACATCTTTTGATATCTTTAAACGCTTCTTCAAGAGTATGCAATCAACTGCAGAACGCACTTGGGGTTCAGATCGTGCAGCTAAGACCTATGCAGACCGTATCCAACCAACAAGTGTTTATGCACCACGTTCAAACCCAGAAAAGACAATAGAAGATAGCGACCTATTCACCATTAAACCAGAAACGATCAAGGAATATCTTGCTAAGAATGTGAAGAAAACAGAAGCAGGTTTGAATTTTGAAAAAGATTCTAGTATCGAAGGTTTAGTAGGTGATGTTGGTCCGAGTCATGTTTTGAAATTGGATGTAACTGTTACAGGTGATGGAGAGCAAGTCTTCTCTACAAGTGGGGACAACCAACTTTATCTTGCAGACAAGGATGGCTATCTTGCTTATAAATTTGAACAATTCCATATTCAATTCAACAAGAAGCTAGAGAAGAATAAACGTTATCAAATCTCTGTTGTTACGAAACCACAAAAAACAGAAGTTTATGTAGACGGTGAAAAGGTTGAGCGTATTGCAAATCCAGCTCATCCGCGCTTGGCTCACAATAGCTTGGTACTTCCACTTGAAACAATCGGTGGCTTCCAAGGAATCTTGCATAGTGCAGAGTTGTCGAATGAAGCATTTGTAAACCCACGTTTAATCCCAACAGATCATTTCACAGTTTCTGCAACTAGTCAGGAAACACCAGGAACAGAGACTGAAGGACCAGTTGAAAAAGCTTTCGATAATGATCCGAATACCTTCTGGCATTCTAAATGGACTGGAGACCGTGCTCCATATACCGTTGCCATGAATTTGAACGCTCCTGAAAAAGTCAATGGTTTGACTTATCTTCCACGTCCAGGTGGTGGTAACGGAGTCGTGACCTCTTATGAAATCTATGCACAAAAAGACGGTCAAATGGTTAAGGTTGCTTCAGGAACTTGGGAAAATAATACTAAAGAAAAAACGGTTAATTTTGCAGCAGTTGAAACTAATAAGGTAGAATTTAAAGTTCTGTCAGGTGTCGCAGGATTTGGTAGTGCCGCAGAAATTCAACTACTCAAGCCACTTTCTGATAGTGAAACAGAAGAACCAGTTGTTCCAGAAAAACCGGTAACGCCTGAGAAACCGGTGACTCCAGAACAACCAAGAGTTGAAGAGGTGGGTGATGGTACAACAGAACTTGCTGATAGCTTTGTAGCTACAAAACCAGCCAGTGATGATGCGATTGCTGCTGCAGCACAAAGCCAAGACTATCTCAAGAAAGAATACAAGGTATTCCCAACACCACAAAAAGTCACTTATGGCGAAGGTGTCACTAAACTTCAAAAACAAGTGAATCTTGTCATGGGTAATCAGCTAGATATTTATACTCGCAATCGCTTGAAGAGTGTACTACAAGATCATCAAATCTCTTATACAAGTAGTCAAGCAGCAGTAGCAGGTGCTACAAATATCTATCTTGGTGTTCATGGTCAACATTCACAGGCTGAAAAAGAAATATCTGGTATTTCTCAAGGACTCTTTGATAAAATTGATGCTTATGCTTTGTCAATCAAGAACAATACAATCTCTATCGTCGGTAAAGATACAGATGCTGTCTTCTATGGATTGACGACTCTTAAACACATGCTTAATGAAAGTGAAGCTCCAGTTTTACGTAATGTAACTGTTGAAGACTACGCTGAAATTAAGAATCGTGGTTTTATCGAAGGTTACTATGGAAATCCATGGAGCAATGCTGATCGTGCTGAATTGATGCGCTATGGTGGTGACTTGAAGTTGACTCAATACTTCTTTGCTCCAAAAGACGATCCATACCACAACAAGAAATGGCGTGAACTTTATCCAGAAGAAAAATTAGCTGAAATCCGTGAATTGGCGCGTGTCGGAAACCAAAACAAGACTCGTTATGTTTGGACCATCCACCCATTCATGAACAACCGTATTCGTTTTGGCAACGATGCTGATTACCAAAAAGACCTTGAAACTATTAAGGCTAAATTCACTCAGTTGATGGATGTCGGTGTTCGTGAGTTCGGTATTTTGGCAGATGATGCTCCAAGTCCAGTTGGTGGCTACAATAGCTACAACCGCTTGATGAAGGACATGACAGATTGGTTGACTGAAAAACAAGCAACTTATGTTGGCCTTCGTAAGGAAATGATTTTTGTCCCAGGTCAGTATTGGGGTAATGGTCGTGAAGATGAGTTGAAATCTCTAAATGAAAATCTTCCAACTTCAACTTCTATGACCCTTACTGGTGGTAAGATTTGGGGTGAAGTATCTGAAAGCTTCCTTTCAAACCTTAAGAATAATCTGACTGCAGGAGGTAAGACCTACCGCCCAGTTTCTCTATGGATTAACTGGCCTGTTACAGATAACTCTAAACAACACTTGATTTTGGGTGGCGGTGAGAAATTCCTTCATCCAAATGTGGACCCAAGCCTCCTTTCAGGTATCATGTTGAACCCAATGCAACAATCTGAGCCTTCTAAGATTGCTCTCTTCTCTGCAGCTCAGTATGCATGGAAACAATGGAAGTCTGAAGAAGAAGCTAAGAAAGTAAATGACATCGCCTTCAACTTTGTTGAAACAGGTAAATTTACTGACAGTGAAACATCTGTTGCCTTCCGTGAACTTGGTAAACATATGATCAACCAAAACATGGATGGTCGTGTTGTGAAATTGGAAGAATCTGTTGAACTCGCACCAAAATTGGCGGCCTTCATGTCTAAGTTGAAAGCTGGTCAAGATGTCAGCGCAGAGCGTGCTGACTTGCGTGCAGAATTTGCTAAAATAAAAGCTGCAGCACAACTTTATAAAGCATCTGGTGACGAAAAGATGCGTGCTCAAATCCACTATTGGTTGGATAATGCTATTGACCAAATGGATGCTTTGAGTGCTTTCCTAGATGGATCAGAAGCTATTGAAAACAATGATTCTGCTAGACTTTGGGATAGCTATTACAAGGGATTGAAACTTTATGAACAATCACAAACTTATACTTTCCATTATGTAGACCATGATGAAAGAGCTGAGTTGGGTGTACAACATATCCGTCCATTCTTGCTTGGTCTTCGTGAAATCTTGGCAACTGAAGTTCAAAAAGCCCTACACCCAGACCAAGTAATCAGCACCTTTATCACAAACCGTACAGGTGTAGAAGGTGGACTTGCTGAAGTCACTGACGGAGATTTAGGAACACATGCCCTTATCAAATCACCAAACAGCATCCAAACTGGTGACTATATTGGTTTGAAATTTAATAAAGCTGTTCCAATTCAAAACTTGACATTTGCAATGGGAACTCAAGCAAATCCACGCGATACCTTTAACAATGCTAAGGTTGAGTACCTCAATGAAAATGATGAGTGGGTAACCCTTTCAGAACCAAGCTACACTGGTAATGAGCCTCTTCTTAAATTTGAAAACCTCAATATCAATGCTAAAGCTGTTCGAATGATTGCAACTTCTGATCGTGAAAATACTTGGTTTGCTGTACGAGAAATCGCTGTGAATCGTCCTGTAGAAGTAAGTCGTCCTAAACAGGCAGCTACAGTGACCATCAGTCCAAATCTTATGTACAAGTACAATACGACAGTTGCTCAGATTACAGATGGTCGTGACAATACTGAAGCCATGCTGGCAAATGCTGATCGAACAGATACAACTCCAGTCGGTGGTTGGGTTCAACTAGACTTGGGTGGAGTCAAACCTGTAACTAAGGTTCGCCTTGTTCAAGGTTCTGGAGATAAATTGGCAGAAGGTGTTCTTGAATATTCTACAGATGGAACTTCATGGCAAGAATTGGATCGTTTAGCTGGTGAACAAACCAAAGAAATTGAAACTCCAATTTCAGCTCGCTACATCCGTGTTCGTAACACCAAGAATATCAATCTATGGTGGCGTATCGCTGACTTCTCAGTTGAAACACGTGCTGGCAATAGCGAGATGACAGATACTAATGTTGAAAGTTTGAAATCAACACCAGTATATGACAGTCTCGGTCGTTATGACATGCAAATTCCAAGTGGAACTAAGCTTCCAGCTCATAGCTACTTGGGTATGAAGCTAGACCGTCTACACCAGGCTGAAAGCATTCAGGCTATTGGTATTGGAAATCCAGCCCTTGACTTGGAATTCTCTCCAAATGCACAAGAATGGTATCCAGCTAGCCAAGTGACTGATAAGTCCTTGGTACGTTATGCTCGTTTGGTTAATAAGACCGACCAAGAACAAGCAGTAACAGCGACATCTCTACTCGTTAAGACAAAAGAAGTGGAGCCAACTAAACTTGATTCTACTTCTATGGGAATTGATGCCTATTATGGTGCAAATGATGTTCGCAAGATCAAGAATTTGGATCAGCTGTTTGATGGTGTTTACAATAACTTTGTAGAGTTCTCTGACTATGCACGTAAAGATGGTCACATAACCTTGAAACTTGGTAGTGAACGTGAAATCAAGAAGATTAGAGCTTACATCCAAGATGGTACGAAGAACTATCTTCGTGATGGTAAGATTCAGGTTAGTCAAGATGGTAAGACATGGACAGATGTTGTGACAGTAGGTGATGATGTCGCTAATGAAATGCGCGATGATTCATTGACAGATGGATGGACACATGATTCTAAGATGCCTGGAAATCGCTACATCGAGGGTGAACTTGCAAGCCCAGTTAAAGCTAACTATCTCCGTGTTCTCTTCACTGCTAATTACGATGCTCGTTTTGTTGGATTTACTGAGTTGGTTATCAATGACGGCGAATTTGTGAAACCAATCAACGACCCAACTGTTCAAGGAAATGGTGGAGAAAGTCGAGGCAACCTTTACACAAATCTTGTAGATGGCAAAGTATTGACAAGCTATAAGGCTGAGAAAGACCAAGGTGAGCTGGTTTACCACTTATCAGAACCAACAAACGCCAACCACATCCGACTTGTTTCTAGTCTGCCTCAAGGAGTAGCAGCGCGTCTACTTGCTCGCACTCTGAAAACAGACAGAGACGGTGCTTGGACAGATTTGGGAGCAATTACTTCAAGCTTCCAAACATTTGCAGTGAGAGATAAGGCTCCGTTACTTGATGTCAAACTTGTTTGGGAAGGCGGCAAACCAGAGTTCTATGAAATGACTACTTACTACCAAGAACTTTCAGAAGAACCTGAACCAACCCCAGATCCAGAGCCAACTCCAGATCCAGAGCCAACTCCAGATCCGAAACCAACTCCGGATCCAGAACCAACTCCGGATCCAGAACCAACTCCAGATCCAGAGCCAACTCCAGATCCAAAACCAACCCCAAATCCAGAGCCAACTCCAGATCCGAAACCAACTCCAGATCCAGAGCCAACTCCAGATCCAAAACCAACTCCAGATCCAGAGCCAACTCCAGATCCAGAGCCAACTCCGGAACCTGAAGTCCTTTCAAGTAAGGGAGATCAGCAACCACCAGTAGTTAAAATTCCTGAATTTACAGGTGGAGTTAATGCTGCAGAAGCAGCTGTTCATGACATTCCAGAGTTCAAGGGCGGCGTCAATTGGGTTGAAGCGGACAAGAATGAGCTTCCAGAGTTCAAGGGCGGAGTTAATTGGGTTGAAGCGGACAAGAATGAGCTTCCAGAATTCAAGGGTGGCATTAATTGGGTTGAAGCAGCTAAGAATGAGGTTCCAGAATATAAAGAGCCTGTTGCAAACTCAGTTACACCAATTGCGGATCACAAGCAACCTTCAAGTTCAACAAACCAAAAACAAGAACCAGAAGGACCAAATGCACCAGCGACTGAAGCTAAAGGTCAACTTCCAGCAACTGGTGAGCAAGATTCAGTAGGCTTAGCCTTCCTAGCTAGTCTTGGATTGGTTCTATCTGCAACCTTTATCAAAAAAGGGAAAGAAGACTAGATACGAATCTTCATTCTATGCAGAATAACTTGTTTTAAAAAAGAAAACCAGGGACATTAGTTCCTGGTTTTTTGTGATAAAAATGAAATGAAAAACTAGCAAAATAAAAAACCAACGAAGAAACCGTTGGTGTTGAGGAATGTTTAGGATGCTCCGTTATTAGCGCTAACTCCTGCCTCAGTGGTTGGAGTATTTGATGAAGAATCAGATGACTCATTTTTCTGAGGCTTGTCATCTGATTTTGTATCTTCCTTCTTGCTAGGTGTTTGAACTTCTTCTGTTTGAGATGTTTCTTGATGATTAGACTGACTTTGTGCAGGTGTATTGGATTCAGCAGGAGCTTCCTTTTGAACTTCCTTGATAATGGTTGTTTGTGTAGTCGTATCTTTATGTTCCTTGTTTTTATCTAAAGCATTCATGATAGTGATACTAGCTGTAATCAAACCAAGGATACTGGCTAACGTTGCAATTGTTTTTTGAAAGACGGTAAAGCCTTTTTTGATATGTTCAGTTTTAGGTTTTGATTTTCTGCGATAGTTAGACATAATTTCTCTCCTTTACCATGATTCATTATACCCAAAATCTTTAAAAAAAACTTAAATGAACCTGAACTGCCTTTCTTGTCGCCTGAACTGTTTCGTGTTACAATAGAAGGAGTGATTTTAGAAAGTGTGAGAAACCATGATTTACTTTGATAATTCGGCTACGACCAAGCCTTATCCTGAAGTACTCGAAACTTACATGCAGGTGTCTGCAAAAATTATTGGTAATCCATCTAGCCTTCATCGTTTGGGTGATCAGTCTACCAGAATTTTAGAAGCTTCTCGTCAGCAGATTGCAGCCTTAATTGGTAAGAAAAGCGAAGAAGTATTCTTTACCTCTGGTGGTACCGAAGGAGATAACTGGGTTATCAAAGGTGTCGCTTTTGAAAAAGCTCAGTTTGGTAAACACATCATCGTGTCAGAAATTGAGCATCCAGCGGTTAAGGAGTCTGCTCTTTGGTTGAAAAGTCAAGGTTTTGAAGTGGATTTTGCGCCAGTAGATGAAAAAGGTTTTGTAGATGTAGATGCCTTAGCAAATTTGCTTCGAGCTGATACGACATTAGTTTCTATCATGGCTGTTAACAATGAAATTGGTTCAATCCAACCTATTGAAGCTATCTCGGAACTTTTAGCAGATAAGCCGACTATCTCCTTCCATGTTGATGCGGTTCAAGCTTTAGCTAAGATTCCAACAGAATCCTACCTGACTGACCGAGTGGATTTTGCGACTTTCTCTAGTCATAAATTCCACGGAGTTCGTGGTGTTGGATTTGTCTATATCAAGTCTGGCAAGAAAATCACCCCCCTATTAACTGGCGGTGGCCAAGAGCGTGACTATCGTTCAACAACTGAGAATGTAGCAGGAATTGCAACAACAGCCAAGGCACTGCGTCTAGCTATGGAAAGATTGGAATTGTTTTCTAACAAAACGAGTCAGATGAAGGCAGTCATCCGTCAAGCTCTACTCGAATATCCAGATATTTTTGTTTTCTCAGGTGAGGAAGAATTTGCGCCTCATATTCTGACTTTTGGGATTAGGGGTGTCCGTGGTGAAGTCATCGTTCATGCATTTGAAGACTATGATATTTTCATTTCCACAACCTCTGCTTGCTCGTCAAAGGCAGGAAAACCTGCTGGTACCTTGATTGCCATGGGTGTTGAAAAAGATAAGGCTCAGTCAGCAGTACGCGTCAGCCTAGACCTAGAAAATGACATGAGTCAAGTGGAGCAATTTTTGACCAAACTAAAATTAATTTACAATCAAACTAGAAAAGTAAGATAGGAGTATTCATGCAGTATTCAGAAATTATGATTCGCTACGGAGAGCTTTCAACCAAGGGTAAAAACCGGATGCGTTTCATCAATAAACTACGTAATAATATCTCAGACGTTTTGTTTATTTATCCTCAAGTCAAGGTAACTGCTGATCGCGACCGTGCCCATGCTTATCTTAATGGAGCCGACTATGCAGCAGTAGCTGAGTCTCTCAAACAGGTTTTCGGGATTCAAAACTTTTCTCCAGTATATAAGGTTGAAAAATCTGTAGAAGTTCTTAAATCTGCTGTTCAAGAGATTATGCAGGACATCTATAAGGAAGGCATGACCTTTAAGATTTCTAGCAAACGTAGTGATCACAACTTTGAACTGGATAGTCGTGAACTCAACCAAGTTCTTGGTGGTGCTGTTTTTGATGCCATTCCAAATGTACAAGCCCAGATGAAAAATCCCGATATCAATCTACAAGTGGAGATTCGTGAAGAGGCGGCTTATCTTTCCTATGAGACCATTCGTGGGGCTGGTGGTTTGCCAGTTGGCACTTCTGGGAAAGGTATGCTCATGTTGTCAGGGGGGATTGACTCTCCTGTAGCAGGTTATCTTGCTTTGAAACGTGGAGTAGATATCGAGGCTGTTCACTTTGCTAGTCCACCATATACTAGTCCAGGTGCCCTCAAGAAAGCTCAGGATCTAACCCGTAAATTGACTAAGTTCGGTGGGAATATCCAGTTTATCGAAGTGCCATTCACGGAGATTCAAGAAGAGATTAAGGCTAAGGCTCCAGAAGCTTACCTCATGACTCTGACTCGTCGCTTTATGATGCGCATTACAGACCGTATCCGTGAAGTGAGAAATGGTTTGGTCATCATCAATGGTGAAAGTCTTGGTCAGGTGGCAAGCCAAACCCTAGAAAGTATGCAGGCTATCAATGCCGTAACCAATACACCGATTATCCGACCAGTTGTGACCATGGATAAATTAGAAATCATTGACATTGCACAAGAAATTGATACCTTTGAAATTTCTATCCAACCTTTTGAAGACTGCTGTACGATTTTTGCGCCTGATCGTCCCAAAACAAATCCTAAAATTAAGAATGCTGAACAGTATGAAACACGTATGGATGTTGAAGGATTGGTTGAGCGAGCAGTAGCAGGAATTATGATTACTGAAATTACCCCTCAAGCTGAGAAAGATGCGGTTGATGAGTTAATTGATGACCTCCTTTAATCAGAAAAACCAGAGGAAAAAATAAAATAAGTAAAAAAAGTTAGTTTATTGTCCTAAATTTGGACGGAAACTGACTTTTTTTATATTTTTATGATATAATTAGGTAAAATTTTGAATATAGAGAGTTTTCTGACAATGAATCAATCCTACTTTTACCTGAAAATGCGAGAGCATAAACTCAAGGTTCCCTACACAGGCAAGGAGCGCCGTGTACGTGTTCTTCTCCCGAAAAACTACGAGAAAGACACGGATCGAACTTATCCGGTTGTCTATTTCCATGATGGTCAAAATGTCTTTTACAGTAAAGAATCCTATGTCGGTCATTCATGGAAGATCATTCCTACCATTAAACGGAATCCAGATATTAGCCGTATGATTGTTGTGGCTATTGACAATGATGGGCTTGGTCGAATGAACGAGTATGCGGCATGGAAATTCCAAGAGTCTAATATTCCCGGCCAACAGTTTGGTGGTAAGGGAGTCGAGTACGCTGAGTTTGTCATGGAAGTGGTTAAACCCTTTATCGATGAAAACTATCGTACAAAGTCTGACCGCAAACACACTGCTATGGTTGGGTCTTCTCTAGGTGGCAATATTACCCAGTTTATTGGCTTGGAGTATCAGGATCAGATTGGGTGTTTGGGAGTGTTCTCATCAGCCAACTGGCTTCACCAAGAGGCCTTTGATCGCTATATGGAGCGTAAAAAACTATTACCTGACCAGCGTGTCTTCATCTATGTTGGAACGGAAGAAGCAGATGACACGGATAAGACCCTTATGGCTGGTAATATTAAGCAGGCCTATATTGACTCTTCTCTTCGCTATTATCATGATTTGATAGCAGGAGGAGTTGAGTTGGAAAATCTCTCTCTCAAGGTTCAAGCCGGGGCTATCCACCATGAAATTCCATGGGCAGAAAATCTTCCAGCTTGCCTACGCTTTTTTGCAGAAAATTGGTAATTAGTATAAAGGAGACAGGATATGCATATTGAACATCTTAGCCACTGGAGTGGTCATCTTAACCGTGAAATGTATGTTAATCGTTACGGACACGCAGGTATCCCAGTGGTTGTCTTTGCTTCCTCAGGTGGTAGCCACAATGAATACTATGATTTTGGGATGATTAATGCTTGTGCGTCCTTTATCGAGGAAGGCCGTGTTCAGTTCTTTACCCTTTCAAGTGTAGATAGTGAGAGTTGGCTTGCGACTTGGAAAAATAGTCATGATCAAGCTGAGATGCACCGTGCCTATGAACGATATGTGATTGAAGAAGCTATTCCTTTTATCAAGCACAAGACAGGCTGGTTTGACGGTATGATGACAACAGGATGCTCTATGGGAGCTTACCATGCACTTAACTTTTTCCTCCAGCATCCAGATGTCTTTACAAAGGTAATTGCCCTCAGTGGTGTCTACGATGCTCGTTTCTTTGTTGGAGATTACTACAACGATGATGCTATCTATCAAAATTCACCAGTAGACTATATCTGGAATCAAAATGATGGTTGGTTTATTGACCGTTACCGTCAGGCTGAGATTGTGATTTGTACTGGACTAGGTTCTTGGGAACAGGATGGCCTTCCTTCTTACTACAAGTTAAAAGAAGCCTTTGACCAAAAACAAATTCCTGCCTGGTTTGCAGAATGGGGGCACGATGTTGCCCATGACTGGGAATGGTGGCGCAAACAAATACCTTATTTCCTCGGTCATATGAGTCTATAAAAGGAGTTGCTTATGAATTATCTTGTAATTTCACCCTATTACCCACAAAATTTTCAGCAATTTAGTATTGAGTTAGCCAATAAAGGAATCACAGTTCTAGGGATTGGGCAAGAACCCTACGAACAGCTAGACGAACCATTGCGCAATAGCTTGACGGAGTACTTCCGAGTTGATAATCTCGAAAATATCGATGAGGTTAAACGTGCAGTTGCCTTTCTTTTCTATAAACATGGTCCAATTGACCGCATTGAATCACACAATGAATACTGGCTAGAGTTGGATGCTGCTCTTCGTGAACAGTTTCATGTCTTTGGTGCCAAACCAGAAGACCTCAAGAAGACCAAGTTCAAGTCTGAGATGAAAAAACTCTTCAAAAAAGCTGGTGTTCCAGTGGTGCCAGGTGCTGTCATTAAAACAGAAGCAGATGTTGACAAAGCTGTGAAAGAAATTGGACTTCCGATGATTGCAAAACCTGATAATGGAGTAGGTGCAGCAGCAACCTTCAAACTTGAAACAGCAGATGATGTCAATCACTTTAAGGCTGAATGGGACCACTCAACCATTTATTTCTTTGAAAAATTTGTTACCTCTAGTGAAATCTGTACCTTTGATGGTTTGGTGGATAGAGATGGGAATATTGTCTTTTCAACTACCTTTGACTATGCACATACACCCCTTGATCTCATGATTTACAAGATGGACAATTCTTATTATGTTCTTAAAGATATGGATCCGAAACTTCGCAAGTATGGTGAGGCTATCGTCAAGGAATTTGGTATGAAAGAACGTTTCTTCCATATCGAGTTCTTCCGTGAGGGTGATGATTATATTGCCATTGAGTACAATAACCGTCCAGCAGGTGGCTTCACTATTGATGTCTATAACTATGCGCATTCCTTGGATTTGTACAAGGGCTATGCTGCTATCGTAGCAGGTGAAGCATTCCCAGAGTCTCCATTTGAAACCCAGTATTGCTTGGCAACATCTCGTCGCGCCAATGCCAACTATGTTTATTCAGAAGAAGACTTACTTGCTAAATACGGTCAGCAGTTTAAGGTCAAGAAGGTCATGCCAGCAGCCTTTGCTGAATTGCAAGGAGACTATCTCTATATGCTTACGACACCAAGTCGTGAAGAAATGGAACAGATGATTAAGGACTTTGGTCAGCGTCAAGAATAATTAAAATTTGGACTTAACAAAGGACGTTTGTTAGGTCTTTTTTGTAGACTTGAAATAAAAGCGTTTTCCCCTTGGATTCTTTTAGAAAATCTGTTGCTAAAAGGTTTAAAAATTGATAGAATAGGGATTGTCTAAAAAATATTAAGGAGAATCTATCAATGGATTTCACATGGGCAGTCAAATATGCCACTGAATTTTTGGGAACAGCCATCTTGATTATCTTGGGAAATGGTGCAGTTGCCAACGTTGAACTTAAAGGTACGAAAGGTCACCAAAGTGGCTGGCTCGTTATCGCTGTTGGTTACGGTATGGGGGTTATGATCCCTGCTTTGATGTTTGGTAACGTTTCTGGTAACCACATCAACCCAGCTTTCACTCTTGGACTTGCAGTTAGCGGTCTCTTCCCTTGGGCACAAGTACCATTTTACATCATCGCACAAGTTTTGGGAGCAATCTTCGGACAAGCCTTGGTTGTTGCGACTCACCGTCCATACTACTTGAAGACGGAAAATCCAAATAACATCTTGGGATCTTTCTCAACGATTTCAAGTTTGGACCACGGTACAAAAGAATCACGTTATGCAGCAACTGTGAATGGATTTATCAATGAGTTTATTGGATCATTTGTTCTGTTCTTTGCAGCACTTGGTTTGACTAAAAACTTCTTTGGTGCTGAATTAGTAGCGAAAGCTCAGGCGACAATTAATGATCAAGTAGCTCAAGCGACTGCTCAAGGTCAAACAATTCCTCAAGAACAAGTTACTGCAGCTCTTGAACAAGCAAAAACTCAAGTAGCTCCATTCTTGTCACCAGGTCTTGGTATCGCACACTTGGCACTTGGTTTCCTAGTAATGGCCTTGGTTACATCACTTGGTGGACCTTCAGGACCAGGTTTGAACCCAGCTCGTGACTTTGGACCACGTCTTCTTCACGCAGTACTTCCTAAATCAATCCTTGGTGAGCACAAGGGTGATTCAAAATGGTGGTATGCTTGGGTACCAGTAGTTGCACCGATTGCTGCTGCTATTGCCGCTGTAGCACTTTTCAAATTACTTTACATGTAATCATAAAAAACTGGGGAATGCCCAGTTTTTTCTTTTTCTATAAACTTGGAACAAGATTTAGCTAATCAATGCTTAAATCGTCAGACTTTTTTCATTTTAAATCAAAAGATGTAAATATGGCAAAAATATGGTAAAATAGAGTATTAAGTAAACGTTAAAAAGGAATATTATGCGTAAAGAAATTGCACCTGAATTATACAATTACAATAAATTCCCTGGTCCTGAATTTCATCTATCTGGAGATAAAGTTGAGGCTGAAGGTTTTTCCTTTAATTTGGTTGAAAATAGTAAGGACGCTTTTGATGCAACAGCTTTTACTCAACGCTTTTCGGAAGTTTTAAACAAGTATGATTATATTGTAGGAGACTGGAGTAATGAACAGTTGCGCTTGCGAGGATTCTACAAGAATGAGCGAGCTGAAGAATCTCTCGAGAAAATCAGTCGTTTACAAGATTACCTACTCGAGTATTGTAGCTATGGATGTGCCTACTTTGTCTTAGAAAATGAGACTCCTAAACGAGCACCATTTGACCAAAAAATGCGCAAGAAAGAAGAAGAGAAAGACAACCGTAAAGGGAAGAAGTCTTCTCAAAATAAGAAAAGAAATCATACGGACAAGAGAAATAGACGACGTCGTAAAGAACAGAAACCCCAGAATGAAGAAAAGGGACAACGTCATTTCGTCATCCGTCAGAAAGATTAGAGAATAAGGAGAAAAGATGAAACCGTCGATTTATAGTTTAACTCGTCAAGGAATGCAAGAATGGGTCTTGGAACAGGGCGAAAAGAAATTCCGTGCGGATCAAATCTGGGAGTGGCTTTACCGTAAACGTGTTCAGACATTTGAAGAAATGACCAACTTGTCAAAAGATTTGATTGCCAAGCTCAACGAACAGTTTGTAGTCAATCCCTTGAAACAACGTATTGTTCAAGAGTCAGCAGATGGTACTGTGAAGTATCTTTTTGAGTTGCCAGATGGGATGCTGATTGAGACAGTGCTGATGCGTCAACACTATGGTTTGTCAGTCTGTGTAACAACTCAAGTAGGATGCAATATCGGTTGTACCTTCTGTGCATCAGGTTTGATCAAGAAGCAACGTGACCTCAATAACGGGGAAATCGTTGCCCAGATTATGTTGGTTCAAAAATATTTTGACGAACGTGGACAAGATGAACGTGTAAGCCATATCGTTGTAATGGGTATCGGAGAGCCATTTGATAACTATAATAACGTTTTGAACTTTATCCGTACCATCAATGACGATAAGGGGATGGCTATCGGTGCTCGCCATATCACTGTATCAACTTCAGGTTTGGCCCACAAAATCCGTGAGTTTGCTAATGAAGGTGTACAGGTTAACCTTGCTGTCTCACTTCATGCGCCAAACAATGAACTTCGTTCAAGCATCATGAAGATTAACCGTGCCTTCCCAATTGAAAAACTCTTTGCAGCGATTGAGTATTACATCGAGACAACTAACCGCCGAGTGACTTTTGAGTACATCATGTTGAATGAAGTCAATGATGGAGTCGAACAAGCGCTTGAGTTGGCAGAATTGCTCAAAAATATCAAGAAATTGTCATATGTCAACTTGATTCCTTACAACCCAGTTAGTGAACATGACCAATACAGCCGTAGTCCTAAAGAGCGCGTGATGGCCTTCTATGATACGCTCAAGAAGAAAGGCATCAACTGTGTTGTTCGTCAGGAACATGGTACTGATATCGATGCAGCATGTGGACAATTGCGTTCAAATACCATGAAGCGTGACCGCCAAAAAGCAGTAGCTGAAGTAAATCCATAAGATGAATCGAAAAAAATTACTAAGCCTGGGAATCGTGTTATACAGTCTTTGTATCGTCTGTTTTTGTTTTACTCCCCAGCCTCAACTTCCTACAGGAGTGGAAACTCCAGGTATTCAAACTTTTGGACGCCTGGTTTTTCTTTTGACGCCTTTTAACTCCCTTTGGAATCTGGGAGAAGTAACCAGCTTTTTACAGCTATTTTGGATTTTTTTACAAAATGCTTTAAATATCCTCTTGCTCTTCCCTTTAATTTTCCAGCTTCTCTATCTCATCCCTAGTCTAAGAAAAACGAAGAGAGTGATTTTGTTAAGCTTTTTATTGAGCTTAAGCATCGAGTGCACACAGCTAGTTTTAGACTTTTTCTTTGATTTCAATCGGGTCTTTGAGATTGATGATTTATGGACCAATACTTTAGGTGGCTACCTAGCCTGGGTCCTTTATAAACTACTACATAGAAACAAGATAAGGAATTAGAATGAGTATCTTAGAAGTTAAAAATTTGAGTCACGGTTTTGGAGACCGTGCGATTTTTGAAGACGTGTCTTTCCGTCTCCTCAAAGGTGAACATATCGGTCTGGTCGGTGCTAATGGTGAAGGGAAATCAACCTTCATGAGCATCGTGACTGGAAAAATGTTACCTGATGAAGGTAAAGTGGAATGGTCTAAATACGTGACAGCAGGTTACCTGGACCAGCATGCTGTGCTCAAAGAAGGTCAAACCGTGCGTGATGTTTTGCGTACAGCCTTTGACGAATTATTCAAAGCCGAAGCTCGTATCAATGATCTCTACATGGAAATGGCAGAAGAGGGAGCTGATATTGATGCATTGATGGAAGAAGTTGGAGAACTTCAAGATCGTTTGGAAAGTCGTGATTTCTATACCTTGGATGCCAAGATTGATGAAGTAGCGCGTGCCCTTGGTGTCATGGACTTTGGGATGGATACGGATGTAACAGCCTTGTCAGGTGGACAAAGAACCAAGGTACTTTTGGCAAAACTCCTCCTTGAAAAGCCAGATATCTTGCTTCTGGACGAGCCGACCAACTATCTCGATGCCGAACATATTGACTGGCTCAAGCGTTATCTTCAGAACTATGAGAATGCCTTTGTTCTTATTTCGCACGATATTCCATTCCTCAATGATGTGATCAATATCGTATATCATGTAGAAAACCAACAGTTGACACGCTACTCTGGCGATTACTACCAGTTCCAAGAAGTCTATGCCATGAAGAAATCGCAGCTGGAAGCAGCCTATGAGCGTCAACAGAAAGAAATTGCTGATCTCAAGGATTTCGTAGCCCGTAATAAGGCGCGTGTCGCAACTCGTAACATGGCCATGTCTCGTCAGAAGAAATTGGATAAGATGGACATTATCGAGCTTCAAAGTGAGAAACCAAAACCGTCCTTTGATTTTAAACCAGCTCGTACACCAGGTCGCTTTATCTTCCAAGCCAAGGATTTGCAGATTGGTTACGATCGCCCACTTACAAAACCATTAAATCTTACCTTTGAACGCAATCAGAAGGTTGCCATTATTGGTGCCAATGGTATCGGGAAAACAACCCTCTTGAAGAGTCTCTTGGGCATCATTCCTCCAATTGCTGGTGAAGTTGAACGTGGTGATTATCTAGAACTCGGCTACTTTGAGCAAGAAGTGGAAGGTGGCAATCGCCAGACACCTTTAGAAGCAGTTTGGAATGCCTTTCCAGCTCTCAACCAAGCAGAAGTTCGAGCAGCCCTTGCCCGCTGTAGTTTGACAACGAAGCATATCGAAAGCCAGATTCAAGTTCTATCAGGTGGAGAACAAGCCAAGGTTCGTTTCTGTCTTTTGATGAACCGTGAGAACAATGTCCTTGTTCTTGACGAGCCTACCAACCACTTGGATGTGGATGCCAAGGACGAACTCAAACGTGCTTTGAAAGAATATAAAGGCTCTATCCTTATGGTTTGCCACGAACCAGACTTCTATGAAGGTTGGATGGATCAAATCTGGGATTTCAATGAGCTAACATAAAAAGAGAAGCTCGCAAAACTAGAATAGGAAAAAGCCAAGTCTGTGTGACTTGGCTTTTTGACTAGTAATTCAAATAGGTTTCAATCTCAGACTTTTGAATTTCTTTTCCATAGTGACAAATCGGGCAAGAAACGAAATAAGTTTTTCCGTAAGGAAAGAGTGGAATCCAGTAAAGAGTAAACTTACGTCCGTATTCCGTAATTTCCCAAGTACCAACATTGTTACAATGGCCACACTCGATAGCAGTTTGTGTATTTCCCAACACTTTTTGATAACCTTTTGACCCCCAAAATAGAATCATTTTAACATCTCCTTATAGTTATAGTTAATGGTGTTATTGTTTACTGAAATCGTAGTCTTTAACAATTTCGATACTGTCGATAGTGATAGCAGTAGTTGGTTTATCCTTTTCATCTTTTTCAGCCTTGGCAATTTTATCTACTACGTCCATCCCATCAATTACTTGACCAAAGACGGGGTGTTTCCCATCTAGAGTAGGATTTCCACCTTCTTTGTAGGCTTCGATAATTTTCTTAGGATAGCTACTTGTAGGAAGTTTAGATGAATAGTCTGTTGTACTTTGGTTAATGAAGAATTGGCTACCATTTGAATTTGGTTGACCAGTATTGGCCATAGATAGAGAACCACGGATATTATAGAGATATGGAGAAATTTCATTTTTAAAACCTGTTCCAGTATCCTTGGTATTATCCTTACCATGCCAGATAGATTGGCCTCCCGTACCATTTCCTTTTGGATCTCCACCTTGAATCATAAAGCCATCTATTACACGATGGAAGGTAACGCCATTGTAGTAACCTTCTTTAGCGTGAGTTAGGAAATTTTCAACTGCTAGAGGAGCTAACTTTGGAAAGAGTTTGATACGAATATCACCTTGACTTGTGTGAAGGATAGCTTCAGCCTCATCTTCAGCTACTTCCTTAGAAAGTTGAGGGAAGTTAGCATTTTCATTTGTTAAGGCGTCTTTCAAATCTTTTTCTGCTTGGGCAGCAACTTTCGAACTCTCTTCAGCAGCAATTTTAGAATCCACGTAATCATCACCACGAAGTGCACGTTGGATGCTTGTGCATCCACCAAGAGCAAAAGTTGAAATGAGTAGTAGTGTAGCTAATTTTTTCATATTAGTCCTTTCAAAAATCATTTTTACTATTGTACCGTAAAAGAAAGGGGATTTCAAATGTAAGTGGTTGGTGTACATATAAGCCACTGGAAAAATAATGGTACGAAATTTCTACAGTCAAAAAAATCAACCAGCTTTGGTTGATTAAAGATTCTTTTTAGGATGGCGGTCAATGATTACTTGATGGTCTTTGAGAGCTTGTTCACCTTTTGGAGTTAGTTTATAGCCACGAATCGAAAAGCGGTTAGCTAATTCTTCTTCTGAAAAATGATCATGAAGTGCTTGATTCAATTCGGTGGCCTTCATCTTGGAGAGTCCAGTAACACCCTTCTTTTTAAGGATACTCTTTTTCATAGTAGCATTTAGATGGTAAAGCGAGTCAAAGGCGGTTTCGATATTAGCATATCCTTTTTCAACAAGCGTATCTAAATGTTTTGGGATATCAATGCCATAAGAATTACTATATTTTAAAAGAGCACATTTTCAAAGGATTTTTTCTTTCGGCTTCAATTCCTAATTAATCAATGAACTTAATACTAGGTCTCGAAAAGAATTATGCTTCCTCTTTCTGTCTGAGTTCAAAGAGGTCTTCTACTTTCAAATCAAAAACTTGAGCAATTTTAAGAGCCATTTCCAGCGAAGGATTGTAACGGTTATTTTCCAAGTGCAGAATTGTCTCGCGTCGCATGCCGATGAGGTCGGCTAACTCCTGCTGGGTCATGCCTGTGGACTCACGAATAGATTTGAGATTAGTAATAATCTTGCTTTCTTTGGCCATGCTTATCCTCTCCGTTCCAAGATAAAATAGACAACCGCAAAGATGAAAATCAAGGCTGCTATGCTAATAAAGATCTGGCCCATGTGAAGAGTGAGAGACCCTATATACCCAATGATAACTGCTAGAATCATCAGTGCGCCTAGTATAAAAACAAACATCAAGCTAGCTGTCTTGGCTAAATTAGCATAAAAGCGTTCGTCCGGAGTTTCCTTGACATTTTTCAAACAGAAAAAACCAAATACAATCACTTCAATAACGAGGCCAATTCCCAAAATCCATTCTTTAATACCAGAACTTTCGCTTGGGGTCGAAACCCAAATCCCTACTGTATAAAAAATGCTTGCTGCAGACACAAGTATCGTGTAAAGCTTAGCAGACAAGTCAAAAATAATCTTTCTCTTACCTTTCTGACTCTTATGTAGCCAGCTCCATATAGCTATAATTTGACCTGACACTGAAATACCAGCAATAACTAACTTGGGTCCCCAACTAAGATTAGAACCAAATAAAACAATAAAATCAATAAAGAGAGCTACGGCAATCATTGCAATGAGGCCAAGCATTTTTTGACTTTTTTTCATGATAGACTCCTTTTTTGTATTATAAATATATAACATTTAAATGTTATGTTATAAATATATCACACTTAAATTTAGAAAGCAAGAATTTTATGTGTCAATGTGGTAATTATTTGAAAAAATTTTTTAATAAAAGCCCTTGATAGTCAAACAACTAAAGAATTCTTTGAAGCAATGCATCGGATTTGGTTTGGATAGCTTCGTTAACAATATTTGATGATAAAGAATCTTTGGAAAATCTAGATACTGTATGAATCTTTTCTTTTTTCTTAGACTGTTATAAAGTCTGTCAGAATAAGCTTTGTAGGTGTAGAAGTTAATTTTTACAGAAGTGAAGTAAGCATTCAATACGAATCAATACATAAGAAAAACTCTGATTTCAAGCGTTTTTTCTTTTTTCAATTTTAATACATTTCACTATATTTCAGTCCAATCTCTACCTTCTTATCTATACTTTGATGGATCTGAAGTTGACATCTACAAAGTTTAATGTTAGAATACATTCAAAAATATATTTGAATGAGGTATTTTATGATTCAAAATGTTGTTACTTCAATAATCCTGTATTCTGGGACAGCCGTAGACTTACTTATTATCCTAATGTTATTTTTTGCCAAAAGAAAAAGCAGAAAAGACATCA